>NZ_JASHJC010000004.1 GCF_030733385.1 Roseovarius sp. MMSF_3359 | reverse complement strand
GCGATCGCCAGACCGCCCGCAAGGGCTGGCGATCGCGCGGCTCATGCTTGGATATCTGGTTAGTCCGCATAGCCGGTATCTGCATTTAGCAGATTATTTGGCCCCAAATAGCCTAACGCATTGAAGTGACTTTATACCCAATGCTATATCTCGATCCGGCAATCGACGATGGCGTCGTCGGAGAGCATGTCTCTTGGCCGTCTCAAACGTTCCTGTACGCCGGGACTTTCAATCGGGAGATTGAGGGGCCCGCCTTCATCTCCGTAGTCGGAGGAGGCGTGGCCATGTCATGGTCGCCGGAAAAAACAGTCGTCAATAGCTGGAACGAATGGGATCCGCTGAAACATGTGATCGTGGGCCGCGCCGACGATTGCCATATCCCACCCGAAGAACCGGCGCTCGATGCCAAGGTGCCCGAGGACAGCGATATGCGCGGCCAATGGGGCAGGCGACCTCAGGAGACGATCGACCGCGCCAACGAATTGCTCGACAACTTCGCCGACATGCTTCGCAAGCGGGGCATCCGCGTGGATCGCCCGACGCCGATCGACCACAGCCTGCCCGCGACCACGCCGGATTTCCACACCGATAGCCAGTTCGGCTGCATGCCCCCGCGGGACGTTTTGCTGACCGTCGGGCCAGAGATGCTCGAGGCGACGATGTCCTACCGCTGCCGCTGGTTCGAATACCTGAACTATCGCCCGCTGATGCAGCAATATTTCAACGAGGATCCGAATTTCCGTCACGAATGCGCGCCCAAGCCACGCCTGACGGACGCGGATTACCAGCCGGATTACCTCAACGAAAAGATCGGTGTCGAGAAACGCCTGAAATGGACCGCGGAGAAATTCTTTGTCACGACCGAAGAAGAACCGCTTTTTGATGCGGCCGACGTATTGCGCTTTGGCCGCGATCTGGTGGTGCAGCATGGGTTCACGACCAACCTCAAGGGCATCGAATGGATCCGACGGCATTTCCCGGACCACCGTGTACATGCGGTCAATTTCCCTGGCGACCCGTACCCGATCCATATCGACGCGACCTTTACGCCGCTGCGTCCGGGTCTCATCCTGAACAACCCGCAGCGTCGGCTGCCGGATGATCAGCGCAAGATGTTCAATGACAATGACTGGGAAATCGTCGACGCGGCGCAGCCTGCGCATAACACGCCACCGCCGCTCTGTTATTCGTCCACATGGCTTTCGATGAACGTGCTGGTGCTGGACCCCAAAACCGTCTGCGTCGAGAAATCCGAGGTCTACCAGGCCGAACAGATGGACAAACTCGGCATGGAAGTGGTCGAGGTCGAGTTGCGCGATGCCTATGCGTTCGGGGGCGGCCTGCATTGCTGCACCGCGGATGTTTACCGCGAAGGAAGGTGCGAGGATTACTTTCCCAACCTGTAACGCCGCCGGGGCAGGGGGATCGCCTTAAACGGGAGCGGTGTCGCCTTGAGGAGCGACACCGCAGGTAGTAGGACTGTCCTCTGATTGGGGATGAAACGACAGTCTTGGTAAGCGTCGGCCACCAACCCGACCAATAAGATCGGCGACCGACATCCGGTAGGACCGGCAGACCCGAGTGCCCTGATATCACAGAGGTTCCGGGCCTGATGTTCCCGGGCTTAAAGCCACCACTCACGGAACATCACCATATTGCGATGTAACGCCGCACAACGAAAGTCTGGATTTCCTTACCAGAGGCCAAAATTTGGTTAATTTCGGAAACAATGTTCTCGTATTGCGGGAATTATGTATCAAACACGAACATTTGATTCTGGAATGCGGCCTTGAGAACCGCCTGTGCCGTGGTCTCAACGCTCAGGGCTTCACGGGCCAGCCGAAGGTGTTTTTCGACGGTCGCGGGCGTCAGTTCCAGCAGCATCGCAATGTCCTGAATGGTCTTGCCGTCGCCAACCCATTCCAGCACTTCGCGCTGCCGTTTGGTCAGGGACCGGCCGGGCGCAGTATAGGGCAGGGACAGGATACGCAGATGCGCCATGTTGTTGAGCGCCACGATATCCTCGCCATGTTCTTCCCAGATCGCGTCGACGTCATCCTGGCTCAACCCCTCACGCGCGGTAAGAGCGATCGCGCCCTTGGTCCGCGGTGAAATCGACTTGAAGCTCACGGAGTATCCGGCGGTCACGCCCTTGGATTTGTTGAACTCAAGAACCTTCGCTTCCTGCTCGGTCATCGCGCCCGACGAAATCATCATGCCCAGCACGGACCAGGAACAGGCACCGTCATGCTCAAGCGCCCAGCGAACCATCGGCGCATGAAAAAACAGGCCGTCACCGATGAAAACATCCGTATAATCCGGCTTGTGGTTGGTCAGCAGGACAAAATCTTCGGGATCACCAAGCGATGTCGCCGTGCGATACCGTGTATAGCCATAGATCAACCGGTCAAACCCATAGTCGGCCATGCAGCGCGTGTGCATGTCCCAGAGCGCCTCGATGCTGGGCGTGTTCAGGAGTGAATTGATCTGGTTTGTCGGTATCATCCAGCGGCCTCCAGATGCCCGTGCATCGCGGCAATCGCCATCGGATATCCCGCAGCACCAAAGCCGCAGATCAGGCCAAGCGCCACGCCGCTGATGTAGGAATGGTGCCGAAACTCTTCACGGGCGTGAATGTTCGACAGGTGCAGTTCAATCACCGGAAGCTCAACCGAGCTGATCGCATCGCGCAGGGCGACGGAGGTGTGCGTATAGGCGCCCGCGTTCAGGATAATGCCCGCATGAGTCCCGCGCGCGCCATGGATCAAATCGAGAAGCGCACCTTCGTCATTGCTCTGGCGGAACTCGACGGTCACGCCAAGCTCATCCGCCTTGGCATGGCAGAGCTTTTCGATATCCGCCAATGTCGTTCTGCCATAGACGTCAGGCTGCCGTTGACCCAGCAGATTAAGATTGGGACCGTTGAGAACTAGTAGTGAAGTCATGGTGAATGTATTCCTCGTCAATCTATTTAGACTGGAATGGCCAACGCTGTCGAGCATGGGCACACCAAGTTATTGAAATTCGCGGGATTTCGTCGTCTTTGGTAACGTAGGGCGCATGATGGTAAATGACAGGTAACCAGGTGGGGACGGAAGTTTCACATTAGCGAAATCATGTAAGCTATAGTGATTAAATGATATATTTCCGTTCAAGTTGGTTTTCTGCATTCCATTTTTATTTACATAATACTGATTATGCGATTAACGGATGCGCAGAAATTGCTGTAACGACGAAGACGCCCGACGGCCGCCCTAACGTCCACAGCGGTTGCAGAGCGTGTGGATGCGGTCTTCTTGATATTTGAACCCTGTCGGGATCAGATCCTCTTCCGGGTTGGCAATGACCCGCAGACCGAGCGCGACGGCGATGCCGGCGAAAACCACGCCACCGACCGCCTGACCAATCAGAACGCCAGGTGCGCCCCAGATCATCCCGCCAGCGACTGCGAGCGGCCAGGTGCCGAGCGTATGACGCGCCCAGTTGATGATCGTCGAATAGCCCGGATGGCCGAGATTGTTGAACGATGCGTTCGAGATGAAGATCGCACCGTTGAAGAACGACGCCAGCGCCAGCGGCCCGCAGAAGAGCACGATCAGTGTCCGGGTCATGCCGGTGGCGTCAAAAAGGCCGACAATCGGCTCTCGGAATGCAAACAGGAGTGCTGCGGCCAAAAGAACGTAGATACCGACAAACTTGAGGGCATCGAAAAACGCTTCTTTCACGCGGTCCATCTGCCTTGCCCCGTAATTCTGTCCGATGATCGGACCGATCGCGCCGGAAAGCGCCAGGACGACGGAAAAGACAACGGGGATGATCCGGCTGATGATGGCCATGCCCGCGACAGCATCGGTGCCATATTTCGCCATCTCACGGGTCACGATGGCGGTGCCGACCGGTGTCGCGACCGTAGCAAGAACCGCAGGAACGGCGATCTGCATGGCGGCGCGGGCATCGCGCCCGACGCATTGGGGCCGGATATAGGTGAAGGCATTGTAGCGTTTGACCGCGGGATAGAGCGCCATGGCGAGCGTGACGAAACGTGCCGCAACCGTGGCCCAGGCGGCGCCGGGCAGACCGAGGCCAAGCGCAAAGATGAAGATCGGATCGAGGATGCCATTCGCCGCGCCACCGGCCAATGCCGGGTACATTGCCCGAGAGCCATCGCCATGCGCCCTGAGCACCGCAACCGCCGTCATCGACAGGCCGGACACCATGGTCGTGGGCAGGATGATCCACAGGTATTGCGCGGCCTTGTCCGCCACATGCCCCTCGGCGCCCAGAAGGCCGAGGATCGCATGAACATTCGGAAGCGCCAGAATCGGCAGGACGATCCCCACTGCCACCGAAATGATCGCCACGCTGGTGGCGAATTCGCGGGCGTCGACCTCGTTATCGGCGCCGATGGCCCGGGAAACCAGCGCACCGGCGGCAACGGACAGGCCGATATTCACGGCGCTGGCAAAGAACATCACCGTGCTGGCGTAACCCGCCGCCGCGGCCAAGGCATCCTGCCCGAGCATGGAGATGAAGATGATGTCAATGAGGTCGACGACAAAGACCGCCATCAGGCCGAGGCTGGCCGTGAAGGACATCATCGAGACATGCCGCATCAGGCTGCCTTGGGTAAAGCTGGCTTCGGCCAATGCCATATGGGGGAACTCCGTCGATCCGGATCATGCCGGGACGACAAATATGTAAACAAAGCCAGGCAATTGCAACGTCAGCACCGCCCAGATGCCTGTTCAAAAACGCACATGAAATCCGGGGCGGACGCGGGGTTCATGCGCCCTGCCCCACATTTTTATCTCAGAAAAATGCCTGCAATCCGGTCTGTGCGCGGCCCAGGATCAGGGCATGCACGTCATGGGTGCCCTCATAGGTATTCACCGTCTCGAGGTTCATCATGTGTCGGATGACCTGGAATTCTTCCGAGATGCCGTTGCCGCCATGCATGTCACGGGCGTGACGCGCAATGTCGAGCGCCTTGCCGCAATTGTTGCGTTTGATGAGCGAAATCATCTCGGGCGCGGCGTTGGCATTGTCCATCAGGCGTCCGACGCGCAGCGCGGCCTGCAGACCCAAAGTGATCTCGGTTTGCATGTTGGCGAGCTTGAGTTGGAAGAGCTGCGTTTGTGCCAAAGGCCGTTTGAACTGCTGCCGGTCGAGCCCGTATTGCCGCGACGCATGCCAGCAGAATTCAGCGGCGCCCATCACGCCCCAGGCGATGCCGTAGCGCGCCCGGTTGAGGCAACCGAACGGCCCCTTGAGGCCCTGCACATTGGGCAAAAGCGCCTCTTCACCCACCTCAACACCATCGAGCACGATTTCCCCGGTGATCGACGCGCGCAGGCTCAGCTTGCCGCCAATTTTCGGTGCGCTCAGGCCTTTCATGCCCTTGTCGAGCACGAAGCCGCGGATCTTGCCGTCATGGGCGTCGGACTTGGCCCAGACCACGAACACATCGGCAATCGGGCTGTTGGAAATCCACATCTTGGAACCGGTCAGACGATAGCCGCCTTCGATTTTCTCGGCGCGGGTTTTCATGCCAGCGGGGTCACTGCCCGCGTCTGCTTCGGTCAGGCCGAAGCAGCCGATCCACTCGCCGCTGGCCAGCTTCGGCAGGTATTTCTGCCGCTGCTCTTCGGAGCCATAGGCATAGATCGGATACATCACCAGCGAGGATTGCACCGACATCATCGACCGGTATCCACTGTCGACGCGCTCGACCTCCCGCGCGACCAGACCGTAGCTCACATAGGAACTGCCAAGCCCGCCATATTCCTCGGGGATGGTGGTCCCCAAAAGGCCCATCTGTCCCATCTCGCGGAAGATCTCCGGATCGGTTTCTTCGTTGCTGAATGCCTTGACCACACGGGTTTGCAGCTTTTCCTGCGCATAAGCGCGGGCGCTTTCGGCGATCATGCGTTCATCTTCTTCGAGTTGATCGTTCAGGCGGAACGGATCTTCCCAATCAAACTGCCCGAGGTCCGGGGCGTCCTTGGCCTTGAGTTGCGGGGTATCGAGTGTCATGCGGAACTCCATTTCATGAGTTTTTTGCAATTTATATGTGGTTTGAATGGACAATACCTGACATCTGGCGCTAATAACATCGACTATTCCGCAAGAATTCATGAGTTTTTCGCAATTATGCCTGCCCCACGCCGCCTGCTGCCCTCCATCGCGTCCCTCCGGGCGCTCGAAGCATTGGATCGTCTTGGCAGTGCAACCGCGGCGGCCACCGAATTGTCACTGAGCCAAAGTGCGGTGAGCCGGCAATTGCAAGCCCTCGAAGAACAGCTCGGTGTTGAACTGATCCACCGCCAGGGCCGCGGCATGGTCCTCACGCCAGAGGCCCGGGATTATGCGGCGACCATCCGGCAGGCATTGCAGCAGATCACCCAGGCCTCGCTCAAACTCACCGTCAATCCGGCAGGTGGCAGTGTCGATCTGGCCATCCTGCCGACCTTTGGGATGCGCTGGCTGGTCCCGCGCCTGGGGGATTTCGCGCGGCTCAATCCGGAGGTCACGATCAACCTTGCCACGCGGCTGAAGCCCTTCAACTTCGCGGTCGAACCTTACGATGCCGCCATCCATTTCGGAAAGCCCGACTGGCCCGGCACGGATCACCTCAGGCTGAAGGATGAGCGGGTCATTGCCGTCTGTGCGCCTGAATTGCTGCCCTCTCCGCTCGGGAACGTTGCGGAGGTTCTGCGCCTGCCGATCCTGCATATCGAAACCCGGCCCGATGCGTGGCAACACTGGTTCGCAGCCCAAGGCGTCGAGGCGTCCGCGATCACCGGGACCGTGCATGACCAGTTTTCGACCATTACCCAAGCGGCGCTACACGGTTTGGGCGTGGCGCTCCTGCCTGACTACCTGGCGGAGCAGGACCTTGCGACCGGACGCCTCGTGCCTGTATGGGGCGGACCAACCGAGTCGCCCGGCGCCTACTACCTGGTTTGGCCCTCGGAGAAATCCGGTGACCCGGCGCTGCGCAAGTTCCGGAACTGGCTTGCCGATCAAAGCGAAGACGAAGACCCCCTGCCCCGGTAGCCATCACGGATTGTCTTGAAGTGGCGCACCTGAGAGGATTCGAACCTCTGGCCTCTGCCTTCGGAGGGCAGCGCTCTATCCAGCTGAGCTACAGGTGCGTCGTTGCGCGGTATAGGGCAAAGCCGGGACCGCCTCAATTGGAAAATGACAGCGGTGTGAACAATGGCGGATCACGTGCTTCGCAGGGTGCAAATGCATGATGTAGGCACGAAAAAGCCCAGGCAAGCGAAAACGCCAGCCTAGGCTTAATTGTGATTCTTTCGGAACTAGGTCGTCAGTTAGACCGGGTTGCCGTATTTGTCGTAAACCGGCTCTGGCTCGACCATCGGTGCGGGTTCTTCTTGCTGCGCGCAGGCAGTCAGAAAGGCACCAAGTGCAATCACTGTCATGATGTTGAAGAGTTTCATATTTGTCTCCGTTGTTGGCAACACCTGCACTCTAACAACACCTGTGAGCAATTGTCGATCCCTAGTTACCCTGACCGGCAAAGCTGTGCCGGGATTGCAACTTTGCAACAGACCGAGGCCGGAAAACGATGCAAAATACGGCACAAACCACCGATTTTAAACGATCTTCGCCGATTTGAGGCATTCCGGCCCGGCCGGGCGTCGCCTAGGCGAAAAGCTCGTGGGCCAGTTCGAGTGCTTCGACCAAGGTATCAACCTCAGATTCGGTATTGTACATTCCGAACGACGCGCGGCAGGTCGCCGTCACGCCCAGGTGATCCATAAGCGGCCCGGCGCAGTGATGACCGGCCCGCACGGCGACGCCTTTTTTGTCGAGAATCGTCGAAATGTCATGGGCATGGGCCGCGCCGTCGAGCGTGAAGGAGAAGATCGCGCCCTTGTCCGCGGTGGTGCCTTGGAGGTTGAGCCAATTGAGGCCTGTCAGGCGGTTCGCCGCATAGGCGCTCAGCCGGTCTTCATGGGCGGCGATCGCCTCCATGCCGATATCCATCATGTATTCAAGTGCGGCACCGAATCCGATGGTTTGCACGATCCCCGGCGTACCGGCCTCGAACTTCATCGGTGGCGTGTTGTAGGACACGCTGTCCTTATGGACTTCGCGGATCATGTCGCCCCCGCCCATGAAGGGGCGCATCTCGGCGAGCCGTTCCTTGCGCACGTAAATCGCGCCGGAACCCGAAGGACCATAAAGCTTGTGACCGGTTATAGCGTAGAAATCACAGCCAAGGTCCTCGACATTCACCGGCATATGCACGGCGCCCTGGCTACCATCGACCAGCACGGGGACGCCCATGTCGTGCGCGGCGTCGCAGATCGCTTTGATGTCCACCTTCGTGCCCAGCACATTTGACAGTTGCGTCACGGCAATGAGTTTGGTCCGGGGCGTGATCGCGTCGATGATCTTCTGCGGATCAAGCGCGCCGGTTGCATCCACATCGACCCATTTGAGCACAACCCCTTGCCGTTCGCGCAGGAAATGCCAGGGGACGATGTTGGCGTGATGCTCCATCACGCTCAGGATGATCTCGTCGCCCGCCTCCATCCGCGGCATGGCCCAACCATAGGCGACCATGTTGATCCCTTCGGTGGTGCCGGAGTTCAGCACGATCTGATCCTCATCCGCCGTGCCAAGGAACCGCGCGATGATGCCGCGCACGGCCTCATATTTCTCGGTCGCGATGTTGCTCAGCGTGTGCAGCCCGCGATGCACATTGGCATATTCGTGGGCATAGGCATTGGTCACCGCGTCGATCACCACCTGCGGCTTTTGCGCCGAAGCGCCATTGTCGAGATAGACCAGCGGCTTGCCGTTTACCTCGCGCGACAGGATGGGAAAATCCGCGCGGATCTTGTCGACGTCCAGCATGGCTCAGGAGCCTCCGATGAAGGGGGACATGACCGCCCCGAGGATGATCGACAGGCCAAAAGGCACCACGAAGGTCGCCATCAGGAAAACCGCGATTGCCTTGCCGATGCTGTTGAAATCATGGGCCACGTCGATCATCGTGACCATGGCCCAGATTGCCCATACGGCAAAAAGTATGAATGCCAACGCCGACACGAAGGGCAAGAGCATGCTGGCCACCGCGATGATGAGCAAGAGCGCGATCACCGTGGCCTGGAAGAGGACAATGACCGACAGAACATCGCGGATCTCTCCGGTGCCGCCAAAGAGGCGCCCGGACCAGAACAGCACAAAAATCGACAGGACCGCGTTGCCGAGGTTCAAAAGCGCAAATCCGATGGGCGAGCTGTAGAACAGCATCGAGCGGACAACCTCCCCCGCCGGGTCGGCCGGCAGTGGCATGATGTGGAACATGCCCGAGACCATTGCGGACATGGTGATGGAAATGAGCGTCAGCGCCATCCACAGAACCTGCGTCGAGAAATTCAGCGAAATGATCGCCTCGGCGCCCGAGCGAGGCCGGGTCAACGTCGTCCGAAACAGGTCCTTGATGGAAAACGCGCTCATGTCACACCCCATTCCGCTTCGCGCAGGTTCATGGCCCAGAACCAGCCGAATACAACAATCCAGATCACGCCGACGATCTGCAACTCGATCCCCGGCCCAATAAAGCCCGCCACCAGCCCATGCAACAGGATGAGCGGACTGGCGGCCAGAAAGGACCAGAAGAGCGCCATGCGCGCGCCGAAACCGGTCCCCTGCCCGCCCATGGCACGGGCGATCAGGTGGCTGGTGAAGGAGACAGCGTAAAACAAGAGCGGCGCGATGAAGATCCACGCCATCAGGGCCCCACCCAGAAGCGGGTTCAGCTCCTGCCCGGTCAGGTGCGCCTCGCGCGCCAGACGCGGCCATTGGCCGATAAACACCACCACGCAGCCCGCCATCAGCACGGCAAGCGCCCGGTCTTCACGCGCGCCCATCTCGAGAAGGCGACGCATGACCCGGCGCGGCCCGCGATAGGTGGCCACGATATCGGCGGCAACAGGCATTAGCCCCTTCTGCGCTCCAACCAGCTTTGGAGCCGGGTGTTGATCTCGTCGCGCAGGTCCTCGTTCTCGATCTCCTCGACCGCCTCGGCCAGGAACGCCAAGGTCAAAAGGTCGGTGGCAATCGGTTTGGGAACGCCCCGCGCGCGGAGATAGAACATGCCATCCTCGTCAATCGCCCCGCTGGTCGAGCCATGCGAGCAGACGACATCGTCGGCATAGATCTCAAGCTCGGGCTTGGCGAGGAACTGGCTGTCATCATCGAGAAGCAGAGATTGGCTGATCTGATAGCCGTCGGTCTTCTGCGCGCCTTCCTTGACAAGGATCTTGCCCTGGAACACGCCCGTCGCGCCATTCCTGAGCACTTTCTTGAACACCTGGCGGCTTTCGCAATTCACCGCGTCATGGGTCACGAAAACCGTATCGTCATGGTGAAAATCACCGTCGCCCACGCAGGCCCCGGCCACATGGGCAAGGGCATCGTCCCCGGTCAGTTCGATCACGCATTCATTGCGCGTGAGCACCCCGTTGGCGGTCAGCGTGAAGCTCTTGAAAACGCTTTCACGGCCAAGGCGCGCGAACATGTGGGTGACGGCGCGGCGCTGGTGGTCGCGCCCCTGCGCGCGGATATGGTGCAGAATGCCGGTATCGGCGATGTCGATTTCCATGCATTTGTTGAACCGTGCCGCCGCCGGGCCGTTTTCGAGGATCGTGGCCTCCGCCCCGCTTTCGACCCGGATCACGTGGTGCAGAAAGACGTCCGAATCTTCGGCCTCATGGGTGTAGATCAGGCTGATCGGTTTCGACGGTTTGCCGGTCACGCGGATCGTGACGCCATCACCGGCATAGGCCGTATTGAGCGCCGCAAGCGGGCGCGCCACCGGTGTCTGGCCTGCCGCTTCCAAGGTGCCGTAAAGCTCTTCGGCCCAGTGATCGTCGGTGCAGCAGACGTCTTCAAGACGGTCGATTTCGACCCCCTCAAGGCTCAGGTCATCGGACAGGTCCGGTGCGAACACGCCATCCACGAAGACGATTTTCAACCGGTCAAAGCTGTCGAAGACCGGCGTTTCGTCATCCTTGAAGATCGACGCTGCCGGCGCATCGGGCTGAACCAACGTGTCGGGGCGGGTGAATTTCCAATATTCGTCCCGACCCTGCGGCAAGCCTAGGCTGCGCACCCGGCCAAGGGCGGCCTGGCGTGCTTCGGCAGTGCACCCAACATCCGGCACGACCATGGCCGACAGCCGCTCATCGGTTACCGATTGTCTGCGATCATCGAGCGCCATCACGCCATCTCCGCCAGAATGTCGGCATAGCCGTTGTTCTCGACTTCCAGCGCCAGTTCCGGGCCGCCGGACTTCACGATGCGGCCCTCGGCCATGATGTGCACCACATCGGGTTTGATGTGATCGAGAAGACGCTGGTAGTGGGTGATGACAAGGAAGCCGCGCCCTTCGTTTCGCAGGGCGTTGACGCCCTCGGCCACCAGTTTCATCGCATCCACATCAAGGCCCGAATCCGTTTCGTCCAGGATGCACATTTTCGGTTCCAGAACAGCCATTTGCAGGATTTCGTTGCGTTTCTTCTCCCCGCCCGAGAAGCCCACATTGACCGGCCGTTTCAGCATGTCGGCGTCGATCTTCAGGTCTTTCGCCCGCGCCCGCACCATCTTGAGGAAATCCGCCGCGCTCATCTCGTCCTCGCCGCGCGCCTTGCGTTGCGCGTTCACCGCAGTCCGCAGGAAGGTCATGTTGCCGACGCCCGGGATTTCGACCGGGTATTGGAACGCCAGGAAAAGCCCCGCGGCGGCGCGTTCCTCGGGTTCCATCTCCAGAAGGTCATCCCCCTCGAGCGTGGCCGATCCCTTGGTGACCTCATAGCCATCGCGGCCTGACAGAACATAGGAAAGCGTCGACTTGCCCGAGCCATTGGGCCCCATGATCGCATGCACCTTGCCCGCTTCGACCTCAAGATCGACCCCCTTCAGGATGGTCTTGGTTTCTTCTTCAAGATCGACGTGCAGATCTTTGATTTTCAACATTTCTTGGTTCCTCTGTTTTCCCGTATCGACGCCTCTGAGGGCCGGTGTCTCTATCCCAGCACCACGGCGGTGCCCGAGGCGCTGACCATCAGCATGGATTGTCCCACCACCTCGTAATCCAGATCGACGCCCACAACGGCATCCGCGCCTTTGGCCCGTGCGCGCTCTTCCAACTCCGCCAATGCCGTATCCCGCGCATCCTGCAACTTGGATTCGTATGCGCCAGAGCGTCCACCCACGATATCGGTGATCGAGGCAAACACATCGCGCACCACATTCGCGCCCATGATCGCCTCACCCACGACAATGCCGCGGTAGTCGGTGATTTTATGGCCTTCGATGCTGGGTGTTGTAGTGATGATCATCGCTCTGGCTTTCTAATCCTCTCGATCGTTTTCCTGTTGTGCCTCACGTTCGGTTAAACGAATGGCAAAGAAAAAGTAGGTTGGTAGCAAAATTCCAGCTGAAACGGCGGATCCCGAAACGGCAACGATTTTCCACCACTCAGCATCCTGCCCCTCTGGCCAAAAGGCCACTATGAACATGGCGGGTATCAAGAACACCAGCGCCAGAAAGAGCCCCAACATTACCTGCGCCCAAAAGGTTCGTGGGAAGAGGGTCGCCAGCAACGGGTGCATTGCCAATCACCCCACCGATCCCTCAAGCGAAATCGCCACCAGTTGCTGCGCCTCCATGGCAAACTCCATCGGCAGCGCCTGCAACACATCCTTGCAGAATCCGTTCACGACCAGCGCCACGGCCTCTTCCTCGTCCATGCCGCGCTGGCGGCAATAGAACATCTGGTCGTCATCGACCTTCGATGTCGTGGCCTCATGTTCCACCCGCGAGGAGTTATTCTTGACCTCGATGTAAGGCACCGTATGGGCGCCGCATTTGTCGCCGATCAGAAGGCTGTCGCACTGGGTGTAGTTGCGCGAATTCTTCGCCTTCGGGTGCATTGAGACCAGCCCGCGATAGGTGTTCTGCGCCTTGCCCGCGCTGATCCCCTTGGAGACGATCCGCGAGCGTGTGTCTTTGCCCAGATGGATCATCTTGGTCCCGGTATCGGCCTGCTGCATGTTGTTGGCAATCGCGATCGAATAGAACTCGCCCTGGCTTTCATTCCCGCGCAGAATGCAGCTTGGGTATTTCCACGTCACCGCCGATCCGGTCTCAACCTGCGTCCACATCACCTTGGCACGGTCACCCCGGCAATCGGCGCGTTTGGTCACGAAGTTATAGATCCCGCCCTTGCCGTTTTCATCGCCGGGATACCAGTTCTGCACGGTCGAGTATTTCACCTCGGCGTCTTCCTCGATGATGATCTCGACCACCGCGGCATGAAGCTGCGACGTGTCCCGCTGCGGCGCCGTGCAGCCTTCGAGGTAACTCACATAAGAGCCCTTGTCGGCAATGATGAGCGTGCGCTCAAACTGGCCGGTATTTTCCGCATTGATCCGGAAATAGGTGGAGAGCTCCATCGGGCAGCGCACCCCGGGCGGGACGTAGACGAACGAGCCATCGGAGAAGACCGCCGAGTTCAGCGTGGCATAGAAATTGTCACTGACCGGCACGACCGATCCGAGGTATTTCCTCACCAGCTCGGGATGTTCTTTGATCGCCTCGGAGATCGAACAGAAGATCACCCCCGCCTTCTTCAATTCAGCCTGGAAAGTCGTCCCGACCGAGACACTGTCAAACACCGCGTCGACGGCGACCTTGCGGCCCTCGGCCGGCGCATCTTCCGCGCCTTCGACACCGGCAAGGATCATCTGTTCTTTCAGCGGGATACCGAGTTTCTCGTAGGTGGCCAGCAGCTTCGGATCGACCTCATCCAGCGATTTCGGCTTTACTTCCATCGACTTGGGCCGCGCGTAGTAATACTGATCCTGGAAGTCGATTTCCGGGTAATCGACCATCGCCCAATCGGGCTCTTCCTTGGTCAGCCACCGGTCATACGCCTCCAGCCGCCAGGTGGTCATCCATTCCGGCTCTTCGTTTTTCTCCGAGATCAGGCGCACGATATCCGGCGTCAGCCCCTTGGGCGCGTACTCCATCTCGATATCGGTTTCCCAGCCGTATTTATACGCGCCACCAACCTCGCGGACCGCATCGACCGTTTCCTGATCCACGCCTTCCTTGACCTGGGTCTCGTCCAGAACCGCCATGCTTGTCTCCTTTCGTCTCACGCCGCGCGGGCGCGATGTTTGTCCAACTGCTTCAGCCAGGTCTCGGCAAAGCGGTAAATCTCGTCCTCGGTCGTCTCGGGCCCCAGGCTCACCCGGATCGCAGAGCGCGCGACCTCCTCGTCATATCCCATCGCCCGCAGCACACGGCTCTCGCGGACCTTGCCGCTGGAGCAGGCGCTGCCCGCGGAGATGGCAAACCCGGCCAGATCCATCTGCATCACCTGCGTTTCCCCCTTCCAACCGGGGGTCGCGATGCAGGAGGTGTTGGGCAACCGTTTCTCCGATTTCCCGACAAAAATAGTCTCTCTTGCGGATTCCTCAATAGATGATTCTAGAATGTTTCTAAGTTTTTCCACCTGCTGCCACTTTCCGTCAGCAAGATCGCGCATCGCGGCCTCCGCGGCGGCGCCAAACCCGGCGATGCCGATGACGTTTTCGGTCCCGGAACGCCGCCCCATTTCCTGCCCGCCACCGACCGACAGGGCGGGGATATCGACACCTTGGCGGACGATCAACGCACCGACGCCTTTCGGGCCGCCCAGCTTATGCGCGGAACAGATCGCAAAATCCGCACCCGACCAGGCAAAGGAAAACGGGATCCGCCCAAGCGCCTGCGTGATGTCCAGCAACAAGCGGCGACCTTCCCCGGCCTCGGGCACCTCGCTGATCACGCCGGTTTCCGAGTTCGCGAGACCGATGGCCAGCAGGTCCACCGCACTCATGTCGCCCCCATCCGGCGGGCCATTGGCGATCAGTGCGTCATGTGCCGTTGGATCGACGCCAACATGCGCAAAGGCCACAAGCAAACGTGCAGCTTCCGTTGCGCCGGAGGTGAACACCACTTCCTGCGGGGCGCAGCCGACAGCTTCGGCCACCTGGCCCCGAGCCCGCTCCACCAAGGCCATGGCCGCGCGCCCCTCACCATGCACACTTGACGGGTTTCCCACGACGTCCATCGCCGCGACCATCGCCGCCCGTGCTTCGGGCCGCAACGGCGCCGTTGCGTTGTAATCCAGATAGACCCGGCTCACGCCGAAGCTCCCCTGCTTTCATCTTGGCAGAAATACTCTCGCCGAAGGCAAGCGCCCGGCAGGGCGCTCCACCGCGACGCCGAAGGCGGCGCAATCCCTCTGACGGAGACGCAAATCATTCCTCATCCACCACCGCGAAAAGGTTTGGCACCGCAGGGCACGGAGCCAACTCATTGCCGACCACATCGCTCAACCGGGTCTGATGCAGGAAGACGTAGACATGGGCACTCAACCCTTCCCAGAGGCGGTTGGTCACCGATTGCGCCCTGGATCCCGACGCCGCACCCGAGGCCCCTGCCCCCTTGTGCAGCGCATCCACGGTTTCATCGACCGCCGCCAACACATCCGACACCCGGATATCCGATGCCGACCGGGCCAGGCGATACCCGCCACCGGGTCCGCGCACGGACGTCACCAGATCCGCGCGCCGCAGCTTGACGAAGAGCTGCTCCAGATAGGGCAGCGAAATGTCCTGGCGTTTCGAAATCTCCCCCAGGGTCACGAGGGTATCCGCCGGCTGAAGGGCGATATCGGTCAGCGCAACCATCGCGTAGCGGCCTTTTGTGCTCAGTTTCATGGCCCATACCCCCGCGAATAGATTGACCTGCCGCCGCGCAAGCCTTATCTCGCTTGCAGCGTGTCCGGATCACACCGGAACTTAGAATTGTTCTAAGGTGCTCGAGTGAATTCGTCAAGAATATCCCGGCACCTCTTATGGGAGACAGTGGGACCAATATGCCCGAGGTTATTTTTCCCGGCCCGGAAGGCCGCCTAGAAGGTCGCTACCACCCGCAAAAAGAAAAAGACGCACCGATCGCCATCGTGCTTCATCCGCACCCCCAATTCGGCGGGACGATGAACAACAAGGTCGTCTATAACCTGCATTATGCCTTTTACAATATGGGCTTCACGGTGCTGCGGTTCAATTTCCGTGGCGTCGGTCGCAGCCAGGGCGAGTATGATCAGGGTGTGGGGGAGCTTTCGGATGCGGCCTCGGCGCTCGATTACCTGCAATCGATGAACAACAACTCCAAGCATTGCTGGGTCGCGGGTTTCAGCTTTGGCGCCTGGATCGGGATGCAGCTCCTGATGCGCCGCCCCGAAATCACCGGGTTCATCAGCGTGTCACCTCCTGCCAACATGTATGACTTCTCGTTCCTGGCCCCCTGCCCGTCCTCGGGCCTCATCATCAACGGCTCGAACGACCGCGTGGCCCCGCCCGCGGATACCGTGGCGCTGGTCAACAAACTGCATGAGCAGCAGGGCATCACCATCACCCATACCGAAATCGACGGCTCCGGGCATTTCTTTGAGGAGCCCTACATGGACACGATGATCGGTGACGTGACCACCTATGTGAAACGCCGTCTGACCGAAAGCACGCGGTAACCCCATGGGCGTGACCGAGGATATGGCCGACGAGCTGGCGACCAACACGATCAAGTATATCGAGGCCTCGGGGGACGAGGACATCATCGCCGACCTGGTCAAGGTTCTGGGCGCCACCTCACAGACCGCCGAAGAAGCCTTCCTGACCTCCATCCGCGTCCGCCGCGCCAATCAGAAAGCCAAGGCACTGCTGGTGGAGCGGGTCAAGGCATTCAAGGCCAAGCAGGACACGACGGGCGGCACACCAGAAAGCTGACTTTCGACTTCGAGCTCGTGACTGACGTTCGAGTTCGATCTCCGCGCGGAATCAAGGGCGAAGCCCGCCTCGCGATCGCCAGACCGCCCGCAAGGGCTGGCGATTGGGAGACGTGGCTCAACGAATTTTGGTTTTCCGAACTTGGCAAAGATAAAGTATACCTGAAAACGGTTGGTCGCCACCCCGCGGTCTGGCCATCGTGCGGCTCGTTCTTGGATGCCCGGTTAGTCCGTGATGCAGTCATTCGGCTCTGGAATTGCCGAGTGAATACATCGGATGTCTGTTGTGAGCCCCTTGCGGACAGTCCCCCCGCCCGGAATCAAGGTGCGCAGCACCGCCGGGCAGTGCCCGACCGCCCCATGGGCGGGCGCTTCGTCACCGTTTCAATCCCAACGATTGTTGGAGGGATACGTGACCATAAAGCGCGATGAACGATCTGAGTGCGCCCACCTGCGATCGGGCGATGCCCTATGTTGCAATGATGCCCGAAAGTCTGCTTCGTTCCGCAAAGCAAGCAACTGCCGACGTCATTCGTGCTTCTGATTACGTTCACGCAGCAGTCACGGAATGATCCGTGTGTATTTAACACCTTCCAGCGAGGCACCTGCCATCAGGCCCGCCTGGCCAAAGATCACCGCGGCGACGGGGGCGTTGAGGGTGGTGGTATCCGCGCGCAGGTTTTCGCCCTCATCCTTGAAGACATACTCGACATCCGCGCCAGCGACCCAGCCCGACGAACGGCGGAATTGTCCCAGGGACTCTTCGGTCATGAAGAACAGGACGTGGGAGAATTGCTGCCCGCCGATCTGCAACCCGAAACTGCCCTTAGCGGCCGAGTAATAATCGACCGTGGACCCGTTGATCCGCAGCGCGCCGCGCCCATAGCCGCCACCGGCTAGGAAGCCGGCTTCGGTGATAAGCGGCATGACCAGCATCCCGGCGGAGCGGGCCGCGATTTCCTGCGTATTGGGATATTGGGTGAAAAGGTAGTTCAGCGTTGAATCGACCCGCGCGTCGATGCGCGAACTGCCCTGGCTGCCGACACCGTTGTTACATGCGGCGGTCACGGTCGCGCCTGCAAGGGCGGCCAGCGTGAAACTGCGTCTGGTGAAATTGCTCATGATGTTGCCTGTCTCTTTGCCTGACTTTTGGAATGCCGGTGTTTGAAGATCACCGATCTGCCCTTAGTATAGTGGCCTATTGGAACGCTGTCACTACGGATTGTGGCGGTGCACCGCCTATCCGCCCGACGCCAAGGCCCGCGCCACCGCCGGAGCGAAATAGGTCAATACCCCGTCACAGCCCGCCCGCTTGAAAGCCATCAGGCTTTCCATCATGGCCAGATCGCCGTTGATCCAGCCGTTTTGTGCGGCCGCCATGATCATCGCGTATTCGCCCGATACCTGATAGGCGAAGGTCGGCGCGCCGAACGTCTCCTTGGCACGGCGGCAGATATCGAGATACGGCATGCCGGGCTTGACCATGACCATATCCGCCCCTTCGCCCAGATCGCGCTCGATCAGGCGCAGGGCCTCGTCGGTATTGGCCGGGTTCATCTGATAGGTCTTCTTATCGCCCTTGAGCGCGCCCGAGGCGCCAACCGCGTCGCGGAACGGGCCGTAGAAGGCGCTGGCATATTTCGCCGCATAGCTCAGCAGAAGCACGTCCTTGTGCCCGGCTGCCTCAAGCGCCGCGCGGATTGCGCCGATGCGCCCATCCATCATGTCCGAGGGGCCGATGATATCCACCCCGGCCTCGGCCTGACTGAGCGCCTGCTTGACCAGGGCCTCGACGGTTTCGTCGTTGACGATCTCGTCGCCCACCAAAAACCCGTCATGGCCGGTGTCCGAATAGGGGTCGAGTGCCACGTCGGTCATGATCGCGATCTCGGGCACCGCCGCCTTGACCGCCCGAGTGGCTCGGTTCGACAGGTTGTCGGGGTTCCAGGCCTCGGCGCAATCCGTGCTACGATTTTCATCGGAGGTGTAGGGAAAAAGGCAAATCGCCGGGATGCCCAGATCGGCGGCCTCGCGGGCGGCCTCGACCACCTTGTCCACGCTGCGGCGCACGACGCCCGGCATCGACGGCACGGGCTCTTCCACGCCCTCACCTTCGCGCACGAAGACGGGCCATATCAGGTCGGCGGCCGACAGGGAATTCTCGGCCACGAGCGCCCTGAGGGCTGGCGTGCGGCGGGTGCGGCGCAGACGGGTTGCGGGAAAGGAGGCTTGGGTCGGACGCATGGGGCTGACTTTCAACATGTTGCTGATTTCTGAGTGGCATGGAATTTCCCGCATCTCAAGGGTAGGAATTGCCGCGTCCCGGCGCTAAGAGAAACACGAGAGTGACTTCAGAGGCGCCGCAGTGGACTGGTATCAAACCGTTTTCGAACTTATTGACATGCGCAGCTTCAGTAACCTCTGGTTCTGGATTGCTCTGGCCGTCATGTGGTCGTCGACCAGCCACTGGGTGCTTGGTGTCCCCTGGGACATGGCGCAGCGCGCGCGCAAGGAAGAAAACGGCCAGGGCGTCATCGATTTTGAGGATCTCGTGCGGATCTACACCAACCGGATCCTGTATATCGCAGATACCTCCGGGCTTTTGCTGGCGGGCTTCATCTGTTTCATTCTGACCGTTCTGGTGTTGCTCGGCTTTGTCTATGGGCAGGAATTCGCGCAAGCGGTGTTTCTGCTGGGCTTTCCGCTCAGCATCGTGGCGTTGATGTCCGTGGCGACGGCCCGTCGCATCCAAGATGAATCGCTTCGGGGCGAGGCGCTTTACAAACGGCTCTATCGACACCGGATGCTGACCCAGTTTGTCGGCATCGCGTCGATCTTCGTGACCGCGATGTGGGGCATGCTGCAGAATATGTCGGTGGGGGTCTTGGGCGGTTAACCCCCGGGATCGCAGAGCAAGGCGCTTTTGGCATGAGCAAAGCAGGAAAAATTACCGTCGGCGGGGCGCCGGAAGGGTTCGATGCCAGGCTGATCCTCGACGAGGTGGCGCAACGGGGCAGCCCGGTCCTGCACATCGCCCGCGATGACAAGCGCATGGCGGCAATGGCCGAAGCGTTGCGCTTTTTTGCGCCTGACATGCCGGTCATTCGCTTTCCCGGTTGGGATTGCCTGCCCTATGATCGCGTGTCGCCCAATGCCGATACTTCGGCGGCACGGATGGCCACGCTGGCGGGGCTGGTGCACGGGATGCCGGGACAATTCGTCCTGCTGACCACGCTCAACGCCGCCATGCAGCGGGTTCCGGCGCGCGACGTGTTGCGGGAGGCCGCATTCTCGGCCCGTGTCGAACAACAGATTGACGAGGGTGCGCTGCGGACCTTCCTGACCCGCATGGGCTTCAGCCAGGCCCCCACGGTGATGGAGCCGGGCGATTTCGCCATCCGCGGCGGGATCATCGACATCTATCCCCCCGGTGATAGCGGCCCGGTGCGGCTGGATCTCTTTGGCGATGTGCTCGATGGCATCCGCCGGTTTGATCCGGTGACGCAGCGGACCACCGAAAAACTTGAACAGATCGACCTCTCACCGGTCTCCGAAGTCATCCTCGACGAGGCTGCGATCACCCGATTCCGGCAGAATTACCGGATTGAGTTCGGCGCGGCCGGCACGGACGATCCGCTCTATGAGGCGGTCAGTGCCGGGCGCAAGCACCAGGGGATCGAACATTGGCTGCCCTTCTTCCACGAGACGCTGGAAACCCTGTTCGATTATCTGCCCGACGCAACAATCACGCTCGATGATCAGATCACGCCCGCCCGCCTTTCCCGGTGGGACAGCATCGCGGATCAATACGAGGCCCGCACCCATGCGCTGGCGCAGAAAACGCGCGGCGACACGGTCTACAAGCCCGTCCCGCCGGGGCTTTTGTACCTGGATGATGCCGCGTGGGAGGCCGCGACCTCGGACCGTCGCATGCTCGGCATGGCCCCGCTGCCGCAGGCGCTTGGCCCCGGTGTGATCGACGCGGGTGGGCGGATTGGGCGGAACTTCGCGCCCGAACGGCAGATGGAATCTGTGGGCCTTTTCAGCGCCTTGAAGACGCATATCGAGGCGAAACTGAGCCTTGGCCCCGTCCTGCTTGCCGCCTACTCCGAGGGTGCGCGCGAGCGGCTTGAGGGGTTGTTGGAGGATGAAGGCCTGATCGGGGCGGTGATGGTCAGCGATGCCACCCGGCTCGACAAGCGCGGGCTGCACCTGGCGGTCTGGGCGCTGGAGCATGGGTTCGAGGCGCCGGGGCTGACCGTCATCGCCGAGCAGGATATCCTGGGCGATCGGCTGATCCGCGCGCCCAAGAAACGCCGCCGGGCCGAGAATTTCCTGACCGAGGCCAACGCGCTGAGCCCCGGGGACCTTGTGGTGCATGTTGATCACGGGATCGGGCGGTATCATGGGCTCGAGGTCATCACCGCCGCGGGGGCCGCCCATGAATGCCTGGCGCTGGAATATGCCGAGAGCGCGCGTCTCTTCCTGCCGGTCGAAAACATCGAGCTACTCAGCAAATATGGCCACGAGGAAGGCTTGCTCGATCGTCTTGGCGGTGGTGCGTGGCAGGCCAAGAAGGCCAAGCTCAAGGAACGCATCCGCGAGATGGCGGATCGGCTGATCCGGATCGCGGCGGAACGGACCCTGCGGTCCGCGCCCGCGCTGGTGCCCGAACATCATGCGTGGGAAGAGTTCTCGGCCCGCTTCCCCTATCAGGAGACCGACGATCAGCTCCGCGCCATTCAGGACGTGATGGAAGACCTTGAGGCCGGCACGCCGATGGATCGCCTGATCTGCGGCGACGTGGGCTTCGGCAAAACCGAGGTTGCGATGCGTGCGGCCTTCGTCGCGGCCATGTCGGGGATGCAGGTCGCGGTGATCGCCCCTACGACGCTTCTGGCGCGACAGCATTACCAGAGCTTTTCCGAACGTTTCCGGGGCTTTCCGGTCAGCGTCAAGCCACTCTCGCGTTTCGTCTCTGCGGGCGAGGCAGCAAAAACCCGCGATGAACTTGCCCGTGGGCAGGTCGATATCGTGGTCGGCACCCACGCGCTGCTGGCCAAGAGCATCCGGTTCAACAACCTCGGTCTGCTGGTCATCGACGAAGAACAACGCTTTGGCGTGGGCCACAAGGAGCGGCTCAAGCAGTTGCGCAGCGATGTGCATGTGCTGACCCTCACCGCCACGCCGATCCCACGGACCCTGCAACTTTCGCTGTCGGGCGTGCGCGATCTGTCGATCATCGGCACCCCCCCGGTCGATCGCCTGTCGATCCGTACCTATGTGAGCGAATTCGACACCGTCACCATCCGGGAGGCCCTCCTGCGCGAGCATTACCGGGGCGGGCAGAGTTTTTTCGTTGTGCCACGCATCTCGGACCTGCGCGAGATCGAGGATTTCCTCGAAACACAGGTGCCGGAGGTGAGCTACGTGATCGCCCATGGGCAAATGGCCGCGGGAGAGTTGGACAGCCGCATGAATGCCTTCTACGACGGCAAATACGACGTCCTTCTGGCCACGACGATTGTCGAATCCGGTCTCGACATCCCGACGGCCAATACGATGGTCATCCACCGCGCCGACATGTTTGGCCTCAGCCAGCTTTACCAGATCCGCGGTCGCGTGGGGCGGTCCAAGACCCGCGCCTATGCCTACCTGACGACGAAACCCCGGATGCGCCTGACGCCAACCGCTGAAAAGCGCCTGCGGGTGCTGGGCTCACTCGACACGCTTGGGGCGGGGTTCACACTCGCCTCGCAGGACCTCGATATTCGGGGCGCTGGCAACCTCCTGGGCGAAGAACAATCGGGCCAGATGCGCGACGTGGGCTATGAGCTGTACCAGTCGATGCTCGAAGAGGCGATTGCCAAGATCAAGGCCGGGGAACTCGAAGGCCTCAGCGATGCCGACGATCAATGGGCGCCGCAGATTAACCTCGGTGTACCGGTCCTGATCCCCGAGGCCTATGTGCCGGATCTGGACGTTAGGCTTGGATTATATCGCCGTCTCAGCGGGTTGCAGACCAAAGTTGAACTCGAAGGATTTGCCGCGGAGTTGATCGACCGCTTTGGCAAATTGCCGCGAGAGGTCAACATGTTGATGCTGATCGTGCGGATCAAGGCGATGTGCAAAAGGGCTGGAATAGCCAAGCTCGACGGCGGGCCCAAGGGGGCCACGATCCAGTTCCACAATGACAAATTTGCCTCCCCCACTGGCCTCGTTGAATTTATCAAGGATCAGCGCGGGATGGCCAAGGTGCGCGACAACAAGATCGTCATCCGCCGCGATTGGAAGAAAGACAAGGACAAGATCCAAGGGGCGTTCGCCATCGCCCGGGATCTTGCGGAAAAGGTGATCGCGGAGAAGAAGAGGCAAAAGAGCTGAATGCCGGTCTTGCCGGGCGAAGTGGCTTTTGACCACTGATAAGGCCGATAACCGTTTTGATGAGTGTTTTGGGGTCTGGCGCTCAGATTGACATGAGCCACTTCTTGAAAATTCTGACGGTGATCCGCTCCTTGTCGCCGGGTCGACAAACGAAATACAGCCCACGGTCCAGAGGAACCCGGCTGTCATCGAGACGGATCAGCCGACCAAGGTTCAAATCCCTCTCCGCCAGCAGATGCCTTGCCAGCGCCACACCTTGCCCGTCTATCGCAGCCTCGAGCAGGACAGCACTATCCACATACCTGATCTTTTGCGAATTGATCCGATCCGGACTGAGCCCGGCCTGCTCAACCCAACTATCCCACCCGACGTTGAAGGCATCATGCAGGAGCGGAAGCCCAAGAATATCCTCGGCGCGCATCGGCAGGTTCCTTTCCCCGATGAGCGATGGCGAGGCGACGACGATCAACTCCTCTTGCCTAAGCCGCTCATGGTAAAGCCCCTCCCAACCGGGTTTCCCGAACCGCAGGGCCACGTCGACCTCGGACGCCTCAAAGTCGGCGAACGCATCATTCGTGTCCAAAAGCAATGCGATGCCCGGATGCTTCTGTTGAAACGAGCTCAACGACGGCACCAGCCATTTCAGCGCCAGTGACGTCGACAGTGACACGATAATTGATTGCCGGTGATGCAATCGCTTCACGTCCGATACGCCTGATTTCAATTCCGAAAACGCGGCTCGGGTTGATTGATGCAATCGCGCCCCGGCCTTCGTCAATTCAACGCCGTTGGGGCGGCGATTAAAGAGGCTTACGCCAAGGTGCAGTTCCAGAAGTTTGATCTGCCGACTGATCGCCCCGTGGGTGACTTTCAACACATCCGCCGCCTTTGTCAGGCTGGACTGCGTTGCCGTTTCGTCAAATGCCTGCAGGGCGCGGAGGTGGCGGAGGTTTTCAATCATGTGAGAAAATCTAACACCGTTATCCGAAAAACTCGATGGTTTTATGGACTATAGGAGACCCATGCTGAGGTGAGTGAATGAATAATCACATCATCCAAACCTGACGAAGGAGGGTATCGTGTCCGAAGTGAAAGTCGCGCTGATGACGGGAACCGGCCAGGGAATTGGCCGCGGCTGCGCCGTTGAAATGGCAAAGGCGGGCTACAAGGTCTCATTGATGTCCCCGTCCAACCGGTCTGTGGAACTGGCGGCGGAGTTGGGGGGCATCGGCCGCCGCGGCTCTGTCCTTGATGTCGATGACCTGCAGGCCATGATCGACGACACCATGCGCGAATACGGACGGATTGATGCGATCGTCAGCAATATGGGCCACGGCGGGACGGTACCGGAAGCGATCAAGACGGTGGGCTTCGATGCGGACTTCGATGGCCCACTTCTGGAGCTTCCTGACGAGCTATGGCACGAAAGCCTGGACATGTACGTTCTGAACGTCGTCAAGATCGCCCGCATCGTCACGCCGATCCTGATCGAACAAGGCGGCGGCGCTTTTGTGAACATTTCCTCCATGAACACGATCGAGCCCCGCGCGCCCTATCCGATGAGCATGTTGCGAGGCGCGTTGCACAGCTTCTCGAAGCTTTATGGAGATCGCTACGCTCGCCACAACATTCGCATGAACAACCTGCTTCCCGGGTTTTGCGAGAATGTGAACCTGTCGGAGCGCGCGCGCCGGGAGATCCCCGCGCAGCGGCCCGCAACATTCGAGGAAATCGGGCAAGCCTGCGTCTTCCTTGCCAGTGAGGGTGCGCGATACATCAATGGGCAGAGCATCCTTTCCGACGGCGGCATGAACCGCGCGGTGCGCTGACTGAATTTCGGTGAAAAGGCGGTGGCCACAAACCGCGATGGCATTGTCGGCGCCGGGTGAGGCCTGGGGTCAGGGCTTGAGCAGCAGCAGGCGGTGCGATGAAGAGGCGTGGCGCGTGCAGTTTCTATGCTTCGGATGATCATGACCGGCACGTTGTGCGGGCGTCGGGCGCGGGATACGTTGATAATGTGCTTTCAATCCGCCCTTGAGCAAGCTGGATGTGCATCAAAACGCGGAAGCGACGCAACAGGTGAACCCGGAGGACAGACCGGCCAGTCGACCCTAATGCAACCTAGGTCAACCCGGCCCAAAGAAGATACCTGACGCTATAAAGCATCCGGCCCAAGGCCCCTTCCGGTTCGGAGGACGCCCACGTCAGTGCAGGGTGAATTCACCGGTGACGTTGCGCCATTCGCCAGGGGCGACCAGTTTGCGGTGGCTGAAGGCCACGGAATGCAAGGGGCCTTCAATCTCGCGTTGCCAGAATTCGATGAATTCGAACAGGCGCGGATGGTCGGGCGCCGTGTCGTATTCCTGCCAGACATAGCTGTTTAACACGTTCTGATAATCCGGCATGCGATAGAAGAATTCAGCCGTGGTCAGGCCATAGCCTTTCAACAGCATCTCAGTCTCGGACATACTCATCTTTCTGCTCCTCGTTAATTATGATTAACATCAGTCTGCCCCAATAAAATTACTTTTCAATGAAAACAGTATGTTGGCAGCGTACGCCGAGTGCTGCCAGTGCCGAAGTGCAACAACCATTGCACCCCATATCCTGCCTCTGATATAGTTTCGGCAACAAAATATAGAACAGTGAACAGGACAGGCACCAACGTGAGCGATACGCCGCAACCCCCTGAAGATTCAGAAGAAAACTCGCCCGAACCCCCTTCGTATGATGGCCCGAAGATCTCGATTACCGACGAGATGAAGACATCCTACCTGGACTACGCCATGTCGGTGATCGTCAGCCGGGCGATCCCGGACCTGCGCGACGGGTTGAAGCCGGTGCACCGGCGTATCCTTTATGCCATGCACGAGACCGGCAACAGCCACGATAAACCGTACCGCAAATCGGCGCGCCCCGTCGGGGATGTCATGGGTAAATACCACCCCCACGGCGACAGCGCGATCTATGACGCGCTGGTGCGGATGGCGCAGGATTTCTCGATGTCCCTGCCGCTTCTCGACGGTCAGGGCAACTTCGGCTCCATGGACGGCGATAACCCGGCCGCCATGCGTTATACCGAGGTGCGGATGGACAAGCCCGCCGCCTCGCTGCTGGCAGATATCGAAAAAGATACGGTCGATTTCCAGGACAATTACGACGGCAAGGATCAGGAACCCACCGTCCTGCCTGCGCGCTTTCCGAACATGCTGGTCAACGGGGCTGGCGGCATCGCCGTCGGTATGGCCACCAACATCCCGCCGCATAACCTTGGTGAAGTTGTCGATGCGACGCTGGCGTTGATCGAGGACCCGGACCTGACCAGCGAACAGTTGATCGACTATGTCCCGGGCCCGGATTTTCCGACCGGTGGCATCATGCTGGGCCGCTCCGGCGCGCGGAAGGCCTATATCGAAGGCCGCGGCAGCGTCATAATCCGCTCGAAAACCCGCGTCGAGGAAATCCGCAAGGATCGTTACGCCATCGTCATCGACGAGATCCCCTACCAGGTGAACAAGGCCGCGATGATCGAAAAGATCGCGGAGCAGGTACGAGAGAAGAAGATCGAAGGCGTGAGCCATGTCCAAGACGAATCCGATCGCAATGGCGTGCGGGTCGTCGTTGAATTGAAACGCGATGCCACGGCTGAGGTCGTGCTCAACCAGCTTTTCCGTTTCACGCCGATGCAAACGCATTTCGGCTGCAACATGCTGGCGCTAAACGGCGGACGGCCCGAGCAACTGACCCTGCGGGCGTTCCTCACGTCCTTCATCACCTTCCGCGAAGAAGTTGTGGCCCGCCGCACCGCGTTCGAGCTGCGCAAGGCCCGCGAGCGCAGCCATATCCTGTGTGGTCTGGCGGTTGCGGTCAGCAATGTCGATGAGATCGTTGCGACGATCCGGTCTTCGGCGGATGCGGCGGAGGCGCGTGAAAAGCTGATGACCCGTCGCTGGCCCGCCGGCGACATCCTCGAATATATCGCGCTGATTGACGATCCGACCCATACGGCGAACGATGACGGGACATATAACCTCTCTGAGGCGCAGGCCCGTGCGATCCTTGAACTGCGCCTGCAACGCCTGACCCAGCTTGGCGTCAAGGAAGTGACCGACGAGCTGCGCGAACTGGCCGGTAAGATCAAGGAATACCTGACCATTCTGGCCAGCCGTGATCGGATCATGGGCATCATTTCGGACGAGTTGCGCGAAGTTCGCGATCAGTTTGCCGTGCCGCGTCGCACAGAAATTGTCGATTGGTCCGGCGACATGGAAGACGAGGACCTGATCGAGCGTGAAGATATGGTCGTGACGGTCACGTCCGGCGGGTACATCAAACGCACCGCCCTGGCCGACTTCCGCGCGCAGAAGCGCGGCGGCAAGGGCCTCAGTGGCATGCAGACCAAGGAAGAGGACGTGGTGACCACGCTCTTCGTCGCCAACACCCATACACAGCTCTTGTTCTTCACCACCGATGGCATGGTCTACAAGCTCAAGACCTGGCGGCTGCCGCTTGGCGGGCGCACGTCCAAGGGCAAGGCCATCGTCAACATTCTGCCGATCCCGCAGGGGGTCAGCATCGCGGCAATCATGCCGGTGGATGTGCCAGAGGATCAATGGGCCGACCTGCAGATTGTCTTTGCTACATCTGCTGGAACTGTGCGCCGTAACCGTCTGAGCGACTTCACAAATGTGAAATCCAACGGCAAGATCGCGATGAAGTTCGAGGATGATCACGCCAAGACGAAGCTCATCAACGCGCGGATCTGCTCGGACGAAGAAGACGTGATGCTGGTCACCAAATCCGGCCGTGCCATCCGCTTCCCGACGACCGAGGTGCGGGTGTTCAACTCACGCTCGTCGGTGGGTGTGCGCGGTGTGAAACTCAGCGGTGATGACGAGGTCGTGTCGATGTCCGTCATCCGCCATTTCGTGGCCACGCCGGACGAGCGCGCCGCTTACCTCAAGATGCGCCGGCAACAGGCCGGGGCCGAGGACGAGGCGGCCCCCGACGAGGAAGGCAATGCCGATGCCGCGATCAGCCAGGAGCGGTTCGAAGAGATGAAGGCGGCCGAAAACCTGATCCTGACGATCACATCGCAGGGCGCTGGTAAACTGAGTTCCAGCCATGATTACCCCGTCCGCGGGCGTGGTGGCATGGGCGTGACCGCGATGGACAAGGCAATGCGTGGCGGGCCGCTGATCGCGTCCTTCCCGGTGGCGCTTGACGATCAGATCATGCTCGCCACCTCCAAGGGGCAGTCCATTCGCGTCCCAGTCAACGGTATCTCCTTCCGGTCCCGCAGTGCGGGGGGTGTGCGCGTCTTCAATACCGGCAAGGGCGAAGAAGTTGTCAGCGTCGCCTGGATTGCCGAGCAGTCCGAGGATGAGACCGTCGAGGTCGACGAATGAGCGGTTAAGGGCGGGCTCTACTCGCCCTTAACCTGCATTAACCACGAATTTTCACGCAAATGGCGTAATCCTGCCGGATTTCCGGGCATAACTCTTTCCGGCCCGTTACCGTGTTTGGGCCGTCACGAGTTTCGCCGTTTTCCCTGCAATTCGCATTCGTCAGGAAATTCTCGTGGTCCCAAAAGATGATCGTTGGCTGAACCAGACCGGCCTGAACCTGATCCGTATCGTCATCGGCTCTTACTTTGCCGCGGTATCGCTGGATCTGGTTGTCGGCGTCGATCAGAAAGCCCTGTTCTTGCCGGTAGCACCAGGCATCATGGCCGATGTGATCGGCTCGACCCTCTTGTTGCTGACCAGTGTGGCATTCATGAGCGGCTTCCAGTTGCGTATCACGGCGCTCGTCCTTGCCCTATTTGTCTTCTGCTCCAGCCTGGTCCAGAATTTCCTCCTGGCGCCGATCGAAGATGTTTCTGCGTTCTGGCGCGACGTGACGCTGGTTTGCGCGATCATCCTTAACTATTCCAACATGAACCGCCGGGAAATGCGCCGAGCCGACCTGATGCGGCGCCGCAATCTCGCCCGGGCGCGCAAGATCCGCGTCATTGGCCCGGACGTGACCCCCCGCCGGGTCCAACCGCAGCCCCCGGAAAGACCACAATCGGAAAAACACGCCCGCCCCGCGTTGCAACTGCCGTCCTTCATGAAACATCCGCAGGAGCGTCAGCGGGATCGCGACCTCGTCGACATCAACCTCTTCGCCAATATCTGATCCACGCCGCATCGTCCCTTGACAGGGCCGCCCGTGCCAATCACCTTCCGCGCCTGATCCGGAAAGGGCAGCATGGCAGGGAAGCGCGTGGCACATGACCCATCATCATCGGTTTTGATCTTGGGGTCCGGTGGCCGCCTGGGACGGATGTTGCGCCGGGTCTGGACGGCTTTCCCGCCACCGGGGATGGAGATCTGGTACCAGACGCGCGGCGATCGTCCGTGTGAAAGGACCATCCGGTGGTCCCCAGGTGATGATCCCGACCTTCTGCCCGACTGTGGGACGGTCGTTGCCCTTTGGGGGTCAACCAGCGGGGATGCGGCGGCGCTTGAGGCCAATGTCACCCTCGCCCGCGATAGCCGTGACGTGGCGCTGACCTGCGGCGCTGCGCGGCTGTTTCATCTTTCGAGTGCGGCGGTTTATGGCCCCGCCCAAAATGCGACGGAGGCAACACCCCCTGCCCCCATCAACCCCTATGGGCATTCGAAACTGGCCATGGAGCAAGCCGTGGCCGGGTTTGATGATGCGGGGCTGCACCATTGCTGTTTGCGGCTGGCAAATGTTGTTGGCGCAGACAGTCTTGCGGCAGGTCTGGCGAGCCAGTCACCCGTCACGCTTGATCGGTTCTCCGACGGCAACGGCCCGCGCCGGAGTTATATTGGCGCGACGGACGTTGCGAATGTCCTGATCGCCCTGGCCCGATACCCGGCCAAGGATCTGCCGCGCATCCTGAACGTGGCCGCCCATGAACCGATCGCGATGCAGGACCTCATCGCTGCTGCTGGCAACGCCATCCTCTGGCGTGATGCACCGGTCGCGGCGGTCCAGGAGGTCACGATGAACACCGGCGCGCTCAGGCGGCTGCTGCCCGATGTGACCCTGGAAACCGATCCGCCAGCCCTGGTTGCAGAGCTTCGCCAACAAGGGGCATCCACAAAACCGTGATGGAATTTGTCACCCCCATCGAAAATATGTCCCTTCGCCCCCGGGAACGCGGAACAACCAATTAAAATCAAACGCTTACTCCTGTCGTATTCGTGACTTGTTCGGTCAAGCCGCGACAGGTTATGATGCCGCCCAACGACGAACAGGCACCATCTCGCACATATCGCTTTGGGCCATGTCACGGCGGGCTATCCGCTTTGGGGGTATCGGGCATGTTGTTTAACTTTGCATTGTCGCTTTCTCGGGCGCAAAAGGGGTGGCTGCTCTTTACCGTGGACATCGCCCTGATTGCCGCCTCCTATTTCCTGGCGGCGTTGCTACTTTCCGGCACCGAGATGTGGATGACCTTGCCGGAGGCGACCATGACCGATCTGGTTGTCTTGTTGGGAACCGGGGCGACATTGACCGCCCTGCTGGGCCTGCACCGAATTCGGCTTGGGGCCTACCAGATGCAGGGCGTTCTTCAATCGGCGCTGGTGGCATTGGTTATGGGCGTGATGGGGGCCGGGGCGTCCATGCTGATCGCGCAGACTGCGACGCCGGCGCATGTCTTTGTCGTCTTTGGCATGGTGTTTCTGATCCTCACGGTCAGCGCGCGACTGCTGCTCCGGCAGGCGATGATCTGGATCTATGCCAGCCAGGGGCAACGCGCCCGCCTGATGATCTATGGCGCGGGCCAGACCGGACAGCAATTGGCCACGGCCCTCAGCACCGATGACAGCGTCACACCGGTCGTCTTTGTCGATGACAACCCGTTGTTGCATGGCCACACGATTGCGGGGCTGCGTGTCCATCCGCCAGCGGAACTGCGCGATCTGGTCAAGAGCCAGCGCATCGACCGGATCATCCTCGCGATGCCCAGTGTCGGTGCGGCAGTGCAAGGGCGCATCATTCGCAAGCTGGCCGATGTTGGCTGCGAGGTGCATGCCCTGCCCTCCTTCGCCAACCTCATCGCCAGCCGCGCGACCGCCCTGCCCGCCACCAAGCCCGTCGATCTGAACGCGCTTCTGGGCCGCGACCGGTTGGAAGAGGAACTGCCCGGCGTGTCCGACACCTATCGCGCGCGCTCGATCCTGGTGACCGGTGCGGGCGGGTCGATCGGCTCGGAAATCTGCCGCCAGTTGATCGCCTGTCAACCTGAACGGCTGGTGCTGATGGATCATTCCGAGTTGATGCTGTTCGAAATCGACCGGGAGCTGCGCCATATGGGCAGCGATGTCGATGTTCAGCCGGTTTTGGGTTCGGTCTGCGAGCAGGACCTCGTGACCGGCGTGATGGCCAAGTACAAGGTTGATACGGTACTGCACGCCGCGGCCTATAAGCACGTGCCGCTGGTGGAGTACAACGCGCTGGAAGGCATGCGGAACAACGTGCTGGGCACCAAGGTCGTGGCCGACGCGGCCCGGGATGCCGGGGTGGAACGGTTCATCCTTGTCTCCACCGACAAGGCGGTGCGGCCCTCGTCGATCATGGGCGCGTCGAAACGCTTTGCCGAGCTTTTGATCCAGGACCTCGCCACCCGCTCGACCACCACGCGGTTCTCGATGGTTCGCTTCGGCAATGTCTTGGGGTCGAGCGGATCGGTCATCCCGCTCTTTCAGGAACAGATCGCCCGGGGCGGCCCGGTCACGCTGACGCATAACGACATCACGCGCTATTTCATGACCATCCCCGAGGCGGTGCAGCTTGTCCTGCTGGCCGGGACTTTTGCGCGGGGTGGCGATGTATTTGTGCTCGACATGGGCAAACCCGTCCCGATCCGCGATGTGGCGCGCAAGATGATCGAAGGCGCCGGCCTCAGCGTGCGCGACGCGGACAACCCCCAGGGCGACATCGAAATCCTCATCACCGGCCTGCGTCCGGGTGAAAAACTGCATGAAGAGCTGCTCATCGGCTCCGACATGCTGACCACGCCCCACAGCCGCATCCTGCGGGCGCAGGAGGGGCACCTGTCCGAAATCGAAATGGCCAACGCGCTGAATGCGCTGAAACAGGCCATCGAGACCCGCGACCCCAAGCTGATGAACCAGACCCTGTCCAAATGGATCGAACGCCACGACGAGGCGAAACCGGTGATCGTGAACGAATGATACGTAAGCAATCTGGTGAGCCGCACTTGTCGAGCGGCATGTCCGCTTTGCGGACACTGCCGCCGTTCGGCTTTCGCCCCCGGCGCGGAATCAAGGCCGCAGGCCGCCGCGCGATCGCCAGACCGCCCGCAAGGGCTGGCGATTTGGTGAGGTCGCGACAACGAATTGAGGTTCTTCGGGCTTGGTGAAGATAAAACGCGTCCAACGACGGTTGATCGCCATCCCGCGGTCTGGCAACCCCGCGGCTTTGGACTCAGGATGGAGATGTCCGCACTGGGCTCAAAGCGGGCAATCGACAAATTTGGCGACGCCACGAAAAAGGGGCATCACCTTGGATGCCCCTCAACTATTTCGGGTTCGAAGGCTTAGCCCTGAACAGCTTTTGCGACCTCGGCGGCGAAGTCTTCTTTTTCGACTTCGATGCCTTCGCCAACCTCAAGCCGGACGAAACCGAGGATCTCGGCACCGGCTTCCTTGGCGGCGGCCTCGACGGTCAGGTCGGGGTTCATCACGAAGGACTGACCGAGGAGCGTGACCTCGGACATGAATTTCTTCATGCGGCCGACGATCATCTTTTCGATGACCTGCTCGGGCTTGCCGGATTCGCGGGCGATGTCGATCTGGACCTGTTTTTCCTTCTCGACAACCGCCGGGTCCAGCTCGGCCTCGTTCAGCGCGGCCGGGTTGGTGGCGGCGATGTGCATCGCGACCTGCTTGCCGAAACCGGCATCGCCTTTCAGCGCAACCAGAACGCCGATCTTGCCCATTCCTTCGACAACAGCATTGTGCACGTAGGAGACAACGGTTTCGCCTTCGATGGAGGCCATGCGGCGCACGTTCATGTTTTCGCCAATGGTGGCAATCTTGTCGGTAACGACTTCCTGAACAGTCTTGCCGCCCATATCAGAAGCCAAAAGATCTTCGTAGTCGCTCGCCGTCATAGCAACTTTGGCAATACCGCCAACCATAGCTTGGAACTCGGAGTTCTTGGCCACGAAGTCAGTTTCTGAGTTCACCTCAATGGCAACGCCTTTCGATCCTTCCACCACCACAGCCACCAGACCTTCGGCCGCGGTCCGACCCGATTTCTTGGCCGCCTTCGCCAGACCCTTGGTGCGCAGCCAGTCAACGGCGGCTTCCATGTCGCCGTCGTTTTCGGTCAGCGCTTTTTTCGCGTCCATCATGCCTGCGCCTGTGGAATCGCGCAGTTCTTTCACCATTGCAGCAGTGATCGCCATCTTGGCTCTCCTCAAAATTCGTGTGCATCGCTGGGGGCGGGCCTACCCTGCCCCCATGTCAGTTTTGTAAAGCGGCTCAGCTTTCGGCGGCGGCTTCTTCGGCAGGCGCTTCAGCAGCGGCTTCTTCGGCGGGCGCCTCAGCGGCGACTTCCTCTACCGGGGCCTCTTCCATCGCACCGAGGTCAACGCCAGCCGCGCCCAGTTGGGCCGACATGCCGTCCAGCGCGGCGCGCGACGCCAGATCGCAGTAGAGCGAGATCGCACGGGCCGCGTCATCGTTGCCGGGGATGATGTAGTCGATCCCGTCGGGCGAGCAGTTGGTGTCGACCACAGCCACGACCGGGATACCCAGCTTGTTGGCTTCGGCCACGGCCAGGGCTTCTTTCTTGACGTCGATGACAAAGAGAAGATCCGGCACGCCGCCCATTTCGCGGATCCCGCCAAGCGAGGCCTGCAGCTTCTCCTGGTCGCGCTCGATGCCCAGACGTTCTTTCTTGGTCAGGCCGTCGGCGCCGCCTTCCAGGGCTTCGTCGATCTGCTTCAGACGTTGGATCGATTTCGACACTGTCTGCCAGTTGGTCAGCGTGCCGCCCAGCCAGCGGTGGTTCATGTAGTATTGCGCGCATTTCTCGGCGGCCTCAGCCACGGGCGCGGACGCCTGACGCTTGGTCCCGACAAAAAGAACCCGGCCATTCTTGGCAACGGTTTCCCGGATGACGTTCAGCGCCGCGTCCAGCATGGGAACGGTCTGCGTGAGGTCCATGATGTGGATGCCGTTGCGCGCGCCATAGATGAACTCGCCCATGCGGGGGTTCCAACGCTGCGTCTGGTGGCCGAAGTGAACGCCCGCTTCAAGCAGCTGACGCATGGTGAACTCTGGAAGAGCCATGTCGTTTTCCTTTTCCGGTTTTCGCCTCGGCACGGGGAGAGAGGCCAATTGCCTCAACCGGTGGACATATGGGGATGTCTCCCCCACGGGCCCGCCCGTACCTGCGGATTTCAATGATCGGGCGCATACTGGAGAATGCGCCCCATGGCAAGGGCTAATTCGGCGCCCCCGCCCTATGCCGGCGGACGGATCATCAGGATCCAGTTCTGACCCGGCGAAGTCCACCCCGCCCCTTCGACCACCGGGAGCCGCGCGGTTTCGACATAACCCTCGCTTTGATAGAGGCCGATGGCATTGGCGTTGGCATCTTCCGCAATCAGGCTCATGCCGTTTTCCAACGCATTGGCTTCTGCCGCGCGAAGGAGCTTGCGACCGACCCCCCTGCCCTGAAACGCGGGAAAGACAGCCAGGGCATTGACGTAATGGGTACGCAGCGCGCGGTTTTCCAACTCGATCAACGGCACGAAAACCCCCGGTGTGTCGTCCTCGATCTCTTCCGGGGTGTCACCGATATCATAGGTGATGACACCACCGGCAACCTGCCCATCGACCTCGGCCACGATCGCGGTACCGGGCGGCGCATCGGCCAGTTTCTTTTCGCAGCGTTGCAAACCAATGGCGGCGGCATCCATCTCTTCGGTCGCCGACTGTTGCCAGACCCATTGTGCAAGCCCCTCGCCGGCCAGCTCGAAGACGCGGCGGAAAACCGGCGCATCCTCGATCGTGGCCGGACGCAGCAACACGTTTTGCATCTCAACTCCCTCAAGCGGCATGGGCTTGACCCTCGACGCAACATTTGCCCACGGCACCCACATGGCGGTGATCTGTCCCGCAGCAACCCCCAAGAACCCTGATGTCGGTCAAACCCTGCAGCATCGCGGCATGCAACTGCCCGAATTCCTGCGGATCGCCATCGTCAAGCTCGTCTGAATTGTCGAGTTCCTCATGGCTCATTCGGCTGGCATTGCAGCGCAGCCCACCAAGGCGGGAAGTCCATGCGGCCCCCTCAAGGATATCCGCAAAATGATCCGGATGGGCACAGTTGATCATGTAGTAGATCGGCGCGCCGTCGGTTGCGGCATCCACCTCGGCGATGGCATCGCCAACGCTTTGCCCGGTAGGCAGCTTGCCATCGGTCTCGACCGTGAAAGACACGACCACCGGCAATTCCGCGGCCATCGCAGCGCGGGTGATCCCGATCGCCTCTTCAACATAGTTGATGGTAACCGCCGACACCATATCTGCCCCGGCAGACGCAAAGCAGGCAATCTGCCGCGCGTGGTAATCCCGCGCCTCGGTGATCGTCATGGCATTGTCCGGCACATACCCGTCACCGGCGGGGCCGACGACACCGTTGATCACCACCGGCACGCCCTGCGCCATCCAGTCCGACGCGATATCGCGGGCAAAATCCACCGCCCTGATGTTGAGGCGATCGATGTCCTGTGGGGTGTGGCCCGTATCGGCCGCCCAGCCATGGCTTGCGCGCCATGTCGGCGTGTCGAGAACGAAACCCGTCTCGTTGTCCTTGGCCAGTTGCAGGAATTTCCCGAAATAGGTCTTGAGGGCCGCGCGGCCGTCTTCGTCACCAAGAAGCGGAAAGGATGCAAAGGCAGGCAGATCCATCCCTTCGAGGAAAACAAGGGTTGTCTCAAGCCCGCCATCGGTCAGGAATGGACGGTCGGTTGCCATCAATGCGGTGATATTCGAATTCGTAAAATGTGCCATACTATATGGTTCCTGTACGCTAGGTGCTCACACCAATTTAAGAACATGCCCGCCGAACCAGCCGTCTCAATTCCGTCCAGCCCGGCGGTGTGCCGTATTTGAGGCGCCAAGGTTGCAGTTTCATTTCTGTGCGACGCGCTTTGCGTTTCAATTGTTGCAACCGGACCCGACGTTGGATCGACGGGTGAATGACTTGAATTCAACGGGTTAGACGATCTGTTCCATGGCCCCTTGTCATCGCCTTGTTACAAACGAAACACGCCGGGGCGTTTTCGGGGTCATATGCACGATCCGGCGGCCAGCCCTGCGCTCTGCCGATTGCGAAACCGACCGCATCGGTTCATGATCCCGCTCATGGAATTTCTGATCTACTCGCCCGATGTCCGCCACGCGCTCGACCGCAATACGCCTGTTGTGGCCCTCGAAAGCACGATCATCACCCATGGGATGCCCTTCCCCCAAAACCTGGAGACGGCCCGGCAGGTCGAGGCTGCCGTGCGCGACGCGGGCGCGACACCCGCTACAATCGCGGTGCTCGACGGGCGTCTGCATGTCGGGCTGACCGACGCGCAGCTCTCCCAATTGGCGCAGGCGCAGGATGTGGCCAAGCTCAGCCGTGCGGATCTGGCCGTTTGCATGGCGCGGGGTCAGACCGGGTCCACGACCGTTGCGGCCACGATGATCGCAGCCCACCTTGCGGGGATCGACGTTTTTGCAACCGGCGGCATCGGTGGCGTGCATCGCGGCGCGGAGGAAAGCTATGACATCTCCGCGGACCTGCAGGAATTGGCGCAGACACCGGTGACCGTGGTCTGTGCCGGGGCCAAGGCCATCCTCGACCTGCCGAAAACCCTCGAAGTGCTGGAAACCCTCGGTGTACCTGTCATCGCGGTGGGTCAGGACATGTTGCCCGCGTTCTGGTCTGCCAGCTCCTCCTTGCCCGCCCCATTACGCATGGATGACCCCGCCGGGATCGCCGCCGCCCACCGCTTGCGCGCGCAGCTCGGCCTGCCCGGTGGTCAACTAATCGCCAACCCCATCCCCACCGCTTCCGAAATCCCCGCCGACCGGCTTGCCCCCCTCATCGCGCAGGCCACCGAAGAGGCGGAGGCGCAGAAAATCACCGGCAAGGCCGTCACGCCTTATCTTCTGCGACGCCTTTTCGAATTGACCGATGGCCAAACGCTGGAGGCCAACATCGCGCTGGTCCTCAATAATGCGCGCCTTGCCGCGGCCATCGCTGCCGAATTGGTGGACACCTGACAACGCATGGTTGAAATTTCGACCAAACCATCGAAATCCGTAAGAAATCTCCGGTGGACCCCCATTGTGGGTCAGCAGTTTTCTGCTTACATGTTCGCTGTCGCGATCCAATAGTCTGCACCTGATGAACACGCCCTTCGACGAAGAACCGCCACAGCCCAAGAAACCACGCCTCTTCGGAGGTTTGCGCGCCAGTTTCCTGACCGGGCTTGTCGTGATCGCGCCGGTGGGTCTCACGATCTGGCTGATGTGGTCGGTTGTGGGTTGGGTCGATGGCTTCGTGCTGCCGCTGGTGCCTTATAATTTCAACCCCGAGAAGTACATCGGCATCAACCTGCGCGGCGTGGGCGTCATCATCTTCCTGATCTTCACGATTTTCGTGGGCTGGATCGCGAAGGGGTTAATCGGACGGTCGCTCATTGCTTATGCGGAATCGCTTGTCGAACGCATGCCGGTGGTGCGCACGGTCTATTCCGGCATCAAGCAGATCTCCGAGACAGTTTTCGCCCAATCCGAACGCAGCTTCGAGAAAGCCTGCCTGATCCAGTATCCGCGCAAGGGCATATGGGCCATCGGCTTCATCTCGACCACCGCCAAGGGCGAGGTGGCAAACCACCCCGAGACCGCCAATGAGATGCTCAGTATCTTCCTGCCGACCACGCCCAACCCCACCTCGGGTTTCCTGCTTTTCGTGCCGAAAGAAGACGTGATCGAGCTTGAGATGAGCATCGAAGAAGCCGCCAAGCTGGTCATCTCGGCAGGGCTCGTCTATCCGGGGCAAAACGGCAATGGCAACGGTCTCGGCGGTCAGGCCTGACGCCTCTCACCGCCCGCTTTGGCGCCATCGATGATCTGCCGCGCCCGATGGCGCAGAAATCCGGGGCCAGGCGCTAACCGAACATCGCTTCAAGGTCGGTCGTGCTCGCCACGTTCAGATCGTCGAAGTGATCCGCAAGGAACCGGTCCGCCGCCGCACGGCCTGCCTCCTTCAACCGACCCAGCAGGTAGGGATTGGGCAGAAGTTTCGTCGCTACCGACAATTCCCGCATCAGGTCATCATCGGCGATCATGTGGACCAGCACGTTTTTCATTGCCCCCTCGGTGACCGCCCCGTCGGCGATCAGCCTCTGGACGAAATTAATCGCCCGCAACTCCCGCAAAAGCGATGAATTGAAACTGATCTCGTTGATCCGATTCTGGATCTCATGCGGCGCCTTAGGCACCTCCGCACGGTCCAGCGGGTTGATGTTCACGATCACGATGTCGTCGGGCAGGTTCTTCGTAAAAAGCGGAAAGAGCGCCGGGTTGCCGGAATACCCGCCATCCCAGTAATGCGCGCCATTGATCTCAACGGCCTGGAACAACGTCGGCAGGCAGGCCGATGCCAGAAGACTGTCGGTGCTGATCTCATCGCCCGAAAAAATCCGGATCTTGCCGCTATGCACATTGGTGGCGCCCACGAAAAAGGCCGGACCGCTCTCGGCACAGACCTTGTCATATTCAAACTGCTCGGCGACCTTCCGCAGCGGGTTCGAATAGAACGGCCCATAGGCATAGGGCGACACCACCCGCGACATCGTATCCGCGACGGCAAAAGGCCAGGAATGCTGTAACGCATCGCTGAAAACACCGGGGGCGGGCAGGAACCCGGCCATCCAGACCGGCATCCGCATGTCCTGCACCGCGCCGATCCGCCCCCAAAGCCAGTCGAGGTTCTCGCGGGCACCCTCGCGCCCGCCCATGAGCCACCCTGCCTTGAAGGCTGCCCCGTTGAGCGCCCCTGCCGACGTGCCAGAAATACCCGCCACCTCAAGCCGCTCATCTTCCAGCAGCCGATCAAGCACACCCCAGGTGAACGCTCCATGCGCGCCGCCACCCTGCAGCGCCAGATTGATCCGCTTTACCTGAGCCATTCCGTCGCCTTTTCATCTTGCCAGAAATACTGTCGGGGGTGCGGGGGCAGCGCCCCCCCGTCGGTCGGATTGCGACAGCAATTCGAAACCGTTCAGAGCGCCGTCCACCCGCCATCGACACTGATCGTCGTGCCGGTGATCTGGGTCGCCGCGTCCGAGCAAAGGAACACCGCCGTGCCGCCGATCTGATCCACTGTCGCCATCTCCCGGCTGGGCTGGCGCGTCAGCATCACCTCGCGCAGCACGGTTTCGCGGTCCATGCCGTATTCCTTCATCGTATCGGGGATTTGCGCTTCGACCAGCGGGGTCAGCACATAGCCCGGGCAGATCGCATTGGCGGTAATGGGTTCCTCCGCCGTCTCCAACGCCGTCACCTTGGTCAGGCCAACAACCCCGTGCTTGGCCGCCACATAGGCCGATTTGTAGGGGCTCGCCGTCAATCCATGCGCCGAGGCGATATTCACGACCCTGCCCCACCCGGCCTTGCGCATCATCGGCAAGGCGGCGGCGGTGGTGTGAAAGGATGAATTGAGATTGATCGCTATGATTGCGTCCCACTTCTCGACCGGAAACGCATCAATCCCCGCCACGTGCTGAATACCTGCGTTGTTCACCAGGATATCGCAGGCCCCGGCCTTTTCGATCAGCGCCCGGCATTCGTCGCCTTTGGACATGTCGGCCTTGATGTAGCGCGCGGAAACCCCATGCTCCGCCCCGATTTTCGCGGCCAAAGCGTGGTCCTCGTCCGAATCGGTAAAGGAGTTCAGCACCACATCTGCCCCCGCCTTCGCGAGCTCGATCGCGACGCCGAGGCCAATGCCGGAATTCGATCCTGTGATGACGGCGGTTTTCCCTGATAGCGACATGTTCAGCTCTCCTTTGATATATGGGGCTTGCATATCATGCTGCATCTGCGAAGTGCAGGGAAGCGCGATCACAACCGCGCACAAAAAAACGCCCGCACGAAGCGGGCGTTAAGTTATTGAGGCAGGTTTCATACAGGCAAGAAACCTATCGAGCAGTGACACCTTTATAAGCAATCTGGCGCTCGCATCCAAGCTAAAAGTTTGAAAAGACGTAAAACCCTAATTACGTTCAGCGGCAGAGAAACAAGGTGGATGAGGAATTGTTGCCAAAATGAGATCAGAATTTTTCCGCCGATCGCGGGCCCTGGCAGCAGCAATTCTTGCAATTTCCTTCACTCAGCCGTCGGTTGCAGAACCCACCCATGGCATAGCTATGTATGGCGATCCGGCCCTACCACCGGATTTTGTGTCCCTGCCCTATGCCAACCCCGACGCGCCCAAAGGCGGCCGGGTGGTGACCGGCAATGTCGGCGGTTACGATTCGCTTAATCCCTTCACCGTCAAAGGCACGCCGCCCTGGCAGTTGCGCTACCTCACCCACGAGACGCTAATGGGCCGGTCCTATGACGAACCTTTCACGCTTTACGGCCTTCTGGCCGAATCGGTCGAGGCCGGACCGAATCGCGAATGGGTCGAATTCACCCTCCGTCCGGAGGCCCGGTTTTCCGATGGAAGCCCGGTCACCGTCGAGGATGTCATCTGGTCTTATCAGACACTTGGCAGCAAGGGCCATGGCCGCTATCGCGGCGTCTGGTCCAAGATCGAACGCATCGAGGCCACCGGACCCCGCAGCATTCGCATCACCTTCAACGCGGCCGACCGCGAACTGGCGCTGGTGGCCGGCTTGCGGCCGATCCTCAAGAAATCCCAGTGGGAGGGCAAGGATTTCGCCAATGCCGGGATCGAGGAAGTTCCCATTGGCTCTGCGCCATACGTGATCGAGAGTTTCGAACCCGGGCGGAACGTCGTCCTGCGCCGGAACCCGGACTATTGGGGCAAGGATCTGCCGCTGCGCCGTGGCACCGCTAATTTCGATGAGATCCGCATCGAGTTCTACGGCGACGACACCGTGCTTAAAGAGGCGTTCAAGGGCGGCGCTATCTCTTATGTGCGCGAATTCAACGCCGAAAAATGGGAAGCGCAATATAATTTCCCCGCAGTGACAAACGGCGATATCGTCAAATCCGAAATCCCGCATCAGAAACCTTCGGGCATGACGGGATTTGTGTTCAACACCCGCCGTGCGCCGCTGGATGATATCCGCGTCCGCGATGCCTTGATCCATGCGTTCAATTTCGAATTTATCAACGACAAACTGACCGGCGGGCGGCAGCCACGCATCACCTCCTATTTCTCGAATTCCGAACTGGGCATGCGACCGGGCCCGGCAGAGGGTCGTGTGAAAGAGCTGCTCACCCCCTTCGCCGCCGCCCTGCCCGCCGAGGTGCTGACGGGTTACGCCTTGCCCCAGGGCGATGGCAGCGTCCGCAACCGCGCCAATCTGCGCAAGGCGCGCGCGCTTCTGGCCGAGGCCGGTTGGCAGGTCGACGATGCCGGTGTTCTGACCAACGAGACTGGTGAGGCGCTGGAGCTTACCGTGCTCCTGAAGCAGGATGGGCTGATCCAGCAGGCCTCCGCCATGATGGATATCTATGCGCGCGCGCTAGAACGGCTCGGCATCAAGCTCACGATCCAATCGACGGACCAGGCGCAATATGATGCGCGGGAGGCCGAGTATGACTTCGACCTCGCCTTCTTCCGCCGCTCGATCTCACTCAGCCCCGGCAATGAGCAGCTCTTCTATTGGGGGGCCGAGGCCGCGGATCAACCCGGTGGGCGTAACCTGATGGGCATGAAATCCCCGGCGGTCGAAGCGATGATCGACGCCATGTTGCAATCGCAATCCCGCGAGGACTTCATCGCCGCCACCCGCGCGCTCGACCGGGTGCTGACCACCGGGCGGTATGTCATTCCGATCCAGCAATACGCTGTTGGCCGCATCGCCCATGTCAAGGAATTGAAATACCCCGAGGATGCCCTGCCGATCTATGGTGACGGTGTGCATTTCCTGCCCAACGTCTGGTGGTACGAGGAAGAGTGACACGTCACATCCTCCCCGCAATTGTCCCGCGAAAGCCCCATTTTTGTTCTGAGCCGGCACAAAATACGCCTTAATGGGATGTCAATCTGATCCAACGATAGTCGTCTTGACGGCAAATTGAGGATCCGATGGCACAGTCAAACCATGATGCAGAAACAGAGCGCCATGCACGCCTATTCGAATTGATCCGGCAGGATAACATGGTGCAGGAAGCCAAACTTGCAGCACCTACCACCCCCGCGCTCGACCTAGGTCAGATGCAGCGGTTCCTGAAACGTGCCGACCGGTCCTTCGGCCGCGACAATCAGGTTTAATTATCGCCCCTAAATCCCGTCGCCACAACGAATTTCTCGGAACTGTCCGCGCGTGACGCCGGTGGTTTGACATTAGCCACCTTGGTAAACCGTTGCTTCAGGATCTTTTGCAGCTCGCCCTCGGCCCCACCAGCAAGAACCTTTGAGACGAACGTGCCGCCCTGTTCCAGCACATCAAAGGCAAGGTAGGCCGCCGCCTCGCACAGCGCCATGATCCGCAGATGGTCGGTCTGCTTATGACCGGAGGACGCCGCCGCCATGTCCGACATGACCACATCGGCCTTGCCGCCCAGCCATTCCTTGACCTTGTCATCGGCACCCTCATCCATGAAGTCGAGCACGTGGAATTCACATCCTGCAAGCGGTTCGACCTCCTGCAAATCGACGCCGATGATCCGACCCACGGCCTTACCCGATTTTTCGCCAAGCGCATTCACCCGCGGCACGGCGACCTGACACCACCCCCCGGGCGCACAGCCGAGGTCTACCACCCGCGCGCCGGGCACGAGAAAGCGGAACTTGTCGTCCAGCTCCATGATCTTGAAGGCCGCGCGACCGCGATATCCCTCGTTCTGAGCGCGTTTGACATAAGGGTCGTTCAATTGCCGTTGCAACCAGCGCGTCGATGACGCCCGCCGCCCGCGCGCCGTCTTGACCTTGACCGTCAGATCACGCTGCCCGCGCCCCGAGGTGTTCTTGCCGTCCGGTCCCTTGGCCATCACTCGTGTTCCTCATCTGTCAGCACACCGTCCTCGGACATCTGCGCATAGAGCATCCCTTCGCGCAGGCCGCGGTCCGCCACCGACAGGCGATCCGTCGGCCAACACCGCAAGAGCGCCTGCAAGATGGCCGCGCCGGACATGATAAGCGCCTGCCGATCCATGCCGATACGCGGGTCGCGCCGCCGTCCGGTGGGTCCAAGTGCCAGGTAAGAGCGGATCACCTTGTCGATCTCGTCGCTGGTCATCCGCAGCCCGTCCACCTTGTTACGGTCATAGCGTTTGAGGCCGAGGTGACTGGCCGCGACGGTGGTGACGGTGCCGCTGGTGCCGACGATCTGGAACCCTTCGCGGGGCGGCTCGTCCTTGTAAGGCGCGAATTCGGCAAGGTTTTCTTCGAAGAACCAGCTCATCAATGCAAACCGCGCGCTGTCATCTTCGACATCGTTGAACTGATCGCGCAGCGTCGCCACACCAAGCGGCACACTGATCCAGTCGACCACTTTCGCCGCCGGGGAGGATCCATCCGAAGAATGGAAGCCGTTATGCATCCGCATGATGGATTTCGGCCGCTCCGCCGGAGGAACATTGGTCAGGTCGATCCACACCAACTCGGTGGAGCCGCCGCCAATATCGACGACCAGAAGCTGATCCGTCTTGCGGCTGACTAGCGGCGCGCAGGAGACCACGGCCAGCTGCGCCTCTTCCTGCGGTTCGATGATATCGAGATGAAGGCCGGTTTCCCGCCGGACGCGGGCCATGAATTCGCCCCCGTTGCTGGCGCGGCGGCAGGCCTCGGTCGCGACAAGGCGCATGCGGGTCACGCGATTGCGCTTGAGCTTCTGCTGACACACCCGGAGGGCCTGAATGGTGCGATAGATCGACGAGCGCGACAGGCGCCCAGAGCGTTCGAGCCCGGCCCCGAGTTGTACCGATTTCGAGAAGCTGTCCACGACAACGAACTGACTGCCCTGTGGCTGGGCAATCAGCATACGACAGCTATTTGTTCCAAGGTCCAGCGCCGCATAGAGGTTGGCTGGACCCGGCGAGCTCAGTGCGGGGCTCTCTACCGATTTCGGGATCGCGCCCGCACCTTCGGGACGCTTGGGCGTCATGACGTCACGCCCTCCATTTCGAGTTGCCCTCAAACTAGTTCCAATCCGCCCGCCACGCAAGCATTGGCGAGATTGATGATGATCTTGAACGGATTTCACAATTTGGGCGGTAGCGGCGCCGGGTCGCCTTGCGCTAGGGTGCGCGCGTCGTTCACGGCCTTAAACTTGTCGAAAATGGATGCCGCGTTCACGCCGCGCTGCATTAGAGAAAGGCAACTGGGCATAGAGGAATCAGCCATGGTTGATGTCACCATCGTGTATTGGCGGGATATTCCCGCGCAGGTAATCGTCGGCAAGGGCCGCCGGGGCGCGAAAAAGCAGCTTCCCGAGCGGTTTGAGCAGGCCATTGATCGCGCCGCCATGAAGGTGAACGCGAAGAGCACGGATGACTACCTCGCCGAATGGCGCAAGGCCGCCCCCTACCCGGTTGAAGGAGACGCCGGTGAGGTGGCCGAGGCCGAGGCCGCCCGGCTTGACGCCGAATACGATCAGGACCGGATCAAGGCCCTGATTGCCAACGATGGCTGGGCATGAGCCCACGATCTTTATGGGAGGCCGCAATGGCTCTTTTGAACTTCCGCAAGCGTGAAAAAACCGGCGCGACACCGGCGAATGGTCAGGTCGAGGCGTTCCTCAAGGATTATTCCATCGAGGTGATGCCGCGCACCGCCGAAAAGGTCGAGGATTTCCGCGCCCTGCTGCCCGCCGGCACGCGCGTCTACATCGCTCATATCGAAGGCACCCCGATCGAGGATATGGTCGCGACCGCCAAGCGCATCAACGCCGAAGGGTATCCGGTGATGCCGCATTTCCCGGCGCGGATCATCAAGGATCAGGCGACGCTGGCCGACTGGATCGCGCGCTACCAGGGTGAGGCAAATGTCGATCAGGCGCTGCTGCTGGCCGGTGGCGTTGAGAAACCCCATGGCGACTTCCACAGCTCGATGCAGCTTCTGGAAGCAGGTGAGTTCGACAAGGCCGGGTTCAAACGCCTGCATGTCGCGGGTCACCCCGAGGGCAACAAGGATATCGACCCAGATGGCTCGATGAAAAACGTCGAGGACGCGCTGCGCTGGAAGCAGAAATTCAGCGAGACCACCGATGCGGAGATGGCTCTTGCCACGCAATTCGCCTTCGATGCCAAGCCGATCATCAAATGGGCGGACGATCTGGCCGCGGCGGGCATCACCCTGCCCATCCATATCGGCATCGCCGGTCCCGCCAAGCTGCAGACGCTTATCAAATTCGCCATCGCCTGCGGTGTTGGCCCGTCGCTCAAGGTCCTGCAAAAGCGCGCGATGGATGTGACCAAGCTGCTCTTGCCTTATGAGCCGACCGATGTGATTGCCGAACTGGCCGCCCACAAGGCCGCCAATCCGGATTTCAACATCACCAATGTGCACTTCTTCCCGCTGGGTGGCATCAAGACCAACGCCACCTGGGCGATTGAAAACGGCGGCGCCTCGACCGTGCCCGCCAACCAACAAGGATAAGACATGACCCGCACCATCGTCGAAAGCAAAACCAAAACCGCCGTCATCGGGTTTGACGAACCGTTCTGCGTGATCGGAGAGCGGATCAACCCGACGGGCCGCAAGAAACTGGCGGCCGAGCTGGAAGCGGGCGATTTTTCGACCGTCGAATCCGATGCCATCGCACAGGCCGCGGCGGGTGCCACGGTTCTCGATATCAACGCGGGCGTGGTCTATAACTCCAACCCCAACCCAAACGAGACCGAACCGCCGCTGATGACCAAGGTGGTCGAGCTGGTGCAGGGGCTTGTCGATCTGCCGCTTTGCATCGACAGTTCGGTGCCGGGCGCGCTTGAGGCCGGTCTTGAGGCTGCCGAGGGGCGTCCGCTCCTGAACTCGGTCACCGGCGAGGAAGACCGGCTTGAGATGGTCCTGCCGCTCGTGAAGAAGTTCAACGTGCCGGTCGTGGCAATCTCGAACGACGACACCGGCATTTCCGAGGACCCGGATGTGCGCTTCGCCGTGGCCAAGAAGATCGTGGAACGCGCGGCAGATTTCGGCATCCCCGCCCATGACATCGTGGTCGATCCGCTGGTCATGCCCATCGGTGCGATGGCGACCGCCGGTCAGCAGGTGTTTACCCTGGTGCGCAAACTGCGCGAAGAACTTGGCGTGAACACGACTTGCGGCGCCTCGAACATCTCCTTCGGCCTGCCCAACCGTCACGGCATCAACAACGCTTTCCTGCCGATGGCCATGGGTGCGGGTATGACGTCGGCGATCATGAACCCGATTGCGTTGCCTGTGAAGCAGGCCGAGATCGACGCCAAGAAAGCCGAGATCGCTGCTGCGGGTCTGGTGGTTCCGGAAGACATGGACATGGAAACCTTCTGCCAGCTCTTTGGCCTTGGCTCGACCAAACCCAAAGCGGGCAAGGAGATGGAGGCAATCATGGCCGCCAACTTCCTGACCAACAACGACCCCCATGGCGGCAACTGGATCAAGTTCAACAAGGCCCCGCCAAAGGCCGGTGAAGAGGGCCGTGGCCGTGGTGGCCGCGCCGGAGGCCGCCGCCGCCGCGCCTAGGGACATTTGCCGAGAGAGTAGTTAAAGGCCCCGCATATCTCTCAGCGGGGCTTTTTGCCTGATGCCCGCTCTGAGCCCCTAATGACTGGAGTTGTCGGCTGACAGTCGTGCTTCATACTCATCGACATAAGCGAACCATTGAGCAAAAAGACCCGAATACTCGCTGTTTCGATCAAGTGATCGAGCCAGCGAAAGCTGCGCTCTCATGCCATCTAGCCCTTTACGCCAATCATCATGGTCAATGAGAATTCCAGTGGGCCACTCGTGAAAGCTATATCGCAATAAGCCCAATAAAGCCCCAAGGTAGGCGCTCTGGTATCGCGTTGAACTTGGATCGGAATCAAATGCTTCACGAAAAAGTTCTAACGCCGTGCGCTGATCCAGCTGATTGAAGAGAGCACGATCAGAATAAAGGTTTTGTGAATATTTTCCGAAAAGATAACTGGCTTCCGCTTCTCCACGGTCAAAGGCAGCCTTCAATGATGGAAAGACGATTTCCTTGAAAATTTCGTGTCTAACGCGGCTCGCTCTGTTTCTGGGCATTCGAGACAAATTAACTTTGGTCCATCTATCCTTCGCTGCGTTGTCAGAAACTTCTTTGATAAGCGCAGAAACAGCTCTTTTTGCCTCTTTGCGCATTCCTAATGCGTCAAATTTCAGGAACTGCTCAAACAGCTCTTCCGCGTGTTGTTTTGTTTCGCCCTTGCTAGTCATTTGGTGATGCTACATGCAGGCTATGTTGAACTTCAATGACCGCTTTGTCCGCTCAGGTCCCAATGCGACCCCTGCTGCCTTTCAGGAACAGCCGCGCTATAGCCAGACCGCGGGGTGGCGATCAACCGTCCTTAGGCACACTTTATCTTTGCCAAATCCGAAAATGCCCCGATCATTGCGCAACCTCTCCCAATCGCCAGCCCTTGCGGACGGTCTGGCGATCGCGCGGCGGCCTGCGGCCTTGATTCCGCGCGGGACATGAAAGTCGAACGGCAGCTTCATCCTCAGAGCGGACATGAGCCAGGGACTACCGGCTACATCAACCCCAGATCACGTCCCAGCATCGCCGCGTGGGTTCGGTTCCGGGCGCCGAGTTTGCGCGACAGTGTCTTGACGTGCAGTTTGACGGTCACTTCCTGAATATCGAGATCCCGGGCGATTTCCTTGTTGGATTTCCCCTCGGTGATGCCCAGAAGCACATCGCGTTCCCGGGGCGTCAGGTTGACGTCCAACTGATCTGCGCTCTCGTCATTGAGAAATTCCAGCGGCATATAGACTTCACCGGTCAGCATATGGCGCACGGCACTGACCAGCGATTGCGGCGCCAGTGTCTTGGGAAGGAACCCGGCGGCACCAGACGATAGCGCACGGCGCGCAACATCGGGGGTCGCCGTCCCGGACAGGATCGCCACGGGAAATCCCGTTTGCGCCCGCATCTTGGCCAATCCCGAAAGGGCATCCATGCCCGGCATCGAATAGTCCAGCATCACCAGCTCAAACGGCCCTTCCCGCTGCGCCAATTCAAGCGCCTCATCGAAACTCTGGGCGGTCACAACCTCATAGCCGCCCTGCAGGCGCAGGAAGTCCGCGACCGTTTCGCGCACCAGTTCATGATCGTCTGCCAGCAGTAGTTTATGCATGAATTTTCATCCAATACGCCCATGCCCCGTAAGGCCATCACACCCCCGAACCTTGAGGAGTGCCTTGCCTGCGCGACGAGCTTCTTGTGCGTCAATTCCTACCCTAATACCAGCCGAATAATACGCCCTGACTATCCAATTGCATAGGGGGATGGCTTTGCATAAGGGAAACTGTTTTGAATCGCTCGGGATGGTTTTGGAAATGTTGACGAAAATGTTCAGAGTCAGTTTGCTCGCTTGCGTGATTTCGATCGTTCTTCTCACCGTTTCCGGCCCTGCCCGACCGGTTTTCGCGGAGGGCGACCCGGTTTTGCTGACCCTTGAAATCACCGCGCAGGATGGTGCCGCAAGTGATGTCGTCACCTTGACTGGCACCGATCTTCGGGCGCTGCCGACCATCTCGTTTACCACCAGGACCAACTGGACCAGCGGCGCGAAGACTTTCACCGGTGTCGCACTGCAGACGTTGCTTGACCGGTTCGACGTGACCGGAGGAGAGATCGAACTGATCGCGATCAATGAGTATAGTGTCATCCTGCCCGTCGATGACCCAACGAACGATGGGGCGATGCTGGCCTATCTGATGGATGGCAACCCGATGACGCCGCGCGACAAGGGGCCCATCTGGATGGTCTACAACTACGATGCAGACCGGAAGTACCGCACCGAAACCGTGTTCTCGCGCAGCATTTGGCAACTGGACCGGATCATCATTTCGCGCTAGCACGGGTCAGGCGCACTTTTTAGGCGGAAAATTTGACGGCTCGACAACTTTACAGACGCATCATGGCGCGGCGGACTCAGATGACAGTGCTGAGTATCGCGGCAGCGTTGTGCCTTGGCGCCACGGCCATCATCACCGCGCAGGTGTTCCTCAAGCTCGATGACTATCGCGCGGCCTACAGTGACAATATTCAATGGACCGTTGCCAAGCTCGAGGTCGAGCATGCGAAATACATTCACGCGATCGAAAACCTGTCGCCTGCCTCCACCACGTCGCTGGCCCACATGCGGCGGCGTTTCGATATCTACTATAGCCGTGTCGATACGATTTCGACCGCGGAAACCTATCAGAAGGTCCTGAGCGGCCCACGCGCCCGCGATCTTGTCACGACCCTTCGGGATGGCACCCATGCGCAGGCCGCCCTGATCGACGGCCCGGATACGTCTGTCTACCAACAACAAGGTGAATTGCTCGAGATGGCGCTCGGCCTGTCTCAAACCGTGCAGCGCCTGTCAAGCATCGGCATCGCCTATGACGTGGAGCGCCGGGAGACGCAGCGGACGGAACTGGCCAAGAAACTCCTGTCGATGATTGCCCTGACGCTGGCGCTACTTTCGACGCTGGCCGCGCTGCTTGCCCTGTTCTGGCGCCTCTATAGCCGGTACCGCCGCCGGGCGATGCAGAATCGCAATACGCTCAACCGGCTGGCCACGATCATCAACACCTCGCAGGATGCGATCATCGTGATGAAGCCATCCGGCGCGATCATCGAAGGCAACCGGGTGGCCGAGACGATCTTTGGCCTGCCGCATGGGGACGGACCGCCAGCCAATATCACCAAGATCCTGTTCAAGGCCGATGAAACCGGAACCCTCAACCCGGTCACGGGCGAGCGGCTGATCGGGTCCTGCGCACAGGGGCCCAACCTCTGCACGAAACTCTCGGCGCGGGACAAATCCGGGCGTATCTTTCCGGTCGAGATGTCGGCCAGCATGGCATCGCGCTCGGGCGACAATGTCTGCGTCTGTTTCCTGCGCGATATCTCGCAGCGGGTCGCAACCGAGGCGGAAATGCGGGCCGCCCGCGACAAGGCGCTTGAAGGCGAAAAGGCCAAGGCGCGCTTTCTCGGCATGATCAGCCACGAGATGCGCACACCGCTGAACGGCATCCTCGGGGCGCTTGATCTGCTTGAGGATACCGCCCTGTCGCCCGAACAGTCCCGCTACACCCAGATCATGCAATCCTCGGGGCAGCTCGTGCTGAACCAGATCAACGATGCGCTGGACGTGACCCAGGCCGTCGGCGAGCGCCTGAGCCTTGTGACTGAGCGTTTTGATCTCGACGAGCTTCTCGAAGAGCTCCTGTGCGGTCAAAAGGCGGTTGCCGAGACCCACGGCAACACGGTCGACATGGTGCGCTCCCCGGTGCCGCTGGGGCCGGTGCTCGGTGATCCGAACCGGCTACACCAGGTGCTGCTGAACCTGCTATCGAACGCGATCAAGTTCACCACCGACGGTCAGGTTTCGATCGAGGTCACCCGGCTTGGCCCCGCTGGCGCACCCTCCGACGAAATCGAATTTCAGATCAGCGACACCGGTGTCGGGATCGATGAAGAGGATCTGGGCCGTATCTTTGATGATTTCGTCCGTCTCGATGATGTCGGCACGACCGAAGGCACCGGGCTTGGGCTTGGCATCGCCAAACACCTTGTCACGCTCATGGGCGGCAAGATCGGCGCAGAAAGCGAGCGGGGCGAGGGCAGTCTTTTCTGGGTGAGGTTGCCGCTGCCGCCAGCGGACCAAGATCGCAACACCACTGCAATTCCGTCGCTGCACCAGATCCCGCAACGTGCGCTCGACGTGCTGGTGGTCGAGGATAACGGCAGCAACCGGTTTGTCCTGCACGAGATGCTGCGCAAGGACGGGCATAACGTCGTGCTGGCCACCGATGGTGACGAAGGGGTGGCCGAGGCCGCAAAACACCGGTTCGACCTCATCCTAATGGACATCAACATGCCGCGCGTCGACGGGATCGAGGCGACCCGGCAGATCCGCAACGGCGAGGGCGCCTCCCGCGATAGCCGCATCGTCGCGCTGACGGCCCATTTCCGGCCGGAGCACAACGAGAGTTTCCGCGGGGTCGAGATCGACTCGATCCGCACCAAACCCCTGCGCCGGGCGGTTCTGCGGGACATTCTTGCCGGTGGCCCGGTCCGACAGGCCCCACGCGCGGAAAAACATGGCGTGGACACCCAGGTTCTGGATCAACTCTATGCCGTGCTCCCGACGCAAAACCTGACCCGGGTGCTCGATGATTTCGTCGCCGAAGGCCAGGGTTTTGTCGATGGCATCGATGTGACCCATGCGGATCCAAGCCCCGGGTTGGCGGCTGAGCTCCATCAATTTGCAGGATCCGCTGCGACCTTTGGCGCCGTCGCCCTGCAACAGGCCCTTTGCCAAGCGGAAACTGCGGCACTCTCGGATGACGCGGCCGAACTGCGGCGATCCCTGGCCCCCCTGCCCGGTCTTTGGCGTGATACGCTCGACGCGATCGATAGCCGCCGCGCCGCATAACCCACGCTGTCTGACTGGCGAACCGGGGCTTTACTTTCGACCTGATCGAATATTCATTTGGACGAAGTGAAATATCGCGCCGTGGTCGCCATGAAGAAATCCCAACTCAGCCTCAAATGGCTCGAAGTCTTTCAACTCGTTGCGCGGAGCGGGTCACTTCAATCCGCCGCGGAGCAGGCCGGATTGTCGGTCAGCACGGTCTCGCATCACCTCTCAAAGCTCGAAGAAACCCTCGGCGCGCCGCTCTTTGACCATGGCCGGCGACCGATGCCCGTCACCCCCGCCGGGGCCAGTTTCCTGCGCAACGTGGACGAGGCAATGCGCCTTTTGCACCGCGCCGAAATCGACGCCCGCGCTGGCCCGCTTTCCGAAGCGCGGCATCTCTCCCTCGCCCTCGTTGAGGATTTCGACAGCGAGATTGCCCCGGAACTGGCGCGGATTCTGCTGGCGCATATGCCGGCCTGCACCTTCCGCCACCTGACCCGGCCCAGTCATGAGATCCTGACCCTTTTGCGCAATCAGGACATCGATATCGGCGTCGCGACGCAGCCGCAATATGGGCAGCCGGGGCTGATCGAAACGCCGCTTCTGCGGGATCCTTTCGTGCTGGCGGTGCCGTTGAATGTGACCACCCCGCCCGAGGACTTCCTGACCGGTGCCGGAGACTTGCCTTTTCTGCGCTACAGCCAGAACCAGATCATCGGCGCGATGATCGAAGCGCAATTGCGGCGCCTGCGGATTTCGTTGCCCAACCGGTTTGAGTTCGAAAGCAACCAGTCGATCATGAACATGGTGGCCGAAGGGTGTGGATGGGCGATCACCACCCCCGCCTGCTATGCCCGGGCGCGGCGGTTTCATCGTCAATTGCGCCTCGTCCCCTTCCCCGGCAAGGGGTTTGCCCGAACCCTTTCGGCCTTCACCCCCGAGGTCCACGACACCCAGACCGTCGCCGCCGTCATCGCAACTCTTCGGCAGTTGATCCAGACCCGTGCTGTTGATCCCGCCATCACCCAATTGCCCTGGCTCAGGGATCACTTCTACGTCCTCGACGCCTGAGATCACCCGGGCGAAACCCCCGGCTTTCTCATCCCAGAATCCGGAATTGCTTGCGGATGGCCTTATCCTGCGCCGGGTTCAGGTAGGCGGGATGATGGGTGTCCAAAACCTCCCGTGCCTTCGCGCGCGCCATTTCCCAGGCGTCGGGCGCACCCTTGTCTTCCCAGGTCTTGGGCGTGTCGCGATCCGCGATATCGGGATAGAAGTAATCGCGTTCCATCGCGGCCATCGTCTGCGCCCCACCGAGGAAATGGCCGTCGCCCAACACCGCTTCGCAGATCGCGTCATAGCCAAGGTTTTCTTCGCTGACTTCCACACCGCGCAGCGCGCGATAGGTCGCCGAATGCATTTCGTCATCGAGGATGAACGCCTCGAAACTCGCGCCCAGAAGCGAGGCCGTCATGCCGGAGCTTTCGTAGATGAGGTTGCCCCCGGCCAGGGCCGCGGCCAGCGACGTTATCCCCTTTTCGACCCCGTATTGCGCGTCAATCGCCTTGGCGTCGCTCATCGAGGCCGCCACGCCCGAAGGCAGGCCCAGCCAGTTTGAAAGCTGCGCCGAGGCTGCATTCAGCACGGCGATTTCACCTCCCCCGCCCGCAAAGGCGCCGGTGCGCAGGTCGATCACCAGCGGCCAGTTGGAAAACACCATCGGGTGGCCGGGCTTGATCGCATTGACCATCACCAGGCTCGCCAGCGTTTCGGCCAGTGATTGTGCCAGGAACCCGGCCAGCGTCGCCGGGGCTGTGGCCCCCGCCTGCGCGGCGGTGATGCAGGAGACCGGGATGTTGTGCTTGAGGCATTCAAAGGTCACATCGACCGCGTCTTCGCCAAACCGCATGGGCGAGATCACCGGGCTGATATGCGCCTTGACGAAAGGCCGCGCGGCAAACGCGCCTTTGCCGCCGGCGGCGATGTCGAACATCTCGATAATCGGGTCCACATGTTCGGCCAGTGTGAACGCGGTCGCCACTGGCTTCGTCGTATTCTTCAGAAGTGCGTAGGCGGTGTTCACGTCCAGATCATAGGGGTCCGGTACATCCGTCGCGATGCAGCAGCGGGTGAACCAGCTCACATTACTGAGTGTGTCCTGCAGCCGTGTGAAATCGTGCAGATCATGCAGTGTCGCGGCGCGATATGTCTGACTGTCGAGGTCCAGCACCTGCACCGCAGCACCCCCGGTGCCAAAATGAACGGCCTTGCCGCCAACGTCGATCGACCGCGCCGGATCACGGCCGTTGAAGGTGAATGTCTTTGCGGCCTTGGTGATGGTCTCGGTCACCAGCGATCGTGGCAGGCTGATCCGGTCATTGCCCAGATCGACCGCCCCGGCGGCCAGCAGGACATCCGCAAGGCGGCCCGGCACCTCGCCCATGCCAAGCTCTTCGAGCAGGCGCAGCGCGGTGTCATAGATGGACTGCAGGTCACTATCGCTCAAAGGCTTGTAGAGGCCGCCCAATTGTCCAGGCGGTGCCGGATTGGCCGCGGGTCCTGCGGCGCGCTGTGCCATCCGTTCCCGTCGTCCCGATCTGCGGCCTGTAGCTGCCATGTCACTCCCCTCGCGGTCTTCTTCGTCGCCATCAAAACACCCGACATGATCGCGGCAAGCATATTCATCACCCTCGCATATTTTCGAAATTCGCCTTCGATAATTTCCAATACAAGAGTCACCCCATTGACCAACCGGTGAAATCGCGGCCTCTGGGGGCAGCAAAGATCGGAGAAACGCCATGAAAACCCAGACCCGTTGTGTCGTTATCGGAGGCGGCATCGCTGGCTGCTCGACCCTTTATCACCTCACTCGGGAGGGGTGGACCGATGTTGTGCTGGTGGAGCGGGACGAACTGACATCCGGGACAACCTGGCATTCTGCGGCGCAGGTCACGAATTTCGGCATGAACCAGACGATGGTTGGCCTCAAAACTCATTCCATCAATCTTTACAAGGAATTGGCGGACGATCCTGAATACCCGATCAACTATCACCATGGCGACGGCGGCATCCGTCTGGCCAATACAGAGGCGCAGATGGACGGCTATCGCCATTTCGCCTCCATGGCGCGCGGAATGGATGTGCATTTCGAGGTGATCGACGCCGAGGAATGTGCGCGGCGTCACCCGCTGATCTCGACCGAAAACCTCGTGGGCGGTCTTTGGGACCCGCTCGATGGTGACATCGACCCGGCGCAGCTTTGCCAGGCGTTGGCGCGGCGTGCCCGCCATGCGGGGGCCGAGGTCTATCGCAACACGCCGGTGATCGGGCTAACGCAGCACCGGGATCATTCATGGACCGTGCACACGACCCAAGGCGATATCCGGGCCGAGGTGGTGGTCAATGCCTGCGGCTACCGCGTGAACGAGGTCGGTGCGATGATGGGCGTACACCACCCGGTCATGTCGATGGAGCACCAGTATTTCCTGACCGAAGAGATCCCCGCGATCAAGGAGGCCGGTCACCGCATGCCGCTCCTGCGCTGCCCGATTAGCGATTATTACTGCCGGCAGGAGAAGAACGGGTTGCTCGTGGGATTCTACGAACAGGAGTGCAAGACCTGGGGCATGGACGGGATCGACCCGAATTTCGTCAACGCCCTCTGCCCCGATGACTTGGACCGGGTGACCGATGTGCTGGAAGGCGCCTTTGCCCGGATGCCCGCGCTGACCGAGGTCGGCATTCATACGGTCGTCAACGGGCCGATAACCTACACGATTGACGGCGCGCCGCTGGTCGGTCCGATCCCGGGAAAGCGAAATGCGTTTTGTATCATAGGCTTGCGTGCCGGTCTTGGCGAAGGCGGCGGCCATGGCTGGCTCCTGGCGCAGCAGATCGTGCATGGCGAGGCGTGTTACGACACCTGGCCCCTTGATCCGCGCCGGTTCACCGACCACGGCAATGTCGAGCTTTGCGCCCTGAAGGCCATCGAGGATTATCAAAACGAGTTCCGCTTTCACTTCCCCCATGAACACCGCCCCGCGGGCCGCCCCGCCAAGACCACGCCCCTGACACCCATCCTCGCCGCAGAGGGGGCCGAATTCACCGTGGTCAATGGCTGGGAGCGCGCGGATTACTTCAAGCCTTTGGTAGATTCCACCGAGATACATTCGTTTAAATTCAACGAAGTATTCGACGTTATTAAAGCTGAAGTAACCGCTGTGCAAAACGGCGTTGGCCTGTGCGAAGTCAACGGTTTCAATCGCTATGAGCTGACCGGCACCGGTGTGCATGACTTCCTCGATCGGATGATCTGTGGCCGGGTGCCGCGCAAGCCGGGCAAGGTGGGTCTTGGTTACCTGCTCAACCACCACGGCATGGTCAAATCCGAGGCCACCATCGCCAACCTGCCGGGTGGTCGCGTCTGGTACGGTTCCGCCGCCGCCGCGGAATGGCACGACATGGACTGGCTGCAACAACATCTGCGGGAGGGCGAAGACGTGCAGATCCGTTCGCTCACCAATGACCAGACGATCCTTGTTCTGGCCGGTCCGAAATCCCGCGACGTGATGCAGGCGGTCAGCCGCGCAGACTGGTCGGACGCGGGCTTCCCCTGGCTATCGGTGCGTGAATGTTTCATCGGCATCGCGCCCGCCACGGTCATGTCGGTCAGTTTCTCGGGCGAGCACGCCTATGAAATCCATGTGCCGAACAACCAACTCTACGCCGCCTATCTCGCATTGCGGGCGGCGGGCCGCGATCACGGAATAACCCTCTTTGGCGCGCGCGCGGTCGAGTCCATGCGGTTGGAAATGGGCTATTTGCATTGGAAATCCGACATTCTGACCGAATTCGACCCGTTCGAGACCGGCCTTGAGCGGTTCGTGAAGATGGACAAGCCCGATTTCATCGGCAAGGAGGCCCTCGCCGCGCGCGTTGAGAACGGCCCCGCCCGCAAGCTCGTCACCCTTGAGGTTCATGGCGACAACGCCCCGGCCCATCCCGGCGCATCAGTCATGCAGGGAGGCCGCGTCGTCGGCACCGTCACCTCCGGCGACTGGGGGCATCGGGTGGGCAAGAACCTGGCCTACGCCTTCGTCGATCCCGCGTTCGCAGCACCGGGCAGCACGCCCGAGATCGACATTATCGGCCACCTGACCCAAGCGACGGTCATCGAACCCGGGCCCTACCCAAGGCAGTTCTGAACCGATGCCCTCAACACCTGCGATGACTGCTTCGAGCCCAATGCGGACGTTCGAGTTCGAATCCCGCGCGGAATCAAGGTACGTAGCACCGCCGGGCAGCGGTTGTCATTGACGCGCCATTGGTCCGAGCGAAAATGGCAACACCACCCCATGGGTCGGCGCTTCGTCACCGTTTCAATCCCAACGATTGTTGGATGAACGCATCACCATAAAGTGCGATGAACAACCTCAGCGGCGCTCACCCGCGGTCGGGCGATGCCCTCTGATTCATTGGTGATCGAAGTACAGCTTTGTCCGCAATCGACCCTTCCAAGGTCTGGCTATTCTACCCACCAATCCGCCATTCTCCAAGGTTGGGAAAATGAGCGGTTCGGCGTCGGTATTGCGATGCCCAGGTCAATCTGCGCCTGTCGGTCTTGATGCCCGACGGCCGTATGCCGCGACCAACAGCAGCGCAGCCACGGCACTTGAAAACAGCATTGCGTGTTGCATTGGACTGAACCTGACGATCAGGTGGTAGCTCACCCTGCTTTCATAAGGCTCTGATCTGTCTGTATTTTCTGCCACCAGAGCCGCCTGCTCGGCAGACCATTCATAGCTCGAGCCGCGCAGCACCTCATCGAAATAGGCCCGAAGAATGCGATTTTCCCAAAATGCCGTCGCGAACTGCTCCGCCTGCTCAACTTCATCCTCGTTTTTCAAGGCGCGCGCCAAATAGACGTCACGGCGGAGCAAGTGCACCCTTGTTTCGTGCAGAAAGGGGTCTGCCAGGGGAGAGTAGATTTCAAGAAACCGCATATACTGTTCCCGGTCGCGGTACTGGTCGATGATCTGCCTGCCCTCCTCGGCGCGCTCCGTCGCCGAGCGGCGCAACTCTTCGATTGTCAGCCGGGAGCGGAAGAAGCCAACGGCGTCACTGCCGTGAAGATAGCCGTATTCGACCATGATGCTTTGATTGGGGTCGATGAACCCGAGCCCGGGAACATTGGCCGAATACCAGGCGATCCGATCCGGGGTGTTTTGGAGGCAGAGACCGAAATAGCCCAGTGTCAGCGCACCAAGATAGCAAAGGCGTCTCACGCCCCGCCAACCCGGCCAACCCGCAATCATCCTGGGCCGGACGCCTGCCGCCAGCGCGGCCTGCACCAAGGCGACCGCCGTCAGGTTCAACCAGATATCTCTCAGGTCGAAATAGCGGCGCGGCGTGAGCCATTGGACGGTCTCATCGACCATCCCCACGAAGGTGCCGCCGATGGTCGCCGCGACGTAGATGGAATAATCGCGGACCCGATGGCTGAAGGCGCGGAACAGCAAGATCGAAAGGAGGCCGTATTGCACGTAATGCACCGCCTCTTCCGCGCTTCCCTCGGCAAGTCCGAAGGTCAGGTAAATCACCAGCCCGGCCAGGCCGAGCAGCCAGGCGCACGACGCTAAAGACCACCGTCGGCGCGTCGCGTAGAGCGCCGCCGCCGCTGCCAGCGCGGCAGAGGCCACGACGCCATAGGTAAATACCCAGCTTCCCCAGTGCTCCCGAACGAAACTTACGCCGCCGCGAACGAAAGGAACCGTCACGAATATCACCGCGGCCCAAAGCACAACATAGCTCCAGGACAGGGCCTCTCGCTCTTTTGGGGGGCGATCAAACATGATTAGCTAAAAACAATCCTCGCCTCTGCACACCGGAAACCGGAAAATGGATGGGTTTCATTTCTGCAAATCCGCCAATCTGAGACTTGCGTCCGCGCCGGGTCCGGCAATGGCGGTTGTTCTGCCCCGTTCGTTGTGCAGCCGCTCGGTCCGGATGATTGAAATCCTAACCATCCATGATTGCCGTGACAAGCTCGATTGCCCTACCCAATCACGCCACAGTCGCCGCGTCACAACGACGTTGCTGCGAGCCGGATCTTGCGCAGGTGGAGTCCTAAAAATCTCTGGAGCGGCGTTTTTGCGCCATTCTGCGCAATAAACAGAAAGATACGCCCGTGTTTTGCGACATAAATTTCAAAAATGCCGCTTGACGCCCCCTGCCCGCGCCCATAATCTCTCGCGCACGCAGCATGAAGGAGTCGCAAGCGTGAACACGCTAGTCGTCATCGTGGGAATGAAGCGCATGGGCCGGTAACGGACACCATAACGGTACCCCATGCGCCCCCGAAAATCGGGGGCTTTTTTATGTCGCGCACAGAAAGATGGATGTCATGAACGGAGCAATGCAATGACACGTCAAATGACCGGAGCGAAAATGGTGGTTCAGGCCTTGAAGGATCAGGGCGTGGATGTCGTATTCGGATATCCTGGCGGGGCTGTGCTACCGATTTATGACGAGGTGTTTCAGCAAAACGACATTCGCCACATCCTGGTGCGTCATGAGCAGGGCGCCGTGCACGCTGCCGAGGGCTATGCGCGCTCGACCGGCAAACCCGGCGTTGTGCTGGTGACCTCCGGCCCCGGGGCCACCAATGCGGTCACGGGCCTGACCGATGCGCTGATGGATAGCATTCCGCTGGTTGTTCTGACCGGACAGGTGCCGACCTTCATGATCGGCAACGACGCCTTTCAGGAAGCCGATACCGTGGGCATCACCCGCCCCTGCACCAAGCACAACTGGCTGGTCAGCGACACCAAGAAACTGTCCGGCACGTTGCACGAAGCGTTCCACGTAGCGACCTCGGGCCGCCCCGGTCCGGTGCTGGTCGATATCCCGAAGGATGTGCAATTTGCCAGCGCGGACTACACGCCGCCGCAAAAGGCACGGACCGACCACTATCAGCCCCAGGTGAAGGGTGACATGGACGAAATCCAGGAGCTTGTTGCTGCGCTGGAAAAGGCCAAGCGCCCGGTCTTCTATACCGGTGGCGGCGTCATCAATTCCGGCCCGGCGGCAAGCCAGCTTCTGCGCGAGCTGGTCGATGCCACCGGTGTGCCGATCACCTCAACGCTGATGGGCCTCGGCGCTTATCCCGCGTCGGGCAAACACTGGATCGGGATGCTCGGGATGCACGGCCTTTACGAGGCCAACATGGCGATGCATGACTGCGATCTGATGATCAATATCGGCGCGCGGTTCGACGACCGGATCACCGGGCGCGTCGATGCGTTTTCGCCCGGGTCCAAGAAGGCGCATATCGACATCGACCCCAGTTCGATCAACAAGGTGATCCGGACCGATATCCCGATCGTTGGCGACGTGGCCCATGTGCTCGAAGATATCCTGAAGGTCTGGAAATCACGGGGCCGCAAGGTCAACCGCGAAGGTCTACAAGCCTGGTGGGCGCAGATCGAGGATTGGAAGAAGGTGGATTGCCTAGCCTACACGCAATCCGGCAAGACCATCAAGCCGCAGCACGCCTTGGCCCGGCTCGAGGCGCTGACCAAGGGCCATGACCGCTATATCTGCACCGAGGTGGGCCAGCATCAAATGTGGGCCGCGCAGTATCTCACGTTCGAGGACCCGAACCGCTGGATGACCTCTGGGGGCCTCGGCACGATGGGTTATGGTTTCCCCGCCTCGGTCGGTGTGCAGATCGCGCATCCCGATGCCCTCGTGATCAACGTGGCCGGCGAAGCGTCCTGGTTGATGAACATGCAGGAGTTGGGGACCGCGGCGCAGTATCGCCTGCCGGTCAAGCAGTTCATCCTGAACAATGAACGGCTCGGCATGGTCCGCCAGTGGCAGGAATTGTTGCATGGCGAGCGTTACTCGCACTCCTGGTCAGAGGCCCTGCCCGATTTCGTCAAACTGGCCGAAGCCTTCGGCGCCAAGGGCATCCTCTGCAAGGACCCGGCCGATCTTGATGACGCGATCATGGAAATGATCAATTACGACGGGCCGGTCCTCTTCGATTGCCTCGTGGAAAAGCACGAAAACTGCTTCCCGATGATCCCGTCCGGCGAGCCGCATAACAAGATGCTCTTGGGCGAGGCCTCCACCAAGGACGCCATCGGTTCCAAAGGGGCCGTCATGGTCTGATCCTTTTCGGCGCGGGTCCTGTGCCCGCGCCGCTCACCCTGATCCCGTAGAATGCGCCAAGCCGCGCCGATACAGAGGAAAGCAAAATGTCCGCCCTAAAAATCAAAAAAGGCTCCAACAAGCATTCGGCCTATAACCTGCGTCCGACTTTTTCGGATACGATCGAAAGCCATACGCTGGCGATTGTCGTGGATAACGAGCCGGGCGTGCTGGCGCGGGTCATTGGCCTCTTTTCCGGGCGGGGGTATAATATCGACAGCCTGACGGTGGCGGAGATTGACCACCAGGGGCATCAATCCCGCATCACCATTGTCACCACCGGGACGCCGCAGGTGATCGAGCAGATCAAGGCGCAGCTCGGTCGGATCGTGCCCGTGCATGATGTGCATGACCTGACGGTTGAAGGTGCATCAGTAGAACGCGAGCTCGCACTGCTGAAAGTCGCCGGAGAAGGCGAAAAACGGGTCGAGGCCCTGCGGCTCGCGGATATCTTCCGCGCCAATGTGGTCGACAGCACGCTTGATTGCTTCGTCTTCGAGATTACCGGCACACCGGACAAGATCGACGCATTCGCCGACCTGATGCGACCCCTCGGCCTGAGCGAGATTGCCCGCACCGGCGTGGCGGCTTTGCCAAGGGGGCGCTAAGGCGCGTCACCCAGATGTCAGGGCGTGTCAGCCCCGACCGTATTCAGACCACGCGGCGCGCCGGTCCGTGCTTGGGAGCAAGTGTCGCGGGTTTGGGCTCGAAGGCCACGATCTTGGCCGACGCCCTGCCCGCCTGAGGCGCCGGAACCGGCGCGGATTGCATCCCCGCTTGCTTCAGGTCATGCGCCAAGGTTGGATATTCATCGGACGATACCAGCCTTGGACTGCTGGCCATACGCATATTTCTGTCCGCCCTGACGTCAAACTGCACCAGATCGCCGGGCTCCATTTCCGATCCGTCCAATGCTGCGATGCCATCCCCATTAAAAAAAGCTAAATCACCGTGGTCTTCGCACCAAATAACGGCACGATTTCGAAGTTGGTCACTCCAGAGTACTACGCCAAACATGTCTTCCCCAATTTGCCATCTTTACCCCCCACGTCGATATTGCGGTGTTAACGAGGGTTACGACACTTTTAATTTAGCCTTTGGTGCGTAAAACTTGTGTCAGTTAATCAAAAATCTGACGCTATATAGCATCAATTTTGTTATAATAGGAAAACTGGCAAAGACTTGCCGACTCAACATGATTGCCGGAAAAGGCAGCCTGGGGTGATTTTTTGTCTTCGAAAGGAACAACTTGGTCCAGAAAACGCAGAACCGGGGACGTGACCGTTCTCCTGATCCCGCCGAGCTTCGCGGGATCTTCGGTCAGAACCTGCGTAGCCTCAGCGCCGCCTATCCGTCGGTTGCCGGACTGTGCCGCGACCTGGGCATCAACCGGACGCAGTTCAACCGCTACCTCTCGGGCGAAAGTTTCCCTCGCCCCGATGTGCTGCATCAGATCTGCAGCTTCTTTGGCGTCGATGCCCGCATCCTTCTGGAACCGGTGGCCGAGATCGGACCGGCAACATACGACCTTCTGAACCACCCGATGCTGACGCAATTCTTCGGCGCCGAACCCGTCGCGGTGGATGAGCGCCTCTTTCCCAGTGGCTTTTACCGTTTCGTGCGGCAGGCTTTCATCGGGAAGGAGGATTTCATGTCCGGACTGGTTTTTGTCAAACGCGACGGTGGCTACACGTTCCTGCGCGGCTATGAGCCGCGGCAGGCGATCCGCAAGCAGGGCCTGTCGACCAACCCGCAGGCGCGGGAGTTCCGCGGTATCGTCATGCGTCAGGAAGAAGGGGTCATGGCCATCGTCACCCACCGCAACGCCCTGGCCTGCTCGCTGAACTTCCTCACGCCCGAGACGTCTTTCCAGTCGAACCTCTGGGAGGGATACGCCACGCGCACCGTCCGCGAGAAGGTCACAGGGCGGCGCGCGACACGCATGGTTTACGAGCATCTCGGCGACGACCGCGCGGCCATTTTCCGCACCGCCCGGGAAGCGGGCCTGATTCCACGCGAAGATGTGCCTCCCTTCCACGCCAGGCTCCTGCAACCCGGCGAACCCTTCAAGTAGGTGCGACATGCGGGGGGGTGACAATCATTCCGTCGCGTACGGATAAGTCACGTCGCGAATTGTCGGTTTTTGAACCCGGGATTTGGCCAATTTGGCCAAAGAAATTCCAGGAGGCTGCCTTGACCCAGAATGTCACCGATCTGTCCAATGTCCGCGTCGGCATCGACGCCGCCAACGGTCTGCCCAATGCGCATTATATTGATACGGACGTCTTTGCCGAAGAGCGTCAGGCGCTGATTTACCGCCAATGGGCGGGGCTTGCCGTTGCCGCCGATGTGCCGGAACCCGGTGACGCCATCCCGCTGGAATTTCTGGGCATGCCGCTCCTGCTCATCCGCGACAAGGAAGGTCAGGTGCGCGTATTTCAGAATATCTGCCGCCATCGCGGCATGATCCTGGTCGAAGAGCCGCGCAAGATCGAGGGCGCGATCCGCTGCCCCTATCACTCCTGGTGTTACTCGACCAAGGGCAAGCTCGTCAGCACGCCCCATGTCGGCGGCCCCGGTCAGAACACCCACGAGGCGATCAAGCGCGACGATCTGGGCCTCAACGAGGTGCGCAGCCATATCTGGCGCGATGTCGTCTGGATCAACATCTCGGGCGATGCAGCCCCCTTTGAGGAGGTTCACGCGAATCTCATCAAACGCTGGGCCGATTTCGACAAGCCGCTTTATCACGGCGGGGCCGATAGCAAGTTCACCCTGAATGTCGCCACCAACTGGAAGCTCGCGGTCGAGAATTACTGCGAAAGCTACCATTTGCCCTGGGTGCATCCCGGGCTCAACAGCTATTCGCGGCTCGAAGATCACTACCATATCGAAGAGCCGGGTCAGTATTCCGGCCAGGGAACGATGGTCTATCGACAGCTCAAGGATAACGCCGGCAAGACCTTCCCCGATTTCGAGGAGGTTGGCGCAAAATGGGATGAACAGGCGGAATACATCGCCGTCTATCCCAACGTGCTTCTGGGCGTGCACCGCGATCACTCTTTCGCCATTGTCCTGGAGCCGAAAGGGACCGAGGAAACGCAGGAACATGTGCATCTCTACTATGCGACACCGGAAACGGACGAGGATCTGAGGCTGCGCAACGCAGCGCTTTGGAAAGAGGTGTTCGAAGAAGACATCTTCGTGGTCGAGGGCATGCAAAAGGGCCGTCATGCGGACATGTTCGATGGCGGGCGTTTTTCGCCGGTGATGGACAGCCCGACACTCGTTTTCCACCAATGGGTTGCGGAGAAGATCGAGCATCATCGCGGGTTGGCCCGGGCTGCTGAATGAGCGATCTGAATGCCGAGATGATCGCGGCCCACGAGGCGCGCGATCAGGCGGCGCTCATCCGGCTCTATACGCTTGCCGCGGATCAGGCCAATGATCCAACCGCCTGCGGTTTCTACCTGACCCATGCCTATGTCTTTGCGCTGGAGGCCGGGGCGCCCGAGGCCGCGGCATTGCACGCTCGTCTCAAGGCGCAAGGGCGCGAGGAATAGGTCTTGCGACTTATTCGCCCGGCACCAGTTGCGGCACCTTGCAGCGCGGCACCAGCAGGGCCATCACGCAGTTGATGATGACCACGGTCACCACCATCAACAGCGCGTAAGCAGCCAATATCTCCACCGCGGGGACGGTGTTGTTGAGTTGTGAAAAGACGCCTAGGGCCACCGGCACGTACCAGGACGTCACCGAGATCGCCGCCGAACAGGAAAACACCGTCCGCCGCAGCGCGCCGACCCCGTCAAACAGGCTTCGGCCCACCTGTTCGCCGATGACCGGCAGGATCGCGCGATGGATAAAGATGCCATTCAACGTGAGGATCGTGACAATCACGAATTTTGCGTGGACCTTGGGGTTCGCGAGCTTGCCCGGATCGGTCAGCGCATAGAACACGAGGAAACCCAGACCGGTCAGCCACAGGATACGCAGGCCAAGGTCAACTACCCGCGTAGATGAGACAAAGATACTGTAAGCCTCGGGTGTGATCGGACGGCGCAGAAAGAAGCGGAACAGCATCAAGTCGAGGAGGGTCGCACCGCCAAGCCCCAATGCCAAGCCGATGAAATGCACGAACCGCAGCCCGTTTTGGACCAGCGCAGTGGGGTCGTTCAGGATAATTTGCTGGTAGCTCTCAAAGGTCATGTCGGCGTCCAATCGAACATCTCGCCCCCGCGGGGTTTCGATAAAACTGACATAAAACTGTAAATACTTTGTCAGCGGCGCTTTGCAGCAGTGGCATCGCCGGCAATGGCGTCCCGCGACGTAGCGACATCAGGTTTGTAAACCCGGACCGGGATCATGTAGGTCTGGAAGACCGCGTCGCACAAGACGCCAGCCAACAGGGATGAACCGGAACCATGATCCAGGGCCTGAGCCATATGACCTTCATCACCCGTGACCTCGACCGGATGGAGGAGATCCTCACCCACATCCTTGACGCCACCAAGACCTATGACAGCGGCGAGGGGTCACATTCCCTGTCGCGCGAACGGTTCTTTGATGTGGCCGGCCTCTGGATCGCCACCATGGAGGGTGAACCGCTCCCCACCCGCAGCTATAATCACGTCGCGTTCAAGATCGACCCGGCGGATTATGATATGTATCTCGACCGTATCCGCGCACTCGGGCTCGACCTGCGCGAAGGGCGATCACGGATCACCGGCGAAGGGCAGTCGATCTATTTCCACGATAATGACAATCATCTTTTCGAGCTTCATACCGGCACCTTGGCCGAACGGCTTGCGACCTATGCCGCTGCCGACAGTCGGGGCGAGACTGCGATATAGGGAAATGCCCTAGCCCATCCGCGCAAGCACCGCCTTGGCGGCGCGCAGGCCCGGCGCCTCACCGCCTTTTCCCAACCGCGTCATCGTCAGGCGCATGGCGTCCAGTTGCGCCGTCGGGTTCGCGATGAGATCTAGAAGCGTCCGCGCGATGACCTCGGGACGGCAGGCCTTGCCGAGGCATTCCGGCACGGCGCGGGTCTCGCTCACGAGGTTCACGAGCGTCAGCGTATCAACCTTCAACATCCGCGAAATCACCGCCCGGCTGAGCCAGTTCATGTCATAGGCGATAACCATCGGTGTCTCGGCCTCGGCCAGTTCGAGCGACACCGTCCCCGATGCCGCGAGGGCAAAATCCGCAGCGCGAAAAGAGGCTGCCTTTTCCGCCTTATAGACGCCGGAGTTCATGTTGTTTGGGTCGAGGATCAGGGGCGTCCGCGGCCAACCTTGGGTTAGCTCCCGCACAAGCCCTGCGACCGAACCGGTGGTTGGCAAAACGATTTGAATATCCGGATGCGCCGCCAAAACTGGCTTCAATACCTCGCCGAAAACCGGCGCCAAGCGACTGACTTCGCCCCGGCGGGATCCGGGCAGAACCAGCAGGACGGGTTTATCGCCCAAGTCGTACCGCTCCCGGAAATCTGCCACCTCTTGGTCGCTTGCGACGGGTTCCGATACCACCGGGTGCCCCACGAAATCGCATTCCATGCCGGCGGCTTCCATATAGGGTGGCTCGAACGGCAAGAGCGCCAGAACCTGGTCGATCACGCGCGCCATCTTGGCCGCGCGCCCCGCCCGCCAGGCCCAGACACTGGGCGCGACGTAGTGCACCGTTCTGATGCTGCTTTTGGCCTTGACCAGCCTCGCCACCCGCAAACAGAAATCCGGGCTGTCGATGGTGATGAGCACGTCCGGCGCCGCCGCAAGCACCGCATCCGCCGTCTGATGCAGCCGGCGGCGCAGATGGGGGTATTTCGGCAGGATCTCCGCCAGGCCCATCACGCTGAGCTCGTCCATCGGGAAAAGGCTCTGCATCCCTTCGGCCTGCATCAGCGGACCGCCAACACCCTGAAATTCGACATCCGTAAGGGACTTCAAACCGGCCATCAACGCCGCACCCAGCCGGTCACCCGACGCTTCGCCCGCAACCAGGAAAACGCGCATCAGAGCGCCCTTGCAATCAGGAAAATGCCCGTATCTTCAACGGCCTGCAGGGTTTTATTGCGATCAACGATCATCACCCTTCCGGCGTCAACCATCAGACCGGCAAGGCCCGCCTCCGCCACCGCCGCAATTGTTGCCGGACCGATCGTAGGCATGTCGATACGCAAATCCTGCCCCGCCTTGGCGGCCTTCACATAAATCCCCTTGTGGCCACGCCGCAACGTCGCGGGTGTCCCCGCGACGAAGCCGAGCGTTGCATCGGTCCCTTGCAGGGTTTCGATCCCCAAGCACTGACCGCCCGCCACAGCGCATCCCTGCCCCACATCGAGCGGTGAGAGGGCTTTCAGGATTTCGCAAGCCCGCGCCGCGTCATCAAGATCCGCCTGCGTGGGCGGGGGTCCGATGGCGAGCCCTTCCTCCGCCGTCAGCTCAGGCAACAAATCATGAGCGCCGACAACCTCGACGCCCTGTTCTTCGAAAAGCGCGATCACCTGTCGCAAGAGAGCGTCATCGCCCTGCTGCATCGCCGCCAGGAGCCGTGGCGCCACGGCGATCATGACCTCATCAAACGCAGACGGGTCCATCGCGGGCCGGGCCAGTGATCCGGCAAAAACAAGGCGGGAGACCTGCGCCTCCTTGAGGGCCGCAAAGACGCTTCCCAGCCTTTCAATCGGGTGCTCGACCGTACCCGTCCCCAATTGATGCGGGACCCCTGTCAGGGTGAGCTTCAACGCATCGGGATAGGCCGCGGCAAGCTGCACCGGCAAGGCCCCGTCGCAGGCCAGAATGGCCAGCTTTTCCGCCATCAGCCCTGACCCGGCGTCAGGTATGACCGATCACTGGCACCGGTGACAAATGCGACGATCCGGCGAACATAATCGCTTTCGGTCTCTTCGCCCAACCGCCGCGCGCGATCCTGAAACGCCCCGTCGCCCTGCGCCAACATCTGGAACGCCGCGCGCAACGCGGTAATGTCGGAGCGCGCCACACCGCGCCGCTTGAGCCCCACGAGGTTCAGACCGTCCAGCGCCCCGCGCGGGGCCTGCACGAGGCCGTAGGGGATCACGTCGTTGGTGACCATGGTCACCGCGCCGATAATCGCGCCTTCTCCTATCCGCACCCATTGATGGACGCCCGAAAGACCGCCGATGATGACATCGTCCCCGATTACGCAATGGCCTGCGAGTGCGGCGTTGTTGACGATGATGACGCGGTCCCCGACGATGGCGTCATGGGCCACATGGCAACCCGCCATGAAGAGGCCATCATCACCCACGCGCGTCTCGCCCCCGCCGCCATCGGTCCCGGTGTTCATCGTCACATGTTCACGGATCCGGTTGCGTTCGCCGATCACGAGCCGGGTCTTTTCACCCTTGAACTTGAGGTCCTGCGGCACCTCGCCAATGCAGGCGAAGGGAAAGACGGTGCTTTGCGCACCGACCTCTGTGACGCCAGTGACCACCACGTGCGATTTCAGGACCACACCGTCACCCAACGTGACCTCGGGGCCGATGTGACAGAACGGCCCCACCTGAACCCCCTGCCCCAACTGGGCGCCGGGTTCGATCACCGCGGAGGGGTGGATCAGCGTCTCGGCATGTTCGGTCATGTCGCTCACTCCGCGGGCAGGTCCATCATCGCGGTAAACTCGGCCTCGGCGGCCATTTCACCGCCGACCTCGGCCACGCCGCCGAATTTCCAAACCTTGCCGCCGGGCTTGCCACGCAGGGTTTCGAGCTTCATCTCAAGCACGTCACCGGGGGTCACCATGCGGCGGAATTTGCATTTGTCGATCGACATGAAATAGACCAGCATGTTGCGGTCTTCCATGCCAAGCGCGGTGCCCACCATCACGGCGGCGGTCTGTGCCATCGCCTCGACGATGGTGACGCCGGGCATGATCGGCTTGCCGGGGAAATGCCCCTGGAAATGCGGCTCGTTCATGGTGACATTCTTGATGCCGCGCGCGGTCTGAAAGCCGTCGATATCCACGACCCGGTCAACCAGGAGGAACGGGTAGCGATGCGGGATGAGCCGCTGTATCAGGTGAATATCCGCAGATTTCAGTGGCTCGGTCATTGAGTATCCTTTTTCGCACTGCCCTTTGGCTTTTTTCCCTAGCAAGTCGGGTGGCAATGGGCAAGCGGCGCTACTCCTGCGGGGCGGTTTCCGACCCGGGTTCGGTGCCTTCGCCGATCTCCGCATCGACACGGCGGATGGCAAGCGGGGTGATGTCCACCACGTCGGCGCGGAGCAGAACGCTGCGGACATCAAGGATCACGGCCCCGTCGGTTTCGCGCATCAACTGGATCAGGACTGGCTCGACAATGCGCATGAAGGTCACGGGCGCCCGGTCACGGCTGCGTTCCAGGTCGCGCACGGCACGCTCGCTGTCGCGCCGGATTTCCTGCACCTTTTCGTCGAAGGCATCCGCCAGATCGCGAAACTCTTCCGGGGTCTTCTGCGCCCGCTGCTCGGTCAGGGCCAGTTCTTCGGCCTCGAGTTCCGCCTCGATCTTACGATTGCGGGCGATGAGTTTCTCGCGTTCTGCAAGGTACTCGCGGTTGATCCGCTGGCCCAGCAACGTCTCGGCAAAAAGTTTATCCGGGTCCAGAACCAGGATATCACTCTTGACCACGCCGGTCTCCTGCGCCGTTGCAGGCGCGATGGCCGCGGTGCCGAGGGCCACCATCAGACTGACGATGCCCAGTGCCTTGCGCATGATCAGAAGTCCGTTTTGACCGTAACGTCGAACTGCTGCTCAAGGTCACCCGGCTCGGATTTGAGCGCCTGCGAGAAGTTCAGGCGCAGCGGCCCGAAGGGCGACGACCAGAACAGCGAGAAACCGACCACATGGCGATCCTCGAACCCGTTCGATGTCACGACCCCGGTGGCATTGCGCGTGTCCGCGTCCCAGATTGCACCGATGTCATAGAAGACACCGCCGGAAAGGCCAAACTCTTCGGGGGTGCCAAGCGGGAACTCCGCCTCGAACTTGAGCGCGGCAAAGAAATTGCCGCCCAATTGCTCCCCGACCTGACCAAACCCTTGTGTCTCGATCGGGCCGATCCCGTTGGGCTCAAAGCCGCGAATGATCTGGCGCGAATAGCGGTCCACGAACCGGCTTTCCTGGCTGCCGAGGTAGTTCAGCGCGCCACCTTCGGCGATGGCCCGCAGGGTGACCTCTTCATTGAAGACACGGGTCTGCGCCACGGCGCGAACGGTGGTTTCGATGTAATCGCGGTCGCCGCCAAGCCCGCCGAATTCCTGCCCGAAGGACAGCAGAACACCGGCATTCGGGTTGAGGCCGCTGCGGCGGGTATCGTAGCTGAACGTATATCCCAGGGCGCTGGCAAATGTGTCACCTTGCGCCACTTCCGCGGCGAGAATACCGGAATTGCCGGTATAGTCGTTCATTTCCTTGTATTCGGCGTTGTAGAAAATCTCAAAACGGCCGTTTTCGCTGATCGGGAAGGTCAGGCTCGGGCGGAAAATCCCGTTGATCGTGTCGAAAAGGCTGAAGTCGCTGTCAGTTTCGATCAGCGAGAAATCGAGCCCGAAGGCCACGTCGCGCCCGAGGAAGGCCGGCTCCACGAATTCGATGGAGTAGTTCAGGTTGTCCTCGCGCCCCGCAAAGCTGAACCCGAGGGTCTGACCCCGGCCAAGGAAATTCCGCTCGCGGAAGCCCACCGAGGCCCCCACACCGCCATTGGTCGAATAGGTCACACCGAAGGAAAGAGAACCCGTCGTGGTTTCTTCGACATCCACGTCAACGACCACCTGGTCCGGACGGGAGCCTTCACGGGCATTGACATCGGTGTTGGCAAAGAAGCGCAGCGCCCGGATACGTTCCGCCGCCTCGCGGATCTGACGCGGGTTGAAGGGGTCACCTTCGACCGCATCGAACTGACGGCGGATCACGCGGTCAAGCGTGGTTGTGTTGCCCTCGATGTCGATCCGTTCAACAAAGACACGCGGGCCGCGGGTCAGCACGAATTCAACATCCAGTGTCAATGCGCGATCATTCCGGGTAATCCGCGGCTCGACCCGCAGGAAGTCGATGCCCTTCTTGACCGCCAGCCGTTCCATCCGCGCGATCGAATTTTCGACCAGCGTCGGTGAATAGACGATGCCTGGGCGCACCTTGAGGGCGGCCTGGAACTCGTCGGCATCGACACCGTCCATCTCGCTCACGGTGGTGACCTCACCGAAGCGGAATTGCTGCCCTTCCTGGATGTTGAAGGTGACGAAATAGGCATCCCGGGCACGCGCGATCTCGGCATTGGTGCCGGTGACGCGGAAATCGACGTAACCGCGCGACTGATAGAAATCGGTCAGAACCTGCTTGTCGAACTCGAGCCGGTCTTCGACAAACGTGTCGCGCGCCACAAGCGCCCGCAGAAGCCCCGCCTGCTTGCTTTCAATGACGCGGCGCAAGCGGCGGTCGGAATAGGCCTTGTTGCCGACAAAACCGATGCGCTGCACCTCGATCGCCTTGCCTTCGAAAATCTCGAACACGAGATCCACACGATTATCGCTGCGGCGGATCACTCGAGGCGTCACGCGCGCGGCGCTGCGGCCGTTCTGCGCATAGGCATCGGTGATGATTGCGGCGTCCCGTTCTGCCTTGGTCGGGCTGAAAACCTGGCGTGAGCGGCTTTCGATGAAGCCTTCCAGTTCTTCATCCTTGAGCTTGCGATTGCCCTCGAACGCGATCTTGTTGATGGTCGGAAATTCGACAACCTTGATAAGCAACGTACCGCCACGCGGCTCGATCTCGACGCTTTCAAAAAGGCCACTGCCGAGGATCGCCTGATAGGCGTCGTTGACCTGGGCCGCGGAAACGGTCTGCCCGCGTTCGATATTCGCGTAGGTCAGAATCGTTGCGGTTTCGATCCGCTGGTTGCCTTCGACAGTGATCGAGCCGAAACGGTAGGTCTGCGCCGACGAGGCCTGCGGCGTGCTCAGCATCGCAACCGCGAGAAGCGCCATGAATATATGCCTGAAGCGACCCCAAAATGTTCCCAATCCAGCCCGGTTACACTTTAGCTGCTTCGTCACATAATTCATTGGTCAAACCCAGTCAGTCACCCCGTTAGCAAATGTCAGTAAACGGAATACCAGGGCTTGTCAAAATGCCAATCACCCCCTCGACGCACAAAGCGTAAAGAGGCCGAAACTTCAGGAAATCAGGGGATCAAAGGGAGCCGACGAAACCGCCCAGCATCAGCGCGACGAGAATCGTTGCCAGGTACACCAAACGGTCCCAGTTCAGGTTAAAAAGCAGGCTGAGCCCGCGATATCCACGCGCAATATGTTGCATGACCTTACTTCGCCACTCCTTCGATTACACAAGGTATGCCCGAAAATTGTGTCAGCATTGGGCCGGAAAATGTGGCGATAATGTGGCGGCAGGTTTGTGCTCAGGCGCAGAAGAGGTCCGTTCCGATCGCAAATGCCATGATCCCGAGGATCAGCGTCAAGCCGATGGTCATCAGCACCCTGAGGGCAGTTTCGCTGGGCGGTTTGCCCGCGACCGCCTCATAGGCGTAAAAGACCAGATGGCCACCGTCGAGAACCGGTATCGGGAAGAGGTTCAGCAGCCCCACAGCGGTCGACAGGAAGGCGATGAAGAGGATGAAACTGTCCGCCCCTTGCCGCACCATCGCGCCCGATACCTGCGCGATGCCGATGGGACCGGTCATGTTGCAACTGCTGATCTTGCCGGCGATCAGGTGATACAGCCCCGAAAGCGAGGTCTCGATCACCTGCCCCGTCCGCTCAAACCCGCCAGCGATCGCGTCACCGAACCCAAGCCGCTCGGTCGCCGGCTCAAATGCCAGACCGCCGGAAATACCGATACGCCAACTGGTCTTGAAGCCGCCCTCGGGCTGCGGCTCGTCCACACGGCGTGGGGCCAGGGCGAAGTCGATCAATTCCCCGTCCCGCCAGACCTTGAGCTGCAGCGCGCGGCCGTTGGAAGTTTCAACAATGTCCTTCAGCTCCGAGAAGGCAGAGATCGGCGTACCGTCCACGGACGTAATGACATCGCCTTGTTTCATGTCGATGGCATAAGCCGACGACTGCGGCGAGATATTCACGGCGCGGGGTGGCATCGGATAAGGACCGGTCACGTCCAGCTCATCGCCGTCACGATTGACCGAATAGGTCAGGCGCGGGGCAACCGGCACATCTTCGATCAGCGCGTCAAATGCGCCGCTCTCTTCGAAGGACGGCACCGCGATGCCCTCGATTGCCAGCAGTTGATCGCCCGGTTGCAGGGTGATTTCTTCGCCCGGCATCGGGAAGACTTCACCCACGACCAGCGGTTCTGCGATCTTGCCCTCGAACATCATCAGCCCGGCAAAGACCACGATGGAGAGGATGAAATTGAAGATCGGCCCGGCGGCCACGGTGGCCGAGCGCGCCCAGAGCGGCGCCCCCTGCATGGTCTGGCGCCGCATCTCCGGCGTCATTTCCCGCACGGCGCTGTCGTCGGTATTGGCGCTGGCCGCGTTGGCGTCACCGAGGAACTTCACGTAACCGCCAAAGGGCAGCAGCGCGAATTGCCAGCGGGTGCCGTGTTTGTCCATCCGCGAGAACAGGACCGGCCCGAAACCTAGTGAGAACACCTCGGCCTTGATCCCGGACCAGCGACCCACGATGTAGTGGCCATATTCATGGATCGCCACGATGACCGAAAGCGCCACCACGAAGGCCAGGATCGTGGTGAAGAGACTGCCGAATTGCGGGATCAGTGTGGTGATGTCCAAATCTACTTCCTACTCGCCTGTTCGCGCAGAATCTCATCGACGCAGTTACGTGCCAGATGGTCTGCTTCGAGCACTCTATCAAGGGTGATCTCGACATCATTGTGGCCAAGGCCGGGCGTTTGCCGGGTCAGGACCTCTTCGACCATGTCAGTCATATCACAAAACCCGATCCGCCCGCCGATGAAATGATCGAGCGCGCGTTCCTTGGCAGCGTTGAAAACCGCGCCGCTCAACCCGCCGATCTCCATCACCTCCCGCGCAAGCCTCAGTGCGGGGTAACGCGCAAGATCGGGGGCCGTGAAACTCAGCGTCCCGATGGCCGCAAGGTCGAGCCGCGCCACCGGAAGCTCCGCCCGGTCCGGCCAGTTCAGCGCATAGCCGATGGCGTGACGCATATCCGGCGGCCCGACATGCGCCATCAACCCGCCGTCGCAGAAGCCAACCAGCGCATGCACGACGCTTTCCGGGTGGATGAGCACTTCGATCTGCGCCGGGTCCACCCCAAAAAACTCTCGCGCTTCAATGACTTCCAGCGCCTTGTTGAACATCGACGCGCTGTCGATCGTGATCCGCTGCCCCATGTCCCAATTGGGATGCGTCGAGGCCTCCGCGAGCGTTGCATTTGCCAGTTGCTCAAGCGGCCAATCGCGAAATGCCCCGCCGCTTGCGGTGATGATGACACGCCGGACCGCAGCCGCGTCTTCACCCACCAGGGCCTGAAAAATCGCGGAATGTTCGCTATCGACCGGCAGGATGCGGGCGTTGTTGACCCGCGCGGCTTCAAGCAGAAGCGGTGCTGCGGTCACCAGCGATTCCTTGTTGGCAAGCGCCAGGGTCGCGCCCTGCTCCAGTGCCGCAAGACCGGGACGCAGGCCCGCGGCACCGACGATGGCCGACATGACCCAATCGGCGGGTCGCGCGGCGGCCTCGACGATGGCCTCGGCTCCGGCAGCGGCCTCAACATCGCTCCCTGCAAGGGCCGCGCGAAGATCGTCCAGAAGATCCTCCTGCGCAATCACCGCGATATCGGCGCGCAGCTCAATCGCATCGCGGGCCAGTTGCGCCACGTTGCGACCACCGGTCAGGGCGACGATATCGAAGCCGTCCGGCGCGCGCCGGATCAGGTCAATCGTGTTCTGTCCGACGGAGCCGGTGGCCCCTAGAATCGAGATCTGTTTCATGCGGCCCCCGGCAAGACCCCTGCCAGGAACAGGATCATCACCAGCATCGACGCGCCCAGAAGCGCATCAAGCCGATCCAGAACGCCGCCATGACCGGGGATCAGGTTGGAGCTGTCCTTGATCCCCATCTGTCGTTTGATGAAACTTTCGAGGATGTCGCCCATCTGCCCGGCAAAGGCCACAAGCATCGAGAGCGGCACCAGTGCCATCCCCATCGGCGTCGCCCCGGCAAAACAGAGGCCAACACCCGCTGCGCCAAGCCATCCGGCAACGGTGCCGGACCAGGTTTTCTTGGGGCTCACGCGGGGCCAGAACTTCGGCCCGCCAAAGGTGCGCCCGGCAAAATATCCGGCGATATCGGAAATGATCACGACAAGCACCACCCAGGAGATCCAGACAAGCCCGGCCTCCTCCCGCAGGATCCAGACCGAGAACCCGGCCACGAGGATCCAACCGGCAAAGGGCGTGAAAAGGCGTTTCAGTCGCGACACCTGGCTTGAGGACACGACCGCCGCGGCCAGAAGGATCGGCACCACCATGATGAACGGCACGACACTGGCGATGGTAACCGCCGCCGCGCCCAGAAGGCTCACGCGGATGGCCGCGGTCTGCTCGGCGCCGAACATGCGGGCGGCTTCCCACATCATGATACCGCAAAGCCCGATCACAGTAATCTCAAAGATCACCCCACCAATCCAGATATCCGCGGCACCGACGAGGGCCATCGCGATACCCGACAACACGCGCGGCGCCAGATCCGACCATTTGGCCGCATCGCTCATGCAGTCAGCGCCCCAAAGCGGCGTTCGCGCGCGCCATAACTTTGCAGAAGGTCCTGAAACACGTCGCGGGTAAAATCCGGCCACAGCGTGTCGATGAATTCATATTCGGAATAGGCTGACTGCCAGAGCAGGAAGTTCGAAATCCGCGCCTCGCCACTGGTCCGGATCACCAGATCGGGATCAGGCAGCACGCAGGTATCGAGGTATTTCGGCAGCGTTTCCTCGTCCACATCCTTGGGGTCGAGTCGCCCGAGCGCCACATCCTGCGCCAGACGTTTGGTCGCGCGCGACACCTCGTCCCGACCGCCATAATTAAGCGCAATCGTCAGGTTGATGCCGGTGCATTGGTTGGTCATGGTCTCGGCTTCGTCCATGAGCACCCGCAGTTTGCCATCGAGCCGGAACCGGTCGCCAATGAACCGCACGCGGACATTCGATTTCACGAACTCCTGCATTTCCTTGAGGATATAGCGGCGGAACAGGTTCATCAGACCGGCCACTTCGGTCTGCGTCCGCTTCCAGTTCTCGGTCGAGAAGGCAAATATCGTCAGGTACTTGACGCCAAGATCGGGGCAGGATTCCACGATCTCGCGCACCCGGCGCGCACCCGCATGATGCCCGAATAGCCGCGGCCGGCCACGGGCCTGCGCCCACCGGCCATTGCCGTCCATGATGATCGCAACATGGCGCGGCCCCGATGCCGGATGCGCGACTTCAGGTTTTTCCGGTTGAAGGTTCATCAGACCTGCATGATCTCTGCTTGCTTGGTCTCCAACGCGGCATCGACCGTGGCAATAAACTGATCCGTCATCTCCTGCACTTCGGTTTCCCAGAATTTCTGATCGTCCTCGGACATGCCGTCGCCCTTGGCTTTCTTGATCTGGTCCATGCCATCGCGCCGCACGTTGCGTACGGCGACCCGGGCGTTTTCGGCATATTGCGAGGCCACTTTCGTCAATTCGCGGCGGCGTTCTTCGTTCAGTTCGGGGATCGGCAGCATGATGATCGTGCCGTTCATCTGCGGATTGATGCCCAGACCGCTTTCGCGGATGGCTTTCTCGACCTTGCCCACAAGACCCTTGTCCCAGACATTGACCGTCACCATCCGCGGCTCCGGCACGTTCACGGTGCCGACCTGGTTAATCGGTGTCATCTGACCATAGGCGTCCACCATCACCGGCTCCAGCATGCTGGCCGAGGCGCGCCCGGTGCGCAGCGACGCGAATTCCGTCTTCAGTGAGGCAATCGCGCCGTCCATCCGCCGCTGCAGATCGCCTGTATCAAGTTCAAAGTCTTCCGCCATTACGGTTCTTCCTTTGTTGGGCGTTTATCGCCGTTGTTCTTCTTTAGCCTCAACCGTGCACGGTTGTATAGGTTCCGTCCCCATCCAGGATCCCCTTGAACCCGCCCGGCTCATCCAAGGAGAAGACGATGATCGGTAGGCTGTTATCCCGCGCGAGGGCAATCGCGCTGGCATCCATCACCTTGAGGTTCTTGGCCAGCACCTCGTCATAGGTCACATTATCATACCGCTTGGCATCCGCATGGGTCACCGGGTCCTTGTCGTAAATGCCGTCCACCTTGGTGCCTTTGAAAATCGCCTGGCAGGCCATCTCATTGGCGCGCAGGGTCGCCGCCGTATCCGTCGTAAAATAGGGGTTCCCGGTCCCCGCTGCAAAGATGCAGACCCGTTTTTTCTCCAGATGGCGCACGGCGCGACGGCGAATGTAAGGCTCGGCCACCTCGTCCATGCGGATGGCGGAAATGACCCGGCAGAACACCCCGAGCTTCTCAAGCGCGCTTTGCATCGCCAGGGCATTCATGACCGTGGCGAGCATGCCCATGTAGTCCGCGGTGGTGCGTTCCATGCCCTGCGCACTACCCTGAAGGCCGCGAAAGACGTTGCCGCCACCGATCACCATGCAGATCTCGACGCCGAGGTCGTGCACGATCTTGACCTCTTTCGCGATCCTCTCGACCGTCGGCGGGTGAAGGCCAAACCCCTGATCTCCCATCAACGCCTCACCGGATATCTTCAACATGACGCGGCTGAACTTCGTGTCGGCGGATTGGGATTCGGACATTTGCACTCTCTGTTTGTGGCCCTCGGGCGATCGCGCGCAAAATGTATGAAAACGAGGGCGGGTTCAATCACTGAGTCCGCGCTTCGGACGTTTTCGCGCAAATCTGCCTCGCAATGCCTGGCGATCTGCCGTATCTGAGTGCGCTGATGGCCTTTGAAGTCGACATACCCCCCAATATGCCCGTTCTGATCGCCGGTCCCACGGCATCCGGGAAATCGGCGCTCGCATTGCGCATCGCGCAGGAGAAGGGCGGCACGATCATCAATGCCGACGCGCTTCAGGTCTTCGGCAATTGGCGTGTCCTTTCGGCCCGACCCTCCGCCGACGAAGAAAGCCGCGCCCCGCACCGGCTCTATGGTCATGTGGCGGCGGATGCGACGTATTCTGTCGGGCATTGGTTGCGCGAGGTGGCACCGCTCCTGTCCGGACCCGACCGTCCGATCATCGTCGGTGGCACCGGGCTCTATTTCGCGGCGCTCACCGAAGGGCTCGCTGAGATCCCACCGACGCCCCCCGCCATCCGGCAGGAAGCCGATGACTTACGCGCGCGAGACGGGATTGCAGCCCTGCTCGCGGAGATTGATCCCGTGACCCGGGCGCGGATCGACGTGCAAAACCCGATGCGGGTGCAACGCGCCTGGGAGGTCCAGCGGGTGACCGGTCGGGGGCTGGCGCATTGGCAGGACAACACACCGCCGCCCCTCTTGCCCCTTGACCGGACAGCGCCACTTCTGATGGACGCGGACAAGGAATGGCTCAACGACCGTATCGCACGGCGCTTCGATCAGATGTTGGCCACCGGCGCATTGGACGAGGCACGGGCCAACCTGGCGAATTGGGACCCGTCAGCCCTTTCGTCCAAAGCGATAGGCGCGCCCGAGCTTATCGCACACCTTAAAGGTGAGTTGACCCTGGACGCCGCGCGCGAGGCAGCAACAATTGCGACTCGCCAATTCGCCAAGCGTCAGCGCACCTGGTTCCGCGCCCGCATGGGCGGCTGGACGCCGATTGATCCCCTATCTCTTTGACATAGACTTCTGATATAATTGATAAACAGGTTCGTTAATTTGAAACCTGATCGCAATAGCGAGATCAATGAAGGCATGCCCCAACCGATCCGCATACAGACCCTCGCCCAATGGTCCGACGGAGCCGCCTGGCGATGGGAATTACAGCATAGTCTCGACACCCACGCGCTGATCTGGACCACGCGCGGCCAGGGGTTGAGCATCATCGAAGGGCGCCGGCGCGGGGTCGGCGTTCACAATGCGATTGCCCTGCCCGCCAAGACGCTTTTTTCCTTCGATCTGGGCAAGCAGGTCTACGGCCTCCTCACCCTGATCCCACCCGGCAGCCCGGTTCTCATGCCCGATGAACCGCAGCATCTGCGCATCCGGGACGCTCACGCGCAAGGCGAGTTGTCCGCGATCCTGGAGGCGCTTCAACGCGAACAGAACACCGGGCGCGATTTCGCGGATGAGGCGATGGTGGCGCAAGCGCACCTGCTGACCGTCTGGCTGCGCCGCGCGATGATTGCAGAGGAGGAAGAGGCCCGCAAACCCACGGCTGCGGAGAACCTTCTGCGGGCGTTCTCCGCGTTGGTCGAGCGGGACTTTACGACCGGCAAGCCGATGGCGGAATATGCCCGCGCCCTTGGTGTGACGCCGACGCACCTGACCCGGTGTTGCCGCCAGTGTTGCGGGTTGACCGCCGCGGATATCCTGACGCAGCGCACCGTGCATGCCGCGCGCGAACTGCTCGAAGAAGGCACCAGCCCGATCCAGAACATCGCCTCCCGCCTGGGGTTCAACAGCGCCGCCTATTTCTCGCGCTTCATTCTGCAGAATACCGGCAAGACACCGTCGAGCCTGCGCAAGGAAACGACGCAGAAGCGCAAGCTGGTGCGGTCCGGCTGATCCTCAGCTGCCCCAGATGATGCGGACGTAGTTCTTGGTTTCCTTGTAGGGTGGGACACCGCCGTATTTCTTCACGGCGCCGGGTCCGGCGTTATAGGCGGCAAGGGCAAGGCGCCAGGAGCCAAACGTGCGGTATTGCTCCGCAAGATAGCGCGCACCGCCCTCCAGGTTCTCGTAAGGATCATGCGGGTTCACCCGCAGTTTGCGCGCAGTGCCGGGCATCAGCTGCGCCAGCCCGATCGCCCCCTTATGGGACCGCGCCGTGGGCTTCCAACCGGATTCCTGTTGTACCAGCCGCAGGAACAGATCGCTCGGCACCCCGTGCCGCCGCGCCGCATCCTTGGCCATCTGCAGGTAGGGACCCCGGTAGCGGCCCTCATAGGCCTGGGTGGAGGTGTCCCCCCATTTCGTCGGCGTAATCACTTTCTGTGGCTGAAGCCGGACCGAATTCTTGTATTGCTGACGTGCGCGCGAATCCAGAACGCCAGTTTGGGATTTGAACAGCTTGGCACGGGATTTGGTCGACAAGGTTTCGGCATTGACACCCATAGGGAAAACCAGCCCGAAGGCCAAGATTCCAGCCACAAAAACACGCATTTCCGTCCCTGCCCCCAATTGCAACTCGGCGCAATATACGCGGTTTGAAAAAAATATCCAGATTTCCCGGACGCTTCGGCCTGTTCCCGCCCCACGGCAAGAATTTCTTAAACCTTTATGCTTTCCTTCATCCCCGTGAGATGGTGTAACCGTCTGCAACGAATTTTGACAGATGACGACAAGGAGGTCGCGATGGCCGGATCGGTGAACAAGGTAATTATCGTGGGCAATCTGGGCCGCGACCCGGAAGTGCGCACGTTTCAGAATGGCGGCAAGGTGTGCAACCTGCGCATTGCCACGTCAGAGACCTGGAAAGACCGCAACACCGGTGAGCGGCGCGAGCGGACCGAATGGCACACCGTGGCGATCTTCAACGAAAATCTGGCGCGGCTGGCAGAGCAATATCTGCGCAAGGGGTCGAAGGTCTATGTCGAAGGCAAGCTCGAAACCCGCAAGTGGCAGGATCAATCCGGTCAGGACAGGTACTCGACCGAAGTCGTGCTGCGCCCTTACGCAGGTGAGCTGACCTTTCTCGACGGTCGCAGCGATGGCGGCGGCGGTGGTGGAGGCGGCGGCTATGGCGGCGGTCAGGGCGGTTACGACAGTGGCCCGTCGCAGGGTGACCCGATGGGCAGCGCGCCCTCACGCGATATCGATGACGAAATTCCGTTCTGATCCACAACCCGGATCACGATCAGGCAAGGCCGCCCGCATCCGGGCGGCCTTTATCGTGTCTAGAACAGCATGTCTGCCAGGGTCAGAACGACCGAGACCGGCACGCAGAGGGTCAAAGCCACCAACAGGGCCGCGCCAAGGGTGGGACGCGGTGATGGTGCATAGACCCCGAGGATGTGGTGTTTTTTGTGGGCCATATCCGAATTAACCACGAATTAGGTTTTCATTCGGTTAATTGGCGCATGGAAATCACCCGCTCCACCTCCTTTCCCGCAACGGCTTCGGCGCTTCAACAATCGGACGAATATGCCCGGGCTGTCACCCATTTGGGCGGCGACGCCGAGGCATATGTCGCCCACGATCAGGATCACCCGATTGCCCGGGTGCAGATCGTCAAACGCCGGTTTGGGCCCCTGCCCGTGTTCTGGGTGCCAAGGGGGCCGGTCTGGGCGCAGTCCCCCTGCCCGGATACCCGCGCCCGGCTTTGGCGGGTGCTACCGCAGATCGCGGGACATGGCATGTGGATCGTGGCACCGGACAGCGCCGATGATCTGGCCGCGATCCGACACACCCAACTCATGTCGCCACAGCATGTGGCCGAGATCGACCTGACCGCGGATGACGGCACCCGGCTTTCACGCCAGCATGTCAAATGGCGCAACCGCCTCCGCCACGCGCAGAACACGGGCCTCCAGGTCGCCCATCGGCGCTTCGATCCGCTGCGCGATCAGACGGTCCTGATCCGGGAGGCCACGCAGCAGCGCAAACACCGCTATCGCGGGTTGCCACCCGCGTTTGTGCTGGCCTGGGCGCAGACAAACCGCAGCGCCAGTCGCCTCTTCACCGTCAGCCACGAGGGCAAGGCTGTAGCCCATATGCTGCTCCTGCTGCATAGACCCGTGGTTACATACCACATCGGTTGGTCGGGCATGGTCGGGCGACGCCACTCCGCTCACAATCTGGCGCTTTGGGCGGCGTCGCAATGGCTGCACCGCAAAGGCTTCGCGCGGCTCGACCTAGGCAGCGTGGATACCGAACATGCGCCCGGCCTTGCACGGTTCAAGATCGGTAGCGGCGCAACCGTGCGTCCCCTCGGGGCCACCTCCTTGCACCTGCCGCACCTGTCGCGGCGCAGGCTGATCCGCCACGACGCGGCGTGAAACACGCGACCCGGTCGCTTTGCCTCTGGCCTTTCGGCGCGGCGGCGTATAGGGCGCGGGCAAACAACCCAAGGACACGCCCCCATGGACATGCGCAACATCGCCATCATTGCCCACGTTGACCACGGCAAGACCACTTTGGTGGATGAGCTTTTGAAGCAATCCGGCGCCTTTCGCGAGAACCAGGCGGTGGACGAGCGCGCCATGGACAGCAACGATCTGGAGCGCGAACGTGGCATCACCATCTTTGCCAAGCCGACCAGTGTTGAATGGAAGGGCACGCGCATCAACATCGTCGACACGCCGGGCCACGCGGATTTCGGCGGCGAGGTGGAGCGGATCCTGAGCATGGTCGATGGCGTTGTCCTGCTGGTCGATGCCGCCGAAGGGCCGATGCCGCAGACCAAGTTCGTCACCTCGAAGGCGTTGGCGCTGGGCCTGCGTCCGATCGTGGTGCTCAACAAGGTCGACAAGCCCGATGCGGAACCGGATCGTGCGCTTGACGAGTGTTTCGACCTCTTCGCCAATCTCGACGCCAGCGAGGATCAGCTCGATTTCCCGCATATGTACGCGAGCGGCCGGTCCGGTTGGGCTGATCACGACCTCGACGGACCCCGCAAAGACCTGAGTGCGATGTTCGACCTCATCGTCAACCACGTCCCCGCCCCGCGGCAGATCGCGCGTCAGGACGAGGATTTCCGGATGCTGGCCACGACCCTGGGTAGCGATCCGTTTGTGGGGCGTATCCTCACCGGACGGGTCGAATCGGGCAAGCTGAAGGTTGGCGCCACGGTGCAGGCCCTGTCCCGCGTGGGCCAGAAGATTGAACAGTTTCGCGTTACCAAGATCCAGGCCTTCCGCGGCCTTGCCACGCAGGATATTGACGAGGCGGTCGCCGGGGACATTGTGAGCCTTGCCGGCATGTCCAAGGCCACTGTGGCCGACACGATCTGCGCCCTGGCGGTGGACGAGCCGCTTGAAGCGCAGCCCATCGATCCGCCGACCATCACCGTGACCTTCGGCATCAACGACAGCCCGCTGGCCGGTCGTGACGGTAAGAAGGTGCAATCGCGCGTGATCCGTGAGCGCCTGCTCAAAGAGGCCGAGTCCAACGTGGCGATCCGCGTGAGCGACACCCCCGGCGGCGAGGCGTTCGAGGTTGCCGGACGCGGCGAATTGCAGATGGGCGTTCTGATCGAGAACATGCGCCGTGAAGGGTTCGAGCTCAGCATTTCGCGCCCGCAGGTTCTGCTGCGCGAGGATGAGGACGGCCAGAAGCTGGAACCCATCGAAGAGGTCACCATCGATGTCGATGACGACTATTCCGGCGCCGTGATCGAAAAGATCACCGGCCCCCGCAAGGGGGAACTGGCCGAGATGAAACCGGCGGGCGCGGGCAAGACCCGGATCATCGCCCATGTGCCGTCGCGGGGCCTGATCGGGTATCACGGCGAGTTTTTGACCGATACGCGCGGGACCGGTGTGCTCAACCGCGTGTTCCATGGCTGGGCGCCGCACAAGGGCGCCATTCCGGGCCGTCGTGCCGGGGTGCTGATCTCCATGGAAAACGGGGATTCGGTCGCCTATGCGCTGTGGAATCTCGAAGAGCGCGGCCGCATGTTCATCGGCGCGCAGGCCAAGGTCTATACCGGCATGATCATCGGCGAGCACAGCCGTGACAACGATCTTGAAGTGAACCCCTTGAAGGGCAAAAAACTAACCAACGTCCGCGCCAGCGGTAGCGACGAAGCAGTGCGTCTGACCACGCCGATCACCATGAGCCTGGAAGAGGCGATTGCCTATATCGACGATGATGAGCTGGTTGAGGTGACGCCAAACGCGATCCGCCTGCGCAAACGCTATCTAGATCCGCATGAGCGCAAACGGATGTCAAAAACCGCCTGATCGGTGCAATCCAAGCCATGGGGTTATGGTGTCCTTGAGCAGACATTACCCGCTTGAGTGCTAAGCGCGCATTGCGGGACCGCGGGCGGGCGATCCGCCGGTGGTGGGGGGCGCTTTATGGCAGCCAAATACATGTATCCTCAGAAGGGTGCACTGATCTCGTGAAATCGCCGGCCCTTGCGGGCGGTCCGGCGATGCGCGGCGGCCTGCGGCCCTGATTCCGCGCAAGGCAAAACTTGAATGTCTGCTCAAGGCCGATTTCCACCTCCCGGCTCTCTCTCAGACCAGAATCTCCTAATCCGTGGTCTCCACCACGACAATCTCGCGCTCAGCCGCCTGCTTGGCCCAAACAACCGCTTCCTGATAGCGCGGGTCGTTATAGGCCGCCATCGCCGCATCGACCGACGGGAAGCGGGCGACCACGTTGCGTGCGCGTCCTTGCCCTTCCATCTGTTCGACACGTCCACCACGGGCAATGAACTCACCGCCATGATCCGGGATGACCACTGAGGCGACCTCGATGTATTTTCCGTAGAGTTCCGCATCTTTTACATCGACGCGGGCAATCCAAAGTGCGCCCATCTTATCCTCCCAAAACTGCGCTTGCGGCGCTGATCGCCGCATCTGCATTAGCGGCGTCCTTGCCGCCGCCCTGCGCCATGTCAGGGCGACCACCGCCGCCCTTGCCGCCCAGTTCCGGCACAGCCGCGCGGACCAGGTCAACGGCTGAAACCTTGTCCGTCAGGTCGTCGGTCACGCCCGCGGCCACGGCCACCTTGTCGCCCGTGTCAGCGATCAGCAGAACGGCGCCCGAGCCAAGCCGCGATTTATGCTCGTCGATAAGCGATGGTAGATCCTTGCCCGACACCCCGTTCAAAACCTGCGCCAGGAATTTCACCCCATTGATCTCCTGCGCTTCGGGGCCATCACCCTGCCCCGCGCCACCGGCCATCGCCAATTCGCGCCGAAGCTGCGCCACCTCGTTGGTAAGCGCCTTGCGTTCATCCATCAACACCCGCACCCGCTCGACCACATCGCCGGGCTGCGCCTTGAGTTCGCCGGCCAGGGCGCCCATGCGACGATCCTGCGCGCTCAGATACCGAAACGCCTGCGCCCCGGTCAGCGCCTCGATCCGCCGCACACCCGCGCTGGAGGCCGTATCGCCAAGCGCCACGAAAAGACCGATATCACCCGTCTGCCGCACATGCGTCCCGCCGCAAAGCTCGATCGAATAGGTCCGCCCGTCGAGCCCTTTGCCCGATCCGTCTTCGACGCCCATCGACACGACACGAACCTCATCGCCATACTTCTCGCCGAAAAGCGCCTGCGCGCCCAACCCACGGGCATCGTCGGGCGTCATGATCCGGGTCTCGACCGGGGCGTTTTGCCGGATATAGTCGTTCACTTCGGTCTCAACCCGGGCCAATTCATCGGCGCTCAGGGCTTTGGTGTGACTGAAATCGAACCGCAACCGGTCATCGGCATTGAGCGACCCGCGCTGCGCCACGTGATCGCCAAGCGCCTTGCGCAACGCCTCGTGCAGCAGGTGCGTGGCTGAGTGATTGGCACGGATCGACGTCCGCCGCGCGTGATCCACTTCAAGCTGCGCCGGCTGCCCCTTGGCAATCTCGCCGTCGATCACCTCAGCCAGATGGATGAAGACGCCGGCGGATTTCTTAGTATCCGTGATCCGGGCCACGCCGGTATCCGTCCGCAGCGTCCCGCTATCGCCCACCTGACCGCCCGATTCCGCGTAGAACGGCGTTTGGTTCAGCGCGATCTGAACGCTGGCCCCCTTGGTGGCGCTGTCCTGTTGTGCGCCGTCGCTAACCAACGCAGCAATCTGCCCCTCGGCGATCTCGGTGTCATACCCCAGGAAATCCGTGGTGCCCGCCGCATCGGCAATATCGAACCAGACGCTTGCATCCGCCGCCTCACCCGAGCCGGACCACGCCGCGCGCGCCTTGGCTTTCTGCTCCGCCATCGCGCTGTCGAACCCGTCCACATCCACCTCGCGGCCCTTTTCGCGTAGCGCATCCTGGGTCAGATCGAGCGGGAAACCGTAGGTGTCGTAGAGTTTGAACGCGGTCTCCCCCGGGAGCGCGGCGTTTTCCGGTAAGCCCCCTAACTCGTCCTCCAGAAGCCGCAAACCACGGTCAAGCGTCGTCTTGAACCGGGTTTCTTCCAGTTTGAGCGTCTCTTCAATCAGCGCCTGCGCCTGCCCCAATTCCGGGAAGGCCTGGCCCATCTGCGTGACCAACGCGGGCACCAGTTGGTGCATGACCGGGTCCTTTGCCCCCAGGAGATGCGCATGCCGCATCGCCCGCCGCATGATCCGGCGCAGCACGTATCCCCGCCCCTCGTTCGAGGGCATCACCCCGTCGGCGATCAGGAACGACGTCGAGCGCAAATGGTCCGCAATCACCCGGTGATGCACGTTGCCCGGCCCGTCCGGATCCTGGTTCGTCACATGGGCGGACGACTCGATCAAGCTGCGCATCAGGTCGGTGTCGTAATTGTCGTGCTTGCCCTGCAAGAGCGCGCCAATCCGCTCAAGCCCCATGCCTGTGTCGATCGACTGCATCTCAAGGTCGATCTGCGAGCCGTCTTCAAACCGCTCGTTTTGCATGAAAACGAGGTTCCAGATTTCGATGAACCGGTCACCATCCTCTTCGGGACTACCCGGCGGTCCGCCCCAGATTTCGGGGCCATGGTCATAGAAAATCTCAGTGCAGGGACCACAAGGCCCCGTGGCGCCCATCGACCAGAAATTATCATCTGTCGCGATCCGGATAATACGATCATCCGAGAGGCCCGCATATTTCTTCCAGATTTCCGCCGCCTCGTCGTCGGTATGATAGATCGTGACCAGCAGTTTGGACTTGTCCAGTTCGAAATCCTTGGTCAGCAGGTCCCAGGCGAAAGGGATCGCCTCTTCCTTGAAGTAATCCCCAAAGCTGAAATTGCCCAACATCTCGAAAAACGTGTGATGCCGCGCGGTGTAGCCCACATTGTCGAGATCGTTGTGTTTACCGCCTGCCCGCACGCATTTCTGGCTGGTCGAAGCGCGTTTGTAGTCGCGTTTCTCCGCGCCGGTGAAGAGGTTCTTGAACTGCACCATGCCCGAATTCGTGAACATCAGCGTCGGGTCGTTGCGTGGCACCAGCGGCGAGCTGTCAACGATCTCATGATCGTTGCGGTCAAAGAAGTTCAGGAAGGTCGAGCGGATTTCGTTCAGCGTCGGCATGGGCGTCTCTTTTCGGGCAAAATGGCCAAGCGTTCCGCTGATTTATCCCCGCCCGTGGCGCATGTCCACCGTAAGAAAAAGCCCGGGGTTATCCCCGGGCCTTCGCGTGCTGATTTTTCGGCGGTTTACGCTTCGAGGATATCGTCATCCGGCGCATCGCGTTCCGCCTTTACCTCGGCTTCGGGCATGTCGAAATCCAAGCCGTGGGCGGCCCTGATCTTATCCTCGATTTCAAGGGCGATGCGGCTGTTTTCCTTCAGGAAAGTCTTGGCGTTTTCGCGGCCCTGGCCGATGCGTTCATCGCCATAGCTGAACCAACTGCCCGATTTTTCGACCACACCGGCCTTCACGCCCAGATCGAGAAGTTCCCCCATCTTGGAGATGCCTTCGCCATACATGATGTCGAATTCCACCTGCTTGAAGGGCGGCGCGACCTTGTTCTTGACCACTTTCACGCGGGTCGCATTGCCAACCACCTCGTCTCGATCCTTGAGCGCGCCAATGCGGCGAATATCCAGGCGAACGGAGCTGTAAAATTTCAATGCGTTGCCGCCGGTCGTCGTTTCGGGGCTGCCGAACATGACGCCGATTTTCATCCGTATCTGGTTGATGAAAACAACGGTGCATTTGCTGCGATTGATGGAGCCGGTCAGCTTGCGCATCGCCTGGCTCATCAGGCGGGCATGAACACCCACGCTGCTGTCGCCCATCTCACCCTCAAGTTCGGATTTTGGCGTCAGCGCGGCCACCGAGTCGACAACAATCATGCTGACCGCGCCCGAGCGCACCAGTGTATCGACGATCTCGAGCGACTGTTCACCTGTGTCGGGCTGCGAGATCAGCAATTCATCCAGATCAACACCCAGCTTGCGGGCATAAATCGGATCGAGCGCGTGTTCCGCGTCGACAAAGGCGCATACCCCGCCTTTTTTTTGCTCTTCCGCGATGCAATGAAGCGTCAACGTGGTCTTGCCCGAGCTTTCCGGGCCATAAATTTCCACGATCCGGCCTTTCGGCAATCCGCCGATCCCAAGTGCGATGTCCAGCCCCAGAGAGCCGGTCGATGTCGCTTCGATATCCTGTGCCGGGTTATCTGCGCCCAGCTTCATGATCGAACCCTTGCCAAACTGCCGCTCAATCTGCGCCAACGCGCTGTCCAGCGCCTTTTGTTTATCTGCGTTTTTCTTGTTATCCATCGCCAAAAGATCTGCTGTTGCCATGTTCGAGTTTCCTTATTTCACACCCTGTCACGGGCGGCAATGACTGCCTTGTTCACCTCTTGTTCTCAAAGAGGTATGAAGACAAAAAGAGAACATTTCAAGAAAATTGTTCAGATCCTCAGTTTTTCCGACAAGAGTTAAAGAGTCGTTTACGAATGCCTGAAAACCTCCAGACAATCTGAAAGTGTCTGACATGCTTATATTTTCAAAGGCGAAACTGGTATTTCTCTCGGTGCCAAAAACCGGCTCAACCGCGTTCCACGAGGCGCTGGCGCCCCATGCTGCGATCGCCGTTTGCGACCCACCGCAACTGAAACATGCGCCTCTCTATCGGTACAATCGTTTCTATCGGCCCATGGTGGACAGATTTATCGGCGCCGACATGGATATTCTGGCGGTCGTTCGCGAGCCGATCAGCTGGCTTGGGAGCTGGTATCGCTATCGCCGTCGCCCCGACATGCTGGGGAGGCCCAATGCCACCCATGATCTGAGCTTCGATGATTTCATCGAGGCTTATTGCCGCGTCGAAAAACCGCCTTTTGCCAGGGTTGGATCGCAAGCCCGGTTTCTTGCGCCGACGCCAAACGGTCTCCAAGTAACACATCTCTTCCGCTACGAAGACCAGGCCGGGTTGCTTGCATTTCTCGAAAGTCGGCTCGGGGTTCGGATTTCTCCCGAAAGGCTCAACGCCTCATCAGGTCAATTGCCAGTACTCTCCGACAAAGCGGCCTCCAGGTTGCGGATCGCACGGCCAGAGGATTTCGATCTATGGAACCAAATTCAGCCAGGCGGCATCTACAGACCTGAGCTCATATCAGGATAGTTGCTGCTGAACGGTTTCTGTCAACTCTGTGAGCGAGAACGGCTTCGGCAAGAAAACGGAGTTCGGAATCCGTGCCTGGGTATCGCCGAAGGTCTCTTCGGCATAGCCCGACACAAACACCACGTTCACATCAGGCCGTTTCTTCAAAGCCTGCTGCACCCAACTGGGACCGTCGATACCAGGCATGACCACGTCCGTGACAAACACGTCGATATCGAGGCCATCATCCTCCAGAAGTTCCAAAGCATCTTCGGCAGATTCGGCCTCAAGCACGGTAAATCCACGCAATTGCAGCGCACGGCTGGCAAAGGCTCGCACCGGCGCCTCATCTTCGACCAGAAGCACGACACCTTCGACCGGCGAGTCGGCCGCAGCCTCGGCTTTTTCGGCAACGGGCCGTTCCTCGACCACGTCATAGGCGGGCAACAAGAGTTGGAACGTGGTCCCCACATTCGGAGTGCTGTCGGCAAAGATGAACCCACCGGTCTGCTTGATGATCCCGTAGGCTGTCGAGAGGCCAAGCCCGGTCCCTTCCCCCGTACGCTTTGTCGTGAAAAACGGCTCAAACACCTTCTGCAGCTTGTCAGCCGGAATGCCCATACCCTCATCAATCACCTCGACCGACACATAGCGGCCCGGCGCGACGACGGCCCGATCGCGCCGCAGCGGCTCATCCAGAACGAGGTTTTGTGTTTCGATCCGTATATCGCCACCTTCCGGCATCGCATCGCGCGCATTCACGACGAGGTTCATCAGAACCTGCTCCAACTGCCGCTTGTCGGCGCGAATGGCCGACAGCATCGGATCATGACTAAGCGACAGCGTCACCTTCTCCCCCACAAGGCGGTTCAGAAGATGGGTCAGGTCGGAAAGCGCATCGCGCAGATCCATGACCTCGGGGCGCAAAGTCTGCTTGCGCGAATAGGCCAGCAACTGCCCAACCAGCGCGGCGGCACGATTGGCGTTCTGGTTGATCTGCGTCAGATCACCGTAATCAGAATCCCCCTCGTCATGGCGCAGCAGCAAAAGATCACAATGGCCGGAAATCGCCGTGAGCAGGTTGTTGAAATCATGCGCGACACCACCGGCCAACTGGCCAATGGCTTGCATCTTCTGACTTTGCACGAATTGAGCTTCGAGCGATTTCAACTCCGTCGCATCGTTAAGCACCGCGATCAGGACAGTCTCTCCATCCTCGGTCGCTCGGTTCAACGTCACCTGAACGAAGACCTCCCGGTCCTCGCGCTTAACCCGCAGAAACTCGGAATGAACCGTGCCGCGATTATCCGCAGCATCCTCAAGCCAGTCCGCGATAGAACGCCCCAGACCTTCCATCAGGTCACCGAGGATCATCTCGTCGCAATCCCCGACGCCCAGCAGATCCCGTGCCGGGCGGTTTGAAAGGGCGACCTGCCCATCTCGGCTAAGCTTCAGCAAGGGGACTGGCATCTCGTCGAAAAACGCCCAGCCATCGGGCTGCCGCTCTTCCGCTTCGACCCCTGGAAGCAAGAACATCTCCCGACGTCCCGCCGTGCCCTCAAGTTCGACCACCATGCAAGGCGACGTCCCGTCCGGCGTGTTGATGTCGTTAAGCTGTCCGGAACGCAGTGGCAGTTTCGGACAAATGCGGCCAAGATTACGCGCACGTTCGCCAATCAACTCGCGCGCCGCCGTGTTCATGAACAAGATCGCGTCGTTCCGGCCCACGGTTAGCATCGGCAGCGGCACAGGGTCACTGCTTCGTTGCGGGCGGTCCGCGGATTTCTCAATACGCCAAAGGAAGTTCGCGGCCCCGACACGGTGAACCGCCAGCCGCAGGTGGCCCTGTCGCGTGACAACATCTTCTTGTGCAGCGCCAGTAGCAGATGCGCGCGACTCCATCCGGAACAAGATGGCGCCGGGATTTGCGAGCACCTTTTGCAGGGCCCCGGCCAACGTCTCGCTCTCGAGCACGTCGTAGGCGTCTTCCGCAGCAGGGTTATGACAGAGGATCTTGCCATCCTCGGCTGTGACGATCGTCGGTGCGGTATCTTCCTTGATCACATCCGCCAAGGCACCAGCACCCCGTTTGCCGACACTCCCACCCAAGGTGGCGGCCATCTTCGTCCAGAATGCCACAAGAGCTAGGGTGCCGGCCATTGCGGCCATAGCGGTGCGGTAAATGCCGGGCTCGACAAACCAGGCGCCCGCCGCGAACAGCAACGCCGCCCCGATCACCAAAATGACGCGCGAGCGCAGTTGAACCGCGGCGCGCTGGATGGGTCCGGTCGTGCTTGAGGTAAAGGCCAAAATCCGCGTTCCAGTTGTCGATTCGTTACTGCCGTTTCTGGCTGAAAAGACTTAACTCAGACTTAACGACACCCCATTTGACCCTCTATGGTTGTATTATGCAACATTACTTTATTTTAAGCTGCGCCAAAAAGAACCCGTCCCCCATATCCGACACCGGCCAGTGACGTTGAGAGACAACTTGCCAATCCGGATGACGCGCCAGAAATGCGCCGATCCGTTCCTCATTTTCCGGTGCGAGAACGGAGCAGGTCGCATAGGCCAACAGGCCATCCGGCGCCACGAGGCCCGCGGCGCGATCAAGAATAGCGTCTTGCGTGCGGTTGAGGTCCGTCAGGTCCGCCGCCGTCAGCCGCCACTTCGCATCGGGGGTACGACGCCACGTGCCACTGCCGGAACAGGGAACGTCACAAAGAACCAGGTCAAACATTTGTTTTTCCAAATGATTTGCATCCTGAACACGCACGGACACACCTGCGCGCCTGGCTCTGGCAGGCAGGTCTTTCATGCGCTGCTGGAGCGCATCATGCGCCACCCATTGCCCTTCAAGGCGCGCCGCGAGGGCCAGGACCTTGCCACCACCGCCCGCACAATAGTCCAACACGCAACCGGTTGGCCTGACATCAAGCATTTCCATGGCGGCCTGGCTGCTGCCATCCTGAAGCTCAACAAACCCTTCCCGATAGGCCGCAGATTGCGCCACCTGCCGTGCCCCTGTGATGACGCGCAACGCCGTGGTCGCAATCGGCACCGTTTCGACGTTGATCCCCTCATCGGCCAATAAACGAAGAGCCGCCTCCAGGGCTGTTTTCCGGATATTGACGCGCAGCATGACCGGCGCGCGGGTCTTCAGTTGGTTTGCAACATTCCTGGCTTGAACTTCGCCTCCTAGAGAATTGATAAATAGAGGAACAAGCCAATCCGGAAGATCCATCGCCACGCCTGGCTCCAGCGGCGTACGACCTGCAGAAAGTTCATCTGCAGTGAGCGGTTCGGGCGCATGACCCTCACCATTAAAGCAGGCTTCAAGATCAATCTCAGCCGCGCGCAGGGCGCCGATCATCACACCGCGCCCGGTCTCCGCCCCTCCACGACAGCCGTAGGATCGCAGACACCGCAGCGCCTGGAAGACATGGTCGCGCACCGCCGCACGGTCCTTGGACCCGGCAAAACGGGAACGCCGCGCCCAACCGGCGAGGGCCTTCTCTGCGGGCGATCCGCTACGGATCTCATCCAGGATCTCGATGGCCGCCTGAACCCGCGCACCGGGGGTCATTTTTCTGCCTTCGCTCCGCCGCGTAAGCCCCTGTATTTCCTAACCAACACGGTAGTTCGGGCTTTCTCGGGTAATCTGGACATCATGCACATGGCTTTCGCGCAGGCCGGCATTGGTGATCTTGACGAATTCGCAGCCGGTGCGCATTGCATCAATCGTCGCACAGCCGGTATAGCCCATAGCCGCACGCAACCCGCCGACCAATTGGTGGATCACACTCCCCGCACCGCCTTTGTATGGGACCTGACCTTCGATCCCCTCGGGAACCAGCTTGTCGCTGGCGGCATCCTTCTGAAAGTAACGGTCGGCGCTGCCACGTGCCATGGCACCGAGCGAGCCCATCCCGCGGTAGGATTTGAACGACCGGCCCTGGTAGAGGATCACCTCGCCGGGGGATTCGTCCGTTCCGGCCAACATCGAACCCACCATGGCGCAGGACGCCCCGGCGGCGATCGCCTTGGCAAAATCGCCGGAAAACTTGATGCCGCCATCGGCAATCACCGGGATGTCGCCCGCCCCGGCAGCACAATCGCGGATCGCTGTCAGCTGCGGCACGCCAACGCCGGCGACCATCCGCGTGGTGCAGATACTGCCCGGACCGATGCCGACCTTGACCGCATCCGCACCGGCGCCGATCAGCGCCCGGGTCGCCTCGGCGGTGGCGACGTTCCCGGCCACAATCTGCACTTCGTTCGACAATTTCTTGGCGCGCTCAACGGCCAGTGCCACCCCTTCGGAATGCCCATGCGCCGTGTCGATCACGATCATGTCCACACCGGCATCGACAAGCGCCTCGGAACGCTCGAACCCGGCATCGCCCACGGTTGATGCGGCGGCCACGCGCAAACGGCCCAAACCGTCCTTGCAGGCCTGCGGGTTCAACACCGCCTGTTCGCTGTCTTTGAGCGTCAAAAGACCGGTGAGCTTGCCCTCACCATCAGTCACCAGCAGCTTCTCGATCCGCCGCGCCTTCATCAGGCTCTTGGCCTCATCGAGATCCGCAGGCTCCTGCAACATGGCAAGATTGTCGCTGGTCATCATCACCCGCACGGGCGTGGCGTCATCCTCGGCAAAGCGCATGTCGCGGTTGGTCACGATCCCCACCACACGGCCATCGCCATCGACGACGGGAAACCCGCTCACGCGGTAGCGCGCCTGCAGCTCCTTGGCATCGGCCAGCGTCTGATCCGCGGTCAGGGTGATCGGGTTATAGACGATCCCGGATTCGAACCGCTTGACCAGCCGAACCTGACGCGCCTGTTCTTCCGTATCGAGGTTGCGATGAATGACGCCCATGCCGCCGGCCTGCGCCATGCAGATCGCCATCTGCGATTCCGTGACCGTATCCATGGCCGAGCTAACAAGCGGGATATTGAGGTCAATCGAGCGCGTCACCCGCGTCCGCGTATCCGCCGTATTCGGCAGCACATTGGACGCAGCAGGTACCAGCAGAACATCATCGAAGGTCAGTGCCTCACGAATCTCCATTGCATTTCTCCATGGACAGATCGTTTGACGCCTCCCTATTGCACGGTCTCGCATGAATGGAAAGGGTCGCCGTCGCGGTTAGGTGAATTTGTCGGGAGTCCGCTTGGTCGGCAGACCGAACGTCCAAAGACGAACAGTGCGATTGCCAGACCGGGGGATGGCGATCAACCGCTATTAAACGCACGTTCTCTGCCCGGATCTGAAAGGATCTGAACGGCGTGCAACCTCGCCCAATCGCCGACCAGGCGGGCGATCTGGCGGTCGCTAAGGGCCTCAATTCCGCGCGGATGGAAAGCGTGAAGATCTGCGATGGGCTCTGTCCTCAAACAACCAGATTTCGCGTCCATTTCTCTGATAACCGTATTCCTGGGTATGCGCCCTACGGAATCCACGCACCACTTAGGCCACAAGCCTGGGGTATTCGTATCGCAATCGACCAAGCCATGCTTTGCACGCCCCACGATTTTCTGAACGATGCACTCCCTCTATGACGCTGCGAGGATATTATATGCCGGTTGCAGGCTTCCTTGCGCGCGACGCCAAACTATGATCTGCGCGGAAGGCAGATGTTTCGCTGAAAGGCACCCGTCATGAGCACCGATCCCCTTGTTGTTTTCACACCCTCGGGCAAGCGTGGCCATTTCCCGAAAGGCACGCCGGTCCTGACCGCGGCGCGCCAGTTGGGGGTCGATCTGGATTCGGTCTGCGGCGGGCGCGGGATCTGTTCGAAATGCCAGATCACGCCAAGTTACGGCGAGTTTTCCAAGCATGGCGTGACGGTCGCCGACGATGCGCTCTCGGAATGGAATTCGGTCGAGCAACGGTATGACGACAAGCGCGGGCTGCAAAAAGGCCGTCGCCTTGGGTGCCAGGCGCAGATCATGCGCGATGTGGTGATCGACGTCCCCGCCGAAAGCCAGGTCCACAAACAGGTCGTGCGCAAACGCGCTGAGGCCCGCGACATCATCATGAACCCCTCGACCCGGCTTTACTATGTCGAGGTGGAAGAACCCGACATGCACGAACCTTCCGGCGATCTGGAGCGGCTGGTGCGCGCTTTGAAGGAGCAATGGCAGCTTGAGGGCGTCCGCGCCGATCTGCACATCCTGCACATGATGCAGCCCGCCCTGCGCAAAGGCGGCTGGAAAGTAACCGTGGCCGTGCACCAGGGCGACGACACCCATGTGCCGAAAATCATGCATATCTGGCCGGGCTATTACGAGGGCAAGATTTACGGGCTGGCGGTCGATCTGGGCTCCACCACCATCGCCGCGCACCTCTGCGATCTGGCCAGTGGCGAGGTCATTGCGTCATCGGGCATCATGAACCCGCAGATCCGCTTTGGCGAGGACCTAATGAGCCGGGTCAGCTATTCGATGATGAACAAGGACGGTGCGACCGAGATGACGCGCGCGGTGCGCGACGGTATGAACGCTCTGTTCGTGCAGATCGCCGCCGAGGCCGAGATTGACCGGACTTTGATCGTGGATGCGGTGTTCGTCTGCAATCCGGTGATGCATCACCTCTTTCTGGGTGTTGACCCGTTCGAGCTGGGTCAAGCCCCCTTCGCGCTCGCTACATCCTCGTCCATGCAATTGCGGGCGGTCGAATTGGACCTGGAAATCCATCCGGGCGCGCGGGTCTATATCCTGCCCTGTATCGCGGGCCATGTGGGCGCCGATGCCGCCGCCGTGGCGTTGTCGGAGGCACCGGACAAATCCGAAGACTTGGTGTTGGTGGTCGATGTGGGTACCAATGCCGAGATCCTACTGGGCAACAAGGACAAGGTGCTGGCCTGTTCCTCGCCGACCGGTCCGGCCTTTGAGGGCGCGCAGATCAGCTCCGGTCAGCGCGCGGCCCCCGGCGCCATCGAGCGGGTCGAGATCGACCCCGAGACCAAGGTGGCGCGGTTCAAGGTTATCGGCTGTGACCTCTGGTCCGACGACGAGGGTTTCGAAGCCCAGACCGCCGCCACAGGTATCACCGGCATCTGCGGCTCCGGCATCATCGAAATGGTAGCCGAGATGCGCATTCACGGTATCCTTGACGGTCCGGGCCTGATCGGCTCACCGGAACAGACCGGGACTGACCGCTGCTTCCTGGATGGGCGCACCTATTCCTACATGGTCTGGGACGGTTCTGCCGATGGCGGGCCGGTCATCACCGTGACGAACCGTGACATCCGCGAGATCCAAATGGCCAAGGCCGCGCTTTATTCCGGCGCGCGGCTGCTGATGGACAAGTTCGGCGTGGATAAAGTGGACCGCGTGGTCCTGGCCGGGGCCTTCGGTGCGCATATCAGTCCGAAACACGCGATGGTCCTCGGCATGATCCCCGATGCCCCTCTCGACAAGGTGACCAGCGCCGGCAATGCCGCAGGAACTGGCGCGCGCATCGCGCTCCTGAACACCGAGGCGCGGGACGAGATCGAACAGACCGTGCACAACATCCACAAGATCGAAACCGCCATCGAGCCGCGCTTCCAGGAGCATTTCGTCAACGCCTCCAACATCCCCAATGCAGTCGAGCCCTTCCCGATCCTTGAAACCGTCGTCACCCTGCCGGAGGTTAACTTCAACACCGGCAGCCGCGACGGCGGCACCGAAGGCAGCGGCGGTCGCAGACGCAGACGGCGCGGTTAGCAGAGACGCTGGCCTTAACGGTCGCCTAGAGCCCTTTGTGAACATTCGGGTTTGAACGCCGCGCGGAATCGAGGGCGAAGCCCGCCGCGCGATCGCCAGACCGCCCGCAAGGGCTGGCGATTTGGAGAGGTTGCGCACCGATCAGAGGTTATTCGGACTCTGCAAAGATAAAGTGCATCTGAAACCAGTTGATCGCCACCCCGCGGTCTGGCCATCGCGCGGCTCATTCCTGGTTGTCGGGTTTGTCCGCAGAACGGTCACGTCGCCCGTCAGTAATTCCCGGCCACATATTTGGCGATGGCCCCGCCGCGGGAATTGACGTCGAGCTTCTGATAGATCGCCTTGAGGTAATATTTGACCGTGTTTTCGCTCAGGCCGAGCCGGGCGGAGATCTGGAAATTGGTCAGGTCATTGACCAGCAGCGCCAGGATCTCATGTTCGCGCCGGGTCAGGGTGTCGGTGCTCTCGGATGTGAGGCGTTTGAGGATCTCGGTCGGCACGATGGAATGCCCATCCACCAGTTTGCCCAGGATCTTGGGCAGGCTGGCCAGGATCTGGCTCATCATGCAGACGGAATTGGCCCCGGACTTGATGGCCGTGCGGATGAACGCAAATTCCGTATCTTCTGCCACAACCACGACCATGGCGTGCGGAAACTCTTTCTGCAGCATCGTCAGCGATTGATTGAGGTCGCAATCGGTCAGGCGCACCCCCAGGATCACGATGGCCTTGCCGTCCACCGCCTTGAGCTCCCGGCGCAGGCTGGCCAGGTCCGTGGCAAAGCTGCCGAGCTTGACTTCGGGAATGCCCGACACAAGCGACCCGATGCCCTGACAGACGATCACCTGTCTGTCGGCTACAATGACTTGGGGCTCTGATCCAATTCGATCCTGCATGTCCACCTTACTATACGTTAACCAATTCAAAACTGGCTTTTTTCCGACAGGTAACCCGCGGAAACCGATGAAATCAAAAGAAAATTCAGTATGCCGAGGTATGCGACTCCCTTCCCTTTCGCGCCCCTGCCGCCCGGGCGGGTAGGCCATCCTACCCGTTCGTTGGCACAAGTGCGCCCCCGATTATCACCGCCATCTGTCCGGGCGTATAAAATGGCCGAAACCTGCCGATACTGACCGAAAAATCAGGAGACACCTCAATGTACGGCAACAACCACCTCTTCATTCCCGGCCCGACGAACGTCCCGGAACCTGTGCGCCAGGCGATGAACATCCCGATGGAAGACATGCGCGCCCCGGATTTCGGCAGCTTTACCAAACCGCTGCTGGCCGATCTGAAGAAGGTGTACCGGACAGAAACCGGCACGGTGTTCCTCTACCCGTCCTCCGGCACCGGCATGTGGGAGACTGCGATCACCAACACGCTCAATGTGGGCGACAAGGTGCTGATGTCGCGTTTTGGCCAGTTCTCGCTTTTGTGGGTCGACATGGCCGAACGCCTGGGCCTTGATGTCGATCTCAGCGAGGTCGAGTGGGGCAAGGGCGTTCCGATCGAGGAGTATGCCGAAAAGCTCGCCGCCGACAAAGAGCATCAGATCAAGGCCGTCTTTGCCACGCAGAACGAGACCGCCACCGGCGTGAAATCCGACATTGCCGCCGTGCGCAAGGCGCTGGATGATGCAAACCACCCCGCCCTTCTTTTCGTTGACGGCGTAAGCTCCATCGGGTCGGTCGAGTTCGAGATGGACAAGTGGGGCGTCGATTGCGCCGTCTCAGGTTCGCAAAAGGGTTTCATGCTCCCCGCGGGTCTGGGCATTCTGGGCGTCAGCGAAAAGGCACTGGCCATGCGTGAAAACGCCAAAATGCCGCGCTGCTATTTCGACCTGCAGGACATGCTGAACCTCAATGGTGACGGCTACTTTCCCTACACACCTGCCACGCAACTCTTCCGTGGTCTGCGCGTGTCGCTCGATATGCTGCTGGAAGCGGGTATGGAAAACGTCTGGCAGCGTCAGGCCTGGCTTGCCGCCGGTGTGCACAAGGCCGTCGCCGCCTGGGACGGCTGCGAATTGGTGGCACGCGGGCCGGAATGGGCCTCCGATACCGTCTCGGCCATCTATGCGCCCGATGGCGTCGATGCACGGGACGTGATCTCGGGAGCGTACAACAAGTACCAGACCTCGCTTGGCACCGGTCTCAACAAGCTGATGGGCAAAGCCTTCCGCATCGGGCATCTTGGGTCACTGAACCCGGTGATGCTGTGTGGCGCGATCTCGGCCGCGGAAATGGCCCTGCGCGATGCAGGCGCCAAAATCGAGCCCGGATCAGGCGTTGCCGCCGCGCAAGAACATTACCGCGAACATGCCGGTTAAGGAGAGGCCCAGATGAGCACCCCGAAAATTCTTGTTACCCGTCGCTGGCCGCAGGAAACCCTCGATCGCGTGGCGCAGGTGGGCGATGTCACCTTCCGCGATCCCGATACGACGATGAGCCATGATGAATTCATGGAAGCGGCCAAGACCTATGACGTGATCATGCCCACCGTGTCCGACAAGATCCCGGCGGAGTTCTATCCGGCGGCCAAGGGCAAGGTGAAAATCCTGGCCAGCTACGGCGTGGGATACAACCATATCGACGTGGACGCCGCCCGCGCCAACGATATCGCGGTGACCAACACACCCGACGTGTTGACCGATTGCACCGCCGACCTGGCCATGGGACTGCTTCTGGCCGCCGCGCGGCGCATCGGCGAAGGTGAGCGCGAAACCCGCGCGGGCAATTGGGAAGGCTGGCGCCCGACCCATATGATCGGCAAAAAGGTCAGCGGCGCGACGCTGGGCATCGTGGGCTTTGGCCGGATCGGTCAGGCGATGGCGAAGCGCGCGCATTTCGGCTTTGGCATGAAGATCGTGTTTCAGGACGCGTGGCAGGTGCCCGACGACATCAAGGCATCGGCGGGCAATGCCACACAGCTTGGCAGCATCAACGAGGTTGCCGCGCATTCCGACTTCCTGTCGCTGCACTGCCCCGGCGGTGCGGACACGTTCAAGCTCATCAATGCCGAAGTGTTTGGCGCGATGAAAAAGGGCTGCATCCTGGTCAACTCTGCCCGAGGTGACGTGGTGGACGAGGATGCGCTTTTCGACGCGCTCGACAGTGGCAAGCTGACCGCCGCGGGCCTCGATGTCTATATGGGTGAACCGGCGCTCGACCCGCGTTTCCTCAAGTATGACAACCTTGTGCTTGCCCCGCATCTGGGGAGCGCCACGGACGGGACGCGCAACGCCATGGGCCACCGCGCCATCGACAATCTTGAAGCATTCCTCGCCGGTGAAAAGCCCCGCGATCTGGTAAGCTGATCGATAGCTAACCCGCTTTCTATGCAAATTCAGACGGGCTGTGACTTTCCGGGTCACAGCCCGTTTCGATTCGCTTCTGCACCTGCATCAACTACGCCGCGCGATGCTTTAAGTTTCCTATCGTAAACTATTGTTTTTCTTGCGCACTTTTCACACCACAAGTGTGTCCAATTGCATCCAGAAACAGGATGGCGGGTAGTCGCCCCCTACCCGTTCGGTCCTGATCCCCAACCCCAAGCATTCATTCTTACCCGGGGGAAAGTGTCCGTGGCAGGCGTTCTTGGCGAGCATTGGGCAAAACCAAGGGACGCAATTCCGCGTGACCGGGTGGCAAAAGGAAGTACTGAATGAGCTACACGCTGCACCCTCTGAAAAAACAACGCCTGCAACGCTCGGAGCTTGCGGTGCCGGGGTCGAACCCGGCGATGATCGACAAGGCCGCCGACTCGGATGTCGATTACATCTTCCTCGACCTCGAAGATGCGGTAGCACCACCCGAGAAAGTACAGGCGCGGGCAAACATCATTCAGGCGCTCAATGACATCGACTGGAAGGCCAAGGGCAAGACCATGTCGATCCGCATCAACGGCCTCGACACCCATTACATGTATCGCGACGTGGTCGAGATCGTGGAACAAGCCGGTCAGCATCTCGATACCATCCTTGTGCCCAAAGTCGGCGTCCCCGGTGACCTCTACACGGTCGAAACCATGGTCAGCCAGATCGAAGAGGCCATGGGCTTCACCCATCAGATCGGCCTTGAGGCGCTCATCGAAACCGCCCTTGGCATGGCCAATGTCGAAGCCATCGCCGCCGCCCCCGGACGTCTTGAGGCGATGCACTTTGGCGTTGCGGACTACGCGGCGTCGAACCGGGCGCGCACCGTGGTGATCGGCGGTCTCAACCCCGACTATCCGGGCGATCAGTGGCACTTTGCCCTGAGCCGGATGACTGTCGCCTGCCGCGCCTACGGGCTGCGCGCCATTGACGGGCCTTTCGGCGATTTCAGCGATCCCGACAGCTTTGTTCTGGCCGCGAAACGTGCGGCGGCACTTGGCATCGAAGGTAAATGGGCCATCCACCCAAGCCAGATCGACCTCGCCAACCAGGTCTTCTCGCCGCCCGAGGCCGAGGTGACCCGCGCACGGCGCATCATCGAAGAACTGCGCAAGGCCGAGGCCGAGGGCAAAGGCGCCGCCAGCCTCGACGGCAAGATGATCGACGCCGCCAGCGAGCGGATGGCGAACAACGTGATTTCTGTCGCTGACGCGATCGAAGCCAAAGGGTAAGGAGGCCCATCAGATGGATATCCATGAGTATCAGGCCAAGGAGCTTCTCAAGAAGTTCGGCGTGAATGTCCCCCGGGGGGGCATCGCCTATAGCCCCGAACAGGCGGTCTATCGCGCGCAGGAGCTTTCGGGCGACCGCTGCGTTGTCAAGGCGCAGATCCATTCCGGCGCACGGGGCAAAGCGGGCGGTGTCCGCGTCTGCGCATCCGATGATGAGATCGCCGATGCGGCAGGCTGGATGCTGGGCCGTAAGCTGGTCACGCATCAGACCGGACCGCAGGGCAAGCTGGTGAACCGGCTTTATGTCGAAGAGGCCACCGATATCGCGCAGGAGCTTTACCTGGGCTTCGTGATGGACCGCACCGAAGAGCGCGTCGTGGTCGTTGCCTCCGCTCAAGGCGGCATGGAGATCGAGGAGATTTCCGAAAATGAGCCCGATTCCATCATCCGCTCGGTGGTTGACCCCGCCGTGGGGATGCAGGCGTTCCAGGCACGCGAGATTGCCTTCTCGCTTGGCCTCGACGCGGCCCTGATCCCACAGGCGGTCAAGGCAATCACCGGGTGCTACCGCGCGATGGACGAGCTTGATGCCACCATGGTCGAAGTGAATCCGATGGTCGTCACCGGAAGTGGTGAGATCGTGGCCCTCGACGCCAAGCTCAGCTTTGACGAAAACGCCCTTTTCCGCCGTCCGGAAATCTCGGAACTGCGCGACAAGAGCCAGGAAGACCCGCGCGAGACCTATGCCAATGATCGCGGCCTCAACTATATCGGACTTGAGGGCAAGATCGGCTGCATCGTGAACGGCGCAGGCCTTGCGATGGCCACGCTCGACATGATCAAAATGGCCGGTGGTGAGCCCGCGAACTTCCTCGACGTGGGCGGCGGCGCCAGCCCCGAGCGCGTGCTGATGTCCTTCAAGGCCGTCCTTAACGACCCGAATGTCGAGGCGATCCTCGTCAACATCTTCGCCGGCATCAACCGCTGCGACTGGATCGCCGAAGGGGTTGTGCGCGCGGTACAGGAACTCAACCTGAAAATGCCGCTGGTGGTGCGCCTTTCCGGCACCAATGTCGAAGAGGGGCAAAAAATCCTCAACGAAAGCGGCCTCAGTATCACCACCGCCGCCACCCTGGCCGAAGCCGCCGAAAAGGTTGTCGCCCAGTGGAAAACAGCCGAAGCCAAAGAGATGGAGACCGCGTGATGGCCATTCTGATCGACAAGAACACCAAAGTTCTGGTGATGGGCATCACCGGCCGCATCGGCAGCTTCCATGCCCAGGACATGATTAATCAGGGCACCAATGTTGTGGGTGGCGTGACCCCCGGCAAAGGCGGCACCTCGCATCACGGGCTTCCGGTGTTCAACACCGTCAAGGGTGCGGTGGCCGAAACCGGCGCGACGTTGGCCATTCTCTTCGTGCCGCCGCCCTTTGCAGCCGACGCGATCATGGAATGCGCCGATGGCGGGATCGAGACCTGCGTCTGCATCGCCGACGGCATCCCGGCACAGGACATGGTGCGCGTGAAACGCTACATGCGCCGCTACAAGTCGGAGAAACGGATGCGCCTGATCGGGCCGAACTGCGCCGGGATCATCACCCCCGGGCAGGCCTTTGCCGGTCTCATGCCGCCGCATATCTACGCGCCTGGTCGCGTCGGCATCATCGGCCGTTCCGGCACGTTGGGATACGAGGCCGCGAGCCAGATGAAGGAAAAGGGCATCGGCGTGTCCTCCTCCATCGGCATCGGCGGTGACCCGATCAACGGGTCGTCCTTCCGCGATATTCTCGAGCTTTTCGAAAATGACCCGGAAACCGACGCGGTGGTCCTCGTTGGCGAAATCGGCGGCCCGCAGGAAGCCGAAGCGGCCGATTACATCCGCGACCACATGAAAAAGCCGGTCGCGGCCTATATCGCGGGTCTTTCCGCACCCAAGGGCCGCCGTATGGGCCATGCCGGTGCCATCGTCTCGGCCTTCGGCGAATCCGCGCAGGAAAAGGTCGAAATCCTGAAAGAGGCCGGCGTCACCATCGTCCCCACTCCGTCTTCGTTCGGCGAAGTCGTGGAGAAGATGATCGCCTGACCTAACCCCGACGCGGCCCCGCCCCTCCCCGGGGCCGCGTCATTTGCGGGTTTTGGCCGAAATGACATGGCCAACCCCCTCATGACTGATCCAGTTCTCCCCACCTTCCGTATGCTGATTACCTGTCCTGCCTGACAGGTCCCGCGCCACCGGTAACATGTTGGCGTGCATGGAAATTTTACGCCCAGAAGGGCACGGGAGGATACATGACAAATATCGTAGGCAAGGTGGTCGAACTCAGCGGCGCGTCGGGATTTGACACGAACGACGGTGACTTTGACCTGTTACGTGAAGCCGTGATCGCCGCCGATCTGGCCGGGCCGCTCAGCGATGGCAGCGCAGAATTTACCGTCTTCGCCCCGACGGACGCGGCCTTCATCGGGTTGGCGCAAACTCTGGGCTATAGCGGCTCCGACGAGGGCGGATCACTCAACTACATTCTTGACGCGCTGGCCCTGCTGGGGGGCGGCGATCCGATCCCGACACTGGGCAACATCCTGAGTTACCACGTCGTTGAGGGTGAATTTTTCCTGGCTGACGTTGCCGCCCTTGGGAATGGTGCGGAAATTCCAACGCTTCTTGGCCCCAACGTGACCCTGAACCTGGATGTGCCTGGACTGGAAGATCTCGATCCCGGCCTGCCGGACCCGGCGCTGATTGGTTTTGATGTTGATGTCGATAACGGCGTGATCCACGTCCTTGACGGTGTGCTCCTGCCGCTTCCCGTCAGCAACATCCTGTCGCAACCGGGCACCGACTTTGAAATCGGCGACAGCAGCGACGAGTTTTTCTTTACCGGCCGCGGTAGTGATTTTGTCGACGGCAACGGCGGTCGTGACAAGATTTTCCTCGGCTCCGGCTCGGATGTCGCCCTGGGCGGTGATGGTAATGACAAGATCTTTGGCCAGCGCGGGAACGATACGCTTCTGGGTGAAGACGGCCATGACAAGATTTTCGGGGGCCGCGGCAGGGACGAGATCAACGGCGGCGCAGGCAATGATCTTATGATCGGCGGCGGCGGTAGAGACACGTTCGTCTTTGAGAATGGCAGCGATCATGACAAGATCCTAGGCTTCCGTGATGGGCGCGACAAGATTGACCTCAGCGGCTATGACGGCATCGAGAGCTTTGCCGACATCGAACACAACATCAGTGGCCGCTGGTTCGGGTCCAAAATCCATCTGGACGACGGCGACAGCATCTACCTTGCCGGAGTCCGGGCGCATCGGCTGGACGAAAGCGACTTCATCTTCGCGGATAACGTGCTGGTTTAACGCCGGGCAAACATCCAAGACCAAAGAAAGCAGCGGTATCTATCGCTGCTTTCTCATCTCCGGGCGTGTCAAACGCCTTGCGGGCTTTGCTCCGGCACCGCGATCAAGCGGCTGCTTTCCTCGAAATCCTTCAGCGAGAATTCCCACGTCGCCCCGGGCCAATGGACATCCATCTCGCGTTTGCGCGGTCGGTAGACGGCCGTGTAGAGTGTGCCGAACCCGACGGAATAGGCGGTTGAATAGAGCGGTGGTTTCAGAAAGGCGCCGATGAACTTCTCCTGCGTTTCTCGGTGCAGGGTCAGGCGCTGCAGCAGGTAGCGTTCGCGTTCGACCGTCGCGGTGAACCGCGCGTGGCTCACCCATTCCACGTTTTCCTGGTGGTTGGTCGCCACCGCCGCATGGGTGATGACCGCAGGCCGGTCCGGGGCCATCATTGCGGTCAGGTAGCGGCGTTTCGCGTCCAGCACGGTTACGTTATAGCTCATATGCGTCGGCACACGGGCCAGCACCTCGCCCGCCTCCTCTGCGGTTTTGCAGGTCTGCAGCACATAGCGCAGGATGATCGGCACGCCGAACCCCTCACCCACCACGCGGCGGCCCCCGAAGGTCAGCGAAATCGCCAGCCCGGCATCGTTGCATCCGTCGACCAGACCCCAGAGGCCATCGCTAGTCCCCATCACCGCGCGGCCCTGCCACTTGGTGCGCAGGATCAGGCTGTCGAAGGCATGCGGGTCGTAATCGTAATTGCGCACCATGACCGGTTGCGCCCCGGGCCAGATCGCCTGCGAACAGCCCGAAAGATAAGGTGGCGGACAGTAGAAACTCAGAAAACGCGCCTGCTGATCGCCACCGCCCACCAATTCGCAAAGCTCATCATAAAGCGGCACGATCTCGGGCATATGGGTTTCCATGGCCTTGCGGCATTCCAGGTATTTCGGGCGGGCATTATCACCCTCCCGCGCCCACCATTTATGGTAGCTGGGCCAGTATTCCGCAAAAAGCCCGGCCCATTTGGGGCCGGGTTGATCTTCGGATATGGCGCGCCAGAGGACGTCCATGAGCGCGTGTCAGAGGATCTTGTGGTGGTTGTCGGACAACTCTTGCGCGGTCGGCAGGGGCCGAGCCTCGAAAGCCGACTTGATACCGTGGATCCAGCGTTTCGCCCGCTCGTTGAGCTTGAAACCCGGCGTCATCGACCGCCCGCGCGTCACCAGGATGCCGAGATCCGCACCCTCATACCGGAAATCGCCCGGCTTCTGGATGCGCAGGAAAAACGCCTCGTTCTCGTTCTCGACCGCGCGGCGGTGATAGTCGAAGCGGTTGAACTCAACGCGCCCGTCCTCTTTCATCGTGTAGATGCCCGTGGGCGGCGCCTTGGTGATGACATCGACGCTGTCGTCCGTGTGTTTGATGACCATCTGCGACCAGTTGTCGATCATATCCGGATCGGCCCACCGTGCGTTCAACTCATCCACGTCGAGCTTGAATTTCTTGGCGCAAAACTCCAGCAGGTGGAACAGGAAGAGCGGCGCATCCGCGTGAGCAAAGGCCGCGTGGTTGGTCATCGACGACGCACCCGTAATCCGCGGGTTCAACTCGCCCAGCCAAAGATCCCCCGTCTTCTTGTCGATCAGGAAATCGAGTTCGAAATACCCGCGATAACCCTCCTTGCGGAGCTGCTCACCGAATTTGAAAGTCAGATCGCGCGCCTGTTGCCGGACCTTGGGCGAAAACGCGGTCGAAAAGATCTCGTTGCCACACCAGCCGCCGCGATAGGGCGTCAACTCCTTGAAACCCACAAGCTCGGTCATCAGCGGGCCAACAATCGTGCCCTCCGACGTGGCACAGGCCTCGATCGCCGATCCGCGGCAATCAATCCGCTTCATGATCTTGATCTCGCCCTCGCCCACGATCTCATGCTCATGGCGGCGGAAATCGGCCTCGGACTTGATGAAGAAGGTCGTGTGGCCGCTATCGCCGAAGGCCGATTGCAAGACGAGGTCATGGCCAATCCCGGCCTTCTCACAAACCTGGCGCAGATGGGCGTAATCCTTCACCACGCTCAAGGTATTCGGCACCGAGGGCACACCGGCCTTGTTGCCGATGCGGACGGTTTCGATCTTGTTGTCCATGCGCGTGCGCAGCTTGGCCTTGGGGAACCAGACCTTGCCGCCCAGCTCCTTGACCAGACGCTCGGTCTCTTCGTCGAACATCAGGAAGACAAAATTGGGCTTGCCGCCGCGCCGCTTGATAAGGTCGATCACCTCTTTGTGCTGCAGGAGATAGTTGTTGATATCCTCGATCGACTGGAACTCCGCATGGGGCGCCTCGGACGGGCAAAACACGTTCGGATGCTGGCCGTCATAGCAGTCTATGTAGCTGATAAACTTGAAATTCCTCGCCCATTCATCCAATCCCAACAGGTTGAAATTGGTGGCGGAGACGAAATAAATCGGATCTTCGCTCCGGTGGAAATACCGCCGGATTTCCGAGATATTCTGCAGCACCTTGCGCGGTCTCGGTTTGGCTTTTGCTTTCGGTTTCGCTTTGGTCGAGGTTTTCTTGGCCATGTTATCTGGTCCCTCCCTGATTATCTCTTATTCCGCGGCCCGGCTGGCGGCACCCTGCCCCATCTGGCGCGCAAGCGCCTCGGGCGAGAAGATGCGCAGACCCAGGTCGGGCCGGTATCCATGAATTTCGTTAACGTCGAGCGCCCGCATGAAGTCGAGGATTTCGTTCGAGATCACCTGCCCCGGCACAAGGATCGGGAATCCCGGCGGATAGGGGATGATGAACGAGGCCGAGACCATCTCCTGCCCTTCCTTGGCATGGGCAGTCTGCAAATCGACATAGTCACAATTACTTTCGTCATAACTCATAAAGAACGCGGTTCTGATATCGCCCTCCGGCGTTTCGTCATCGGTGCGGAAGGCATCGTGGAAACGGCTAAAATCCGGCAGGGGCGGCAGGTCTTCCATCAGGCTTTTCACCCGCGTGTCGAAGGCGCGCTGCTCCATCTGCGAGGCGTCGTCCTGCAAGTCATCCAGGTCCTGCGCGATCTGCACCAGGACCTCGATCAGGTACGCGACCGACGACCGCGTGGTGCCGATATTGGTCATGAAGAGCACGGTGTTGCGCGAGGTCTTGTTGATCTGGATGCCGAATTTCTCCATCAGGATCTGGGTCTTGAAGGTGTCGCCGTCCCAACCGGTGCCGCCAACGGAGAGCGTCACGCGGCTGGCGTCGAGGACAAATTCGTCCCGCGCCCAGCTATCCCAGATGTCGTCCCAGCCCTGCTCCGGCTCATGATAGGATTTGATCCCGCTGATCCGGTGCGCCTCGGGGATCATGTCCGAGGCGGTCAGAACCTTGAAATACTTCTTCAATAGCGGATGGGTGGCGATCGCCCGACGCATGGAAATTGCCGCCTCGATCTGCCGTTGGACGAATTCGAACCCTTCAAGTTCGACCTGCCGTCGCCCGACATCAAGCGAGGCGATGATCTGATAGTTGGGCGAGGTGGAGGTATGGGTCATGTAGGCTTCGTGGAAGCTCTGCTCGACCTCGCCTTTGAAATCCTGATCGTGGACATGGATCATCGACCCCTGCCGCAGCGAGGTCAGCGTCTTGTGGGTCGATTGCGTGGCGTAGGCCCGGACCCGGGCATCGGGCGGCGGGACCAGCCGCGTGTTAAGGAGCGCATCCATATCCGCGTCCTTGAGCGCCTCCTGCTGCGCTTCATAGGCCGTTGCGGCCCGGGGCGAGCGCAGATCATCGCGAAGCGCCTCGGCAGTGGCCATCGCCGTACGCTGGCGATAGGTCGGGTTGAACCGTGCGAAGGCAAACCACGCCTCATCCCAGAGGAACACCAGATCTTTCTTGATCGCCAGACATTCCTCCATCACGCGCCGTACGTCATAGACCAGCCCGTCGAAGGTACAATTGGTCAGCAAGAGCATCCGCACCCGGTCGAGCTTGCCTGCGGCCTTGAGCTCCAAAAGCTGTTTCTTGATCTCCCGCACCGGCACCGCGCCATACATCGAGTATTCATTGAGCGGATAGCTGTCGAGATAGACCACATTGGCGCCCGCAAGCACCATCCCGTAATGGTGGGATTTGTGGCAATCGCGGTCCACGAGCACGATGTCGCCGGGTTTGATGAGCGCCTGCACAACGATCTTGTTGCAGGTCGAGGTACCGTTGGTGGCAAAGAAAGTCTGCTTCGACCCAAAGGCCCGTGCCGCCTGCTCTTGCGCCTTCTTGATCGGTCCAACCGGCTCTAGCAGGCTGTCGAGTCCACCGCTCGTGGCCGAAGTCTCCGCCAGGAAGATATTGGGCCCGTAAAACGCGCCCATATCCTGAATCCAATGGCTGCGGGTGATGGATTTACCCCGGCTGATCGGCATGGCGTGGAAAACGCCGGTCGGTTGCTTGGAGTAATCCTTGAGCGCCGTGAAGAAAGGGGTTTTGACCCGCGACAACACCCCGCGCAGGATGTTCAGGTGCAGTTCCTGGAAATCCTCCTGATTATAGAACACCCGGCGGCAGCGGCCCAGGTCGAGCCCGGCAATCGCCTCCACCGACCGGTCGGTGATGAGGTAGCTGTCAAGCTCCGGGCGCACCTTGGCGATCAGGCGGGTCAGCTTGGGGCCGTAATCCTCGGGCCGCATCTCTTCGATATCCTCATCGACATCCATCAGCGTGAGATAGCGTTGCAGAACCGAGATTTCGTTCTTCGATTTGAGCGTCAGGCCCGGACGCACGACGACCGCCTGAATGTTGTGGTTGAACAGAATCCCGATCAGCGCATCTTCGAAACTCGGCACGATCACCGGTTCATAGGTGAACTGATCCTCGCTGCGGCGCATGCTCTGCATCGAACTGCGCAACCAACGTTCCTGGTGTTCGTTCAGATCATCAACGACAAGCACCTCGAAATAGGGCTTGGTCATGGCGCGGGCTTCGGGCGACAGCAGTGCCTCGTCTTCCAACTCCTCGGTATCGACCTCGTCCCGACCAAGCGGAATCGAGCGGCGGCGATAGGCCCCAGAGGTCAGCGCGCGGGTGATCCGCCGCGTGTTGAATGCAAGGTCCTCGAAATTGCGGTGCTCAAAATTGCGGCGCAGGTGGTCGAAGGCGCTGCTGCCGGGAAAGGCCCAATAGCTTTCGATGGGTGCAAGCTGCTGCAAAAGCTCTTCAATCCGGGGAGAGAGCTTTTGGATCGTCTTTTCTTCCGGGGATCGGGCCAGCGCATTCGCCGCCTCGTTCAGGGCGCTCCAGCGATCGGATCTCATTTGAATCGCGCTAAAGTAATTACTCATCGTCTTCATGAAAATACTCCTCCCTGTCCTGTTCAATCACCCGCACATGGCCCGATCTGCCGCCGGGTCCGTGCTTGTCGATTGTTGTCAGGGACGCGCGCTTCCGGCGCCCCTACCCGCTGGCCAGCTTATCGGCTGACGGGATTTCCTGGGCGTGACCAATATCGCCGTTTGCGGTCGGCAACGACGACACATTGGTTTCCACCCGAGGGTCACTCAACGATTGCGGCGCGCTTTTGTTCCATTGCTGCGGCATTTCGAGCGGCCCAAGCGTGTTGAGGAACGCATCCGCCCCGCTCGACCGGTCGTAAATCGGGAAATCGACCTCGCGGTCGCGGAAACTCTTGAGCACCTGGCCAAGGCCCTTCATCCCGGTCTCGCGCTGGCGACGGACCTGATCCATATCGACCTCGATCGGGAAGATATCCTCCTGTCCCGCCGCCTGGTGTAGCACCTGGGCCGACGGGTCCACCACGCAGGATCGGCCGACCCCGCCAGAGCCCAGGCCGTTCACGTCAAAGACATAGCATTGGAACTGCGCCGCCGTCGCCCGCGCAATCGCCAGCTCGGCATCACGGTCTGTCGTCCCCGTCAGGACCGGATGCAGCAGCACTTCGACCCCCTGGGCGGTCAGGTGCCGCGTGGTTTCCGGGAACCAGATGTCATAGCAGATCGAAAGGCCGAAACGGCCAACCTCGGGCACATCGAAAACGCAAAAGTCAGTACCTGCGGAAATCCCCGCCTCATAGGGGCGGAACGGAAACATCTTGTTGTAGGTCGAGACGATATCGCCATCGGGATTGATGACAAACGAGGTGTTGAAAATCCGGCCATCCGGCGCCTCGATGAACATCGACCCGGGGATCAGCCAGATCTTGTGGCGGCGCGCGTCCTCCTGCAGGAGCTTGATGGTATCGTTTTCCATCGGCTGCGCGAATTTGGTCAGCGGCCCGAAAGGCGACAATTCACTGCACAAGACCATCTGCGTCCAGGGGAACCGCGCCATGGTGACATCAATCTTGTGGCGCAGGGCATCGACATTTGAATGGGCAGCGGCAACATGCATCTGAATGCCGGCAATCGCAAAGGGTGTCACTTCGGTCGTTCCTCAATAAGCCGTATCGGCGCTTTGGTGGACTCGGAGTGTTGCATACCCACCCAAGACAGTCCACAGGCCGAAAGAAAACAATTCTGCACGTCCGGCCGCGGGCGACGCAACGTCAACCGGGCGTGCCGGCAGGGTAATTTTCGACATTGACATGACGCCGCTTAGCGTCTTCACCTGCAGACCTCAGGCAAGGACAAAGCAGATGACGAAGACGACCAGTGGCTTACCGCCCGCGCAGACCGTTTCGACCGGGTTCGTCGTCGCGATTGTCGGGTTTTTCAGCTCTTTCCCCATTGTCCTGCAGGGGCTCGACGCCATGGGGGCCAACAACGCACAGGCGGCATCGGGGCTCATGGCCGCGGCGATGTCCATGGGCTTGGCGGGTGTGCTGCTGAGCCTTTGGACGAAACAGCCGGTCAGCGTCGCGTGGTCCACGCCCGGTGTCGCCCTTCTCGCGGTCAGCGCGATGCCCGCCGAGGGGTTCGAAGGCGCCGTGGGGGCCTTTCTCGTCGCGGGGCTGCTGACCCTGATCGCGGGGCTTTTCCGACCCCTGGGGCGCCTTGCCGCGTCGATCCCTGCGCCGCTGGCACAGGCGATGCTCTCGGGTGTTCTCTTGTCAATCTGTATCCTGCCGTTCCAGGCTGCTGCCGAAACCCCCTGGACCGCGCTGCCGATCATCCTGACCTGGTTCATCATCGGCCGCATCAACAAGCTGGTGGCCGTGCCGGCAGCGGTGCTGATGGCGGCCTTCGTCGTGTTGCAGGCCAACGAATACGCCGTGCCCCTGCCCGCGTCCCCCTTTACCCAGCTTGAAATCATGTGGCCCAGCTTCTCGCTCGGGGCGATCCTGGGCATCGCGGTGCCGCTCTTTATTGTCACCATGGCCACGCAGAACATCCCCGGCATCGCGGTGATGAAAAGCTATGGCTACACGCCCGAACCCGGCCCTCTTCTGTCGGCCGTGGGTGGCGCCAGCATGATCTCGTCGCTGATCGGTGCGCCCGCCACCTGCCTGGCGGCCATCACCGCGGCGATGTGTTCGAACGAGGAAAGCCACCCCGACCCGGCGCAACGCTACTGGTCGGCGGCCATGGCGGGCGTGTTCTATTGCATCCTCGGGATCTTCGCCGCCATCATCACGGCCTTCGCCGCGGCGGCCCCGCCCTTGGTGCTTGGAACGCTTGCCGGGATCGCCCTGCTGGGCGTCTTCGCCAACAGCGCGCTTGCCGCGTTCAACGATGCCGATTACCGCGAGGCGGCGGCGATCACCTTCCTGATCACCGCCTCAGGTATCACGGTTTTCGGCCTTGGCGCCGCGGTCTGGGGCCTGGTGGCTGGCGGGATTGTGCAACTGGTGAAGAAACACGTCACTGGTTAATCGCACCCTCCGAACGATCACGGCTAGAGGCTCGAAGCAGCTCGCGCCCCTGTGCGCCGCTCACAATGAATCACAGCTCGACAACAACCTTGCCGACCACCTCTCCATCGGTCAGGTGCGCGTGAGCCGCGCCGATATCCGTCCACCCGAACGCCCGTTCGTCAACGACCGGCTTGAACGCACCTGCGTCCACCAACCCTGCCAGTGTCTTCAGGATGTCGCCATGGGTTTGCCGCCCGACATCATGCATCATCGGGATCAGCATGAAGACGACATGCAGGGACAGGCCTTTGAAATGCGCGGGCGACAGATCAATCTCGACCATGGCAACGGTTGACGCCACATGGCCGTTGAGCTTGGCCGCCGCGAAGGAATTTGCCATGTTTGGCCCGCCGACGCTGTCAAAAACCACGTCAAAGCCTGCGCCGTCGGTGTGCTCGGCCACGTAATCCTCGACCTTTTGCTTTGTGAAGTCCAAGGGACGCGCACCCAGTGCTTCGATCAGGGCCATCTGATCGGCACCACGACCCGTCGCGGACACAGTTGCGCCAAGATGCCTGGCGATTTGCACCGCAACATGGCCGACGCCACCCGCGCCGCCCTGCACCAACACGTTCTGACCCTCGCCGACACCGGCCCGGATCAACCCTTCGAAGGCGGTGATGCCCACAAGAGGAAGGGCCGCGGCTTCCCGCATGCTCAGGGTTTCTGGTTTATGTGCCAGCAGGCGGGCATCGGCGTTGATGAATTCTGCCAAGGTGCCTTGCAGGTCTAACAAACCACCGGCGCAGCCATAGACCTCGTCCCCTTCCACAAAACCCATCACGCCGTCGCCCACCGCCACGACAGTGCCTGCAAAATCCATGCCGAGGATCGCGGGCACTCCGGGTGACAAGGGCAGTTCAGCGCCCATCGTTCGGATCATCGTGTCAACGGTGTTGACGCTGCTCGCGGCGACCTTGACCACGACATGGCCCGGTGTCGCGACCGGGTCCGGTACCTCGGCCAGCTCAAACTTAGCGTCGGGTCCATAGGTATTCAAAACCATTGCTTTCATTGCAGTATTCCTTCTCAAGCGCCGTCGTTTCGGTGGGGTCGGTTCAGTTAATCTCCTGCACCTGCATCACCAGATCGCCCCATTTGCGCTGATTTTCGATGTCGTGTTCCAGGCCTTGTTCATCCGCGATAGCGAAGCGTTTGACCGCCGGGGTCTTGCTGGTCGCCTGATAAAGCCAATAGGCTTCGGCCCTTAGCGCCTGTTCAATGGGTTTGTCGATGGATTCGTAGACCATCTGCTTGCAGGCATTGATCGACGCTGCGGGGGATTGTGCGATCCGTTCGGCCAAGGCGTCGACATAGGGGCCAATTTCATCGGGCTCCAGGGCCTTGTTGATCGTCCCTAAGCGTTCCGCATCATCCGCGTCATAGTCCTGTGCGCTCAGGATGATCTCAAGGGCTTTGCCGAGGCCGGTCTGGCGCGCCATGCGGGACGTACCGCCGCCACAAGGCAGGATGTCCATGCCGACTTCCATCTGCATGAACTTGTACCTCCCGCGCGCCGCGAAACGCATGTCCAGCGCCAGGGCAAGCTCGTGCCCGCCACCCCGTGCGAAGCCTTCGAGCTTGGCAATGGTCGCTTGTGGCACTTTGCTGATCCGTTCGCAGACCGATTGCAGGTCGAGAAGCTCTACCTCGTCACGCGATACCGCTTCGGTGGACATGTCCTTGAGGAGATCGGTGTCGTAGTGGCAGACCCAGATTTCGGGATTGGCGGATTGAAAGATCACGACCTTCGTCTCGCGATCCCGTTCCAGCCGCATGGCAAGACTGTTTAGGTCGGCCAGCATCTTCTGGCCCTGCACGTTCACGGAACCGAAATTGAACGTCACCGTGGCGATGCCGTTGGCAACCGCAACATCAAAGGTTCGGAAGTTTTCATATTTCATCGGACAGTCCTTTCTTGGGCCTCTGCGCGCCACGCACGAGAGGGAGGGGGAACATAGTGGTGGATTGTTGGGGCAGTTGCGCCGCGCGGCTCAGCTTGCCTGGTTGGTCAGGTCCTTGATGGCGTTCATCACCTCGGTCGCGTGACTTTTGTCGCGTGCTGCGGCGTGCGGATCCGCAAAGGCCCCGCTGTCATTGTCAAAATAGGCCCCTGAAGCGTCAGCAAACCGCGCGCCTAGGGCCGCATCAATCAGGATGTCGGCACCAATGCCCAGGTCGTTGCCCGCCACCCCAAAGCCCTCTTTCACCATTTTCGATGCCAGAAGTGATCCGGGATTCACGGCTACCATCACCGGTCCGCCGGGCAATAGCTTGGCCCATTCCCGGGTCCAGATCGTGATGGCCAGCTTGCTTTGGGCGTAGGCGTCCATGTCCGCCATCGGCACGTTGCCGTACATGGCTTTCACATCAACCGGGGCCTGCGCCGCCGATGACAGGTTCACGACCCGCCCGTCGGTGGGCATGATGGGCAGGAGCAATTCCGTGAGCAGATATGGTGCGAACGTGTTGACCACGAAGCGGATGTCCTGCCCGTTCTCAAGCACCGATTGCGGGGCTTTCAGCACGCCCGCGTTGTTGATCAGCACGTCAAGCCGGTCATGTTTGGCCCGAACGTCCTCTGCCAGTTGTCGCACGGCCGACAGATCGCTCAGATCCGCGGCATAGGTTTCGACATTACCGCCGATGTCGGCGGCGGCGCTTTCCAACTTTGGCAGGCTGCGACCATGCAGCAGCACCTGATGCCCGTCGGCTGCCAGTTTCTTGGCCGTGAGCAACCCAATGCCATCGGTGGAACCGGTGATCAGGATCTTTTTGGTCATCTGTATCATCCTTCAAGAAAAGTCAGGCAGCACAATGTCCGCCAGATGTTTGAGAGTTGTGTCGATGGGCGCCTGGTTGAACCGAAGGTTCAATGCGACGTGATTGACGCCGAGCGTTTCGATCTCGCGCAGATAGCCGCGCAAGAAGTCGGTCCCCGAGCGAAACCCAAGGTGGATCGGGCGCGGCGGTGCGGCGGGGTCGTCGACGATATCGACATAGAGCGATTGCATGACCGGCTTATCCGGCTCTCCCGCCGCCCTCACACGCGCACGGTAATCGCCGATGACCTGTCCCTGGGCTGCGGCATTGCGCGGATAGGTCATCCACCCGTCCCCGTTCTGCGCCACCCAATCGGGCGCTTGTCGGCTGCTGCCCGTCACAAGCATTGGCAAGCGCGTGCCATGCGGTTTTGGCAAGAGGTCGATGTTGCCGGGCAATGTGCCTTGCGCGCTGTCATGTGCGGGATAGGCCGTGCCAGCCGCACGGATGTAGCCGACGCTATCGCGGAACCGCGCGCCCCGGTCGTCAAAGCTCTGGTTCATTGCAGGGTATTCCTCGGGCCGATCACCAGACGCCACACCCAAAAGCAGCCGACCCCCCGATAACTGGTCCGCCGTTGCCGCCGCCTTTGCCACATGGGCGGGGTGGCGCAGGGGCAAGATCACGCTGGCTGTCCCAAGCGCAATCCGATCCGTCGCCATCGCCAGCGCCCCCAGATAGACGAACGGATCGAATATTTGTCCGGCATCCCCGAAGCTCGGGACATTGAACGGCACATCGCGCAGCCAGAGGGCCGCAAACCCAAGCTCCTCCGCCATTTGCGCGGCCTGCAGGTGCCCGTCCAGCGTCGGCTCTGCGCCGACAGAATACGCTTCGAGCGGCAGCACAAGGCCAACGCTCAATCGCCCCGGACGAAACACGCTATTGTAGGCCGGGTTGATCTGCGCGAACTCTGTGGGCTGCATCTGGTCCAACATGTCTGGGTTTCCCTTCAATACCGTACCAAGGTGCGGCTCTCGATACTTTTGCGCGCCGTGGTCACGTTTGGATCCTCGATCATGTCGAGCGCACTATGTGCCGCGGATGGCCGCCCACGGTTATCGTAGATGTTAAAGATGGCCACCTCGTCCGGCGTCATCTTGGATTGATAAAACCATTCATGTCTTGGGTTCCCGGCCAGCCCCATGATCTGCCCTTTGCGATCAGGATAAATCAGGTCCAGCAAGATCCAGTCGGAAGGGTCCACCGATGACGGGCGCACGAAACCAAGAGGTGCTGAATTGATCGGGCGCTCCACAGGACGCCAGACGTTGACAAAGGCATAGTGACCTCGTGCCCACGCCGCTGCCGTCCTGGCACCCAGCAAATCGACAAGGCGCTGCTCCGCCCCGTTTTTGCTATAGTCGCTGTGTACGTTTCGGGCGGGTTTGCGCGTGGCCTCGGGATTATCCACACGGACCGTATGATCGAAGACCACAACCTCTTGCGCATCCAGCCTGTCCTCTAGCATCGCCGTCAGTTCCGCGTCATAGGCCGCTTTCCAGGCGTCGCCGGCAAAGTCCCTGACCTGCGACGGAAGCCGCATGAATTCCACGGCATCAGATGCAAACGTGACAGACGCCGGCATCGCACGGATATCCTCCAGTCCAACAGAGGTCGGCGCCAGTTCAGGAGAGACCAGGTTGCCTGCAACACCGCCTGCATCAAGCTCGAAAGCCTGCGGATAGGGTTTGTGCACATGGTAGTTGACTGTGGCGGTCCGTGTCATTGGCGCCTCCTGTTTGCGCTCCGTTGCGTTGTCGAAAGGGATTTAACGCCAATCAAATTCCAGATAAACTGAGCAAATCTGGATTGATAATTCGGGATACGGATATAATGGGCCTTGATACGGACGCGGTTCGATTGTTTGTAAGGGCGGCAGAGATGCTGAACATCAGTGCTGCGGGGCGCGCTTTGGGCATGGCACCCGCCGTTTCGAGCGCCAAGCTCGCCAAGTTGGAGCAAAGCCTGGGGTCTGACCTTCTGCACCGGACGACGCGTAAAGTGTCGCTGTCGCTCGAAGGCGCTGATTTCCTGCCCTTCGCCCGCGAAATCATTGCCCAGGAAGAGGCGGCACTCGCAGCCCTGGGCAAGCAGACAACCACGATCCAGGGGACGTTGCGCTTTGCGGCACCCAGCACCTTTGCGCAGCTCTACATCGCGCCGATCCTGCCGACGTTCCTGGAACAGCACCCTGACCTCACGCTGGATCTGCGCCTGTCGGACGTGCAGTTCGACCTGATCGAAGGCAGCTATGATCTCGCGCTCAGGAACGCGCCGCTTGTCGATACCAGCCTGAAGGGACGCAAACTGGCCGATGACCGGCGCATCCTCTGCGCGGCCCCAGACTATCTCGACAGCCATGGCAGTCCCAACACACCTGGCGATCTCAGCGGCCATCACTTGATCGCGTTCCAAAATCGCCAGCCACGCCCGCTGACAGGACCGATGGGCGAAACGGCCCGGTTCGACCCCGCAGCCGCCAAAAGTCAGCTGATCATGGACGACGGCCAAAGCCAGATCCGCGCAACACTTGCCGGGGCCGGTATTTCACTGAACGCCTTGTGGAGTGTGCATGACCACCTGAGGTCAGGTGAGCTGATACGCGTTCTGCCCGGCTTTGAAGCCGCAGAAGACAATGTCCTGTGGCTGATCTATCCCAAGTCCAACGTGCTGTCCCCCAAGGTGCGGGTGTTCATAGACTTTCTGATCGCAGAGATCGGCGCAAAACCGCCCTGGGAAGGTTGATCGACAAGACATCCTTCGCCTCTAGCGCGTCGCTGTATCGAGACCGCAGATGGTCGTTAACTGACCGCCTGATACGTGGTCGCAAAAGGGTGCTGCGTCCGAAAACAGACCTGCGAAACCTGACCTAGAGCGGGCTGAGGCCGTTTCGGAATTGACGCATCCGCGCCTGATAGTGCGCCGCGCTTTTCTTCAGGCCTTCGATCGCCGCCGCGTCCAATTCCCGAACAACCTTGCCCGGCACGCCCATGACCAGCGATCCATCGGGGATCTCCTTGCCCTCGGTAATCAGCGCCCCTGCGCCAATCAGGCAATTGTTCCCGATCTTCGCGCCGTTCAGCACCGTCGCGCCCATACCGATCAACGTATTGTCGCCAAGCGCGCAGCCATGCAGCATCGCCTTGTGACCGATGGTGCAGCCCTGGCCAATGACCAGCGGATACCCCATATCCGTGTGCATCACGGTGTTCTCCTGCACGTTCGTCCCCGCGCCGATATGGATAACCTCGTTGTCGCCGCGCAGGGTGCTGCCGAACCAGATTGAGGTGGCGCTTTCCAGCACGACGTTCCCGATCACATGGGCGCCGGGGGCGACCCAGTAGTCACCATCTTCGGGGGTCTCGGGGCGGCGGCCATCAAGCGCATAGAGTGTCATTGCATTTCCTCGAACTCGGTGTGGAGCATCTTGACATGGGCGTTCAGTCCGGGTTGCTGCAACCGTTTCAGGCGGGCGGCGGCGACGATGCTCTTGAGCTTCTTGTCGGTCTCTTCCAGGTCGTCATTGATGAGGACGTAATCATATTCCGCCCAATGGCTGATCTCGTCCCAGCTCTTGCGCATCCGCTTGGCGATAACCTCGGCGCTGTCCTGACCCCGCGTTTCCAGCCGGCGGTGCAACTCCTTGATCGACGGCGGCAGGATGAAGATCGACAGGGTGTGTTGCCCGAGGACCGAATTCTGCACCTGCTGCGCGCCTTGCCAGTCGATATCAAAGAGAACGTCCCGTCCCCCGTCGATGGCCGCCTGCACCGGGCCACGCGGCGAGCCGTAGAAATTGCCGAAGACATGGGCGTGTTCGAGCATCTCACCATTTGCCACGTCACGCTGAAACGCCTGCTCGGTCAGGAAATGATAATCCTCGCCATCCACTTCTCCCTCCCGCGGGGTGCGGGTCGTGGCGGAAACCGAAAAGGCGATGGTCGGATCCCAATCCCTGAGCCGCCGGGACAGCGTCGATTTACCGGCCCCGGAGGGCGATGACAGGATGATGAGAAGTCCGCGGCGGTTGGTCATGATCTGCCCCTATTCCACATTCTGTACCTGTTCGCGCATCTGGTCGATCACGGTCTTGAGTTCCAGACCGAGCGTCGTGAGCGCCACCGATCCGGCCTTGGAGCAGATCGTGTTGGCCTCGCGGTTGAACTCCTGGCTGAGAAAATCGAGCTTGCGGCCAATGGGTGACCCGGCCTTGAGCAGATCGCGCGCGGCAGTGACATGGGCGCCAAGGCGGTCGATCTCTTCGGTTACGTCCGCCTTGACCGCCAGCATGGCAAGTTCCTGCGCCACGCGGGCCTCATCCGCGCCATCGCTGTTGTCCAGAACCCGCGCCAATTGCGTCCGCAGGTTCGCGGCGACCTCGTCCTTGCGGGCTTCTGCCGCCTCTGCCGCCTTGGCGGTCAGGGTTTCGATCGTCGCCAATTGATCGGTCAGAACGGTCTCCAGCGCGCTGCCTTCGACGCCGCGCATCTTGAGGAAACTTTCGAGAACCGGTTCGAAATCCTTGAGCAGCGCCTTGCAGAGCGGCCCGGTATCCTGGTCCCCCGTCCCGGCCTCCAGCACACCGCGCACCGCGAGCACGTCCGCCGCATTGGCAGGCGCCAGCGACAGCCCCATGTCCATTGCGCGTGCCTCGACATCCCCCATGGCCGTCAGCACATCTTCGAGCTGCGCCTGATTGACCGAAAGGCCGCCGGTCTGCTCCTCGGATTGCACTCTGAGCGACAGCGCCAGATTTCCCCGGGAAACCGCCTTGCTCAGCCTTGCGCGAATGGCCGCCTCCAACCCTTCGATCCAGTCTGGCACCCTGAGGCGCAGGTCAAGCCCCTTCCCGTTGACGCTGCGCAATTCCCAGGTCCAGCTATAGGCTTCGAACGATCCCTTGCCGGATGCGAAAGACGTCATCGAGTATAACACGCAGTTCTCCACTTGAATGCCGCTCCGTCCTAGCCATTCAACCAGAGACTGGCAAGCTATCGTCTGACGGCGATGCGCTCCCACGGTTAACCAAGTACATAATTATTGTGAGCAATAACCCTAAAAATGAGTCATAATTGTTCCGAGTTGGTCAAGATGACCTACACGGTGACAGAACAAAGCTTATGGCGTAATGATTAGGTGACACATGCAAGAAGATATCAACTACGGAAAAGCGGCGCTTATGCACAGCGGCACCCGAGGTAAAGAAAAGAACCTTGCATCCTTCGTGACGTACTGGTCCAGCATGCGCAAAGGGCATGCGGTGCCGCGGCGCACGGACATTGATCCGCGTGGGATCGAGTCCCTTCTGGAAAACGCCTTCATCGCCGAAAAGATTGCACCGGGCCTGGCGCGGTTGCGGATCGCCGGCACGCATCTGAGCGATCTGATGGGGATGGAAGTCCGCGGCATGCCGCTCAGCGCCTTTATCGCGCCAGAGCAGCGCGAGGCCCTGGCGGAGCTGATGATCGAGGTGTTTGACCGCCCGGCCATCGTCAAGATCAACATTGAATCGCCCGCCGCGATCGGTCGCAATGCACTGAAGGGCACACTGCTTCTGCTACCGCTTCGCAGTGATCTGGGCGATACGTCGCGTGCCCTGGGATGCTTCCTGACCGATGGGCTGATCGGCCGCACACCGCGCCGGTTCAACATCATCAGCCATAGCGTCGAAGCGGTATCTGAGCCCGAAAGCGCCGAGTTGGTGACAAAGGTCGAAAAGGTGCGCGAAAAGGGCTTTGCGGAAACCAAGGTGCCGTTTGACGCGAAACCGCAGAAACATCCAAGCGAACGGCCCTACCTGCGGCTTGTGACCGATCAGGACGACGACAAAAGTTAATTTTCCAGAAGTGATAGTAAGAGTAGAAGCGGCGCCCTAACCGGCGCCGCTTTTTTCGTCTCGGACGTTCTCGTTTCAGACGGCCTGCGCCTCCGCCCGCGCATCGCGCAGGGCTGACAGTTCTTCGGCCACCAGAAAGGCAAGCTCCAGCGATTGGCTCGCGTTCAGCCGCGGATCGCAAGCAGTGTGATACCGCGCCGACAAATCCTCTTCGCTGACCGCGCGGACGCCGCCGGTGCATTCGGTCACATCCTGTCCGGTCATCTCGAAATGCACACCGCCGGGGATCGTGCCCTCGGCCTTGTGCACGCCGAAGAACTCCCGCACTTCCCGCAACACGCTGTCGAACGGCCGGGTCTTGTAGCCCGAGGACGACTTGATTGTGTTACCGTGCATCGCATCGCAGACCCAGACCACGTTGGCGCCCTCTTCGCGCACGGTCTTGATCAGGCGCGGCAGGTGCTCGGCCACGTTACCGGCCCCGAAGCGGGCGATAAGGGTCAGACGGCCAGCTTCGTTCTCGGGGTTGAGCCTGGACATCAGCACCTTGAGGTCATCGGCGGTCATCGACGGGCCGCATTTCAGGCCAATGGGGTTCTGAACGCCGCGGCAGAACTCCACATGCGCGCCGTCAGGCTGCCGCGTCCGGTCGCCGATCCAGATCATGTGACCGGACCCGGCCAGCCATTTTCCGGACGTGGAATCGAGCCGCGTCAGCGCCTCCTCGTATTCCAACAGCAGGCTTTCGTGGCTGGTGTAGAAATCGACCGTCTGCAACGTATGCGCCCGGTCGCTATCGACGCCCGCCGCCTGCATGAAATCAAGCGCGTTGCTGATGTTGTTGGCCATGTCGCGGTAGCGCGCAGCCTTTTCACCCTCGGTGAAGCCAAGCGTCCAGGAATGCACCTTGTGCACATCCGCATAGCCGCCCGTCGAAAACGCGCGCAATAGGTTCAGCGTCGCTGCCGCCTGGGTATAGGCCTGCAGCATCTTTTCCGGATCCGGGATGCGCGCCTCTGGTGTGAAGGCCAATTCGTTGATGATATCACCACGGTAGCTTGGCAGTTCCACGCCGTTCACGGTCTCGGTCGGCGCGCTGCGCGGCTTGGCGAATTGTCCGGCCATCCGGCCCACCTTCACCACCGGCACTTTGGCGCCATAGGTCAGCACCATCGCCATCTGCAGCATGACCTTGAACGTGTCACGGATCGCATCGGCGCTGAACTGCTCGAAGCTCTCGGCACAATCGCCGCCTTGCAGCAGGAACGCTTCACCCCGGGATGCGGCGCCAAGTGCGGCCTTCAGACGCCTCGCCTCGCCTGCAAAAACAAGCGGAGGATATTGCGAGAGTTTCGATTCAACCCGGTTCAACGCCGCGCCATCGGTATACTCGGGCATCTGCACCCGCGGTTTCGCGCGCCAGTCAGATTTTTGCCACTCAGCCATCGTCTTTCTCCGCTTTCAGACTTCGAGACCCGTCTATACTAAAACGACCTTCGGGACGCCATATATGTATTTCTCAAAAATACGCAATTTTGCATGACGACCCTTGCCAATTGCGACAGTTTCATAAATGTGGCCAAAATAGCCCAACGCACTAGGGGATTCGACTGCAATGAACTCGGGTACCACCGGCAAGCCAGACAGCAACGCCGTCAAACCTCGACGTTTCGTCTTTGTATTGCTGGACGATTTCACCCTGCTTTGCTTTGCGGCGGCGGTCGAAAGCCTTCGGATTGCCAACCGGATGGCGGATGAGACACTCTATGACTGGGTGTTGGCCGGCGAAGGCGGCAACGCGGTCACCTGCTCGGCGGGGGCAACTTTCAACGTCGATATGGACCTTGAAGAACTCAGGCGCGATGACGTCGTGATGATCTGCGGCGGTATCCATGTCCAGGCGGCGACCACCAAGAAAGTATTGAACTGGCTGCGCCGGGAAGCGCGCCGGGGATTAACGGTGGGTGGGCTTTGCACGGCGGCCTATACGGTCGCCAAGGCGGGGCTTCTCGATGGCAAACGGGCCACGATCCATTGGGAAAACCATGACAGTTTCCTTGAGGAGTTCGAGGAGGTCGATCTGACGAAATCGGTCTTCGTGGTCGATGGCAACCGCATGACCACCGCGGGCGGGACGTCGTCCATCGACCTGATGCTCAAGATCATTGCCGACGATCACGGCGAGAAGCTGGCCAATTCCGTAGCAGATCAGTTGATCTATTCCTCGATCCGCACCGATCAGGACACCCAACGGCTCAGCGTGCCTACCCGCATCGGCGTCCGTCATCCCAAGCTCAGCCAGGTGATCCAGATGATGGAGGCCAATATCGAAGAGCCGATCAGCCCCTCGATCCTGGCCAAGGATGTAGGGATGTCCACAAGGCAGCTCGAACGCCTCTTCCGCCGCTACCTGAACCGCAGCCCGAAGCGGTACTACATGGAGCTACGCCTGCAGAAGGCCCGCAACCTGCTGATGCAGACGGACATGACGGTCATTAACGTGGCCCTCGCCTGCGGCTTTGCATCGCCGTCGCATTTCTCCAAATGCTACCGGTCGCATTACAACACCACGCCCTACCGCGAACGCGGTGCACAATCGGCGCGACTATCGTTCTGAAGTTTTGAGCCGACGGCTTTTCTGATTAGGCTCGACCGGTCGCGATGGGCCCATCGCGGACATTGCCATCCTTAGTCCATAGCCGCGCGATCGCCAGACCGCGGGATGGCGACCAACCGCGGTTAGATGCGCTTTATCTTTGCAAAGTCTGAAAAAATCTCTGTGCAGTGCAAGACCCAATCAAATCGCCAGCCCTTGTGGGCGGTCTGGCGATCGCGCGGCGGCGCTACGCGCCTTGATTCCACGCGGGAAAATAGATTTGTACGGAGGCTAAGTCCCGCAAATCGTCCCCTGCCAAAATATGACCGCCCGGCCGACCGAAAACCACTCATGCCGGGCCGTCCCTTTTCTGGTCAGATATCCAGTGTGTTGTCTTTCTCCCACTGACTGAAATGGGTGACGAAGGATGTCCACTCCTGATGCTTCATCTTCAGGTAAGCCGCCGAGAATTCGTCGCCCATCATTGACTTCAGCTCCTTATCCTTGTCGTAAAGGCGCAGGGCGTCGAGCATGTTGAGCGGCAGCTTGGGTGCGCCGCGCACCTTGTGGCCCTCGGCATACATGTCGATGTCATAGCGTTTGCCCGGATCGGCCTTGTGCCGGATACCGCTGAGGCCCGCCGCGATGATGACCGCCTGCAACAGATAGGGGTTCGCGGCCCCGTCCGGCAGGCGCAGCTCGAACCGCCCCGGCCCCGGCACGCGGACCATATGCGTGCGGTTATTGCCGGTCCAGGTCACCGTGTTGGGTGCCCATGTCGCGCCGGAGGTCGTGCGCGGCGCGTTGATGCGCTTGTAACTGTTGACCGTCGGGTTGGTGATCGCCGCCAGCGCGGAGGCGTGTTTCATGATCCCACCGAGGAAATGCGCACCCTGATCGCTGAGACCCAGCTCCGCCGTCTGGCTGCCGCTTGTGGCATCGGTGGCAAAGACGTTTTTCGTGGCCTTGTCGCCGGGCGCGTCCCAGACCGAGATATGCGCGTGGCACCCGTTCCCGGTCAGCCCCTCAACGGGCTTGGGCATGAAGGTCGCGCGGAAGCCGTGCTTTTCGGCCACCGATTTGGTCATGAACTTGAAGAACGAGTGTTTGTCCGCCGTGCGCAGCACATCATCGAATTCCCAGTTCATCTCGAACTGGCCGTTGGCGTCCTCGTGGTCGTTCTGATACGGGCCCCAGCCCAGATCGAGCATGTAGTCACAAATCTCGCGCACGACATCATAGCGGCGCATCACGGCCTGCTGATCGTAACAGGGCTTCTCGGCGGTATCGAATTCGTCGCTCAAGGCCGATCCATCGGGCGTGAGCAGGAAATACTCCGCCTCGATCCCGGTCTTGACGTGCATCCCCTCGTCCGCGGCCTCAGCGATCAACCGGCGCAGCACGTTACGCGGCGCCTGCGCCACATCTTCTCCCTCCATCACCGGGTTCGCAGCGACCCAGGCCACCTCGGGCTTCCACGGAAGTTGAATGACCGAAGACGGGTCAGGCACGGCCAGCATGTCCGGATGCGCCGGCGTCATATCAAGCCAGGTGGCAAACCCGGCAAAGCCCGCGCCCTCTTCCTGCATATCGGCAATCGCCTGCGCCGGGACCAGCTTGGCCCGCTGCCCGCCAAAGAGGTCGGTGAATGAGATCATGAAATACTTGACGCCGTTCTTTGCGGCGAATGCGGCCAGATCTGTTGTCATGGCAGTTCCTTTCCCTGTTGTCGCTGTCTTGGGGGCGGTTTGGCCCGCCCCCCTGTTTGTTCAGAATGTCGTGCCGGGTTTGCCCGGCCACCAATCGGTTCCCGATAGTGGTACCTTGGCCATGGCCGCCGCTTCAAGCGTCAAGGCGCAGAGGTCCTCGGGCTCGAGATTAAGCACATGGCTCTTGCCGCAGGCCCGCGCCAGCGTTTGCGCCTCCAGCGTCATCACCTTGAGATAATTGTTGAGCCTGCGCCCGGCCTCAACCGGATCGAGGCGTTTGGACAGTTCCGGATCCTGCGTGGAAATCCCCGCAGGGTCTTGGCCCTCGTGCCAGTCATCGTAAGCGCCCGCGGTGGTGCCAAGCTCGTTATACTCGGCCTCCCATTTCGGGTCATTGTCACCGATGGCAATCAGGGCTGCGGTACCAATGGCCGTTGCATCCGCGCCGAGCGCCAGCGCCTTGGCCACATCCGCGCCGGTACGGATCCCGCCCGAGACGATCAACTGCACCTGGCGGTGCATGCCCAGATCCTGCAGCGCCCGCACGGATTCGCGGATGCAGGCCAGGATCGGTTGGCCCACATGTTCGATAAACACATCCTGCGTCGCCGCGGTGCCACCCTGCATCCCGTCCAGAACCACGACATCGGCGCCCGCCTTAACGGCCAGCGTGGTGTCGAAATAGGGCCGCGCGCCGCCGACCTTCACATAGATCGGCTTTTCCCAGTTGGTGATTTCACGCAGCTCGAGGATCTTGATCTCAAGGTCATCCGGGCCCGTCCAATCCGGGTGCCGGCAGGCGGAGCGTTGGTCTATGCCCTTGGGCAGGTTGCGCATCTCGGCCACACGGTCGGAAATCTTCTGACCCAGAAGCATACCGCCCCCGCCCGGCTTGGCGCCCTGCCCGACCACGACCTCGATCGCGTCGGCCTTACGCAGGTCAACCGGGTTCATACCATAGCGCGACGGCAAGTATTGATAGACGAGCTTGCTCGACTGCCCGCGTTCCTCGGGCGTCATGCCGCCATCGCCAGTAGTGGTCGAGGTTCCTGCCGCCGAGGCCCCGCGACCAAGGCTTTCCTTGGCCTGCGCGCTCAACGCGCCGAAGCTCATGCCCGCGATGGTGATCGGAATGTCGATCTCGATGGGTTTGGAGGCATAACGCGATCCCAGCACCACATTTGTGTCACAGCGTTCGCGGTAACCCTCGAGCGGATAGCGGCTGACCGAGGCACCGAGAAACAGCAGATCGTCGAAATGCGGCACGCGGCGCTTGGCCCCGCCGCCACGAATGTCATAGATGCCCGTGGCCGCCGCCCGCCGGATTTCGGCATTGACCTCGGGGGTGAATGTCGCCGACTGGATCGGCAATGTGCGGGGCGCGTGAGTGTCGTCCTTGGCCATGTGCGTTTCTCCTCAGTAGGCGTTGTCGATGTTGAAGTTGTAGAGCTGCCGGGCCGAGCCATAGCGTTTGAACTCCTCGGGCTTGGCATCGACGCCCGAGCGTTCGATCAGGTCCGCAAGGATCTCGATATGCTCGGGGCGCATCTCCTTCTCGACGCAATCCGCGCCGAGGGATTTGACCGATCCGCGCACGAAAAGCCGTGCCTCGTAGATTGAATCGCCAAGCGCATCGCCCGCATCACCGCACACAACCATGTTGCCCGACTGCGCCATGAAGGCGGACATGTGACCGACATTGCCCTGCACCACGATGTCGATGCCCTTCATCGAAATACCACAGCGGCTCGAGGCGTTGCCCTTGATGACCAGAAGGCCGCCATGACCGGTCGCCCCGGCATACTGGCTGGCGTCGCCTTCGACGATCACGGTGCCGCTCATCATGTTCTCGGCCACGCCCGGGCCCGCACTGCCATCGACACGGATCGTGGCCTGCGCGTTCATGCCCGCGCAATAATAGCCGGTGGAGCCGCGCACGGTCACGTCAATCGGCGCATCAAGCCCCACGGCAATAGCGTGGCTGCCCTTGGCGTTCACGACTTCCCAGGCGGTCTCATTGGTCTGCTGGCTTTGGGCCTGCAGGGCGGCATTCAGGGCGCGCAGCCCGTTGGCTTCCAGATCGAATGTCTGCATCTTAATGGTTCCAGAAATAGACGGTTGCGGGTTCGGGCTCCCAGACTTTGGCGTCTTCGATGCCCGGCAAGCTCACCAAAGCGCGGTATTCACTGCCGAAGGCCACGTATTGGTCGGTTTCCGCCATCACCGCGGGTTTGCAGGCGATCGGATCGCGGACCACGCCGAAGCCGTCCTTGGTGCCGACCACGAAGGTGTAGAACCCGTCGAGATCGTCGATGCCGCTCTCCAGCGCCTCGCCCAAGGTGCTGCCATTCTGCATCTTCCAGGTGAGGTAGGCCGCCGCCACTTCGGTATCGTTCTGCGTCTCCACATGCACGCCCTCACGCGCCAATTTGCGGCGCAGGGAGTTGTGGTTGGAAAGCGAGCCATTATGCACAAGGCATTGATCGGAGCCGGTCGAAAACGGGTGTGCGCCCAGGGTGGTCACCGCCGATTCCGTGGCCATGCGGGTATGGCCGATCCCGTGCGTGCCAGTCAGCTTCGGGATCTCGAACCGCTTGGCCACATCGCCCGGCAGGCCAACTTCCTTATAGATTTCGATCACCTCGCCTGCGCTCATCACCCGCGCTTCCGGGCGCAGATCCTTGAGTGCCGCGCGCGCCGCGCCCACCTTGTCTTCCGGCAGGTCGAGCACCGCATGGGTTTCGATCACCCGCACCGCCACATCGGTCCCGATGGCGGATTTCAGGTCATCGGCCAGATTGGCAAATGTCTGATCCGGGTCGGCCGCCTGCACGGTCAGCTTTGCGCGGCCCTCTGCCTCATCGCCATAGACCGCGATCCCGGCACTGTCCGGCCCGCGATCCGACATCGTAATCAGCATATCGGTCAGCATTTCACCCAGGCGCGGCTCCAGCGCCTTGTCCTTCAGAAACAACCCCACAATTCCACACATAGGCATCTCCATGAATCATCTCGGGATACGCTATCGGGTTGTTAATGTAATTTCAACCATAAGAATTTTTGTTTCCTGTCAGGAAAATTCTAGTGACTGGATTGCGGGTAGGAAATAACTGACAAGTAGCGCACTGGCAGTTTGATGAGTTGGTCCGGCCCGTGCGGGGCATCGGCGTCGAAAAAGAGGCTGTCCCCGGGACGCAGATGAAAGCTCTGATCGCCGTGACGGTACCCGACCTCGCCCTCAAGAACATAGAGGAGTTCGATCCCCTCATGCTGGAAGGTCGGAAAGATATCGGATTCTTCGGTGAGCGTGATCATGTACGGCTCGACCACAACACCGCTGTTATTGGCGCCCAGATGGCCCAGCAAGTTGTATTGATGCCCCGCGCGGGTTCCGGCCCGATCGGTCTCGACCGCATCGCCCGCCTTGACATGCACCGCCTCGCGCCGTTCCTCGAACCGCCGGAAAAAGGCCGTGACCGGCACGCTCAACGCCGCCGAGAGCGCCTGCAACGTGGTGAGCGACGCCGAGGTCACGCCGTTTTCGATCTTCGACAGCATCCCCACCGACAATCCCGTCACCTCGGCCAGGTCGGCAACGGTCATGCCGCGCTGCCGCCTGAAATCGCGGACCTCGCGGCCAATCGCCGTCTCGAGGTTCTTTTCCCGCACGTCCTTGACCTTGTGCGGGTCCTGGCTGAGCTTTCCGCTGGCCATGCTATCTCCCCCAATCCCCGGCGTTTTGCCGGTTATCGGCTCAAAGTAACCCCTTGTGGAACCGATGTAAAATCTCGGCGGTTCATAGCCCTGCCTTCTCGCATTCCTCGTTCAGAATGGGTGCGGCCAGTGCCATGGAGTGAATACCCATGATCGACGTGAGTTGCAGAACCTCGAGAATTTCTGCCTTGGTCGCACCTTCGCGCAGTGCGTTCTGCATATGCCGCCGCACCCCCGGCGCCCAGAGATGGGTCGTGGCCGCGTTGATCGCGATAAAGATCAGCTCCTTGGTCTTCTGCGGCAAGGGCCCCTGTTTCTGCGGCACCGCCCGAAAGGCGAGGAACGCCTCGAGGTAGTCGGGGTCCATCTCGGCCAACATGTCCCACATGGGATTCCAGTCATCGGTCTGGCGCTGCGCCTCTGTTGCGGGATAGGTCTTGTCGGTCATGATGCCTCTTTCATTGCGCCGCCCTCGCGGCGGTCCTTTACCACGGTGATGCGGTTCATGCAGCGATAGGCCGGCAGGTAATCGGCCACCGCATAATGCATGGTGCATCGGTTGTCCCACATCGCCAGGTCCCCCGCCCGCCAGCGCCAGCGCACCTGGTCCTCGGGCTTATTCATGTGGTTCGCCAGCCAGGTCTTGAGCGCATTGGCCTCGTTCGTGGGCAGGTTCAGGATATGGGTGACAAAAGCCTCATTGAAGTTGAGAAACCTGCGCCCCGTCACCGGATGGGTGCCGATCAGCGGCCGGACATTATGTCCGAACCGCGCCATGCCTTCGTCAAGCTGCGCTGGACTCTGTCCAAAGGAATTGCGGAAATCGCCCATGTCATGCACCGCCTCAAGCCCGTCGAGATCGGATTTCATGCCCTCGGACAGGCGGTCGTAAGCAGCATAATTCGACGACCACATGGTATCGCCGCCCACCTCGGGCACCACCCGCGCCACCAGGATCGAGGCAAAGGGTTGCTCGGCCTTGAAAGTCAAATCGGTGTGCCAGCTATTCGTGTCCGGCGGCGCGGTGCTGTCATTCTCCAGCTTCACGATCCGGTCGAACCCCTCCACATGCGGATAGAGCGGGTGCGGCGCGTCGATCTCGCCAAAGCTCTCGGCCAGTGCCATATGCGCCTCGGGCGTGATCTCCGTGCCCCGCAGAAAGATCACCTGATGGTCGAGCAGCGCCTGATAGAGCCCCTCGGTGATGGCCTCGCTCAGCGGTTGGCCGAGGTCCACCCCGGTGATCTCTGCGCCGATTGCGGGCGTGATCCTGTGCGTTTGCATCTACCTATCCTCCCCGATGTTTGAAGCTGTCCCTCCGGAAAGAATAGAGTGCTGCCGGATCGACGCTCACGTCAACCACGGCCGGTTTCCCGCAATCAAGCGCCGCCTCAATGGCCTGCGCCATCTCATCCAGCGTTTCGGCCTTGTAACCCTTGGCGCCATAAAGTTCCGCCAGCTTGTCGAAGGGCGGGCTTGAGATGTCCGCGCCGATATACCGCTCGCCAAAGAAGTCACGTTGATAGGCCTTCTCCGCGCCCCAGCAGCGGTTGTTCATCACAACGGTCACGGTGTTGATGCCGTAATCAACCGCCGTGGAAAGCTCCGAGACGGTCATGCCGAACCCGCCATCGCCCATGAGCGAGATGATGGGCCGATCAGGTGCCGCCAGTTTCAGCCCCAGCCCGCAGGCAAAGGAAAAGCCAACCAACCCGAAGTCGAGCGGCGTGAAAAGCGATTTCGGCGTCCAGTAGTTCAACGCATCCGTGGCTTGCAGACAGAGCGTGCCCGCGTCCATCGTGACCGCCGCGTCCTTGGGCATCACGTCGCGGAGCGTTTTGAACAGGCCCGAGGGGTGAATGGGCATGGCATCGACCTGCGCCTCCGCATCGCGTTTCGCCAGGTAAGCCTCGCGCTCGGCCTGGAACCCGATGGCCCAGGCATCCGCCGCGCCGCGGGTGTTGATCCGGCTCAATGCGTCGCGCAATTGCCGGGCCACGGTGGGCGCGTCGCCCATGATCCCGATCTCGGCCGGGAAATATCGGCCAATGGCCGTGGGTTCCATCTCCACATGGATGATCTTGGCACCTTTGTTAATGTTATCATAGCTGTAGAAAGTGGCGTTGAACCCGATCCGGGTGCCAAGGCCGAGGATCACGTCGGCCTCTTTCACCAGACGAGAAGCCACGACGTTGCCCCGTGGTCCCATCTGGCCCGCATTCAGCGGATGGCCAAAGGGGATCGCATCGCCATGGCCGGGCGAGGTCACGACCGGGCAATTCAGCGCCTCCGCCAGCCGCAGGCACTCCTCGGCCCCGCCGCTGTTCTTAATGCCGCCCCCGGCGATGATGACCGGCTGATTAGCACTGGCCAGCAATTTCGCCGCCGCCTCGACCGCCTCAGGCGCGCCACCGGGTGCCGCAAAGGGGCGGTACTGCGCCGGTGTCTGGAACGTGTCGAACTCCGCCTCAGCCGCCAGCACATCGCGCGGCAGGTTCAACTGCACCGGGCCACGACGCGGCGCCAGCGCCTCGCGGTAGGCCTCGCGCAACATCTCCGGCACGCGGTCCGCAGCAGTTGCGGTCCAGGTCTTCTTGGTGATCGGCTTGAATAGCGCGTCCTGATCGACCTCCTGGAACGCATCGCGGTAACGGTGCCCGCTGGCCAGCGCGCCACCGATGCTGACCACTGGCGAATAGGCTGCCTTGGCCTGCGCGAGGCCCGTCACGAGGTTCGTCACCCCCGGCCCGTTCTGCCCAGCCAGGATCACTCCCGCCTGCCCGCTCATCCGGGCGAACCCGTCGGCCATGTGCGTGCCGGTACGCTCGTCATGCACGCCGATGAACTTGATGTCATCCGCGTCATAAAGCGCGTCGAACATCTCCATCGTGGCCGACCCGATCAGGCCGAAGACATGGGATGTGCCCTCCGCCCGGATCGCCTCGACCGCTGCCTGACCGCCTGTCATTTTTTTCATGTGAAAGACCCCGTTCATTGTCTGTTGTTCGGTTCGCAGGACCGAACCGCGCCCGACCCTCCCCATGGGAGGGCGCATTGGTGATATTACGCACCCGGCGATTTTTGAGCATATTTCGTTGCACCGCATCGACCTGAGGTTTCCTGCGCCCAGCCAGGGTCGGGCGCGGTTCTCCCCGCATCAAAACACCCGGCCCAGGAATTCCTTCACCGGTTCTGCAAAAAGCTCAGGGCGCTCGACCAGCCCCATATGCTGCAACTCCGGCAGGATGATCACCTCGGACCCGACAATCTCCGAACCAATCGCATGGCTCATGGCCGGGGGCTGGCCGCTGTCGTTTTCACAGGTGATCACCAGCGTCGGATGTGTGATCGGCGGCTCAGGCCGAATGAGTTCCACCACCCCCGCCGCCAGCACGAAGCGATGTTTTGCGTAGTTCTCGTGATGGTTGGCCATGACCACATCCCGCACCTCGTCCAGCACGTCCTTGCGGGCCTCGCAAAAGGCGGGCGTAAACCACCGCGCCAGCGTCGCATCAATTGTCGCCCCCGGGCCGCCCGCAGAGGTATCGCGCGCGCGCTCCTCGACCAGCTTTTGCTGCGCGTCGCCGCGCTCATGCGGTGAGTTGAGGATGCAAAGCGCCGAAACCCGGTCCGGATGATCCATCGCCACCCGCCGGTTGATCATACCTCCCAGCGAAAACCCCACCAAAGCGGCCTTGTCGATACCCAGCTCATCCATCAACGCGATTAGCTGTTCTGACAGAACCGTCAGGCTGGGTTCGTCCACGGGCAAGGCGCTTTGCCCATGACCGCAGAGGTCATAGCTCAGCACCCGGAAACGATCGGCCAGCATCGGGATCATCTCCCGATACGTGGCATCCCGTGTCAGCCCCAGCCCGTGGATCATCGCCACAACCGGCGCGCCCTCGGGTCCAGACAGATCATAGGCCGTACCCGCGCGACTTACAGCCATCTAGACCCCCGCCGGATTGTCAACGTCGCGACCCATCTCTTCGAGATCCTTGTAGCGGTCCCCGATCCGATGGTTCGGATGCCCACCCAGCGACGCGCCAAGCGCCACGATCATCTCGTCTTCGGCGGGCGCATCCGGCACGCTGGTGTGGATCGTTTGGTAATGCGAGCGCCGCCCGCCATCATCCTTGTCCATCAGCGGGATCATCAGCGACGTCCCCGCCGCGCCGCGGGTGTTGGAAAAGACCAGGTAGGATTTCGCATTCACCGCATCGCGATACTGGTTGCCGAACCAGAGCGTATGGGTCAGCGCCTGCGCGTGTTCGACCTCGCCGCCCATGCCCACGACCGAGGCTTTACCGTAGCCTTCGACCGTGCCGCCGGTCTCCTTGAGGATCATGTCGGTCAAGAGTTTGCCCAGAACGGGCCCGTGTTCCTTGATCTCGGGGGTCAGATCCTCCACATGGCCCTGCCCGAACCACGGGTTGCGGATGATCGCCATCGCTGTGACCAGCTTGGTGGGCTCGGCCACCTCTTTCCAGCCTTCCTTGAAGGTCGTCTGCACCAAGGTCAGGGTGCGGCGGATTTCAACCGGCATGGGCCAGCTCCTTTTCTGCAAATGCGGGCATCACCTTGTCGATGAAAAGCTGGAGCGAGCGTTTCTGCTGCGCCATGTCCATCCCCATCGAGGCATAGTAGAGGAAAGCGTCGACGCCAATCCCTTCGTATTTCTTGAGCTTGGCGATCACCTCGTCGGGCGAGCCGAACATGAGGTTCTCCTCGAGCATCTCGGGATCAACCCGGGCATTGCCGTCAAGTTCGTCCAGCGGGACCCGGTCCGGGAAGCCATTGCGGACCTCGCCGCGTTGCATCATCAGGTTGCCGAACTGTCCCAGCACATTGCGGATCGAGGACATGGCATTCGCGCGGTCGCCTTCGTTGTCATAAACCGCCGTGTGCCGCATCACCGCCCAGGTGCCATTGTACTCCCCGCCGTGCTTGGCAATCGCGTCATCCAGACGCGCGCGATAGGTCTCGGCCTCGGAAAACGGCATGGTCAGCGGCCAGCTCAGGATGTTGCAGCCATGTTCGACCGCATAGTCAAACGTGATCGGCGCACGGGCGGCGACCCAGATTGGCACCTCCTCCTGTACCGGTTTGGGGCAGGATGTGGCGGTGGGGAAATGCCAGAACTCGCCGTCATGGGCATAATCGCCCTGCCAGAGCTTCTGCACCACCGGCAGCATCTCTTGCATGTAGCGCCAGCTATCCTTCTGATCGAGGCCGGGTTTCATCCGGTCAAACTCGCGCTGATACGCACCCGACCCGATGCCGAACTCCAGACGCCCGCCGCTGGTCAGGTCCAGAAACGCGGCCTCTCCGGCGAGGTTGATCGGATGCCAATAGGCCGCGTTCACCACGCCGACGCCAAGGCGGATGTTTTCCGTATGCTCCCCCCACCAGGTCAGGATCTGGAACGGGTTGGGGGCAATAGTCATCTCAAGCGCGTGGTGCTCGGCGGCCCAGGCAATTTCGAACCCTGCCGCATCGGCCATCTTGACCATCTCCAGCGTATGATCGCGCACGGCCTTGATATCCGTGCCGTCATCCATCCGCTCTAGATTGATCGCCAGTTGAAACTTCATCGTCGATCTCCTTTTCATCTTCGTCCCGAACTCAAGGGCTCGAAACCACGCCATATTCAATTATGCCGGTCGCCAGACCGGCCACGCGCCGACCGCCCCCATGGGCGGCGCGTTCCGCACCACCCGCGGTCGGCTTCCACATCTCTTCGTCGAACTTCGTACAACTGCATCAACACGCCTCCGGTCACCGCGCCACGAATTGGCTGCCCAATGGCTCGGACGAGGTATTCATCCACACCGTTTTGGGGCGCGTATAGTCATACATCGCCTGGAAACCGCTTTCGCGGCCATAGCCCGAATTTTTCATGCCGCCGAACTCGGCAATTGGCGACACGGCGCGGTAGGTATTGACCCAGACGATCCCGGCACGCACGGCGCGGCTCATCCGCAAAGCGCGGGCGCTGTCGCGGGTGAAGATCCCTGCGGCCAGCCCATGCTCGGTGTCATTTGCAAGTTGCAACGCCTCCTCCTCGGTCCTGAAGCGCAGCACGCTCAAGACTGGGCCAAAAAGCTCGTTATCGACGATCTCAAGATGCGGCCCAGGGCAATCGACGATCGTCGGCTCATAGAACATATCACTGCCCTGCCCGGTCGCGCGTTTGCCACCGCAGAGCACCTTGCCCCCCTGTTCAATGGCCTTGGCCACCTGCCGCTCGATGTTTCCAAGCTGGCCGTAGGTACAAAGCGGGCCCATTTCCGTCTCGTCCAGCATCGGATCACCGATCTTTGCATTCTTGGCGATCTCGACCATCCGGGCGAGGAAGTCATCGGCGATGTCTTCGTGCACGATCAGCCGGGAACCGGCGACGCAGGACTGCCCCGACGCCGCAAAGATGCCCGACACCGACCCGTTCACGGCACTTTCGACATCGGCGTCATCAAAGACAATGAATGGAGATTTGCCGCCCAACTCCAATGAGACCTCGGCGAAATTATTGGTCGAGTTCCGCAGGATATGCTTCGCTGCCACCGGCCCGCCGGTGAAAGAAATCCGCGCGACCAGCGGGTGCGAGGTCAGCACCTTGCCGCAAGGGTCCGCGTGGCCGGTCACGATATTGATCACACCGTCGGGGATACCGGCCTCGGCAAAAAGCCTGCCGAATTCGAGGATCACCGCAGGGGCAAATTCCGAGGTCTTGAGCACCACGGTATTGCCCGCCGCCAGCGCCGGTCCGATCTTGACGGCGGTCAGGAACATCTGGCTGTTCCACGGCACAACGGCGGCGATCACGCCCAAAGGCTCGCGGTCGGTGAAAACGAACATGTCGGGTTTGTCGATCGGCAGCGTCTCGCCATGCACCTTGTCGGCGGCTCCCGCGTAGAAATGTAGGAACTCGGCGATGTATTTTGACTGCCAGCGGGTTTCCTTGAGTATCTTGCCGGTGTCGCGGGTCTCGACCTCGCCGAAATACTCCGACTTTTCCGCCAAGAGGTCCGCAAGGCGGCGCAGGCAATGACCCCGCTGGGTCGCCGTCATCTGCGCCCACGGCCCGTCGTAACAGGCGCGATGCGCCGCACGGACCGCCCGATCGACATCTTCGGCGGTGGCTTCGGGGACAGTCGCCCAAATCTGACCCGTGGCCGGGTTCGACGTGGTGAAGGTGCCGCCGTCACTGGCATCCACCCAGGCACCGTCGATCAGCATCTGATAGGTTTGTGTCATGTCCGCTTATCTTTCGCGCAGCGCGCCTGAGACGCACCCAATTCCTGTTCAACTCAGACTGCCAGAGATTTACACTTCTTGAAAACGAAATTTTTTGCGTCATAAATGCGGAAATTTCGAATTATGAGTCTCGCCATGAACATCACCTCCCTCCAGACCTTCCTTGCCATCGTCGAAACCGGCAGCCTCGTGCGGGCATCACAGAAGATGAACGTCACCCAATCCACGGTCACCGCCCGCCTCAAGACACTGGAGGATGAGCTGGGGCAGATCCTGCTGAACCGGCAGAAATCCGGCACGACGCTCACCCCCGCCGGGACCAAGCTCTTGCGGTATGCGCGGATCATGACGGGCCTCTGGCGTCAGGCGAAGTTCGAAACCGGCCTGCCCGCGGGGTTAAGTTCTGTCTGCACCTTCGGCTGCGATCCGGGGCTCTGGCACGGGCCGGGCAAGGCCTTTTTCGACGGTGTCACCTCGGGCCACCCGGAGATGGCGGTATCGGTTCACCAGGGCAGCGCCCGTGATCTCGAAGAATGGCTTGCAACGGGCCTCGTCGACGTGATCCTCACCTACGATTCCGGCGCGCGCGGCCAGCAGACCGTGCATCCGCTTCCACCGGAGGAGCTTGTGCTCTATTCCGACCGATCCGACACACCGATAAAGGCCGACCCCAAATACATCTTCGTCGATCATGGCGAGGATTACCGCCGTGCCCATGGCGAAACCTATCACGACGCCGGTACAGCGCGGGTCAGTTTCGACAGCGCAAGATGGGCCCTGGAACATTTGCTGTCCCGGGGTGGATCGGCCTACCTGCCCCGCGCTCTGGCCGCACCTCTTGTCGCGCAGGGTACACTTCACGAATTGACCGAGGCGCCGATTTACCTGCGCAAGAAACACCTGATCGTGAACGACACCGCTGCGCAGAACTGGCACTGGTTCCGGCCTCTCGTCGATCAATTGGCCGGCTGACCCGCGGCAAAGGGGGCGCTTCGGTGCGGTTTTTCATGCGCTGTTCATCTTGAACAACAACGCCCGCGCCACTGGTCCACTTTCGCGCGCATATGTTCGGAAAGCCTGAAACTCGCCTGCAACAATTCGAAAAACCCGCATTATTGATAAAAAAAATTTCACTATACAAAGATTTGACCTGCTGAAAGACTTGCCATGGGCGCCCTGCTTGTGATCCTATTTCGTCAGGCAGGGGTACATCTGCCCGCCGCAACGCGGCACTAGGGAGAAAAATAAAACGTTCACGAAACCAACAACCGGATTCCGCCTAGAAGCGGGTCGAAACTGTCTGCGCCACGCAGATGTCCAACGTATGAGGAGATACATGATGAACAAGTTTACCGCCCTGATGGGCAGCACGATGATGGCAATGGCCGCGCCTGCGATGGCCGCCGATATCGTCATCGGTGTGCCCAACTGGCCGTCGGTCAACGCCACCGCGCATATCCTGAAGGTGGCCATCGAACAGAATATGGGCCTTGAGGTCGAGTTGCAGAACGGCACCAACCCGATCGTCTTCGAGGCGATGGACAGCGGTGCGATGCATGTGCACCCCGAGGTATGGATGCCGAACCAGCAGAACCTGCATGACACCTATGTGAAGGAGAAAGCCAGCGTCTCGATGAACCCCAACGGTGTCGAAGCGTTCCAGGGCATGTGCGTCGATCAGGCCACCGCTGACGCCCACGGCATCACCTCGATCGACCAGCTGACCGACCCCGACATTGCCGCGCTGTTCGACAGCAATGGCGACGGCACCGGTGAGTTGTGGATCGGTGCGCCCGGCTGGGCCTCGACCAATGTCGAGAAAATCCGCGCTAAGTCTTATGGTTACGCCGAGACCATGGAACTGACCGAGATCGACGAGACCGTGGCCTATGCCAATCTCGACAACGCCATCAAGGCGGGCGATCCCTGGGCGGGCTTCTGCTACACGCCGCACTATGTCTTCGCGCTGCATGACATGCAGATCCTCGAAGAGCCGGCCTATGACGCGGCCAAGTGGAACGTGACGCAGCCCACCGACGATCCGAACTGGCTCGAGATTTCCGATGCCGGCGTGGCCTGGGACCTGGCTTATCTGCACGTGCACTATGCCAAGTCGCTCGAAGAATCGCACCCGGACGTCGCCAAGATGCTGTCGAATGTGAAGTTTGACACGGACACGGTGTCGGCCATGACCTACGCGCTGGTGATCGACAAGCAGGAACCGCTTGCCTATGCCGAAGCCTGGGTTGCCGAGAACGAAGACGCCGTCCTGGGCTGGATGTCCGAGTGATCTTCGCCACAAGGCACTGACTTCTATGACAGGCCGCAGGGCATCCCCCGGCGGCCTGTCTCATATCGAGGGGAGAGATATGAGCGAAACAGTCGTCAAGCTGACGGATGTCTGGAAAATCTTCGGCGCCCGCGCAGACGAGGCCATGGCCGCCGTCAAATCCGAGGGGATCGGCAAGCCCGAAGTATTGGAACGCTTTCAATGCGTCGTTGGCGTTCAGGGGGCCACGTTCGATGTGCCTCGGGGCGAAATTTTCTGCATCATGGGCCTGTCGGGCTCTGGCAAATCCACGCTGGTGCGTCACGTCAATCGGCTGATCGAACCGACGGCGGGCAAGATCGAGATCATGGGTCAAGACGTGTCGGCCATTTCCGAAAACGAACTGCGCCGCATCCGCGCCCAGCAGATCGGCATGGTCTTTCAGCACATGGCACTGATGCCGCACCGCTCGGTGCGCGATAACGTCGCCTATCCTCTTGAAATCCGGAAAGTTTCCAAATCGAAACGCTGGGCGGTGTCCGACCATGCGCTTGGCCTCGTGGACCTGACCGGCTACGAAGACCGCCTTCCCAAGGAACTCTCGGGCGGCATGCAGCAACGGGTCGGTATCGCCCGCGCGCTGGCCTCGGACCCTGAAATCCTCTTGATGGACGAACCCTTCTCGGCGCTCGACCCGCTCATCCGGCTTCAATTGCAGGACCAGTTCAAGGCGCTGGTGGCGCAGCTCAAGAAAACCACGCTCTTCATTACCCACGACCTTGATGAGGCGATCCGCATCGGCCACCGCATCGCGATCATGAAGGACGGGGTGATCGTCCAGATCGGGACGCCCGAGGATATCGTGATGAACCCCGCGGATGAATATGTCCGCGAGTTCGTGCAGGGCATTTCCAAACTCAAGCTGGTCAAGGCGCATTCCATCATGGAACCGCTGGAAAAGGCCACCGGATCGCTCGACGGGGCGCCGCGCGCCGACCATGGCGCCGACCTCGATCAACTGATCGACCTCGCCGTCACCACCGAGCAACCCGTCGTCATCACCGATGGCGGCACGGATGTGGGCATTGTCACCAAACCGCGCCTGCTGCGTGGCATTCAGGGGGGTAAAGATGACTGATACCGCCACCGAACTCAAAGTCACCGCCGCCTCGGATATCGAGGTAGATCGCGACGCGCTCGACAATTCCATCCGGGAATTTGCCGAAGTGAATGGCGACTATTACATCGGCGCCTTTCACAAGATCCACGATGCCACGGGCTTCCTGCCCAACACGTTCAACCTGTGGGCCGCCGTGCTGGGGCCACTCTGGGCCGCGAGCCGCGCCATCTGGGGCATGTTCTGGACGTTCCTCATTCTCGAAGTCATCGCCTGGGTGCAGATCGGGCGCGGCTGGTGGGGCAATCCCGGGGCCGACATGTCCGAACGCGCCGCACGCCAATCGGCCCGCGCGCAGGAGTTGCTCGACAAGGCCGCGGCAGCCACCGAACAGGCCGATGTCGACCGTTTCACCAAACTTGCCAACAATATCCAGGCAGCGGCCGACAAAAGCATGGTCCAGGCCGAAGCGGCGCAGGCCGAAGCCTTCGGGATCATGATGACAGGGTTTCTGCTCCTGCTGATCTTCAAGCTGGTGCAGGGTCTCTACGCTGACCGTGTCTACGAAAAGCAGTACTCCAACTGGCGGATCGACCCGGCGAATACCGAAAGCGGCCGATCACAGAGCAATACCGTGATGGGCGCAATTCTGGCCGCCGCCATCGGACCGCTCATCGTCTACAAGTTCACCGTCAACTCGTCGATGGCATTGCTGGACGAATTCCCCGAGGAAGGGGCATCGGCACTCTTCCTTGGCGAAGGCAACGGCACGCTCTTCTCGCGGCTGGCCAATTGGATGGAAGCGCGGATTGATGCCGCCGCCGCCGCCGGGGGCGATTTCTTCGATGGCATCGTCTATGGCGTCCGCGTGGTGCTCGATACGCTGACGGTGGCGCTCAACGGCTCGCCCTGGCCCGTGGTCATGCTGGTCATTGCGGTCACCGCCTGGCGCGCCGCCGGCCCGCGCGTCGCGATCTTTACCTGCGCCGCGATGGCCTACACGGCGCTTTTGGGCTACTGGGAAGTCGCAATGGAAACCGTGGCCCTCGTGGGCGCGTCGGTGATCCTCTGCGTGGTCATCGGCATCCCCTTGGGGATCTGGTTCGGCAAATCCCGCCGTGCCTACAAGGCGGCCGAGCCGGTGCTGGACCTGATGCAGACCCTGCCCGCCTTCGTCTACCTCATCCCGATCATCGCGTTTTTCGGCACCGGCAATCCGCCGGGCATTCTGGCCACGATCATCTTTGGCATGCCGCCGGTCATTCGTCTGACCGCACTCGGTATGCGCGGCGTCCCGGAGAGCATCAAGGAAGCCGCCGTGGCCTTTGGCGCCTCCAAATGGCAGCTCCTTAAGGACGTGGAGATCCCGTTGGCCTTGCCGTCAATCATGACCGGGGTGAACCAGACGATCCTGATGTGCCTTTCCATGGTGGTCATCATCTCGCTCATCGGTGGCGGGGGATTGGGCAAGGAAATCCTCGAGGCGCTGCAATACGCGGCCAAGGGACCCGGCCTGCTCGGCGGTTTCGCCATTCTCTTCCTCGCCATGGTCATGGACCGCATTGTCCAGGGCGCCTTCCGCCGCGAAGACCAAAAGGACTGACGAACTGACGGATCCGGCATTGTGCCGGGTCCGCCTCCTCTTAGACTCCTTGAAAAACTCAATTGGAAGGGCCGTGGTCATGACCGATCCGTACCAGAAGTCGATGATGGACAACCTCTATTGGTGGGGCATCCCCACCATGTTCCGTTGCCCCAACGAACCGGCCGACGGGCAGGACATCGCCCTTGTCGGCGTGCCTCATTCGACGGGTAACGGCACCACCGAACGGGATCAGCACCTGGGTCCCCGCGCCCTGCGCCACGTCTCAGCCGTGCAGCGCCGCGTACATTCGGTCTTTGAAATCGACCCATGGCAAAGCTGCAAGATCGCGGATGTGGGCGATGTTCCCTTCCCCCGCGCCAACGACAATGAAGACTGCATCCAGCAGATCACCGATTTCTACACCGATATCGACGCCGCCGGCGCACGTCCGGTGTCCATCGGCGGGGATCATTCGATCACCGGCGGGATCGTGCAGGCATTGGGCTGCGGCAAGATCGCGGGGGACGAGCCGGTCAGCTTCCTGCATCTCGATGCCCATACGGATGTTTTCACCAAGGTCGACCATTTCCTCGGCGCCAAGAAATCTGCGGCACATTGGGGCGCCTACCTCGCCGATCAAGGTAAGGTCGATCCAAGCCGTTCGATGCAGATCGGCCTGCGCGGTCATCCCCGGAGCCTCGATTGGCTGCAACCCAGCTACGATTACGGTTACAATATCGTCACAATGGCCGAATTCCGGCAGCGTGGGCTGGAAGATGTGGTTGCTCAGACCCGCGAAGTGCTGGGCGACAAGCCGGTTTACATCACATTTGATTTAGATTGTCTGGACCCGACGGTGGCCCCCGCTGTGTCAAACCTCGAACCCGGTGAGAAGGGTTTCGATATCGACGAGGCGGTCGGCATCCTGCGCGCCGCACGGGGTCTCAACATCGTCGGGGGCGACGTCGTTTGCATGATGCCAACCAAGGATTCCCCCAATAATATCACAGCCTTGACCGCAGCGGCCGTGATGTTCGAGATGATCTCGATGATTGCCGAAAATTGCGCCAAATAACCGTCACATGAAACTTCATTGCGCGCCCGAGTGCCGGTGAGAGCAAACGGGCGCAGGCTATCAAGCGCCGGATCGCATTGCGTCAAATACGTGACGAATTGCAAATATGTAATAAAACTTGTCTGGTTTCGAACGCACTATTGGCGCATTCTTAAGTCACTGTCTGCGAATGTACTTAGTAATGGGCTCTGTTCAGCCCAATCTGGCTGAATAGCTGCCCCTGGAAAATTGGAGCAGAGCTATGGCAACAGCCACACCTCCCACACCGCCCGTCAAGGATGACGTGAAACCCGCCAGCATGGCGATTCAACCGCCCCCGGGCGCACATAGACCCAAACCGAAACCGATGACCTTTACGGATTTCGCCAGCATCTGATTGCTGACACCGGTTGTTTTGGACGAGTGACGGCGCATGTGTTCGCGCTGACCAACCTTAAACCTTATTGGTTGGACAAGATGAAGTAACGTTGGCAATACGTTATCTTCACTGAGTTTTTTCACTCAAGTCGAATTCTTTTGCTGGTTTCCCGAGGCCGGATTATTGAAAAGCCCATTTCGTATACCTATGTATACATTATGAAAGAGGCATTTCAACAAGACCTCGATACGGAACTCGAAAAGCTGAAGACGATGGCCCGACGGCTGGATGCGCTGTTTCGCATCCCCGGCACGCGGCTGACAGTCGGTATCGACAACCTCCTGGGCTTTATCCCTGTAATCGGCGACGCCGCCGCCCTGGCCCCGGCACTCTGGCTCGTGTGGAAAGCACGTCAGCTTGGTGCCACGCCCGGTGCCTTGATCGTTATGCTGGGGAACCTTGTGATCGACCTTGTGATCGGCTCTGTCCCCCTGATCGGTGATCTTTTCGATATCGCCTATAACGCCAACATCCGAAACATGCGGCTCTTGGAGACCAACCTGCGCAAACGCGCGGCTCGCGCACAGGAGGTCGGCCCGGCGCATATCAACACCTGAAAAAAGGGCGGCCACATCCGCGATGCGCCGCCCCTTGTCACAATATTCCGTGATGGCTTAGCCGACCAGTTCCAGACCCGAGAAGAAATACGCGATTTCCACCGCGGCGGTTTCCGGCGCATCCGATCCGTGGACCGAGTTTTCGCCGACCGATTCCGCGAATTCGGCGCGGATGGTGCCGGGGGCCGCATCGGCGGGGTTGGTCGCGCCCATGACTTCGCGGTTCTTGGCAATCGCGCCTTCACCTTCGAGGACCTGAACCACAACCGGCTCGGAGGCCATGAATTCACAAAGCTCGCCATAGAACGGACGCTCGGCATGCACGGCATAGAACACGCCCGCTTGCGCCGGGGTCAGGTGGATGCGCTTTTGCGCCACGATCCGCAGGCCCGCGTCCTCGAACTTGGCGTTGATCTTGCCGGTCAGGTTACGCTTGGTTGCGTCGGGTTTGATGATGCTCAATGTACGTTCGACAGCCATGTCAGTCTCTTCTTCCGTTAAAGTCCGGGCCGGCCCTTTGCCCGCCCCTCAGGATTGCGGCCCCGATACCATGGGCAAACGCGCTTGAAAACCCGCGATTTGGGAGATTCTTGCCGCACGAAATCACGACAAACCGGCGATGATTAAGCTCATATTTTAGGTTTTTTGCCGGGCCGCGTTTACGAGGCCTTGGGATGCCCTTGCGTAGTTTCGACGCGGGAAACAGACGTGGATTTGGGCATTGCAGCGCATCATCACCTTTATTGCACCGCAACGGATGATCGACTGGCCGCTTGGCGTGTTGATCTGGGGTCTTGCCGCGTCGGTCCTTGGCGCAGGTGTCGAATTCCTCATGATGGGGGAGCTGGATGATACACTACTGGATCATACGATCCTGACCATCCTGATTGCCGCACCTTTCATTCTTGTTGCGATGAAACTCATCAGCCATCTCGATCAGTTGCAGCGCAAGCTGGCACGACTGGCCGCGACGGACCTGCTGACCGGTCTGCCCAATCGCCGCGCTTTTCTGGAACAGGCCAGCGTTCAGACCGACGGCATTGTCCTGATGATCGACATCGATCACTTCAAACGGATCAACGACACCTATGGCCATGCGGCGGGCGATGCCGTGCTTCGCAGTTTTGCCGAGGAATTGCGCGCCTCGGTCCGCAGCACGGACCTGCTGGGGCGCATTGGTGGGGAGGAATTTGCCGCCTATCTCATCGACGCTGGCCCCGAAGAGGCCGAGAAAATCGCCGGGCGCCTCTGCGGTGGGTTGAAAATGGCGGTCGAAGAAAGTGATGAGGTTCTGACGATCAGCGCCTCGATTGGCGCAGTGGAATCCGTAACCGGCCAGGATATCGGCGATTTGCTCAAACACGCGGATGACGCGCTTTACGCGGCCAAGGCGCAAGGCCGCGCCAGGCTGGTCTTTTGCCCGACCTCTGCGGCCCTGGCACGGGACGCCGCGTAAATCAACGATTTCGGGCGCTGGTCCCCCGCCGAAGCCTCTGCTAAGAGCCGGGCATGTTGCGCATCAATGACATATCCTATGCAGTCGCGGGCCGCCCCCTGATCGAGCATGCCACGGCCACGATCCCCGACGGGCACAAGGTCGGCATCGTGGGTAGGAACGGCACGGGCAAGACCACGCTCTTTCGCTTGATCCGGGGCGAGTTGGCGCTTGAGACGGGTGAGATCACCCTGCCCGCCCGCGCGCGGATTGGTGGCGTCGCGCAGGAAGTTCCGGGCAATGACGTGTCGCTCATTGACACCGTGCTCGCAGCCGATACCGAACGCGCGGCGCTTCTGGTCGAGGCGGACACCGCCAGCGACGCGGCCCGTATTGCCGAGATCCAGACACGGCTCGCCGATATCGACGCCTGGTCCGCCGAAGCGCGCGCCGCGTCAATCCTCAAGGGCCTGGGTTTCACCGATGCCGAGCAAAAGCAGCCTTGTAGTGACTTTTCAGGCGGCTGGCGGATGCGCGTGGCGCTTGCCGCGGTTCTCTTTGCGCAGCCTGACTTGCTTTTGCTCGATGAACCGACGAACTACCTCGACCTCGAAGGCGCGCTCTGGCTGGAGAGCTACCTCGCGCGGTATCCGCACACGGTTCTGATCGTGAGCCACGACCGCGGATTGCTTAATCGCGCCGTGGGGTCGATCTTGCATCTCGAAGACCGGAAACTGAGCCTCTACCAAGGCAATTACGACACCTTCGCGCAGACCCGGGCCGCCCGTCTGGCCGCGGCGGAATCCGAGGCCAAGAAGCAAGAAGCCCGCCGCGCGCATCTGCAATCCTATGTCGATCGCTTCCGCTACAAGGCCGACAAGGCGAAACAGGCACAGTCCCGGATCAAGGCGCTGGAAAAGATGAAACCGATCACCCGCCCGCAAGAGGCGGCGTTGAAACGGTTCACCTTCCCCGAGCCCGAGGAGCTGTCGCCGCCGATCATCCGGGTGGAAAATGGCATTGTGGGCTATGACGACAAACCGGTTCTGTCGCGCCTGGACCTCAGGATCGACCAGGATGACCGCATCGCCCTTCTGGGCCGCAACGGCGAAGGCAAATCGACGCTGTCGAAGCTGCTGTCGGACCGCCTGCCGTTGATGCAGGGGCGCAAGACGCAATCGTCAAAACTCCGCGTCGGCTATTTTGCCCAGCATCAGGTGGATGAGCTACATGTGGACGAAACGCCCATCGACCATATCCGCCGCCTCCGCCCCGAAGAGGCCCCGGCCAAGCTACGCGCGCGCCTCGGCGGGTTCGGCATCGGCGCAGAGCAGGCCGACACGCTGGTCGGAAAGCTCTCGGGCGGGCAAAAGGCGCGGCTTTCCCTGATGATCGCCACGATCGACGCGCCGCATATGCTCATCCTCGACGAGCCCACGAACCACCTCGATATCGAAAGCCGCGAGGCGCTCGTCGAGGCGCTGACCGCGTATTCCGGCGCGGTGATCCTGGTGAGCCACGACATGCACCTACTGAGCCTCGTGGCGGATCGTCTGTGGCTGGTCAAGGACGGCGCGGTAAGCCCCTATGAGGGCGACCTGGAGAGCTATCGCCAACTGCTTCTGGGCAGCGACAAGCCCGCCAAATCGGAAGCCAAGACAAAACCTGTCAAACGTCCCACCCGCGATATGCTCCTGGCCCGCCGCCAGGAGGTCCGCAAATGCGAAGAGCGCGTCGAAAAGCTCAACGAGATGCGCGACAAGATCGCCGACAAGCTCGCTGACCCGGCGATGTATGACGAGGACAACGTGGTCGAGGCCACGAAATGGCAGAAAAAATACAGCGAGGTCATGGATGGGCTGGATCGCGCCGAAACCCTGTGGATGAAGGCGCTGGAAAAGCTCGAACAGGTTGAATCCCGCATGTAACTCATTAGGTTGGCCCGAAACCGCCTTCGGGCCACACATCCTTACAGGAGCTCCCATGAAGACCCGCACCTTTCTCCAGGCAAGTGCGCTTGCCGTGTCCCTGCTGGCCCTTGCACCGCTGGCGCAACCGGCCATGGCGCAGGAAGAGCCGATCAAGATCGCCGTCGTGAACATGGATCAGGTCATCGCCCGTTCGGCGGCGGGATCGGCGCTCAACGACAAGCTGCAGGCCTTCCAGAACGAGGCGCAGGAGCAGATCGCCGAACAGCAGAAAACCATTCAGGAGATGCGTGAGAGAGTGACCGAGGCCACGACAAATGGCGAGGATCAGGCACAGCTCATCAACCTGCAGAAGCAATTTGAGGACGCGACCCTGCAGCTTCGCCGTTTCAGCGATGACAAGCAGCGCGAAGCCCAGAAGATCCGCGCCGAAGGTCTGAAGGAAATCCAGGCGCAATTCGACCCGGTCTTTGAGGCGATCCAGCAAGAGTTCAGCTATGACCTGATCCTGAACCAGCAGCCCGGTGTCGTGCTGATGGTCGGTGATCGCGTCAACATCACCGATATGGTCATTGACCGGCTGAAGTAACGCCGTCGGCATACGCGCAGAACTGCAAATTGTGGATCTGCACCTCCCCGCCCTGAACGGTCACGACCCCAAGGGCGGGCGCCTCGGTCGCGGGAGCAAAACTGTCCCAGGTCCAGGCCGGAACTGGCGGCGGCGCCTGATAAAGAACCGCGGGTAACGTCGCAAAGGGAATGCCCCGCACCGATCCGGTGATCGGACGATGCACATGGCCGATGCAAAGCTGCCGGACCTGCGGGTGCAGCGCCAACAGGTCCAGAAGCGCCGCGCTGTCTTTCAACCTGTCCGCATCCTGCATCGGCAGACCAAGAGCCATCGGCGGATGGTGCATGACGATGATCGCAGGTGTCTCGGGGGCCGCGCTCAGCCGTTGCGCCAGCCAATCCAGGCGCCCCTGGCAAAACGAGCCGTGATCAGCACCCGGCGTCAGCGTATCGAGGCAGATGAGATGGGCCGCGTCCGTCCTTACCGCGTATTGAATGAAGTCATCCATCACGGTTTCCGGAAGCGGCATGGCGCGACGCAGAAGGGCGCGGTCATCGTGGTTGCCAACCATCGGCAGACAGGGCACCGCCAGACGGCCCAAATGTGACGCAACCGCCGCATAATCCCGCTTCGTGGCACGATCAACCAGATCTCCCGAGATCACGCAATACGCCGCGTCCGGGTGGTGCATGTTGATAAAATCGACCGCCCGTGAAACCCGCTCAACCGGATCATGCCCCTGCACCGTGCCATCGGCCACGAAATGCAAATCGGAAAGCCAGATCAGTTTCATGGGGGCTGCCATCCTTTACGTCACACTGCGTCTTGCGCGCCAGTCTAGGCACCTGAACCGTGGCGGCAAGCCACGCAGTTCGTCCTTGGCAAAGCGCCCCATCCATGTTGAAAGAGAGCAACGCAACAGCATGGCACCTCTATGGATTCTGCCTTTCTCATCACGGCCTTTGTCACGCTTTTCGTGATCATGGACCCGCCGGGCATGACGCCCATGTTCCTGGCCCTGACCCAGGGCATGGATAGCGCGCGCCGCCGGGTGATTGCCCTGCGGGCCTGCCTGACCGGGGCGATCATGCTGATCGCCTTTGCGACATTTGGTGAACAACTGCTCGGGTTCATCGGCATTTCGATGCATGCGTTCCGCATCGCCGGGGGGCTTCTTCTGTTCCTCACCGCGCTTGAGATGCTGTTCGAACGCCGCAGCAAGCGCCGCGAAGACCGCGCCGAGGAAGACGACCACGAGGATCCATCGGTCTTTCCTCTGGCCATTCCGCTGATTTCCGGCCCCGGGGCCATCACCTCGGTCATCCTGCTGGCGGGTCAGCAACCCGGTTGGGCGGGCCTCGGTGTGGTGATCGGCGTGATGCTGAGCGTGATCCTGCTGGTTTATCTCTGCTTCCTCTCCGCCTCCTTCTTCGAGCGCCTTCTGGGCAAGACCGGCATCATCGTGCTCACCCGCGTGCTTGGCATGCTGCTTGCGGCACTGGCGGTGCAATTCGTGCTGGACGGGATCAAGGGCTTCGGTTTTGGCGGCTGATCTTTCGCAAAGCCCGCCCTGCCCCTATATGTGATCCGTGACGACGCCCCGGGGAGGCCCATGCAAGATTTCGAAACCGCACATCTGATTTACCTGATTGTCCTGGGACTGGCTGTGGTCTTCTGGTTCGTGGCCCAGAACCGCGAAAAGCTTGGCACCGTTGTGCAGCAGGCGCTGATCTGGGGTCTGCTTTTCATCGGTGTCATCGCCGCCTATGGCCTTTGGGACGATATTCAGCCGGTGGGCCAATTCAGTCAGAAGATCGCTGCCGATGGCGACCGGATCGAACTGCCGCGCCATGTCGATGGCCACTATTACCTGACCGCGGATGTCAACGGCGAGGCCATCACCTTCGTGGTCGATACCGGCGCCACCGACATCGTTCTCAACCAGGATGACGCGCGCAGGGCCGGCCTGGACCCCGACGATCTCGCCTATGTCGGACGCGCCTTCACCGCCAATGGCGAGGTGCGCACCGCACCGGTTCGCCTTGACAGTGTCGAGATCGGCCCGATCCGCGACACCGGCGTCCTGGCGGTGGTCAATGAGGGCGCGCTTGACCAATCGCTTCTCGGGATGAGCTATCTGCAGCGGTATTCAAGCATCCAGATTGCGGAGGGGCGGCTGGTCCTGACCCGTTAGACCCTATCCGGGCCGCAAGTCGTCCTGATAGGCAAAGAGCGCCGGAACTCCGCCGGTATGCACGAAGAGTACCTTGGACCCACGGGCAATCTCGCCGCTTTCGATCAGGTCGATCACCCCGGCGAAACACTTGCCGCTATAGACCGGATCGAGGAACAGCCCCTCGCCCTCCGCCATCATCCGGATCGCCCGCATGACCTTTTCGCTCACCAGCCCATAGCCGGGCGCAAGGGCGCTGTCATGGGTGTGGATATCGGCCTCCCGGAGCCAGGGCCGCGTCCCCAGCAGATCGGCCAAGCGGTCGGAAATCTCCTTTAGTCGCGCGAATTGCGCGGCCCGGTCACGACGGACGCAGATGCCGTGAACCGGTGTGCCGACGCCAAGGGCGCGCAGCCCCGCCAGAAACCCACCATGGGTTGCGCCACTACCGGAGGGGATGACGATGGCGTCGAACATGTTGGTCTCTTCCATGACCTCCTGGGCCGCGATCACATAGCCGAGCGCACCAAGCGGTTTGTTCCCCAAACCCAACGGGATGACATAGGGGTGCCGCCCCTCCTGCCGCAGGCGCGCGGCATGGTCGTTCAACGCGGCGTCGGCACCGGCCTCATCCTCTCCTCCGGGATAAAAAACATGTTCCGCCCCGAGGAGTTTCGCCAGAAACACGTTGCCGGAACTTTGGTATGCCGCGCCCATTCCGGGCACCCGGTCTTCGAGCTGCAGAACCGATTTCATGCCGCATCGCGCGGCTGCAGCGGCGGCGGCACGGACATAGTTGGACTGAACCGCGCCGGTGATGAGGATCGTATCGGCACCCGCGTCTCGAGCGGCGCCAAGGTAGAACTCCAACTGCCGGATCTTGTTGCCCCCGCCGCCGAGCCCTGTCAGGTCATCGCGTTTGATCCAGAGCTCCACACCCAGTTGTGCCGACAACCTCGGCAGATGCTCAAGCGGGGTCGGGCCGGTCAAAAACTGCTCGCGCGGGAACGCCGCCAGCCTGTCGAAGATATCCGCTTGCACTACCGCCTCCCGGGTTCACCGCCCGCAAGACTGCCGCATCCGTGGATCAATTGAAACATCGTTTCAGGTCGGCGCGTCACCTTCCCAGTGCAGCGCAACCCAGGACAGGCGCCAGCAGAACGTCAACCAATACGCAATCCCGAAGAGCTTGGCACCGTCTTCGAGGATACGGTGTGGCACACCGTCCAGCAGGTAAAAGACATCGGTCGTCAGGCTCACAACGAAAAACACAGTCGCCACGACGAGAAGGCCACCGGCCATGCGGCGGATCTCGGTAAAGAAGACAACGATAATCGTGAGGAGCGCGGCGACATAGGTCAGGAAAAACAGCTTTTCGGGGATGCCAAGCAAGATTGGGCCGACCCGTTCGTGTATGATGAAAAAATCATCGACCGCCAGGACGAGCGACAGGACAGCCAAAGCGCCCAGCATGACCGAGGTTCTCTTGGTGGCAGCCATTGTCGCGGCGAAACCCGCCGCCGCGGAAGATGCCACCCAGGCCATGATGCCGAAATTCGACAGGAATCCAGCCAAGGGGATCGTGTTCCGGTCTTCCATCTTGAACACGACCGCCTGAACATCACGCAACGCCTCGGTCAACGTGATCCAGGGTTGAAGACAGGCAATGACAAGGAGGAACGAGGCGCAGATTGCCGGCAGGGCAAAAATCCAGCTCGGCGTGCGCAGGACGGGGACACGGGTTGGCAAATCGGTAACAAACATCAGGGGGTGATAAGCCATGGAAGCCTGTTTGATAAGCCCTTGAATTCGAAACATTTGACCCGTGGTGTTTACCATTGGGTTACAATTCTCCTGTGGGGCACGGGGACTGTTTCTGCGCACAAAACAAATGTCGGGAGTTTGCGGGAATGGACCCAAGTCCACCCGGCAATGGCCAGTCTGAAGCATTGTCCTTGATCCAATGGCGACGGAATGGCGCGCATGTCCTCCCTGCCCGCAAAAAACAGCCGTTCGGGCGGCGCCATGTGGACATTTGATGTTTGCCCGGCCATGGTCCGGCGAAAGAGTTTGAGGCCCTCAATGACATCGCGCAAGATCATCATCGACACCGACCCCGGCCAGGACGACGCCGTGGCCATCCTGCTGGCGCTGGCCAGCCCGGAGGAGGTTGAGCTTCTCGGCATCACCTGCGTCGCGGGCAATGTGCCGCTAAGTTACACGACCAAAAATGCGCGTATTATCTGTGAGTTGGCGGGCAAAACTGATGTTCTTGTCTATGCTGGCTGCGATGCGCCCCTGGCGCGGAAACTGGTGACGGCCGAACATGTCCATGGCCGCACCGGCCTTGATGGCCCTGATCTGCCGGACCCGCACATGCCGCTGGCAGAGGGTCACGCCGTTGACTTCCTCATCGAAACCCTGCGCAGCCATCCCGCGGGCAGTGTCACGCTCTGCCCGATCGGGCCGCTGACCAACATAGCCACAGCATTCAAAAAAGCCCCTGATATCATTGAAAAGGTGCAGGAAATTGTCCTCATGGGCGGCGCTTACTTCCAGGTCGGCAACATCACCCCGGCAGCAGAATTCAACATCTATGTCGATCCCGAAGCCGCCGGGATTGTCTTTGCAGCCGGTGTGCCGATCGTGGTGATGCCGCTTGACGTCACGCATCAGGTCCTGGTGACCCGCGCGCGCAACGACGCCATTCGCGGCCTCGGGACGCCGGTCGGGACCGCCGTGGCGCAGATGACCGACTTCTTCGAACGTTACGACCGCGAGAAATACGGCTCCGACGGCGCGCCGCTGCATGATCCTTGCGTGATCGCTTATCTCATCCGACCCGAGCTCTTTTCGGGCCGGCACATCAATGTCGAGATCGAAACCGCTTCCGAGCTGACCCTCGGCATGACGGTCGCCGACTGGTGGCGCGTCACCGACCGCCCGGCCAATGCAACCTTCATGGGAAGCGTGGACGCCGATGGCTTTTTTGACCTTCTGACCGAAAGGCTGGCCCGCCTGTGACCGCTCTCAACCTCGCCAAACCGGACGACCTCGACCGGCTCATGCCGCTTGTCACCGCCTTTCACGCCGAAGAAGGTGTCAACCTCGACGAAGACGCGCGCCGTGCCGCGATCCAGCCGCTGCTTGACGGCTCGCCCCATGGTGCGATCTACCTCATAGGTCCGGGGCGCGCGCCCATCGGGTACATCGTGATTACCTTCGGCTGGTCGATCGAATTTGGCGGTTTGGAAGGTCTTGTGGACGAGTTTTTCATCCGTCCCGGCGTGCGCGGGCGCGGAATTGGCTCCGAAGTGCTTCGGCAACTCCCCAAGGCCCTGGGCGCTGCGGGCGTCAAGGCGTTGCACCTTGAGGTTGCCCATGACAACACCCGCGCGTTGCAGCTTTACAAACGACTGCGGTTCGAACCACAAGAGAACTACATGCTAATGTCCCGGAAAATATAGGAAATCATGCCCCTCCATATTCCTTTTTACAACAGCTATGTACGTTTGCCGGGGAAGTTCTTTGCGCGCCTCGATCCGTCCCCTGCACCCGATCCGCACCTGATCCGTTTCAATACCGACCTGGCGGAGGCGTTGACCATGACGCCCGGCACCCCCGACGAGGTGGCGCAGGTCTTCTCCGGCAGCCAGGTGCCCGACGGCGCAGAACCGCTGGCGCTGGCCTATGCCGGGCATCAGTTCGGCGGGTTTTCCCCACAGCTCGGCGATGGCCGCGCCAACCTTCTGGGCGAGGTGATCGACGCGACCGGCGCGCGGCGGGACATTCAACTCAAAGGCTCAGGCCCCACGCCCTGGTCGCGCAGCGGGGACGGCCGCGCCTGGTTGGGGCCTGTGTTGCGGGAATATGTCGTCAGCGAAGCGATGCACGCGCTCGGCATCCCGACCAGCCGCGCATTGGCCGCCGTGGCCACCGGCGCCCCGGTTTACCGCGAAACGGGCGCCCTGCCCGGCGCCGTCCTGACCCGTGTGGCCAGCAGCCATATCCGCGTCGGCACATTCCAGTACTTTGCCGCCCGGCGCGATACCGAGGCGCTGCGGGCCCTTTATGACTACACCATTGACCGCCACTACCCGGATGTGACCGACCCCGCCGACCTGCTGCGGCGGGTGATCGACAAGCAGGCCCGGCTGGTGGCGCAGTGGATGTCCGTGGGCTTCATTCACGGGGTGATGAATACCGACAACACCACGATCTCGGGCGAAACCATCGACTATGGCCCCTGCGCCTTCATCGACACCTATCATCCGCAGACGGTGTTCAGCTCGATCGACGCCCATGGCCGGTATGCCTATGACAACCAGGCGAATGTGATCGTGTGGAACATGGCACAACTGGCCACGGCGCTGGTACCGCTGATGCCGGATACCGAAAAGGCCATTGCGGTGTTTACCGAGGCCGTGCACGCCATGCCGGACTTGTTCCAGGCCGAGTGGCTAGGCGCCTTTGGCCGGAAAATCGGTCTGTCGCAGGCGACCGGCGACGATGCCACGCTCATCAACGACCTGTTGACCCGGATGGCGCAGGAACGCGCGGATTTCACCAACACGTTCAATGCGCTCAGCGGCGACAAGGCCCGCGATCAGTTCACCAACCCGGAGAGTTTCGACACCTGGGAGGGTGATTGGCGCCGGCGGCTGGAGGCCGAAGACGCGCCCAATGCGGTGATGGCGGCGGCAAACCCGGCCATCATCCCCCGCAACCACCGGGTCGAGCAGATGATCCAGGCCGCGGTTGACGGCGATTACGCGCTATTCCACCGGCTGGTCGATGCCCTGTCCTCCCCGTTCGACGCTGGTGCTGATGTCGATGACCTTCGGCGCCCGCCGGAGCCATCGGAGGTTGTTCAGCAGACGTTTTGCGGCACCTGATCCCCGGCACGGGGGCGATTTTCATCGGCGAGTGGCCCATTCACGCTCGGCGCAATGCCACCCATGAGGCGAATTATTAACTATTCCCCTCACCTCTTTGCCCAAAAATATGCCAGTCTGGCCAAGGAGATTTTGGGAGGACATCCATGAGTATGATGAAGACACTGGCCAAGGTGGCCATCGGCGTGGCGCTTGCGAAGGGGGCAAGCAGCATGATGAAAAAGGGCGCCAGCACGCGCGGAGCCGCGGGCGATGGGGGGCTTTTTGGCGGCGCGCATTCGCCCGAGCGGCAGAAGCAGGCGCAGGCCGGCGGCGGGCTTGAAGAGATGCTGGGCGGGCTTCTGGGCGGTGGCGGTGGCAGCGCCCAACGGGGCGGCGCCGCCGGTGGTCTTGGCGGATTGCTGGAGCAGCTCGGCGGTGGCACGTCTTCGCGCGGTGGCGCGTCCGGCGGCTTGAACGACCTTCTGGGTGGGCTCGCGGGGGCGGCGCAAAAAGGCGGCGGGTCCGGTGGCGGTCTTGGCGGTCTGCTCGGTGGTTTGCTGGGCGCAGGGGCCGCACAGGGCGGATCGCAAGGCGGGTTTGGTGATTTGCTCAACCAGGCCATCGCCCGGCAGGACGAACCCGAGGTTCAGCCCTCGCAGGATCAGGAAGCAGCCGCGGCGCTGATGCTGCGGGCGATGATCCAGGCGATGAAATCAGATGGCGAGATTGACCAGGCCGAGCAGGCCAGGTTGATGGACCGCCTGGGCGACGTATCCCGGGAGGAGCGTGAGTTCGTGCAAGGCGAAATGCAGCGGCGCATCGACGTGCAGGACCTGGCCAATGACACCCCGCGCGGGTTGGAACAGCAGGTCTATGCGATGTCGCTGATGGGGATCGACCTCGATAACCAGAACGAGGCGCAATACCTGCACCAATTGGCCACCGCGATGGGGATCGCGCCGGAAATGGCGAACCACATCCACGACCAGATGGGCGCGCAACGGATCTACTCCTGAACACGTTTCGTCCGTGGGGGCGCAAACTACCCCGGCGCCACCGAAAACGTCTGGTTGAGCGCGATGAATTTTGTCTTCAGCCGTTGGCGGCTGAAGGCGGAAATTATGGCTCTTCCGCCCGGAACACTTTTTGCATACCGGCTCTGGCCTCCCGCTTTGCGGGTTATACCGTCATCCGCTGACCCTAAACAAAGCTGATTTCCTGTGCGGTCGCCTGACTGATCAGGGCACCAGTATTCACGGCCGAATAGATTGGTGTGGGTGGGCGCGCGGTCTCATCAACGCTCCGACGCACCCAGCTTCTTCCTTCCATCGTTTGCAGTGATTGCGATAATGCTCGATCCGTGATCGAGGGCAGGCCTCGCTTGATATCTCTGAACCGTCTCGGTGTGTGGAGCGACGTCAGCACGGGTAACGTCCAGGATCTACGGAGCAGGTCTTGATCTGCGTCACCGGCGGCAACATGAATTTTATTGGCGATGGCAGCAGCGGAAACCCCTTGTGGCGTGAGGCGAAACTCAGGTCGCAGCGGATGTCCATGACCGGGGTTTCGTTCTAGTAGTCCTGTCTTGATTAGGTGATCGACGCTTTGGGCGAATGCGGTTCTACTCGCCCCCGTCGCAGCCAACAAAGGGGCCTGTCGCCCGGCAACACCTGCATGCAGGTTTGACAGAATGGGTATTGCCCAAGCTCTTGAAGTCACATTGACAAATAGCTGTATGTCCATAAAATATAGTTAATATATATAAATCAAAAAGGAAAGCCGATGCCGCTTGTTTCGCCCGACGAAAACATCACGATTGCCATGTCCGTAAAGGATCGCCACGTCAGTGCTGAGTGGTACAACAGCATGTTGGGATTTGAGGCCATTTACCACGCAGACGACGCAGGGTGGTCGGAACTTCGGACGAACACGGGCGGCGTCACCATTGGCCTTGGCGAACATACCAAACCTATGCCGGGCAACTGCGTACCAGTCTTTGGAGTAAGTGACCTGGACGCGGCAAGACAGAAATTGGAGCAAGCCGAAGTCAAATTCGATGGCCCGACGGATGTCGTGGAAGGCATGGTCAAGACGGCAACTTTCTACGATCCCGATGGCAATGCACTTATGCTCGCCGAGGATTTGACCGGCGGATCATGATCGTTGATGGCCGCTCCAGGCGATCGTCGACATAGCTGCCATTCAAGCATTCTCCAGCATGCAACGACGGGGGTTCAAACTTCCCCTTCGCGATTTCGGGCGTTCTTGCGTCACGTTGTTTGGAAGAAAACCCGCGACAGGTAGATCCTTGTCGCGGGCAATATCGTCATGCTGCCTTGCGCTGCGGTTTGTTGCGGCGGCGTCTGTTTGGTCGTCCGCCCCCGGGTTTGCCCGCGGGTTTAGGCCCCTGCGCATGAGCGCCCTGCCCCTGCGGCTTACCGCCTCCCGGTTTGCGGGACCGGCGGCGCGGGCCGCCACGGCCCTTGGGTTTGCTGCCCGGCTCTTCGAGCTTTTCCCAAGGACGTCCCGACGCAACCGGGATCGAAATGCCCATGACCTTTTGAATGTCCTTCAGCTCACCCATCTCATCGGGCGCGCAGAAGGCCACGGCCATGCCATCCCGGCCCGCGCGCGCGGTGCGCCCGATCCGGTGCACATAGTTTTCCGGCACATTCGGCAGGTCGAAATTATAGACATGTTTGACGTCCGGGATATCGAGTCCTCGTGCGGCGACATCCGTGGCGACCAGCACCTTGACCTGCCCCTCGCGGAAGGCCTTGAGCGCGCGTTCCCGCTGCCCCTGGCTCTTGTTGCCATGGATCGCGGCGACCGAATATCCCGCCGCCTCCAGCTTGCGCGCGAGCTTGTCTGACCCGTGTTTGGTCCGGCCAAAGACCAGCGCCAACTCGTCGCGATGCGCGTCCAGCAATTCGATCAGCAAGTTGGGTTTTTCAGCCTTGGCGATGAAATGGATCGACTGCGCGATCTTGTCGGCGGCCTTGCCCGGCGGGTTGACCTGCACCCGTTTGGGATGGGTCAGGTAGCTTGCCGCGATCTCTTCCATCTGCTTGGGCATCGTGGCCGAGAACAGCATCGTCTGGCGCTCGGACGGCAACAGCCCCGCGATCTTGCGCAGCGCGTGGATAAAGCCCAGGTCGAGCATCTGATCGGCCTCGTCGAGCACCAGGAAGCGCGTCGCATCAAGCCGCAGCGCCTTGCGGTCCAGCAGATCGAGCAAGCGCCCCGGCGTCGCCACCAGCACATCGGTGCCCCGCTCCAGCCGTTTGATCTGCGCATTGATCGACGCACCGCCCACAACGACGCCGATCTTGATCGGTGTGTCCTTGACCATCGGCATCAACGCATCGCGGATCTGCCCCGCCAATTCGCGCGTCGGCGCCAGGATCAGGCTGCGCACCGTGCGCGCCTCGGGTTTGCCGCGCATCTCCATCAACTGCGCCAGGAGCGGCAGGCCAAAGGCGGCCGTCTTGCCGGTGCCGGTCTGGGCCAGACCCATGACATCATTGCCATCGAGCGCATGCGGGATCGCATGGGTCTGAATGGGTGTGGGCTCTTCGATGCCCATGGCCTTGAGTTTTTTAACCAGCGGGGCCGGAAGCCCCATTTCTGCAAACAAATTCACTTCGTTCCTTTCACGCGCACCGGCCACATGCCGGCACGACGTCATCTTTTCGACCCCGCGCCAAAGGCCTCAGGGGTCGCATTCGTGGTTCCGCCTGCACGCTCACCAGGCGCAACATCGCGCCCCGGCCGGTCAGACGTTTGGCCCCACGCGTGATTTTGGGATCATATGGACGACATTTCGCTTTATCGGTGGCCGCCTCTTTCCGGGCGGCATCTCTGCTCACGCGGCAGGAAATGTCGGTTGGGCGCTACATGGTGGGTTACAGGTCAGAAGTCAACAGAAGGTTTCCAAGCGACTGGAAACCGTTGCAAAATCCCGGTATGCCGCATCCAGCGATCGAGGGGGGTTAACCCATGGCCGACACGATCATCAACCGGTGCCGGGAGAAGGGCCTGCAGATGACACCGCACCGCCGGATCATCGCCGACGTGCTTGAGGCGTCCGCCGATCACCCCGATGTCGAGGCATTGCACCAACGGGCTCAGGCCCGGGACCCGGCGATTTCGGTAGCCGTTGTCTTTAGTACCGTGAAGCTCTTCGAGGAGGCGGGCATTATTGACCGGCTGGAGTTCGGTGATGGCCGCGCGCGATACGAGGACGCCGAACGCGATCACCACGATCATCTGATCGACATGAACACGGGCGAGGTGATCGAATTTGTCGACCCCGAGATCGAGATACTGCAGGAAAAGATCGCCGAACGGCTGGGCTACCAGCTCAAGGGTCACAAGCTTGAACTTTACGGTGTGCCGCTGAAAAAGGACTGACGCCTGCCCCCGGGGCCGCGTCCCCTTGCCAAAGCTGCGCCGCGGGCGTAGGCCTGTGGCCAGTCACCACCCCCGGAGATGGCATGGACAACATACGCGGCAGCGCCCTGATGGTTCTGGCCATGGCCGGATTTGCGCTCGAAGATACCTTCATCAAGTTCCTGTCCGCCGATCTCGTCGTCGGGCAAATCCTGTTCATGATGGGCATTGGCGGCGCGTTGATTTTCGGCGCGTTCAGCCTGGTCAAGGGCGATCGCCTGTTTTCCCGCGACTTCCTGATGACGCCGGTCCTGCTGCGGAACCTGGGCGAAATGATCGCGGCGTTCGGTTATATAACCGCGCTGACGCTGATCCCGCTGTCGTCGGTGGCCGCCATCATCCAGGCAACGCCGCTCTGCGTCACGCTCGGGGCCGCCCTTTTCATGGGGGAGCAGGTCGGCTGGCGCCGTTGGAGCGCGATCGTCGTGGGATTCATTGGCGTGCTCTTGATCATCCGGCCCGGCCTCGAAGGGTTTCAACCGGCCTCCCTCTTTGCGGTGATCGGCGTCGCGGGCCTGGCGCTGCGCGATTTGTCTACGCGCAAGACACCGGCGAAGGTCTCGTCCATGCAGATCTCCTGCTATGCTTTCGCGATGGTCATCCTGATCGGCGCGGCGCTGCTCCTCATCGACGGCGGCGCGGTGCAGCCATCGGCGAAGAACTGGGTTCAGCTTGGTTTCATGCTTCTCTTCAGCGTCGTGGGGTATTACGCGATTGTCGCTGCGATGCGGATCGGTGATGTGTCGTCGATCATGCCGTTTCGCTATTCGCGACTGGTCTTTTCACTGATCATCGGCATTTCGATCTTTGGTGAACGCCCTGACTGGCTGACCTATACCGGTGCGGCGCTGATTATCGGCAGCGGCTTTTACTCGATCCTCCGCGAACGCCGGTTGCTGAAATCGACCGCCTGACGGCTTCGCGCGCTGCGCTGCCGCAGGTCGCATTTACATTCCCCGCCCACCTGTTATGACACCGGCAAAATCTGACTGCCATCCGAGGGACCGAACATGAGCACCATCATCGACATTCACGCGCGCGAAATCCTGGACAGCCGGGGCAATCCGACGGTCGAGGTCGATGTGATCCTCGAAGACGGCACCATGGGCCGCGCCGCGGTCCCTTCGGGTGCATCGACAGGCGCCCACGAGGCGGTTGAAAAGCGCGATGGCGACAAGGCGCGTTACATGGGCAAGGGCGTGCTTGAAGCGGTGGCAGCCGTGAATGGCGAGATTGCCGAGGACCTTCTGGGCATGGACGCGACCGAGCAGGTGGCCATCGACATGGCGATGATCGAGTTGGACGGCACAGCCAACAAGGGCCGTCTGGGCGCGAATGCCATCCTGGGCGTCAGCATGGCCTGCGCCAAGGCGGCGGCGGATTTCTCGGCGCAGCCGCTTTTCCGTTATGTCGGCGGCACCTCGGCGCGCGTCCTGCCCGTGCCGATGATGAACATCATCAATGGCGGCGAACATGCCGATAACCCGATCGACATTCAGGAATTCATGATCATGCCGGTGAGCGCAGGCAATATCCGCGAGGCGGTACGCATGGGCTCAGAGGTGTTCCACACGCTCAAGAAGGAGCTGTCGGCAGCGGGGCTTTCCACCGGGATCGGCGACGAAGGCGGCTTTGCCCCCAACATCGCCTCGACCCGCGAGGCGCTCGATTTCATCCTCAAATCCATCGACAAGGCGGGCTACAAGGCGGGTGACGACATTTACCTGGCGCTCGATTGCGCCGCGACAGAATACTTCAAGGACGGCAAATATGTCTTTGCCGGTGAAGGAAAATCCCTGTCTCCGGATGAAAATGTCGCCTATCTCAGTGCCCTGGTGAACGACTACCCGATCATCTCGATCGAGGATGGCATGAGCGAGGATGACTGGGACGGCTGGACCGCGCTGACCGCGGAAATCGGCGACAAGGTGCAGCTTGTGGGCGATGACCTCTTTGTCACCAACCCCGCCCGCCTGGCCGAAGGGATCGAACGTGGCGCCGCCAACTCGATGCTGGTCAAGGTCAATCAGATCGGCTCTCTGACCGAAACGCTCAAGGCCGTCGATATGGCGCACCGCGCGCGGATGACCAACGTCATGTCACACCGCTCGGGCGAGACCGAGGATGCGACCATCGCCGACCTCGCCGTGGCCACCAATTGCGGGCAGATCAAGACCGGCAGCCTGGCGCGTTCGGACCGGTTGGCCAAGTATAACCAGCTGATCCGCATCGAAGAGGCCCTGGGCGAAACCGCCGAATATGCGGGGCGGTCGATCCTGCGCTAAATCCGTCGGAATTGCGCCGGAATTTGACCGGGATCAACGTGGCGATTCACCCCCGCTGATACGCTCCTTTTGTAACGGGCCCTGCGCCCCATTTCCAAAAGGAGAACCCAACGATGTCAGCGGTTTACAGGCTGGTTTCCGTATTTTTCGTCCTGGTCATGTTGTCAGGTTGTACCGATCCCAAGACCTATCCGGTTTCCGGGCAGGAATGCGGACCCGATGACCCGGTTCATGATGTAGACGGTACACTTGGTTCGTGCCCTAGCGCGATCTGACACGCCACCGGCACCACGACAAATCAATGACAGGGCGCGCGCGAGCGCACCCTGTTTTTTTGGGTCCATGTACAGGTCTCTACGGGCAGGGCGCCTCGTAATAGGTGCCGTCGCCCCGCGCATAGGCGCAGGTGTTACGCGCATTGTTCTGCGCCACCACGGTGCCGGCAGCCGCCCCCGCCAGCGCCGAGATCAGCTTCCAGTCGCTATCGGCATCAAAGGCCTCCGCCGCGATCAGGCCCGCCGCCGCCCCTCCCGCAGCGCCCGCGACCACCCGGCCCTCCTGAGTCATGTTTTCACATCCGACCAGGGCCAACATCGCCGCTCCGGCGGTCAAAATACGCCAGTTTTTCATTTTCAAGCTCCTTTTCCAGACTTGTGCCTTCAAATGGCGGGCGCATCGGGTCCAGGGGAACGCATGGCAGGAACCCGCCTGACTTCTGGCCAAATTCCGCGAAAATCCCGGGCATTGGGCAGCGAAATCGCGCCTGCACCCTTGCAAAGACGCTGTGATGCCCCCTGCCCGGCATCCTTGACCCCGGCGACAAACCTGCTTTCCCCCACCGTGATCACGCGATAGCGTCACGCCATGGACGCACACGACATCATCGAGAGACTGGCCCTTTCCCCTCACCCAGAGGGCGGCCATTACCGCGAAACCTGGGTGGCCGATGGTGCGGGCCGGCCTGCGGGGACTTGTATCTATTTCCTTTTGCAGGGCGGTGAGAACAACCACTGGCACAAGGTTGATGCCGCCGAAATCTGGCATTTCTATCGCGGGTCGCCACTGGTGTTGTCGATATCCGAGACCGAGGCCGGACCGGCGCGCGATGTCCGGTTGGGTCCCGATCTCATGGCCGGTGAGCACCCGCAGGTGATCATCCCGCCGAACCACTGGCAAAAGGCAACCTGCACCGGGGCCTACACGCTGGTTGGCTGTACCGTGTCGCCCGGGTTTCAATTCGACCACTTCACGCTGGCTGAACCGGGTTTCGACATTCCCCGCCAGGCGTGAGCCAAAAAAAATTTCATGGACTGAAACTTTTCCTCAACCGGTCCCGTGACTGTCGGTACCTGGCCCGGAGAAACCGGGACCTTAACCGGAGGAAAGACCTTGAATACGATTAAGAAAATTACCTTTGCGACGGCACTGACGACACTTGCCGGCATGGCCATGGCGGCCAACCCGATGGTAGGTGGCGCACCGATGTATGAGCAGAAAACCATCGTTGAAAACGCGGTGAATTCTGCGGATCACACTACGCTTGTCGCCGCCGTCAAGGCCGCCGACCTGGTGGATACGTTGAATTCCGCCGGACCGTTCACCGTCTTTGCACCGGTCAACGACGCCTTTGCCGCGCTGCCTGAGGGAACGGTTGAAACGCTGCTCAAGCCGGAAAACAAGGCGATGTTGCAAAAGGTGCTGACCGCCCATGTGGTCGCCGGTGACTGGTCCGCCGCGGAGATTGCCGAAGCCGCCCGCAACAGTACCGATGGATTCTATCATTTCAACGCGGTCTCGGGCGACGCGCTCTCGGCGCAGGTCAAGGGCGGCGACGTCTATATCTATGACGAATCGGGCAACGCTTCGAAGGTCACCATCGCCGATGTCGATCAGTCGAACGGCGTTATCCACGTCGTCAACGGGGTGTTGGTTCCCAAGTAAACCGCACCCTCGTCATTCCGGGGTGTGCGAAACGCACGCATCCCGGTTCGGGTGGGCGATCTCGGGGGGAAGAGTATTCTGTTACAGGTTTCCAGATCGCCCGCCCGTCTTGCTGCCAGAATGGCGCAGGGCGGACGGATCATCCCATGTTTTGTTGTACGAAACTAACCAGTTGCCGGGTTGATCCGTCCTTTGCCGCCCCGTCCTGCTGTCCCGCAAGGATGGGCTCTAGTTCGGTCGCCAGCACTTTGCCCAACTCCACGCCCCATTGGTCAAACGAATTGATCCCGAGGATCACCCCTTCGACAAAGACACGGTGTTCGTAAAGCGCCAGGATCTGCCCCAGACGGCTTGGCGTCAGCTGATCGTAGATCAGCGTGGTCGAAGGCCGGTTGCCGGCAAATACCCTGTGCCGTGCCTGCCGTTCCAACTCGTCACCCTCAAGGCCCCTGTCGGCCATCATCTGTCGCGCCACGTCAATTGACCGCCCGCGCATCAGCGCCTCTGACTGCGCCAGGCAATTGGCGACAAGGAGCGTGTGGTGATGCGAAAGATCGGGTTCGTGGCCACGGGCCGCCACCATGAATTCGCAGGGTACGATCTGCGTCCCCTGATGGATGAGCTGATAGAACGCATGTTGACCATTTGTGCCCGGCTCCCCCCATACGACCGGTCCGGACGGACCATCGACCGCATCGCCATTCATGGTGACGCTTTTGCCGTTGCTCTCCATCTCAAGCTGCTGGAAATAGGCGGGCAATCGCGCCAGCCTTTGGTCATAGGGAAGCACCGCGCGGGTTGCGTATCCGCAGACCTGGTGATGCCACATGCCCGTCAGCGCCAGCATCACCGGCATGTTGCGGTCCATCGGGGCGTCGCGGAAATGCGCATCCATCGCCTCCGCCCCTTGCAGGAAGTCGGTGAAGCGGTCCGGCCCGATGGCGATCATCAGCGCAAGGCCAATCGGGCCCCACATCGAATAACGCCCGCCGACCCAATCCTCGAACCCGAAGACCCGTTCGGGCGCGATGCCGAAAGCGGCGGTCTTGTCCTCGGCGCTGGACAGGGCCGCGAATTGTGCACCCGGGGAGGGAACGGCGGCCGCCATCCAATCCTGCGCTGTGCGGGCGTTGGTCATGGTCTCGATCGTGGTGAAGGTTTTCGAGGCCACGATGACCAGCGTCGTTTCCGGGTCGAGCCCCTTGAGCGTATCGGCAATATCCGCGCCATCCACGTTCGAGACGAAATGACAGCGCGGCCCGTCATGATAGGGCGCGAGCGCCAATGTCCCCATCTCCGGGCCAAGATGCGACCCGCCGATGCCGATATTGACCACATCGGTGATGGCTCCGCCCGCGCCCTTGAAAGCGCCGCTGCGCACTTGGGTGGCGAAATCCGTCATCCGGTCGAGGGTCGCGCGCACCTCCGGCATGACGTCCGTGCCATCTACGGTGACAGGGCCGCCCGACAGGTTGCGCAGGGCCGTGTGCAGGACGGCGCGGTCTTCGGTCTCGTTGATCTTGTCCCCGTGGAACATCGCGTCGCGGCGGTGGCCGACCTCACGGGCCTCTGCAAGCGCGATCAGCGCCGCGCGGATATCGTCGGTGAGGTAGGTTTTGGAATAGTCGAAGAGCATCCCGTCAAACCGGACGCTAAACGCCTCGGCCCGGCCTTCATCGGCGAAGAGCTCAACCAGATCGCCTTTCATCGCCTCGGTCGCCATGGCCTTGAGATCATTCCACATCGTCATGCCTTACGCCGCCCAATGCACGGTCAGGTCCGACAAAACCGCTGCCACCGGCGCCTCCGCGTGCGGCAGGCCGCGGGCGCGTTCCAGTGCCGCGCGTTTCTGTTGCCCGGTGATGACCAGGTGTTTCGACATCGCCTCGTTCAGCACCCGCGCCGATAGGGTGATCCGCGGCTCGGGCGCGCTACCGCCCCGCATCGGCACCAAAATGGGCGCATCACGCCGCAGCGCCTCTTCGAGCCGGTCCGCGCCGGGGAACATCGACGCCGTGTGCATATCCGCCCCCATGCCCAGAAGCAGGACCGAAATCGGCAGGTCCGGCGTGATGTTGGCCTCAAGCTCCGGCAGCACCTCTTCCGGTGTCTCGGCCTTGGCATAAAGCGGCAGGTAACGCGCCTTGGCGGCCCGGCCGGTCAGCAGCCTTTCGCGGATCAGGCGGGTGTTGGAGCGCACATGCACTTCCGGCACCCAGCGTTCGTCGCTCAGCATTACATCAACGCGGGACCAATCGAGGTCGGCGTCGCAGAGATCATCGAAGATCGGCCCCGGCGTCGTCCCGCCCGGCACCACCAACAAAGCGCGCTCCTCGTGATCCAGCGTCGCGGTGAGCTTGCCCGCAAGGATATTGGCCACGTTGATGGCCAGCATCTCTTCGTCCGCATAATCGATGATATTCATGCCTTGATCTCCCGCCAGCGGCGCCCGTCGCGATGCATCAGCATCAGCGCGTCATCCGGTCCTGAACTGCCCGTGGCATAGGCGATCGGCAGTTCGCGGCTGTCGCCCCAGGCCTCGATAATCGGATCGGTCCAGGCCCAGGCGGCCTCGACCTCGTCCCCGCGCATAAAGAGGGTCTGATTGCCGCGGATCACGTCCATGATAAGCCGCTCATAGGCGTCGGGAAAATCGGCATCATCCGGCCCCAACACCTCGGCGAATGTCATGTCGAGCGGCACATCGACAAGTCGCATCCCCCCCGGTCCCGGCTCCTTGATCGTCACGCCCAGTTCGATCCCCTCATTGGGTTGCAGCTTGATCGTCAGGATGTTGCGATGACGGCCCGCGTCCTCTTCGAAAATCGAATGCGGCGTGTCCTTGAAAACCACGGCGATCTCGCTCGCGCGTTCCCTGAGCCGCTTGCCCGTGCGCAGGTAGAACGGCGTTCCGGCCCACCGCCAGTTGCTGACATGCGCCTTCAATGCCACGAAAGTCTCGGTGGTGCTGTCGCGGTTTTCGACCTGATTGCGATAGCCAGGCCGCTTGCCGTCGCCCTCATACTGACCACGCACGATGTTGTCCGGCTTCACCGGATCAAGCGCGCGGATCACCTTGAGCTTTTCGTCGCGCACCGCATGGGGATCGAACTTGGCGGGCGGCTCCATCGCGATGAGGCAAAGAAGCTGCATCATGTGGTTCTGGACCATGTCCCGCATCGCGCCCGACCGGTCGTAATAGCCGCCGCGCGTGCCAACGCCCACCTCTTCGGCCACGGTGATCTGGATATGATCCACATACTGGCTGTTCCAGAGCGGCTCGAAGAGCATATTGCCGAACCGGACCGCCATCAGGTTCTGCACTGTCTCTTTGCCCAGGTAGTGGTCGATCCGGTAAATCTGCGTCTCGTCAAAATGTTGCGCCAATCCGCGGTTCAACTCACGCGCGGATTTGAGGTCACGCCCGAAGGGTTTCTCGACCACGATCCGGCACTCGCTGTCGGCCATGCCATATTTATGCAGCCGCTCGGCCAAGTCGCCAAACAGCCCCGGCCCGACGGAGAAATAGAATGCCCGAATGCGGTCGGATTTGACCAGCTTGGCCAGCGCCTTCCACCCGGTAGTGCCCCGCGCGTCGAGCGTGACGTAATGCAGCATCGCCAGGAAATCCTTGAGCCGCCCCATGTCGCAGCCTTCATGCTCGGAAAATTCGGCAATGGCGTCCGAGGCCATCTTGCGAAAGCCCTTGTCGTCCATCTCGGTCCGCGACGCGCCGATCACGCGGGATTCGTCACCAATCTGACCGGCACAATAGCGCCGGAAAAGGGCGGGCAGGATCTTGCGCCGGGCAAGATCGCCGGTACCGCCAAAGATCACCAGATCGGCCGGATCCACCGGAATGATACGCGAAACCATGTGACACTCCTGCCGTTATTCTGCCCCGCCGAAATCGCCCCGCAGGTCGCGAAACCCATGGCGCAAGCGCAACTCTAACACGCTCATGGCTGTTCACAATGGTGTCAGTATCCTTTCGCGCGCTTCCCTTACCGGAAATGACGCGATAAGCCGAAAAGCGCAGGAATATCGGGTAGTAAGATGAAAGACACGGTTGCGAACCTGGCCAATGCCGGGAAATTTCAGGACCCGGCGGTCACCGCTGACGGGCAGACCCGCGCAACCGTTGCGCTCAGCCATCCGGAGACGCTCTGGTTCAACACCGGGACGCTCTGCAACATCGAATGCCTGAACTGCTATATCGAAAGCTCGCCCAGCAATGACCGGCTGGTCTATATCACCGCCGATGAGGTGCGCGACTACCTCGATCAGATCGAAGAGCGCGGCTGGCCCATCCGCGAAATCGCCTTTACCGGCGGCGAACCTTACATGAACCCCGAAATGAACGCGATGACCCGTGCGGCGCTGGAGCGGGGGTATGACGTGCTGATCCTGACCAACGCGATGCGTCCGATGATGCGCAAATCCGTGCGCGCCGGATTGCTTGAACTGGCCGAGGCCTATCGCGACAAGCTCACCTTGCGCATTTCGGTCGATCACTGGTCAGAGGACCTGCATGACAAGGAGCGCGGCAAGGATGCGTTTCGCCGGACGGTCGAAGGCATGGAATGGCTGCGCGATAACGGCATCCGCATGGCCGTCGCGGGCCGTACCGTCTGGGGTGAAACCGACGCCCAATCGCGCGACGGCTACCGCGCGCTCTATGCCCGGCATGGGTTTGAGATCGACGCCGACAATCCCGGCGAAACGGTGCTTTTCCCCGAGATGGACGAAACCGCCGAGGTCCCGGAGATCACCACAGCCTGCTGGGATATCCTGGGCAAGTCCCCCGACGCGGTGATGTGTGCGTCGTCGCGCATGGTGGTGAAACGCAAAGGGGCCGCGACACCAGCTGTTCTGGCCTGTACCCTCCTGCCCTACGCCCCGGAGTTCGAGCTTGGCACAACGCTGGCCGAGGCCGAGCGCGACGTCTCGTTAAACCATCCGCACTGCGCCAAATTCTGCGTCCTTGGCGGCGCGAGCTGCTCAGCCTGAGCCGGGTTCGTGGTGCGTCTGAACAGGCCTCAAACCGCAATCATTCAATTCCGTGATATCTCTGCCGGTTCTGACTAACTTTCGCCACTTTTCTCCTGCATTCCGCTCCGGGAGTTCAATTTAAAAGTGTGGGAGGGGTCACCCCATGGCAAGAGCGGATTTTCAGGATCGACTGCAACGGATCGGCACACAGCCACCCAATCACGATGCCGCCGAACCACCATCGCCAAAGCCGAAAGCTAGCGGTCGTCAGACCATGCATCACGGATTGATGGCCGTTGGGGCGATCTTCATGGCGGCCAGCATTCAGGCGCTGAAATACGCCTACCAGAATCATGAAGCGATGCGGGAAAGCGGTGCGTTCGGCACATTGGCCGGGCTGGTCATCGGCGGCGTTGTTGCGCTGTTGATTGGTGCCATCGCGATGTTGCGAGCAATCCCCAAGAAGGATGCAACCAATCAGGACGCCACCCAACCCGAGCATCCCGTCCGCCAACCGTCAGCCATGGCACGGGTCCTCTTTTCGCTCCTTGGTGTGGCCTTGGGGTCGATCGCAATCCTCTACATGTTCATGGGGGCCGCCGTCCGTTTTCTTCCCGGTGAAAAGGCACAGCTCTTTTCAGCCGGTTCCGTCGTCATCGCACTCGCGCTCTTGGGTGTGTCGTTGTTGTTCGGCCTGGTGAGCCTGTTCCTGCGGGGTTATGCGCTCGGGCGGGTCCCGGTTTACTTCGTTCTGGGCGGGATTTTCACCTATGCGGTGGTCCAAATTGCGCGGGTCAATTTCCTTGAATGGGACGGGCTGGTTGCGGCTCTGCAATAGCGGACAAGAAGGCGACCACTCTGAAACTGGCCACCCGGGTCTCCTGACGAGTTTCGGTTCTCACAGTGTCAAGGGCCTAGGCGAACCCGTATTGGAAGCAACAATTCCATCTATTTCACACTGCGCCCGCGCCGGGGCTGTGGCCGGGTCGGGATTTCCTTGAGCAGGCCACCCACCCCCATCCGGGCGATTTCCGCATCGCCAACCGGAATGCCGCAGGCCACGCGCGACAGCACCCAGTCCGCCCCATGCAGCACCGGCGACCGGGCGCTGCCCGGCAGGCCAACAACGGGCTTGTCGCCGAGGCGCCCGAGGAACAGGAGGTTGCCGGGATCGACCGGCATGCCGAACCGCTCCAACACCCCCCCGGCGGCCACCAGTGCCGCGGGGGCCGTGTCACACGCGTCCGATGTGGCCGACCCGGTGATGATCAGGATGATATCTCCGGTTGCGGCCAGAAGCCGCTCGGCAAGGGCACGGTCCTCATGGCGGCAGGTCAGCGTCTCGACAAGCTCCACCTCCAGCCCCGTCAACCGGTTTGCAATTGCCTCAACGCCCCTGGGGCCGGTTGTGCCGTCGATTTCACTGACTATCAGGCTGGCGGTGGCATGGACCGGCGGCGCCAGGCTGATCGCACCGCGGGCAGCCTCGCAGGCCCGCGCGACGGCGGCCCCGTCCACGCCATAGGGGATGATCTTGACCGTTGCCACCATCCCGCCGCGATGGATCTGGTGATGGGGGGGCACGGTGGCAATGGTAATTGACGGGTCAATCGCGTTCGCCGCATGGATCGCCTCGGCCTCAATGCAGACCACACCGGGCCGCTCGGCGACCAGGTTCACACGGCCCGTAAAGGCCTCACTTTGCTGCAGGAATGCGCGGCCCTCCCCCAAGGCTGCGGCCAGGGCGCGGGCGGCTTCATCCTCATGCAGGTCAGTCGGGTCAAGCCGGGCCACCACCACGTCGTCAAGACCGGCAGCGACAAGCGCCTGCACATGACTGGCGTCCAACCGAACCCCCTTGCGCAACCGCCCCCCGGGCAAACGCAGAGAATGCGCCAGGATCGCCCCTTCCGCCTCCGCAACAGGGACGGGGCCGAACTTCACGCGCCCTGCCTCAGTACACGCGTCATCTCGGCCAGGATGGCCACCGCGATCTCTGCCGGGCCGGTCGCGCCGATATCAAGGCCAATCGGCCCGTGGATGCGCGCCACATCCGCCTCGGAGAAGCCAGCAGAGCGCAGCCGCTCCACCCGCCTGGCGTGGGTGCGTGTCGATCCCAGAGCGCCGATATAGAACACATCCGATGTCAACGCCCGCTCCAACGCCGGGTCATCCAGCTTCGGATCATGAGTCAGCAGGACAAGCGCCGTGCGCGCATCGAGCCCCTGCGCCGCCACGGCCTCATCCGGCCAGTCGTGCAGCAACGCCTCACCCGGGAACCGCGCCGCGGAGGCAAACCCTTCGCGCGGGTCGATCAGGACCGGATCATAGCCCGCGATACGCGCCATCGGCACAAGGGCCTGCGCGATGTGCACCGCACCGACGATCATCAACCGCAAGGGCGGGTTGTGAATGGTCACGAAGGTCTGTCCGTCATCCTCAAAGCCCGAACGGTCCATGCGGAACCGCTCCTTATGGCCGGTGCGCATCACATCACGACCCGCGGGCCCGGTCACGTAGGCCACCGGTTGCCGCGCGGCCCGCGCCGCGACAAGCGCCGCAAGGATCTCTTCCGGCAGGACCACGCCGACCGGTTCGACGAGGATACGGATCGTCCCGCCACAGGCCAGACCAACCGCAAACGCATCGTCGTCGCTGACGCCATATTCAAGGGTTATGGGGTTCCCGGCCTCAATCGCGTCGAGCGCCTCGGCCACCACCGCACCTTCGACGCAACCGCCCGAGACCGACCCCGCCATCTCGCCGGTGCCGGAAATGGCCAACTGGCTGCCCACCCGGCGCGGGGCACTGCCCCAGGTTTCCACAACCGTGGCCAGGGCCGCGCCCTTGCCGGCCCGGTACCAATCCAAGGCCTGCTCGGGAATATTGTCAAATTGCGCCATTCGCCATCCACCGGTCATCCAAGCAGAGACTGTGCCATTCCACCGGTGCTTTCAATGCGTTGCCTTGTCTTTGGCTGAAAAAACTTGCGCGGTAGCGCGCATTTGGATCACGTTCCCACGGTCAGAGCTGCGCCAGCAGGCGGGCTTTCTCCCCGGGGTCGCGCGCGTCCGAGATGGCCGCGGCCAGGTATTCCAGCGAGGCAATGGAATGACCCGCGCGAAAACTGTCCACATGGGGCAACATCGCGGCGATGCCTTGCGCCTTGGGGGCAAATTCTTCCCACCGCAGAAGCGGATTAAGCCAGATCAACCGCCGCGAAGACAGGTGCAGCCGCTCAACCTCCCGCACGAGCCCCGCCATATCGCCGCGATCAAGACCGTCGGTTATCAGCAGGACCACCGCCCCCTGCCCCATAACGCGCCGCGACCAGTCGCGATTGAAGGCGTGCAGACAGGCGCCGATCCTTGTGCCGCCCTCCCAATCCTGCGCATGGCTGCCCGCCGCGGCAAGGGCCGCATCGACATCGCGCGTGGCCAGATGCCGCGTGATATTGGTGAGTTGCGTACCGAAGGTGAAGGCATACACCTTGGCCCATCCCTGCCCCTTGGCATTCGCGACCGCATGCAGGAAATGCAGCACCATCCGGCTGTACTGGCTCATCGAGCCCGAGATATCGCACAACACCACAAGGTTTGGCCAGCGCGGCCGCGGTCGTTTCATCGCAAGCCGGTCAAGCTCCCCACCGCGCCGCATCGCCCGCCTGAGGCTCCGGCGCGCATCAACCGTGCCACCCGCCGCACTGGGCTGCCCCCGCCTTGAGGCGAGCGGCTTGATCGGCAGGCGCAACTGCGCCAGCATGCGTTTGGCCTGGGCGACCTCGTCGGTACTCATCTGCTCGAAATCGAGGGTCCGAAGCCGCTCGTCGCCGGACATGGTGGCGCTGGCATCGACCTCGATCAGCGTCTCTTCGCCCTCCATCTCGGACAGGTCCGGCAAATCCCGCTCTGCCCCATCAAGCAATGCCTCCGCCGCGCGCTTCTCGGCGGATTTCGCCGCGCGATCCTCCTGCGCCCCCCGGATCGCCGGGAGCATCATCGCCATCATATGTTCCATGAACCGTGGATCACGCCAGTAGAGGCGAAAGACCTGCCCAAAGACGTCGCGATGTTCCGGTCGGTTCACGAAACAGGCATGCAGCGTCCAGTAGAAATCCTGCTTGTCGGTAAACCCCGCGGCCTCAACCGCCCGCACCGCATCCATCACCCGCCCCGGCCCGATGGGCAGACCCGCCCGCCGCAGCGCCCGCGCAAAATGCGTGATGTTGTGCATCAGCTGCGGATTTTCCGGTAGTTCCGGTGGCAGCGCCTCACTCATCGCGTACCGCCTGCGGGCCAGCCCGCCAACATGCCCCGAAATCCTGGGAAAACCGTCCCATCAGGCGGGTTCCAATGACGCCCTGACCTCTTCCAGAATGCGCTTGGCCTCTGAGCCTTGCAGTTTCTGAATGTCGTCCTGGTACTTGAGAATGGCCCCCAGCGTATCGGCGATCACCTCGGGGCTGAGGTTGATGACATCGAGCGCCAACAGGCATTTGGCCCAGTCGATGGTTTCGGCCACGCCGGGTTTCTTGAACAGATCCTCGGTCCGCAGCCGCTGGACAAAGGCCACGACCTCGCGGCTGAGGTGTTCTGCGGCTTCGGGCGCGCGGGTGTGCAGGATCTCGATCTCCCGCTCGAAGCTCGGGTAGTCCACCCAGTGATAAAGGCAGCGCCGCTTGAGCGCGTCATGCACTTCGCGGGTCCGGTTCGAGGTGACGATCACGATCGGCGGCTCCGGCGCGGCGATGGTGCCAAGCTCGGGGATCGTCACCTGGAAATCGCTGAGTGCCTCGAGCAGAAACGCCTCGAAGGGCTCGTCGGTCCGGTCCAGCTCGTCAATCAGAAGAACCGGCGCGCCGCCCGGTTGCGGCCGCATCGCTTCAAGCAGAGGGCGCTCGATTAGGAACTCATCGGTAAAGAGCTCATCCTTGAGGTCGCCGCGATCCACCCCGCCCGACGCTTCGGCCGTGCGAATCGCAATCATCTGCTCGGCAAAATTCCACTCATAAACCGCCGATGCCGCATCAAGGCCTTCGTAACACTGCAAACGGATCAGGCGCCGCCCCAAACCACTGGCCAATGCCTTGGCGATCTCGGTCTTGCCAACCCCCGCCTCGCCTTCGAGGAAGAGCGGCCGACCCAGTGTCAGGGCCAAAAAAACCACCGTTCCCAAAGGTCTGCCGCAGACATAGCCTTCGCTGCCCAGCATTTCCTGCACCGCATCAATCGAGCCTGGAACGCCCATGAACTTCCTCCGTTTGACGCAAGCACTGCATGGGCCGACGGGCCGCGTCAAGCGCGACACCCGTCGGTGTTGAGGGGGATATGTCGGAAACAGCTTGGAATCCCGGTCAAGAACCCGGATGATGGCACCGTGTTTTTAAGCCCGCCGGATGACAGGCAGGCAAGAGTGCTGAGGGCCGAGTAAGATGAAAGATATCCCCGACGGATACGAAACCCCCTTGGGCGGTTTGGCTTGGCAGGATTGGCTTGAGAAGCTGACCGTTATTACCGATGACGACGGGTATACCGAACGCCTCGGCGCGCGTCATGCCGCGATCCTGGTCGAGGAAAAACCCACCCTGCTGGTCACCTTTGAGACCCATCAGGGGATCTCGATGCGCTCGGATCTGGGCCATCCCATGGGGTGGGAAATGGTCAAGGCGCTCGGCTGGTCGCACCTCTGCCTCGTGAGCGATGGCGACACATGGTTCCGCGACCCGCATGTCTATGCCTATTTCGACCGGCTGGTCGATGACGGCTTCCTTGAGGATTTCGATCAGGTCATCTTCTACGGCGCGGGCGCCTGCGGCTATGCGGCGGCGGCATTTTCGGTGGCCGCCCCGGGGGCGCAGGTCCTCGTGCTGCAACCGCAAGCCACGCTCGATCCCGGTGTTACCGAATGGGATCCGCGATTCCGTCACATGCGTCGGACCTCGTTCACCGACCGCTATGGCTATGCGCCCGACATGCTGGAGGCCGCGAAAGACGCGGTCGTCATCTACGATCCCAACATCCGCGAAGACGCCATGCACGCGGCACTCTTCAACCGCCCCAATGTCACGCGCTTCCGGATGCGCCATCTCGGGGCCGAGATGGAAAAATCGCTTCTGCGGATGAACATCCTGCTGCGCATGATCGCGCAGCACAGCGCCGGCAAGCTCGACCGCAAGCGGCTGGCGCGGCTCTATCGGTCGCGGCGCGATGATGCGACCTATCAGTTCAACCTGCTCAAACGCCTGACCACCGACAATCGCCCCTATCTGGTGATGTTGCTCGCGGGCAAGGTGCTTGAGAAGCGCGAGGCGCCGGCCTTCCGCAAGGCCTTTGCCCGCGCCCGCAACCGCTTGGGTCTCATCAGCAAGTAGGAAGACAGGTTTACGGCAGTTTTCGCGCATTCACATCTGGCGCGGCCGGATGCGATTGTGTAAGGCCGTGCCATGACCCAGACCCTGACGATCCGACGCCCCGACGACTGGCACCTGCACCTGCGCGACGGGGCGATGCTCCGGGCCGTCCTGCCCGAGACCACCCGCCATTTCGCCCGCGCGATCATCATGCCCAACCTGGTCCCGCCCGTGGTAACCGGTGCACAGGCCGCGGCCTACCGTGACCGCATCCTGTCGGCCCTGCCCGATGGTGCGGATTTCGCGCCGCTGATGACGCTTTACCTGACCGAAGACACCGACCCCGATGATGTGGCCGCCGCCCATGCCAGCGGCCTCGTGACGGCGGTCAAGCTCTACCCCGCTGGGGCCACGACCAACTCGGCCAGCGGTGTCACGGATTTCGACAAGGTGCGCGGCGTCTTGGAGCGCATGGCCGAGATCGGCCTGCCACTCTGCGTTCATGGTGAGGTGACCAATGCGGAGATCGACATTTTCGACCGCGAGGCCGTGTTCATCGACCGTGTCCTTGACCCCATCCGCCGCGCCACGCCGGGCCTGCGCACGGTGATGGAGCATATCACCACGCGCGACGGGGTCGACTACGCCAAGACCCAGGACAACCTGGGCGCCACGATCACCACCCATCACCTGGTCATCAACCGCAATCATATCCTGGCGGGTGGGATCAGGCCGCATTACTACTGCCTGCCTGTAGCCAAGCGCGAAGAACACCGGTTGGCCCTGCGCGCGGCGGCAACATCTGGTGATCCTCGCTTCTTCCTCGGCACCGACAGCGCACCACACACCGATGCGCTCAAGGAAAATGCCTGCGGCTGCGCGGGCTGTTTCACCGCCACCAACACGATGTCGATCCTCGCCCACGTATTCGAAGAGGAAGGCGCGTTGGACCAGCTTGAGGCGTTTGCCTCGCGCAACGGCCCTGCTTTCTACGGCCTGCCGGTCAATGACGCGACGATCACCCTGACCAAGGGCGAAGCGGTCACCTACCCCGACAAGATTTTCTCCGAAGATGGCACCGTGACCGTCTTCGACCCGGGTTTTGACCTCTATTGGTCCGTGACCGCCTGACCCCCTACCGGAGCCTGCCCCATGATCCCCTCGAGCTTTCCCGACGCCGCCGAAATCGCCCGCCTGAGCGCGCGCATGCTTCTGGAGATCGAAGCGGTGCACTTTAACGCAGATGAGCCTTTCACGCTGGCCTCCGGCCTGCCGAGCCCGACCTATATCGACTGCCGCAAGCTCATCTCCTACCCACGCATCCGGTCCACGTTGATGGATTTCCTGACCGTCACGGTCATGCGCAACGCGGGCTTCGAGGCGTTCGACAACATCGCCGGGGGCGAGACCGCGGGCATCCCCTTTGCCGCCCTGGTGGCCGAACGCATGGCCCTGCCCATGACCTATGTGCGCAAGAGACCCAAAGGTTATGGCCGCAACGCCCGGATCGAAGGCGCGATGAGCGAGGGTGAGCGCGTGTTACTGGTCGAAGATCTGACCACCGATGGCGGCTCCAAGCTGAGCTTCGTCGATGCCATCCGCGAAACCGGCGCCAGCTGCGGGCATACGGCGGTGATTTTTTACTACGGCATCTTCCCGGAAACCGAAAAAACGCTCGGCGATCACGGGGTCCAGCTGCATCACCTCTGCACCTGGTGGGACGTTTTGGCCGAGGCGCGCGAGCAGGGCAGTTTTACCGCGGCAACCCTCGACGGGGTCGAGGCATTTCTCAACGATCCGCGTAAGTGGCAGGAAGAAAACAAGAAATAAAATTCGCTGTGGAAAACCGCGATTCCCAGGCGGCGAATCGCGCCGGGAACACCGAATATAGACTTTTTGCCACCCTCTGCTACACTATCTAGGCGCCTTGCGCGCCAGGCGGGTTTTGCACTGATTTATCCCGGCAGATATCCACAAATCTGTCCCGATGGCCCCCATGTAGAGCTATGGCTTGCGTTGAGCTACAACGCCTCCAGGGACCAACGACAATAAAAAGACGAGGGAGCGGACGTGAACGAAATCACCAGTTTCAATGCCACCGGCGCCGAGGTGCAGGACGCCGAAACCATGCCGCATTCGATCGAGGCGGAGCAGCAGTTGCTCGGTGCGATCCTGACCAACAACGACGTCTACGACCGCGTGGCGAGCATCATCGGGCCGCAGCATTTCTATGACCCCGTCCACGCCCGCATCTACGACGTGGCCGCCGCGCGCATCGCCAAGAACAATCTCGCCTCGCCGGTGACACTCAAGGCGTTTCTCGAAGAGGATGAGGGGCTCAAGGAGCTGGGCGGGCCCGCCTACCTGACCCGGCTTGCGGGGGCCGCGATCAGTTCGTTTGCGGTACGCGATTACGCGCAGATGATCTATGACATGGCGATCCGGCGGGAGCTGATCGGGCTGGGCCATGAGATCGCCGGAAAGGCCGCGCGGCTCGACGTCGAAAGCGAGCCAAAGGATCAGATCGTCGAGGCCGAACAGAAGCTCTATACCCTGGCTGAACAGGGACAGACCGAGAGCGGGTTCCAATCCTTCCTGAAGGCGGTCACCGATGCGGTCAATGTCGCCAACGCCGCCTATCAGCGCGATGGCGGGCTGGCGGGCGTCTCGACCGGTCTTGCGGATATGGACGCCAAGCTCGGCGGGCTGCACAAATCCGACCTCCTGATACTCGCGGGGCGCCCCTCGATGGGCAAGACCTCGCTTGCGACCAACATCGCCTTCAACATCGCCAAGGCCTATAAACGCGGGACGTTTCCGGACGGTACCGAAGGCGCGGTCAATGGCGGTGTCGTTGGCTTCTTCAGCCTCGAGATGAGCGCCGAGCAACTGGCCAGCCGTATCCTTGCGGAAGCCTCTGAAATCTCGTCCCACAAGATCCGCCAGGGGGACATGGACGAAGGCGAGTTCCGCAGGTTCGTTGATGCCGCCAAGACATTGGAATCATGTCCTCTTTTCATTGACGACACCGCCGCGATCCCGATCGCCCAACTGGCCGCCCGGGCGCGGCGTTTGAAGCGGACCCATGGGCTTGATGTGCTGATCGTGGACTACCTGCAGCTTGTGCGCGGCACCTCCGACAACCGGGTGCAGGAAATCGGTGAGATCTCCATGGGCCTCAAGGCGATCGCCAAGGAGCTTGAAATCCCGGTGATCGCGCTGTCGCAGCTCTCGCGCCAGGTCGAGTCGCGCGACGACAAACGCCCGCAGCTCTCGGATCTGCGCGAATCCGGGTCGATCGAACAGGATGCCGACGTGGTGATGTTCGTGTTCCGTGAGGAATATTATGTCGAACGGGAAAAACCTTCCGAGGAGAAGCTCGAAGAAACCGCCGAATGGCAGGAACGCATGGCGCGCCTGCACGGCAAGGCCGAGGTGATCGTCGGCAAGCAGCGACACGGCCCCATCGGCACGGTCGAGTTGAGCTTCGAGGCGCAATACACGCGGTTTGGCAACCTCGTGAAACCCTGGCAGCAAGGCGGCGGCGATCAGGAATTCTGACCCCGTCCGTTCGCTTTTTCTTTAGACTTTCCTGCTGGTTTCTTGCGCAAGCGAGGGATGTCCCTTTGCGCGCCAGCCGCGATTAACGCGAAGTTTACGATTACCGGTCATTGATAAATCCGTTCGCAAAGCATCAGCGAACTGCATGTGGGGTGTATCATGGGGCCGAACGAAACCATCGCTAACGGTGGGCCGTACATTTTGGACGAGAGCATTCGAAAAGAGCGCGATTATATCGCGCGTATGAGCAAACTAAGCGCCCTGCACTGGTTTGCCGTTCTTTTGTCGCTGCTTCTCACAACGGGTGCATGGTATTTTACCAGCCTCCAGGTTCAAAACCAGGCACAGAACAGGTTTGACAGGTATTCCGATCAGGTCATCCGCCTCGTTCGGGAACGGATGATGCATTATGAAGATACGCTGTCATCGGGCGTCGCCGCCATTCATGCGGCAGGCGGTGACATGACCCATCGTCAATGGGTCGAGTTCGCCAGCGCACTCGACATCGACACAAAATACCCCGGAATCAACGGGATGGGGGTCATTTACAAGGTTGAGCGCGACCATGTGGACGGGTTTGTCCGCGATCAGCGTGATACCCGCCCGGAATTCCGCATTCACCCGGAACATGATGGCGATACCCTTTATCCGATCACCTATATCGAGCCGGTCTCCACCAATCTTGCGGCCGTCGGTCTGGACATGGCGCATGAGGAAAACCGGTTGCAGGCCACCCTTCGCGCCCGCGATACCGGACAGGCGCAGGTGACGGCGCCCATCGTGCTGGTCCAGGATGCCCAGAAAACACCGGGCTTCTTGTTCTACATGCCCTACTACACGGACGGGTTGCCCGAAACGCTGCAGGAGCGGCGGGATACGTTTGTCGGCATGGTCTATGCACCGTTCGTGTTTCAGAAACTGATCAAAGGTGTTTTGGGCAAGGAAAACCGGCTGGTCCATTTCTCGATCAACGATGACGGCACCCAACTCTACAGCGAGCAAGACGAGATGCAGAGCGGCTTTGAGCCGGAGTTTCGCAGGACAATTGATATCTCCGACTATGGCCGCAACTGGACCTTCGACATCTGGGAAACCCCCCAGTTTCAGGAAGCAAGCCACAGCAATGAACCGATCATGATCCTCATCGGCGGGCTCATCATCGACGGGCTGCTTTTCGGTCTGTTCGTCACGCTGGCCAATTCCAACAAGCGCGCCCTTGGCTTCGCGGACCGGATGACACGGGAGGCCAGTGACCGGGCAGAGTCATTGCAGAGATCGAATGAAGATCTGGAGCGGTTCGCCTATGTGGCGTCCCATGATCTCAAGACGCCCCTGCGTGGGATCGGTTTTCTTGCGGAGTGCATTCGCGACGATATCGAAACACCGATCGACCACAGCAACCATGCCGAATTGATGGAAAACCTGGGTATGTTGGACGACCAGGTACGTCATATGGACAGCCTCATCACGGGTATCCTGGCCTATTCCAGCGTGCGAACGCAGACCGCCGAGCATGAGATGGTCAACACCTCGAAACTGGCCGCGTCAATCTGCGCCTCCTCCGGGTTGAAACCGCACCAGTTCGTGCTGACCGGCGACAAGGTTGATTTTCAGACAGACGTCATCCGCCTGCAACAGGTGCTGCAAAACCTTGTTGGCAATGCCTACAAGTACCATCCCGACGTCAATGAGTTGATGGTGACGATAGACGTCAAGGACACCGGCCAACGCCTTGAATTCACCGTATCGGACAATGGTGTTGGCATTGATGACCGCTATCACGAGAAGATTTTCGAGATGTTCCAGACCCTCCAGGCGGAGAAGGTCGCTGGCAGCACGGGCATCGGCCTGGCAATCGTTCAGAAGATTGTCACGCTTTACGGCGGGACCATCCGCCTCAACAGCCAGCCCGGCGAGGGCAGCAGCTTTACCTTCGACTGGCCCAAGACCCTAAGTGACACGGAAAATGCACAGGTGGCGGCATGAATGTAGCTTCGCAAAAGGACGTCAAACTGCTCCATGTGGAAGATAGCGAACTGGATGCCAGGGCGCTCCAGCGGGCTTTCAAGAAGCTGGACATCGAACTTGACCTCGCGCGCGCCAAGGATGGTATCGAGGCGCTCGAGTTGCTGGGCGCTGCCGATCAGGAATTCGCTCAGGAAGCGCAAACGATCGTTTTGCTGGATATCAACATGCCGCGGATGAACGGGATTGAGTTTTTGAAGGAATTGCGCAACGATCCGGCCCTGCATCACACACCGGTCTTCGTGCTGACCACGTCCGAACGTCCATCGGACATTCGTGATGCCTACAAACACAATGTGGCGGGCTATATCGTCAAGCCACTCAGCTCCAGCAGCTTTGTCGAACGCATTTCCCAGTGGCGCCAGTTCCTGTCCATCATCGAACTGCCCGGCACCGCCTGATCCCTCATTTCTATGCCGTAATTCAGGCTTCATTGACCATATGAGACGGCCCTGGTGCCTCCTGATGTTTCCGCGATTCAGCGCGAACACCGCTTCCTTTTTGTCACCTGTCCGAGCAAGCGTCGCATTCCCCCTTGACCCGACCGACAGGCATGTCAAAACCCCTCTCCATGGGTACCGCGACACTTACAATTGACCTCGGCGCACTGACGGAAAACTGGCGGGCGCTCGACGCTCTGAGCGACTGCGAGACATCTGCCGTCGTCAAGGCCGATGGCTATGGCCTCGGCGCCGATCGTGTCGGCCGCAGCCTTGCTCGCGCCGGTGCCAGGACGTTTTTCGTGGCCGCCGCCGAAGAAGGCGCCACGCTGCGGCAGGCGCTCGGCCCCGGCCCCGCCATCAACGTGTTCTCCGGCCATATGCGGGGTGACACGGACATGATCGGCGATATGGGCCTCACGCCGATGGTCAATTCGATGGATCAACTGGTGCGCCATGTTGAATCCCTGCCCGGCCACCCGTTCGGTATTCAGCTTGATACCGGCATGAACCGCCTCGGGATGGAGCCCTCCGAATGGGCCGCGGTCCGCGAGATCGCCATGGCGCAGAACCCCACCGTCATCATGAGCCACCTCGCCTGCGCCGACGAACCCGAGCACGAGATGAATGGCCAGCAACTCACCACCTTCCGCGAGATGACGGCGGATATCGACGCCCCGCTCAGCCTCGCCAATACCGGTGGAGTGCTTATTGGGCCGGACTATCATTTCGACCTGACCCGCCCCGGTATCGGCCTTTATGGCGGCGCGCCTTATGCCGCGGCCAAACCCGTTGTGAGCTTGTCGATCCCGGTCATTCAGTGCCGGGATCTGGAGGTCGGCGAGACCGTCGGCTATGGGAACAGCTTCACGGCCACCCGCCCGACCCGCATTGCAACCGTCGCCGCCGGATATGCCGACGGGATCATCCGCGCCATGGGTCCGGGCACGGTTCTCCACCTCGGCGATCAGGCCTGCCCCGTGGCGGGCCGGATCTCGATGGACATGATCGGCGTCGATATCACCGATCTGGACGAGCCGAACCCGAGGGTCCTCGATCTTCTCGGCGCAGCACAGTGTGTTGATACGCTGGCCGATGCGGCAGGCACGATCGGCTATGAAATCCTGACCTCCGTGGGTGCCCGCTATCAGCGGCGCTATATCGGCGGATGAGCTGGCTTTTCGCCCTCCTTGCCGCAATCGGCCGCCCCGTCACGGGCGGGCTGGCCACGTTGGGCCGCCTGACAATATTCGCAGGTCAGACCCTCAGCCACATGCTGAGACCGCCATTCTACCTTAAGGAAATCCTTCAAAGCCTTCTGAATGTTGGGTATTTCAGCCTTCCGGTTGTGGGCATGACGGCCATCTTCACCGGCGGCGCCCTCGCTCTGCAGATCTATTCCGGTGGTGCGCGCTTCAATGCCGAGGCGGTCGTGCCGCAGATTGTCGCCATCGGCATGGTGCGTGAACTTGGCCCGGTTCTGGTCGGCCTGATGATCGCCGCGCGGGTCACCTCCTCCATCGCCGCCGAGATCGCGACCATGAAGGTGACCGAACAGATCGACGCGCTGGTAACGCTCTCCACCCATCCGATGAAGTATCTGACCGTGCCGCGGGTGCTTGCGGGCCTCATCATGGTGCCGCTTCTCGTGGGCATCGGGGACATCATCGGCATCCTGGGCGGCTATATCGTCGGGACCAAATCCCTTGGTTTCAACCCGGCCGCCTATCTCAAGAACACCGTCGATTTCATCGAGATGCGCGATGTGATTTCGTCGCTCATCAAGGGCGCGGCGTTTGGCTTTATCGCGACGCTTCTGGGCTGCTATCACGGTATGCACACCGGCCGCGGTGCCCAGGGCGTGGGCCGGGCCACCAAGAGCGCGGTCGAAAGTGCCGCGATCCTGATCCTGGCCGCCAACTTCCTTCTCACCAGCATCCTGTTTTCGCTATGATCGAGCTTGACGACGTCCATAAGGCCTTTGGCAGCAACAAGGTGTTGCGGGGTGTCAACCTCAGGATCGACAGCGGCACGTCAATGGTGGTCATCGGCGGCTCCGGCACCGGCAAATCCATTTGCCTCAAAAGTATTCTTGGCCTCGTGACCCCCGATAGCGGCACGATCACGCTGGATGGCGAGGATGTCACCCGCGCGGAACGTGACAGCTTCCTGGCGCGGTTCGGGATGCTGTTCCAGGGTGGCGCGCTCTTCGACAGCCTGCCCGTCTGGCAAAACGTGGCCTTCCGCCTGCTGCGTGGCTCTCTGAAACGGCCCAAGGACGAAGCCCGCGCCATTGCCGTCGAGAAACTTCGCCGCGTTGGCCTGAAGCCTGACGTCGCGGACCTCTTCCCCGCGGAACTTTCCGGCGGGATGCAGAAACGTGTGGGTCTCGCCCGCGCCATCGCCGCGGAGCCGGAGATCATCTTTTTTGACGAGCCCACCACCGGGCTTGATCCGATCATGTCAGGCGTCATCAACGACCTCATCCGCGAGATCGTGGTCGAGATGGGCGCCACGGCCATGACCATCACACATGACATGACCTCAGTCCGCGCCATCGCCGATAACGTCGCCATGTTGCATAACGGCGTGATCCAGTGGACCGGGCCGGTCTCGGAAATGGACAGGTCAGGCGATCCTTACCTCGAACAGTTCATCACCGGCAGCGCGGACGGCCCGATCGAGGCCGTGCGCTAGGCAATTTGCCATCCTCTTTGGCGTTTCGAACCAATTGGATTGGAAAGTCATTTTCCGATGGATCTCGGTGCAATATCCCGCTGTTTCGATGAACGGGATGCACGCGCCCAGCACAACACCATACGCCACACCCCCGTTCAGCGAGGCGTGACAACCCCCGGGAGAAGGCACAAGGAAAGTCAGGATCAGAGGGCTGTCGGGATCAGGCCCCGACAGTTACCAACACAATACTCAGAAACAAGATAATCGATATAAAACGCATAAATCCCCCCTCCTTGGCGAAATCTACCAAATCGGGACGCCTCCCAAAAGTCGTGGAATCCTTACCTTTTGCGGTGTTTTCTCGCTTAATGTAAAAAAGATTTACATAGCCCCTTGCAAGTGCCGTTCACGATACCAATCTTAGCAATGTGAAAGACATTCACATACACACCCGATACAGCAAAAAGGAAACCTCGATGACCACCCTCGCGCAAAATTCTTCGGCCTCCGGCTTTACCGGCTGGCTTCACCGGGCCGAAGCCTGGCTGGACAGCAAGGGCCGTGGCGCCTGGATCGCGGCCATGGTTGTCTCTTTCATCCTCTTCTGGCCGCTTGGCCTGGCCCTTCTGGCCTACATGATCTGGAGTAAGAAAATGTCCTGTGCAAGCAACCGCATCTCTCGTTTCGGCAGCAAACACCGTCATGGTGGGGTCTACCGCGCGACCGGCAATGCCGCGTTCGACGCCTACAAGACCGAAACACTGCGCCGTCTGGAAGAAGAGCAGGAAAATTTCGAAGCGTTCCTGCAACGTCTGCGGGACGCCCGCGACAAGGCCGAGTTCGATCAGTTCATGGACGAGCGCGCCAAGCCGCAGGCAACCGATGAAGGCGACGAAAAAACCGCCTGAACGCGACTGGCCCGGGGTTCAACCGGGCCTCTCCTTCTCCTATATCTATGGACGAGATGACCGACACCACCTGGCATATCCCCGACCCGCAGATGCAGCCCGACTTCTATGCGGATGTCCCCACCAAGCGGCTTGTTGCCTGGGTGGCGGATACGGTCGTCGTGCTGATCTTCTGCCTGCTAATCCTGCCCTTTACCGCCTTCACTGGGTTGCTCTTCTTCCCCTTGCTCTTTCTGACGGTGAGCTTTGTCTACCGCGTGCTCACGATCGCGCGCGGGTCGGCCACCTGGGGCATGCGCCTCACGGCGATCGAGTTCCGCACCCAGCAGGGCGACCGGTTCGACCTGTCGACCGCGTTCCTGCACACGTTGGGCTATAGCATTGCCTGGGCGTTTTTCCTTCTGCAGATCGCGTCGGTTGTGCTGATGCTGACGACGTTGCGCGGTCAGGGCCTCAGCGATCACCTGCTGGGGACCGTTGCCATCAACCGCCGCGCCCGTTCCTGACCCCACCACCGGTTAATCGCAATTTTCATAAAGTCTTGGCGTGTTACCGGGTTGTTGTTATCGTACCCTTACGACAAGTAACCGGTTGAGATGCGCCACACACTTCCCATTGCGCCCCAGTTCTATGTGACGGCTCCGCAGCCCTGTCCTTATCTTGAGGACCGGATGGAACGGAAGTTGTTCACGGCGTTGCAGGGCGAAGGTGCGCAGCGGTTGAATGACGGCCTCTCAAAGCAGGGCTTCCGGCGCTCGCAGAACGTGCTTTACCGGCCCTCCTGCGCCGATTGTGCGGCCTGCCTTTCAGCGCGGATTTCCGTCGAAGATTTCACCATGTCGAAGAGCCAGAAGCGCACGTTGAAGCGCAACGAAGGGCTTGAGCGGCGTGCTACGTCTCCCTGGGCCACGGACGAGCAATATGACCTCTTCCGCACCTACCTGGAAAGCCGTCATGCCAGCGGCGGCATGGCCGATATGGACGCCTTCGAATTCGCCGCCATGGTCGAAGAGACACCCATTCGCACCCGGGTGGTCGAATATACCGACCGGGAGACGGGCGAATTGGCCGCCGTCTGCCTGACCGATGTGCTCGATGACGGGGTGAGCATGGTCTATTCGTTCTTCACGCCGGACCGTCCCAAGGACAGTATCGGCACCTATATCATCCTCGATCATATCCGCATCGCGCGCGAAGCTGGCCTGCCCCATGTCTACCTCGGCTATTGGGTGCCCGGCAGCGCCAAGATGGGCTACAAGGCCGGGTTTTCCGGGCTTGAGGTCTATGTGAACGGTGATTGGGAGCCGATGCGCGACCCGGCGGATTACGACGCGCGGCGCCATCCGCTCAGCAACGATCCGATTGCCGAGCAGGTGGCCGATATCTCCCTGCCCGATGGCCGCCCCCTGCGCCCGAGCCGCTAGACCGTCATCCTATCTGACAGACGACGCCCCAGGGCATTGGTTGGCCGTTCGATCAGCCGGTATGTGACGACCGAGAGGGCAATTGTCGCGCCGGAGACCAACAGGAACTTGGCCAGATCCGGTAGCGCCGCGTAGGTACCCCCCATGATCCGCACGCAGAGATAGACCACCAGCAGGTGCCAAAGGTAGATGCTGTAGCTGATCGAACCGACGAGCATGAAGGGGCGCGAGCGCAGAAGCTGCACGCCATCCGGGCGCACCCGGTAACTGACGATGATAAGGGCCGTGGCAACCGCCATCAGAGCCGCAGACATGCCGGTCTTGGTCAACAAAGCCAGGGCAAAGACCACATACCCGGCAAGAAGCCAGCGATGCGCGGCGAAGCCCGGCGTGTCTGTCATCTGCGCGCGCATGTGGTGGCACCACGCGCCGAGGAAGAAATAGGCGCCATAGGTGGTGGGCATGAAATGCGCCGCGTGTTTCGGCAACCACAATTCCCCCGCTGCCCGCGTCAGGCCCGACAGGATCAGCAAGCCGAAGAACATCATGGCGAAGCTGCGCGGCGTGCTGCGCCAGGCCAGCAGGAACGGCAACGCCGCGTACCAGAAGATCTCGACCGGGATCGTCCATTCCACCCCGATCAGGGAATTGGCGATGCGGGCATCCCAGGCGCTGAGAAAGCTCAGGTGCATCAGCAGGTTATAGGCATCCGCCTCGCTGCCATAGAGCTGCATGAAATAGGGGGCGACCATGGCGCCGCTTGCAATGAGGCCGAAGAACACCAGCACGGCAATGTAGTAGAGCGGCGCGATCCGCATCAGGCGGCGGATGAAATACGGGCCGAAGCGCCCCGCCTTGAGGTAGGTTGCGGCAATCGTATAGCCCGAGATCACAAAGAAGATCTGCACCCCGTATTTGCCATTGTCACTGGCGGTCTCGCCGATGGGGCCGAACCCGTCGAAGGCACGGGTGTGGACGGCCACGACCATCAGCGCGGCAATCGCCCTCAGCCCTGTGATGAAATCCGTATCGCCGTAATGCCTCAGCAGCATGTGTTGCCTTGCCCTTGCCGAAGGGCCTTGCACCCTGCCCTTTCCGCGTATTCAGCGCGGCGTGAAACGTCAATGGGCCGCAACGCAAAAGGGCGCCCCGCAAGGCGCCCTTTGTTTGTTCTGAGCCGTGGCCCGATCAATTCGGGATCAGGTTCGGCACGATGGTCACGATCGCCGGGAAGAACCACAGGATCGCAAGCCCCACCACCTGGATCAGCACAAAAGGGAAGACCCCGCGATAGATATGGCCCGTGGTCACTTCCTTTGGCGCGACCCCCCGTAAATAGAAGAGTGCGAAGCCGAATGGCGGCGTGAGGAACGAGGTCTGCAGGTTCACCGCAATCATGATCGTCACCCATTTCGGGTCGAACGTGCCGCCATAGATGACGGGGCCGACGATGGGGATGACGATGTAGATGATTTCGAGGAAATCGAGCACGAAACCCAGCACGAAGAGCACCAGCATTACGATCAGGAAGACCTTGAACTCGCTGTCGAAGCTCTTGAGGAATTGTTGAATGTAATGCTCACCGCCGAAGGAGATCACCACCAGGTTCAGAAGCTGCGAGCCAATGAGGATGGTGAAGACCATCGACGTGACCTTGGCGGTTTCGCGCACGATGGGCGAGAGCACGCCACCGGTGAAAAGCACCCAGCACGAGAACAGGAGGCCGAAAAGCGCGAAGAGATAGGCGGCCTTGGCCACGGCAAAGGCGATCCAGGTCTCGACGGTGACGTCCGCCACGTTGATCCGCAGATCGAAATTCACCCCCATCAGGATGGCGACGATAATCGCGAAGGTGGCGTAGATGATGACCTTGCCCGAGCGTTCGTCATCGCGCAGCTTGCGATAGGCGGCGAGCATGATCGCCCCGCCCGCGCCAAGTGCTGCCGCGGGTGTGGGGTTGGTGATGCCGCCCAGGATCGAGCCCAGCACCGCGACGATCAGGACGAGCGGCGGGAAGACGACGCGGATCAGCTCATTCTGCGCCAGCCGCCCTGCCCCGTGGGCGCAGCCGTAAAGCGCCATTGCCAGCGGGATTGCGAGCAGGATGATGCTGAGCCCCGGGCTGGTCGAAGGCGCGATCAGCAGGATATCCACCAGAAGCCCCAGCACGATCCCAAGCCCACCGATCAGCAGAGGCGCAGGTGTTGACGAGGGGCTGACACCCCGCGCGACCGCAAGGATCAAGCCAAGCAGCAGGAAGATGACCGCGACACCGGTGCCGATGGGCGCGGCGGCGGCCTCTTTCGCGATGACAGCTTCGGCGATCTCTTCTTCGGTCAGCTTGACGCTGGCCTGCGAGCCACCCGCATCGTTAATCGCGGTCTGTTCCGCCACGGCCTTGTCCCAGGCTTCCTGCCCGTGCAGTTCGATCATCGAGGCTTGGCAATCGGGGCTGACATTGGTGCGCAGCGATGCCGCCTCACCGCGCTCCGAATAGCTGTCGACGATCAGGCTCTGCGAGCCGACGACACCGGCGGAGGACAGCATGATGACACCGAGGATCATCGCCAGCGGCACACCCAGATACCAGGTCAGCGCCTCGCCACGGGTGACAACCTCGTTATTGCTCGACCCCATCTCGACAGCGGGTGCCTTGGACGGGTTGAAGAGCGCGTAGCCGAAGGCATAGAGCGCATAGAGCAGCGCCAGCATGATCCCGGGCAGCAGCGCCGCCTGGAAGAGCGTGCCCACGGAGACAACCGCCGGCTCGCCCAGATAGGTGAGCGCGTCGGTACAGCCCGCAACCAGTGCGCGGTTTTCCTGCGCGACGGAATAGAGATCCCCCGCCAGCGTCCCCAGAAGGACGATCACGATGGAGGGCGGAATGATCTGCCCCAATGTGCCCGACGCGGCGATCACACCGGTCGCAATCTCGGGCGAATAATTGTTGCGCAACATGGTGGGCAGGCTCAGGAGGCCCATGGTCACCACGGTCGCGCCAACGATGCCGGTCGACGCCGCGAGGAATGCACCCACGACCACAACCGACACGGCTAGACCGCCCGGCAGCGGGCCAAAGACACGCGCCATTGTGGTCAGGAGGTCGTTGGCGATCTTGGACCGCTCCAACGTGATGCCCATCAGGACGAACATCAGAACCGCCAGCAGGGTTTCGATGGATTGCCCCGCGAGGACCCGTTCGTTCATGCGGTTGACGATGAAGGACACGTTGCGGTCAAGCGCGGTTTCCCAGCCCTGGATAAAGACCGGCTGTTCGATCCGGGGCAGGTCGGGATATCGGAAGACCGATATGGTTTCGGCCTTCACGCCGCTGGCCACGACCGCGCGGAACGCATCGCTGCCGGTGTCGATCGCCTGGTGGATCAAGAGCCCCGCACTGTCGAGCGCGGCGATGATCGCGAATGAAATGATCCCGGCACCACCGATGGCAAAGGCCACCGGAAACCCGGACAGAATCCCGCCAAAGAGGCAGAGAAAGACGATGATCAGGCCGATTTCGACGCCATCAAGTCCAAATAACATATCTCATAGTCCCCTTAGTGCGTGCCTTCGTAGGCTTCTTCGCCCTCGCCAAGACTATCCTTGTCGAGGTATTTTCCTTCGCTTTCCGGTCCCTCTTTCCACTCGAGATACGAGCGGAGGAAGAAGGCGATCGCGTGGATGAAGACCATGCCCGCGAAGGCGACCAGAAGGATTTTGAACAGGAAGTAGGCGTTGAACCCGTTGGGGCTGAAGCCGATGGTTTCCAGGTTCCAGCGCAAGGCGCGTGATTTCAGCACCAGCCTCTCCAGCGTGTCGCTGGCCGACGGGTTCGGCACGATCATGTGCCGCCACATGAAGTACCAGCCATACATCCAGGTCAGGATCGCCATCGGCATCATGAAGACCAGGCTGCCCAGCATGTCGATCACCCGCTTGGTGCGGAAGCTGACGGCGGAATAGATCAGGTCAACGCGCACGTGACCGCCCTGCACGAAGGTGTAGGTGCAGCACAGGCACACCACGAGCGCGTTATAGAATTTCAATTCTTCGGCCCACCAGCTGATGTCGAACTGCATCGGGATGCCGAAGCCCAGCACGATGTCCGGCCGGGTAAAGACGCGCTGGATAAAGACGATGATGATCTGTTGCAGCACCATCAGAAGCCCGGCCCAGGCAAAAAAGCGGCCCACGGTATTGGCAAACCCTTCGAGGACACGCACGGTGCCCCACATGAAACCGTTTCGCCAGAAGCCGATGCCCGCGATGATCAGGATGAAGGTGAAGATGACAAAGAAGAACTCGACCGAGCCGCCGTAATAGACGAAACGCATGATCGCTTCTTTGTCGGACCAGTCCAGCCAGCTTGCCGGGTGGGTGATCGCGTATCCGAAATTGTAAAAGGCAAATGCGATGTTCTGGAAGAACCAGACGACTGCGTCCAGCATTGGTCTCCGCCCCCTTTTGGCCTGTTGCGGCCTGTCATCCCTGGCCTTTGCGGCCCCTCAGTCATTGCGCGGGTCCCGTTGCCGGAACCCGCCGTCTTTTGGTCGTAAGGCCTTAGCCCAGAACGCGGTCGCGCTGGTTGCGGTAGGCGCTGATCGAGCTTGTCAGCCAGCCCGACGATGCCTTCATGGAGCCGACGTAGTCGTCGTAGATTTCCTTGAAGAGGTCGTCGCCCATGAACTCGTCATAGACTTTCTGGCTGGCCCCGCCCATGGCATCCCAGACGCTGGCCGGGAATTCGAGGACGTTGACGCCACCGGCCTTCAGACGCTCAAGCGCCGCACCGTTGTTCATCAGGAACTGGCTGAGGTTCCAGACGTTGGCATGGCCTGCGGCAATTTCGATTGCCGATTGCTGTGCCGGTGTCAGGCTTTCGAAGACTTCACGGTTTGTCACCAGCGACAGACCCGCCGACGGCTCGTGGAAGCCCGCGGTGTAGTAGAACTTGGTGATTTCCTGGAAGCCGGCTTTCTCGTCCGCCCAGGGGCCGATCCACTCGGTACCATCAATCGCACCGGAGGCCAGCGCCTGATACACTTCCGCGCCGGGCAGGTTCTGCACCGAGGCGCCCATGTAGCCGAGCGCTTTGCCGCCGAGGCCGGGCATGCGGAACTTGAGGCCGTTGAAATCTTCGGGGCCCTTGATTTCCTTGGCGAACCAGCCACCCGCCTGGGTGCCGGTGTTGCCGCCGAGGAAGGATTTCAGGCCAAAGATCTCGCCCAGCTTGTCGTGCATCGCCTGGCCATTGCCATGGTAGTACCAGTTGTTCAGCTCGGTCGCGGTCATGCCAAAGGGCACACCGGTGAAGAAAGCGAAGCCCGGGTGCTGGTTGACGAAATAATAGTCCGCCGCGTGGTACATGTCCGCCTGCCCCGAGGACACCGCGTCAAACACTTCGAAGGCACCCACAAGTTCACCAGCCGCTTTCACGTCGATGGTCAGCGAGCCGTCGGTGATGGCGTTGATGTTGTCAGCACATTTCTGCGCGGCGTCAAAAACGCCCGCCAGACCACGGCCCCAGCTTGTTACCATGGTCAGGGTGCGGTTGCCCTGCGCGTATGCCGGTGCCGCCAGCGCCGTTGCCGCCGCAGCCGAGCCACCCAGAGCCGAATTTTTCAGAAAAGAACGACGATCCATATAGAAGTACCTCCCAAAGTGATTGATGCGCGCCGCTCCCCAAAGAGGCAGCACGCGGATCGTTGCAAGTGTCAGCACCCTAGCGTGGCGGCCATGGGTTGGGAATACCGAGTACTGCGTAGAAAACCCGCCTCCGGTAACAAGATTTGACCAGTTTGCGGTCATTTTGCCGCCATCCGGGCGCAAACTCTGGGAATCACCGGTGATTCGACGTATCGATTCGCCATGGGCCAGATACGCGACAAACTTTGGCGAAACTACGGGCAAAAGCTCTTTCTGACCGCCACCCTGCCGCTCATTCTGGCGGCGGTGGTGATCTCGGTGCTGGTGACGCTGCAATCGCGGCAACTGGCCGAACGCGAGATCCGCAACCTCGAAGAGCAGCTCATCGCGGCCAAGAAGGACGAGCTCAAGAATTACCTGTCGATCGCCCGCACGGCCTTCATCAACATCTATGGCCGCGCCGCGCCGAATGACGAGAAGGCCAAACTCATGATCACGCAGATCCTGTCGGGGATGCTTTATGGGCAGGACGGGTATTTCTTTGTCTACGACTACGAGGGCAACAACTTGGTCAGCCCACGCCAGACCCACCTGATCGGCAGCAACTGGACCGGTCTCACCGACCCCAACGGCATCGCGATCACCGACAAGCTGATCGCGCTGGCCCGGTCCGGCGGTGGCTATCACAGCTATACCTCGGTCAAGCCCAGCACCGGTGAGACCGCCCGAATGGTAGCATATGTCATCGGTCTGCAGGATTGGCGATGGGCCGTGGGCACCGGCGTCTTCGTCGATGACGTCAAGGCCACGGTCGCCGCCTCGCGCGCCGAGGTCGAAACCCGCATCCGACAGACGTTTCTCTATATCGGGGCCATCACGCTGGCCACGCTGCTGCTCGTCTTCGGCTCGGGCCTTTTCATCACCATCCGCGAACGCCGCCTCGCCGATGCCAAGCTCAAGAAGCTGACCCAACGGGTTTTCGACGCCCAGGAAGAGGAGCGCGGGCGCGTGGCCCGGGAATTGCATGACGGCATCAGTCAAATCCTCGTCGGTGTGCGATACGCGCTCGACACCGCGCGGCGGCGGCTTTCGACTGGCGATACCACCCGGGCCGCCGGGACGCTGGATAATGGCATCGACCACCTATCCGGCGCCATTCAGGAGGTCCGCCGGATCAGCCGCGATCTGCGCCCTGGCGTACTTGACGATCTGGGCCTTGGCCCCGCGCTCAAGACCCTGACCGAGGATTTCGGCACCCGTACGGGCATCGAGACCGAGTTTAACACTGTCGTGTTCCGCAACCGGCTCGACGACAATGCCAAGATCGCGCTTTACCGCGTGGCGCAGGAGGCGCTCACCAATGTCGAGCGCCACGCGGGCGCCACCAAGCTCAGCATCGACGTGCGCGGCCATGCCCGCGGGGCCACCTTGCGGATCGCCGACAACGGCTGCGGGCTGGACCATTCCCAGGCGGATGGCACGCCGTCATCCGGCCTCGGCCTGCGCAACATGCAGGAACGGATAGAGCAGCTTGAAGGCAACCTGCGCATTCTGTCGAGCAAGACCGGCACCGTCATCGAGGCGACCGTGCCACTGAGCCACCTGTTGCCACCCGAGAAATCCACCGAACCCGAAAAGAAGGCCAGCGCATGACCGATCCTGACCGCGCCCCCGCCCCCACCCGCATCGTGATCGTCGATGACCACCCGATGGTGGCCGAGGGCATTCAATCCATCCTCGAAAGCTATGATGATGTGGCCGTGATCGCCACGCTGAGCGACGGGCAGCAGATCATCGACCAGGTTGAGCAACTCGATCCGGATGTGATCCTTCTCGACCTCAACATGCCGGGCATCGGTGGCCTGACCGCGACGGAAATCATCCTGGAGCGCCGCCCGGACACGCGCATTCTGATCCTCTCCATGCATGACAGCCCCGAATACATCTCCTCCGCGCTGAGCCACGGTGCCATGGGCTATGTCCTCAAGGACGTCCCCACCGATGAGATCAAGCGCGCCATCGACGCGGTGATGCAGGGGCAGCGGTATCTCTGCACCGGTGCGCGCGGATCCCTGGAGCCTTTCGACAGCACGAACCGCGAACAGCTCACCAATCGCGAACAGACGATCCTCTTGCAACTGGCGCAGGGCAAATCGAACAAGGAAGTGGCGAGCGAGTTGGATATCTCGGTGCGCACCGTCGAAACCCACCGCAAGAACATCAAGCGCAAGCTCGGGATCTCATCCACTGCCGGGCTGACCCGTTACGCGATGGAACATGGCGTGTTGCAGGGCACCGGCGTGCAGATCTGATCGCGGCCCCGCGCGGGTTCGATCACGCCGATTGTCGGTCATCCGCCGATTTTCCGCCGAAAAACAACGAGCGGTTGCCATGGTCCCTGTCCGCGTTCAGACTATGATCTCCATGAGCTACTGGAGAGATGTTTGAAGTGGCAAATTCCATTATCGAAAAAGACCTCATCATCGACGGCAACGTAAGCTCCGGTGAAGGTGGCATAGAAATAAACGGCAAAGTAACCGGCGACATTACCGCAGATGCCGTTTTCGTACAGCAAGGCGGATCGACCAAGGGCAATTTGTCGGCCAAGTCGATCACGATCGAAGGCGAGCATACCGGCAGCCTGCGATGCGACGACCTCAAACTCGGCACCACTTCCAAGGTGCATGCCAATGTCATTGCCAAGACCATGGCCGCCGAAAGCGGTGTTCAGGTGACGGGCAAGATCAAGGTGACCGGCTAAAGATCGGTTACTGTCAGTCGCTAATATCGGCCGATCTGAGACGTTGAGGCGGGATCGCATCGCAATGATCGACCCCACCCCCGGGTACCGTGGCGCGCATTCAGGCCCGCACCAGCCGGCAAATGAAGGCTGTCAGGCGCCCTGCACCTCGTTGAGGACAGCACATGCATCGCCATACCACTCCGCCGCACGGTCGATATGGTTGCCGTAACTCCTGATGCGCCAGTGGTTCTTGCTCGACGGATAGATCCCCCCGGCATTGTAGGCGGCGGCAACCAGAAGCGGGTTGTTCCCGGTCTTGCTCATATTGTGCCGGATATAGGCGGTCCCGACATCAATGGCGATGTCTCCATCATAGAGGCCAAGCGTGTCCGGCGCCCTCGACGGGCGGTTTTTGAAGAACGGAAAGACCGCCGCGTTGTCATACCCCAGATTATATTTGTTGTTGGTCCAGCGGGCGGTATCCGACATGACCTGCATCGGCCCTGCGCTGTAATCTCCCTTCTCCCGCCCATCGAGGGTGCTGTCCCCGGTTGAGCCGACGGCAAAGCCTTGCTCCCAACGGAATGTCCGGGGGCCAGTAAACCCGTTCTGACGGTATGCACCGGTTTCCGCGGCGATTGTCATCACGATCAGGGCTGGGGGTACGTCGTATTTCTCCGAGGCTTTCTTGATGGCCGTATCAAAGAGCGTCAGGATTGCCCTGGCCGTAATCGGCGCACCGGCGGTGCGCCAGAGTTTGAGCTGACCCAGGTGATCCTTGGTGAAAACGCCGTGACTGTTATATGCCCAGGCATCGCCTCCGAATTTCGACTGCCAGGTCAACCCATCCCCCGTCGAGGTGGTCCCAGTCGCAACGAGCGGCAGGGCCGGGCGTTCATCGGTCGACGGTGCCGGGGGCGCATTGCCGGCGGTCCAACCCGCGATCGCGCCTGCCAGGTTGTCCGCCCAACTACCATCACCGTCATCGGGGTAATCCCCGTTCATGAGCCGCGTCAGGGAGTAATCGGCAAGCTGCACATGCGGCCGTTCGAAACTCAAAGGTTCCAGCCCGTTCTTGATCGCAATCTCATGGAACCTGTCCCACTGCGCCTTTTGTTTCGCGGTGCTGTCGTTCCAGTTCCATTTGCCGTTCTCAAATCTGACGAAGTCGGCGGCGAGCCCATATTGGTGATAGGATTCCCAGGCCTTCGCACCGGTGACGATATCGCCGGGCCGCGTCCGCCCCTGGGCATAAAGGTAGGCCTGCCGATGCGGGCTGCGGAAACCTTCGAAGACCTTCATCGGAATGTCCTCCTTGTCGAGTTGCCGCTGGATCGCCGCAACTTTTTTCCGCACGACCGGATGCAGATGCCCAAGGTCGACATCCCGCTTGGTGGGGCTGACCGGCGCGGTGAGCGATGACATCGCGGGCACGGCGGCCGCATTCGCCAGGAGGGTTGCAACGGTGTCTGGCGCGTTGCCCGCCCCGGCTCCCGGCGCCGGGGCGGCAGCCGCGTTGGCCATGCAGGTCACCTTGAGGTTTCCGTTCGGCTCGGTTTCGGTCACCAGGGTGCCATTGCTCAGGCTGCAATTATTCTGCAATCCAGGCAGATGCTCCTGCCCGGCATTTCCAACGGTCCAAATAACATTGCTGGTCATATCTTTCTCCTTAAAGTTTCAAAATGTCGACGATGCGGCGGTTGCCGTCCGCGTTCGCCGGATTGGTAATCGTGTTGACTGCGCGGGTGTTGGGGTCGCCTTCCTTGGCCACATCGAGCTTTTCGGATTCGGCGACCGCGAGATACGCCCGAGCGTGATCGGGCGATTGGCCGGTGAAGTCATAGAGCTTCTGCGCCGCGCTCCTGACCTGTGGATCGTCGCTCAGAACGAAACCTGGCGCCTTGGTCAGGGCTTCGACGGCCTTCGGTTTTGACGCCGCTTCGACCGCCGCACCTCCGGATGCGAAACTGGTGCGGATCTGAACCTTGTCCGAAAACGGCCCCTCGGCCCCTTTCGTTCGCTTCAGATCAAAGCGCGACACCATGTTGACCGCCTCGCCCGAGGGTCGGCCATCCTCACTTTCACCCTTGGCGGGTACGAAGCCAACGACCCGTCTCTTCAGGCCCGCATTCACCTCAAGCGGCGACCCTTCGGCCATATCCGAGCGGACCGCCAGATTGACACCGGTGCGGTCCGCAAAGACAAGCGCGCGCTCACATCCGGATACAAATGCAAGCGCCAGGGCGAGGCCGGCGATCGGCAGGTTTGTGGGCTTCAACTTTGTCCAGCTATTCATTTCTTCAGCCCTCCTCGATTTCGCAGTCGAATTTGGATGGGGTCAGTGCGCCGCTTTTGACGTGTGCCACGGCCGCATCACCGGTGATCATGACGTCCGAATAGGCGTTCAGGTAGATGCCATCGATCTCCAGCTCCGTGCAGTTGACGAGAGCCATCGCGTCTTTCTCTCCGGTCGAGGTCGGATCCACCGATTTGGGGATGACAGTCGCAAAATCCCTGTCATAGCCGACAACAAGCTGACCCTTTTGCCGCCCCTGGTTGACCACGGCGTTGATGCCAAGCACCGTGTCATGGGCAACGTAGAGGTTGCGCGTATCGCACCCTGGCAAAAGCACCAGGGATGCAAAAATCAATCCGGTAAATTTCATTTCTTATTCTCCTTTTCGTTACAAATCTTCGGGTCAGGCCCGGTAAAGACCGTCTGATCCGGATGGCTTGGCCTGAAGGACAGCGACCGGTGCGCGCCCGCACCCTCGCCGGTCATCTGCACCAGCAGGCGTTCATGCAGCCCCAGCGAAAAGCGGAGCTCGTCGCGGCCAATCGCAATCTGCAAACCAATCATGCGGCTATAGAGAAGCGGTGGACGGCGGGGCCCCGTATCCTGGCAGGCAGGCGGCACGATCCACGCGGCGTCAAACACCCCTAGCGTCAGGCTTGAGCGGTCATTGCGCGCGTCGGTATGAAGGCCAACGGCCGACGTGGTCCGGACCTTGGCATCGCCAGCGGCGAATGCCCTGGCCTCCACAACACCGAAGTCATTGACCGAACACGCCGCCAACACGGGCCAAAGCATCAACGCGGCGATGGTGCCATGTGCTTTGCTCGGCATTATCTGCGCCCTCCCCACCCGCCGTTTCAGTTACGCGCGCGGATGCGAAGCGGTCCGACGACCTTGGCGGTGATGTCCAACCCTTCGACACCGGTCTGTACACGGATCAACCGCGCGCTTGCCTGGGCATCGAGAAAAACCCCGGGCGTCAATTCCCGCCTGATCGCCCGTCCGAGACCGTCACCGATCCGCCGGGCGTCTTCCGAAAGATCGAGTTCCAGCAGTTCAGACAGCCGTTTGGACATTACGGATCCGTCGCGCAGGACCACGCGGGAAAGCGCGTTCAGAACAAAATTGTCCTTGAAATCCGCCTTGGCGTCGATGAAGCGGAGGGTTTGCGTTTCCCGGTCAAAACTCGGGGTCGCGGAAATCGTCACCTGCCCCTTGTAGCGATCGAAACCACCCGCCTTGATCCAGGCCGCCGCGCCATTCAACTCGGTGGCCAGATCAAGTTTAAGCGCCAGCCTGCCATCGCGCCGCGTCACGACCGCCCGCGAGACATGAACCTCGCCCCGGAGCTCGTCGGATGCACGCACCGGCAGGCTCAGAGGGAGCTTTTGCCTGAGGGTCTTGTTGACGGCTTCATAGGGAACATGCAGGGGAACCTTGAGGTCGAACCCGGCGGCACCGACCGGCACCTGGCGAAGGTTAGGCAAAGGCGTCTTGCGGTTGCCATCCCCGGTGGTCGTGATTTTCGCGACACCGGTGAGATGCAGTGCAAGCCGCAACTCCGATCGTGAGACCGACAGCCCCGAAAAGCCGATCGTTTCCGGACTGAAGTGAAAATAGGCCGGTGATCGGGCACCGTGTATTCGAATCGGGACGCGCCGCTGAAGATCGCGCCAGATTTCGGACGCGGCCTTGTGCACCGGAATTGCCCTGACTTGCCTCTGAAAATCCTGCTTGAAATCGGCGATCGCCGCGTTGAGCTGTGGTTCGACCTTGCCGGCGAATGTCACTGTGAACAGATTGAAAAGCACAAATTGAGGCCGGTCGATCCACCGGTAATTCACATCAATCGGCGCCGAAAGCTGCCAGTCAGGCGACAGGCTCGGGCTGAGTGACAGGCTGACCGCGGCGCGGGCATGTGCCGTTTCGCGGATGTGTTTGCCGATCTCGCCGCGTCCACGAACCGTCGCCCGCGCCAGAATATTTTGATGAAATTCAAGCCGGTTGCCACTGCCATTGACCTGCAAAGGTCCGTCGCGGGCAACATGTTCTTCGAGATCGCAGGATATCCGGGGCGTAACGTCGACGCATTCCATCCGGGAGTAAATCTTGAAGCCCCGGAATTCCGGTATCTTGGTGCATATCCGCTCCGCCTCGACACAGGTTTCCTTCCGAGGACCGGCATGATGCAAAACCTGCGGGATCTTGTTGTTCAGCACCCCGGCGATGTCCGAAAGCGGGACTGAAACCGGTACCGAAAGTGATGCTTTTTCCCCGGCGCTTGCAGGGGACGCGTCAATGGAAAAAGCCACAGCGCCGGCGCATATCACTTGGCATATCGAAAGCCGTGTCAAGATGTTTACTCCTTTTGTCTGAGGACAAACCTTCCCTGTTCCGACCCCGCCATGGGATCGGTGGCTCTTACTTTTCTGTCGAACAATTCGCCTTGTTTGGCCGGGTCGGGCTTAGCGGTAGCCCAACCGCGGGATTATCGGTGGTTTGGGATGCGAAATCCGTCCCCCACCCAGTTTCGCCGCTGTAATCTCGTCTTCCGTTCCGTCCGAATGATACGGGATCGGAAAGGGGCCTTTTCCCTCGCTGCGAACAGATGCGGGATAGAGATAGGAACTGGCAGATTTTACGACATCTCCAGTTTCCAGCGCCTCAACAAAGCTCTGCGCCACGAACCGGGTTGCCAGTGCCGACGCAAAACTGGTCCCGCGCATGGGGACGCATGATCCGTCGCTGGCACCGGCCGCCAAAAGACCCGCATGGGTGCGGCTGTCATCGGTCGGCAGGCTGGCCGTTGGTGCCCGTCGGGCGTTTTCGCCAGGCGCCGCCACCTCTGGCCCAAGACCTGCCGCCGAGTACGGTGTCGGGCATCCGTCGCTTAGCCGATACCCCGCCACGCAGGCGACACCCTTATGCGTCGAAGAGGCGCTCATCGAGCCATGCCGTGTCACGCCCCCGTCACTATCGGTCACCGTCCATTTCTTGTCGCCGAACTTGTCATCGAAGAGGATGGCATCCCGTTCACCGCCAATGTCGGTGAAACGTTGATAGTCTTTGTCGTCAAAATAGGATCGCCGCCCCACCCGTCCCGATGGCAGCGTGGACTGATCCGTCTGGATCATGCCGCGAACCCGGATATTGCCCTTGCTCATATTGCGGATCTTGATTGTCCACGCCCCTGACGGAACAACCTGCGCATTCGGCAAGGGACTTTCTGTCGGGGCAGTGCAGATCAGGAAGCCCTGCCATTTGGGCGGCTTCCCGGTCATTGTACCGACCGGCTCCGGCACCGACAGGCTATAAATGCGGACGCCATTTTGCACATCGAGCATCGTCCCCGGTTCACCTGCTGTTAGTGCCTGGTCTGTGCCGGGCGGCGAGACCGCCAGAGCGACCTCAGGATCGTTATTTGAACCCTCTTCGGTATTGTCGGCCCAGATCTCGACAAAGTTGCCGGACTGGTCCCCGGGCTGCAGGCGCCATGTCAGGCACGCTGTTTCGTCGGGTTTCAGCTTGTGGTTGGAATGAACGCGGTCCTGATTGTCGTTACCGGCGGGCATGACCACCTCAAAGCGGGCGGCCTTCTCATATTTTTTGCCCGCAACAAGCGTCTTTCGCTTTTGCTTCAACCGATTGATGAATTGCGGAAACAGGTCGATATCCGGGTTCTTTGACGCTGCCTGACGACCAAAGGACAAGTTGACCACAGTCGGATAACCAAAGACCTTCATCTCTGCCTGCCCATAGGTCTTTTTCCAGATCGCATCGGAAACGTCGTGGATGTACTGCAGCGCCAGGACCATAAACAAGTCCAGGAACTCACCGGATTCGCCGAATATCCGACGACTTGGAAGAGTGACCGTAATAATCCCAACCTTCCCGGCAAACCCATCGGGATCATTCGGGTCGCACCCGGCGGCCAAATCCAGCACATGTGTGCCATGGGCGAACCTTCCCGCAAGCGCGTGTGGTCCGAACGGCTCCGACATGTTCAAGAGTCCCGCCTCGGTGTTGAAAGCATAAGTGTCGAGCGGGCCATCCAGCCTGCCGCCGCTATGTTTTTCCAGAAGTTCGGTGAGACGATCACGGTAAAGCGCATGGCCAAGCGGGAGGTTGGTTTCGGCATCGCCCTCCGCCTCCATCTGCCAGGCGGCAAGCACGCGGCTTGCGCCCTGCGCATCGCGAAACGCCCGATGCCCCAGGGCGATATCAGTGTCTATCACCCCCACGATCGCCTGGATACCCGGCGCCGTTGGCAGCTTGTCGACTTGTGGCACCAAGGTGGTCATCCGGCGGATCAGCGCATTGCTGTCCGCATTGCCCCGAATGCCGAAACGTTCGATGGTCCGGCGGCGCATGTCATCATCATGCAGCGACATCGCGTGAACGACATAGGCATCGGGTTCGCTTGCACCGCCAAGAAAATGCACAGCCAGCGCATCTGCCCTCGAGACGGACTGCATGTCGGCCAAGAATTGGCTGCCTGGCCCTGCCTGTGTCTTCCGGGATTGCAACCAGTGGACATAGGCCGAGATATTGGGATTTTCATCCTGGTATGGATGCCATTGGGGATCGACCGGTGCCATTAGCTGCTACCTCCGGATGCCGTCGACCATTCCCCTTGGGCCTTACCAACCATCTCATTAAGCGCCGCCGAAGTTGGTGCTGCCCCCTCCAATTCTGCGGGTTTGTAGTGGTTGCGGAACCAGCACGGCAGGAAATCCTGATCCCCCGCAAGGGCCACTTCACCCGGGCCGTAACCGGCCTTGGAACAGGCACCGCCCGCGGCCATCCTGTTGATGACATCGCCGATCTGACATCCCAGGAACGCACCGGCGGCGGAATCGACCGGGAAGTGTACGCCCGCGACCACGCGGTTGGCGGCGATCCGGTGCGCCAACAAGAACGCCGGGTGGTTTACATCGACTTGCCCCTTTCCCGTGTCCAACGCCGACAGCACCGTTGCGATGGCGAAGGATTCCGTGGCGTGACCAGAAGGAAAAGCGGAATGATCCGGTGTCTGGATCACAGGCTGCACCTTGTGGGTCCAGTCAATCGGGCGTGGCGCGCGGCAATAATGTTTGACCTGCATCTCGATACTGACGCAAAGCGACTGCGTGAGCTGCAACAGTTCAAGCGTGTGCTTGCGCCGCGAGGCATTGAGCATCGCCAAGGATCCGAAAAACGAAAGGATGTCTGAGGTCTGCACATTAATTTCGGGATTCCGGTCGATCCGGAGATCGGCATAGCTGCGCAGGTAGACCAGTTGTTGTTTGAACTCCGCCGGACTGGGCCTGACAATTTTCGCAATCGGCGCGCCCGCCCCTCGCAAATGCACTTCAGCGACGCCGTCTTTGCCCAAGACGCGGAAGTGTGACAGCAACTCGCCGAAGGTGACTTGCATGCGCCGCGCTGGCGACAGGTAGTCGAGATCGCCCACGGATGCCGGAAATGCCGGTTGGGTCACGTCGCTCACGCCGTCCCAATACCCGACCGTCGCATCATGGGTCATTGTCAGAGCATGGGTCAAAAGGGGCGAGTACCCGCCTCCCGCGTGGGATAATCCATGGCCCCCGCCATGACCGCCGCCGTGGCCCCCACCGTGTCCGCCGCCATGACCTCCGCCATGGCCGCCGCCGTGTCCACCCCCATGTCCGCCGCCATGACCACCACCAATTTCAAATCCGGATACCATTCGTTTTCTCCCCAAAATGTTCGCTTATTAATAGTCTGCCGACCGCTCAACTCGCGCAACGGGGTCGCACGAGAATTCACGGAGGCTTAACGATAGAGAAAAAATACAGTACGTTAACGTATAAATTGCAGCAAATTAGGGCCGCATCGACGTTAGGTTGCGTTTTTTCGATTTTGGAGAAGACATTGGGGAATGCACATATCGAATTCATTTTTCACCTGAATGGGCGATTTCGAATCGAAACCTCGGGCGGCGAGGAGATCGTGCTATCGAGCGCGAAAGCCTGCGGCCTGCTCGCCCTTCTTGCCACCGAAGAGACCCTGACCCGGCATCGGATTTGGTTGCAGGACAAACTTTGGAGTGATCGCCGCGCGGAACAGGGCGCGGGAAGCCTCCGACAGGTTCTCGTCCAGATAAGGCGCGCCTTCGGGGCGGCCTCGGATATTCTTTCTGCTGATCGTACGGTCGTTCGCCTCGATCCTTCGCGGATCGAAATCAAACGAGATGGTAAAGGTGAATTCCTCGAAGGGATCGATATTCGGGACCCGGAGTTCAACACCTGGCTGGCGTCGATGCGGTCTGGCCAGCCCGTGGTTGCCGCCGCAGCACATCCCGTTTCGTTCGATCGCCCGCGCAAGCGACGCGAGCTCATCATCGAACCTTTCAATCAACCCGACAGCACCCTGGGGGTTCTCGAAGCGCGTTTCGGCGACATCCTCCACCGGTCGCTGCGGGAGGTGGTTGAGTTTGCTCCGGCGCAATCGACAAACGCCATCCCGCAACCGGGTACTTTGGTTCTGGCGGTGCAGGCGTTTGAGGCCGGGGATGGCTACACGGGTCTGCGCGCCTCCATCTATGAGGGCCAGAGTGCGGGACCCCATTGGGCGGATAGCGCCCTTGGGCAAGCGCCGGTTGGAAATGGCGAGTTTGGGCTGGAATACCTCAATCTGTGCCACAAGATCTGCGATACGCTGTCCGAGTTGCTCTGCCGCCCCGTTGTCGGCTCCCCCGACGAGCTGGACGCAAATTTCCTTGTTGGACGGGGCCTCAGACAGATGTTTTCCATGCGGCGCGACGGTCTGGAAGCCGCGGGTCACCTCTTTGACCGGGCCTATGAGATCAACCCGCGCGGATTGTATCTTGCCTGGAAATCGCAACTGGCCGTCATCGACTTTGTCGAGTCCGGAGGCCAGCGGCGTGAGGAACTGCGCGCGCTGGCCGATGAGAGCTGCGCCAGGGCGATTGCTGACGAGCCTACAAATTCGGTGGTTCTGGCAGCGTCGGCAAATGCGCGGCTGGTTTTGGACAACGATGCCCAGGCCGCCTGTGATCTGTCGCGCCTCGGGGTGCATGCGAACCCCTCCAACCCTCTCGCCTGGTGGGCGTGGTCCAATGCGCTTCTCTACTCCGGCAACAGCAACAAATCGCACCAGGCCGCGCGCACCGCCCAACACCTTTCGCGTCAGGGGAGCTTTCGCTACTGGGCCGATTTTCAGGTCGCCCTGACCTCCGCCATCGTCGGTGATCTCGACAGTGCCATAAAAAATGCACAGCGCGCGCGCGCCTTGTGCCCGTCTTTCAGGCCGCCGTTGCGGTACTTGATCGGGTTCCTGAGCAGCCGTGGAGATCTCGAGCAGTCGAATGAAATCTTTCAACGGCTGAAGAAAATTGAACCGGAGATCACGATCGACAAGTTTCTGAATGACGACACCTATCCGATTTCGATGCTTCGCAAAGCCAAGCTCGTCAATAAAGACCTATTGCGTTCCAGCTAAGGCAATAGCGAAAAAACCGGTGACGATATTCGGCGCGGGCATCGCACAAGATCAACCTGTATCCGGCGTTGCGCCGGTTTTCCGGAATCACGCTGCAATAACGCGGCCATGCCAATCTTGTCCCACGACACAAGACAGGTGGAACTCAAAAGGCATGAAAATGAACTTAGCAGAGGCCGAAGATGAAGTGATGATCCTGGTTGCCACGGCAATCGAGAAAGATGACGGCACGGGAACCGGTGTCGGTGATAGCTGGCTTGAACACGAACTGGCCCGGACAGCCATTTTGCAGACAAGCGAAACCGCCCTGGTTTCTCTCTCTGATCCCCCCCGCATGTCAGCCCTCGGGCGGCGCATCAAGGAACGTCTGATCCGGGAGATTTGCAGCCTTCTGTGCAGCGATGATCCTGATGACGTTGCGGATCGAAAACTGCTCGGCATTGACGAAGCGACCTTTGTGGGCGCCATTTTGATTGCGCTCACCGGCGCATTCGGGGTCAGCACGAACATCGCCCTGGTCATTGCCGCCCTGTTGTTCCGTCGATTGGTTGAACCCACGCGGCAGGAGTTGTGCAGGTATTGGAAAACAACGCTGTCGGACAACCATGACGGTTGAGACGCTGCACCGGCCGGGGTGCCCGCGGTCCTGCCCCCGACGACACATGAACCTCGATAGCCGACCACTTCCGAGAGGGGGATCACCACGATGAAACGGAAAAAAGTTGTTGTCCTCAAAGCCGACCAGATGTTCTCCAATGACCTCATTGGCATCGCACCCTTGTCGGACCATCAACTGGTCGGCCACAAAATCACCATGCACGAAGGCTTTGACCAGTCTTCGCTGAGGACCGAAGTGGTCGAGGCAACCGATCACGAAGTCAGCATGTTGAAAAGAGACAAGTCAGTCGTCGGCGTCTTGCCCGACATGCCCTTCAGACATGTCCAGGACATGTCAGGCGCCGCCAACGCCAAGGAGGTGGCATTCGAACCACCGGCCATCTCCTGGGGTATTGAAAGCGTTGGCGCGCACACCCTTCCGGAAACCGCAGGCGCAGGCGTCAGAGTGGCGATCCTTGATACCGGTATCGACACGGCGCATCCTGCCTTCCGCAAATTGGATCTCTCGAACAGTTACCGGGATTTCACCGGCACGGGTCTGGAGGATGGGGTTGGGCACGGGACGCATTGCGCCGGGACGATCTTCGGTGCTGACGTCACGACCACCTATGACCAGAAGGAACATTCAACGCGGATCGGGATCGCCCGCGGCATCGACGAGGCGCTGGTCGCCAAGGTTCTTTCCGCGCGCGGGGGCAGTACCGAAACCGTTGCCGATGGCGTCTTGTGGGCGATGCGGCGCAAGGCACATGTCATCTGCATGTCATTGGGGCTGGACTTTGCGCTGGAGGTTGAGCGCCACCGGGCGGACGGGCTGGACGATGCGCCCGCCTATTCGATGGCCCTTGCCAATTATCGCGAGAACATCCTTGTGTTCGAACGGCTCGCCTTCCTTGCGGGGTCCGCGGTCAGTTGGCCATTGCCGTTGATTATTGCCGCAGCCGGCAATTCGAGCCAACGGCCGCGCTATGTCGTCGAGGTCGAGCCACCGGCCGCCAGCACCGGAATTCTGTCTGTGGCGGCGCATTCGTCTTCCTATGAAATCTGGGACAGGTCCAACGCCGCCCCGGACCTGTCGGCACCGGGGGTCAAAATCTGCTCGGCGGTTCCCGGTGGCGGCTTGGCCCTCTCCACCGGTACAAGCATGGCCGCGCCGCACGCCACCGGGGTCGCCGCCGTCATCGCCCAGCGCCTGATAGAAGAAGGGAAATTCAACGCAGATCGGTTGCGCAGGGGGCTCCTGGCCACATCCGCCGCGCTGCCCGGCGATCCAAGGGACGTTGGCGAAGGCAGGGTGGTGCTTGGATGAGCGATCAGAACGGGAGCGCGGACGCCGGTATTGCCCGCATTGTCGGGCCAGATGACAGGCTGATCGGGATGGGCATTCTGCTGACGGATTACCACGTCCTCACTTGCGCCCATGTTGTCAATCTGGCGCTGGAGCGATCGCCCTACGAGGGCTCCGTCCCTCACGAGGGTGCGACGATTTCGGTCAACTTCCCCTTCGCGACCGAGTTGCCGGAACCGGCCGTTGTTGTCGCGTGGGACCCGCCCGGGAGGGAGGGCGAGGATATCGCGCTGCTTGAACTGACAGGTGGAACGGCCCCGCCCGAGGCCAGCCGGGCAATCCTGGTTCACCAGTCGGACAATGATAACCATCTCGGTTCCGGCACGATCCTCAGGATGCGACGTGCGACCGATGCCGGGTTCTACGAAGAGGTTCAACTGCGCCCAAGCGTGGGCAGATGGCATCAACTGTCCCTCAAGGACGAGGCGCTGCCGCCGGGGACGAGCGGTTCCGGTGTTCATGACGCCACCCTGGGCGGCACTGTCGGGATCGTGGTCGCCTCCTCTACCGCAGGCCCGTCCTCCTACATGATCCCGGCGCATCGCATCGCCAAGCGTATCCCGGAATTGCCGATCGAACCGCCGCGTCCGACGGAGGGATGGGTCAGGCTGTGGCAGGTGCTCTCGCTGGTGGCGCTGCAACTGGCCGTGATGCTTGTTATCGACATGCAATCAAGCGAGACCACCGGATACCTGAGTTTTCTGACAAAGGGCGACGAGGTGCTGTCGGCTCATTTCGGTCTGACCCTTCTTGGCCCGTTGCTGACTGTGGTCTTTGTCGCACAGGGCCGCATCGCCCGTTCTTTCAGTCAGAGGCGGTGGTACAAGCGCATTCCCCTGCCCATCGGCAAGGGCATCGGCCCGGACGGGGCAAGGGACGCCGTACTCGCCGGGAGTGTGATCTTCTTTCTCAACCTTCTTCCGGCTTACGGGCTTGGCGTGTTTGCCGAACGTATTTTGCACGACGAGGTGGCGATCGTCGTCTACACGTCTGACCTGTCCGAGGCCGAGCGAGACCTCTGCGAAGAGGTTGCCGAGGGAAAATGCCGCCACCCCGATGTGGGCCTCTGGTCGACGCTTCCGGGCCATCCTTACATCAACAACGGGTATCACATTCTCGGGACATCCGGGAATGCCGTGAACACGGTGACCTATTGGCCCATCCTTGCGCCGTTTGTGCAGATCACGACCACCGCAACGGCGTTCGCCTCTTTTCTCTGGGCCATGGCACTGACCTTCCGATCCCCGACACGGCAGCGTTTCAAACGGAAGGCGGAAAGCTCGGACGGTTAGACTTGCGCCCGCTCCAGCCTACAGCCGCGAAAATTGCGCCTGTTGACGGGCGTTCCAACGTACCTGCAGCTCAAAGCCATCCTCGCCTTGCGTCTCCGCCTCGACCAGGCCGCGTTCGAAGAGCCAGGCGCGCTTGCGCCCCTCTTTGAAGCCCAGTGACAAGGTCGCCTCGACCATATCGCCTGCCAGCGCCTCGGTGATGCCGGTGACCAGCGCCGCCATCCCTGCCCCGGTAATTGCCGACAGCGCCAGCACATCGTCCATCCGCGCCGCTTGTGTCATCACCGTGTTGAGCGTGTCCCCATCCAGCCGGTCGATCTTGTTCCAAACCTCGATCTGCGGGGTTTCTTTGGCCACGCCGAGGCTTTCCATGATGGCGCGGACATCTTCGGCCTGCTCAGCGGTTTCGGGGTGAGAGATATCGCGCACATGCACGATCAGATCGGCGGCCAGTACTTCTTCGAGTGTGGCCCGGAAGGCGGCGACCAGCTCCGTGGGCAGGTCGCTGATAAAGCCTACCGTGTCCGACAGAATGATCTCTGGCCCGCTATCGGGCAATTCGATCCGCCGCATGGTGGGATCGAGCGTGGCAAAGAGCATGTCCTTGGCCATTACCTCCGCCCCGGTCATGCGGTTGAAAAGCGTCGATTTGCCCGCGTTGGTATAGCCCACAAGCGCCACGATCGGAAACGGCACCTTGGCGCGCGACGCGCGGTGCAGCGTGCGGGTCTTGACCACCTTGTCCAATTGCCGGCGCAGGCGCACCAATTGTTCGTCAATGGCGCGACGGTCGGCCTCGATCTGGGTCTCGCCGGGGCCGCCAACGAAACCGAGGCCCCCGCGCTGCCGCTCCAGGTGGGTCCAGGCCCGCACGAGGCGGGTGCGCTGGTAGCTCAGCGCCGCCATCTCGACCTGTAACACCCCCTCGCGGGTTGCGGCACGGTCGCTGAAAATCTCGAGGATCAGCCCGGTCCGGTCCAGGAGTTTCAGCCCCCAGGCCTTTTCCAGGTTGCGCTGCTGCACCGGTGTGACCGGCCCGTCAATGAGAACGAGCGCCACGTCTTCGGCCTCGAAAAGCGCCTTCAGCTCGTCAATCTTGCCCTTGCCGAAGAGCATGCCGGGATGCGCCTTGGGCAGGCGTACGACACCGTCGCCCACCACATCAAGCTCGGGCAAGGCATGGGCCAGCGATACCGCTTCCTCCAGCGCAAGCGCCGGGTCGCGGGTCGTAGTGGATGTCTTGATGTCAGGATGCAGAACCCAGGCCCGGGTCGCCTCCCGCGCGGTCTCGGTCAAGAGGCGTCTTCACCATCGTAAAGGTTCACCGGCTGCGACGGCATGATGGTCGAAACCGCATGTTTGTAGACAAGCTGCGACTGACCATCCCGGCGCAACAGGATGCAGAAATTGTCAAACCAGGTGATCACACCCTGCAGCTTGACCCCGTTGATCAGGAACACGGTGACCGGAATCTTGGTCTTTCGCACCTGGTTCAGAAATGCGTCTTGCAAATTTTGTCTGTCAGCAGCCATCTTGTCCTCAATACCTTTGTTCTTGCATGCACCGCGGATCGGCACTCGTCAGTCACGTCGCACGAGTATGTAGCGCGCCGAAACAGGTTACCAGCCTAAAATTCATCTTTGCACGTGGGATGCAAGCCCTTCCGTATCAATCCCGCCACAGGCCCGGGTTGAAAAGCGCGATGATGGCAAGGGTTTCGAGCCGCCCGAGCACCATCGCAGCCGACAGGACGAGCTTGGCAGCCGCCCCCATCTGCAGCAGGTTGATCGGGTCTTCGGCGGCAACCTGCACCAATGGGCCGGTGGTCGAGATCATCGCGATGGCCAGCACGATCGCCTCCTGAAACTCCATGCCCAGAAAAGCCAGTGTCACCGTCACGAAGGCCAGCGACAGCGCGAAAAGCATGAAGAAAATCCAGGCAACAAAGGCGCCCTGACGGCGGATGCGCCGCCCCCCCGCGCTCGCGCGGCCCACCGATGAGGGATGCACCAGCCGCTCCATCTCGCGGCGGCCATTGAGGTAGAGCGCATAGACCCGCAGCAGCTTCACGCCGCCCGCGGTGGTCGCGACACCGCCACCGACCAGCGACAGGCCCAGCAAAATAAGGCCAGGCGTCCCGAGGCCCGACCAGATGCGGGACACTTCCCAATCGGCGCTCTCGAAACCGGTGGTCGAAAGGAACGACAGAACGGTGAAAACGCCGCCCCAAAGCGCCTTGAGCGCAAGATAGATATTCGGCGTCTCGTTCACGTCCGCGGCTCCGAGCCAGTGACGCGCGAAAAGAAGCAGCGGTACCCCCAGAACAAGCAGCACACCGATGCGGAATTCCGGATCGCTACCGAGCCCCGGGCGCGCGGTGGTGACCGTGTCCGAGGAGAAGGTCAGGCGCGACAAGGCAAAGAGCAGAAAGAGGAAAATTACCATCTCGCCGGTGATGCCCGACGTGCCGTTCTGCACCCCGCCGATGGGCGATATTCCGCTGGTGGCGAGGGTCGACATGGCATGGATCAGCGCAACCATCGGCCGGTCGCCCCCAATGAGCAGCAAGAGCCAGAGCGCACAGGTCAGCCCGATATAGATCGGCCCCAGTTGCAGCGTGATCTGCCGGATGCGTTTGGCAGCGGTGGCGCGTTCGAACCGGCCGGAATAGGCCTCCCCCTGCCCCGGTTCGGCGCTGGCGGTGACCTCGAACCCGCCAAGATTCAGCGGCGCCAGGACCGCCGAGGCGCTGACCCAGATCAGAAGACCACCGGCCCAGCCCACCATCCCGCGCCACAGATGCAGCGTGTCGCCGAGACGCGCGGGGTTTTCAAAAAGCGTGGCCCCGGTGGTGGTGATACAGGAGACCATTTCGGTATAGGCATTGAGGAAGCTCGTCGTCTCAAGCCCCTCGTAGAACGGCACGGCCAAAAAGAGCGGCAAAACCGAGAAGGCGAGGAAGAGCGACAGCAGGTTCTGCAAATCGGTCTGCCCGACCCGCTCCCGGCCCGACATGGCCAGCCCGACCACCATCACAAGCGCCAGCCCCAGGATGCCGGAATAGGCGAAGGCGCGCGACACGCTGTGATCCTCGTTCACCAGCGCATGCAGCGACGGGATGAACATCGCCACGGCAGACAGGCCCGTCAGCACCAGGATCAGGGGGAATGACAGGATGCGGGCGATCATCGGATCAGAAGAAATCAATCGAGACCTGGAGCAACTGCTCGACCATGGGCACATCGGACGACAGCGCAAACAGGACGATCACATCACCAGCCTCGATCCTGAGCCCGCCGGTAGGCTTGAAGACTTCGCCATCCTTCATGACCCCGCCGACCAGAACGCCTTCGGGGAAGTCGATGTCGCGGATGGCGGATCCGGCGATGCTGGAGGTCGACATGACCTCGGCCTCGATCACCTCGGCCTCGGCATCGCCGATGGAATAGACACCGCGCACCTTGCCGTGGCGGATATGGCGCAAGATCGAACTGACGGTCGTAGCGCGCGGGTTGATATGGGCGTCGATGCCAAGCGGGCTCATCAGCGGCACCAGCGTGGGATCGTTGATGAGCGAGATCGCGAAAGGGCACCCTTCGGCCTTGGCCCGCACCGCCGAGAGCATGTTGACCTTGTCGTCATCGGTGACCGCAAGGACCGCATCGGCGCGGGAAATCCCGGCCTCGTTCAGGAGCGACGAATCAAGCCCGTCGCCATTGAGCACAATCGTCCGTTCCAGCGCATCGGCGGCCAGCTCGGCGCATTTGCGGCTCCGCTCGATGACCTTGACCCGGATCCGTCCACCACGTTCTTCAAGCGCGCGGGCCACGGCAAGGCCGATATTGCCGCCGCCCACGATCACGATGCGCTCCTGCTTGAACTCGGTCTTGCCGAAAACTTCCAGCGTGCGCGGAATATCCTCGACCGGGGCGAACACATAGCACTCGTCGCCGACAAAAAGCTGATCGCCCGCCTCCGGCGCGAAAAGCCGCCCCTCGCGGCGCACCGCGAGCACCACCACCCGCAGGGTCGAAAACAGGTCGCTCAACTGCCGCAGCGGCGTGTTGACCACCGGGCAGTCCTCATCAAGCCTGAGGCCCATGAGCTGCGCCTTGCCGCCAAGAAAGGTCTCGGTGTCAAAGGCCGCGGGCGAGGCCAACCGCTGCAACGCTGCCTGGGCCACCTCGCGCTCGGGGCTGATCACCACGTCGATCGGCATGTGATCGCGCCGGTAAAGGTCAGAATAGATCGCATCGAGGTAGGATTGACTGCGCAGGCGCGCCACCTTGCGCGACACCGCAAAGACCGAATGCGCCACCTGGCAGATGACCATGTTCACTTCGTCGGAATAGGTGGCGGCAATCACCATATCGGCGTCGCGCGCCCCCGCCCGGTCCAGGATGTCCGGATAGGACGCGAAACCGGTGATGCCCTGCACATCCAACGTATCCGTGGCCCGGCGGACCAGATCGGGGTTATTGTCGACCACCGTGACATCGTTGTTTTCGCCAGACAGATGGCGGGCGATCTGCCAGCCTACCTGGCCGGCACCGCAGATGATGACCTTCATACGTCTTGCCTCATCCTCTCTGAAGGTGTTGCATGACAGAAGGGAAATGCGTGGTCAATTGCTTTGTCCCGCTGACGGCCCGGCCTGTTATCTGTCAAATACGAGTAAAGCCATGAAAAACCGTACAAAAACCCTGATCGCCGCCTGCATTCTAGCCGCGGGATGCACTCCCTTGCATCTTTATTACAAAGAAGGGGAAACCGTCGCCAAGATGGATCGTGACGAAACAATCTGCGAGACGACGGCATTGCGGCAGGTTCCGGCAGATATCCGCACACGCTACATCCCGCCGACCTATCAGAACTACAAGGTCTGCCATGCGGTCGGGCATTGCAGTTGGCATCGCCGCCTGATCTCACCGGGCCGGTATGAAAGCTATGACGCCAACCTGTCGTTGCGCACCCGCGTTACCGAACAGTGTATGGCCGACAAGGGTTATGTCCGCACCAAGATCAAACGCTGCGACACGGCCACAACGCGGGCCACAACCCTGCGCGCCACGCAGGTCTTGCCGCCGGTTACCGCGCAATCCTGTGCCATCCGGCTTAAATCCGGTCGCTGGCAGATCGTGACACCCGGCACGCAATAGCCCGCCCCGAGGGTGGTCAGCCCGCTCATTTACTTTGGAAAGGCCGAAGTTACGCCTTCGTCCGCCTGTCTGTACCGCTGGTAAAGTAGAGATCGTCCACAAAAGCCCCGCAGTCAAAACCGTGAGTGGTGGCTTGGAAAACCGTTAACGTCTAAATCCTTTTCCTTCTTCAATACGCGCAAACCAACAAATTATCGCGCTCATAAAGCTGGGCGCTTAACATAATCATAGGCCGTTTTTGCTGCTCAGTACATATGGTACTTTCCAGCAAAATACTACCTTGGCGCGAGTAAGTCAAAACCCGATTGCATTTTTTCAATCACAGGTCGGAAAAGCATCGCCAAAGATCAGCTTTCCGCCGGTTCCGCCTCTTCCGCCTCGCTCACGTGGGCGACGCGATTTCCCGCCTTGGCACTTGTGACCACGCCTAGGGATTTGAGCTTGCGGTGCAGCGCACTGCGCTCCATGCCGACGAATTCCGCCGTCCGACTGATATTGCCGCCAAACCGGTTGATCTGCGTCAGCAGGTATTCCCGTTCAAATGCCTCGCGCGCCTCGCGCAGCGGCAGGGTTGCGATCGAGCCTGAAAGGACCACGCGGCCCTCTTCCGGCGTGGCTTCGCTTTCGCCCGGCAATTCGCGCACCTCGATCTCGTCGCTGTCATCGCCGAGGATCAACACCCGTTCGATCACATTGCGAAGCTGCCGCACGTTGCCCGGCCAACTCATGGTCTGCAAAAGCGCCGCCGCCTCGCTGCTCACCTGGCGCAGCGGCAGGCCCTGGCTCTGGTTGAACATCTCGATGAAATGCGCCGCCAGTTGCGGAATATCCTCGCGGCGTTCCTCCAGCGACGGCACGGCAATCGGCACGACGTTGAGGCGATGATAGAGCTCCCGGCGAAACCGGTCAGCGGCAATCTCGGCCTCCAGATCGCGATTGGTTGAGGAGATGACCCTGAGGTCCACCTCGATCTTTTCCGATCCGCCCACGCGCATGAAGGTCTGATCCACCAGCACCCGCAGAATCTTCGACTGCGTCCCCGAGGGCATATCCGCCACCTCGTCGAAATAGATCACGCCGCCATTGGCCTCTTCCAGAAGACCCGGCTCCACGCCCCTGTCCTCGCCTTCACGGCCAAAAAGCACCTCCTCCATCCGGTCGCTTTCGATCGACGCGCAGCCGACGACCACAAAGGGCGCCTCGGAGCGGTTCGAATTGGCGTGGATATAGCGCGCCGCCAATTCCTTGCCGCAGCCCGCGGGCCCGGTCAGCATCACCCGGCCATTCGATTTGGTCACCTTATCGAGCTGACTGACCAACGTCCGGAAGGCCGCGCTTTCACCCAGCATCTCGGCGGGTGCCGTGTCGCGGCGCTTGAGTTCGGTGTTTTCGCGGCGCAGGCGCGATGTTTCCATGCCGCGCCGGATCACCACCATCAACTGGTCGATATTGAAGGGTTTCTCGATGAAATCATAGGCGCCCTGCTTGATCGCCGCGACCGCGATTTCGATATTCCCGTGCCCCGAAATGATAACAACCGGCACCTCCGGGTAGTCGCGTTTGACCGCCTTGAGGATGTCGATCCCATCCATGTTGCTGTCTTTCAGCCAGATATCGAGGATCAGAAGCGCCGGCTGGCTGTCGGCGATCGCGCTCATCGCGTCGTCCGAATTCCCCGCCAGCCGGGTTCCGTATCCTTCATCTTCGAGGATATCCGCGATCAGCTCGCGAATGTCCCGTTCGTCGTCGACAATCAGAATATCGCTCATCTTTTCCTCACACCGCTTGTTTGTCTTGTTGTTGGGTTTCCGCCTGCGCCAGCAGGGGTAGTTTAATGACGGCCATCGCGCCCGCTCGCGCATCCGGGCCGAAGGGGTCGGCATCGTCCAGCTCCAGCGTACCGCCATGCTCCTCGATGATCTTCTTGACGATGGGCAGGCCCAGACCGGTGCCCTTCTCGCGCGTCGTCACATAGGGCTCAAACAGGCGACTGCGGTCCTGCGGCAGGCCGATTCCATTGTCCGAGATGCGCAGGACGGCCATACCGTCCTCTATTGCGCTGCTAACCCGGATCGTCGGCGCATGACCGTCCGGCGCACCTTTTTCCTGAAGGCTTTCAATGGCTTCGCCCGCGTTCTTGATGAGGTTGGTCAGCGCCTGCGAGATCATCGTCGCATCCACCTCGGCCAGCAGATCATCGTCGCAGAAATTGGTTTCAAACCGTACGTCTGGCTGCCCCCCCTCCTGCAGAAGCGCCGCCTCTTTCAGAAGCCGGCTCAGGCTTTCTTCCTTGGTCTCGGGTTCGGGCATCCGCGCAAATTTGGCGAACTCATCGACAATCCGGCGCAAATCGTTGGTTTGCCGGACCACCACATCGGTCAGTTGTTCAAGGCTTGCGGCGTTTTCTTCATCGAGCTGGCGGCCGAACTTGCGCTTGATCCGCTCCGCCGAAAGCTGAATAGGCGTCAGAGGGTTCTTGATCTCATGGGCGATCCGCCGGGCCACATCGCCCCAGGCCGCCATCCGCTGTGCAGCGACAAGATCGGTCACATCGTCAAAGGCCACAACATAGCCCTCGCGCTTGCCCTCTTCGTTCAGGCGTTTGGACATCCGGACCAGCAGGTTTTCTTGCCGCTTGCCGCGCGAGACCTTGATCTCTTCCTGCACGAAACCGCTGGCACTGCCGCGCAGACGCTCGAAAAGCGCGCCGAATTCGGGCACCGCGACGCTGAGCGACAGGGATTGCTGATCCTCGTGCCAATCAAGCAAGCGTTCCGCCGCCTTGTTCACGAACGCCACGCGACCCTTCGCATCGAGCCCCACAACCCCCGAAGAGACCGAGCCCAGGACCGAGTCAAAGAGCCGTCGGCGGCGCTCGATCTGCTGCGTGTTGGTCAGAAGCGTGTCGCGCTGCCCCTTGAGCTGTCGGGTCATCTGGTTGAAATAGGTGCCCAGCATGGCGATTTCGTCATCGCCTTCCTCCTCGCGCACCTGGGTGTCGAGATCCCCCTCACCCACCCGTTGCGCCGCAAGGGTCAGACGGCCCACCGGGCGCGAGAGGCGCTCTGCAAAGAGCATGCCGAGCCACACCGCGGCAAGGATCAGGAGCAGCGCAAAGCCGAGGTACACCAGCCCGAATTCAAACAGGACCCGCCCCCGCTCGCTTTCGCGTTGCTTGTAGAACCGTGCGGTTTCCTGCGTCTCGTCGAGGAGGTTCAGGATGTCGCCATCGACATTGCGGCTCACGTAAAGGAACCGGTCGGGGATTTCGGTCAGGGGCATCAGCGCGCGGAATTCGTTGTTGTCCCAGTCCTGGATGATGACGATGCCCTCCTCCAGCGCGGTGGCAATCTGCATCGACGTGGGCTGCTCATAATCGAAAAGATACGACCGCTCCCCGCGCGACCGCAGATCGCCGGTACCGTCGATCACAAAGGCCTCGCGCAACCCGCGTTGGATCTTTTGCTGCCCCTCGGAAAGAACCTTGCGGATATCGCCATCGTCCATGAACACCACGGCCCGTTTGGTCGCGTTGAGGAAGGATGCCAGCGCGCGGGCATCGGTGATGAGGTCGCGGCGATGCTCCTCCTCATAGGCCTGCGCGGCGGCCACGGAACTGTCGACCACCCGGCCCACCCGGTCGGAAAACCACGCCTCCATCCCCATGTTCACGCTGAGCGTGGCAAAAACCGCGACGGTGATCGTCGGCAGAAGCGCCATGATCGCGAAGACCCAGGTCAGGCGCAGGTGCAGTTTCGATCCGGCGGAGCGTTTGCGCCGATCCGCCACCATCCGCGCCACCCGTTGCAGGATCAGCGCGGCGACGATGATGACATAGACCATATCGGCCAGAAGGACGCTGCGCAGCACGTTGGTCGACGCGCCCTGATCGAGCGGCCCCATGACCAGGTAGGTGGCAATCGCCAGCACCGGCCCCAGGATCACCAGCCCGAAGGTCGCGGCCATCTGCAACCGCCGCAGCCGCCTCAGACGGCTCAGACTTTCCCAGGTTATCCTGCGTGTCCGCGTTGCCACGGGCTGCCCTCATCCAGTTGAGGTGCACACAGTTGCACCCCGCTACATATGGTGGCCTTGCGGGCGCCTGCCCCCGAATAGCCACAGCTATGTTGCAGTTTTACATCAACTTGCGGCGGCGTGTCACGCGAATATCAAGCTCTGTAATCTTCTTACGCAGGGTATTTCGGTTGATCCCCAGCAAATCGGCACACTTAGCCTGGTTTCCTCCAGTGGCATCCAGCGAGATTTCAATCAGCGGATGTTCGATTTCTCGCAGAATTCGCGCATAAAGCCCCGCAGGCGGCAGCATTTCACCATGCAGATCGAAGTATCGCTGCAAATGGCGGCCCACTGATTCCGACAGGCTTTCGCTATCGCTCTGGCCCAAAACCGGCTGCGCGGCGGGTTGCGTGCTCAACATCGCCTCGACCTCGGCGCGGGTGATCTCTTCGCCCTGCGCGGTCAGGGCAATCCGCCGCACGGCGTTTTCAAGCTGTCGCACATTCCCGGGCCACACATAGCTGCGCATCAGTTCCAGCGCGTCGTCCGACATCGACCGCGCGCCCATCCCGTCCCGCTCCGAGCGCCCGAGGAAATGCGACACCAGCAGCGGAATGTCATCCACCCGGTCGCGCATCGACGGCACGTCAATCACCGCACCGCCCAGCCGGTAGTAGAGGTCTTCGCGCAACCCCGCGGCCTGCATCGCCGCCGACCCGCTGATCTGCGTGGTGGCCATGAACCGCGGCTGACCATCCCCGGGCGCATCCATCATCCGCACCACCCGGCCCTGCGCCTCGGCATCGAGATCAGCGATCTCTTCGAGCACGATCGTGCCGCCCCGCGCCCGCGCCATCAGTTTGGTCGGCCCCTCAAGATCGACAAGATCGCCCGGGGTGACCGTGACAAAGGGCATGGTGCGCCGGTCGCTGAAGTCATGAATCGCGCGGGCGATCAGGCTCTTGCCCGTCCCGGAATCGCCGCAGATCAGGACCGGCAGATCGGTGTTCATCACCCGCGCCACCACGCGATAGAGCAGTTGCATCGCAGGCGTCCGCCCGATCAGTGGCAGCTCTTCCGGCGCATCCGGCGCATCGCGCTTCTTCGGGGTCCGCGCCGAGACGTCCAAGGCCCGCGCCGTGCGTTTCATCAGGTCCGGCAGATCAAAGGGCTTGGGCAGGTAATCATAGGCATCGGCTTCATTGGCCTTGATCGCGGTCATGATCGTGTTCTGCGCCGAGATGACAATCACCGGCAGGCCGGGCCGGTCCTCGGCGATCTTGGGCAGCATCTCGAGCCCATTGCCGTCAGGCATCATCACATCGCTGATGACCACATCGCCCTTGCCCTCGCTCACCCACCGCATGAGCGTCGTGAGGCTTGACGTGGCATGGACCTTGCACCCCGCCCGCGTTAGCGCCTGCGTCAGAACCGTTCGGATCGTGCGATCGTCATCCGCGACCAGTACCGTGCCATCCATCAGCTTTGCTCCTTGTCATCATGTCCCGCCGGTGCCTCGTCGGCGCGCGGCAGGGAGATCCGGAAAACCGTCTTGCCCGGGGTCGAACTGACCGAGATCCAGCCGCCATGGTCCGACAGGATCTTGGCCGCCAGCGCGAGCCCCAGCCCGGTGCCGTTTTCACGGCCCGAGACGAAGGGCTCAAAAACCTCTTCGGCGATATCCTCGGGCAGACCCGGCCCGTCATCCTCGATCTCGACCTGAAGCGGCAGGGATCGCCCCGCGCCGTTGTCGCGCCGCACCCGGAGCGATTGTTCATAATAGCTGCGCAAGATGATCCGCCCGCCCGCATCGCCCGCCGCCTCCGCCGCGTTCTTCAGGAGATTGAGCACCACCTGAAGAAGCTGATCCGGGTCCGCCTGCGCCAACGGCAGCGAGGGATCATACTCTTCCACAACGGTCATCTTCGCCGCGAACCCGACGATCGCCGAGCGTCGCGCACGGTCCAGCACATCATGCAGGTTCACCGGTTGCAGCGCCGGGGCGCTGACATTGCCGAATTGCTCGACCTGATCCAGGAGCGAAACGATCCGACGGCTTTCACTGACGATCAGGTCGGTCAGTTCCAGGTCATCCGCCTTGAGGCCCATCGACAAAAGCTGCGCCGCGCCGGTGATCCCCGCGAGGGGGTTCTTGATTTCATGCGCCAGCATCTCGGCCATCCCGATGGCCGAACGCGCGGCAGATTTGACCGAGATGTTCTGCGTGACCCGCCCCGCCAACTCCCGTGGCGAAATCAGAAGCAGCATCTTCCCCGCCTGCCCGGCCAGGGGCGCGATCTGCAACGTGCATTGCACCGGCGCACGGTCGCCCGTCCCCACATCCACGTCATTGACGAAAAGCGGCGCATCATGACGGCGCGCGCGGTCCAAGGCCTCTTCGAGCGGGGCATCGACCGCCAGACGGTCCCAGACCGGCTGACCGATCAGGGCGCGAGCCGAGGACATGAGGAACCCCTCCGCCGCCGGGTTGATCCGCGCGATCCGGTCGGCCTCGTCCAGCATCAGCGCCGGCACCGGCAGCGAGGTCCAGATCGCGTCATCCATCGCGCTCATGCCGCCACCCTCTCGCGATCCGCAAGGGCCTCGGGGATCAAGCGCAGGACCTCATCCCCATCGCGGCAGGTCAGCACGCGCTTGCGCATCTCCACGCCGGTACCGGCATCGTCGAGATACCAGCCGAGGTGCTTGCGCCCGACGCGATTGCCCAATTCAGCCCCGTAAAAATCCAACATCGCGCTGTAATGACCACAAATCATATCGGCCAGCGCGGCGCCTTCGGGGATTTCCGGCGCAGTACCACCGCCCAAGGCATGGGCCACCTCCGCCAGTTTCCAGGGTCGTCCCTGCGCGCCCCGCCCGATCATCACCCCATCCGCGCCGGAGAGGCGCAACGCCTCGCGCGCTTTGGCCACATCTGTAATGTCGCCATTGGCGATCACCGGAATGCTAACCGCCGCCTTCACCGCCCGGATCGCCGCCCAATCCGCGGCTCCCTTGTAGAACTGGCAACGGGTGCGCCCGTGGATCGTGACCATCTGCACACCGGCATCCTCCGCGCGGCGCGCGAGTTCGGGCGCATTCAGCAAATTGTCATCCCATCCAAGCCGGGTTTTCAACGTGACCGGCACATCAACTGCGCCAACGACCGCCTCGATCAGCGTCAGCGCATGATCGAGGTCTTTCATCAAGGCCGATCCGCTTGCCCCCGCCCCGCTCGCGCTGGTCACCTTCTTGGCCGGACACCCCATGTTGATGTCGATGATCCTAGCCCCGTTGGCTTCGACCATGCGTGCGGCTTCGGCCATCCAATGCGCCTCCCGACCCGCAAGTTGCACCGCCGTATTGGCAATGCCATAACCCAACTCCGCCTTCTCGCGCACCCCCGGCTTCGCCTGCACCATTTCCTGACTGGCGACCATCTCGCTCACCACGAGGCCCGCGCCGAAGCCGGAGACCAGCGAGCGAAAGGGCAAATCGGTGATTCCCGCCAGCGGGGCCAGCAGAACAGCGGGTATATCGGACGCCTTGGTTACGGGTAGGGTCAAATGCCTAATCCTTGTGCAACACATGTGTTTTAGGCACCTACCCCCGATTTCACAACGATTACAGGCCCGATTGATATGCGTGGCGTATCCATATGCCTAATTTTTGTGCACTTATGCCTACCATTGCGCTTATTCTCGCCGCGCCGTAATCAAGAACCATGAGCACAGCCGCCATCATCGTTGCCGCAGGGCGTGGCACCCGGGCCGGGGGGGATCTGCCCAAACAATGGCAGATGCTGGCTAGTCGTCGCGTGGTCGATCGAACGCTCGATGCTTTCCTGTCTGCGCCCGAGATCGGTCCGGTTGTTTTGGTACTGCACCCCGACGATACCGGGCATTTTGAACCGACAGACCGCATCAAGGTCGTCCATGGCGGTGCAACCCGCGCGCAATCCGTCCGCAACGGGCTTGAAGCCCTCACCGACGCGGCCCCGGATCACGTGTTGATCCATGACGCAGCACGGGTTTGCGTCAGCCAGATGCTGATCTCAAAGATCGTCGCGGCGCTGCGCGAGGGGCCTGCCCGTGCCGTTGCCCCGGCGCTTGCTGTCACCGATGCGCTCTGGCGGGGGGACGGGGATACCGTGACCGGCACGCAGGATCGTGCGGGCCTTTTCCGGGCGCAGACCCCCCAGGGGTTCGCCTTTACTGACATTCTCTCCGCGCACCGAAATCACGCGGGCGGCGCCGCCGACGATGTGGAGGTCGCCCGCGCGGCCGGGATTGAGGTAACGATGGTCGAAGGCGACGAAGACAACCTCAAGATCACCGGGCCGGAAGACTTTGCCCGCGCCAAAAAAACATTGCGAGGTCAGATGGATATACGGACAGGCTCAGGTTATGACGTGCATCGTTTCGGCCCCGGCGACCATGTGATGCTCTGTGGTGTGAAGGTGTCGCATGATCGCGGTCTGCAGGGGCATTCCGATGCCGATGTGGGCATGCACGCGCTGACCGATGCAATCTATGGCGGGTTGGCGGAGGGGGATATTGGCCGCCATTTCCCGCCCTCCGACCCGCAATGGAAGGGGGCCGAGAGTCATATCTTCCTGCGCCATGCGGCTGACCTTGCAACGGAAAAAGGCTTCGAGATCGGCAATATGGACGTCACGCTGATCTGCGAACACCCCAAGATCGGGCCGCATGCGGACGCGATGCGCCAAGCCCTCGCAGACATCACCGCCGTTGAGGTTGACCGGATCTCGGTCAAGGCCACCACATCCGAAAGGCTGGGTTTCACCGGGCGGGGCGAAGGTATCGCCGCCCAGGCCATCGCAACCCTGATCCGTCGATGAGCAGACTGACCCAAGCCATCGCAACCTTCGGCTATGTCGGACATCTGCGCCCTGCGCCAGGCACCTGGGGATCGCTTGCGGCGTTGCCAGTGGGATGGGTGTTGCATGCCATCGGCGGAACGCCACTTCTGCTTCTTGGCATTGTGGCGGCGTTTACATCAGGATGGTGGGCCACGTCACTGGAAACAAAAGGAAAAGAAGATCGCGATCCTTCGGAGATCGTTATCGACGAAGTCGCGGGCCAATGGATCGCGATCCTGCCATTATCGCTCGGCGCAAGCCATGTGAATGCCGATATCCTGAGCCTCTGGCCCGGTTGGATTTCGGCATTTCTGCTGTTCAGGCTTTTCGACATCCTCAAACCCGGCCCCATCGGCTGGGCCGACCGACGGGGCGACGCCCTTGGGGTGATGCTGGATGACGTGATTGCCGGGCTCTTTGCGGCCATCGGCGTGGCCCTCTTGGCCGGGGCAGCCCATGGGATCCTCGCACTATGAACCCGGCCGAACTCCTTGCAGCGGCGCGCGCGAAATCCTTGCGCTTCGCCCTCGCCGAGAGTTGCACCGGCGGCATGGTCTCCGCCGCCCTCACCGATATCCCCGGTTCCTCGGATGTGGTTGAATGTGGGTTTGTAACCTATTCTAATCAAGCCAAAATTCGCCATCTTGGTGTTTCCGAGGGGACGATTGAGGAATATGGTGCCGTCTCCGAGGAAACCGCGGTCGAAATGGCAAGCGGCGCCCTTCAACAGTCGCGTGCAGATATCGCCGTATCCGTGACCGGGATCGCAGGCCCGGGCGGGTCTGATTTCAAGCCGGAAGGCCGCGTGTGTTTTGGGATTGCAACGGCCACGACCGCCAGCGCAGAGACAATCGACTTCGGCGCCCTGGGCCGCGACAAGGTGCGGCAGGCCAGCGTCGCCCACGCGCTGAAATTGCTGGCAGACGCGACAGACACATACTGACGCAAATTTAGGCAAAGCGGCAAAATTTGCCTGCTTGCTGTGCATTTTACCCTGAAAAAGCCGATACGGTTGGATAATCCCCACCCCCCTTCTTGTTGCGCCCGGAAATTCGGCGATCACACCGCCGAAACGATCAAAAACAATGCACAGAGGGGAAATCAAATGAACGGAGCAGACACCGCGTGGATCATTGTTGCCACCGCCCTTGTCCTCTTCATGACACTGCCGGGGCTGGCCCTGTTCTATGGCGGACTTGTCCGCGCGCGTAACGTGCTGAGCGTTTTCATGCAGTGCTACGCCATTGCCTGCCTGATGAGCGTCTTGTGGTTCGCTTTCGGCTATTCGATCGCCTTCGGGGACGGCAATGCGGTCTGGGGCGGGCTGGGCAAGGCTTTCCTTGCGGGCGTCACCGCCGACAGCCTGTTCGGCACCCTGCCGGAGGTGCTGTTCTTTGCCTTCCAGATGACCTTCGCGATCATCACCCCGGCGCTGATTGTCGGCGCCTACGTGGAGCGGATCGGCTTTGGCTTTGTGCTTCTCTTCTCGGCGCTCTGGATGCTGACCTGTTACGCGCCAGTAACCCATTGGATCTGGGGCGGTGGCTTCCTGGCGGATGGCGGCATCTTCGGCGAAACCGGCGTCAGGGATTTCGCGGGCGGCATCGTCGTGCATGAAACCGCGGGTCTGGCCGCGCTGGTCATTGCCGTCTTCCTTGGCCCGCGCGCAAACCGCACCACCCCGCCGCATAACCCCGGCCTTGTCATGGTCGGCGCGGCAATGCTCTGGGTCGGCTGGTTCGGCTTCAATGGTGGCTCGCAACTGGCCGCCGATGGCGGGGCGGCGATGGCGCTGACGGTCACGCATATCTCTGCGGCCACCGCCTCGCTCAGTTGGGCGCTCTGGGAGCGGATCAAGTTCGGCAAGGCGTCCCTCGTGGGCATGGTGACAGGTACGATCGCGGGCCTCGCCTCGATCACCCCCGCCAGCGGTTTTGTCGGCCCGGTCGAGGCGCTGATCATCGGCGCCGTCGCGGGTGTCCTCTGTCAGGAGGCGGTCAACCTGATCCGCGAGAAGCTCAGGATTGACGATACGCTGGACGTCTTCGCGGTGCACGGCGTTGGCGGCATTTTCGGGACGATCATGATCGCCGCCTTCGGTGCCGGAAGCTGGGCCGCACAGCTTGGGTCGCTGGCGATTGTGGGGGCCTTTACCGTCATCGTGACCGTGGTTTTGGTCAAACTCGTTGGGCTCATCACTCCGCTGCGCGTCGATCTGGAGACCGAAACCAACGGTCTTGACCTGACCGTGCATGGCGAACGCGCCTATGACATGACAAGCTGAGCGATTTCACGTCACGGCGGAGACGGGCCCCATTCGCGGGCCCGTTTTGCGTTTAGGACCAAGGGGCGAGCGTATCCCGGGACCGGGTGGTCAGCCGTAAAGCTCTTCGGCGCGCGCCTCGAAGGCCCGCACGATACGCTGCATCGCCTCGTAGAAAAAAAGGCCCGCCGCCTTCTGTAGGAGCTTGTTGCGAAACTCAAAATCGACAAAGAAGGACACGTCACAGCCATCTTCGGCGGGGGTGAAGGCCCAGTTGGATTTCATGTGCTTGAACGGGCCATCGAGGTATTCGGTGTCGATCCTGAGGTCCTCGGGCCACAAGACAACCCGGCTGCGGAAGCGTTCGCGGAAGAGCTTGAAACTGATGACCAGGTCGGCATCCATCACCTTGCTCCCGTCCTGCTGCGGCGTGACCGAGCGCACCCGCGCGGCGGCCGTCCACGGCAGGAATTCAGGGTATCGCGCCACGTCGGCCACCAGGTCATACATCTGCTGTGCGTCAAAGGGCAGTCGGCGGGTCTCGGAATGGGTGGGCATTTGGTCTTCGATTTATGGTGCGAATTTTGGCGTGACAGTAGCGCGCTATTTCATAGACTAGCGGGAAAAGTGCAAGGGGTGTGTCATGGCGGATCGACCATATGTGATCGACCAGATGATCTCGGCCAAGTCGATCGCCGCGCGGATCGAGGACCTGGCGACAGAGATCAAAGCGGAATTTGCCGGTTGCGAAAAATTGGTCGTCGTGGGGCTCTTGCGCGGCTCCTTTGTTTTTATCGCGGATCTGGTGCGGGAACTCGACATGGATGTCGAGGTCGATTTTCTTGAAACCTCGTCCTATGGCAACGCGATGGAGAGCAGCCGCGAGGTGCGCATCCTGAAGGACATCCGCGGCGAGATCGAGGGGCGCGATGTGCTGGTCGTCGAGGATATCGTCGATACCGGGCACACGCTGGCCCATGTGCTGCACCTGCTGGAAAGCCGCCATCCGCGCAAACTGCGGACCATCGCCCTTCTGGACAAACCATCGCGCCGCGAGGCGGACATAAAGGCCGATTGGATCGGGTTCGAAATTCCGGACGAATTCGTCGTCGGCTACGGCATCGACTTTGCACAACGCAACCGCAACCTGCCCTGCATCGGCAAGGTACGGTTTACTGATGGCTGAGGCCATGGGTCGGTCACACGATGTCTCTCAAGGCGCAACCATGGTGATTACCGGTTTCGAGTCCAAGGCGTCCGTCTCCATTCTGGTCCAAAGCCGCGGGATTGCCAGACCGCGGGATGGCGATCAACCGTCGTCAAACGCGCTTTATCTTTGCCAAGTCCGAAGAACCTCAATTCGTTGCGCAACCTCTCCAAATCGCCAGCCCTTGCGGGCGGTCTGGCGATCGCGCGGCGGCCTTCGGCCTTGATTCCGCGCCGGGACGAAAGCCGAACGGCAGTCTTGTCCGCAATGCTGCCATTCCTCTCTTGATCCAAACCTTCGCAAGCCGCGTGACCAGGCAGAGAACCTGAGCCTAGCCTGGTGCCAGCCGATAAAGCGCGCCGTCGCCTGCGCTGAGGAACCAGATGGATCCGTCCGGGGCTTCGCGAATATCTCGCACCCGTACCGTCTCTGCCGACATCAGTTGTTCTGCCTCCGTCAGCGGCGCGCCATCCAACCGGGCGATGTAGTCGAACTTGAGCGATCCCACAAAGATGTCTCCCTCCCATTCCGGCCAGAGGGCGCCTGAGTAGACCATCAGGCCCGAGGGGGCGATCGACGGGTCCCAGTAAAAGGCTGGTTGCTCCATACCATCCTTGGCGGTGCCCTCACCGATCTTGGCGCCGGAATAATGCCGGCCATAAGAGATCACCGGCCAGCCGTAATTGGCGCCTTTGCGCACCGCGTTCACCTCGTCACCGCCCCGCGCGCCATGTTCGCTGACCCAGAGGTTGCCGTCCGGGTCCAACCCCGCGCCTTGCGGGTTGCGATGCCCATAGGACCAGATCGCTGGCCGCACAGCGGGGTCGTCCACAAAAGGGTTGTCCACGGGGATAGACCCATCCCGGTTGATCCGGATGACCGAGCCGTTTTCGCGACTCAGATCCTGCGCCGAGGGGCGGTCCCCGCGATCTCCGATTGTTATGAAAAGCGTGCCATCAGGAGCCTCGACAATGCGGCTGCCGAAATGCCGCCCGCCAGACGAGCCGGGCGTCAGGTCGAAAATCTCGGTCCAGCTCTCAAGCCCTTGCGCGTCGTCGGACAGGCGCGCCACCGCTACCGCGGTTCCGGCTCCGTCGGGCTGTTTCTTGGAATAGCTCAGGAAGATCTCGCGACTGGTGGCAAAATCGCGCGGGACCATCACGTCGAGCAACCCGCCCTGCCCCCGTGTAGCGACCTCCGCCACGCCCGACACCTCATGCAGGCCCGCCTCGGTCAGCCGCAACAGCGCCCCGTCACGTTCCGTGATCAGCACCGAGCCGTCGGGCAGAAACCCAAAGCTCCAGGGCGCATCAAGCCCCTCGGCCATTTTGGTCAGGGTCACGTTGCCCTGACTGGTGTTCAGCGCAAATGCCGGGCCGGCATGAACAATTGCCAGACACAGCAGCGTCATTGCCGTTGACAGTCTCAGCACCGTTTCTTTGCCCCTTTCAGCCATACGTGATAGGGAATGTAGGTCGGTTTGGTCGAAATGGCAGCCATGAAACGGTAAGTACCTTATGTTAACCCCCATCACCAAATGCCTTGCAGTTGCAGTATTCATCCTGTGCCTTCCGCAATCTTCATCAGCTGTCTTTGATCCGCGTTACAATTGCCAGACGCTGCACGATGAAACTGGCGTTCTTGTTGACGGCACCACCGTTGATTTGCCAAGCGGTACGAACGTAAGGCTCACTTTCTCACATGTCGGCTATGGATATATGCCGGTCTATATCGAGTTGCCCGACCAGATCGGGATAGAGGCCCATGACGGTTTCGCCCATGGAGAGGTGGAAGACCTTCCGAACGACAAAGTGCTGCGACACGGCGAGTTATTCCTGTGGGTACACTCACCAACGGGAAGCGCAGATGGCGTCGTTGAAATAGAGCTGGATTGCGGCCCGCCCCAGTGAACAAAAAAAGGGCGCCACGGCACGGAAGCCTGAGGATGTCAGGCGCGCCGGTCGCCGATCTGGGCGATGTCCAGCACCTCAAGCACCTTCGCCTCGATCTGCGCCGCGTCGAGACCGGCAACACGGTACATGTCTTCGGGGCTGGCCTGATCTATGAAGATATCGGGCAGGACCATGGAGCGGTATTTCAGCCCGCTATCAAAAACGCCGTTCTCCGCCAGGAGCTGCGCCACATGGCTGCCGAAGCCGCCAATCGCGCCCTCTTCGATGGTGATCAGCGCCTCATGCCCGGCCGCCAGCGACAGGATCATCTCTTCGTCGAGCGGCTTGGCGAACCGCGCATCGGCAATCGTTGGGGTCAGGCCACGCGCGCTCAGCGCCTCGGCGGCTTTTTGTACCTCGCCCAGGCGGGTGCCGAAAGACAAAAGCGCCACGCGGGAGCCTTGGGAAATGATCCGGCCCTTGCCAATTTCCAACGGCACACCGGTCTCGGGCATCTCGACGCCCTGCCCCTCGCCGCGCGGATAGCGGAAGGCAATCGGGCCTTGGTCATGCGCGGCGGCTGTGGCGACCATATGCACAAGTTCCGCCTCATCGGCGGCGGCCATCACCACGAAACCGGGCAGATTGGCCAGATAAGCCACGTCATAGCTGCCCGCATGGGTGGCCCCATCAGCGCCCACAAGCCCCGCACGGTCAATCGCGAACCGCACCGGCAGGCGTTGGATGGCCACGTCATGCACAACCTGATCGTATCCGCGCTGCAGGAAGGTCGAATAAAGCGCGCAGAAGGGCTTCATACCCCCCGCGGCCAGCCCGGCGGAAAAGGTCACCGCATGCTGCTCCGCGATCCCTACGTCAAAACAGCGCGACGGGTAGCGTTCGGCAAAGAGGTCCAGCCCGGTGCCATCGGGCATCGCGGCGGTAATCGCGCAGATCTTGTCGTCCTTCGCCGCCAGATCCAACAGGGCATTGGCAAAAACCTTGGTATAGCTCGGCGCGTTTGACGGTGCCTTTTTCTGCTTGCCGGTGACGATATCGAACTTCGCAGTCGCATGGCCGCCGTCGCGGGCGGCCTCGGCGGGGGCATAGCCCTTGCCCTTCTTGGTGGTCACATGGATGAGGATCGGCCCGGTCGCGCGTTGTTGCACCGTGCGCAGGACCGGCAGAAGCTGCTCCATGTCGTGGCCGTCGATAGGCCCGACATAGGAAAACCCAAGCTCTTCAAAGAGCGTCCCGCCCACGGCCATGCCTTTGAGCATCTCTTTCGCCCGCCGTGCACCCTCCTGGAACGGCTCGGGCAGGAGCGACACCGCACCCTTGGCGGCGGCCTTGAATTCCTGAAACGGCTCCCCGGCATAGAGCCGCGAGAGATAGGACGACAGCGCGCCCACCGGCGGCGCAATCGACATCTCGTTGTCGTTGAGGATCACGATCAACCGGCGTTTGAGGTGGCCCGCGTTGTTCATCGCCTCGAAGGCCATGCCTGCGCTCATCGCACCATCGCCAATCACGGCAATCGCATCGCCATGGCCGGTTTCGCAGGCCCCGCCCAGATCGCGGGCGACGGCAAAGCCGAGCGCGGCGCTGATCGAGGTCGAGCTATGGGCCGCGCCGAACGGGTCATAGGGGGATTCGCTGCGCTTGGTGAACCCGCTCAGCCCGTCCTTTTGCCGCAAGGTGCGAATGCGGTCGCGCCGCCCGGTGAGGATTTTATGCGGGTAACATTGGTGGCTCACGTCCCAGATAATCTTGTCGCGCGGCGCGTCGAACACCGCGTGAAGCGCCACGGTCAACTCGACCACCCCAAGTCCCGCACCCAGATGCCCGCCGGTTTCCGACACCGTGCTGATGGTCTCGGCCCTGAGCTCATGTGCCAGACGGCCCAGATCCGCATCCGAGAGACGTTTCAGGTCTGCGGGGCTTTGGACCTGATCCAAAAGAGGCGTTTCCGGGCGGTTCGACATTTGGGATCTACCCACGTTTGCTAGGATTTGCGCGCAATAACGAAACGCGCGATCTGCCGCAAGGTTTCGGCGTCATCACCATAAAGAGATAGGGCATCGCAGGCCTCTTCAACAAGGGCGTGAGCGCGGGTAATTGCCGCATCCAGTCCCAAAAGCGAGACAAAAGTGGCCTTTCCGGCGGCGGCATCCTTGCCGACAGCCTTGCCCACGGCCTCGGCGGTACCGGTCACGTCAATCACGTCGTCCTGTATCTGAAACGCTAGCCCGAGCGCCTGCGCGTAAGTCCGAAGCGGTGCAACATCCGCGCGTGCCATCACCGCCCCCGCCATCGCGGCCCAGCCGATCAGGGCGCCGGTCTTGCCCTCCTGCAGGTGCGTGATCTCATCCAGCGTCAGCGGATTTTCTGCAGTTTCGGCCGCGATATCAAGGGCCTGACCCAGGACCATCCCCTGCCCGCCCGCCGCGCGCGAAAGGGTCAGTACCAGATCGGCCCGAGCCTCGGGCGTCTCCGCCCCCTCCGGGTGGCTGGCCAGTTCGAAGGCCAGCGAGTGCAGCGCATCGCCCACCAGAACGGCGGTGGCCTCGTCCCATTTCACATGCACGGTTGGCTGTCCCCGGCGCATGTCGTCGTCATCCATGCAGGGCAGATCGTCATGCACAAGGCTATAGGCATGCATCGCCTCGATCGCCGTCGCGGGCCAGATCGCCCGGTCGTCAGAAATGCCATGCAGCCGCGCGCTTTCCATCACCAGCAGCGCGCGCACGCGTTTGCCGCCTTGGGTGGCGTAACGCATGCCTTGCGCCACGGCGCCATCGCCGAAACCCGCGAGGATCGTGTCGAAATGCGATTGAACCTCGGCCGCGACCGCCGCGCGTGCGTCCTGCATCGGGATTACTGGCCGTCGACCGGGGTGGTTCCCGTGGGCTGTCCGTCACCATCGAGCGTGATCGCCGCCACCTTTTCCTCGGCCTCTTTCAGCTTGGCCTCGCAGCGTTTTTTCAGCTCCGCCCCGCGTTCATAGAGCGAGATCGAATCCTCCAGCGCCACATCGCCCCGTTCCAACTGGCCCACGACCTTTTCCAACTCGCGCATGGCGGCTTCGAATGACATCTCGGAAATCGGGGTATCGGTCATGATCTGGTCCTGTGGGTCGACGTTTCGCGCGCACCATAGACGTGAGAGAAGCGGTGTTCAATTCGGTTGGGGTGATTGGTGTGTGAAACGGATCCGTTGCGTTTTTGTGTTTCGTTCACGTGATAGGCGACGAACCACGTTGGCCCGCACTGCCCGTGGATTTGGTGACCTCGCGCGGAATCAAAGCCGCAGGCCGCCGCGCATCGACGCCGCGCTCCCACGCGGCGGCGATTTGATCAAGGTCAGCGCAACACATCGAGCATTTCCGGATTTGGCGGACAAAAAAGTGCGTACCACCGACGTCGGATCGCCACCGCGCGCGTCGTCAATGCGCGGCTCGGCTCCGCAATCCCGTAGGTCGGCTCAGGCAAATTGATCTACCGGCGGCACAAACGCTCTACCGCCCCTTGAAGAGCCCGCCCAGAATACCGCGCACAATACGACGTCCCGTAGTGCCTTTCAGTTCCTTCAACACCACATCGGTCACGGCCTTGCCAAAGCTCTCGCCTATCGACACGTCACGCGCGGATTTGCGCGAGGAGGAGCGCGTGACCTTGATCCCCGTGTACCGCCTTCCGGCGTTGAACTCACGCTCTGCGGCGGATTGCTCTTCGGCCTGTTCCTCTGCCACCTCGGCCTCTTTGGCGGCCTCCTCGGCGCGGGCGGCGAGGATTTCATAAGCCGATTTGCGATCCACTGTCGCGTCGTACTTCCCGGCCAGCGGTGACGCGGCCATCACCTGCTCCCGCGTCGCCGCATCAATGGGGCCGAGTTTCGACGAAGGCGGGCGGATCAGCGTCCGTTCGACAATCCCCGGCACGCCCTTTTTCTGCAACATCGAGGTCACGGCCTCGCCCACGCCCACATCGCGGATCGCCTCGGCGGTGTCGAACCGTGGGTTCGGGCGATAGGTCTCCGCCGCGCGCACCAGCGCCTTCTGGTCCCGCGCGGTGAAAGCGCGCAGCGCGTGTTGAAACCGGTTGCCCAACTGCCCCAGGATATCCTCGGGCACATCATCGGGGTTCTGCGTGATGAAATAGACGCCGACGCCCTTGGATCGGATCAGGCGGGCCACCTGCTCGACCTTGTCGACCAGCGCCTTGGGGGCGTCTTCGAACAAAAGATGGGCCTCGTCAAAGAAGAATACCAGCTTGGGCTTGTCCGGGTCGCCCACCTCTGGGAGTGTCTCGAAAAGTTCGCTCAACAGCCACAGAAGGAAGGTCGCATAGAGCCGCGGCGCGCCCATCAGCTTGTCCGACGAAAGGATGTTGATCCGCCCGCGCCCGTCGGGGTCAGTCATCATCAGATCCTTGAGGTCGAGCGCCGGTTCACCAAAGAGCTTGGTGCCGCCCTGGTTTTCCAGGACCAGTAATTGCCGCTGAATGGCCCCTACCGATTGGGTCGAGATATTGCCGTATCGCAACGACAGGTCGCCCGCATTCTGTCCGACCCAAACCAAAAGCGCCTGCAGGTCCTTGAGATCCAGCAGCGGCATCCCCTGCTCGTCCGACACCCGGAAGGCGATGTTCATCACACCCTCCTGCGCCTCGGTCAGTTCCAGCAGCCGCGACAATAGCAATGGCCCCATCTCCGCAACGGTCGTACGGACCGGATGGCCCTGATCGCCGAAAAGATCCCAGAAGGTGACGGGAAATGCCTCGTAGCGGTAATCGGTGAACCCGATGGTCGCAGCCCGGCTCGTGAAAGCGTCATGCAACTTGAAATCAGCACTGCCAGCCGCTGCAAGCCCCGAAAGATCGCCCTTCACATCCGACAAGAAAACCGGCACGCCCGCGGCGGAAAACCCCTCGGCCAGAATTTGCAGCGTGACGGTTTTACCGGTGCCCGTGGCCCCCGCAATCAGGCCGTGACGGTTGGCATATTTCAGATTCAGGCCCTGCGCCTCGCAATAACCTTCACCACCACCGCCAATAAAAACCTGATTTTCCAACGCATTCGCCCTCTGTCTTACTTTTTTCACGGTCTGAACATACTCGGTTAATGTTTTCCTGCCAGTATGAAATTCTACCCGGGGCCTCATGTCCTCTTGGCTCTGGGTGACTTCCTCCCTGTCAGACTGGCCGCGCCCTCGGGTGCGGCCCTTTTTTGTCCATAACATTTTTTCATCATTGCCTGTTGACCGCTGCGGCCATCTGTCCTAGCGTCGCGATACAAATAAGCCGGCCAGTCCGGCAGGGAGATACTTTGAGAAGAGGCCGTCTGGCCTCTTTTCGGTTTTCTGGGGTTGGCATTAGCCCGCAGAGAGGGCAGTTTCGCGCCACATCGCTGGTTCTGGCAGATGGTTTTGACCTGACACGCCCGTCACACCATGTTAGAGCGCAGCAAAGACGTAGTAACCATCAAAACGGGGAACCGATGCCCAGATTATTGAATGTCCTGCCTCTGTTTGCCGCGCTTGTTTTTGGCGCCGCCCTGCATGCACAGGAAACCACCACACCTGATACCGAGGAACCCGCCCAGGCCGCGCCTGAGGCCGCACCCGAGGCGGAAACCACCGAGACAGAGACGACCGGGGCCGAAGCTGGCGCCGCCGAGACCGATGCCGACCCTGCGGCCGAAGAGGATGCCGCCGGGGTGGATGGCCTCGACATGGGCACAGAGGTCGTCGAGGACCCGACATATATCAAAGAGACATATGGCGACTGGCAACTGAAATGCTTCCGCAGCGAAGGCCAGGAAGACCTTTGCCAGATGTACCAGTTGCTGCGCGAGGATGCGGGCAACCCCGTCGCGGAGTTCAGCCTGTTCAAGCTGCCAGAAGGATCACAGGCCACCGCGGGCGCCACCATCGTCGTGCCGCTTGGCACGTTGCTGACGCGGGAACTCCTAGTGTCGATCGACGGCGGTCAGTCCAAGAGCTTCTCTTATTCCTTCTGCAGTGCCGTAGGATGCTTTGCCCGGATCGGCCTGACGGCGGCGGATGTGGATGCGTTCAAGCGCGGCGCTGCTGCCAGCCTGCAGATCGTACCGGCGCAGGCCCCCGACCAGAAGGTCAACATCAAGGTATCGCTCACCGGCTTTACCGCCGCTTACGACAACGTCTCGACGGTTCAGAACTGATTGTTGAAACGCCAATATGCACACCCTAGAACGCCGCTCCTTGCAGAGTGGCGTTTTTGTTTGCGGGAAGGTGTTTTTTCGCTGTGAACGGTGACAATCGCTTTCCGTATAGAACAACGGGTCCAAACCCAATACGGACATTGCTCCCGCCCGGAATCAAGGTGCGCAGCACCGCCGGGCAGCGGTTGCCCATTGAAGGCGCCATTGGTTCGAGCCCAATGGGCGACACCGCCCCATGGGCGGGCGCTTCGTCACCGTTTCAATCCCAGCGATCGTGGGAGGTGCACGCCACCATAAAGAGCGATGAACATCGCTAGGTGCGCCAACCCGCGGTCGGACGATGCCCTCTGTTTCGATGGCGATCCAAGGTCCGCTTCGTCCGCTTAACCGCCACTTATCGCGAGATTGACCAACTACTTGCATCAGAGGACCGCTTTGAGCCCAATGCGGACGTTCGAGTTCGAACCCCGCGCGGAATCAAGGCCGCAGGCCGCCGCGCGATCGCCAGACCGCCCGCAAGGGCTGGCGATTTCGACAGGTTGCGCACCGATCAGAGGTCGTCCGGACTTGGCAAAGATAAAGTGTGCCTAAGAACGGTAGATCGCCATCCCGCGGTCTGGCGATCGCGCGGCTCGTTCTTGGATGCCAGGTTAGTCCGCAAAGCGGCCAAGCCCAAGATCGCTCCCCTCAAAGGAACGTCAAAAACCACCAGGTCGCAGGCTCCTCAGAGCGCCTTGAGAAATTGATATGCAAAGGCCCGGAAATCGCGCCAGCTCGCGCGGGATCTGGTCTTCCGCCAGACATGGCGCAGCTCCGACCGGCGCAGGGGTTTGGTGACCCGCGCACTCACCTGCCCTTCATGCAACCGGTTCGCCACCAACACGTCAGGCAGGATCCCCGGCGCGCCGAGCTGTTGCGCGCAACGGTCATAGAATTCAACATCCATCAGCCAGATCAGGTTTTCATCGAAATGCAGCCCAACCTCCGCCCGCAGGGCCAGAACCGACGGGCTCGACACGGTGTTGCGGCCAAATCGAAGCTGATCGTTAAGGCGCGGCACCATCGGGTTCTCGACCGTCTCCCCGTCCCGCGACACGCCCGACCCGCAGAGCAGCCAGCGCGCACCGGCATCCTCGAACCCGCGCGCAATCTGCTCAAGCGCATCCGCGCGGGCCAGGAAATCATCCTGGAACAAGATCTTGAGGATCCGACCCGATGCATGGCGCATCGCATTGTTGGCATTGGCCGAGGATTGCCGCGGCCCGTCGGTGAAATCCACCCGGCGGATGTTCAGCCGATCGCCATAGCGCGCACAAACCTGCGCGACGCCATCGGTATCCGATTGATCCGAAACGACAACTTCGAAATCCGTGAACCCCTGCCCGACCATCCGCTCAAAGGAGGCCGCAAGAAATCCCGCCCCTTTGCCGCCCATGTCATAGGCCGGAATACAGATGCTGATCGCTGGTTGTGCCATGGGCCGGTTCTCTCGCAGTCTTGCGACAGTGGCAACAGAAAAACGGGGGGCCTTGGCCCCCCGGTAAGTTTCGCCACTCAAGCTCACTCTTTATACCGCCCGGTTTCTGCCTGCGGCCTGAGTGTCGTCAGGGGCGAGCGCACCCGCCCCGGGAAGGGAGACCAGAGCCTGTAAGTCCGATCTCACCTTATCTCCGCCTCCCCTTCACCTTGCGTGGAGGAGCGGCGGTATTCGTCGGGGTCCGGCTCTGGAGGAGACCGAGACCCCTACGCGCCCCAGGAGGACGCGAGTTCCTTAGCTACACCCGCTTGTCGCGCCGCAGGTGTTGCATTTCATGCAGGTGCCGTTGCGCACCAGCGTGTAGTTGCCGCAATCGCCGCAGGGGTCGCCTTCGTAGCCCTGCATCTTGGCCTTGGTGCGCGCATCCATCGTGGTTGCCGCCGCCACTGCCGTGGTCGACGTGGTGGTTGTGGCCACCGCCGCGGCGGTTTCCGGCACGAGCGTTTCAAGCGTGGCGACCGGATCGACCGCCCCATCGAGCGCCGTGGCCCCCACGGTCTGGCCGCCCTGCAGCACCACCAGTTCCTGCGGCAGACGCTTGCGCAGATACCCGGTCGAGCTGATCTGCTTCAGCACTTCGAGCGATTTGTTGGCGCTGGCCTCGGACATCTCGGCGATGTTGCTGACGCCTTCTTCCTCGCCGCGACCGAGATCATCAAACGACGCGCCTTCGGGCTTCACGTGGGCTAGGTCGGTGCGGTCGAGATAGGAAACAGCGAGTTCGCGGAAGATATAGTCGAGGATCGAGGTCGCGTTCTTGATGCTATCATTGCCCTGCACCATGCCCGCCGGTTCGAACTTGGTGAAGGTGAAGGCATCGACGAACTCCTCCAGCGGCACACCGTATTGCAGGCCCACGGACACGGCGATGGCGAAATTGTTCATCATCGCGCGGAAGCCGGCGCCCTCTTTGTGCATATCGATGAAGATTTCACCGAGGGAGCCATCGCCATATTCACCCGTCCGCAGATAGACCTTGTGGCCGCCGACAACCGCCTTCTGGGTGTAGCCCTTGCGGCGCTCCGGCATCTTTTCGCGGTGCGACTTGACGATTTCCTTGACGATCACCTTCTCGACGATCTTCTCGGCCAGCACGGCGGCTTTTTCCTGAGTCGAGCCGCTTTCGAGAATTTCGGCGGCCTCGTCGTCATCCTCGACAAGCGCAGCGGCCAGCGGCTGGCTCAGTTTCGAGCCGTCACGGTAAAGCGCGTTGGCTTTCACACCCAGCGACCAGCTGAGTTCATAGGCTTTCTGACAATCCTCGATCGTCGCGTCATTGGGCATGTTGATCGTCTTGGAGATCGCGCCCGAGATGAAGGACTGCGCCGCGGCCATCATGGTGATGTGGCTGTTGACGGAAAGGTAGCGTTTACCCTTCTTGCCGCAGGGGTTGGCACAATCGAAGATGTGATAATGCTCTTCCTTCAGATGCGGCGCGCCTTCGAGTGTCATGGTGCCGCAAACATGGTCATTAGCCGCGTCGATATCGGCCTTGGAGTAGCCGAGGCTCGCCAGCAGGTCGAAGGTCGGATCGTTCAACTTCTCCGCGGGGATACCCAGCACGTTGGTGCAGAACTCTTCGCCCAGGGTCCACTGGTTGAAGACAAAGCGGATATCGAAGGCAGAGCCAAGCGCCGCGTCAACCTTTTCCAGCTCGTTCGGGCCAAAGCCGTGACCGATGAGAGAGGTATGGTTGACACCAGGCGCGTTGCCGATGGTGCCGTGACCGACCGCGTAGCTCACGATTTCCTCGATATGCGCGGGGCCATAGCCCAGCTTTTCAAGGGCCGCGGGCACCGATTGGTTGATGATCTTGAAGTAGCCGCCACCGGCGAGCTTCTTGAACTTGACCAGCGCGAAGTCCGGCTCGATCCCCGTGGTGTCGCAATCCATCACCAGGCCGATCGTACCCGTGGGCGCGATCACGGTCGCCTGCGCGTTGCGGTAGCCGTGCTTTTCACCCAGTTTCAGCGCCTCGTCCCAGCTTGCCATCGCCAGATCGGCCAGGCGGCTGTCCGGGCAGTTGGCCAGATCGAGCGGCACCGGTTTCACGGCCAGTTGGTCATAGCCTTCGGTCGCGCCATAGGCGGCGTTGCGGTGGTTGCGGATGACGCGCAGCATGTGATCCTTGTTGCGCTTGTAACCCGCGAAAGGCCCCAATTCTCCGGCCATTTCGGCGGAGGTCGCGTAGGATACACCGGTCATGACGGCGGTAAGCGCACCGCAAAGCGCGCGGCCCTCGTCGCTGTCATAGCCCAGACCCATATTCATCAGGAGGCCACCGATATTGGCATAGCCGAGACCCAATGTGCGGAACTCGTAAGAAAGCTGTGCGATCTCCTGCGACGGGAACTGCGCCATCATCACGCTGATCTCCAGCGTCACGGTCCAGAGGCGCGTGGCGTGGACATAGGATTCGGCGTCGAACTGGCCGTCCTTGTAGAAGGTCAACAGGTTCATTGACGCCAGGTTACAGGCGGTGTCATCGAGGAACATGTATTCAGAACAAGGGTTTGAGCCGCGAATCTCACCGTCTTCCGGGCAGGTATGCCAGGCGTTCACAGTGTCGTGGTACTGGATGCCCGGATCGGCGCAGGCCCAGGCGGCGTGACCGACGTCATCCCATAGCTTTCTGGCGTCTATTGTGTCCGCGACTGACCCGTCAGTACGATTGATAAGATCCCATTTTCCATCACTCTCGACCGCCTTCAGGAAAGCATCGGTGACGCGGATCGAGTTATTGGAGTTTTGCCCCGAGACCGACGCATATGCTTCACTGTCCCAATCGGTGTCATATGTCGGAAACTCGATGCTGTCATAGCCCTGCTTGGCATAGTCCAGCACGCGTTTCACATAGGTCTCGGGGATCGCTGATTTTTTCGCCCCGCGAATGGCGTCTTTCAACTGCTCGTTTTTCTTGGGGTCGACCGCATCCTCGGTGCTGCCGTCCCAGGCACGGATCGCGCCGAAGATATCGTTCAGCTTGGCCTCGTGCATCTTGGAGCCGGCAACGATGCTGGCGACCTTTTGCTCTTCCTTGACCTTCCAGTTGATGAACTCCTGGATATCGGGGTGGTCCGCGTCGCAGATGACCATCTTGGCCGCGCGGCGTGTGGTGCCGCCGGATTTGATCGCGCCAGCCGCCCGGTCACCGATCTTGAGGAAGCCCATCAGGCCCGAGGATTTACCACCGCCCGAAAGCGGCTCGTCGGCTGCACGCAGTGACGAGAAGTTGGTGCCGGTGCCGGAGCCATATTTGAACAGGCGGGCTTCGCGCACCCACAGGTCCATGATGCCGCCATCGCCCACCAGATCGTCAGCGACCGACTGGATGAAGCAGGCATGGGGTTGCGGGTGCTCATAAGCACTGCTCGACTTGGTCAGTTTCTTGGTTTTGTGGTCGACATAATAGTGACCCTGGCTGGGGCCATCGATGCCATAGGCCCAGTGCAGGCCGGTGTTAAACCATTGCGGGCTGTTGGGGGCGGCCATTTGTTTGGCCAGCATCACGCGCATCTCGTCGAAATAGGCTTGGGCATCCTCCTCGGTGGTGAAATAGCCGCCTTTCCAGCCCCAATAGGCCCAGGCGCCTGCGAGACGGTCAAACACCTGCTTGGCGCTTGTCTCGCCGCCTTTTTCGACATCATCGCCATCGGGGACCGAGCGCCACAGGAACTCGGGAACGTCCTTCTCCTTAACCTTCTTCAGCCGTGCCGGGACGCCCGCCTTGCGAAAATACTTCTGTGCAATGACATCGCTGGCCACCTGGCTCCACCCGCTGGGGACTTCGACCTCTTCCAGGCGGAACACGATCTTGCCATCCGGGTTGCGGATCTCTGAACTGGTGATCTTGAAATCCAAAGCCGCATAGGCGTCTTGACCGGCTTGGGTAAATTTACGTTCGATTTTCATTTTTGCGCTGCCCCATCAATCCAGCATTTCATTTCATATGTCGGCCAGACGTTGCGGGCCGACTGCCCTTCTCCTCAGACAGACATCTATCCCCCTGCAACACGCGATAACCGCGGCGCAGAACACCAGCCCGAGCTTGCATCCGGGTATGTTTGGGTTAGTTGTCCCTGCCTGGCCGTCGCCACTATATGTTGTGGCTTGTCGGCCGGTCTACACAAACTGACGTATTCACCCCTAGCGGGTCAACGAAAATTTTTAAAAATTTTGAGGAAAAAACCGTTGACGCCGAGAGCCGCAGATGCGCGGACGTTCCCGCGTGATTCATTCGCCAAGATCTTTACGAAGATTAACCCGCGCGCGCGGATTTCGCCCATCCCGGAAAGCCTTTTTATTCGGCCTGTTTAGCCGCAAGAACTCATGGGGGCCGCAGGCAAGGTATCACTGACCGAAACCTGTGGGTCCAATAAATTAACGTAGATTAATGGCGCCCGAAAAAAGTTCGGCGCCGCCATCGGTCGTCGCGAAAATGTTACAAACCTTTGATCGCCGGGCGAGCGGCGCCGGAGAATCAGCCAGATCATGTCGGAAGGAATTCATGGTCGGGACGGCAAGATTCGAACTTGCGACCCCCTGTACCCAAAACAGGTGCGCTACCAGACTGCGCTACGCCCCGGACCGAGGCCGTATCTAATTGCGATTATCCGGATTGAAAAGCCCAAAAACCGCGAAGGGCGCAGGAACGCTCAGCAAGGCCAGGCGGCCACGTCCTTGCCGAAGGCGGGATGGCGCATCTGACTGCCCTCGGTGATGCCCATGACCTCGGCCAGACCACCATTGATTTCCAGGACCGCCATGATCCCAGGGCCGCCCATGATCGGCCGTTCATCGTGGGGAATGGCGTTGACATGTATCCGTCGCACCGTGCCGGTCTCATCCAGAAACACCATATCCAGGGGGATCAGCGTGTTCTTCATCCAGAAGCCAATGCGATCGCTGGGCCCAGGATAGATGAAAAGCATACCGGCACTCTTGGGCATGCTCTCGCGGAACATGAGGCCCTGGTTACGCTCGGCCTCGTCATCGGCCAATTCAACGGTAAAGCTCGCCTGCCCCCAATCGCCGCGCAAGGTCACCTTGTCGTCACGGCACTCACCCGCGACCGCGACCGACCCGGCCATCAGCAAAAGGGATGCCGCACCAAGAGCGCGGCAACATGCGGTGGCGCCGCTTCGGCCCAAGGCAAAAAGCGGCTGCACCCGTCTTACCAGTAAGTCGAAACGCTTCAGGCCGGCGCCTTGACCGCGGTTTCCCATCCACACACCTCTGTCGCCATCCGGCCACGTTTGCCTTCGATCACACGAATTGCCACGGCCTCGCCGGGCTGCAAATCGGCAAGACCGGAACGGCGGAGCACCTCGATATGCACAAACACATCCTCGTCGCGCCCAAAGGTATTGGCAAAGCCAAACCCCTTGCCCTTGTCGAACCACTTGACCCGCGCGGGCTCAAGCGTTGCAGAGTTGATGATTTCCGGATCGACATCATCCAGGTCAAGAAGCCCGGATGATACGGCATCCTGTGGTGGTTCGATGACGTGCACCTCGACAGCCTGAACACCACGATCCGTGTCCTGGACATCTATCTCAATACCAGCGCGATCCGCGACAGAACTCTGCCCGAAATTACGCAGTACATTTGCGTGCAACAGAATATCCGGCCCGCCTTCGTCGGCAACTACAAACCCAAACCCCTTGACGGGGTCGAACCACTTAACTTGTCCTTTTACTCTGCGGGTACCTTCGTTGTCTTTCGTCACTTTGTCCTACCCAACAGTCTTCGTCCCCAAGACCTTAACAACTTTTGCGTCACTCGATGCGCTCATGCAACCCCAAAAAACCCATAGCTCTCAGCACCTTGCATTTTACGTAGCGCGAATGTCACGGATTTAGCCGCTTTATCTCCCAAGGTTTCTCCGATGAAGCGCGGCGCCACACGAACCTGTCATGCAATCTGAACGCCCCATCTGCCCAGAACTCGACCTCCAGCGGGCGTATCCTGAACCCGCCCCAAAAGGGCGGTCGCGGCGGGTTTGGCCCCTTCTGTGCCGTGATCTTGGCCACCTTTGCCATAAGCGTCGCGCGGGACTTGAGCTCCTGCGATTGCTCGGATGCCCAGGCCCCCAGACGGCTCTGCAACGACCGCGATGCAAAATAGGCGTCTGCCTGCGGTCCGTCCTCACGTTCCACAAGACCGCGCACCCGCACCTGCCGCCTGAGCGATTTCCAATGCATCACCAGTGCCGCCTTGCCCGTCGCGTCAAGTTCGCGACCCTTCGCACTGCCGTAATTGGTGTAGAAAACGAAGGCGTCATCCTCGATTTCCTTGAGCAGAACCATGCGCACATTCGGCAGGCCGTCGGCATCCACCGTCGCCAATGCAATTGCATTGGGATCGTTCGGCTCGGTCTCTGTCGCCTCGTTCAGCCAGCCACGGGCTATGTCGAATGGATTGTCGCCTGCGAATATGCCGTCGCGTTCCGTCATGTCACCAACTCGTAACTATCTTCTTAGTAGCGGGTAGACCGGGAGCGCCAACATAGCAAGCTGGGTTTTGTAACAGCCGCCATTCATCGGCGGAGGGTCGCCATGCCCTTGATGCCCTACGGCCAATCGCCTAAAGAAATTGTATAACAAGAAAATTGGCCGAGGGCACGATATGTCGAATAATCTGATGGCAGGCAAACGCGGGGTGATCATGGGCCTCGCGAATGACAAATCAATTGCCTGGGGCATTGCCAAGGCCTGTGCCGATGCGGGGGCCGAACTGGCCTTCACCTATATGGGTGATGCGTTCAAGAAACGGGTCGAACCGTTGGCCGATCAGCTTGGGGTGACCAACCTCTTCGACTGCGACGTCTCTGACCCCGCCTCGATCGACGCCGCTTTTGCCGCCATCGAAAAGGCCTGGGGCAAGATCGACTTCCTGGTTCACGCCATCGGCTTTTCCGACAAGAACGAATTGCGCGGGCGGTACGTGGACACCAGCCGCGACAATTTCCTGATGACGATGGACGTGTCGGTCTATTCCTTCACCGCGGTGGCTCAGCGCGCGGAAAAGATCATGCCCGATGGCGGTGCGATGCTAACGCTGACCTACTATGGTGCCGAGCAGGTCATGCCGCACTATAATGTCATGGGCGTGGCCAAGGCGGCGCTTGAAGCGTCGGTGAAATACCTGGCCGAAGATCTGGGCAAGGACGGCATCCGTGTGAACGCGATCTCCGCCGGACCGATCAAGACGCTGGCCGCGTCGGGCATCGGTGATTTCCGCTATATCCTGAAATGGAACGAGCTGAATTCCCCCCTGCGGCGCAACGTGACCATCGACGACGTGGGCAATTCCGCGCTCTACCTGCTGAGCGATCTGGGCAGCGGCGTCACTGGCGAAAACCTGCATGTCGATGCGGGCTATCACGTGGTTGGCATGAAAGCCGTCGACGCGCCCGATATCGACAAATCCTGATCCAAGATGGAACTCACCCACCTGATTGCCTTCAACCTGGCACTGCTGGCGGCCCTGCTCAGCCCCGGCCCTGCCATGCTGATGGCCATTCGCACCACGCTGGCCTCAGGTCGGCGCGCCGGCATCCTCTTTGGTATCGGCCTTGGTGCCACGGCAGCAGGCTGGACCGCGGCCGCCCTTCTGGGCCTCAACGTCATTTTCCAGATGTTCCCCTTCGCCTACATGACGCTCAAGGTGATCGGCGCCGCATACCTTGTCTGGCTGGCGATTTCGACCTGGCGTCATGCGTCGGAGCCGATTGAAACCCGCGGCGACGTCAGTGGCGGCAACCTTGTCCTCGCCGGGGCGCTGGTCAACCTCGCCAACCCGAAATCGGTCCTTTTCGCTTCGGCGGTCCTTCTGGTGATCTTCCCGCCCGACATGGCGCTTTCGGGCAAGGCGCTCATTGTCCTCAACCAATTCGTGGTTGAATCGCTGGCCTATCTCGCATTTGCCACGCTTCTCTCCACGCGGCCCGCGCGCGACGGCTTCCTGCGCCTCAAGCCCGGCCTCGACCGGGTGACCGCAGCCGTGCTTGGCGCGCTTGGCCTGCGCCTTCTGCTCGACCGTTCCTAACACCGGCTACCGCGCCGCGACCTCGTACCGGCGACCATTGGCCGTCACTTCGGGCACCTGGCCGCTCTGTTCAAAGGCGTCATAGCCCGGCTTCAGCTCTTCCCAGAACCCGAACCACGCATGTCCCGCCGCCCGGGCCATGCGCGCGTCACTCATCCGGAACGGAAAGGCATGCACATCAAACGCGCCCTGCCCCTGCCGCAAGGCCGCCTCGGCCAGCACATAGATCTCTTCGATCGCCGCATCGGTCATCGCGTAGCAGCCAATCGACACGCAATCGCCGTGGACCATCAGGAAACTGCCGGTCCGGTCATGGGCCGTGTCATAGGCGTTCGGAAAGCCGAGGTTGAAGGAGAGGTGAAACCGGGAATTCGGGTTCAGCGCGCCGCGCCCGACCCGGTAGAACCCTTCGGGCGATTGCCGGTCGCCTTCGCGCAGTTTTGGACCAAGCGCGCCGGAATAGTTGCAGATCGCGTAGGTCTTGAAGAGCTCGAACCGCGCGGGGCCCTGCACCCAAAGCTCAAGTTCAGCCTCTTCCTTGAATATCCGCATGAAGACCGGCGCGCCGAAACGCAGCCCCTTGCGCTCAAGCTCTGCCGTGAGCGGCTCGGTCAAAGCCGCGCGGACCTCTTCGATCTCCCCGCCTACACCCAAGGGTCGGGCGATGCGATCCGGCACCGCATGTGGAAAATACCGCGCAAGGATCACCCCACCCCCGACGAGCAGGATCACCACCAAAACCACCGCGCGTATCACCCGCCTCATGTCGACCCCGATGCTACCTCGGGGCAAACGCTAACCCTCCGGGCGCGGGTGCGAAAGCAAAAATGCCGAATGCCTCTTTTGGCGCGCCGGTTCTGCCTGTATCAATGCGCAAATCCTGTCTCACGTCAAAGGAACCCCGATGTCCGACCGCCTGCCCCACGAAAAAGGTTTTCACGTCAGCTGGGATCAGCTGCACCGCGATGCGCGGGCGCTGGCCTGGCGCCTTGACGGGCAAGGGCCGGATGATGGATCGTGGAAGGCCGTTGTTGCCATCACCCGCGGCGGCATGGCCCCCGCGATGATCGTCGCGCGCGAGCTCGATATCCGCACGGTCGATACAGTGTCGGTCAAATCCTACCATTCCGGCGGCGGCAAGGCCGATCAGCGGCGCGAGGCGCAGGTTCTAAAGGCCCCTAATGCCGAGATGATGGGCGATGGCGAGGGCATCCTGATCGTCGATGACCTTGTCGATAGCGGCAAGACGCTGGAACTGGTGCGTTCGCATTATCCCAAGGCGCATTTCGCCTGCGTCTACGCCAAACCCGAGGGCGAGAAACAGACCGATACCTACATCACGTCGGTCAGCCAGGACACGTGGATCTTCTTCCCCTGGGACATGGCCCTGCAATATGTCCAGCCCTATCGCGGCGTCGACTGACCCCTCATTCGCTGACACGCAGCACCGGAGACCCCCATGGTGACACCCCGTACCGCCACCACCTTCTTTCCGCCCGTCATGGAGGCGCGCCGCTGGCTCGAAGGGGTCACATTTGCGCCGGACCGCCCGCTCATCAACGTGAGCCAGGCCGCGCCGGTTGACCCGCCGCCTGAGCCGCTGCGCCAGGTCATTGCCGATGCGGCGGTGAACACGCCCGAAGCGCATCTTTACGGGCCGGTCCTCGGCATGCCCGATCTGCGCGAAGAAGTGGCCCAGCAATGGTCGGCGGCCTATGGCGGTACGGTCACCGCGGCCAATGTCGGCATCACTTCGGGCTGCAACCAGGCATTTTGCGCGATGATCGCGACGCTCTGCGCCGAGGGGGATGAAGTTATCCTGCCAACTCCCTGGTATTTCAATCATAAAATGTGGCTGGACATGGTCGGCGTCACGTCGGTTCCGCTGCCCGCGGGTGCGGGTCTCTTGCCTGATCCGGAACAGGCCGCGGCGCTCATCACCGACCGCACCCGGGCAATTTCACTGGTCACGCCGAACAATCCCGGCGGCGTGGAATACCCCGCCGATCTGGTGCGCGCGTTCTTTGACCTCGCCCGGTCGCGCGGCATTGCCCTTATCGTCGATGAGACCTATCGCGATTTCGATGCGCGTAGCGGCGCGCCACATGACCTCTTCGCCGATCCCGACTGGGACGACACGCTTATCCAGCTTTATTCCTTCTCCAAGGCGTTTCGGCTCACCGGGCACCGCGTCGGCGCCATGGTCGCGGCCCCTGACCGGTTGGCCCAAGCCGAGAAGTTCCTTGATACTGTCACGATCTGCCCCAACCAACTGGGCCAGATCGCGGCGCTTTGGGGGATGCAGAACCTGTCGCAATGGCTGGCAGGTGAACGTGCGGAAATCCTCGACCGGCGCGCGGCCATCGAAGACAACATGCCCCGGCTCGCCGCCAAGGGGTGGCAACTGCTGGGCTGCGGCGCCTATTTCGCCTACATGCAGCATCCCTTTGCCATGGCATCGGATGAACTGGCCAAAAAACTCGTGGCCGAGGCCGGTGTGCTGCTGCTGCCGGGCACGATGTTCATGCCCGATAGTGACCCCGCCGGCGCGCGGCAGATGCGGGTCGCGTTCGCCAATGTGGATCGCGCCGGGATCGGTCAGCTCTTTGAACGGCTGGAGGCACTGGACTGGCCCCTTGCCCCTCCTGCGGCCAGCGCGTAGACAGTCGCGAAGAAAATCACATCCTCAGGTATGAAAAGAAGGCGTCATGGCGGGTAAAGGTATCTCAAAATCACTGGTCTGGATCCTGATGGGCCTGCTCATCCTGGGTCTCGGCGGCTTTGGCGTGACGAACCTTTCAGGCTCCGTGCGCAGCGTTGGATCGGTGGGCGAGACCGAGATCGGGTTGAACGACTATGCCCGCACTCTGCAAAATCAGATCCGTGCGCTGGAAACCCAGGTCGGCGGGCCCGTGAGCTTTGCCCAGGCTCAGGAAGCGGGCCTTGACGCCGCCGTGCTGTCGCAACTGGTCGCGATCACCGCGCTTGAAGAGGAAACCCGCCGCCTCGGGATCTCGATGGGCGATGGCAACCTGCGCCAGCGGATCACTGAAATCGAGGCGTTTCAACGCGCCGATGGCACGTTTGACCGCGAAGCGTACAGCTTTGCCCTGGAACAGGCAGGCAGCAACGAGGCCGAGTTCGAAGATGGTTTGCGCTCGCAGGAAGCAAGCTCGATCCTGCAAAACGCCGTTCTGGGCGGGGTAAACGCGCCGGATGCCTACACCGATACCCTGCTCAACTTCCTGGCCGAAGAGCGTGACATCACTTGGGCGGTTCTGACCCGTGACGATCTGGCGACCGGGTTGCCGGTGCCGACGGACGACGACCTGCGCGCCTATCACGAAGAGAATGCCGCCGCCTTCACGACGCCCGAGACCAAGCGCCTGACCTATGCGTGGATGACGCCGGACATGATCATCGACACCGTCGAGGTCGATGAAGACACCCTGCGCGCCGCCTATGACGACCGCGCGGCGGAGTATATCCAGCCCGAGCGGCGTCTGGTCGAGCGGCTGGCCTTTGCCGATGATGCAAGTGCCACGGCAGCCCTTGAGCGGATCAACAGCGGTGAGGCGACCTTCGAGGCACTGGTCGAGGAGCGCGGCCTAGCGCTGGCCGACATTGACCTGGGCGATGTGCAGAAGATCGAACTCGAAGCTGCCGGTGACGCGGTATTCGCCGCCGAGGCCGGGGATATCGTCGGCCCGCTCGAAAGCCCGATCGGCCCCGCCCTTTTCCGCGTGAACGCCATTCTGGCCGCGCGCGAGACGACGTTTGAGCAGGCCCTGCCCGAGCTGCGCGACGAGATTGCAGGCGACCGTGCCCGCCGCGTGGTGGATGGCCAGATCGAAGGAGTTGATGACCTTCTGGCCGGGGGCGCCACGATCGAAGATCTGGCCGAAGAGACCGAGATGGTCCTGGGGCAGATCGACTGGCATGTGGGTGTGACTGACGGCATCGCCGCCTATGACGCCTTCCGCCAGGCCGCGGGTGCGATCACTGCGGAGGATTATCCAGACGTGGCGCAATTGGAGGATGGCGGCATCTTTGCGATGCGGCTCGACGAGGTGGTGCCGCCGACGCTGCAACCGTTGGAGCAGGTCCGTACGGAGGTCGAAGACGCCTGGCGCCGCGAAGAGGTCGAGAAAGCCCTGAACTCGCAAGTGCAGGCACAGGCCGCCCAGCTGACCGAGGGGACATCCTTCGAAGATCTGGGGATGGAGGCGCAATCAGCCCAAGGCCTGTCACGCCGCGGGTTCCAGGAGGACGTGCCGCCCGAGTTTGTCGAGGTGGTCTATGGCATGGCCAAGGGCGATGTTGAACTGATCCAGGGCGGCGGGCGGCTTTTCGTGCTGCGGCTTGACGATGTGCGCAAACCGGACGCGACCGACCCCGATCTTGCCACCCTGCGCCAAAGCATCCAGGAGCAGACCGCGGGCAGCATCGCGCAGGATCTTTACCAGATCCTTGCCAACGACATTCGCACCCGGGCCGGCATCGAGATCAATCAGCAGGCGCTGAACGCCGTACACTCGAACTTCCAGTAGGAAAGGCGCGCCAGTGGACCTGACCCCAAGTTTCGACGCCTTCGCCGAGGGTTACGACGCCGGACGCAACCAGGTTGTCTATGCCCGGCTTGCGGCCGATCTGGACACGCCCGTTTCGCTGATGCTGAAGCTCACGGGGGCGGCGCGCGATGCGTTCGTGCTCGAATCCGTGACCGGCGGCGAGGTGCGCGGGCGCTATTCGATCATCGGCATGAAGCCTGACCTGATCTGGCAATGTCATGGCGAGGCGAGCCGCATCAACAGGCAGGCCCGCCTTGACCCGGCGGAGTTCGAGGCCCAGGACGGCCATCCGCTCGACAATCTGCGCGCCCTGATCGGTGAGTGCAGTATTGATCTGCCCGATGGGTTGCCCGCCGCCAGCGCGGGGCTTTTCGGGTATCTGGGCTACGACATGATCCGGCTGGTCGAACATCTGCCGGATGTGAACCCCGATCCGCTTGGCCTGCCCGATGCGGTGATGTTGCGCCCCTCGGTCATCGCGGTGCTCGATGGTGTCAAGGGTGAGGTCATCGTGGTTTCGCCCGCCTGGACCCATTCCGGGTTGAGCGCGCGGGCTGCATATGCCCAGGCCGCCGAGCGTGTCATGGATGCGGTGCGCGACCTCGAACGCGCCCTGCCCCAGCAGGCCCGCGACCTGGGCGAGGCGCATGAGGACGCGCCGCCGGTTTCGAACTTCACCCGCGAGGGCTACAAAGAGGCCGTTGAGACCGCCAAGGAGTATATCCGTGCGGGCGATATCTTCCAGGTCGTGCCAAGCCAACGCTGGACGCAGCCCTTCCGGCAACCGCCCTTCGCGCTTTACCGCTCGCTGAGGCGCACCAACCCGTCGCCCTTCATGTTCTATTTCAACTTCGGCGGTTTCCAGGTGGTGGGCGCCAGCCCCGAAATCCTGGTGCGGGTCTTTGGCAACGAGGTCACAATCCGCCCCATCGCCGGCACCCGTCCGCGCGGGGCGACCCCGGAAGAGGACCGCGCCCACGAGGAAAGCCTGCTGGCCGACGCCAAGGAGTTGGCCGAACACCTGATGCTGCTCGACCTCGGGCGCAACGATACCGGTCGCGTGAGCAAGATCGGCACCGTCCGCCCGACCGAGGAGTTCATTATCGAACGCTACAGCCACGTGATGCACATCGTGTCGAACGTGGTGGGCGAGCTGGCCGAGGATCAGGATGCGCTGAGCGCGCTTCTGGCGGGCTTGCCTGCGGGGACTGTCTCGGGCGCGCCCAAGGTCCGCGCGATGGAGATCATCGACGAGCTGGAGCCGGAAAAACGCGGCGTCTATGGCGGCGGGGTCGGGTATTTCAGCGCGAACGGGGATATGGACGTCTGCATCGCCCTGCGCACGGCGGTGGTGAAAGATGAAAACCTTTATATTCAGGCCGGGGGCGGCGTGGTCTATGACAGCGATCCGGAGGCGGAGTATATGGAAACCGTCCATAAATCGAACGCCATCCGCCGTGCCGCCGCCGACGCGGCGCGCTTCACCGGGAATGGCAATTCCTGAGGCGCCGATGGCTCGCCTGATCCTCTTCAACAAACCCTTCGGCGTCCTGTCGCAATTCACCGACAGGGGCTCTGAGGACAGCCCGCGCTCGACACTCTTGGATTACATCGACGTACCGGGCGTCTATCCCGCCGGGCGGCTGGATCGCGACAGCGAGGGGCTGATGATCCTCACGGACGATGGCAAGCTGCAGGCCCGCATCGCCAATCCGCGCCACAAGATGCGCAAGACCTACCTGGTGCAGGTCGAGGGCCTGCCCGATGACGCAGCCCTTCAGGCTTTGCGCGCGGGGGTGACGCTGAAAGACGGTCCCACCCGCCCCGCGAAACTCCGCCGGATCGACCCGCCCGACCTCTGGCCCCGCACCCCGCCGGTGCGCTTTCGCAAATCCGTCCCGGATTGCTGGCTCGAGATCACCATTTCCGAAGGCCGCAACCGTCAGGTCCGCCGCATGACCGCGCATGTCGGCCACCCGACCCTCCGCCTCGTCCGCTGGCGCGTGGGAAACTGGTGCGTAGAAGGTATCGCGCCAGGTGAATGGCGGCAGGCCGTGCCGCCCCGGGCTTGACCCCGGGGCCTCCGCCGCCAAGAGGTCCCGGGTCAAGCCCGGGACGGGGTCACCAGATGTCTTACTCCGCGGTCAGAACCGCCGACACAGGCGCAATCGCCACCCGGCCTGCGCGGTCCTGCAGGCCCCAGAGCAACAGCGCACTGATCGTGTCGGCGCGCAGGCGACCCACCATGATGACGCCCTTCTCTTCCTGTCCGGCGCGAAACGCGGCCTGGTCCAGGAACCGGCGGATGACGGTGGCGTTCTGCCCCTTGGCATCAAAGTCGCGGAACACGCTAGCCGAGGGCACGCCTTCGCGTGCGATGAGTTTTTGCGCGGTGTTGAGACCGTTGGGGAACAGCACTGCCCCGTGGCCGGTATCGCGCAGGATCTGCGCCAGTTGTTCGCTCGCTTCGCGCCCGGCCTGCAGCCCACTGCCGTCCCCTTCCATCACCGCGACGGCCTCCGGGACACGTTCAAGGTAGGTCTGCATCGACACTTCGGTGTCACTCGCGCCCTGACCTTCAGGCAGGTTGATCATGGCCAGCACTTCAAAGCCCGCATCGCGGTATCTCTGCATCGCCGCGCCTGCGCCGTCCCAACCGGTATCCACCGCGAAACTCAGCGGATAGGGAAAGCTGTTGAGCGCATCGAGACCTATGGGGCTGCTGCCGTCGTCGATCAGCACGATCGACATCAGCGGCTTTTCACTCGGGTTTTCAAAGACGGTGGCGAACCGTTGGATCGGCGGCAGGCTGTCATTGGCGGGTGCGGGCTCGGCGGCATCGGGATCGGCGGCAACGGCGGTGTCTTCCTCAGACGGCTCCGGCTCATCGGTGACCGACGGCAGGCGGTCCGTCGTCACGTTCGGCGCAATGTCGTCGATTGTGCCCGAAGGTTCCTCAGGTTCGGCCAGCGCGGCCAGTTCCTCTTCGGGAGCGGCGGGCGGCTCGGGCGTTGCAGGCACCTCGTCAGGTGAGGCGTCAGGAACCTCGATCACCGGCAGGCTGGGGGCGACGACGCTGTCCTGCACCTCGACGGTCTCGGCGTTTTCTTCCGCGGTCTCTTCTGTGGTGTCTTCCGTGGCCACATCACCGCTTTCTCCGGCATCGGCGGTTGTGTCCGTTGTTGCCTCGGCAACGGGTTCAGGCTCCGGCTCGGCCGTTGGGGTGGGCTCGATCACCGCTACCTCGGGCTCTTCCGGCACCTCGATGGTTGGCTCTTCGGCCGTGTTTGATGTGTCGGCAGTCTCCTCGGCGGGCGGCGCCTGCTCCGGCTCGGACGGGGTGGCAAAGCCGGTATCCTCTTCGGAGACATCGGGCAAGGCGGGCTGGGCCGGTTCGGTGGAAATCGACAGCTCTTCTTCAATTGCCGGGGCCGCGGGCGCCTCAGCCTGCGGGGTCGGCTGAACCGGTGCATCGCTGTCGGCGGCAATACCCGGGGCGCTTTCATCGGCGGCGGGGGCGTTCAATGCCACCTCCGTATCACCGGTCTCCGGCTGCGCGGCGCTTTCGGTGTCATCGGTGTCGATCAGGCTCAGGTCATCGGGCTGGGGCGGCTCGACACGGGCCACCTCGGCGGCATCGGTCGTGGCCTCGGCCTCGGGCAAGGTTGCTTCGGTGTCGTCCCGGGCCTGGTTGAATTCCGATCCGGCAGGTACTTCGATCGCGGTTGCCTCCGGCGCTCCCGCGCCTGGCACCTCGGTCATCACCGATGCGGTGCCAACAGCCAAGGCCGATACCACCAATCCTGTGACCGCGCCTGATAAAGTTCCCCGTGCCACTGCCTTTGCCCCTCTATTTGCCTTTTTCCCAGCTTTGCGCCCCTTGACGCTGCCTTGCAAGACTGAACAAGTATAGCGCGACCCTATATGGGGCCTCCAGCCCCCCAAAAGCAAGGACTGGCAAGATGCTGCTCTTGATCGATAACTACGACAGTTTCACCTATAACCTCGTGCATTACGTGGGCGAGTTGGGGGCGGATGTTGTCGTGCACCGCAATGATGCGCTCAACGTGCAGGAAGCGATGGCCCTGAACCCCGCCGGTATCCTCTTAAGCCCCGGCCCCTGCGACCCGGATCAGGCGGGCATCTGCCTCGCGCTGGTGGAGGCCGCGGCCGAGACCAGGACGCCGCTTCTTGGCGTCTGCCTCGGGCATCAGGCCATCGGTCAGAGCTTTGGCGGCACCGTAATCCGCCATTCCGAGATCGTGCATGGCAAGATGGGCATCATGCACCACCAGGCCACCGGTGTTTTTGCCGGCCTGCCTTCGCCATTTGAGGCCACGCGCTATCACTCGCTTGTGGTGGAACGCGACAGCTTTCCCGACAGTCTTGAGATCAATGCCGAGCTTGAGGACGGCACGATCATGGGCCTGCGCCACCGCGAATTGCCGATCCACGGCGTGCAGTTCCACCCCGAATCCATCGCCTCCGAACATGGCCACGCGCTTTTGAAGAATTTCCTCGACACCATGAAGGTTCCTGCATGAGTGACGATATCAAACCCCTGATCGGCGCGGCGGCTGACCGTCCCCTCACGCGGGACGAGGCGGAGGTTGCGTTCAACATCCTGTTCGAAGGCCAGGCCACGCCAAGTCAGGTTGGCGGGCTTCTGATGGCGCTGCGGACCCGGGGTGAAACCGTCGATGAATATGCCGCCGCCGCCGCCGTCATGCGCGCCAAGTGCAACAAGGTCAACGGCCCTGCGGGCGCAATGGACATCGTTGGCACCGGCGGGGACGGCAAAGGCACGCTCAACATCTCGACCGCCACCGCCTTCGTGGTCGCGGGCGCGGGTGTACCGGTTGCCAAGCACGGCAACCGCAACCTGTCGTCCAAATCCGGCGCCGCGGATGCGCTTGGTCAGATGGGCGTCAATGTCATGGTCGGCACCGACGTGGTCGAACGGGCGCTGTCGGAGGTTGGCATCGCCTTCATGATGGCCCCCATGCACCACCCGGCGATGGCCCATGTGGGGCCGGTCCGGGCCGAGCTTGGCACCCGCACGATCTTCAACATCCTCGGGCCGCTCACCAACCCGGCGGGGGTCAAACGGCAACTCACTGGCGCATTTTCGCGCGCGATGATCCGCCCCATGGCCGAAACGCTTGGGCAATTGGGATCCGAGCGCGCCTGGCTCGTGCATGGCAGCGACGGGACCGACGAGTTGACCATCACCGGGCTAAGCTGGGTCTGCGCGTTGGAGGCGGATGGCAGCATTCGCGAGATCGAGCTGCACCCCGAGGATTTCGGCCTGCCCGTGCATCCGTTCGAGGATATCGTCGGCGGCTCGCCCGAAGAAAACGGTGCGGCGTTCCGCGCCCTGCTTGACGGCGCGCCGGGAGCTTACCGCGACGCGGTGTTGCTCAATGCCGCCGCTGCGCTGGTTGTGGCCGATGCCGCGCCGGATCTAAAATCCGGTGTTGCCAAGGCCGCCGAGAGCATCGACAGTGGCTCTGCGCTCAACAGGATCACTGCCCTCGCCAAACTCACATCGGAGGCCGCATGAGCATCCCCACCATCCTGGAAAAGATCAAGGCCTACAAACTCGAAGAGGTTGCGGCTGCCAAGGCCGAGACCCCGCTTGAGGCAGTTGAGGCCCAGGCGCGCGAGGCCGGCCCCACCCGCGCTTTTGTCGAGGCGTTGCGGCAGGCGGCGCAGCCCGGTTATGGCCTCATCGCCGAGATCAAGAAGGCCAGCCCGTCCAAGGGTCTGATCCGCGAGGATTTCGACCCCGCCACCTTGGCGCAGGCTTATGCCGATGGCGGCGCGGCCTGCCTGTCGGTGCTGACCGATACGCCCAGTTTCCAGGGTGCCAAGGAATTCCTGCCGCAGGCGCGCGGGGCCTGTGACCTGCCCGTGCTGCGCAAGGATTTCATGTATGATCCCTATCAGGTGGCCGAGGCCCGCGCCCTTGGGGCCGACTGCATCCTCATCATCATGGCGAGTGTCGATGACGCGCAGGCAGCCGAGCTTGAAGACGCCGCCATCGGCTGGGACATGGACGTGCTGATCGAGGTGCATAACCAGCCGGAGCTGGAACGCGCAGCGGCGTTGAAATCCCCGATGATCGGGATCAATAACCGTGATCTCAACACGTTCGAGACGACGCTTGATACGACCCGGAAACTCTCGAAGCTGGTGCCCGTCGACCGGATGATCGTCTGTGAAAGCGGCCTTGCGACACGCGAAGACCTGGCCGACATGGCCCGCTATGGCGCGCGTAGTTTCCTCATTGGCGAAACGTTGATGCGCGCGGGTGACGTGACCGCCGCGACCCGCGATATTCTTGCCGCGCCCCTGACCCCCGGGGGCATGTAAATGTCGGGCCTCACGCATTTCGACGGCAAAGGCGATGCCCATATGGTCGATGTGTCCGACAAGGCCGTGACCGACCGGATCGCCACCGCCGCGTGTAACGTCAAGATGTTGCCTGAAACCTTTGATATCATTGCCGAAGGTCGAGCCAAGAAGGGGGATGTGCTGGCCGTTGCACGGCTGGCCGGGATCATGGGCGCCAAGAAAACCGCCGATCTCATCCCGCTCTGTCATCCGCTGCCGATCACCAAGGTGACCGTGGATTTAACACTCGACGCGGCGCTGCCCGGGGTGCAGATCGAGGCCACCGTCAAGACCACAGGCCAGACCGGTGTGGAGATGGAGGCGCTGACCGCCGCCAATGTCGCGGCGCTGACCGTCTATGACATGTGCAAGGCCGTCGATCGTGGCATGGAAATCGGCAGCACCCGCGTTATCCTGAAAGATGGTGGAAAATCAGGGCGGTACGAGGCAAAATGATCACCGTCGAAGAGGCGCTTGACCATCTCTTTGCGCTGATTTCCCCGCTTGAGACTGAGGCCGTTCCGCTGACCCAGGCCGTGGGTCGTGTACTGGCCGAAGACGCCATCGCCACGCGCGATCAGCCGCCCTTTGCCGCCTCCGCGATGGATGGCTATGCGGTGCGCGCGGATGAGGTGGCCGTTGGTGCGGGCTTCGACATGATCGGCGAATCCGCCGCCGGGCATGGGTTTGACGGCACCTGCGGCGCGGGACAGGCCGTGCGCATTTTCACCGGTGCGCCCCTGCCCGACGGCGCGGGCCATGTGGTGATCCAGGAAGATATCGACCGCGATGGTGATCGCATCACGATCAGTGACCGGCTGGGCGGCGGTGACAACATCCGCCCCGCAGGCGCCGATTTCCGTACGGGCGACCGCCTCGCTGCGCCCCGCCTGTTGCGGCCCTCCGATATCGCGCTTCTGGCGTCGATGAACATCGCCGATGTCCAGGTCGCCCGCCGCCCCGATGTGGCACTGATTTCCACCGGTGACGAGCTGGTCATGCCCGGCGAGGACCCGGGCCCCGATCAGATCATCGCGTCCAACACCTTCGGCCTCAAGGCGCTGCTTGACGGGATCGGCGCGCGCGCGCGCATTCTGCCGATTGCCAAGGACAGCCGCCCGCTGCTGGAGGCCGCTTTCGATCTGGCCCGCGATGCCGACCTGATCGTCACCATCGGTGGCGCCTCCGTGGGCGATCATGACCTGGTCGGGCCGGTGGCGGAATCGCTCGGGATGCAGCGGTCGTTCTACAAGATCGCCATGCGCCCCGGCAAACCGCTGATGGCGGGCCGGATGGGCGATGCGGTGATGGTCGGCCTGCCGGGCAATCCGGTCTCGGCCATGGTCTGCGGCCATGTTTTCCTCGCGCCGGTCATCCGCGCCCTGCTGGGTCTCGGGCAATCACCCCTGCCCCGGATGACCGCCCGGCTCGGCGCTGACATGCCAGCCAATGGCCCGCGTGAACACTATATGCGCGCCTTCGTCGCCGATGGCGAAATCACCGCCGAAACCCGGCAAGACAGCTCGCTCCTGACCGTACTGGCCGACGCCAATGCCCTCCTGATCCGGCCCCGCGACGACGGCCCAAGGTCCATCGGCGATATCGTCGACTACATCCCGATCTGATCTCTCGAAGCGTCAATTCAAAGCAAACTGGGTTCGTTCGGCACGGCGCCTGTTGCCTTTGATCCCCTTCGGAGCTGACACGCGTACAAAACGCCTCAGGGGACCTTGTTGAGCTCCCTGCGAATGTCGTCCCAGCCCGAACCAAGGCGCGCAGCACCGCCGGGCAGCGCCCACCCACGGTCGGGTACTGCCCGCTGGCTCCTCTGCCACACAGTGAAAAACAGCGAAGCCATTACGCCAGTATCCCATCTCCCTCTCCACGGATTTTATCCACAGTTGACACAAAACGGGAACATGCGTAGAACAAAACAAAACGCAGTGACCGGAGGATGCGTCAGATGTTGACCAAGAAGCAGTTGGATTTGCTGGAGTTTATCCATAAGCGTGTGCAGCGCGATGGTGTTCCCCCGAGTTTCGACGAAATGAAGGAGGCATTGGACCTCCGGTCGAAATCCGGCATCCACCGGCTGATCACAGCATTGGAAGAACGCGGTTTCATCCGCCGTCTGGCACACCGCGCCCGGGCATTGGAAATCGTGAAACTGCCCGAGACCTTGGGCGGCGAAGCGACCCATGGGTTTTCGCCCCGCGTGATCGACGGTGACAAGCCCGATGCGGCGAAACCCGCCAATGCCCAACCGGTTGAGACCGCCGCGGCGCTGGAACTGCCCGTGATGGGGCAGATCGCAGCCGGTGTGCCGATCGAAGCGATTTCTCATGCCTCGCATAACGTCGCCGTGCCGGGCAGCATGCTCAAAGGCTCGGGCGAGCATTACGCGCTTGAGGTCAAGGGCGACTCGATGATCGACGCGGGGATCAATAATGGCGACGTGGTGATCATCCGCGAAACCAGTGCGGCGGATAATGGCGATATCGTCGTGGCGCTTGTCGAAGATCACGAAGCGACGCTGAAACGCTTCTTCCGCAAGGGCAATGCCATCGCGCTCGAAGCCGCCAACCCGGCCTACGAGACACGGGTTTTCCCAGAGGACAAGGTCAAGGTGCAGGGCTGCCTCGTTGGGCTGATCCGCACCTACTGAGAATTCCAGAGCCGCGCGCCGGTGAGCTGGCGCGCAGACACCGTTTTGATCCCCTCATCGGTCCGATAGAGCGCCAAGGCACCTGATTTCTGCAATGTTTCCGGATGGATAACCCGGCACGGCAGGTCCCGCGGCGGATCGACATTCATCACCACCCAGTCCATTTCAGCACAATCGGTCAGGGCCTCTGCGGCGCGTTTGCCGCGGATGGCGGTGATGTTGAAGGCCGCAGGCAGCGCCTCGGACCAACGCGCGGCGGCGCCCTCTTGCAGCGCGGCATCGCCGTCGTTTTCAAGCCAGTTGAGCGCGATGAACCCGCCTCCCTTTGGCCGGCTCAGCGCCCGTCCTTCCTCGGTCATCACGCCGACGAGCCCGCCGGTATCGGCGATCAACACATCGGGCCGGGTAGTTTGTGACCAGAAGACAAAAGCCGCGATCATCGGAGCCACGCCAACGACCCGCGCCCGCCCCTGCCAGAGCACGATCACCAGCGCCCCAAGCATCATCAGCGGCAACACGAAAGGTTCGGGGCTGACCACTGTGCCGCGCGCGCCATCGAGGTTCGAGACGAAATGCGCGACCCCCAAGATCCAGCGCAGGCCAAGCCCCATGATCCAGAGCGCGATGCCCTCAAGCCCGAGAGGCAATAGGCAGGCTGCCAACACAGCAGCGGGCATCACCAGCACGCCCATCAGCGGGACGCTCAGCAGGTTGGCGAGCAATCCGTAATGGGCGAACTGGTTGAAATGCGCCGCCGCAACCGGGGCCGTGGCCAGCCCCGCCACCAGCGACGAGATGAAAACCGAAGACACGCCGTTCATCCAGGGCGGCCCGAACCGGATCTTGTGATCCCTGAACCAGCCGAAAACCGCGACAAGTGCCGTTGTGGCGGCGAAAGACATCTGGAACCCGGGGCCAAGCAACGCCTCGGGCCTGAGCACCAACACGATGATCGCCGCCACCGCCACGGCCCGGAGGCTGAAGACGCGCCGGTCAAAGAGTACCGCAACGAGGGCAACTGCGACCATGACGAAGGCCCGTTCCGTGGCCACGTTGCCACCCGAGAGCGCCAGGTAGCCCGCGGCCACGACCATCGCCATCGCCGCGGCCAGTTTCTTTGTGGGGACCCTGAGTCCGATAAAGGGAATCGCGGCAAGGCCAATGCGAAAGACCGCAAAGACGAACCCGGCCAAAAGCCCCATATGCAGGCCCGAAATGGCCAGCAAGTGGGCGAGGTTCGACACCCGCAGGGCCTTTAGCGTGTCCTGCCCCATGCCGGCGCGGTCCCCCGTCATGATGGCGGCCGCAAAGGCGCCGGTCTCGCCGGGAAGCGCCGCCTGCACCCGGGCCGAGAGCCACATCCGCGTCTTGAAGAGCCACTGGCCGCGCTCCGGCGGGGCGATGGCCAGCAGTGGCGTCCGCGTGTAGCCCACCCCGCCTAGTTTCAGAAACCAGGAGTGGCGCTGAAAATCGAAGCCGCCCGGTTCAACCGGCCCGCCCGGGGGCGAGATATGGGCGGTGGCAATCACCCGCAGCCCGGGAACCGGATCGGTAAACCCCTGCTGCCCATGGAGCGAGATCCGCACGCGTTCGGGGGTCTTCTCCGGCACCACATCGCGCAACACCACCTGATCCAGGGTAAGGCGCACCGCATCGCTGGCCGAGCGGTCGATGCCGATAATCCGCCCTTCGACCGGGCCGTAGTAACGCCAGCCAATCACCGGCGCCTCCATCTGGTGGGCGCGCAAGCCCGCCAGGCAAAACCCGAACGCCACGAGCGCCAAGGCCCAGAGCACCGGCGCCAGCATTGCACCGGACCAGCGGGTCGCCAGCGCCAGGACGCACCCCGCCCCGCCGACCCACCCATAGGCGGCCATCGGCGGTTCGGTTTTCATGGTGAAATAGGTCACGATCCCGATCGCCAGGAACACCGGCACCCAGGGGAACAAATGCCCCCGCTGCGTCAGCCACATGGTTTGCAGGACATGCCCCAAGGCCAAGACTTGTCACCCCTCTGACGGGTCGATAGACAGGCGTTAACGCTATCTCCATCCCGGTTACCGAAAGGTTAATTTGCCCCATGTCGCAGCATGTCGTGACCCGTTTTGCCCCCTCTCCCACCGGTTTTCTGCATATCGGTGGGGCGCGCACGGCGCTCTTCAACTGGCTCTTTGCCCGCCATCACGGAGGGCAGTTCAAGCTCCGGATCGAAGACACCGACCGCGCCCGCTCGACCGATGCGGCTACGCAGGCGATCCTGGACGGGATGAAATGGCTCGGGCTGGATTGGGACGGTGAGGCCACCAGCCAGTTCGAAAGTGCGGCGCGTCACGCCGAAGTGGCGCATGAGTTGCTGGCCAATGGGAAAGCCTACAAGTGCTTTTCGACCCAGGAAGAGATTGCCGCCTTCCGGGACGCTGCCCAGGCCGAGAAACGCTCGACCCTTTTCCAGAGCCCCTGGCGTGACGCCGATCCGTCGACACATCCCGACGCGCCTTTTGCGATCCGCCTGCGCACGCCGACCGAGGGCACAACCGTGATTCACGATCAGGTGCAGGGCGACGTGACCATTCGCAACGATCAGCTTGACGATATGATCCTGCTGCGCAGCGATGGCACGCCGGTCTACATGCTTGCAGTTGTGGTCGATGACCACGATATGGGCGTAACCCATGTCATCCGCGGCGACGATCACCTCAACAACGCCGCGCGGCAGATGGGGATCTATACCGCCATGGGCTGGGACGTGCCGGTCTGGGCGCATATCCCGCTGATCCACGGGCCGGATGGCAAGAAACTGAGTAAACGGCACGGCGCACTTGGGGTCGAGGAATATCGCGCCATGGGTTACCCGGCCTCGGGCATGCGCAATTACCTCGCCCGGCTCGGGTGGAGCCACGGCGATGACGAATTTTTCACCGATGCGCAGGCGCGTGCGTGGTTCGACCTTTCCGGTATCGGCAAATCCCCGGCGCGGTTTGATTTCAAGAAACTAGAAAACCTCTGTGGTCAGCATATCGCGGCCAGCGACGATGCTGCACTGCTGCATGATCTGGCGGATTTTCGGGCCGTAACCGGTCAGGCGCCGCTGTCTGACGCCAAGGCAGCTTTGTTCGAAAAGGGCATGTACTGCCTCAAAGAGCGCGCCAAGACATTCCCGGAATTGCTTGATAAAGCTGAATTTATCCTGGCGGATCGACCGATCACGCCGGATGAAAAATCTGCAAAAATGCTTGATGATGTATCCCGTGGTATACTGAAAGAATTGACGCCGCAGCTGCAAAATGCTAGGTGGTCCCGTGACGACCTTGAGGCGACTGCGAACCGGTTCGCCGAAGATCACGACATGAAGTTCGGTAAGTTGGCCGGTCCGCTGCGCGCGGCACTGGCCGGGCGGAGTGCAACGCCAAGCGTCTTTGATATGATGCTGGTGCTCGGGCGCGAGGAAACGATCGCCCGGCTTACCGACGCGGCCGGTTAGGTGGAGGAGACTGACCTGACGGCACAACGACAAGAGGCCGCCCTGGGGCGCGATGACGGAGGAAATCGACATGACAGACAGCACCAAATCCGCGAAACTTGAAATCGACGGGAAAACCTACGACCTTCCGATTTTCTCCCCCACTGCCGGCCCCGATGTCATCGACATTCGCAAGCTCTATGGCCAGGCGGGTGTGTTTACCTATGATCCCGGCTTCACCTCGACCGCAAGCTGCGACAGCACGATCACGTTTATCGACGGGGGCAAGGGTGAGTTGCTGCACCGCGGCTACCCGATCGACCAGCTGGCCGAGAAATCGCATTACCTCGAGGTCTGCTACGTGCTGCTCTACGGCGATCTGCCTTCGGCCGCGCAGCTTGAGGATTTCGAGAGCCGCGTGACCAATCACACCATGCTGCATGAGCAGATGCATTTCCTCTTCCGCGGGTTCCGACGGGATGCGCATCCGATGGCGATCATGGTCGGTGTCGTTGGCGCGCTCAGCGCCTTCTACCACGACAGCACTGACATCAACGATCCGTGGCAGCGCGAGGTTGCCTCGATCCGGATGATCGCCAAGATGCCGACCATCGCCGCGATGGCTTATAAATACACGATCGGACAACCGTTCATCTATCCGCGCAACGACGTGGACTACGCGTCGAACTTCCTGCGCATGTGTTTTGCCGTGCCCTCCGAGGATTACGAGGTGAACCCGATCCTGAGCCGCGCGATGGACAGGATTTTCACGCTGCACGCGGATCACGAGCAAAACGCCTCGACCTCGACCGTGCGCTTGGCCTCAAGCTCGGGTGCGAACCCGTTTGCCTGTATCGCGGCGGGTATTGCCTGTCTCTGGGGACCGGCCCATGGCGGCGCGAACCAGGCCTGCCTTGAGATGCTGCGCGAGATCGGGACCGTGGACCGCATCCCCGAGTTCATCGACCGCGCCAAGGACAAGGACGACCCCTTCCGTCTGATGGGCTTCGGTCACCGCGTCTACAAGAATTTCGACCCGCGCGCGAAGGTGATGAAGCAGTCGGCGGATGAGGTTCTTGAGCTTCTGGGCGTTGAGGACAACCCGACGCTTCAGGTGGCGAAAGAGCTGGAAAAACAGGCGCTTGAGGATGAATACTTCGCCGAGAAGAAGCTCTTCCCCAATGTCGACTTCTATTCCGGCATCATCCTGGAGGCGATGGGCTTCCCCACGTCGATGTTCACCCCGATCTTCGCCGTGTCGCGCACCATCGGCTGGATTTCGCAGTGGAAAGAGATGATTGCCGATCCGCAACTCAAGATCGGCCGCCCGCGGCAGCTCTACCAAGGTGCGACCGCGCGGGATTACGTGGATATCGAAAACCGCTAAGGTCTTCCGGTCGGTGCAGAACGCCCCGCCGTCCCGGGCTTGACCCGGGACCTCCTTTGGTGAGGCGCAGAGGCCCCGGATCACATCCGGGGCGTGTCATCGTCTCGGAACCCGAAGCGCGCTAAGGCAAATCTGCTTTTCGTTCAGTCATCGCATCGACGCGCCCATAGAGCGTCAGGCCATCGGCACCGGCGGGTGTCAGCGCGTAGATGCCGGTGGAGACCCTTTCGAACCAACCGTAATGGTCATCCGCCATGATCCGCGTGGCATTGCCCACCCCTGTGGCCTTGGCGACCACCGCACCCTTGCTGGCGCCGTGATCGGCAAGATAGGTGGCCACCCGCAACACATCCTGCCGGTAGGCCGTCACCAGCCCCGTGCGGGTCGAACCGCCCTTGGTCGGGTCCCCCACACGGCGCTGAAACTCCCGCAACAGACGGCCAAGATGCGCCTTGGACTTGCGCGGCTTGTAGGGGCCGGGATCAACCATCACATCGACGAAACCGTCGCGTTGCCGCACGGTCATCAGGCCAAGCCCCAACCGCCGGCAAAGCGCGGCATTGTCTCGCATGGCCACGTAAGCGCGGCGGCCAGTCTTGTGCGGCACGGCAAGGTAGACCGCGTCGCTCACCGCCTGCCGCGCAATGCCCTGATGGACGAGGCTCAGCGTGAAGCGGTTCTTGAGCTCGACCAATACGGGCGGATCCTCCCCGCGCACGGCCATCACGTCCACTGCGCCGATCTCGCCCTTGACCACATATCCCTGCCCCTCAAGGAACGCCTTGACTGGGGCATAGAGTGCCTCTTCGGGCGCATCGGACACTCAGCGCCCCTCGTAGCGGGCGGGCCGTTTTTCGAGGAAAGCCACAACGCCCTCCTTGAAATCGCGGGTCTTGCCGCAATCGCCCTGAAGCTGCGCCTCAAGATCAAGCTGCCGGGCAAAGCCGTTTTCCCAGCTATCTCGCACCGCCTGCTTGAGGTTGCCATAAGCCTGCGTCGGCCCCTGGGCCAGATGCGCCGCGCGGGCGCGCCAATGGGCGTCGAACTTCTCATCCTCGACCGCCTCCCAAATCATGCCCCAGTCATCCGCCTGCCGTGCGCTTATCGGCTCGGCAAAAAGCGCGGCCCCCATGGCCTTGGCCGCGCCCATCTGCCGGGGCAACCAATAGGTGCCGCCCGCATCGGGAATGAGGCCAATCCGGGTAAAGGCTTGAAGGAAATAGGCACTCTCAGTGGCGATCACCACGTCGGCGGCCAGTGCCAAGTTGGCCCCTGCCCCCGCCGCCGGGCCGTTCACGGCGCTGATCGTGGGGATCGGGCAGTCGCTGATCGCGCGCAGCATCGGCACATATTCGTCCTTGAGCACCCGTTCGAGGTCGATCGAGGCCGCATTGCCGCTATCGCTCAGGTCCTGCCCCGAGCAGAACGCCCTGCCCTTGCCGGTCAGCACCAACACCCGCGCATTACGCCCCGCATAGCCCGCCGCATCGGTGATCTCGGCGCGCATCTGGGTGTCGAGCGCGTTCATCTTGTCCACGCGGTTCAGGCTGAGAATGGCAATGTCTTCCGACAGCTCCAGCGTGATCGTGTCATACTCTTTCACGAGCGGCCCCTTCCTTTTGCTTGCACCTCCGCAGTCAAACCCGATTTCCGCGAGCGCAGAAAGGGGAACCGCGCGTCATTCTTTCATGATTTCCTTCAGGCGGGCTTCTTCCGCGTCGCTGAGGCCCGCCTCGGCGGGGGCCGTCGCCGCAGAGCGTCGGCGCAGGTAAACTACTCCGGTGACACCGGCCAGCAAGAGCATCACCGGCCCCGCCAGCCACAGCAGCAGGTTCGAGCCGCCCGATTGCGGCTTGAGCAGGACATATTCGCCGTACCGGTCGACGATGAAGGCAATCGCCTCGGCATCGGTGTCGCCCGCAACCAATCGTTCGCGCACCAGAAGGCGCAGGTCGCGGGCCAGGTCGGCGTTGGAATCGTCGATGCTTTCGTTGCGGCAAACAAGGCAACGAAGGCCCTTGGACAGCTCGCGCGCGCGTTCTTCGAGCACAGGATCGTCCAGCACCTCATCGGGCTGCACGGCCCAGGCGGGAGACATCAGCAGGATGAGGCAAAGGACCAGGCGTTTCATTCCGCAGGCACCCCCGCCCGGGGCGCCTTGCGCGCGCCCGCCGCCACGCGGTAGCGGCGGTCACTGAGCGACAGTGCCCCGCCGAGCGCCATCAGGATCGAACCGCCCCAGATCCAGTTTGCCAGCGGTTTGTAATAGCTGCGGACCGCCCATCCACCATTTGCCTGCGGGTCGCCGATCACCACGTAGATATCACGCAGGAACCCATTGTTGAGCGCGGCCTCGGTCGTGGGCATCCCCGCCACGGGATAGATCCGTTTTTCGGGGTGCATGGTGGCGATCACGTCGCCTGCGCGCGAAAGGGTGATGTCCCCGGTGGTCGAGAGGAAATTCGGCCCCTGAACCTCGCGGACACCGTCGAGCGTGATGGTGAAACCGGCGAGGTCGAAACTCTCGCCCACCTGCACGACACGGATATCTTCGACCTCCCAGGCCATCATCGCCGCCACACCGGCAATGGTCACACCAAGGCCCGCATGGGCCACGGCCTTGCCCCAATCCGCCCGCGGCAAACGCCGCAAGCGCCGCAACCGATCCGCGCCCCGCCCGGTCCGCCCCCAAAGGTCGACCGCCGACCCGGAAATCAACCAGGCCGCAAGGAAGAGACCGACCGGCCCAAGCGCCGAGCGGCCGCTCTGCATCGCCCAGGCCAGTGCACCAATCGCCAGCGCCAGGAGGAAGGGCCAGCGCAGGGTTTTGAGGACCCGGCCCAGTTTCGCGCGTTTCCACGGCAGCATCGCGCCCACCGGCAGGATCAGACCGAGTGCCACCATGAAGGGAGTGAAGGCCAGGTTGAAAAAGGGCGGGCCGACCGAGAGTTTGCGGTCAAAGAAAAGCTCGGCGATGAGAGGCCAGATCGTGCCCACGAAAACCACGAAGGCGGCAACGCATAAAAGGATGTTGTTGACCACCAGCATGGATTCGCGGCTCATCAGGCCAAAGACACCCTTGGCCTGCATCACCCCTGCCCGCGCGGCGAAAAGCGTCAGCCCGCCCAGCATGAAGATCGCGAGGATACCCAGCAGGAAGACACCCCTTTCGGGGTCATTGGCGAAGGCATGGACCGAGGTGATGACACCCGAACGGGTGATGAAGGCCCCGATCATCGAGAACCCGAAGGCGATGATGGCCAGCAGGATGGTCCAGCTTTTGAGCGACTCGCGTTTTTCCACGACGATGGAGGAATGCAGCAGCGCCGCCGCAATCAGCCAGGGCATGAAACTCGCGTTCTCGACCGGGTCCCAGAACCAGAAGCCGCCCCAGCCCAGCTCGTAATAGGCCCACCAGCTTCCCAATCCGATGCCGATGGTCAGGAAGATCCAGGCCGCCAGCGTATAGGGTCGCACCCATCGGCCCCATGCCGCGTCGACGCGCCCCTCGATCAGGGCCGCGACGGCGAAGGAGAAGGTCATCGAGAGGCCGACATACCCGAGGTAGAGAAACGGCGGGTGGAAGGCGAGGCCGGGATCCTGCAAAAGCGGGTTGAGGTCGCGACCGTCAAAGGGCGGCACAGCAAGGCGCAGGAACGGGTTTGAGGTGAAGAGGATGAAGGCGAAGAAAGCAACGCCGATCATGGCTTGCACCGCCAGAACCCGCGCGCGCAGACCGGGGGGCAGATTGCCACCGAACCACGCGACCATCGCGCCGAAGAGCGTCACGATCAGCACCCAGAGCAGCATCGAGCCTTCGTGATTGCCCCAGACGCCGGTGATCTTGTAGAGGAGCGGTTTCGCCGTGTGGCTATTGTTCACCACCAGTTGCAGCGAGAAATCCGAATAGACGAAGGCATAGGTGAGCGCCGCGAAAGACGTCGCCGTCAGCAGGAATTGCAGGGTCGCGGCGGGTTCGGCGACGGCAATCCAGCCGGGCATGCGTCTTTGCGCCCCGATGAGCGGCACGATGGCCTGAAAACAGGCGGTAAAGAACGCCAGGATCAAGGCGAAATGACCAAGCTCGGTAATCATACCGTCATTATAGGTCGCAGGCCCCCGAGGGCCAATGCGAAAACCGCTTTCCGCGGGTTCACATTGTCGCGGGCGAGATCAGGCGGCGGTGCGGCGCCAATCGTCAAGTGCCGCGTTGTTCGCCGGGGAAACACTGGCCAGCGTCAGCGCCGCATCGGGGCGGGTGTCAGCCACGCCGGGGCTCTTTGCGCCGAGCTTGCGCAGCGCCTCGATATTGTCGATCACCTTGGGGGCGCGGGCCATCGTGTTGGCCAGCGAGCGTTGGAACTCCTGTCCCTTGAGCTGGTGGCGCGCGCCGAAATAGAACGACACGATCGCCCCCAGTAGCCACCAGAGCGGCTCAGGCACCAGGGCAATCCCCTGCATCCGCTCGGCAAACCAGATCGGGTCGGCCATCGCCGCAATAAAGAGCGCCAGTGTGCCCAATGCCATCGCCGGGCGCGGCAGGCGGTTCAGCCCATCCATGAACCGGTCGAACCAGCCGCGCTGCCGTGGCGCGAATTCGCTGGCATATTGCACCATGGTCTGCTGGCGCATGTCGGCCTCGCGCGCGGCCCCGGCCTCGGCGTTTTCGCGAAAAACCTCCGCGGTCTCGGCGACGACATTCCGCCCGCCGCCGAATACCAGGTTCAAAAGCTGACCGATCAACCCCATGCCGCGGTCCTCTTGCGGAACTCGGCGGTGCTGAGGTGATAGCGGGGCGAAATGAACTCCTCCGCCCGGCGGATCCAACCGCCTTTGCCACCGGCGCGGGAGCGGGCGTATTTGCGTGATGCCGGGCGCCGGTCTGCGAGGCGGAAGTAGTAGTTGCGTCGAGCGATCCCATAGGCATCGACTAGATGGTCAGGCGCAGCGTTGTGGGCGGCGGCTGCCGCGGCCGCGGTCTTGGGCCCGAGGGCGCCATCGACCGTCAGGGCCTGCCCCATCTGCCGCAGCAGCCGTTGCAGGATCTTGATCGCGTTCGATCCAGCATTCACGTACATGTCAAACACGCTGGCCTGCAACGGTTCCGGCAGACGGGCAATGCCGGGACGGTGGAAATAATGGCTGATGAAAATCTCTTCGGCCTGCGCGCGGCTCAACTGCCGCACGTCACGCACATTGATCCGCCCGTCTCCGGTGAGGTCCAACCCAAGCCGCCGCATCGTGTGAATGGTCACGCCGTATTTGGTGGCCCCGCCCGGATCGTCCGGATCATTTACAAACCCGCCTTCACGGGCGACGATTTCTTTTGCAATCTCGGAGACGCTCTGCATGCCTGCACCCATTTTCCTGTTGAAAATTTGGCGCAGAGAGTGCGGCGGGAGGGTTAATGCCGGGCTTAACTACCGTCCGGCTCCTGGTAGACGCCCTGTTCCTTAAGGGCATCGACCACTTCCTTGGGCATGTAGTCTTCGTCGTGTTTCGCGAGGATTTCGGTGGCCTTGAACACCCCACCTTCGAGCGTCCCGGTTCCGACCATGCCCTGATTTTCCTCGAAGAGGTCAGGCAGGATGCCGGTGTAGGTGACCGAGACGACGGCGCCGCCATCGGTGACGTTGAACCGCACCGTCTCGCCCTCGCCGCGCACAAGGCTGCCCTCTTCGACAAGACCACCGATGCGGAACACTTCGGTGGGTGCCGGCGGTTCGGCCACGATCTGGCTCGGGGAGCGGAAGAAGTTGATGCCGTCGCGCATCGCGTACCCGATGAGCGCGGTCGAAGCGATTAATGCCACGGCCGCGATCGAGATGATCTGAATCCGGCGCTTTTTCTTGAGCGACTTCATCTTTTTCCCCTACGGAAAGACCGGCGCCAGCATAAGGCCCGTCGTCTCCTCTTCACCTAACATCAGATTGGCATTCTGCAAGGCCTGTCCGCTTGACCCCTTGGTCAGGTTATCGAGCGCGGCAATGACAATCGCCCGGCCCGGGATGCGGTCGCCCGTGACCCCGACATGGCAGAAATTGCTGCCGCGGATGTGCCGGGTGCTGGGGTGCTGACCGAAGGGCAGCATCTCGACAAAGGGCTCATTCGCATAGGCGCACGCCAGTGATGCATGCACCGCCTCCGGGTCACCTTTTACGTAAACGGTGCCAAGTATCCCCCTGTTTGCAGGCAATAAATGCGGGGTGAACTGCACCTTGACGGGCCGTCCGGCGATGGCGGAAAACTCCTGATCGAACTCGGCCAGGTGCCGGTGCGTGCCGCCCACGGCATAGGCGTGGGCACCCTCGGACAGTTCCGCATGCAGCAGGTTTTCCTTGAGGGACCGCCCCGCCCCGCTCACGCCGGTCTTGAGGTCGATGATGATATCGTCGAGGTCGATCACCCCATCCGCGATCAATGGCCGCAGGGCGTATTGACCGGTGGCCGCGTTGCATCCCGTCCCCGCGACCAGCCGCGCGCCCCGGATTTCCTCGCGGTAGAACTCGGTCAGGCCATAGACCGCCTCTGCCTGGCACTCGAGCGCATCGTGCTGCCCGCCATACCATTTGGCATAGACCTCCGGGTCACGAAGCCGGAAGTCCGCGCTCAGATCCACGATCTTGAGCGTTTTGGGCAGCGCCTTGATCACCGCCTGCGACGTGGCATGGGGCAACGCGCAAAAGCACAGGTCAATGCCGTCAAAATCAATCTCTTCGATCTTCACAAGATCCGGCAGTTTCAGGTGGCGCAGATGCGGGAACACGGCGGCCATCGGCTGGCCCGCTTTCGAATTGGCGGCAAGGGCGGCGATCTCCATCGTCGGATGGGTGGCGATCAGCCGGACAAGTTCGGCGCCCGTGTAACCGGAGGCGCCCAGAATGGCGATTTTATGGGTCATGGCAGACCTCTTTCATTGTTCATGTGGTAGCGTTTAGAAAATTATCGGTGCGGCGGCAATCTATGCCGCTTCAAACTCGATTTTTCGTCGCAAGAACTGCGTGGCGCGGTCCGAGACGCGCTTGGCATCACCGGTGGTCAGGAACCGGGATTCGGCGCCCTCCCCGGCCATATCGGCATGCCGCCCGAGGTAGTCGGCAAGGCTTTCGGCCACCAGGTCGGCCTGAGAATAGACCTTTACCTCCGGGCCGAGGGCAGCCTGAAAAACCTCTTCCATCAAAGGGTAATGCGTGCAGCCGAGAATCGCCGCCTGCGGATTGGGCATCTTGCGTTTGAGCGCGTCCACATGGCTCCGCACCAATGCTTCCGCGAGGATCATGTCACCGTCCTCGATCGCATCGACAACACCGCCACAGGCCTGCGCCTCGACATCGACACCGATGGCGCGGAACGCCAATTCGCGCTGAAACGCCCGGCTGGAAACGGTCGCAGGGGTCGCAAACAGTGCCACATGCTTGACCGCGACCTCGCGCGGCGGGGAATTGTCGCCCCATTGCCGCTCGGTCAGTGCCTCGATCAGCGGCACAAACACGCCAAGCACCCGCTTGCCATCGGGCACACCGGCCTCCTGCATCCGCCGCAGCGCCGCCGCAGAGGCCGTGTTGCAGGCCAGGATGACAAGGTTGCACCCATCCTCCCAAAGCCGCGTCACCGCCGACCTGGTCAGATCATGCACGTTATCGGCATCGCGCACCCCATATGGCGCATGGGCATTGTCACCGAAATAGACGAATGGCACATCGGGCAGTCGCTTCTGAACCGCGTCCAGAACCGTCAAACCGCCAAGGCCACTATCGAAAATTCCTACTGCCATCTGTCCTGCGCCCGTGCGCCATCAATCCCATTCGAATCCGACCGACCGCGAGTCGACCGGGGTTGGAGAAAGCTCATACGTCTTATGGCGGAGGAATTCCATGAGGGATTTCGGATCGCGCGAAAGCGGGTCGAGAAGGTCGCGCCCAAGGGGCTGACCGATATGGACCCGAACCGGCGTATCAACGCGGCGCCCGAACTCCTTGATGAGCAGACCGAGGCGCAACGTCTGATGCAGATGGCTTGCGACCTGGAACAGGCGGCTGTTCTGCCCGTCGAAAAAGAGCGGCACCACGGTGGCATCGGATTTTGCCACCATCCGTGCGGTAAACCCGCGCCAGCCCGGATCCATGGGTCGCGAAAACGGCTTGGCCGAGGTCGCAACGGCCCCGCCCGGGAATATCCCGATGGCACCGCCCTCCCCGAGGAAATCAAGCGAACGGCGGCGAGTCTCCAGGTTCGTTGCGATGGCCGCGTGGGTTTCATCGAAGCTGACCGGCAGGATGAACCGGTTCAGCTCCTCGGCCTTGCGAAAGACCGAATTTGCGAGGATGCGAAAATCACCCCGGGTGTGGCTCAGGATATGACCCATCATCAGCCCGTCGAGGATGCCATATGGGTGGTTTGCGATCAGGATGAGCGGCCCCTTGCGCGGGATCGCGTCGAGCCTGCCCTGCACCACCTCCAGCGACAGGCCATAGCGGTCGGCCATCACCTGCCAGAAATCGCGCCCGGCGGCGACTTCGTCTTCGTAGCCCCGCGCGCGTTTGATCAGGCCGATGCGTCCGGTCAGGTTCTCCATGGCCCGGATCATGGCCCGTCCGCCGCGCGTCTCGGCGGAATGCGCGTAGCTTACATCTCGGACAACTCTCGCGGGCTCGTGCATCGGCAAACCTCCCAAAGCGACACGGCGGGTGGCTGCCACCCGACCGCGTTAGTCTGGAACGTCCTTATCACGTTTTGATGACGGTCACTGCGCCGCCTGGCGTGTTTTCTCGCCCCCTGCGCGGATCACCGCCAACAGCTCCTCACGCCGTTTCTCCGCCTTCGCTGCGTTTGCCTCCTTGACCGGGCCGAAACCGCGGATTTGCAGCGGCAGGAGCGCCAGGGCAAGGATTGCATCACGGGTATCCGCGTCAAGTTTGGGCAGCACCTCCTGCATGTCCCGCTCGTATTGCCGGATCAGGCTGCGTTCCATCCGTCGCTCAGCCGAATAGCCGAAGATGTCCAGCGGCGTGCCCCGCAGACCCTTGAGTTTGGTCAGCATTTTCAACGGTTTCGCCATCCACGGGCCAAAGGTGCGTTTGATCGGACGCCCATCCGTGCCCTTCTTCGACAGGATCGGCGGGGCCAGGTGGAATGTCATCTTGAAATCGCCATCGAATTCGGCGGCGGCCTTCTCCTGCGAGGTCAAGAGAAGTCGGGCAACCTCGTATTCATCCTTGTAGGACAGCACTTTGTGATAACCTTGCGCCACGGCCAGCTTCAGCCCCTCATCATCCACCTTGTCGACCATTTTGCGGAAGCGTTTGGCAAGCCGCTTACCCTGGTACGCCACGAGGTGATCGGCGCGGAAGGCGATCTTTTCCTGGGGTGATTTCGGCAGTTCAATCACCTTGGGCTGGATCAGGCGCGCGGCCTCTTCCGGATGAAGCGCCGCCCAACGACCGATTTCGAAGGCGCGCAGGTTCTTGGCCACCGCCGCGCCGTTCAATTCGATCGCCGCGGTGATCGCCTCAAGGCTCAGCGGGATCAGCCCACGCTGCCAGGTCGCGCCAAAGATCATCATGTTGGAAAAGATCGAATCGCCCATCGCCGCCCGCGCCAGTTCGGTCGCATCGAAAAGCTGCACCCCATCCTTGAGCCGCGCCTGCAACGCCAGCTCCAGCCGGTCGGTGGGCAGTTTGAACTCGGTATCGCGGGTGAAATCGCCGGTGATGATCTCGTGGCTGTTGACCACCGCGCCAGTCCTGCCGCGTTTCGTGAGGCCCAGTGTCTTGGCCCCCGCGCTGACCACAAGGTCTCCACCAATGAGCGCGTCGCATTCGCCCGTGGCCACGCGGATCGCCGCGATATCCTCGGGCCGCTCCGCCAGGCGGCAATGGATATGCACCGCGCCGCCCTTCTGCGCGAGGCCGGCCATTTCCATCATGCCGGCCCCCTTGCCGTCGATCTGCGCCGCCTGCGCCAGCACCGCGCCGATGGTCACGACGCCAGTGCCACCGACGCCGGTGATGACCACGTTATGCGTGCCGTTGATCGCGGGCAGATCGGGCTGCGGCAGATTGGGAAGCTCGATCTCGGCCGTCTTTTCCTTGCGGATGGTCGCGCCCTCAAGGGTCACGAAGGACGGGCAGAAGCCTTTGAGACAAGAAAAATCCTTGTTGCAGCTCGATTGGTCAATCGCCCGCTTGCGGCCCAGCTCGGTCTCGACCGGTACGATCGAGACGCAGTTTGATTGCACCCCGCAATCGCCGCAGCCCTCGCAGATATCAGTATTGATGAAGACGCGCTTGTCAGGGTCCGGAAACAGCCCGCGCTTGCGGCGGCGGCGTTTTTCGGCGGCGCAGGTCTGGATATAGACAATCGCCGACACGCCTTCGATTTCAGACATGCGATTCTGCACATCCATCAACTCGGCACGCTCTTTGATTTCAATGCCTTGCGGGAAGGCTTTAAGGTCAACGTCTTCTTTCTCGTCATAAACGACGGCGAGGTGTTTCACCCCCATCGCCTTGAGTTCAGCCACGATCCGGGGCGCATCAAGGCCACCTTCGTTGGGTTGCCCACCAGTCATCGCGACCGCGTCATTATAGAGGATCTTGTAGGTGATATTCGTCCCCGCCGCCAAGGCCGCACGGATGGCCTGCACACCCGAGTGGTTGTAGGTGCCGTCGCCCAGGTTCTGGAACACATGGTTGCGCGTGGAAAACGGTGCCTCGCCGATCCAGTTCGCGCCCTCACCGCCCATATGGGTGAAACCGGTGGTTTCGCGGTCCATCCATTGCACCATGTAGTGGCAGCCGATCCCGGCATAGGCGCGCGTGCCTTCGGGCAGCTTGGTCGAGGAGTTATGTGGGCAGCCCGAGCAGAAATAGGGCAAGCGCGAGGCGATTTCTTCGGCATTGTCATTCCGGCGCGCATCGGCCAGAAGGTCCAGCCCCGCCTTGACCCGTTCGGTCCCGCGGCCCTCTTCGATCAGGATGCCGCCGAGTTTTTCGGCAATCATGATCGGATCAAGCGCGCCCCGTGTCGGGAAAAGCTCTTCGCGGTGCATCCCACCCGCGCCGCCCTTGTACCAGCCATAGACGCGGCGCCCCTGCCGGTCGTCAAAAATCGCCTCTTTGACCTGAACCTCGATCAGCTTCCGCTTTTCTTCAATGATAACAATCAGGTCCAACCCTTCGGCCCAAGCATGAAACCCCTTCATATCCAGCGGGAAGGTCTGCCCGATCTTGTAGGTGGTGATGCCCAGCCGTTCGGCCTCGTCCGCGTCGATGCCCAGCAGGTCAAGCGCGTGCACCAGGTCGAGCCAGTTCTTGCCCGCGGCGACAAACCCGATCTTGGCCCCGGGTTTGCCGGTCATCCGCTTGTCCATCTTGTTGGCATGGCTGAATTCTTCGGCGGCGAAACGCTTGAAATCGATCATCCGCGCCTCTTGCAGGTGCGGCGTGTCGCCCAAGCGGATGTTGAGCCCACCGTCGGGCATGTCAAACTCCGGCGTGACCAATTGCATCCGGTCGATCCGACCATCGACAACCGACGTGGCCTCGACCGTGTCTTTCATCGTCTTGAGCCCGACCCAGAGCCCCGAAAACCGGCTGAGCGCATATCCGTAGATGCCGTAATCAAGGATCTCCTGCACACCAGCAGGGCTGACCACGGGCATGTAGGCGTCGACCAGCGCCCATTCCGACTGGTGCAGCACGGTGGAGCTTTCGCCGGTATGGTCATCCCCCATCGCCATCAGCACGCCGCCCTTGGCGCTCGTCCCGGCCATGTTGGCGTGGCGCATCACGTCGCCGGTGCGATCCACCCCTGGCCCCTTGCCGTACCACAGACCGAAAACACCGTCATACTTGCCCTCGCCGCGCAGCTCCGCCTGCTGGCTGCCCCACAGCGCGGTGGCCGCCAGGTCTTCGTTAAGGCCTTCGTTGAAAGTGATGTTCGATTGCCCGAGCAGCTTGGCCGCGCGCGTCATCTGCAAATCGACCGCGCCCAGGGGCGAGCCGCGGTAACCGGTCACGTACCCGGCAGTGTTCAGACCAGCCGCCCTGTCGCGCGCTGCCTGGGTCAGCATCAACCGCACAAGCGCCTGCGTCCCGTTCAGCAAAACCGGCGATTTCTCGAGGTCGAACCGGTCGTTCAGTGACACTTGTTGCTTGCTCATAATGGCCTCCCACCGTCTGGCGTGCTACGTCTCAATATAGGGTAATAATAGGTCAAAATATATGACCTACCAAGCGGAAATTGTGGGAATGGGCGGTGTATCTCCGTCGGTTTTTTGCTATTGCGTGACCGGGGACGTTTTGAATCGAAAGTTGCGGGTATGGATTGGGACAAGCTTAGAATATTTCACGCGGTGGCGGACGCGGGCAGTCTGACACATGCGGGCGACCAACTGCATTTGTCGCAATCCGCGGTGTCGCGGCAGGTGCGGGCGCTTGAAGAATCACTTAATGCCACGCTTTTTCACCGCCATGCGCGGGGGCTGATTCTGACCGAACAGGGGGAACTTCTGTTCGACGCAACCCGGGCCATGATGAAGCGCCTTGAGGCGGCGACCGCGCGCATCCGTGACAGCGAAGAGGAAGTCTTCGGCGAATTGCGCGTGACGACCACGATCGGTTTCGGCACGCTCTGGCTCGCCCCGCGTTTGCCAAAGCTCTACGAGAAGTTTCCCGATCTCAAGATCGACCTGATGCTCGAAGAAAAGGTACTTGACCTGCCGATGCGGGAGGCCGACGTCGCCATCCGCATGAAAGAGCCTAGCCAGGCCGACCTGATCCGCAAGCGGTTGATGAGCGTGCACATGCGTCTCTATGCGGCGAAAACCTATTTCGAGACCCATGCAATGCCGAAAGCGCCCCAGGATCTGCATGATCACCGGTTGATCTGCCAAAATCCGCGTTCGGCGCAGGTTGGGGCCGGCGCGGTGCTGGTCAAGGAGTTGATGACCTTTGACATCCCCTCCCGGCTGACCGTCAATAACTACTACGGTGTGCTTCAAAGCGTGCTCAACAACCTCGGGATCGGCGTCCTTCCGGACTACCTCATCAACGACTTCCCGCAGCTCGTGCCAGTTCTACCAGAGGTAGAATCGGTCGAAGTGCCGGTGTTTTTGGCCTATCCCGAGGAATTAAGACATTCGAAACGTATTGCAGCGTTTCGTGATTTCGTTCAGGAAGAAATCGTTCTTTACCGTAAAAATATGAAAAAACAAGAACTTACCTGAAATTCCACCGTGGTATGCACGCAACGCATACCAGCAATGCTGCGGGTGCGGCATTATTGTTCTTGAACGACTCACACGCAATCCCTAATTCAACCCTTGACGGTGATAGCCGCGAGGCGGTCACCATCATACCTCCCTGTTGGACTAAGGCCGAGCTTTTTGCTCGGCCCTTTTTTTTTGCGCTGCGTTGTGTGGCATGCAGGCGTGGCGTATCAATCCCCATGCTCTCTTTTATCCTCCGCGCGCCTGACCTCTCCGAACTGGATGATCTTTCGGCGCTGCAAATGCGGTCCAAGGCGCATTGGGGATATGACGCGGCTTTCATGGCCGCCTGCAAGGAAGAACTGACCCTGACACCCGCGGATCTGTCGGACACGGCGCTTGTGGTGGGCGCGGTCGACGGCGCGATGGCCGGTGTGGCGCAGGTTGGCCCCCGGGGGCAGGATGCCGATCTTCTCGCGCTTTTTATTGACCCGCCCTACATGGGAATGGGCTTGGGCAAAGAGCTTTTCAACTGGTCTGTCACCGCCGCCCGCCAGTTTTCACGGGACAGGCTCCTGATAGACGCCGACCCGGATGCCGCGGCGTTTTACGAAAAGATGGGCGCGCACCGTATCGGCATAACGCCATCGGCATCAATTCCCGGGCGGGTGTTACCGTTGCTGGAGTATCGTCTCAGATAAGCGGGATATCTGCCGCGGCCATCGGCGACAGCATTCGCGGACCATCGGCCTCGATCACGATGTTTTCCTCATGCACCATCAGCGTCCCGTCACCGGTCTCAACGCCCGGCTCCAGCGTGATGACCATGCCCTCCTGCAGGATGGTGTGATCCTTGGACGTGAGCGACAGCCCTTCTGTCAGTTGCATGCCAAGACCATGGCCAAGCCGCCCTGCCCCTTCGCCACCGCCGACAATATCGGCCATCGCCCGCCAGACATCGCTCGCCCGGGCGCCGACGCGCGCGGTCTCAAGCCCCGCCTGCGTCGCCTCGATCAGCCTTGCATGACCGTCCTTCGTGGCCTGACTGGCGTGGCTCACCGCATAATTCCGGTCATAGTCGCAGAAATACCCGTCCCGCACCGCGCCGGTGTCGAGCATCAGCACATCGCCCGGCACCAGCGGCGTATCGCCGGCGGGCGAGATCACATCGCCATACCCGTCCTGCCCCGCCCCACCGGCCAGATAAGGCACCCAATCGGCGCCCTCTTCGAGCAGGAGCCGCTGGAAATCGCGGAACACCTGCGAGAGCGGCACGCCTTCATGCGCGATCTCACCAACCCGGCCAAAGGCGCGGCCCGCGATGGCGCAAACCGCTTCGATCTTGTCGACCTCTGCCGGCGATTTGACCATCCGCAGCGTCGCCACGATCCCGCGATCATCGGTGAAGGTCAAGCCCGACGCCGCCTTGACCCGGTCGTAATCGGTCAGCGGCATGCGCAGATGGCTCTCATAGCCCGATGGCACGCCGACCTTGCCGTCACTCACCAACTCGCGCAGGGTCGAGGCCAGAAGCGTCACGCCATCATCCGCAGGCTCCGGCGCGGACCACGTGCGAATGTCGCTGATCCATGTCCGGCCCATAAGCGCCGCCCCGATCGAGGGGATCACCGCCACGGGCGCGCCGCTCGCCGGCACCACAAGGAACCACGGGCGGCTCGGGCTTTCCCAGAAGCGCGTCAGATAGCCGGTGAAATAGCGGATGTCCGGCTCTGTCGTCAGGAGGATCGCGCCGAGCCCTGCATCATTCATCCGCGCTTGCGCGGCGCTCACCCGTGCCTGGTACTCACTTGGCGGAAAGACGGCGCTCATGCTCAGGCTCCTTCACTGATGATGCAAAGAACCCGTGCCTCCGGGCCAAGGTTCATTTCCTTTGCCGCGGCAAGCCCCGCGCCGCCCGATGTGCTGGTCTCCGCCCCTTGTGCGGCGAGTATCGGCAAGACGGCAAACCCCTCGTCCTCGCTGATCGTGATGAAACCATCGGCATCACGTGCCAGCCCGTTCAGGGCAATCAACGAAGGCTCCTTGCAATCAAGCCGCCCCATGTCCGACACAGGCCCCGCCGCGTTTACGCATTCGCCCGCGCGGATGCTGGCCTGCAAGGCGGGGGCGAATTCCGGCTCCACGACGAAAATCTCCGGGCTGTCGCCCCAGGCCTTGCGGAAATAGGCGGCGCAGGCCCCGGCAAGTCCCCCAACCCCGGCTTGCAGGAAAATATGCGTGGGCGCTTCCGGCATCTGGCGCACGGCCTCTTCGGCCATCACGAGGTATCCTTCCATCAACCGGTGCGGAATGTCGAAATACCCGGGCCAGGAAGTGTCGGACAACAGCGTCCAACCATTCTCATCCGCCGCCGCCATCGCAGCGGTCATGCTGGCCTCGTAATCCGCGCCTGCACGGACGACTTGCGCGCCGAGATCACGCAACCGCTCGGCAAATCCTTCCGGCACCGTCTCAGACAGGTAGATGACCGCCCGGGCGCCAAACGCCTTTGCCCCCGCGGCGATCGACAATCCGTGGTTTCCGGCACTGGAGCTGACAAAGGTGTGTCCGGCCATGGCGGAGGTCATGTCATCCGCGCCCGTGGCCGCCGCCTGATGCGCGATCACATAGGCCGCGCCGAGCGCCTTGAAACTGCCAAGGCCCATCCGCTGCCGTTCATCCTTGGCCCAGACCGCCGCGCCCAACCCGTCGATCCGGAGCATCGGTGTTTCCACCGCGGCCGGGCATTTCGTCAAAAGCGATTGCGGATTCTCAAACAGAACACTGGGTGCGGGCGCCCCGCTGAGGCGGTCCTCGGGAAGTCCCCCGCCGCGCCATTGGTTTTCCAAAATGTCCATGCCGTCCCCTCGGTTTCGCGTCACACAATCCGATAAGCAAGATTCGGTCAAGCAACCTCGCCTCAGCCCCTTCCCCCCCGGCGCGCGATACCCTAAAGAGGCGCCAGAGCAAGATTTGGGGGAATCCATCCACATGCAGGATCCGGCAATCACCGACGAGCTGATCGCGGCACATGGCCTGAAGCCCGACGAATATGAACGTATCCTTGAAATCATCGGACGCGAGCCGAGCTTTACAGAGCTTGGGATTTTCTCGGCCATGTGGAACGAGCATTGTTCCTACAAATCCTCCAAGAAATGGCTGCGGACCCTGCCGACCGAAGGCCCACAGGTCATCTGCGGCCCCGGCGAAAACGCGGGCATCGTCGATATCGGCGACGGCCAATGCGTTGTTTTCAAAATGGAAAGCCACAATCACCCGTCTTATATCGAGCCCTATCAGGGCGCGGCCACGGGCGTGGGCGGCATCCTGCGGGACGTGTTCACCATGGGCGCGCGCCCCATTGCGGCAATGAACTCTTTGAGTTTCGGTGAGCCGTCGCATCCCAAGACGCGGCAGCTTGTGCATGGCGTCGTGGCCGGGGTCGGCGGGTATGGCAACTGCTTCGGCGTGCCGACCGCGGGCGGCGAGGTCCGGTTCGACAAGGCCTATAACGGCAACTGCCTGGTCAATGCCTTCGCCGCCGGTCTGGCCGAGACCGACAAGATTTTCTACTCCGCCGCCTCAGGGGTTGGGATGCCGGTCGTGTATCTCGGCGCCAAGACCGGCCGCGACGGTGTCGGCGGGGCCACCATGGCCAGTGCCGAGTTCGATGACAGTATCGAGGAAAAGCGCCCCACGGTGCAGGTGGGTGATCCGTTTACGGAAAAACGCCTGATGGAAGCCACGCTGGAACTGATGGCCACCGGCGCAGTGATTTCGATCCAGGATATGGGCGCGGCGGGCCTGACCTGCTCCGCCGTGGAGATGGGCGACAAAGGGGGCCTTGGTGTCAAGCTGACCCTCGAAGACGTGCCGCAGCGCGAAGAAAACATGACGGCGTACGAGATGATGCTGTCGGAAAGTCAGGAACGCATGTTGATGGTCCTAAAGCCCGAGCTTGAGGCCGAGGCGCGCGCGGTGTTCGAGAAATGGGATCTGGATTTCGCCATCGTGGGTGAGACCATCGCCGAAGACCGTTTCCTCATCCTGCACCACAACGAGGTCAAGGCGGACCTGCCGCTCTCGAAACTCTCATCGACCGCGCCGGAATATGACCGCCCTTGGGTCGAAACCCCGGCGGCAGCCCCGCTCGATACCGCGAGCGTCACGGAGGTCGATCCAATCGAGGGCCTGAAGGCGCTGATCGGCTCGCCGAACTACTGCTCCCGCCAATGGGTGTTCGAGCAATATGACACGATGGTCATGGCCGATACTGCCCGCACGCCGGGCTTGGGCTCGGGCCTTGTGCGGGTACACGGCAGCGACAAACTGCTGGCCTTCACCTCGGACGTGACCCCGCGCTACGTCAAGGCCAACCCGGTCGAGGGCGGCAAGCAGGCGGTGGCCGAGGCTTATCGCAACCTCACCGCCGTGGGGGCGTTGCCGCTCGCCACCACGGACAACATGAATTTCGGCAACCCCGAAAAGCCCGAGATCATGGGGCAGTTCGTCGGCGCGATCAAAGGCATCGGCGCGGCGGTCTCGGCGCTCGATATGCCAATCGTGTCGGGCAACGTGTCGCTTTATAATGAAACCGACGGGTCTGCGATCCTGCCGACGCCGACCATCGGCGCCGTTGGCCTGATCCGCGGTGCTGATAGCGCGATCAACGGTGTCGCGCGCGAGGGCGATGTTGCCCTGCTGGTCGGGGAAACTGCCGGGCATCTCGGTCAATCTGCCCTGCTGGCGGAGCTTCTGGGACGGGTCGAGGGCGATGCGCCCGCGGTCGATCTTGACGCAGAGAAGCGCAATGGCGACTTCATCCGCAGCAACCATGCCCGGATCGGCGCATGTACCGACCTGTCCGACGGCGGGCTGGCGCTTGCGGCGTTTGAACTGGCCGAAGCGGCAGGTGTGGGCGTCGAGATCGACGCGGGCGATACCGCAACGCTCTTTGGCGAGGATCAGGCGCGATATCTGATCGCATGTCCGGCAGCAGACGCCGAGGCGCTGAGTGCCGCCGCGGCTCATGCGGGCGTGCCGGTTCAGGTTGTCGGCAAGTTCGGGGGCAGTGACGTCCGCTTCGGCGGATCGGCAGCCGACCTGAGCAGCCTTGCCGGAATTTTCCGCAGTACCTTCGCCGCGACCTTCGACTGAACATCTGTTCACGATTGCTTTAGGGGCGTAGCGGCCGGACCTGTGACCCGCCTAGTATGGGACAGACCCAGAAAAGGACTGTTCCATGCGCCGCACTCTCCTCGCCCTTTGCCTTGCCCTGATCCCGCTGACCTTATCGGCGCAAGAAGAGGCGCAACCTTCCGATGCGGTCGAACCCGAAGCGGCGATGACGCTTGAGACCCTGGGGCAGATCATCACCGCGCTCGACCCCGAGGCCAAGACAAACGGCGCGGCCTGGCAGATGCAGGTGGCAGGCACGACGGTCTTCATCGTCACCGATGAGGGCGCCGACCGGATGCGCGCCATGACACCCATCGTCAACAGCGACGAGGTCACGCCGGAAGAGATGACGCGCCTGATGCAGGCCAATTTCGATTCCGCGCTGGATGCGCGCTATGCCATTGCCCAGGGGATGCTGTGGTCGACCTTCATCCATCCGCTGTCGCCGCTGGAGAAGGATCAGTTCATTTCCGGCCTTGGGCAGGCGGTGAACCTGGTGAAGACCTATGGCTCGCTCTATTCCGGCGGGGCGATGCAGTTCGGTGGCGGCGACAGCAACGCGATCCAGCGCAAGTTGATTGATGATCTGCTGAAAAAGGGCGAGGAAATCTGACCGCGGCCACGAGCGTGGTATCTTGCACTCGGTACCGGCGCGCTCTACATCTTGGGCAAGAACCAAGGAGGGCTCAGATGGCCATTCTCGCCTCAGATATCGAAGCATTGATCCGCGAAACCTTCCCCGACGCCCAGATTACCGTGCAGGGTGATGACGGGGCGCATTTCGCGGCCGAAGTGATCGACGAGTCGTTTCGGGGCCAGAACCGTGTGCAGCAGCAACGCGCCGTGATGGCCGCCCTCAAGGGCAAGATGGATGGCCCCAACGGGGAAATCCACGCGCTCGCGCTGACCACGAAGGCACCGGAATAGTGGACCTCTTCACGCTCATCATCGGCGGTCTGGTCGTGCTGTTCATCGGCGCGCTGGCGGTGATGGGTAAGCGCAAGGATACCGACCAACGCGGCAGCGAACCCGGCAAGGGATACCACACGCTGACCTCCGATTATCAATCCGGCATGGGCGGCGGGCATGTCACCACGTGGAAAGTGCCACGCGACCCGCAGGAATATGCCAAGAGATTTGTACCAAAGGACACACCGAAATGACCGACGCAAAGACACAGATCGCAGAGACCGTCAAAGCCAATGACGTGGTGCTCTACATGAAAGGCACCAAGGAGATGCCGCAATGCGGGTTCTCGTCCCGCGTGGCAGGTGTTTTGAATTTCATGGGGGTCGAGTACTCGGATATCAACGTGCTGGCCGATGATGCGATCCGCCAGGGCATCAAGGATTACTCCGATTGGCCGACCATCCCGCAGCTTTACGTCAAGGGCGAGTTCGTGGGCGGGTGTGACATCATCACCGAGATGACGCTTTCGGGCGAGCTTGACACGCTCTTTGAAGAAAACGGCGTGACCTATGACAAGGAAGCCGCGGACAAGATCCGGGAAGCCAACGCCTGAGACCTGCAAAGTGATCTGATTGTGCGCCTGTCGGCGCGCAGGATATCTCGTCGTCCGCCTCCGGCCTCCTCCTCGTGTTGGCGCTTTGGGCGGAGGCTTGGACGAAATCTGCGCCTGAAGCGTGGTTGTCGCGCGACGAGGCGCCGGGTTTTTGGCGGGCCGAGAGGTGATTTAGCCTTTCATGATCGCCTCGAACCCGTAACCCGCCAGGAGGGATCCCGTGATCGCCAGGGCCAGGTAGAGCAGGAAAGGCGGCAGGCGCAGGACCGGGAAGATCGCCATTGCGCCCCAGATGCTCACCACCCCGCCCGAGACCAGGAAGGCCATTGCCGCACCCGGCGACATGCCGTGATCCATCAGGGCGCGGGTGAGTGGCAAGGCCGCATAGCCATCCACATAGGTCGGCGCACCGACGAAAACCGATAGCGGTATGGCCCAGGCCGTGTCCCGCCCGACATAGGCGCTGAGGGCTTCGGGGTGGAGCAGTTCGTTCAACATATGCTCCGCCGCGAAGGCCGGGATCAGGCAGATCAAGATGAGCCGTGTCGTCGCCTTTGCCTGCCGCATGAACATGTCGCGGCGGGCCTGCTCACGCCAGATTGCCGGGCAAAAGGACGTGGGCGCCCCGCAGCGCGCGGCCACGACCCGCCCGACCAGCGCATTCTGCCGCAGGGGGTTGGCAACCCAAGGTGAGCCGCCGAAGAGAACCGTTCCGGCCCCGCCGAGGAGGCCGAGGATGAAGGCGGCAACGGTCTTGCCGATCGCAAAGCTGAGCCCAAGGGTCGCGGCTGTGGTCGCGAGCATGGCCGGATCCGTGACCGGTGAGGCCAGCCAGAAGGCCATGACCGGCGCCAGCGGCACCCCACCTGCAAGAAGCCCCGCCATCAGCGGCAGCACCGTGACCCCACATACCGGTGTGACGGCCCCGATGGCCGATGCGGCGACGATCGCCCGGCCCATGCGCCCTTCGAACGCCATCGCGATCCGGCCATCGGCACCGCTGGCAATGATCCATGCGGCAAGGAGGATGCCGGGAATCACGAGCGGCGCAATGATCACTAGGCTCCACCCTACGAACACGAGGGTTTCGAACGCCACATGCGGCCAGCGCGCCGCCGCAACAGCTAGGGCTGCGCCGCCCGCCATCATTGCAATCTGCCAACGGCTCCAACCGGGGTGTTCTTTCGTGCGCTCTGACATTTCGGTCATCCTTTAATCTTCGGGTTGCCAATATGAGGCGGCACGAGATAAAAGAAAAACGAATATTATTTCTTTCAGATATGAGTAAATCGAATGAATAGTCTGGAAAGCGATCTGCTGCGCACGTTTATCGCCGTTGCCGAAACCGGCAGTGTCACCTTGGGAGCCGCGCGCATCATGCGGACACAATCGGCCGCCAGCCTGCAGATCAAGCGGTTGGAAGAAACGCTTGGCCAACCGCTCTTCCGGCGCCACGGGCGCGGCGTCAGCCTGACCCCGCTCGGTGAGCAGCTTCTGCCGACGGCGCGGCAGGTGACGACCACGCTGGACACGACCTTGCGGTCACTGACGGCCGATACGCTAAGCGGCAAGCTGCGCCTCGGGTTTCCGGACGATCACAGTCACGGCACGCTGGCCAAGATCATCGCCGCCTTTTCGCAATCTCATCCGTCGGTCGAGCTTGATGTGATCTGCGATATCAGCGCGCAGTTTCCGAAGCTGCTGGCCGACGGTCAGCTCGATCTTGCGGTCTACGAGGTGGCCAACGCCGACAGCCCCGCAGACATCCTGTGGCAGGATCAGACCTATTGGGTCACCTCCCCCCATCACGACCTGATTTCGCGGGACGAATTGCCCGTGGCTCTTTTTCATCACGATTGCTGGTGGCGGGACGCAGCCCTCAATGCGCTGGAGACCATGGGGCGGCCCTACCGTATTCTCTACTCAAGCCAAAGCGTGCAAGGGATCGCCGCTGCCGTCGAATCCGGGATCGCGATTGCCCTGATGGGCAGTAACGCGCTTGGCGACAAGATCACCGCGCTCGGGCCAAAGGACGGCTTCCCCGAGATGCCCAAATCGAACCTTGTGCTGAAGACCGCAGGGCCTGACACCCCCGCGCGGCAAAGCATCGAGGCGGCTATTCGCGATACCTTCCGGCACCGCCCCGGTGCAACCTACGGCGCCTAACCGGCAACCTTGCCGTCAACGGTTTCGGCCAAAGCCTCCGCCCGGGCAGCAATTTCGGCCAGCGTATCGGTGACGTGGTTCGGCACCACCGGCACCTCGACGCGCTCGGCCTCGGGGCGCGGGGCGCTGCGCAACTGCTCCAACTCGGCCTCTTTCTCGGCCATCCGGTCCTCGGCCTCGCGCAACTTGTCCTGCACACCCGCCGTCTTGTCGGCAAGCATCAGCCCGGCCATCAGGAGCATGCGTGCCTCGGGGATACGCCCGATCTGCGAGGCCAGAACGCTGGCCTCTTCGTCAAGCATCTTGGCGGCGGCGTGCAGGTAATGCTCTTCGCCCTCCTGGCAGGCCACGTCGAAGGACCGGCCACCGATCTGTATCGTCACTTCGGGCATCAGGCGTCCTCCTCTTGGGTCGTGGTCGACGATGCGGCGCCGGTAATCAGCCGGTCCAGATCGGCCATCACGGCCGAGGTTTCCGCCCGATCCGCCGACCGGGCCGCGCGCAACCCCTCAAGCTCAGCCAACATGGATTTGTTGATGAGATGCGGCTCGGCCACGCCGGCCTCATTGGCCTCGCGCAGCGCCTTGTTGTTCTCGCGCAGCTGCTGATTGGCCTTGCGCAGGGATTGCAGTTCCGCATCCAGCTTGCGCACCGCATCCGCCTGCCGTTCATCGGCCTCGGATTGCTGTTTCTGCTTCTGTGACACGGCCTTGAGGCGCTCGGCAAGCTGCGCCGAGGCCAGCTTTTCATCCTCCAGCTCTTTCTTGAGGGCCTCGACCTCGCCGGCATCGACACCACCACCCGGTGACAACCCGTCAAGCCCCTGCCCGATCCGGTCCAGCGCCGCCGTGATCCTGCGTTCCAGCTCGTCTATCTGGCTCATTCCTCAACCCCCTCAACCATCATCTACCAGGGCAATCGCGAATCGCGGCCCCGCCTGTGTGGCCCCGAGTTTACCCAATGACCGGACAAAATGCGCCCCCTGAAACATGCTGTCCTTCTGGCCGGGTTGATCTTTGGGGCTGGGCTGATATTGAGCCTTATCTGTTGCCACTGCCAAAGGAAGACCCCCCGTGGACATTGCTGCCCTGCGCCAAGCCAATCCCGACCACTGGAACAAGGCAGCCGCCATTCGCGCGCTGACCCTGGATGCGGTTCACGCCGCCAATTCCGGCCATTCCGGCATGCCGATGGGCATGGCCGATGTCGCCACGGTCCTCTATGAAAAACACCTGAAATTCGATGCCTCCGCGCCCAACTGGCCGGATCGTGACCGTTTCATCCTGTCGGCGGGTCATGGCTCAATGCTGCTCTATGCGCTGCTGCACCTGACCGGGTACAAGGGCATGGAGCTGGATCAGATCAAGAATTTCCGCCAATGGGGCGCGCGTACCGCGGGACACCCGGAAAACTTCCTGCATGACGGGATCGAGACCACCACCGGCCCGCTCGGTCAGGGCATCTCGAACGCCGTGGGCTTTGCCATGGCCGAAGAAATCCTGCGCGCGCGTTACGGCCGCAAGCTGGTCGATCACTACACGTACGTGATCGCCGGTGACGGCTGCCTGATGGAGGGTGTCAGTCACGAGGCCATTGGCCTCGCCGGGCGGCATTCCCTGGGTAAGCTCATCGTCTTCTGGGACAACAATGACATCACCATCGACGGCAAGGTTTCGCTCTCGGACAAGACCGATCAGGTCAAACGCTTCCGCGCCGCGGGCTGGCAGGTGATCGAGATCGACGGACATAACCCGGATGAGATCGACGCGGCGATCACCGCCGCCAAGAAGACCAAGAAACCCACGATGATTGCCTGCAAGACCCATATCGCCCTGGGCCACGCGGCGCAGGACACGTCGAAAGGCCACGGGGCGCTGACCGACGAGGCGCAGATGGCCGCTGCCAAGGCCGCCTATGGCTGGACCACCGGCCCGTTCGAAGTCCCCGCTAATATCAAATCCGCCTGGGAGGCGATTGGCAGTCGCGGCGCGGCAGATCATGCCGACTGGCAGGCCCGGTTCGCGGAAGCCTCGGACCGTCGTCAGGCGGAATTCACCCGCGTGTTCGACGGTGACGCACCCGCGAAGCTGTCGGCCCGGATCAAGGCGCTGAAGAAACAGATTTCCGAGGAAAAGCCGAAGGTTGCAACGCGCAAGTCATCTGAAATGGTGCTTGAAGTTGTCAATCCGATCATGCCTGAGACCGTGGGCGGCTCCGCCGACCTGACCGGCTCGAACAATACCAAGACCGGTGATCTGGGCGTTTTTGACACCGATAACCGCAAGGGTCGCTATGTCTATTGGGGCATTCGCGAGCACGGCATGGCCGCCGCGATGAACGGCATGGCGCTGCATGGCGGTATCCGGCCCTATGGCGGCACGTTCATGTGCTTTACCGATTATGCCCGCCCTGCAATGCGCCTCGCCGCGCTGATGAAAGTGCCGAGCGTCTTTGTGATGACCCATGACAGCATCGGTCTGGGCGAAGACGGCCCCACGCACCAGCCGGTCGAGCATCTGGCAATCAGCCGCGCGACCCCGAACACGATGGTCTTCCGCCCCTGCGACACGGTTGAAACTGCGGAGGCCTGGGAATTGGCGTTGAGTGCCAAGGCGACGCCATCGGTTCTGTCCCTCACACGTCAGGGCCTGCCCACCGTGCGGGTCGAGCACAAGAACAAGAACATGACGGCGCAGGGTGCCTATGTTCTGGCTGACGCGGACGGCAAGCGCCAAGCGATCTTGATCGCCACCGGCTCGGAGGTCGAAATTGCGCTCAAGGCCCGCGACATGTTGCAGGCCGAAGGGATTGGCACGCGCGTCGTTTCGATGCCCTGCATGGAGCTTTTCGCCGAGCAGGATGAGGCCTATCGCAAGCGCGTCCTGCCCGGCGGGCCGGTCCGCGTGGCCGTCGAGGCCGCCGTGCAGCAAGGCTGGGACCGCTGGCTTTTGGGCGAGCGCGGGCGCGAGGCCAAGGCAGGTTTCGTCGGCATGTCGAGTTTCGGCGCCTCCGCACCGGCTGGCACGCTCTACGAGAAGTTCGGCATCACCGCCGAAGCGGTGGCCGAGAAGGTCAAATCACTGCTCTGAGCACCACACTGCGGATCAAAGCCCGGCACATGTAAAGGCAGGGCTTTGATCACCGATAGAGTTTGCCTCTGCGGATGAAGCTGTCGTTCGACTTTCATGTCCCGCGCGGAATCAAGGCCGAAGGCCGCCGCGTGATCGCCAGACCGCCCGCGGGGGCTGGCGATTGGGAGAGGTTGCGCACCGATCAGAGGTTTTTCGGACTTGGCAAAGATAAAGTGCATCTGAAAACGGTTGATCGCCATCCCGCGGTCTGGCAACCACGCGGCTTTGAATTGAGGATGGAGATGTTCGCACAGGGATCGGAGCCGCCTTTGAACCTGTCCGGCGACTGACCTCGCCAAGCAGCTCTCACTCCGCTCAGACGGTCGGACTTCTACGCGGATGGCTCCAGCTCCTCCGCCGGCATCCGCGCCATAAGGTTCCCCGACAGTTCGATCCGGCGCAGCTTGGTCTCGACCACCTTCACCTTTTCCACCTTCACCGTCAATTTCGGCTCCAGCGTCCCCGCGGAGGCCTTGGTCACCTCCCGATCCACCACCGTCAGCACCACGCCCGAGGCTTCGACCTCCAGTGTCACCGGCACGGAAACCGTCCGCAGGTCCGCAACCTCTCCCAGGCTCAGGCGGATTTCGGGCGTATGGGTCACCTTGAGTTTATGTTTGGCCAGCGCAGCAACCCGCGGCTTGCCGTCCATGGGACCTTCCCGACCGGTTAGGTCGGTGATGCTTTTGACCCCGTGCCACCCCTTCAGCAGCGCATCGAGAACCGAGATCGACAAGGCGCTTTCCACCGCATCGGCCACGCTTTTCTGCAACGCCCCGCCATCGAGGCCAACGCCCGCCAATCGAACGCCGGAATCACCGGTGGTCAACGAGGATTTCACCGCATCGACCACGTTGCTGAAGGCCGCGGGCGCCATGTTCTCGGCAATGGTTTCATCCTTCATTCTGCCGCCCTTTCCAGATCCGTTTCAAATACCATGAGCGCCGTGGGCGCCGCGCCGGGCGAGACTGTTAGCACGAGGCTGGGGAGGTCCGCGCCGCTGACCTCCACGGTTGGCGACATGTCCGGATGGGCCACCACGCGGAGGTTTGGTGCGCCTGCAATTGTCTCTGCACCGGGCCGGCGAAACCCGCGCCGAAAGAGCCCGACAATCGCCGCCAGCAAGGCGATCACGACCACCACCCCGATCCCCACCGGCACCAGCCAATCATTGACCGGCGGCGGCGGTGGGGGTGGCGGCGAGACCATCCGCCCCGGCACCTTGTCCGCGACCTGCGGGATGAGCGGTTGCGGGTCCACGCCCCTGCCCGCCTGCGACGCATCGCTGTTCCAATCGGGCGCAGTATCCGCCTGCGGCGGCGCAGGGCGCACCGGTGGCAGCGTGGTCACCTCCGGCCCCGGCAGCAGGATACGCTCAAGGTCTATCCGGCGCTGAGGTGTCTTGCGGTTGCCGTCTTCGACCCAGAAGACGATGTGGCCCTGTCGCCCGGCTGCGGGCATCACGACCGGCATCGCAACGGGGGTTCCGAAAAACTCAATGACGCCGCGCTGACCGTTGCTGCGGTTATGGAAAAAGATCCGGGCCTTGTCCGACCCTTCCACACGGGCCATCACCGCCAGTTCCGCCGCGTCGCTGCGCAGCAGATCACCATTCAGACCCTCGGCGGACAACAGAAGGGTCATCGGCCCGGGCCGCGAGAGGGTCACGGTCTCGGTGGCCAATATGTCGCCGGTGCGGCGGTCAATCGCCTCGAAGGTGATGCGGCTTGTGGCGCCTTCGGCCAGATCCACGTCAAACCGCAGCTCCCTGCCAGCATATTTTTTGCGCCCCGCCGCCGCGCCGTCGATGCGCATCCGCACTACGCCCACCGCGTCAGTCTGGCGCGGGTCTTGCACCCGTACCCTGACCGGGGTCGTCGGCCCGGTGGCCTCCGGCGGTGCGTTCACCTCAAGCGCGATCTGCACGACGCCCACCCGCCATTCCAGCTCCCTGGCAATCACGGGCCAGCTAAAACTCCCAACGATCCCCTTGTCCTTGAGCGCGCCGCAGGTGTTTGGCCCCGCAAGACCGTCGATCCCGCCCCCATAGCGGCCCAATCCCGTCAGGCTACGTTGTACGGATTTCACGGTTCCGACCGTCACGTCATCAACTCTGCCACAGCCCGGAATACGGCGAATGGTCACCGGCACCGCACGCGACGGGTTTTGACGACGGTCCCAGGCCTGGATGGCGATCTGCGTGGGCCGGTAATGCGGCGGCAGGGGAACGGATGCGGCGTAGCGGACCCCGCCAGCCGAGGCCATCGCGATCCGGCCCCCGTCGCCCACCACGACCGCGCGCGCGACGCCGCTTGCGTCGCGAATGTCGGCCAGGATGCTGGCGCTCCCCCGCGTGCTTTCGAAATTGTTCTGCACCGGTGTGATGACCGGCCCCTGCCGATCCGCGACCTGCACGTCGTCGCCATTCGTTGATCCGCCACCGGCAGGCGGCTGCACGTCATCGTTGTTGTTGGCGCGGTTCAACTCCTCTTCAAGAAGTTGGAGTATGCCGCCCACGAAGGGGTTCACCGGGTCATTTTGCTGTGCCGGCCGTGCGGGTTGCGCGGTGCCAGCGCCTTGCGCCTGCGCCAGGGATGCCGCGGGCAGGTTGATATAGGAAAGCGCGACCGCAAGGACCGCTGCCAGGAAACGAACGCTCATCTCAATACACTCGATTTTAAAATCCGGCTGACGACCCCGAAGGATCCGCCACTTCAACTAATGCGGGTATCATAGCACCAAAATGCGCCGCGCGCTACATCGGGAACTGTTAGCGCCATCAACCGGAAACGGCACCAAAACCGGTTGGGATTTATCGCTAACACCGGAAATTTAGCCAATTTTCGCCTTTCGGGGCCGCCAAGCGGGGTCTATATCGCGGGCAAGAATTCGCATCAGAGGAAACCGCCATGACCATCAAAGTTGGCATCAACGGCTTTGGCCGTATCGGCCGCTGCACCCTTGCCCATATCGCCCAGAGCAGCCGGGACGACATCGAAGTGGTCAAGGTGAATGCCACCGGCCCGCTGGAGACGGCGGCCCATCTCATCAAATATGACAGTGTGCATGGCCGGTTCGCCAACGAGATCACCCTGGGCGACGGCACGATGGATCTGGGCAAGGGTCCGATGCAGATGTTCTCGACCTATGACATGGACGAACTGGACTGGTCGGGTGTCGATGTGGTGCTGGAATGCACCGGCAAGTTCAACGACGGCGAGAAGGCCAAGAAGCATTTTGAACGCGGTGCCAAGAAGGTGCTGCTTTCGGCCCCGGGCAAGAACGTGGATCGCACGGTGGTCTATGGCGTCAACGATGGCGATCTGCAGGCCGGTGAGAACATGATCTCCAACGGGTCCTGCACCACCAACTGCCTGGCCCCCGTTGCCAAGGTGCTGCACGAAGGCATCGGGATAGAGTCAGGCATCATGACCACGATCCACGCCTATACCGGCGATCAGCCGACGCTGGACCGCCGCCACAAGGACCTCTACCGCGCGCGTGCCGCGGCCATGTCGATGATCCCCACCTCGACCGGTGCGGCGAAGGCGCTTGGCGAAGTGCTCCCGGCGCTCAAAGGCAAGCTCGACGGCTCTGCGATCCGTGTGCCGACGCCGAATGTTTCGGCCGTTGACCTGACATTTGTGGCGGGCAAGGACGTGACCGAAGCGGATGTGAACGATATCGTCGCCGAAGCCGCCGCGGGGCCGCTCAAGGGCGTTCTGGGGTACGACCCCGAGCCCAAGGTGTCGATCGACTTCAACCATACCGAGGAAAGCTCGGTCTTCGCGCCCGCGCAGACCAAGGTCATCGGCAACCGCCTCGTGCGGGTGCTGGCCTGGTATGACAATGAATGGGGCTTCTCGTGCCGGATGGCGGATGTTGCCGTTTTGATGGGCAAGCTCGGTTAAGTATTGAAATCTTGCAGTAATTCGTCCCGTCGGGCATACCCGGCGGGACGTTTTTGTTTCGGGCCGCCGCAAATGACCAACCAGATTGCCATGATATTGGGGGCCGCCATTCTGCTCGGTCTGGGGCTTGACTGGTTCTTCAACGACTGGACCGCGACGCTCTATCTCAGCCGCAAACTGGCGGACATGGTGGAATGGATGGCGTTCTGGCGATGAGGCAAGCACTCCGACCGTTTTCGTGTCCCGGATATTGATGTGCGCATTTGAAGAAGTTTAGATTAGCTGCCCCTGGGCTTGGATCTCGCACGCCCTGTTCCTTGATACGCTTGGCCAGCAAACCAGGTTCTGCGCCTTACATAGCCGGTAAGAGCCCCAATTCGCCGCGCTACGCCCGCCCCCAAAAGTATTTCGAGCAAAATGACGGAGGGCCGGATTTGGCATGATCCGTTTCGAGCGCAATGCGGACGTTCGGGGTTTCCACCCGCGCAGAATCAAGGCGCGTAGCGCCGCCGCGCGATCGCCAGACCGCCCGCAAGGGCTGGCGATTTTGAGAACTCGCACACCGATCAGAGGTCTTCCAGACTTGGCAAAGATAAAGTGCATCTGAACACGGTCGATCGCAATCCCGCGGTCTGGCAATCGCGCGGCTCGTTCTGGGGTGTCCTTTCAATCCGCTGAACGGTCCCGCCATCTGGCCAGAGCAAGGCGAACGACATGTTTCGACAGATCCCCGCCATGATCCGTTCAGGAATAGCTGCGCAACAACGCGTCCCGGACCGCGGGTGTGACGAATTTCGTAATATCACCACCCAGGCGCGCGATCTCCTTGACCAGTTTCGACGCAATCGCCTGGTGGTTGGCATCCGCCATGAGGAACACCGTCTCGACCGACGCATCCATCGCGCGGTTCATGCCGACCATCTGGAACTCATATTCGAAATCCGCCACCGCACGCAGACCGCGCACAATCATCTGGGCACCCACATCCCGAGCGCATTGGATCAAGAGGTTCTCGAACGGGTGCACCACGATCTCGGTCGCCGTTTCCGCCGACAGGGCCGCGCATTCGGCCTCGATCATCGCCACCCGCTCTTCGAGGTCGAAAAGCGGGCCCTTGTCGCGGTTGATGGCCACCCCGATCACAAGCCGGTCCACGAGCACGGCCGCCCGGCGAATGATGTCGATATGACCCAGGGTGATCGGGTCGAACGTGCCGGGGTAAAGGCCGATGCGCATGAGCATGCTCCTTGGAAAAATCGTCTGGCGTCACGCAATAATGACGCCGCCCGGAATGCAAGCGTTAATGGCCCATGATCATGCCCTGAAGGGCATCTTTTTCCATCGCCAGTTCCTGCAACCGCGCCTTGACCACGTCACCGATGGTCACGATCCCGACCAGGGTGCCGTCGGACACCACCGGCATGTGGCGGAAACGGCCATCGGTCATCCGCGTCAGCACCGCGTCCGATGTGTCCTGCTTGGAGCAGCAGACCGGGTTGCGCGTCATCAGATCCTCGACCTTGTCGGTCAGGCAACTTGCGCCGCGCATCGCCAGCGACCGGACGATGTCGCGCTCCGAAAGGATACCGTCCGCCGAAGTGCCATCCTTGGAGACCACAAGCCCGCCAATCCGCTTCTCCGCCAGGATGCTTGCCGCCTCTGACACCAGCGTCGACGGCTTGATGGTGATCACGCCACCATCGCCCTTGGATTTAAGGATTTGTTGGACCAGCATGGCGTGCCTCCGCTAAAAATTGTTTCAATATCCACAGGTTCCCGCATGAGCAGGAATGTGTCAAGTCAGCGCCTCAAGCCGTGCAACCTCTCGCCGCATCCCGTCAACCAGCGCCTCGGCGAAACGATTGAGCCGCTCCAGACGCCGGTCATCCGCATGGCGCACCAGGTAAAAGCTGCGGGTCAGGCTCAACTCCTCGGGCAAGACCTTCTGCAGCCCTTGGGTCCAGGGAATGGCGAAGTCATGCACGATGCCGATGCCGCTGCCGTTCCGGATCCAGTTGATCTGCACCGAGACCGAATTGGACGACAGCGTCACCTGTTCGACACCGGTCTCGCTGAGATAGTCCAGTTCCTTGTCGAAAATCATGTCCTGGATATAGCCCACCACCCGATGCCCCTTGAGATCGTCAAGCGACCGGATCGGCGGGAAGCGGGCTAGATATTCAACCGAAGCCGCGAGGTGCAGCTTGTAGTCCGCGACTTTCTGCACCGTCAGGCGGCCCGCATTGGGCGGGCTGACGGCGACGACCATATCCGCCTCGCGCCGGGTCAGGTTGAAGACCCGCGGCAGCGCAACAAGCTGAATTTCCAGGTCGGGGTTGTCGTTCGAGATCTGCTCGCACACCTGTGGCAGCAGGAAATTGGCCGACCCGTCGGGCGCGCCGATCCTGATCTGCCCGCTGAGGCCGCCGGTCGTCCCCATCATCTCTTCGGCGGCTTCCTGCATCGCCTGCTCCACGCGCATGGCATGGCCCATCAACCGCTGTCCTGCGTCGGTCAATGCGTAACCCGTTGGAGATTTGGCAAAAAGGGGTGCGCCATAGGCGCCTTCAAGCCGCGCGATGCGCCGGCCCACCGTGGCCGGGTCGATCTTGAGCACCCTGCCCGCCCCCGACAAGCTGTCGCGCCGCGCCACAGCCAGAAAAATCCTGAGATCATCCCATTGCGGGTCCATCCATCATCCCCTTTGCATTTTTGCAAATCTCTTTTGGAATATTGCCTCTTTTACAATGAAAATTGCAACGCTACCCTGCGCACAAATTTCCAAGGAGGAAGAAATGCAGGAACTGACGCACTTTCTGAACGGCGAACAGGTCAAAGGCTCGTCCGGTCGTTTCGACGACGTATTCAACCCCGCGACCGGCGAGGTTCAGTCGAAATGCCCGATGGCCAGCGTGGCGGAAACCACCAAGGCGATCGAAGATGCCGCCGCGGCGCAGGTCGCCTGGGGCGCCACCAACCCGCAGAAACGCGCGCGGGTGATGATGGCCATGGTCGGCCTGATGAACCGCGACATGGACAAGCTGGCCGAGGCGCTGAGCCGCGAGCACGGCAAGACCATTCCCGACGCCAAGGGTGACCTGCAGCGCGGCCTGGAAGTGATCGAATACTGCATCGGCGCGCCGCAGATGCTCAAAGGTGAATACACCGATGACGCGGGCCCCGGCATCGACATGTACTCCATGCGCCAGCCCCTGGGTGTTGTCGCGGCGATCATGCCGTTCAACTTCCCCGCCATGATGCCGCTCTGGCATGTCGGACCGGCGCTGGCCTGCGGTAACGCTGTTGTGCTGAAGCCGTCGGAACGCGACCCGTCGGTTCCCCTGATGCTGGCAGAGCTCTTTGTCGAAGCCGGCCTGCCCAAAGGTGTGTTCCAGGTCGTCAATGGCGACAAGGAAGCCGTGGACACGCTTCTGGATCATGACCTGATTGGCGGTGTGTCCTTCGTGGGCTCGACCCCGATTGCGCAATATATCTACAGCCGCGCCACCGCGAACGGCAAACGCGCGCAGTGCTTCGGCGGCGCCAAGAACCACATGATCGTCATGCCCGACGCCGATATGGATCAGGCCGCCGACGCGCTTGTGGGCGCCGGGTTTGGCGCGGCAGGCGAACGCTGCATGGCCATCTCGGTTGCCGTGCCCGTTGGCGATGAAACCGCCGACCGTCTGATTGATGCGTTGGTCCCACGGGTCGAGAAGCTGCGCGTAGCACCATATACAGACGGCAACGACGTCGACATGGGTCCGGTTGTGACCGGGGCCGCCAAGGAGCGTATCCTGGGCCTGATCCAGTCCGGCGTCGATCAAGGTGCAAAACTGGTCGTCGACAACCGCGATTTCAAATTGCAGGGCTACGAAGATGGCTTCTTTGTCGGGCCGCACCTCTTTGACCATGTCACGCCCGATATGGACATCTACAAGCAGGAGATCTTCGGCCCGGTCCTCAGCACCGTGCGCGCGAAGACCTACGAAGAGGCGATTGGCCTCGCCATGGACCACGAATACGGCAACGGCACGGCGATCTTCACCCGTGACGGCGACACCGCCCGCGATTTCGCACATCGGATCAATATCGGCATGGTCGGGATCAACGTGCCCATCCCGGTGCCGCTGGCCTATCACACCTTTGGCGGCTGGAAAAAATCCATGTTTGGGGACCTGAATCAGCACGGCCCGGATTCGTTCAAATTCTACACAAGGACGAAAACCGTCACCGCACGCTGGCCCTCGGGCATCAAGGAAGGCGGCGAGTTCAACTTCAAAGCCATGGACTAACCCCCTAGGATAGTCGATTTCAAAGCGTCCGCTCCGAAGCGGGCGCTTTTTTAATGTCAGGTCCGCTCTGAGCCCAATGCGAACACGGCCCCCGCCCGGAATCAAGGTGCGCAGCACCGCCGGGCAGCGCCCGACCGCCCCATGGGCGGGCGCTTCTTTACCGTTTCAATCCGAACGATTGTTGGAAGTACACGTCACCATAAAGTACGATGAACCACGTGGGTGCGCCCACCCGCGGTCGGGCGATGCCCTCTGTTGCAATGATGATCAAAGGGCCGTTTCGTACCGATCCAGACCAAACCCATCACCATCCCCTCGGGCGTCGACAGGTCAATTTTTCAACACATTTTCGTCCAATTCGTTGCTTAACCTAACCTCGATACAACTCGGGGATGTCAGATGATGAAACTGTTTGGCTTCAAACAGGAGAGCGACGCGGTACCGGCACCTGAGCTGGAGGTGCCGGATCTGGATAAACGCTACACGCGCTTTCCCCACAAACACCGCCGCACGCTGGCTAGTCCCCCCACCAATCCCCCTGCCAGTTTCGCGGAAGAACCTTCGCGGCAGCCCTGCGAAACCGCACCGGTCATGCCCCGGCGCCCCTCTGCGCGCGGCGTCAAGGAACAGGTCGAGACAACAAGCCTCGCTGATCAACTTCATTCCGAGGCGGCAATTTCCACCGCGCTTTTGCGCCGGGCGCTGCCGCTTCGCTTTGCCGATATCGACGCGGATACCCGGGACGTGGCGCAAGAGAGCGTCGCCGATCTGCAGGCGCAATTCCGCTAGCCCCACCACCACAACCCTCTGCAGTAAAAAAAGCCTCTGACCACTCGCCGCCGGTTCGACGGCCACCCGGCTTGCCAAAAACCCTCCCGGCGGGCATCGTGGACGTGGTGCGGCCAGAGGGAGGGAGCACGTGTCATCAGACCCGGAATTCACAATCGGTATCGAAGAAGAATACCTGCTTGTAGATCGCGACAGCCTGGCCCTTGCCGAAGCGCCGCCCGAGCTGATGGAGGCCTGCAAGAGCGAGTTGGAGGATCAGGTCAGCCCCGAATTCCTGAATTGTCAGATCGAGATCGGCACCAAGGTCTGCCGCAACGTGGCTGAGGCGCGTGATGAGCTGAAACACCTGCGTAGCTGCGTCTCGGAGAACTCGGCCAAGTTCAATCTTGCCCCCATCGCCGCCTCCTGCCATCCGTTCTCGGATTGGCGCGATCAGCATCACACCGACAAGGAACGCTATAACGACTTGTCGCAAAACCTCGCCGGGGTGGTGCGGCGGATGCTGATTTGTGGGATGCATGTGCATGTCGGCATCGACAGCCCCGACCGGCGGATCGACCTGATGAACCAGCTTGCGTATTTCCTGCCGCATATGCTGGCGCTGTCGTGCTCCTCGCCCTTCTGGCAGGGGCGTGACACCGGCCTCGACAGCTACCGGCTGACCGTGTTCGACAACCTGCCGCGCACCGGCCTGCCGCCGCGCATGGAGAGCTTTGGCGAGTTCGAACGCTCGGTTGACGTGCTGGTCGATCTCGGCGTGATCGAGGACAGTTCGAAAATCTGGTGGGACCTGCGGCCATCTTCGAAATTCCCCACGCTGGAGTCGCGTATCTGCGATGTGCAGCCAAGGCTTGAACATACGCTGACACTGGCCGCGCTGACGCAGGCCCTCACCCGGATGCTTTATCGCCTCGCGCGGAAGAACCAACGCTGGCGGATCTATGACAGCTTCCTGGTGGCCGAAAACCGCTGGCGCGCGCAGAGGTACGGCGTCCGCGAAGGGTTGATTGATCTCGGCGAGGGTCAGATCAGCCCGTTTGGCGATCTCTTGGAGGATATCCTTGAGCTGGTCGAGGAAGACGCCCGGTTCTTCGAATCCGTGGCCGAGGTCGAGACCGCCCGCGATATCCTCAGGACCGGAACAAGCTCCACCCGCCAACGCCGCGCTTACGAAGACGCCTTGGCAGCCGAGGATGACCGCGAACACGCGCTGCAGGCCGTCGTGCGCCACCTGATCGAGGAATTCCACGCCGATCTTTGAGCCATTTGCAGGTGCCGCAACGCTTGCAATATTCGTGTAATATTTGGTAATTAAACACACGTTCAATTACCGGATTAAGGGGACGATTCGATGGATTTCGCGCTGACCGAGGAACAAACCGCCATTTTCGACATGGCGCATGCCTTTGGGCAGGACAACATCGCCCCCCATGCCCGCGATTGGGAGCGGCAAGGCACCATCCCCAAAGAGCTTTGGCCGCAGATTGCGGAGCTTGGCTTTGGCGGCCTCTATGTCTCGGAAGAGACCGGTGGGTCGGGCCTCACGCGGCTCGACGCGACGCTGGTTTTCGAAGCCCTATCAATGGCTTGCCCCTCGGTCGCGGCATTCCTGTCGATCCATAACATGTGCGCCAAGATGATCGACACCTTCGGCAGCGATGATCTGAAGGCGCGGATCATGCCCGACATCCTGACCATGAAAACCGTGGTCAGCTACTGCCTGACCGAACCGGGCTCCGGCTCGGACGCAGCGGCATTGAAAACCCGCGCGACCCGCAGCAACGAGGGCTATACCCTGAACGGCACCAAGGCATTTATCTCGGGCGGCGGCTATTCCGACGCCTATGTGGTCATGGTCCGCACCGGCGAGGATGGCCCAAAGGGCATCTCGACCATCTATGTGGAGGACGGCACCGAGGGGCTGAGTTTTGGCGGGCTTGAGGACAAGATGGGCTGGCGCTCGCAACCCACGGCGCAGGTGCAATTCGACGAGTGCAAGATCAGCGCCGACAACCTCGTGGGCGAGGAAGGCAGCGGGTTCAAATACGCGATGGCGGGGCTTGATGGCGGGCGCCTCAATATCTCCGCCTGCTCGCTTGGGGCGGCGCAAACCGCGCTCAACATGACCCTGCAATACATGTCCGAGCGCAAGGCGTTTGGGCGGTCGATTGACCAGTTCCAGGCGCTGCAATTCCGCCTCGCCGACATGGAGATCGAGTTGCAGGCCGCCCGCACCTTCCTGCGGCAGGCGGCGTGGAAACTCGACACCGGCGCGCCCGATGCCACGAAATTCTGCGCCATGGCGAAACGGTTTGTTACCGAGACCGGCTCGAAAGTGGTCAACCAATGCCTGCAACTGCATGGCGGCTATGGCTACCTCGCCGATTACGGCATCGAAAAACTGGTGCGCGATCTGCGCGTGCATGAAATCCTGGAAGGCACGAACGAAATCATGCGCCTCATCGTCGCCCGCCAATTGCTGGCGGAACAATGAGCGATATCACGATCCGCAAGGCGGGCCGCGCGGGGCGCATCACCCTCACCCGCCCAAAGGCGCTCAACGCCGTCACCTACGAGATGTGTCAGGCGATCGAGGCCGCGTTGGACGAATGGCGCGACGATGATGAGGTCGCGCTGGTCATCATCGACGCCGAGGGGGACAAGGCGTTCTCTGCCGGGGGCGATATCCAGAAACTCTACGAGACCGGCCGCGCGGGCGATTTCGCCTATGGGCAGAAATTCTGGGCGGATGAATACCGGCTCAATGCCAAGATCCGTGAATACCCCAAGCCCTACATTGCCTTCATGCAGGGTTTTACCATGGGCGGCGGCGTCGGCATTTCCTGCCACGGGTCGCACCGGATCGTCGGCGAAAGCAGCCAGATCGCCATGCCCGAATGCGGCATCGGTCTTGTCCCCGATGTGGGCGGCTCGCTCATGCTGGCGCAAGCACCCGGGCGATTGGGGGAATACCTTGGCACGACCGGCGCGCGCATGGGGCCGGCAGACGCCATTATGGTTGGGTTTGCAGATAGTTACGTGCCACAGGAGATGTGGTCATACCTGATATCCAAGCTGGAAGAAACCGGTGATGTATCCGCGATCGGGAAAGAATCGCAAATCCCGCCCGACGGCACCCTGGCCGCGCAGCAGGCGCAGATTGATGCGCTTTTTGGCGGCGATGGCCTGATCGACGTTCTGAACGCTCTGCGCAGCGACGAAAGCGACTTTGCCGCGGGTGCGCTCAAGGCTCTGTCGCGCAGTTCGCCCCTGTCGGCGGCCTGCGCCATCGAGATGGTCCACCGGTTGCGCCGCACCGGGGTGACGATCCGCGATGCGCTGGAGCTTGAGTATCGCTTCACCCACCGTGCGATGGAACATGGCGACTTCCTTGAGGGCATCCGCGCTGCGGTGATCGACAAGGACCGCAGCCCGAATTGGCAACACGATCTGGACAACCCGCCCTCACTGGCGGCGACCAAGATGCTTATGCCACTGGGCGAAAACAAACTGACATTCGACGAGGGAGACTAGGCCATGAAGATCGGGTTTATCGGGTTGGGCAATATGGGCGGGCCGATGGCGGCCAACCTGGCCAAGGCCGGGCATGAGGTGGCCGGTTTCGACATGGCCGATGTGGCCATCGACGGCGTGAGCCTGGTCAAAAGCGCCGAAGAGGCCGCGACGGGCCGCGATGTGGTCATCACCATGCTGCCCAACGGTCAGATCCTGCGCGCGGTCGCGGATCAGGTCATCCCGGTCATGCAAAAAGGCGCAGTGCTGCTGGATTGTTCGACCGTCGACGTGGAAAGCGCGCGCGCCGTGGCCACTCAGGCGCAGGATGCCGGGCTTTCCGCGCTCGATGCCCCTGTTTCCGGCGGTGTCGGCGGCGCGCAGGGCGGCACGCTCACCTTCATGGTGGGCGGCGACGATGCGGGCTTTAATACTGCCAAGGAACTCTTTGACATCATGGGGCAAAAGGCGGTTCATTGCGGCCCATCTGGCAATGGTCAGGCCGCGAAGATCTGTAACAACATGATCCTGGGTGCGACGATGATCGTGACCTGCGAGGCCTTTGCGCTGGCTGACAAGCTGGGCCTTGACCGGCAGGCGATGTTCGACGTGGTCAGCACCTCATCGGGCTATTCCTGGTCGATGAACGCCTATTGCCCGGCGCCGGGGATCGGCCCGCAAAGCCCGTCGGACAATGACTATCAACCGGGGTTTGCCGCGGACCTGATGCTCAAGGATCTGCGCCTCGCGCTGCAGGCGGCGGAGGCCGCGGACGCGGACACGCCGATGGGCCGCGCCGCGCGGGATCTCTATGCGCAATTTGTGGAAAACGAGGACGGTGCGGGCCGCGATTTCAGCGCCATGCTGCCCCGGTTCGAAAAACGCGGGCACGCATAGGAAAAGGCCCCGAAAATCCTCCGGGGCCTTTCAATATCTCATGGGTTTCAGCCCGCGGCGGCCACAGCCCGCTTGGTCATCACGCCCACCAGATGGGCGCGGTAATCGCCACTGCCATGCAGGTCGCTGATCATGCCATCCCCGGCGAGCGACAAACCGTCAAGCGCGCCCGCGGAGAAGTCCGAGCTCAGCGCCGCCTCGGCCTCGGACCAGCGGAAGACGCCCTCTTCGGACGCCCCCGTCACGGCAACCCGCACGCCATCCGCGTATTTGGCGACAAAAATCCCCACCAACGCAAAGCGCGATGCGGGCTGTTCGAACTTCGCATAAGACGCCTTTTCCGGCACCGGGAACTTGACCTCGGTGATGATCTCGCCCTCGTTCAGGGTTGTCGCGAAAAGCCCGTCAAAGAAATCATCCGCCGCGATTTCCCGCGATGACGTGACCACCGTCGCCCCCGAGGCGAGAACCGCCGCCGGATAGCAGGCGGACGGATCGTTATTGGCGAGCGATCCGCCAATGGTGCCGCGATTGCGCACGGCCGGATCACCGATATTGCCCGCAAGCGACGCCAGCGCCGGATAGGCCCCGGCCCCGGCGGCGACATCGGCGTGGGTCGTACCCCCGCCGATGCAAAGCGCGCCATCGTCGGCAGTGCAGATTCCTTTGATCTCGTCCACCGCACCAAGGCTCACCAGCTTTTCCGGCATCGCCAGTCGCTGTTTCAGCGTCGGGATCAGGGTCTGCCCGCCGCCAAGCGCCTGCGCCTCGGACGCATCGCTCAGGAGTTTCACCGCATCGGCCAGGCGTGTGGGACGTTCGATATCAAATGAATACATGTCTGATCTCCTTACCCTTGCATGGCCTGCCACACGCGCGACGGCGAGAGCGGCATATCGATATGGGTGACGTTGTGACCGCCGCTTTGCAGCGCATCGACGACCGCATTGACCACCGTTGGCGGGGAGCCAATCGCCCCGGCCTCGCCGCAGCCCTTCACGCCAAGGGGGTTGTGCGTACAGGGCGTCTGGCACGAATGATCGACGGCATAGAACGGCACGTCATCGGCCCGCGGCATGGCGTAATCCATGTAGGACCCGGTCAGAAGCTGGCCGTTGTCGTCATAGGCGCAGTTTTCGAGCAAGGCTTGCCCGATCCCCTGCCCGAGGCCCCCATGGACCTGCCCGTCAACGATCATCGGATTGATGATGTTGCCGAAATCATCCGCCGCCGCGAAGCGTTCGATGGTGACCTTGCCGGTTTCGGGATCGACCTCCACCTCGCAGGCATAGGCGCCCGAGGGATAGGTGAAGTTGGCCGGATCGTAGAACGCGGTCTCCTCCAGCCCCGGTTCGACATCCTCGATCGGGTAGTTATGCGGCACGTAAGCGGCCAGGGTCACATCGCCCCAGGCCACCGATTTGTCGGTACCTGCGACGCTGAACTGGCCGTCCTTGAGTTCGATATCCGCATCAGATGCTTCAAGGAGGTGCGCTGCGATCTTCTTGGCCTTGGCAATGATCTTTTCGGTCGCACGCACCATGGCCGACCCGCAGACCGCCAGGGAGCGGGAGCCATAGGTGCCCATGCCAAACGGGATCTTGGACGTATCACCATGCACGATATCGACCATCGCGGGGTCGATGCCCAGCATCTCGGCCACCACCTGCGGGAAGGAGGTTTCATGCCCCTGCCCGTGGCTATGGGCGCCCACCATGACCGAGATCGAGCCGGTGGCATTCACCCGCACCGTTGCCGCATCGTAAAGCCCCGCGCGGGCACCAAGCGCACCGACCAGCGCCGAGGGCGCAATCCCGCAGGCCTCGATATAGCAGTTGACCCCAAAGCCACGCAGCTTGCCACGCGCCTCCGATTCCGCCCGCCGCGCGGCAAAGCCCGCGACATCGGCAATCTCTTCGAGCTTGTCCATCGTGGCCACGTAATCGCCCGTGTCGTACTCGACCGCCACGGGCGTGGCATAGGGGAACTCGGTGATGAAGTTCTGCCGCCGGAGCGCAATCGGATCGACGCCCAACTCCCGCGCGGCTTTGTCGATCACCCGTTCGATCTGATAAGTCGCCTCGGGCCGTCCGGCCCCGCGATAGGCGTCGACCGGCACGGTGTTGGTAAAGACCGCTTTGACGTTCACATAGATGTTGGGCGTCTTGTAGTTGCCCGCCATCAACGTGCCGTGCAGATAGGTCGGCACGCAGGGCGCGAAGGTCGAGAGATAGGCGCCCATATTGGCGTAGGTTTCCGTGCGGATCGCGGTGAAGTTATTGTCCGCATCCAGCGCCAGGTCGATCTTGGTCACGTGATCGCGACCTTGGGCGTCAGAGATGAACGCCTCCGACCGGCTCGAGGTCCACTTGACCGGCCGGTTCATCGCTCGCGCCGCGAAGGTACAGAATGCCTCTTCGGCGTAGTGATAGATCTTGGAGCCAAAACCGCCGCCCACATCGGGGGCGACCACACGCAGTTTATGTTCCGGAATGCCCAGCACGAACGCGCCCATCAGGAGGCGGATCACATGCGGGTTCTGCGAGGTTGTATAAAGCGTGCTTTCGTCATTGGCGCGGTGATAGTCGCCCACGGCCACGCGCGGCTCCATCGGGTTGGCCACAAGCCGCTGATTGACTAGCTCCAGCGTGGTGACATGGGCCGCATTGGCAATCGCCTCGTCCACGGCGCCCTTGTTATCCTCGACAAAACCCCAATCGTAGCAAAGGTTCGAGCTCAGATCGTCATGCACCTTGGTCGCGCCATCGGCGAGCGCGGCCTTCATGTCGATCACGGCGGGCAGTTCGTCGATATCGACCTCGATCGCCTCCGCCGCATCGCGGGCCTGTTCATAGGTTTCGGCCACCACGGCGACAATCGGATCGCCCACATGGCGGACCTTGCCCTGGGCCAGCACCGGGTGCGCGGGCTCCTGCATCGGCTCGCCATGCTTGTCGGTCACCTGCCAGCCGCAGGGAATGCCCCCCACCTCGGCGAAATCCGCCCCGGTGAAGATGCGCAACACACCCGGCATACCGTCCGCCGAGGACGTATCCACGTTGTTGATCGTCCCATGCGCCACGTCCGAGCGCAGGAAATGCACATAGGCCTGACCGTTCAGGTTGATGTCATCGGTATAATTTCCGGACCCGGTCAGAAACCGGACGTCCTCGCGGCGCGGTGTCGGTGCGCCAATGCCTCCATCTGCTGGCATGTCTTATCCTCCCTGTTGGCGCGTCATTCCGCGGCGATGTGCGATACGTCTTGACCGGCGGCGGCCATGATCGCCTTGACGATGTTGTGATACCCGGTGCAGCGGCAGATATTGCCCTCCAGGTAATCGCGGATTTCCGCCTCACTCGGGTTCGGGTTCTCCGACAAAAGCGCGGCGGCGCTCATCACCATTCCCGGGGTGCAGAATCCGCATTGCAATCCGTGGTGGTCCTGAAACGCCTGCTGGATCGTACCAAGGGAGCCGTCGTCATTGGCCATCCCCTCAACGGTGGTGACCTCGGCGCCTTCGGCTTCGGCGGCGAACATGTTGCAGGATTTGACGGCCTTGCCATCCACATGCACCACGCAGGCCCCGCATTGGCCGGTATCACACCCCACATGGGTGCCGGTCAGGCCCAGATTTTCGCGCAGGAATTCAACAAGTAATGTGCGGCCTTCGACTTCGCCGGACGCAGACTTGCCATTCACGGTCATGCTGACCTGTGACATCGGCACCTCCCAGTTTGTTATTGTCTATTGCCGAAAGATAACCACGCATCCCCCGCCATGGGAAGGATGTTTTCCGGCCCGGCAGGTAATCGCGACTAAAGTAGCATCCCGAATTTGCATGTTCCCTCTGCCTCCTTTCGTTCATCTTTTGGGTTGAATGAAGTTGGATGACATGTTATTCACCCATATGGTTGAACAAGAATCACATGACTGGCTGACCGATATTCTCAAGGCCGCAAGCGACCCGACCCGCCGCGCCATCCTGACGCTTCTGGCGCAGCATGGCGCGCAACGGGTCACCGCCATCGCCGGGCATTTCGACATGAGCCTCAATTCCGTCTCCAAGCACATCAAGGTACTGGAACGGGCCGGGCTGGTAATCCGCCGCACGGAATGGCGCGAACACCTGATCGAGGTGCAGATGGACCCGCTGCGGGAAATCGACCGCTGGTTTGACGATCTCCGTTCGATCTGGGCGCAACGGCTTGAGGCGCTCGACACTCTGCTCACAAAGGACACTGCCACATGACACTCACGGATACCGACCTCACCCTTACCGTTACCCGCACCATCGCCGCCCCGCCCGAGCGCGTCTTCGATGCCTGGCTCGACCCCGAGATGCTGATGAAGTTCATGCAGCCCGGACCCGGCATGACCACACCAAGCGCCTGCGCCGATCCGCGCGAAGGCGGGCGGTTCGACCTCATCATGAAACGCGACGAGGACGAGATGCCCCATGGCGGCGTCTACAAGGTCATCGACCGGCCCCGGCAGATCGTCTTTTCATGGGAATCGCCTTTCGCCGTCGAAGGCAGCACCGTGACACTCGATTTCCACGCCGAAGGGGGTGGCACCCATGTGACCCTCACCCACGTGCGCTTCCCCAATGAGGAGAGCCGCGGCAATCACGAAAACGGCTGGACCGCCATTCTGGCCCGTCTGGCTGACGTTATCTGAACCACACATGCGCAGGCGGGACTGAATTCCGACCCGCCTGGGCTTTATTTCGCTTGCCAAAACCGAGGCCGCAGGATTGAGTTTCCGGAAATGACCGGAGACCACGATGACCCTTCACTTTGATGCCGCCGAATATGCCGCCCGACAGGCCCGCGCCACCCAGGCCGTGGCCGATGCCGGGCTAGATGCGCTCATTATGTTCGCCCCCGAAAGCCATTTCTGGATCAGCGGTTATGACACGTTCGGCTTTGCCATGTTCCAGGCGATGGTGTTGACCGCCAATGGTGATCTGCACCTGCTGACCCGCCTGCCCGACCTGCGGCAGGCGCAACTGACCTCGACACTCTCGGATGACGAAATCCACATCTGGACCGAGGTCGAAGGGGCCCAACCGGTGCAGGACCTCATCAAGCTGCTGGGCCGGCTCGGCGTGGCAAACGGGCGGATTGGGTTTGAGTCCAACACCTCCGGCCTCACGGATTTCAACGGCCAGATGGTGCGCAGCGCCCTACCCGACATGGCGGATGCGTCCGAATTGATCCGCGGCCTGCGCCGGATCAAATCCCCGGCGGAGATCGAGATGCACCGCAAGGCCGCGGCCCTTTCGGATGATGCGATGGATGCGGGCCTCGCCGTGACCCGCGCCGGTGCCTTTGAGGGCGATATCCTGGCGGAGATGCAGGGCGCGGTCTTCAAGGGCGGCGGTGACTATGCAGGCAATGAATTCATCCTCGGCTCCGGCCCCGGTGCGCTTCTTTGCCGGTATTACTCAGGTCGCCGCCACCTCGATGCGCAGGATCAGATCACCTGGGAATGGTCCGGCGCCTATGCCCGCTACCACGCCGCCATGATGCGCACCGTTGTGATCGGCGAACCCGACGCGCATCAACGCCACATGCACGCGGCCTGTGTCGAGGCGCTGGAGGCTTGCGAAGACGCGATCCGTCCGGGCGACCCCATGGGCAATGTCTTTGATGCCCACGCCCGCGTGTTCGACGCCGCAGGTCTCCACCACGCCCGGTCACAGGCCTGCGGCTATGCCATGGGCGCGATCTACAACCCGATCTGGGTGGATTTCCCGATGTTCTATCACGGCAATCCGCTTCTGATGCAGGAAAATCAGGTGTTCTTCCTGCACATGATCCTGATGGACAGCGAGGCCGGACAGGCCATGTGTTACGGCCATTCGGTGCGCGTCACCGACACTGGCGTCGAGCGTCTGTCTCGCCAACCGCTGGAATTGCTGATCCGCTGAGTGACAATGACCGTTTTGCGGACGAACTGGACATCCGAGAACAAGCCGCGCGATGGCCAGACCGCGGGTTGGCGAACAACCGTGTTCAGATGCACTTTATCCTTGCCAAGTTCGGAAAACCAAAATTCGTCGCGCAACCTCTCCAAATCGCCAGCCCTTGCGGGCGGTCTGGCGATCGCGCGGCGGCCTACGGCCTTGATTCCGCGCTTGAAGCAAACTCGAAAGTCGGCACAGAGCTCACTGCGATCATCCGATGCCATTTAGCGAGCGGTTCAGGGACGAACAGTTGGTTTGCGGACAAAGCGTCCCTTGACGTGTCTAAATCCTTTGTTTCATGTGACGGCTATGTTGTGTTTCTCGCGCCATCACCGAAATGGGTGATTTTCCATCGAACGTACTTTCCCATTTTACACCATTCCACGAGTGGCTTGATGAAATTGTGGAACATTCCGACCATGCGTTTCCCGAAGGTGGAATGAATTGGCGGGTAGATTTCTCTAAGCGAAAATCGGACGTGGACAAAAAAGTGCTGTCCAATCTCAAAGATTGGCGTCAATTCAGCAGCCTCGAAAATACAAAAGATATCAGTCTCATGTGGTCGAGGTTCTATTGGGCCGCGGCTGGGCTTGGTGGATCGCTGCAAAGCCTCGTTCTTCCTGAGGAATGGTCTGCAAAAGAAACCAAGCTCACGCAGGACAATTTGAAGAATGTGGAATTTGTTGCGGCGCTGTTCGTCTCCGCCCAAGCTAGCGGTTATTGGTTTTCATTTGAAGAGGACGATAACGGGATATCGATAGACTGTGTTACGCTTTTCGGAAAGCGCGTTCTTGAACACAGTGTGTATTGGTCAATTGATTAGGCGGCTTTGGGCTCAGAGCAGCCATTAACAAAACAAATAATCGGCCCCTGTTTAGATAGCGGTCCGCTTCATTAATTCGCCAGATGCGTTCCGGCGACGACGGGAACCTCCATCGTATTCTTGCTCCGCCGCCGGGACTACCCCATATAAAGACCATGCTGAAGCTCATGCCCTTCATATTGGCCATCGCCTATGCCCTCGCCATGTACCGGTTTTCGGTCTGGCGGACCCAGCGCGAGCTTGACGCCCGCTCGACCGAACTGGCCGATCCGCTGCTCAAGGTGATGACCGACCGGCTGGCCCGCGCGCTCGATCTGCCGCGGATCAAGGTGCATATCTACGAGATCGACCCGGTGAACGGCCTCGCAGCACCGGACGGCCGCATCTTCATCACCCGCGGCTTTTATCGCAAGTTCCAGAACGGAGAGGTTAGCGCCGACGAAATGGCCAGCGTGATCGCCCATGAGCTGGGCCATGTGGCCCTCGGTCATTCGCGGCGCCGGATGATCGACTTCTCGGGCCAGAATGCGCTGCGCACGGCACTTGCGATGCTCCTGAGCCGCTTTCTGCCCGGGATCGGGGTATGGATTGCAAACGGGCTGACCTCCCTTCTGGCTGCGCGGCTGTCACGGTCGGACGAGTATGAAGCGGACGCCTATGCCGCCGCCCTGCTGACCAAGGCCGGGATCGGCACGACCCCGCAGAAATCGCTCTTCCACAAGCTTGAAGACCTGACCCAGGCCCGCGCCGGCGCCGCCCCCGCCTGGTTGATGAGCCATCCCAAGACCGACGAACGCATCGCCGCCATCGAAGAGCTCGAAGCGCGCTGGCAGTAGTGTCTTAGGGTTCAGGAGAGCGCCTTGCCCAGGCGAGGTAGCCGGGCTTTCTTGAGGAGGCTCCGCATCTGCCAGGTTTGACCGGAGAGGCGATTGGCGTCGGTCAGCACATCGGCCGCGACCTGCGCCACCAGATCCGGTTGCGCCTGCCAGATGCCGTGCAAAAACCCGTCGGGATCAGTCCGGCTCAGCCCCTCTTCGGCCAGGATGTTGCGTGGGAAGTCCTTGGCGTTGAGCGTCAGGATCACATCCGCCGATCCGGCAATCGCCGCGGCCAAGACATGCGTGTCCGCCGGATCCGGCAACCAGAGCCGTTCTTCGAGCGCCGCGGAATAGCGCACCTCTGCCTCGGGGAAGCGCGCGGCCAGCATCGCGGCTTCGGCGCCCGCCTGCGCAACGCCTTCAGCGCCGAGTTTCATCGCTGCCCGCTGCCACTCCTCGATAATCCGCGCGGACCAGAGCGGCGTGAAGACACCCTTTGCGGCCACGCCAAGGATCATCTGGCGCATCACCGTGGGATAGATCACGCAGGTATCGAGCAGCACTTTCATAACCGGTAGAACAGCGCCTTGAGATAGCTGCTTTCGGCCAGTTGCGGATGGGTCGGATGGTCCGGCCCCGCCGCGCCGGTGTGAATAAGCTGTCCAGACCGCCCCGCACGCCCGATCCCGCGGGTAGAGGCCGCGCGGAACCGCCCCAGATCGGCGGCGTGCGAACAAGAGCAGAGGCCCAGATACCCGCCCTCAGCCACCAGTGGTGCGGCAAGCCGTGCGACACGTTCATAGGCGCGCAATCCCGCCTCCAACGCCTTTTTCGACGGTGCAAAGGCCGGCGGGTCGCAGATCACCACGTCGAATTCGGCCCCTTCCGCGGCGAGGGCCGTCAGGACGTCGAAGGCATCGCCCTTGCGGGTGGCGAATACGTCGGATTTGCCCATGGCATCGGCCCCCTGCCCCGCCAGCGAGAGCGCCGGTTCCGAGCCATCGACCGCCAGTGCCGAGCTGGCCCCACCGGCCAGCATCGCCAGTGAAAACCCCCCGACATGGGAAAACACATCCAACACCCGCGCCCCTTGGGCCAGTTTTGCCGCAAAAGCATGGTTCGGGCGCTGATCGTAGAAAAGCCCGGTCTTCTGTCCCCCGGTCAGATCCGCCATATAGGTAGCGCCGTTCATCGGCACCGGCAGTGCCGCATCAGGGGCCTCGCCGATCAACGCTGCGCTCTTGTCATCAAGCCCCTCAAGCCCACGCGCGCGGCCGGATGCGTTTTTGAGCACCGTAGTGACGCCTGTCACCTCGACCAAGGCCTGCGCCAGCTCCGGCAGCAAGGCGTCCACCCAGGCAGCATTCGGTTGGATCACCGCCACCTCCCCGAACCGGTCGATCACGACGCCGGGCAGGCCATCCGCTTCGGCATGGATCAGGCGGTAAAAGGGCCGGTCGTAGAGCCGCGTGCGCATCTCCAGCGCGCGGGCAAGCCGGGCGATGAGCCAATCGCGGTCAATCGTCGCCGTCAGGTCCGTGGTCAATACCCGCGCCATGATCCGCGACGCGGGGTTGACCGCGACCAGCGCCATCGGCCTGCGCTCGGCATCTTCGAGAACCGCAATCGTCCCAGGGTGCAGCGCCTTGGTGCGGCGGTCGGTGACAAGCTCGTTGTCATAGACCCACGGGAAGCCGTGGCGGATGGCCTGGGGCCGGGTTTTCGGCTTGAGGCGAATAACGGGGCGCGAAGATTGTGTCATGCAGCCCCCATAAAAGGTTTCCGGCCCGTGCGAAAGATTGCATTTGGCGGGTCTGGGCGCAGTCGGCTTCGTTCGATGCCACCCCGAAGCCCCGGATACCAATCGGCGAATCCCGGCACCCCGCGACATGAGCCGCCGGATGGCGCGCCGGTCCGGGCGGATCACGACCGCAATTGCGGCGCAGAAACGGCGTGGGACGACCGAATTGATGGTCCCCAGGCGGCAAAATTTCTGCCGGGTCGGAAAGTGCAACGCATGTGCAACACTTGGCCGACCGACCACCCGCATCAGCGCCTTGCAGATTGACCAAAAGCTCAGGCAACCGAAATATGCGCTTGGGTTTCGGGGGCATTCACACTTGGGTTGACTGGACGTTCTGAATGCAAACCAAACTCGCCTCCGACACGATCGAAATGATCTGTCGCACCTCTCCGATCATCTCCACACCCTCTATCGACAACGCCACCAATGCCGCGCCGCTGGCGAAGGCTCTGACCCGCGGCCGCCTTCCGGTGATCCAGGTGTCGATCCGTGCGCGCAACGCGGCCTCGGTGATCCGCGAGATTGCGCAGGTGCCCGATGCGATCGTGGGCGCGGGCATGATCCTGTCGCCAGACGATGTGCAGATCGCCCGCGAGGCCGGGGCGCAGTTCTGCTCGACCCCGGGCATCACCGATCCGCTGCTGCGCTATTTCGACGGGATCGAAATGCCGCTTTTGCCGGGCGTTGTCACGCCAACCGAGGCGATGCACCTGCTGAGCCGCGGATATACCACGCTCAACTTCTATCCCGGCGGGTCGATGAACGCGCTGGAGACGCTGAAGGCCATGCACCCTCCGCTGCCGCAGATCAGGTTCAGCGTGTCGGGCAACATCGGACTGGACGCGGCCAGGGACTACCTGTCGATGCCCAACGTACTCAATGTCGCGTCTGATTGCGTGGCCCCGGCGGAGCTTATTGAAAGCCACGATTGGGATACCATCACCCGCCACGCCCGCACGTTTTCACAAAGAAAATCCTGACGAGGCGGCCACAGCGCGGGGATTTCGGGAGAATTTTAGCCATTTTGCCGCCATTGTTTCGACCATCACAGGAACGGTCCGGTTCAATCCAACTTCTGCCAGATTTGGGGGTGATCCTGCCTCCAGCTGCTCTTTATCTGGTTGTTTGTTATGGCTCTGTTCCCCATTTTGCTGGTGGCGCTCATCCTGTTGGGTGTTCTCAGCATCTTCTCGCTTGAACCTGCGCGCCGCACCTTTCTTGAAGGGATGGCGATCACCGTGATCTTCGGCTGCTCCTTTGTGGTCGCCGTCGTGATCTACATGGCCATTCAGGCGCTCGGTTAAGATCAAAGGTCACGATCAACGGGCTGCCGCCTCGCGCCGTGACCTCTCCGCGCCACCGTCAAACGGCGGTGGATTTGCATGACACCCGTAGCAGATTGCCCTAGTCGCGCGGGCGTGACCGCCATCCGCCCCGCCGTTTGGGTTTCATTGCCCTGGCATTGCCCTCATCGAGAACCTGCGTCATTGGGTGGTCGGGGAAATCGGCGCGGTACCGGTCCAGAAGCGCCGCTATCATGGGTCGGCTATCTGCCCCGTCCGGTGTCGAAAGCGCCCAGTCGAGAAAAATTGATCGGCATTCCCCAAGGGTGATCGCGTCAATCCGGTAGGCCTCCCGGATCAATCCCTTGTGGTCCAGTGGATCGCGCTCCATCTCAACACCCTCGCGGTTGCCGCGCCAGCGCACGGTCAATGATTTCTGCGGCGGCTCCGGTTTCGGCCTCCAACGCCTCAAGGAGCGCCTCGAGCGAGTCATGACCCGTCTCGCGCAACACGAACCCGGCACCTCCTGCGCCAAGCTGTTCGGGGTCGAGCGGTTTGTCACTCAGCAGGCGCGCCGCCTGAAGCACTTGCCAGCAAAGCCCGTAAGCCCGCGACAACGCCGTCCTGTCCGCGTCATCCAGCCAGCCGATTGCGACGCCCGCCGCCAAACCCGCCGCCACATCGCGTTTGGCACCGCCCCCCATCAGCGATCCGGCCTGTGCCAGAAGCTCGATCTCCTGTTGCCGCCCTGGGCCGAGCTTTGTGTCCCACGGACCTTCGGGGCGTTTCGCCGCGGCAATCCGTTCGCGCATTTCCGCGACCTCGATCAAGACCCGCGCCGGATCGCCCTTCTCGGCCAGAAGCGCCACGCGAAACGCCTCGACCTCTTTGGCCAGATCGTCAGGGCCGGTGATGACACGCGCGCGGGTCAGGGCCAGGTGCTCCCACACCCAGGCATCGTTGCGCTGATACTCCTGGAACGAGGCCCAGCCCGTGGCTACTGGCCCCTGGTTGCCCGACGGCCTTAGGCGCATATCGACCTCGTAAAGCCGCCCTTCGGCCATCGGCGCGGTCAGGGCGGTAATCATCGCCTGTGTCAGCCTGGCATAGTAAAGCCGCGAAAGAAGCGGCCGCCGCCCCTCGGACTGATCCACCCCCGCCGCGTCATAGATCACGATCAGATCGAGATCTGACCCGGCGTTGAGTTTCCTGGCCCCGAGCGAGCCCATGCCAAGCACGACCGCACCGCGCCCCGGCGGAAGCCCGTGTTTTTCGGCAAAATGCGCCACCACCTCGGGCCAGACCCCGGCAATCACCGCGCCCGCCAGATCCGCATATTGCCCCCCGGCATCATCCGCGCCAATTAGGCCGCGCAGGTGATGCACACCGATCCGAAAATGCCACTCCTTGCGCCACCGCCGCGCCGCATCGAGCTTGCGCTCGTAATCCGTCTCTCCTTCCAGGTGATCTTTCAACGCCGCCTCAAGCGCCGCACACCCCGGCCAGGGGGCAAAAAAATCACCGCCGATCACCGCGTCGAACACCCCTGCATTCTGCGACAGATATCCCGCAAGCGCGGGCGCGGTACCGACAATATCCACCAGCAGATCAATGAGGTGCGGATTGGCCTCGAAGAGCGAAAACACCTGCACCCCGGCCGGAAGACCGGCGAGGAATCCGTCAAACGCCATCAATGCCTCGTTGGGATGGGCGGTATTGGCGAGCCGCGACAGGATATCGGGTTTGAGTCGGTTGAAGATCTGCACCGCCCGCGCCGAGCGCAGCGCCGGATAGCTGGGCCAGCGGCGGATCACGTCATCGTCCAACCCCTCGTGCACCGCGCCGGTGGTTTCACCTGCTTCGGGGGCAAAGAACTGCTCGATCACGTCATGAACCTCGCGCAGCCGCCCCCGCAGATCGGCCTTGAGCGCATCGGTCTCTGTACCCATGAACGCCGCCAGCCGGTCAAATTCATCATCCGAGGTCGGCAGGGAATGCGTCTGCGCATCGCGCAGCATTTGCAACCGATGCTCCACCTCGCGGTGATGGCGGTAATGATCCGTCAAAAGCCGCGCTGCGTCGGACGGAATCCATCCCTTCTCCGCCAGTTTGCCAAGCCCCTCGACCGTGCCGCGCACACGCAGATCCACGTCGCGCCCCCCGGCGATGATCTGCCGTGTCTGGGTGAAAAACTCGATCTCGCGGATGCCGCCCTGCCCCAGTTTCATGTTGTGGCCCTGGAGGTTCAACCGCCCGCCTAGCCCCTTATGCTCGCGGATGCGCAGCCGCATGTTATGGGCATCCTCAATCGCCGCAAAGTCGAGATGCTTGCGCCAAACGAAGGGCCGCAGCGTATCGAGAAACCTCTGCCCGGCCACGAGGTCCCCGGCACAGGGGCGCGCCTTGATATAAGCGGCGCGTTCCCAGGTCCGCCCGAGGCTTTCGTAATAGGCCTCCGCCCCCGCCATCGCCATACAGACGGGTGTGACCGCCGGGTCCGGGCGCAGGCGCAGATCGGTGCGAAAGACATAGCCGCCCGCCGCGCGGTCGCTCAGCATCGACGACATCCGTCGCGTGGCCCGTACGAAGGACGCGCGTGCCTCGTGATACTCATCCGGGTCGAACCGGGTTTCATCAAACAGGCAGATCAGGTCGATATCCGAGCTGTAATTAAGCTCTCCGGCGCCCATTTTGCCCATGGCCAGCACCACCATGCCACCTGCGGTCGGCACATCATCAGGCGTCATCCCGGGCAGCTTGCCGCGCTTGATCTCGGCGCCGATGGTGGATTTTAGGGACAGATCGACCGACAGATCGGCAAAATCGGTCAGGACCTGCGTCACCATCTCAAGCGGCCAGACACCGGCCAGATCCGCAAGCCCGGTGATGAGGGCAACCTGCCGCTTGGCCTTGCGCAACGCCTCGGCAAGCTGATCCGGCGCCACCATCGGCAGGTCGGCGAACACATCGCTGACCGCGCCTTCGGGATCGTTCAGTGCAACAGGCAGCCAATCGGCCTCCTGCGCGATCAACGTGGCCAGGTACGGGCTGCACCCCGCCGCCCCGTCGATCAGATCGGCGAGCTCCGCCACCAAACCCGGCACCAGCGCACGGGCTTCGGCCCCCTGTTCGGGATCGTAAGGGCGCGGCAGGCGGGTGATACGCGGGGCAAATTCCATGGGTCCAGTGATACAAGCCCCCCCGGGCGGGTCAACGCCCAAGACGCGCCCGGAATGGCCGGTCTTTTGCTGGCGCAGCAAGGGTGATACGGATCGGCAACGTGATCTCGCCGGAGAAACCAGATGAGTAAGAGCCTGAAACGAGTGATCCGCGCCCTTTCCGAGGCCGGCATTGAGTCGGCACCGGTGGAAATCGGGCAGGCCACCACCGCGCAGATGGCCGCCGATCTTGTCGGCTGCGCGGTCGATCAGATCGCGAAATCAATTATTTTCCGTGGCGAAACCACCGGCGCGGCCCTGCTTTTCATCACCGCTGGCGGCAGCCAGGTGGATGCCGCCCGCGCCAGCGCCCTGGCGGATGAACCGCTTGGCAAGGCCGATGCGGCACTGATCCGCGCGCAGACCGGTTTTGCCATTGGCGGCGTCTCTCCGGTGGGGCATCTGACCCCGCCACGGGCGTTTTTCGACCCGCGTCTTCTGGCGTTCGATCAGGTCTGGGCGGCCGCAGGCACCCCCCGGCACGTCTTTGCCGCCGCACCCGCCGACATGATGCGCATCGCTGGCGCGACGGTGGCTGATTTCACCAACTGATATCTTTTTCGCGTCTTATTATGTGGTTACACAACAAAGCTAATCCACTCGCCTTGCGATCCCGCTTTCTCATCGCTACCTAAATCACCGTCACAGCCAACCGGGGCCTTATGCTGAAATTCATCAATCTGGGGCTTCTCGTCCTTTTTCCGATCTCCTGGTTTGCGCCGCTAATGCGCGCCGGTCTCGGGTTGCCCCTTTTCGGGCTGGATGAGATCAGCGTGATCTCCGGTCTGCAAAGCCTCTGGGATTCGGATATTTTCCTCGCACTTTTGGTCACCTTCTTCGCCCTTTTCGCGCCTTACATGAAAACGCTCGGGCTGGCGCTGATTCATTTCGGGTTGATGCGGCGCAAGGTGCTGCCCGTCCTGCATATCCTTGGCAAACTGGCGATGGCCGATATCTTCCTGATCGCGCTTTACATCACGCTAAGTAAGGGCATCGGCATCGGCAAGATCGAGACTGCCTGGGGGCTGTACCTTTTCACCGCCTGCATCCTCGCCTCGATCACCATCGGCTTTCTCACCGAAAAACGCGCGCGGCGCGAAACCTGATTTCGGGGTTTGACCGACCGCGCCGCATCGGGCATCACCGACCCATGGCAAAATCGAGCACTTTCACCTGCACATCCTGCGGCGCGACCCATTCTCGCTGGTCCGGGCGTTGCGATGCCTGCGGCGAATGGAATTCCATCGTCGAAGAGGCACCGCTGACAACCGGCCCCAAGTCGAAATCCCTGGGCGCCAAACGGGGTACGCCCATCCCGCTCAGCGATCTTTCGACCGATGAAGCGCCCCCGCCCCGGACGCGCTCGAACCTGGCAGAGCTGGACCGGGTACTGGGCGGGGGCCTTGTGCCTGCCAGCGCGATCTTGGTGGGAGGTGATCCAGGCATCGGCAAATCGACCCTTCTTTTGCAGGCCGCGGCGCGTTTTGCACAATCGGGGCTGAAAACCATCTATGTCTCGGGCGAAGAGGCCAGCGCGCAGGTGCGGATGCGCGCGCAACGCCTTGGGCTGGCCGATGCGCCGGTGCAACTTGCCGCCGCGACGTCCCTGCGCGATATCCTGACCACGCTTGAAGCCGAGAGCCCGGGCCTTGTCATCATCGACTCGATCCAGACGATCTGGTCCGATACGGTCGAAAGCGCGCCGGGCAGCGTGGCGCAGGTCCGCGCCGCGGCCCATGAACTGACCAGTTTCGCCAAGCGCAAGGGCGTCTCCGTCGTCCTTGTGGGCCACGTGACCAAGGAAGGTCAGATTGCCGGCCCCCGCGTGGTCGAACACATGGTCGACACGGTGCTTTATTTTGAAGGCGAGCGCGGGCATCAATTCCGCATCCTGCGCGCGGTCAAGAACAGGTTTGGTCCCGCCGATGAGATCGGCGTGTTCGAGATGACGGGCAAAGGGCTGGCCGAGGTCGCGAACCCCTCTGCGCTTTTCCTGTCGGCGCGCGGTACGCCCAGCCCCGGCAGCGTGGTTTTCGCGGGGATCGAAGGCACGCGGCCCGTTCTTGTCGAATTGCAGGCGCTCGTCGCCCCCACCCCGCATTCGCAGCCTAGACGTGCGGTTGTCGGCTGGGACGGGGCGCGATTGGCGATGATCCTCGCGGTGCTGGAATCACGCTGCGGCATCCCGTTTGCCGGGCTTGATGTCTATCTCAACGTCGCGGGCGGGCTGAAAATCGGCGAACCGGCGGCCGATCTGGCCGTTGCCGCGGCCCTTCTTAGTGCCCGGGAAGACACAGTTTTGCCCGCAGATACAGTGGTTTTTGGCGAAATTAGTTTGTCCGGCGCCCTCCGACCGGTAGGACAGACGGAAAACAGGTTGAAAGAAGCCCGAAAACTTGGTTTCACGTCGGCCATCGCGCCCGCGGGCGGAAAATCCACCGGGGATAGCGGCATGGAAGTGTCGCTGATGGGCGATTTGACGAGTTTTGTGGGTGAAAAATTCGGCGCGGGATAAGCGCCGCTGAGGTTCGAGGAAGAGCAAATGGACGGCTTTACCATCATCGACGGCGTTGTGGCGCTGGTTATCGTCTTGTCGGCATTGCTGGCCTATTCGCGCGGTTTCGTGCGCGAGTCGCTGGCCATCGCGGGCTGGATCGCCGCCGGTATCGTGGCCTTCATCTTTGCCCCGCAGCTTGAGCCGATCGTCAAGGAAATCCCCGTCGTGGGCGAATTCATCGCCGATAGTTGCGAATTGTCGATGATCGGGGCCTTTGCCGTGGTCTTTGCCATCGCGCTGATCGTGGCGTCGCTCATCACCCCGCTGTTTTCGTCGCTGGTGCAACGCTCCGCCCTTGGCGGGCTGGACCAGGGCCTTGGATTCATCTTTGGCGTGGCCCGGGGTATCCTTCTGGTTGCAGTAGCCTATTTCGTCTATGAGACGGTCATCACCTCGCAAAATATTCAGATTATCGACGACAGCCGCTCTGCCCGGGTCTTTGCCCAGATGACCGACAAGGTCGAAAGCGGCAATCCCGAAGAGGCGCTTGGCTGGATCACCAAGCAATACGAAGAACTCGTCGGCAAATGTGACGCCCCGCGCCTGCAGCAGGTCGAGTAAATCGCCGGAAAAACGGGGAATCAGGCAGAATCACTCCGATTCGACCGGTTTCGGAATGCAATCAAATCCTTGTTTTTAAGGGCGAAACCGTCGTTCTTGGTTAACAGTTTATTACCCGGCGTTCGCATCTGGCGGGGAATGGCATGCTGGTCAGGGTGACTGGCAACCATATGGAAATATTGACTTTTAATCGCCCTGACCGTGTCGAAATTATGGCAGATTTTCGGGTCCTGTTGGTTGGCAGACAACGAACCGCATCTAGCCGAAGGAAACAACAACATGCTTCTCAATCATTCTGCCGCTTTCACCAGCTTTGAACCCGTCACCGAGGGCGCCGCAGCCCCCCGCAACCACATCGCCGCACCGGCCATGACCGCCGGTACGATGGTCGAAACCCAGGAAGGGTGGATGCCTGTCGAACGGCTTGCCCTGGGGGATGCTGTCTATACCTTTGACGGTGGCCTTGCCCCGATTGCCAACCTGCGTCAGACCCGCCTCAATGCCGGTACTCAACTATGGCATGTGCCCGGCGGCGCGCTTAACAATTGCTCCGACCTGTACCTGACCCAGGACCAGCACGTGATGATTTTCGACGACAATGCCGAAGATCTCTACGACACGCCCTATGTGCTGGTGCCGGCCACCGCCCTGCAAGGGTTCCGTGGCACCCGCCAGATGGACTGCCTGCCAGGCACCATTGCCGTCGAGATGACGTTTGACGCTGACGAGGTGGTGTTTGCCAATACCGGCACGCTGATCCGCTGCGCCGCGCAATCCGGCAAGGGCGACGGCTTCTTCCGTATCCTCACCAATGCCGAAGCCCGGATCCTGCTGGCCCTGCTGGACACCGACGAAACCGAACGTCTGCACGCTCTGGCCGCCTGAAGATACGCAGCCGCATCACGGTCGCCCCTCATTTCCGGGGCGGCCATGGCGCTCGGGTCGATGGGCAATTCTGCGCCAATAACAAACGCTTGACTTGTTGAATTTCGCCGAAGGGCTAGTTTTGACCTACCCGCAGCGAACAGATGGTGATCTGAATGGTACTCCGCAGCTTCTTTGCTTTCGACAACGCCAATCTCGTCGTGACGTCCAGTTCGAATGGCTCTCTTGTCGGCAATCCGATCATCAACAACGGCAACACACCCAATGGCACTGTCTTTGTCTATTCGAGCGGCGGTGGTGCGACGGTCACGCTGGATGACGATGAAAGGCGAAATGTCTTCGATGATGACGAAGAAGAGGATCACGTCATCGTCGATGGGGGCGGGCTTGTTGCGAACGGGACCGAGGTCGAAGCGGAATCGCGGATTTTCGTGCGCGCCCTCGATGGGAACGGCGATCCGACCGGGCCGACCATCCGGCTCACGGTGTTTTCCCAGGATGGCAACTTCAGCGACATCTGGGGCTTTGGCACCAACCGCGAGCTCCAGGACGGCGTGTCCTATGTCAAGGTCAGCGGCTCCAACACCGGTGACACCCGGTACAACAGCTTCATAACGTGCTTCGGCCCCGGATCAGCGATCAGAACCGCGTCGGGCGACATGCCCGTCGAAGATATCACCGTAGGCCAGATGGTCTGGACCCGCGACAATGGTGACATGCCCGTCACCTGGATTGGGTCGACGACCGTCCCCGGAACGGGTGCCTTTGCGCCCGTCGTTTTCACCCCCGGCAGTATCGGTAATGATGCCGAACTCGTTGTCTCACAGGAACATCGGATGTTCTTTGCCTCGGCCCAGGCCGAGATGCTCTTTGGGCAATCCGACGTCCTGATTGCCGCAAAACACCTTTGCGGGCTGCCGGGGGTTAATATCATCGAGCGAGAGGAGATCAGATATACCCACCTGATGTTCGACAGCCATCAGATCATCCAATCGAACGGTGTGCTGACCGAAAGCTTTTTCCTCTCCGAAAACGCGCTTTCGGGCGTGACCCGCGATCAGCGTCGGGAGCTTCTGTCGCTGTTCCCGTCGCTTGATGAGGGGGTGGAAAGGTTCGGCCGCAGTGCCGCGCTGACCCTGCGCAAGGCAGATGCCGCGCTCCTTCGGCCGCACCTGCCCTGATGCCGTGATCGGGCCGACGTGACGTAACGGCGACAGCACATTTCGGATACCGCGAGATTTTATGATAGTTTCGTGACATACTGGACCCAAACCCCTATGTACGGGTCAAATCGCGAGTAAACGGATTCGGAGCTGCCCCCCTTGTCCAAACAGATGCCCCCTGCCCATCCCTTCGACGATGACAAACTTCACGAGGAATGCGGCATATTCGGCGTCATCGGCCTGACCGATGCGGCGAATTTCGTGGCCCTTGGCCTGCATGCGCTGCAACATCGGGGGCAAGAGGCCGGCGGGATCGTCTGTCACCACCCGGAACATGGGTTCAACTCGGCGCGGCGTTTCGGCTATGTCCGCGACAATTTCACCAAGCAATCCCTGATGGAAACCCTGCCCGGGCCGCTGTCGATCGGGCATGTGCGCTATTCGACCGCCGGGGGCAAAGCGCCCGTCATCCGTGACGTACAGCCGTTTTTCGGCGAATTTTCCATGGGCGGCGCGGCGATCGCGCATAATGGCAACATCACCAACGCCGATGCGCTCCGGCGGGAACTGATCGAACGCGGCTCGATCTTTCAATCGAATTCCGACAGTGAATGCATCATTCACCTGATGGCGCGGTCCCTGCAACGCACGATCCCGGAACGCATGGAAGATGCCCTGCGCCGGGTCGAAGGGGCGTTTTCCGTCGTGGCGATGACCCGGACCAAGCTCATCGGTGTGCGCGATCCGCTTGGCGTGCGCCCGCTCGTACTGGGCCAGGTCGGCGATGGCTGGGTCCTGAGTTCCGAGACCTGCGCGCTCGACATCATCGGCGCGCAATTCGTCCGCGAGATCGCGCCGGGCGAAATGGTGGTCATCACCGACAAGGGTGTCGAAAGTCACTACCCGTTCCGTCCGCAGCCTGCGCGTTTCTGCATCTTCGAGCATGTCTATTTCTCGCGCCCCGACAGCATCATCGGCGGGCGCAGCGTCTATGAGACCCGCCGCCAGATCGGCATCGAACTGGCCCGCGAAGCGCCGGTCGAGGCGGATCTTGTCTGCCCGGTGCCGGACAGCGGCACACCGGCGGCCATCGGGTTCAGCCACGAATCGGGCATTCCCTATGCCATGGGCATCATCCGCAACCAATATATGGGCCGGACCTTCATTGAGCCGACCGAGCAGATCCGCAACATGGGCGTGCGCCTGAAGCTCAACGTCAACCGCGCGCTCATCAAGGGCAAGCGCGTGATCCTCGTCGATGACAGCGTCGTGCGCGGCACGACCAGCCGCAAGATCAAGGAAATGATCCTCGATGCGGGCGCCAAGGAGGTGCATTTCCGCATCGCCAGCCCCCCCACCGCCTGGCCCTGCTTTTATGGTGTCGATACGCCCAACCGCGAAAAGCTCCTGGCCGCGACCATGTCCGAAGAGGAAATGCGCGACCACCTGGCCGTGGACAGCCTCAAATTCATCTCGCTCGACGGGCTTTATCGCGCGGTTGGCGAGGCCAAAGGCCGCGACAAGGCCTGCCCGCAATATTGCGATGCCTGCTTCTCGGGCGAATACCCCGTGACCCCGTCGGACATGATCGAAAAAGGGTTCGAGCTGAAGGCCGCCGAATAAGTCGCCTATTCACGCGGAAGCAGGCCCCAGCCGATACAATGCTGCGTTGCAGCGTAAATCCGCTGATCGGGCGGTGACGTGACCTTTTCTTTACCTGACCCGCCTGTTATGCGCCCGCCGCGCACATAGATGGCGCGATATCACGGGCCATGACGCGCCCGGTCAGCCCAAGGTCTCCAATGTCAGATCAAACAGATACCCCGCAGGAAACCCTGCGCGCCGCCACCATTGAAAATGCGATGCACCAATCCTGGGCAACGGTTCTGGGAACGGTGGTCAAACCCGAAGAGGTGCGCGCCCTGATCCGTTACAGCAGCGGCAGGATCGCCAATGTCACCCCGGGTGACCGCGTGGGGCGCGGCACCGTCGTCGCGATCGAGGACGGCGTTGTGGTTCTGACGCTCAATGGCGAGACCCGCAAGCTCAGGGTCGGCGGCGTTTGACAATCGCCCCGCTTTCCGGGCAGATGCGGCTGCCATGACACCGCCGATCCTTACCTTCCGTCCGCATCACTTTCTCTGCTCGCTCGGGTTTAAGGGCAAGGGCTATTCCGATGGATTCACCGCGAACATGTCGCAGATCGTGGTGGACACGCTGCGCGCGCCCGGGGGCGACGACACGCTGATCGAGGTAACCGGTGCCACCGATGACATTTGCGGCCCCTGCCCCAAGCGGCGCGGCACGCTCTGCACCGAACAGGCCAAGATCGCCGCTCTCGACGCCCGCCACGCCCGCGCATTGCGGCTCTTTGTCGGCACCCGCCTGAGCTGGGGCGAGGCGAAACGGCGGATCGTCAAACACGTCCCGCCGGGCTCATTACAAACGTTGTGTCAGGGCTGCCAATGGTTGGAACTGGGCCTGTGTGAAAAAGCCTTGGCCGATCTGCACGATGGTCATTAGCTGTCGGCCGGGCTCATATCCGTCCGCTCTGAGCACCTGCAACCATTAGTTTCGCCGCGCAGTGCGCGTCGACCTGAGCCTTCCCAACTCAGAAACGGTCTAGTTTGCGGCTTGTGCCCACAGTCATCGCTGCGTCGCATCACGGAAAGCCGATCCGCCTTGCCGCGGGAATAACGGTCGTTCGGCTGTCATTTGAGACACCAGCGAAAGGCGTTCTAGGAGGATATTCTCAACGCCCAGTCCGATGGCGGAATCCACAAGCGGTGAAGCATCAGTTTCTGATCGTTTATAGTGTAAACCTCGACATCAGCAATTTGCCCGATCGTCCCAGAGGCGACGTTCAGCTTGGCGCAGATATCATCAGAAAACCTGCCCGTTGCGATTTGCCAGTCGAACCGAACCGAGGGCAATCCGAAGCGGGTTTGCAGGAGCGTGCGGATCGCCACATCCTTGATCATCTCCGGGTCGAGATCGAGAAGAATACGCAGGCGCGGATCAGCCAGGTAGATGTCGCTGTGCACCATGAACTCGCCAGATACTTCCAGGTCACGCGACACTTTCAGCATGGGACCATTATCGCCGAAGAACCGGGACCCCGGCCCCGGCGACAACGTTTCGGTGACTTCGATGGACTTGAAATCAACCGTCTCGCTGCGCCCGTCCTCGCGGTGCCGGAATCTGAGAAATACGATATCGCGATTCAGGTTGTCTTCCGACGCAACGAAGCTTCCCTGCTTCTGCTTTCTGACAATCACCTTTTGATCAGAGAGCATCTTCAAAGCCGCCTGGACGGTTGCCACGCTCAGCGGCAACAGGTGGGCAAAGTCCGCATCCGTCGGCAGGCGGTCACCCGGGTTCCAGAAACCGCGCTCGATCATCTTGAGGACCGCCTGATAAAGCCTATCGCGTTTACGCCCGGGTTTGTTGGCAAGGTCGTCGTAGAAACCCAGAAGAGCTTCTATCCGGATGTCCGAGGTCGGCTTCTTCTTGAGTTCTTTCATTTGGTCTCTTTCGCTTTCAGGCGTCTGCGAATACCAAATTGCCAGATAAAGAACAGGGTCAGAAGCGAAAACGGCAATGCAATCGGGCTGGTGAAGTAAACCAGCGGGTTGTTGTCGTTCAAGACCATTGCCTGCCTGAGGGTTTGCTCAAGGATCGGCGTCAGCAGGAAGCCGATGAACAGCGATACGATGGAAAACCCTGTTTTGCGCATGATGAAGCCAAGAATGGCAAAACCGAACATCAGGCCAACCTCGAAGAGCGAGTTCGACGGGATCCAGGCGCCAAGCACGCAGAAAACGGAAACCGCGGGCAGGATCACGGCCTTTGGCACTTTAAGCGCCATGACCCAGAGAGGAATACCCGCGCGCCCGATGAACAGATGTACGACATTGGCCATGAGCATCGAGGCGAAGAGCGCGTAGACGATCTGTCCGTTCATCGCCATCATGAAAGGCCCGGGCGTAATGCCATGGATCGTGAAGGCGCCAATCAGCAAGGCGGCGGCGATGTTGCCCGGGATACCAAGCGCAATCGTTGGGATCAGGTTTGCACCTGAAACTGCGCTGTTGGCGGCTTCGGTCGCGGCGATGCCTTCCAGATGGCCCGTGCCGAATTTCTCGGGCGTTTTCGAGGCGCGTTGCGCGGCGCCATACCCCAAAAAGCCCGCCAAAGTGACACCAAGGCCCGGCATCATACCCACGAACGTGCCGATATAGGACGAACGCACCAGCGTTTTCAGGCAGGCCCGGAATTCGTGCCAGTGAATGCGCTGTGCTGCCTTGTCCCAGGTTGTGATGGCGGATGTCGGATCAAGATGCGGCCGCCAGATATCCACCAACTGGCTAAGAACCGAGGACATGGCCAGCAACCCAATGGCCAAGGCGTTGAGCGAGATGCCGTCGTAAAGGGATATCACACCGAAGGTCATACGCTGGCTGCCGTCTTCGGGGTCGAGCCCGATCGTGGCGAGGAACATGCCCACGGCCGCGGCCAAGAGGCCCTTGGTCAGCGAATTGCCCGAAAGCCCGGCAATCAGGGTAAAGGCCAGCAACACCATCGCCGAGATTTCCACCGGTCCGAAGAGCAATGCCAAGGCTGCGAAAGGAGCGGCCAGCAGGATCAGAACGACATCGCTGGCGCAATCGCCAAAGACCGATGAATAGAGCGCCATCCGCATGGCCTTCACCGGTTTGCCCTTCTGCGCCAGCGGATAGCCGTCACGGGCTGTGGCGACGTTTTCAGAACTGCCCGGCGCATTGAGAAGGATGGCCGGAATGGCGCCGCCGGATGTGCCGCCCTTGGTAATGCCGATCAGGAAGGCGAGTGCGGTCACCGGGGGCATGTAAAAGGTAACGGGGATCAGGATGGTCAGGGCGGTCACCCCGCCAACCCCCGGCAGGACGCCGAACAGGATGCCGATGGCGACGCCGAGAATGACAAAGACAAGATTCCAGAGCGTCAGCGCATCGCCAAAACCGGCGATCAGTTGCGCGAAAATGTCTGCAAACATGGCGTTCCCCCTAGAACATACCGGTCGGGACGGTGATGTAGAGCGCGCTCCACAGGATCTGTTTCAGCGCAATCGGAAAGCCCACGCATAGGATCAGCAACCAGACCGGCTTGCGAAATCCGCCGAACCACATGCAGGCCGCAAGGGTCAGGGACGTGGCGATGACAAAGCCCACATATTGCAGCAAGACGACGTGTCCCGCGCATCCCAAAGCCAGCAGGACCGTATTGCTGATCTCTCGCTGCCCGAAGCCCTGGATTTCGTTGTCCTCGTTGTCCTCTGCGATGGCTTCAAGCCCCCTGACCCGGCGCAACACCACCCCGGCAAGCAAGCTGAGCGAAAGGACCAGGACAGCAATCGCCGACAGGCGTGGCATGAATTGCGCCGACAATCCTTGTCCGGAACCGTCGCGAACGGCGACGTGAACCGGGATCAGGTAAGCGAGCGCAAAGAGGCTCAGGGTAGCAAGGCAGACCGATGCGGCGATGTTGAACGTGCTGAGATCCGAAGATCCCAGCACCTCCTCGTTATTGGCTGCCTCGGCCATCAGTTCGCAGTGATTTTGGACAAGTTGTCGTTCAATCCATCCAAGTAGGCTTTCAGATCAGAGCTGCTGACCATAGCTACCGGCGCTTTCAACCGCTCCTCCACGATGGTCACGAAGTCAGCATCCGCCGCGGCCGCCGTGATCGCCTGTTCGAGTGTCGCCGCGATATCGTCTGGCACGCCCGCCGGGGTCAGGAACACGATTTTGGCAGGCATGGACATACCGTAACCGGCCTCGGCAAAGGTCGATTTATCCGCAGCGTTCGGCAGACGGCTTTCATTGAATGACCCGATCACGTCCCACAGCTCGGGGTTCTGGTTGTGGATGCCGCCGGAATAGCCCGCCTCGACCTGTCCCGACAGCAGGAGCTGTGTGACCTCCGCACCACCGCTGGCGGTTACGACACGGGCATCGATTCCGGATTGTGACACCAGTTCATCGACGAACAACTGCGTGATCCCGCCGATATGGGCCAGTTTGACGCCTGGGTTAGCCTTCGCATATTCGACAAATTCCTCGAACGATCCATATGGCGCGCCCGCCTTGGCGATGAAGGCGTTCTGGTATTCCGCCACCGCTGCGATCGGGCGGAAACTGTCATACGAGAAATCCACTTCGCTGGCATGGGGGATGTAGGCGGGAATATCGTCGCCACCCATCAGGACCGTGTATCCATCCGGCTCCGAATTGGCCAGCACCGACCCCCCAACGGCCCCGCCGCCGCCCTTGTGGTTGACCACGACTACTGGCTGCCCAAGCTCTTTGGTCATCGCCTTCGCGAAGACACGCGCCATCGTGTCGGTGCCGCCACCCGCGCGGTAGGGCACGATCAACTGGACGGGTTTTTCCGGGAAAGCCTGGGCCTGCGCCGATGATGTGGTTGCCACAACCGGGGCAAAAGCCAATCCCGCTGCCAGCGTCAGCGCGCTCGCTAGCTTTCCGAACTGGATGCTGAATGCAGATTTCATATCTGTCTCCCTGTTTGAGCCGCGGTAAATCGGAGCGATTCGCCAGCGGACCATCTTCATTGTGGGTACAAGATACACAAAACTAGATAAAAAACTAGTTTTTATAATGTAATCCCTTCAAGAAACTCTGCTGCGTCAAATTTTGCGCCTACTTTCTTGCCGATAAAGCACAAAACCTCGCAAGTATACGATGACACTTGGCGCGCCGTTTTCAGGATATGTAGCACATGTCAAACCACCAACGCTGCTTTGAGGGGTTGAAATCAATCCTGATTCAATAGAAACTAGTTTATATAATCAACAGCCGACAAGAACCGATTGGGAGACCCACCATGCAGCGAGCCAATACTGTTTTCATCTTGTCGGACGAACATAACAGGGATGTCCTGGGGTGCTACGGGGACCCCCATGTCAAGACACCGAATCTCGACAAACTGGCGGCGCGCGGCACGTGCTTTGACAATACCTATTGCAACTCGCCGGTCTGCGTTTCCTCCCGGGCCTCGCTGGCGGCAGGGCGCTTCCCGCACCAGATCGGCGCCTGGGACAGCGCATCGCCCTATTTCGGAGCACCGAAGGGGTGGGCCAGCAGGCTGCGCGACCAGGGGCACGAGGTCGTCTCGATCGGCAAGCTTCATTATCGCTCGGCCCAGGACGACAATGGATTTTCGGCAGAACACGCCCCCATGTACGTGCATAACGGTGTTGGATGGATCAGCAGCCTGTTGCGCAACCCGCCGTTTCCCCTGCCCGGCGCGGAACTCATGGCCAAGCAGATCGGCGCTGGAGAAACCGACTACACCGCATATGACCGCCGGATCACCGAACTCACCTGCGACCGGCTGACCGAGGCCGCGAGACGCGAGCACAACAAACCCTGGGTGCTATATGTCGGTCTGGTGGCGCCGCATTTCCCGCTGATCGCACCGCAGGAATTTTTCGACCTCTACGCCGATGTGGATTTGCCCGCCCCGCGGCAATATGCCGAGGACGAGCGCCCGCGCCACCCGGTGCTGGATGCGTTACGGGAGTCGTCGGATTACGATGGTCCGTTTACCGACGAAAGCGTCCGTGTCGCGCGGCAGGCCTATTATGGCCTGACCTCCTTCCTTGATCACAATATCGGTCTGATCATGGATGCACTCGATAAAAACGGGCTATCGGAAACCACCCGGGTCATCTACACGACCGATCATGGAGAGAACCTTGGACATCGCGGGCTCTGGGGCAAGTCAGTCATGTACGACGATTCAGCCGCCCTGCCGCTGATCGCCGCTGGTCCGGGCATCCCAGAGGGCCAACGCGTGAAGACACCCGTGTCGCTTGTCGATCTGCACCCGACGCTGACCGAATTCGCTGGCGAAGACATCCATCCAGACGATGGCGACCTGCCGGGTACCTCTCTGTCGAAGTGGTTCGATGCGCCGGAGGCCGACAGGGCGGTTTTCAGTGAATACCACGATTGGTCCGCGATCACGGGGATGTTCATGCTGCGCACGGCGGAGTGGAAGATCGTGCGGTACCCCGGATACCCGGACCAGTTGTTCAACATGATCGACGACCCGAACGAAAAGGTTGATCTGGCCGATGATCCGGCGCATGGCGACGTTTTGAATGACATGCGCGAGCGTTTGGCGGCGGTGACCAACGTAGATGAGGTCAACACGACCGCTTTCAGGGACCAGAAGATCAAGATCGACGCCCATGGCGGACCCGAGGCGATCATGCGGGCCGAGGACAAGGCCTATACCCCTGCCCCGACCGAAGACCCCGACGCGGTTCTGGCCGACAGATACGAGCCCTAACGAAACCCGGCCGGCTTAGGTTTCGCGAAACAGGTAAATCGGGCTTGACCAGGCAAGATGCCCGTCCTCGGTTGCGATACGGCACCAGATTGGCGTGTCGCCTTCTGGGGCCAAGGCCACACGCTGCGTCACTGAAAACGACCGATGCGAGAGAGCATCCGGCAAGCACGCCACCGTGACCTTGCGGTCCAGGCCCCCGGCTTCGAGCGTCACGGGTTCGACACCCAACGACGACAACCCGATCTGTTGAGAGACATGATTTGTCGTGATCGCGGCCTCGCCTTGCACTGTGTCCAGCCAGACATCGAAACCCACGAAATTGCCGGTGGTCAGCAGATCGAATTCGACCGTGTCATCGCCGGTTTGTTCGAGGATCCTGTCGTGGTTCCAGGCATTGATTTTCGTGAATTTCTCGATCCGTGCACCTGCAAAACGCACCTGACCCGTCCAGGTCGTTTGCCGCCCGCGGCCACGATATTCCGCCCCGTGAAAACAGATGCGCACGCGGTGGCCCAGATCGCTTTGATCGTATGGGCGGAAAGTCTCCAGAACCTCAGCGCCACGCAGAAGGTCAATCGAGAGCAAGGGCGATTGAGTTTCGGCAGCGACAGTGATCTCGCTCTCGTCATCAGACACCGCGACGATATCGCCCATCATCGCCCGTTCGGACAGGAATGAACCACCCGGCCCCAGCCTGGGGTCTGTCTCGAATATGCGCGCTTGTCCGTCAAATCGCGCCGTGACATCCAGGTGCAGCCGCGCGCCCGTCGTGCCATAGTGGTGTCGGCGACGCATTGCGTCAAAGATCCTGTCCCGGCTCAGCTCGGTTGCCAGAAAACAGGTCAGCCCGCCAAAGGCGCCAAAACTCGCGGCGCCAGGATGGCTGGCCCCCGGACGGCCCTTGTGGCCATCGGAATTGCATACAAGCCCGTGCCGGTAGCCCAGATCAAAACTGTCGTTCATGATCCATTCGAACGTCCCCCAGTCGGAGTGTACTTCGACGGATGTGCGCAGCGCCCCGCCATCGGCCTGGGCGATGTTGGCCGGTCGGCCGCCCACATGCGCGAACAGCGCGCAATCCTCGTCCTTCAGCGCGTTGAACAAGGCCGAGGTCGTGTTGACGTCATCCCCAAGATCGCTTCGGTCCTGCAACAGAGCGTGCGACGAACGCCGTATCCTGCGGCCTTCGTGACGGAAGAAAACATTGTGATCGCCGCCCGTCGGCGTATTTCCGGACCATTCGTAGCCCGGGAATGCGACGAAGCGCCCCGGCTTGTCAAATTCCGCCGTAACCTCGTTGATCTCGTCCCAGAACCGGTTCTTGATCTGAAAGTCATTGGCCTGATGGCTCATCACGTCCAGCATCGCCAGATCACGGCCAAATTCAAGGTATTCGCGGATCGTGTTGATGCCGACGGTTTCACCGCTTTGCCCGTGCAAATCACCCCAATAGCCCTCCAATGTGCTGTCGCGCACCACCAACGGGTTCGAACGTGCCAGCTCAGCGCCCGCGTCATCACAAAGGGCAATCCGCAGGACGCAGGGTTCGGGCACGCTCAACCCATCCAGGCGCAGCGACCGTTGCCCCTTTTCGAATGTCACTGTGTCCGGCAACCCGTCGACGGGCCGGTCGGCATGAAGCCGGAACGTACCGTCAACCTGATCGGACGGGTTGCCCCAGATGTCATCTGCACGCAGGCAGAGCGCGAATGTGCGTTCTGGACGGCGCAGGCCCGGCAGGATGGCCCGCCAGGTCGCCGGCGGCCCCGGCATGATCGTGATCGCCGGGCGATCCGGCAGCGGCATGTAATGCCGCGTCGCGCAGGCATCGACGAGCACCCGAAACTCATGGGCGCTTTCGCAAAAGGTCGGCATCCGCAGCCCCGGTCCGCCCTGCGACCGGTCTCCGAAAGTGATCGTGATCGTATCGCCGGGCCGCATGTAGCCTTTGTTCAACGTAACGCACAGCGATCGGTCCCACGGGCGCTGGTGGCCCAGCCGTTCGACCTCAAGATCAAGCGAGACCCCATTCGAGGCAGCAGCCGTTACATAGTTCATCGCTGCCGGGTTGTCCGTTTGCCAGCGCCCGCCATCATTGGTGAATCGCTGCACAACCTTCAGGCCACCCGTGTCATCCAGCCCGAATTTGCCGACTTCGTAGATCAACTGGAGCGTCTGCATGGATCGGATTTCGACCGGGTCTGCCGGTGTCAAATAGGCCGATCCGTAGTCCGACAGATCGACACCAGGATGCGCGGAAGGCCAGACATCGCCCATCAGACGGTCCGGGATGATGCTCGGATTTTCCTGGTTGCGTGTCACAGAAACCTATCCCGTGGAGAATAATGAAGCCGCGGCAAGATCCATCGTAGCATTCCCGACCGATTTGAAGAGCGTTATTTCCGTGTCGCTGCGCCGAGTATCCTTGCCGATGCACAACGTGTGAAGGTCGCCCAAGATATTCGCTTCCGAGATCGCGCCCGTCTCGAGCGGTATCTTGATCTCGCCAGCCTCAGAAAGCGCAAAGCGCGTGTCGACATAGATGGATGATCGTTGCAGCGCGAGGTCGTCGGCTTCGCGCATCGCCGGTGTGAACGCGCCCAGAAGATCGATGTGTTGTCCGTCACGTAGCCATTCACCCCGCAGGACAGGTTCGGTTGCCAGGGTTGCCGCGCTGATGATGTCGGCCCGGGGCACCTCCTGGGACAGATCCTCGGCGATATCCGCTTTCCATCCATCGGCCCTCAGCATCTCCACCAGTTTTTGCGCCGATCCGGGGGTTCTGTTCCAAACCAACACCTCGTCGATCGGTCTCACGGCCCGAAAGGCTTCGGGCAACTGGCACGCCACTTTGCCGGCACCAAGCACAAGCAGACGACGCGCATCCGGGCGCGCAAGGTGCCGGGCCGCGAGCGCCGATGCCGCCGCCGTCCTGCGGGTGGTCAGAACTGCGCCGTCCAGAACGGCCAGATGCGCCCCGGTCGCCCGGTCAAAAACCAGCACCGAACCGGCAATAGCAGGCAACCCCCGGGCGCTGTTGCCCGGTGTTGCGGTGACGATTTTCACGCAACCAATCCTGTCGGACCATGCAGGCATCAGAAGAAGGGTGGCGTCCGGCTCTGCGGTCATTGGCATGGTATGATGATGTCGGTCAGGGGCGGACAGGCCTTGCGAAAACATATCCTGCATCCGGTCGATCAGCGCCGGAAACGGCAGGTTTTCAGTAGTTTCTGCAGCGTCGAATATTTTCATTGCCATGCCCATTCCTGTGCTCTTCAGGGTCACTGGGAACAAACAATGGCTTTGGCAAAAGTAAAACGGCGTCGCGGCACAGAAAAGTTGCATGACCGTACAACAAAGATCGCTTTCGCTGGCTACCCCTTGTGCAGCAGATCAAGAAACCCGCGGGTCACCACGGAGTGTTTTCGGGTCCGTTTGCGAACGACAGTTATCGGACTGGAATAGGCGAAGGCCTCGGGCAAAATGCTCAGCAGATCGGAATCTGCCGCATGTTTGGGCAAAAAGCCCAGGTAGGCACCGGCCTGAACCAGTGTTGCCACCGCCTCGGTCTGGTGCACCGTGGGGCCGCGCGGGAACTGCTCCTTGATATCGGCAAGCCGCTCACCTTCCAGATACCCGCGGTAAACAAGCTCGTGGTGCAGAACATCGTCAAACGACAGCTTTGCACCGTCACTTAACTGGCGAGCTAAAGGGTGCGATGGCCCGGCAAACAATGCCACGTCTTCGACGTAAAGATCTTCGTAAACCAGCTCGGGCAGAGACCGATAGGCCGGAACGATCCCAAGGTGATAACTGCCGTCAAGAACACCGCGTTCAACTTCGCCCGGGGACAGTATCGCAAGATTGATCGTGACACGCGGCGCCAGATCTCGGAAGGCGCGTATGGCGGAAAGCATCGGATTGTTCGGATCGGTAAAGCTGCTATCGATCATCGCAACGTCGATCTTGCCCACGAAATCATCGTTGATCGACGCGATGTTTTCGGCAAAATCCTCCGCTGCGGCCAAGAGCTGATTGACGTAGGTCAGCGCCTGCTCTCCATGTTGCGTCAGCTTGAACCCGCTGCGCCCGCGGTAGCAGAGCTTGAACCCGAGCCGGGTTTCCAGATGCGAAATCTGGCGCGATATGGTCGAACGCCCGACGCCGAGCTCGCTCTGGGACGCCGAGAAACCGCCGCATTCCGCCACGGTCTTGAACACGCGGATCAGGTGCATGTCAGAATCGCTCACCCGGCCCAGCAGCTTTCTTCTTTTGTTGAGCTTTGGCTCCATCAGGCAAATTCCACGTCTGTTGATGGGTCTTTGTTTCATGTTTATTCACCAAAGCCACTGTAATTCACACCCCAATCCGTGCCTTCTTCGTGGCAGACTGCCGGACAGAGCCGAAAGGAGGGCCACCATGACGACCAATCCTGCTGAAATCCTGTCCGATGCCATTGGGGCGGAACAGGTTTTGACCGGTGAGGCACTTGCCGCGCGCAATCCTGGTTATTGCGAAGACAGTCTCGGGGCGCAGGTTCTGGTTCGGCCCCGGAGCACCCAGGACCTTGTCACGATCTGTCAGACAGCGGCGGACAACAAGATCGCCCTGGTACCTCATGGCGGTCTGACCGGACTGGTTGACGCGACAGCATCTCACATGGGTGAGGTCATCGTATCCTTTGAACGCATGAACCGCGTGCTGCGCATTGACCCGGCGCAGGGCATCGCCGTAGTCGAGCCGGGTGTCACCTTGGAGGCGCTTACTGACGCGCTGTCAAAGCACGACGTGATTTGTGGCGTCGATATTCCGTCACGCGGCTCCTGCACGTTGGGTGGCATGGTTTCGACCAATGCAGGCGGCGCCCGGGTCCTCAGATACGGAATGATACGCCAGAACGTTCTCGGCCTGGAAGTCGTCTTGGCGAACGGTCAGATTCTGGACATGACGAGCCCCCTCCTCAAGAACAATGCGGGATATGACCTCAAGCAATTGTTCATAGGCTCGGAAGGAACCTTGGGGCTTGTGACCAAGATCGTTCTCAGGCTCTGGCCCGCGCCAAAATCCTTAAGCTGTGCGCTGGTGGCGTGCGACAGTTTCGATCACTTCTCCCAACTGTTCGAAAGGGCGCGGCACGTGCTTGGCGCCCGCCTGATGTCGTTCGAGGCGATGTGGCCCGACTACTACCGCCTGACCACATCACAACCCGGCTTCGGCGCGCCACCGCTTGGGGCAGATCACGGGCTCTATGGCGTGATCGAAGTATCGGGAGCGGATGAAGAATCGGCCCAAAATGCGTTGATGTCCTTGATGGAACCGGCGTTTGAGGCCGGATTGGTCGCGGATGCCATCGTCGCACAATCCGAGGCCGAACGCGCCACGATCTGGCGCGCACGGGAGGACAGCGATGCCATCGAACATCTCCACGAGACATATCTATCCTATGATGTCGGCTTCGAGCTGCGCGATCTCGGCCCCTTCGCGACGGCGCTGGTCGACAACTTCGCATCCCGTTTTCCGGAAATTACACCGTACATTTTTGGCCATGTCGGTGATGGCAACCTGCATGTGATGTACGGGCTTTCGCACTCCGAGGCCGCCAATCGCGATGTTTATGACGCGCTTCTCTATGATACCGTCTCAGGGTTTGCGGGCAGCACTGTCTCGGCGGAACACGGTATCGGGCTTGAAAAGCGGGCCTATCTGGACCGCTCGATCACGCCTCAGATGCTTGACGTCATGAAATCGCTCAAGCGCACACTGGACCCAGACAACATTCTAAATCCCGGCAAAATCTTTGAGCTCTGAAGATGAAAGAGACCAGATCGAAACTAACCGATCTGGTCCTTGGGTTCCGGCGATTGGTCACACGGATCAGCGTTTGGCCGCAATCACCATGAATTCAACCAGAAACTCCGGCGCGCCCAGCCTCGATTCACCACAAGCCCGGGTGGGCTGATTGTTCGGGTCGACCCAGGCATCGTAAACTGCGTTCATACCGTCGAAATCATCCATATCGGCCAGCCAGACCGTCACCGACAGAATGTCGCTTTTGGTGCCGCCCGTAAGCGCCAGCAGCCGTTCCACCTCGGCCAGTGCATTGCGGGTCTGCTCTGCAATGCCGTCACCCTCTCCGATCTGGCCAGCGAGATAGATCGTATCGCCATGCACAACGGCCTGGCATTTACGCCCGTCGGGCTCGTAACGTGTGATAGTCATGTCGCATTACCTTTGCTTTTGGCCCGAAACCCGGGCGCATGAGTGATCAGGGAAAGGATCTGGAACAACATCTGCGCGCCAACCTGCGCGGTATTGGTCCCGGGATCGTATTGCGGTGCCACCTCGACAACATCACCACCGATGAAATCGACACCTTTCATGCCGTTGAGGATCATGGTCGCCTCGCGAGAGCTCAGCCCGCCGACCTCGGGCGTGCCGGTGCCGGGCGTGAAGGCCGGGTCCAGCCCGTCCACGTCGAAGCTCAGATAGGTCGGGCCATCGCCCAGCACCTCGCGGGCCTTCGCGATGACGGCCTCGACACCCATTTCATGCACTTCTTCGGCGTGAATGACCGTCATTCCCGAGGCAAAAGAGAACTCCCAAAGGTATTCGCCACCGCCACGGATGCCGATCTGAACCGTGCGTTCGGGGTCCAGCAGCCCATCCAGGACCGCGCTGCGAAACGGCCCGCCATGATGAAACTTCTGGCCCTCGTAAGGCCCGGCAGTGTCACAGTGGGCGTCGATCTGGATCATGCCAACGGGCCGGTCCGCCGCGATCGCCTTGAGGATCGGATAGCTGATCGAATGATCGCCCCCGACGCTCAGCGGGATCACGCCGCTCTCCGCGACGCCACGATAGAAGGTTTCGATATCCTCGGTGGACATGTTCAGGTCGAACCGACTGCGAAAGGGAACGTCGCCCACATCCGCCACCGAACATTCGGTCAGCGGCGCCGTGCGCAGCACGTGATGGAACGGGCCGATCCGCTCGACGGTCCGAACCGCCCGCGGGCCGAAACGCGATCCGTTGCGGTTGGTCACGCCAAGGTCCATCGGCACACCGATTATCGCCACATCCAGCCCGTCGAACCCGTCGTCAGGGGCGTCAGGCCGATAGGGCGCATCCAGGAAAGTCGACACCCCTGAATAAGGCGGCGGGCGACGATCACCGCTGAACAGAGCCTCAGCCACGGCTTGGAATTCAGCATCATGCATCTTGCCGCCGCTGGCGCCCGCATAAAGTTCGCGCAGTTTCTTCAATTTTGGAGACACGTTCATTTCAGGACCTTCCGAAAGGGGTTGGCCCTGCACTAGACCCTCATATGTGTCACAAAAACTGCGCGGTATGAATTTTATGTTGCACGAAAATGCAACAAATAGACCTCAGCGCCTGGCTTCAACCCGGCCCTCACCGGGGATCAGAATGATTTCCTCGCCATCCGACAAAACTGACCAGGCATCTTCACGAAACCCATCCATCAGGGCAATGCCCGCGAAAATCGCGCCCTGAACGAAAATCGGGCTTGTTTGTCGAAAGATGATCCCCGCTGGTGCCAGTTTTCTTTCCTTCAGCCCTGCCAATGACCACGAGGCAGCCACGCCGCCCTTTGGATTCGTGAAGACAAGGATGCGCCCGGTCAGGGACTGTCCGAAAAGGTCGTGATCGCGGTTTGATACGACACCCGTACGCTGATCCAGGTCATATCTGACCCCAAACCCATGGCGCGACAGCAGAACCGGTGCCCTGACGGTGTCGCCCACCCCCCGACCGCCACTCAGGACGGT
>NZ_JASHJC010000003.1 GCF_030733385.1 Roseovarius sp. MMSF_3359 | reverse complement strand
ACAAACTGGCCGCGTAAGGCGATCAAACCCAAACCAAGGACTCTCCGCAAGGTGGAGGAAACTTGGGGCTCAGGTCAAACCCCTCCTGGTCAAGCTATGCCGGTGCGATGGCGGCACGGCTCGACATGCTTCCCGCGCTCCTGGCGCAGGCCTTCAAGATCCTACAAACCGCCCCTGTCATTGGCACCGATTTCCATTGGTTCGCCTATCGCGAAAACGGCTGGCTCAGCCACCCGGGCGATGTGCCGGGTTTTTCCTGCTGGTCGGGCTTTCACGCCGATAGCAGGCGGTCCGTCACTGTTGCCGCTGGCCTTTCATGGGTGCCGGATATGGGCAATCCCGCTGAACTTCTGGCCAAGGACCTGATCCATCGACCGAAAGGAGCACACTGATGACTTTGAGTTCGCGGGTTTTGAGCCTGTTTGCCGGTGTGATCCTGACCTTGGCCGCCACGGCGGCGAAACCCGACATCGTGGACACCATGCAGGGGTTGTTGGATGCAAGCAGCATCCCGGCCGTGGGATTTGCGATTGTGGAAGATGGGGACGTCACCCAGCTCAGCCTGTTGTCGAAAACCGGCGATGTTCCGGTCACATCGTCGTTTCGCGCCGGGTCGCTGTCCAAAACGGCAACCAGCCTGATGATCCTGTCGCTGGTCGAGGATGGTTTGGTCGCGCTCGACACGCCCATTGCCGATGTGCTGCCAGATGCCCCCATCGAAAACCCCTGGGAGAATGAGGCACCGTTGCGGCTGGTGCATTTGCTGGAGCAGACGAGCGGATTGCCCGGGACATCCTATGCGGATTATGCGCAGGCGTCGCCGGATTACAGCCCAACCGCCTATCTCGGCAGCAAGACCCACAGGTTACGCTGGCCACCGGGTCGGTATTTTTCTTACGCCAACGGCAATCACACCCTCGCCGCGGCGGTGGCCGAAGCGGTCACGGGGCAGGATTTCGATACGTTGATGCGTGAGCGTGTTCTGGATCCGCTCGGGATGGCGGCGACGAGCTTCGATCTGACGGATGAGCGTGTTCAGGACCTCTTGGAGAGCTTTTCAACGGATGGGTCGCCGGAAGCGATTTGGCATCTGAGCGTCCGGCCCTCTGGCGCGATGACCGGTCCGATTTCGGACATGGCGAAGCTGTTGCGGTTTCTGGCCACCGGCGACGGGGTGGATCAACCTGTCAGCAGCGAGATGCTGCTGCGAATGAGAACGCCACAGTCTTCGCTTGTTGCGCAGGACGGGTACAGGGACATCTATGGCCTTGGCCTTTTCAGCTTTTCTGCCGCAGGGCGGGCCTTCTGGGGGCATTGGGGGCGGATTGACGGGTTTCAGACTACGCTTGGCACGTTGCCCGAAGAGGGCGCGGGGTTCGTGCTGATGGCCAATGGCGCGGATCGCCGGGCGTTCCACGAGATACGCGAGGCTTTGGCCGCCCATGTGGCGGAGCGCGCCGGTGCCGCCGATCCGGTCAACCCAGAGGCGCAGGTCGAGTTCGACGCGGCGCCCTATTTGGGATGGTGGGTGCCCTTCACCGATGACAGTGTGCTGCGCACCTGGATCAGCGAAATGGCCGGCCTGACGCAAATCAGCAGTGACAACGCAGGGTCGCAGTTAATTGCCCGGTCCATTCTGGGCGGTGCCGTCACCTTGATCCCGGTATCGAAAACGAGGTTCCGGCAGGACGGGTTTGCCACGGCAACCCATGTATTCTCTCGAACGCCTGAGGGCGAGATCGTCATGCTGGGCGATCAGCAACTCACCTATCGCCAGATCCCCGCGGCGCAGGCACATCTTATGCGCTTTGGCCTGCTTTACGTCCTGACGTCCATAGTGGCCGCCCTCTTGGTCGGACTTTTCGTTTGCATACAGCTTCTGCGCGGTCGTCGCGCGGCCTACTATCGGCCGGCGGCCTACCTAGGTGGCAGTGCGGTTTTCTTAGCCGGTTTTTGCGTCCTTTTCGTGGTCTGGGGCATGATCGGATCATTGGCTGAGCTCGATATGCTAGCCATACCATCGCTCAGATCAGGTATCCTTGCCATGCTCAGCCTCGCATGGCCCTTCTGTCTGGCCTGCGGCATTCGTGCTTTGTGTCGATCAAACCGCGAAATCAGCAAACCTGCAAAGGTTCTCTTGTGGATCTCCGTAACAGGGCTCCTTGTCGCCGCCGTCTATCTTGCCTTTAACGGCTGGATCCCTCTCCTCACCTGGGGGGCTGAATAAAAGCAATGGCGACTTGTTATCCGCCAGACGCTGAACCTCATCAGTAGATGGAGGTTGCCCTCCTGAAATCCATTGGCTCGAAGTTACGACGGTAAATCGATCGTACGCTGCGGCTGAGTTGCTGCGCAAACCTCTCCAACGTCCCGCCCCGGTTTGCCGCTGGGGCGACAACGTATAGAAGGCGATTGGGATGCCCGGCCTTTCACGTCCCTGCGAGCGGGCCTCCGTAGGTATTGCGGGAATCAGGTGATGCTCGTGACGGGTCAGCGGACCTCCCGCGTGAGGCGGGAGGCGCATGTCGAGGTTTCATTCCGTCAATTCACGTCGGCCGCGTTTTCCATCAGGTAGTCCATGACCAAGGCTGCCTCCTCTTCATCGAGGCCTGCGCGCGGAAACATCGACGGGGTAATGCCTTTCCATTGCTGTCTTGTGTAATGTGTCACCTCGCGCGGCGCATGGCAGACAGTGCAGCGTTCAAAGAAGATCTTCTCGCCCGGGCTCATATCGGCCATCAACGCCTCGGTCAGATCGGTGAGCCGTTCAAGCCCGAGCATTTCTTCGTCGATCGCCGCAATTTCGATGTCCTCGATGATCGCGGGTGGGTCATACGCCATGTTTGGTCCCTCGGGATCCTCGCATTTGCGCATCTCGACCAGCACCGTGTTGGCCGATGTGGCCTGCGAAAAGCCCGAGGCAGGTTGCGTCGAGGTAACGAAATTCACGAGGCCCGAGTTGCAACGGCCCTTGCTGTCAAGCTGCGGCCAGCCACCTTCGTAGATCGACACGACGCCCGGCATGATCTCGTCCGAGATCACCGCACCGGCAATCACCGTGCCGCGATCATTGACGAGCTCGACCAGATCGCCATCCTCGATACCCCGGTCGGCGGCGTCCTGGGCGTTGATCCGTACCGGTTCGCGCCCCTGCACCATGTAGAGGTCGCGCAGGCGCTCGGAGTTGCCCATCTGGCTGTGCAGGCGGAACCACGGATGCGGCGACACGACATGCAACTGGCCCTCCTTGGCGGAGCCCAGATATTCGTGCTTCTCCATCCAGACCGGCATGCCGGGGCAATCCTCGATCTGCATGTTGGCGATGGTCTCGCAGAACATTTCGACCTTGCCCGACGCCGTGTGCAGCGGATTGCCCTCGGGGTCGTTGTAGAAATCATTGTGCCGCACCCATTTGCGCGCCTCTGGCGGAACCGGCATCCGGGCATAGCCTTTTTCCCAGAACTCTTCGAAAGGCACATCACCGGCGGCGCCGGAGGCCTCGTAGGCCAGCTTGATGTGATACATCTTGTCTTCGCTGTCGGTAAACTGCGCCCAGAGCCCCAGCTTGTCGGCCAGACCTTCGAACAGTTCGTAATCGGGCAGGCTCTCGCCCACCGGCTCGATCACCTTCTTCATCGCATAGACGCGGTCGTTGGAATAGGTGCCCCCCGAGGTAATGTCGTCCTGCTCCAGTGTCGAGGCCGCTGGCATGACGATATCCGCCCAACGGGTCGCCGCCGTCCACCAGACATCGACGCAGACCACCGTGTTGACCTTGTTCAGGGCGCGGATCAGGCGGTTGGTGTCCTGCTGGTGCGACATGAAGTTGTTGCCGGCGTTGAAGATCATCTTGATGTCGGGATAACTGTTCGTCTGCCCGTTATAGAAGAACTCCTTGCCGGGATTTTCCAACGCCTCGGTGATGCGCGAGGCGGGGACGACCTTGGTCACGAAATTGCGGCCCTGGCTCATGCCCACGGGTGTCGCGTTGCCCCCTTGCGGCATGCCGCCATTGCCGTAATGCCAGGAGAAGCCAATGCCTTCGCCGGGTTTGCCGATCTTGCCCACAAGTGCTGCGAAGTTGACGATTGACCAATAGGCCATTTCGCCATGCTGCGCGCGCTGAATGGCCCAGGAACCGGCGATGCAGGTCTTTGACGTCGCAATCAGCTCCGCCAGGTCCTTGATTTCCTGCTCGTCCATGCCGGTGATCGCCGCTGCCCATGCGGGGGTCTTGGGCGTACCATCATCTTCACCCTTCACATAGGCGATCCATTTGTCGGCCCCGACCGTGTATTTGTCCATATAGGCTTGATCTTCGAGCCCGTTTTCCAGCACGTGGTAGGACATCGCTAGGAACAAGGCGGTATCGGTGTTAGGGATGATCCGCTTCCATTCGGAATTCAGGTAAGTGTCGCTGGCCGTTTTCTGCGGATTGATCGAGATGAACTTCACGCCATTGTCGCGGATTTCTTCCCAATGGGCGTACATGCCGTGATCGGCGACGCGGTACTCGATGCGGTTATTCTTGACCGGGTCACATCCGACCAGCACGAAAAGTTCGGTATTGTCGCGGATGGTTTCCCAAGCGGATTGCGGCGAATAGACCTCCATGTCGCCGATGATATGCGGCAAGCAGACCTGGCCCGCGCCCGCTGACCAATCGCCTGCGGTGTTGGTGCAGCCACCCATCAGGTTGATGAGCCGGCCCTGAAGCACGTTGGGGCGGAAGACACCGGCGTTGGACCAGCCGCCATAAGACGAGCTGAAGATCGCTTCGTTGCCATACTCCGTGGCCGTATCCAGAAGCGCCTTTGCGGTCAGGCTCCAAGCGGTATCCCAATCGACCTTGACCCATTCCTCCTTGCCGCGAAGTTCGGGCTTGATGTCACCGCTCTCCCAGCCTTCGAGATAGGATTTTCGCACCATGGGATAGTTGATGCGGGTCTTGTCATAGGTCCGATCCATGACGCCGTAGGTCAGCATCTCGGTCGGGCGGGAATCCAGTTCGGTCATCGTGGTCAGACCGACCAGCTTGCCATCGCGAACGACGGCCTCAAACGGGCCGTAGTGGGTCGCATGGAAGATCCGGTCGGAGTACGAATTCGGGTCGATACTGGCCAGCGCGGTTGTGCTGAATAGAGAGGATGTACCAATGGCAGCGGCGCTGCCTTGTAAAAATACGCGTCGTGTAGGGTTCGTAAATGTCATTTTGGCCTCCAAAGAAAAGATAATTGGACGCATTTTAGGCCTCTTGGGTCAGGCCGGCCTTGATGCCGCTCAAACTCGTTGTTTTTTGGTTGCGAGAAGAGGATCGTTCGAAAGGGGTTCGTCAGGGTGCCGAGATGCGCCGCGCGCCGGGCAATTGCCAAACGTCGTGCGCCGACCGCGCCTTCGGTCGGACGCGGCCTATCGACCGCGCGGACAATGTCCGACTAGGGGAGGCAACCAGAGTGGAGTGCGTAACCTGCAGAAATGGGCGTGACGGTCTGTGCCTTTCAGTACGTGCTTTCATACGACGCGCAGCGTTGGGTCACATCCAAATCTGCGACATGCGCGATCTCGCTCTGCTTGTGCGCAAGGTAGACGCCCGCGAACGGTTTTGGGAACCAGCCTGTGACCACATCATTCCCGGCAAGACGGTCCAACGCCGCTTCCAGCGTTTCGGGCAGGCGGACAAAGCCGCGGGCGTGTAACTCTTCGGGCGGCAGAAGGGACAAATCCTCCTCCGTGGGATCAGGGGCTGTCAGCCTCTCTTCGATGCCCTGGCACCCGGCATGCACGATGGCGGCCAGCGCCAGATGCGGACACGCAGCGGCATCGCCGGCGCGGTATTCGATATTGAACTGACGCGCGATACTGGCGGGGTCCTTCGCGGTCACGGGACAGACGCGCAGTGACGCTTCGCGGTCGCGGAAGCCCAGGTTGTTATAGGCTGCCGACCAGCGGTGTGGGGTCAGCCGGAGGTAGGATACAACCGACGGCGCGGTGATGGCCAAGATGGCATCTAGGTATTTCAAGACCCCGGCGGCAAAGGCGCTTGTCAACGCGGACATGCCGCAAGGCCCGTTTGCGTCATAAGTGGCCGGGCTTCCATCTGGGTTCAGGAAGCTCATGTGAATATGAACCCCGTTGCCGACGCTGGCGGGATCGCGGATCGGGGTGAAGGTGGCCTCTTCCCCGTGCGCGCGCGCCACGGAGCGGGTCAGTTCCCGCAACATGACGGCGGCGTCGGCGGCACGCACACCGACCTCGGGGCCAATCACAACTTCATACTGGTTGGCCCCGTATTCCTTCATGATGCTGTCGGGGGACAGCCCGGCAGCCTCGATCTGAGACATCAGGGCTTCGCACAGGTCCCGCTGCGCCTCAAAGCCGGACCGGCCGTAGCCTTCGCCAACCAACGGGTTTGCCCCCTTCAACTGGAATTCGTGCTCGAAAGCGGCCAGAAGCTGCACCCCACCCACCTTTTCGAGCCGTGACAAAGCCGATTTCAACAAAGATCTTGTGCAGAGATCCCATGGGTCTCCTTCCAGTGTGACGATGTCGCCCAGCATGAACCGCTCGACGCGGGTGCCGAGATCGGCGGTCACGCTTGCGGTCTCATCCGGGATCAGCAAGAGGTCGCCAAGCGCGCCGAACGGGCTCTCGGCGATGCCATCGAAACAGTTGATCTGCACGTTGGTGGGGGTCCAGCCGACACCGCGTTGCAGGCGTTTCTGCAGTTGTCCCGCTGGAAAGGCCTTGCCGCGCACTTTCCCGGCCAGGTCGCAGGTTGCCGCAAAGATCAGATCACTCATCCCTCGTTCTCCCATGTCGTTGCCCGCACCGCATCCCACGCTTCGATCCGGGTGCGTGTCTTGTCCCAGGTTTGCTCGGCCACGCGCGTGACCAGGGCTTCGGTCACGGCCAGGGCGGCGGAATAGCTGTCCCAGATTGTGCCGGTATCAATCGGCACCGCAAGGACCTCTGCGGCGTACCGGGTGGCCGGCGATAACCCTTTGTCTGTCATCAGGATAACCTGGACTTTCTGCTTGCTGGCCTGCTCGGCCAATTGGCACAGGTTGCGCTGGTACCGGCGAAAATCGACGAGGAAAAAGATGTCCCCGGCTTTCATCCGCAATAGATACTCGGGCCAGGTTTCGGGATCGCGGGGCAGGTGAAAAGCGCCTTCGCGCGAAAGCCGCAGGTGAAAGGTCAGGTGCTGGGCGATCGTGTCGCTGATTCGTCCGCCAACGGCAAAGACATTGCGTTTCGGATCGGCCAGCAGGTCGAGAATTCGGTTGAACTGCCCTTCGGTCACGGCCTCGCCCGCGGTCTGAATCTGCTCTGCGGCGCGACCGAGGAACCCGGCCAGATAGCCGCCCTCGATCTGTCGTGCATTGGCGTGAAGATCGACCGGCGACCGATCGCCAGCGCGCAATTCCGCCAACAGGCGCCGCTGCATCTCGGCATACCCGGACAGGCCGATTTTCGTGACAAAGCGAGAGATTGAAGGCGGCGAGACCTCCGCGCGTTCGGCCAGTTCCTGGATCGAGATCAACCCGGCATAAGGGTAATCCGACAAGAGGGCGGTGGCCAGTTTGCGCTCGGACTGGGTCAGCATTGCCGAAGAAGATTCGATCTGATCGCGAATATGCATGGCACTATCGTTTTTGAAAAAGTAATTTCAGTCAATGGCTTTACCGTTGACTCTGGTTTTTTATTTTCTCTAAGCTGCTTCGTATGTTCTCAAATGCTGCCGTTACGTTGATCGGGCCTGCCGATCCTGCGCCTGTCGAAGTTGTCCCCGGTGATAGCACGTCCGATCTCGTGCTGCTCTGCGAGCATGCAGGCCGGGCGATCCCGGCGGCGTTGGGTGAGCTGGGTGTGAGCGACGCGGTGCTGAACAGTCACCGCGGATGGGATATCGGCGCCGAAGACGTGGCCCGCGGGGTCGCTCGTGCGCTTCGGGCGCCCTTGGTCCTGCAGCGGTATTCGCGGTTGGTCATTGACTGCAATCGACCGACGGGTTGTGTGCAATCCGTTCCGGAAATCAGCGACCACGAACATATCCCCGCCAATAAATCCATCTCGGAAAGCGAACGCAGGGCGAGGATCACGGAGATTTTCGACCCGATGAACAAGCAGCTTGATACGCTCTTTGCGGCGCACGAGCCGCGCGCGGTTTTCTCGATCCACTCGTTCACGCCGCGCATGGATGATCACGACCGGCCCTGGCACGCGGGCTTCCTGACACGGCGGTCGCCGGAGACGGGCGAAGCGTTGATGGCCACCATCGCCGGGATGCGTCCGGATCTGCATCTGGCGCTGAACCAGCCCTACCAAATTGATGATGAGACCGACTGGTTTATCCCGCAATACGCCGAACCTCTTGGGTTGCCCCATAGCCTGATCGAGATCCGCAACGACCAAATTGACCATGCGGAGGGTGTGAGCCTTTGGGTCGAACTTTTGTCCCGCGCCATTGGTGCCTTTATGGAGGAATTGCCATGACCCTGACACGCGAAGTGCCGCTGACCCCGCCGCAATCGGCGTTGATTTTCATTGACGTGCAGAATTTCGCGGCACATCGGGATGGTGGGGAATTCAAGGATCTGTCCGAGGCCGAATTCGACGAGAAATATGGCTGGTTCTTCGATCAGCTTGAGGCGCGCGTCGTCCCGAATATGCAGGCCATCCAGGCCGCCTGCCGCAAGGCGGGGGTCGAGGTGATGTATACCAACATCGAAAGCCTGACGCTGGATGGCCGCGACCGGTCGCTGGACTACAAGATCACCGGGTTCCACGTGCCAAAAGGGTCCTGGGACGGCAAGGTGATCGACCAGATCGCGCCCGAGGGAGACGAGATCGTGCTGCCCAAGGGCTCTTCCTCGGTCTTTGTCTCGACCCATATTGATTACATCCTGCGCAATCTGGGGGTGCGGCAGGTGGTGCTGGCGGGCCTTATCACCGACCAATGCGTTGAAAGCGCCATTCGGGATGCCTGTGACCTTGGGTACCTGGTCACGCAGGTCACCGATGCCTGCCTGACCTACAGCCAGGAGCGGCACGACCATTCCCTGCGCACGATCAAGGGTTATTGCCGGCAGGTGACAACGGCAGAACTCGTCGCGGAACTGGACGCAGCCGGATGACAACGCCCGCGCTCACCACACACCCGGCACGGCTGCTTGCGGCCAACGGAGTGCGTACCGCGGCGGCGCTGGCGGTGCTTTTGGTGGCGGTGGCGATCCTCGTCTGGGTGTTTGGCCGCACGGGCGAGCGCATCGCGGTGTTGATGTGTGTGAATGTTTCGGCGGTTGCGGCGCTGGCGATCTTTTGTGGCAACACCGGCATTGTCAGTTTCGGCCATGGCGCTTTCATGACCGTAGGGGCGTATCTGTCAGGTATCCTGACCATGCCCGCGGCGCTACAGCGTTCGGCGTTGCCGGAGCTGCCCATCTGGCTGGCGGGGCATGAACTGGCGGTCTGGTCGGCCTTGCCCTTTGTCGCGCTGGCGGGTCTGGCGCTGGCGTTGTTGACGGGCAGCGCGATTGCCAGGCTGGTCGGCGCATCGGCCACCATCTCGACACTTGGCCTTTTGATCATCGTGCATTCCATCGCCATCAGCGCGCGCGAAATCACCCGGGGCAGCCAGACTTTCTATGGTGTGCCGCGGATTACCGACCTGACATTCGTCCTGGTCGCGGCAGTAATGTTCATCCTGATCGCGCGTATGTTCCGCGAAAGTCGCTGGGGCCTTTTTGCCAGGGCCGTGCGGGACGACGAGGATGCGGCCACCGCCTTGGGCATCGCCCCGCGCCGGGCACGTCTTGTCGCCTGGACCCTGTCCGGTGCTTTGGCCACCGTCGCGGGGGCGCTCTATGGGCACATCCTGGGGGCATTTTCGCCCGCTTCCTTCTATCTCGGCCTCGTGTTCGCGCAGGTGGTGATGATGATCGTGGGCGGTATGGCCTCGGTCGGCGGCGCCGTCGTGGGGGTGATCGCCGTGACGCTTCTGCAAAACTCGGTCCGCAACCTTGAGGGCGGCGCAACCGTGCTGGGCATAAGCCTGCCCGAGGTCTTCGGCCTGACCACGATCGCGCTCGGACTTGCGATCCTTCTGGTCATCTGGCTGCGCCCGCAGGGGCTTGTCGGAGGTTTCGAGATCGGCCCCAATGCGGATGCGCCCTTCCTGCCCGGATCAAAACGCGAAACCCAACCCGCCGCAATCCCCGCACCGGCGGAGACAACCGAGATGGTGGCGGACGGATTGGCCAAGAGTTTCGCCGGTGTTGTCGCGGTTGACGACATGAGCTTTTCCGCGCCCACCGGCACGATCACCGGATTGATCGGCCCGAACGGGGCGGGCAAATCCACGCTGATTAACCTGATGACCCGGCAATATGACGCGGATAAGGGCGTGGCGCGCATCGGCACCTCGGACCTGACGAAATTGCCGCGTCATGCCATCATCCGCCAGAAAGTCGCGCGCAGTTTCCAGAACCTCAGGCTGTTCAATGGGCTGACCGCCTATGAAAACGTCTTTGTGGCCGCACTGGCCGCGGGGCATTCGCGCCGTGAAGCGCACCGCATCACGCTCCGGGAACTGATGGCGTTTGATCTGGGCAGTATCGCAGCGATGCGGGCTGAAAACCTGCCTTACGGCGCCCGCAAACGGTTGGAAATTGCCCGCGCGCTGGCCCAGGACCCCGTGATCCTGTTGCTGGATGAACCGGCGGCGGGCATGAACCCAGCCGAGACCGATGACCTGGCCGACCGGCTCGATGTGATCGCGCAGGAGCGCAACATCGGTGTCCTGCTGATTGACCATGATCTGAAATTCGTGAACCGGCTGTCGAGCCGGATTGTTGTGATGAACCGGGGTCAGAAGATTGCCGAAGGCACTCCGGAAGAGGTGCGTGCCGATGGGCGCGTGATCGAAGCATATATCGGGCGCGGTCGGACGGCGCGCGCCGCGCAATCCAATCAACATTCCAGTGACCGTCCAGATCCAACAGAAGGAGTTTTAGCATGAAGATCAGAGCATTCCTGATGACGAGCGCCGCGGTGGCCCTGGGGACTGCCGCAGTCGCCGAGGACTATGTGATCGGCGTGATGTCCGCCCAATCGGGCTATCTCGCGCCCTATGACGGACCGGCCTATGCCGGGTTCCAGTTCTGCATCGACGAAATGAACGCGGCAGGCGGCCTGAACGGCACCACGCCGGTCAAGTTGATCGTCAAGGACACTCGGTCGGACATCGCCGTTGGCGTGCAGGTGGTCCAAGAGATGATCGACGATGGCGCGAAATTCATCGTCTCGTCGGCCGATGCCGACCCGACAATCGCCGCCGCGCAGATCACCGCGGCCGATGTGATCCCGACCATGACCTTTGCCGGCACCGCGCCGGTCCTGACCCAGGTCGGGCCGCATGTCTTCGGCAGCTACCCGGCGGACAATCAGCAGGCCACGGTGCTGGCCGGGTATGCCCGCGAGCAGGGGCATGAAAATGTCTGGCTGGTGAAATCGCCCGACAGTGCCTACACCCTTGGCGGGCCCGAGTATTTTGGCGAAGCCTTCTCGGCGCTTGGCGGCAATGTCGTGGGTGAAAGCAACTATTCGCTGAACCAGCCCGATTTTTCGGCCATCGTGACCACGATCCAGGGCGCAGATCCAGCGCCGGACCTGATCGTCACCTGGGCATGGGAGCCGGATTTTCCCGCCTTCATCCGTGCCTTGCGCGGGGCCGGGCTGGACACGCAGGTCATGGGCGGTGACGTTCTCGACACACCCACCGTGCGGGGCCTCGGTGACGTGGTCGATGGGGTGGTGCACACCTCCGGCGGCTTCCCGGACGAAGGATCGCCCTATGCCGAGTTCATCGACCGTTTCAAGGCAGCGACCGGGACAACGCCCGACAACAACTACTACGTCAACGGTTGTGACATCGCCCACATGATCGAACAGGCGGTGGCGGCGGCGGGCACCACCGATCCTGCTGCGGTGAGCGAAGCCATGGCCGGGATCGAAGACGGCAAGGCCATCATGTCGAACTTCACCTTTGCCGGGACCGACCGGATGCCGCTGCGCGACGTTGTCGTGGCGCGGATTACCGGGTCGGGCGACAAGGAGTTCATCCTGCGCGAGGCCGCCGATCCGGCGATCCTGCCAAGCCCGTGATGTGACCGGATGGACGACCTCGCCCTCGACATAAAGGCATTGGATGTGCGCTACGGCCCGGTACAGGCCGTGCGCGGCATCGACCTGAGTGTGCCCAGGGCAGGCATCACCGCGCTGCTTGGTGCCAACGGGGCGGGCAAGACCAGCACCGTGATGGCCGTCGCCGGGGTGATACCGCCGACGGCCGGTACGGTGTCGATCTTCGGTCAATCCATGACAAAGGCGTCGCCCGATGCGATTGTGCGCGCGGGCGTCGCCATCTGCCCCGAAGGGCGGCGCATCTTTGCGTCGCTCACGGTGGAAGAAAACCTTGTCCTTGCCGGGTCCGCCGCAGGCACGCCGGAAACGGCGGCATCCCGCCGCGATGCTCTGATGGACCGGTTCCCGATTTTGGGCGAGCGGCGCAAACAACTGGCGGGGCTGCTGTCGGGTGGCGAGCAACAGATGCTGGCCCTGGCCCGCGCCCTGATGAGCGAGCCGCGGCTTTTGTTGATGGACGAGCCGTCACTTGGGCTTGCCCCGCAGATGGTCGATACCGTCTTCGCCATCGTTGAGGAGTTGAAGGCCGAGGGCATCTCCGTGCTGCTCGTCGAACAAAACGCCTCCCTGGCGCTTGAAATTGCCGATCATGCGGTTGTGCTGGCCAACGGTGCCGTTGCGGCAACCGGCGCGCCGTTGGACCTGGCCGGCGACGATATCCTGAAATCAGCCTACCTGGCAGCTTGAGGCGTAAATGGACCTGCTCCTTCAACAGATCATCAACGCGCTGAGCCTCGGTGGCATCTATGCGATGCTGGCGCTTGGCCTGGCGATCGTCTTTTCGATTGTCCGGCTGATCAATTTTGCCCATGGCGAGATCATGACATTTGGCGGCTACGGCATTTTCCTGTCCATGGCTTTTGGTTTTCCGCCGCTCGCGGCGCTCGCCATCGGAATCGGTGCCGCATTGGTGATGGCCCTGGCCATGGAGCGCGCGGCCTTTCGGGCGATGCGGGGCGCGGATGTTGTTTCGCTTCTGATCACCAGCTTTGCCGTGTCGGAGATCCTCAAGGTCCTGTTCCAGAACGGCATCTCGGCCCGGCCCGTGCCAATCTCTTTTCCGTCCTCATGGTCGGGCACTTACCAGATTGCGGGCATGACGATCGGTGTCGCGCCGACCGTATCTATACTGGTCACGCTGACCTCGCTTGGGGCGCTGACATTTGTGTTGCGCCGCACGCCCATGGGCATGGCCATGCGCGCCGCGGCGGAGGATTTCGAGATGCTGCGGATGCTGGGCCTTAAGGCTAATCGCGTGGTCGCGGTGTCCTTTGCCATCTCCGGCCTTCTTGCCGGTGTCGCCGCCGTGATCTGGACCGCTCAACGTGGATCAGTTGATCCGATGATGGGTTTCTTTCCGGTCCTCAAGGCGTTCATCGCAACTGTTCTGGGCGGGTTGGGGAGCCTTGGTGGCGCCGTATTGGGCGGTTTCGTCGTCGGAGGGTTGGAGGTTTTGACCCAGGCCTTTCTGCCGGACAACCTCGCCCCCTATCGCGACGCCATCGTCCTGAGCGCCGTTATTGCGGCCCTCCTGATCCGGCCAGACGGCCTGCTGCCTGCCAAGACTGGTCACAGATCGTAACCAGAAAGGCGGAATAGAGCGATGACTGCAGATCTCTGTCGCACGGCGGCAGGGCCGCAATCCTCCGGGTGCCTGCCGCCGACTGGGTCAAGGGCGGTGCGGCGCACCGCCCTGAGGAGGTTCAGTCAACTTTCCCGGGCAGGCTCAGGTCACCCGAAGCGATATCGAATACGTCCGTCACGCACACATAGGGCGCATGGAAGTCGGTATCGACGCGCAAAGCCGATGTCACGCCGTCGTAGTTGGCTTTTTCAAGGACGTTGATGTCGGCATTGGCCAGCACAACATTGATTGAAATCTCCGGCCCGTCGAAGACGGGGGTGAAACCGGGGCTGTCGAGATAGAACGGGACACCGGGCCATGTGGCGGGCATGACAGGTGTTTCGCCGTCGGCAACATCACGCACCGCCAAGGCCCCCGGACCGCAGGCTTCGTTCGGTGTGAGAACCACCCAATGGCTGTGCCAGTGCGCCCCGTCATTGCCGGTATCACCATCGATGTTTTCGTCAAACAACGGGGTGTCATCGAAGTCGGGGTGATTGGTGGCCGCAAGCGCAAGAATGCCGGTCTCTTCTCCGAAACCGACGACAGACGGATCCAGTGTGGTCGGCCAGACATAGGACCAGATCGAAGCCCCCGGCGCGCCATTTCCTGTGGCCTCAAGGGTCGTATTTCCGGCAACGCCCGCTGTCGCCATGCGGAACGTGGCAAAGCGCCCATTCAGGGTCACTTCAGCGGCAACAATGTCAAAGTCAGCGATTTTCGCCGCGTCAACGGGCGACTGGATGCCATGCGAATGGTCTTCGCCAGCGGCAACGGCGCCCGCGATCAAGGCCAAGGTTGCGGCGGTGGACGTCGAGAGTTTCATATCAGGTCCTTTCGGGTTGGGTTGGTTTCGACTCACTATTAGTATCGAGTCGAAACTATTGCAATAACTATTTCGAGTCGCTATTAATATGGGCATGGAAGATGATCTCTATACTCGCGAGCTGATAAACCGACTGGCCCGGCTTGATGCGACCTCGGCCTGGAAGGGTGACCTGAACCCGGCGCAGAAGGCCGCGCTGACCTATCTTGCGCGGGCCAATCGCTTTTCGCGCAGCCCGTCCCATCTGGCTGAATATCTGGGCAGCACGCGCGGGACGATTTCGCAAACCTTCAAGGCGCTTGTGCAGAAAGGCTATGTGACAGAGCGAAGATCGCAGGCCGACAAACGCGCGATCAGTTTCGATCTGACCGAGAAGGGTGTGCAGGCAATCGACGCGCCAAATCTGCTCGGGCGCGGGATCTCGAAGATGGATCAGCAGATCAAGAAAGATCTGCTCACGTCCTTGGAGGTGCTTTCGCGACAGTTGCTGAAGGAGAACGGGAGCAGAGCTTTTGGCGTCTGCAACCAATGCCGGCACTTTTCCGCGCGAAAAAACGGTGGCCATTGCATGCTTCTGTCGGAAGACCTGTCACCGGCGGAGACCTTGAAAATCTGCCACGAACAGGAGGCAGCATGACGGGTATCAATCCCTCCAGCCGCATTGACGGCATTTTCTTCGGCAAGGTTACGAACCGGTGGGAAGGCCGTGGACCATCCGCGATCGGCAAGACACCGGTCAAGGGCCCTCAGGAGATCGACGAGTTTGGGTTCCTGGACGACGAGCAAGCGGACCTGGAGCATCACGGCGGGGCCGAGAAAGCCATTCACCACTATGCAACCGAGCATTACCAGGACTGGATGACGGAAGGTGCCATTCCATCCGGGACGGCTCCCGCCGCCTTCGGCGAAAACATCGCGACACGCGGGATGACCGAATGGACGCTTTGTATCGGTGACAAGCTGCGCCTTGGAACCGCGGTGGTGCAGATCAGTCAGGGGCGGCAGCCATGTTGGAAGGTGAGCGAGCATACGAAAAACGAAAAGATGGCATACCTCTTTCAAAAAACGTCACGCACCGGGTGGTATTACCGGGTTCTTGAGACGGGTGTCGCCGCACAAGGGGATCAGATCAGCCTGATCGAGAGGCCCCAGCCAAAGTGGAGCGTCGCGCGCGTGACCTCAGCGCGGCTTACCCGTCGCGTCACGCAGCACGACGCTGAAGTCTTGGCCATGTTGCCGGAGCTCGCCGATGGATGGCGCAAGGCCTTCGTTCGGATGGCCGAGGGGAACATGCAAGAGGATACCAGCAGTCGCCTTGTCGGGGACAAGGAACCGTTGTGATCGCGGATTGCTGTTCATCAAGTGCTCTGGCAGGTGTCGTCCGAGCGAGGACACCAACACGCGGTCTCACTGCACCTTCCGGCCAGACACTCCAACCGGTTTGAGCCGTCCGTCTGGGCGGCTCCGGCGCGCCGGGATCTGGCGGAAGTTCTCCAAGACGATTGCTAACTGCGCTCAAGTCTTATTTACTCAAGCAATGACACCGTCATACGCGACAGGCTGCACGAGGTAATCAAGTGAAAAACATATGGAAACTGACCGCTGTCCTCATCCTTGGCATCGCCTCGATGGGGCAGGCGCAGGATGACGTCCCCCTTGCCAAGATCGTCAAGGTTACCTCGCAAAAGGACGATGTGGCGCGGCAGTTCTTTGGCCATGTCGTTGCCAAGGAAACGGTCGATCTTGCGTTTCAGGTTGGTGGCCAGTTGATCGAGATACCGGTGGTTGAGGGTGAGCCGATTGAAGATGACGGCCTGATTGCCAAGCTGGACCCGGAACCGTTCCAGTTGGCGCTTGATCAGGCGATTACCCAGAAAGAGCAGGCGGACCGAACGCTCGAACGCCTCTCGAAACTGGAAGGCAATACCGTCAGCCAGGTCTCTGTGGACGATGCGCAAACACAGGCCGATCTTGCCGCGATCGCCGTCCGTGACGCCGAGCGGTCATTGCGGCACTCGGAACTGCGCGCGCCCTTCGATGCGTTGGTCGCCACGCGCAATGTCGCGAATTTCTCGACAGTGAGCGCTGGAACACCCATCGTCCGATTGCATGACATGTCCGAGTTGCGGATTGAGATAGATGTGCCCGAAACCCTGTTTCAGGAGGCGGGACGGGATCCGGACATCGACCTTTGGGCCAAGTTCCCGGCGAGCGAGGAACAGTTTCCACTTGAGACACGTGAATTCAACGCTGAGACCTCTCAGGTCGGCCAGACGTTCCGGATTACACTTGGTATGGCGCCACCAGAAAACCTGGTTGTCCTGCCCGGCTCGTCGGTCACGGTGACGTCGGTCATTCGGGGCGACGATCGGCGCATCATCATCCCGGCATCAGCGGTTGTGACGGCAAATGACGGATCGACACATGTGATGGCGTTCGGCGGTGGCGACGAGGATGTGGGGACGGTCACCCCGGTCCCGGTTGAGATCACGCCGACGCAAAATGGCGCGACGCAGGTTCTCTCGGGGCTCGAGGAGGGCCAAGAGATCGTCGCCAGCGGTGCCACCCGGCTCGGCGAGGGCGACCGCGTCCGCCGCTTCACCGGCTTCGCGAACTGACGGTCGCCCCATGGACATCGCGCGCGCTTCCATCGACCGGCCCCTCTATACCTGGATCGTCATCCTGATCTGTCTGCTTGGCGGGATCTGGGGGTTTATGACCCTCGGACGTCTCGAAGATCCGGCCTTCACCATCAAGACCGCTGTTGTCGTCACGCAATATCCCGGGGCGTCGGCCGAACAGGTGGCGCGAGAGGTTTCCGAACCGCTCGAATCTGAAATACAGACCATGAGCGAAGTGAAAGAGATCCGGTCCATGAACCAGCCCGGCCTTTCGTGGATCACGGTCGATATGAAGGACCAGTATGATGGCACTGAATTGCCGGAGATCTGGACCAAGCTCAGGAACCGCGCGAACGCAGCGGCGCTGCCGTCCGGGACGTCGCGGCCCTTTGTAAATGACGGTTTTGGCGATGTGTTCGGCATCTATTACGCGGTCTCTGCGCCGGGATATGACAATAGTGAAATCTACGAACTCTCCACGTTTCTCAGGCGCGAACTGCTGGCCGTTGACGGGGTGGCCGATGTCGCGGTGTCCGGCGTCCCCGACGAGGTGATCTATGTTCAGCCGGATCTTGTCATCACCACCAACCTGAACGTACCGCCCGCGGCCATTCAGTCCGCGATCGCCAATGCGAATTCGGTTGTCGATGGCGGCTCGCTCCAGAATGTGAACGGGCGGACGCTGATACAGGCGCCCGATGGCAGCGATAGCGTTTCGGAAATCGCGGGGCTGACCGTCGGTGTCGGGGGGGAGGTGCTCAACCTCTACGATTTTGCGGATGTCCATCGCGGCAGGGAGCAGAACCCGGATCTCTTGATCCGGCACGACGGGGTCGAGGCGTTCACGCTCGGGGTGGCGGGGATCAGCACCGAAAACATCGTCGATGTCGGCAAGCGGGTCGATGCGAGACTGACAGAGTTGCAGCCGCAGATCCCCCTGGGCGTGCAGCTCAGCCCGATCTACCAGCAGCATGTCGTTGTCGAAGAAGCATCGAACGACTTCCTCGTGAACCTGGCAATGTCGGTCAGTATCGTTGTCGTTGTCCTCGCCCTTTTCATGGGCTGGCGCGCGGCCATCGTCGTTGGGACAACCTTGCTTCTGACCGTGGTGGGAACGCTGCTTTTCATGTCGATATTCTCTATCGAGATGGAGCGTATCTCGCTTGGCGCCTTGATCATCGCGATGGGCATGCTGGTTGATAACGCCATCGTGGTTGCGGAAGGCATGCAGATCTCGATGGCGCGGGGGCAGTCCTCCCGCGATGCGGCGGAGGATGCGGGCCGCAAGACACAAATCCCGCTACTGGGGGCCACGGTGATCGGGATCATGGCCTTCGCGGGGATCGGCCTCAGCCCGGATTCGACCGGCGAATTCCTGTTCTCGCTCTTTGCGGTGATCGGCATCTCGCTCACCTTGTCCTGGCTGTTGGCCCTGACAGTCACGCCGCTTCTGGCGCACTACTTCTTCAAGACCGGCAGCGGCGGCGAAGATGATGCCTATGGCGGGATGCTCTTTCGGGTCTACGGCGGTCTTCTGCGGCAGTGCCTCCGTCTCTGGTGGCTCGTCATCCCCGGGTTGATCGCCGTCACAGTTGTATGTTTTGCCCTTTTCGGGCAGATCAAGCAGCAATTCTTTCCCGACAGCAACACGCCGCTCTTCTTCGTGCATTACAAGCTGCCGCAGGGCGCGTCGATCCATCAGACATCACGTGACCTCGCGGTGATTGAAGACTGGCTTGCGGACCGGGAAGACGTCGTGGCGTACACCGCCTATGTCGGCGACGGTGCGTCGCGGTTCATGCTGACCTACCAGTCCGAGGATCCGAACCCGAGCTATGGCCACATCATCGTGCGGACCGAGACGATTGACACGATTGCACCGCTGATCGCCGATATGGAACAATTCGCACATCGCGCGGTGCCGCAGGGAGAATTCAGGGCGAAACGCCTGGCCTTTGGTCCCGGCGGCGGCGATCCGATCCAGGTACGGTATTCCGGGTCGGACCCCGAGGTCCTGCGTGACCTGGCCGATGACGCCATGGCGGCCCTGCTTGCGGCATCGGACAACATCGTCGAGCCGCGTGTTGACTGGCGCGAGATGGAACAGATCCTGAAGCCCGTCTATTCAAGCGACCGCGCGCAGGAGGCGGGTATTTCCCGCGATGACATCACCGACACGCTGCGTTTTGCCACCGAGGGGATCGATTCCGGCGTCTATCGCGAAGGGGAGCGGCAGATACCGATTGTCCTGCGGACCGACCCGCAATCCGGCATGGTCCTGTCCGACCATGTTGTCTATTCCGAAAGTGGCCAGGCGTTCGTTCCGTTCGAGCAGGTCACCGATGGCATGGTGTTCGAGCCGCAGAACACGCTCGTGATGCGCCGCGACCGCGTCTATACGATCACCGTGGGCGCCGACATTCCCGCGGGCTTTACCGCTGCGCAGGTCCAGGCCGAGATTCAAGACGCGATCGAGGCATTGCCCGTGCCCATAGGCTATAAGATGGAATGGGGCGGCGAGTATGAAAGTTCGTCCGATGCGCAGGCAAGCCTTGCCGCGCAACTGCCTCTCAGCCTCATCATCATGGTGCTGATCTCGGTGCTGCTTTTCAACGCGCTGCGTCAGCCGCTCATTATCTGGCTGCTGGTGCCGATGTCGGTCAACGGGGTCAGCCTTGCGCTCTTGGGGACGGGGTTACCGTTTACGTTCACGGCCTTGCTTGGCCTCCTGTCGCTTTCGGGGATGTTGATCAAGAACGGGATCGTGCTGGTCGAGGAGATTGACATAGTCCGCGAAGAGAACCCCAAATGGGCGCTGAAGGATGCGATTGTGTCGGCCTCCACCTCGCGCTTGCGCCCGGTGATCCTGGCCGCCGCAACGACGATCCTGGGCATGATCCCCCTGATCCGCGATGCGTTCTTTCAGTCGATGGCGGTGACGATCATGGGCGGGTTGGCCTTCGCGTCGATCCTTACGCTGATTGCGGCGCCGGTGTTCTATTACATCTTCTTTATGCGCAGCAGCGCGCCGCAAGAGGAAGCGTGAAGCAATGTGCCAAGACCTGCGCGCGGTGACCCCCCGTGCGCTGGGTCACTTGTCGCCGCTGCCGAAGCGGCCATAGAGCTTTTCCAGGCCCGTCAGGATCAGGAAGAAAGACACCACCCAGATGATAAGCTCGAACGGTGCAAATTGTGTGCCGCGCAGCCATCGGGCCAAGAGGCCGCCCTGAGGTCGGAGATCCTGAAGGCCGAAGAGGCCCTGGCGACCCCAGAAATCGAAAATCCAGAACCGCGACAGGTAGAACAGGATCACCGTGACAACGAGCGTGATCAGCAGCCAGGTGATGCGCCGGGTCATGGCAGCACCTCGATTGTTGCCGGGTCCATCCGCAGGACCAGCAGGTCACCGTGGCGGGTGATATCGCCTTCAAGCGCGACGAAATTGCCGACGTAATCATAAATGCTGTCCGGTATCTTCCCCCCATCCGGCCCGACCGCCATCAGGAATTCGGACCCGGCGACGGGTTGGCTGGACACAAAGACCGGCGGGATATCCCCGATCAGGCAGAGATTGGCGCAGGCCTTGTGCGCCAGGCCGCGGCCCGGTCGCATGGCGCCCGCCAGGCATTTGCCGTCGCAGATTTCTCCGGCGAGTTTCCAGCGGCCCAGAGGTTCAGCGGCAGGTATATCGGCGGTCCCCTCGGCGGCTTTCAGGCCCTGGTTGCCGCCGCGAAGTTGCAGCATCTCAAGCGCCCCCCGGTTCAGCAGGATGCCAGATGCCGTGACCTGCTGACCGCTGAAGGGCTGGGTCAGGCCCATGACACCGCGCTTGCCCTGCGAGGCCAGCATCAGGACATTGCCAGCCTTGATCCGCTCGGTCCCTTCGGTGACATGCAGGATCGGATAGGGCAGCATTTCGATCACGCCGGTCACGTTCTGGCGGCCATAGTCAAAGCGAAAGGCACCGGTGCCGGGGTCATCCTGCGCACTGCCCAGAAGCAGCCCGAAAAGCGTCATGGCGGCGACCAGCATGATCCCGGCTGCCAGCAGAAAGAGACGCAGCTTCCTGGGCGGGTTGAGGTAGCCCACGAAGAAGGGCGCATTGTCGTGTTTCATGGCGCCACCTCCACCGGTTCGACGGGCGTGCCGGGCGGGTTGGCGACAGGGTCGACCAGCACCACGCCATCGCGCAGGGCGATCTTGTAGGTCGGGATCTTTTCCGTGAAGGGGGCAGGGGATTGGCCGTTGCGGACATTGTATTGAAACCCGTGCCAGGGGCAGGTCACCAGGCAGGCGATGATCCGGCCTTCGCCCAGGGGGCCGTTTTGATGGGCGCAGGCGTTGGAGATGGCCGAGAGTTTGTTTTCGAACCGAAAGACCGCAACGCGATCGCCATTGGGCAGCACCGCGATCCGCGCCCGGGCCTCGGGGATATCCTCGGCCTTGCAGACCGCGATCCAGCCGTCGGATGCCGTCTCGCCCACCGGATCGCCGGACCGGCGTTCATGCCAGAAGGCGGCGAGGTGCAGGAAGACAACCACCACGGCCATCACGACGAAGATCCAGTTGAAAAGCTGGTTTTGCTGATCCTGCAGGATACCGAGGCAGACATGGGCCACGACCGAGGCATAGGCCAGGTAGATCAGGTAATGCAGGCGTTTCCAAAGCGGAGCGGTCAGGAATTTCAGCCAGAAATCATGGCTCGTCGCGGCCAGAACCAGCAGGCAAAGCAGCGCGACGATCCCGAAAATCTCGAAGGGAAAACCAGACGCGCGATCAAAGCTCGTGTTGGCAAAAAGCAGGGCTTCGTACCTTCCCGAGGGCGAGAAAGCGAAATACCAGTTCAGGATATAGCCAAAATGCGTGAGCGCCACGGCAGCGGTCATGACCCCGAAATGACGACGGTTATAGACCAGCGGCAGGAAGCGGCGGTCAAGGCGCGCCAGCGGACCCAGGGCCAGAATGACGCTCAGCATTACGAAGGCGCAGGCGCCAAAGGCGCGGGCATTGTGGACCTGCGGATTGATCGGGCGCTCGTGGCTGAGCACTTCGGGGCTGACGAAGAGGAAAAGCCATAGGAAACCGACCACCCCTGCCAGCATGAAGCCGTCGTAGATCCACTTGTTCCGGTTCCATTGCACGGGGATGTATTTGACGCTCACTGCGCGACCTCCCCGATCTGCGTGGGTTCAAAATCGGCAGGCCATTCCTGACGCACCGCAAGGCCAAGGGCGATGGCGCCCAGAACGGTCACGCAAAGCAGGATCGCGGCGATCCCATGGGCGGCGCGGACCGGGCGATACCGGGAGTGCGGATCAAACCGCGCGGCTTCAAGCGTCCACCAGCGCCAAAGCACAAGCGGCCAGATCAACAGGATGCCGGGGATCAGGAGCGGGCGGAACGCGTAGGCACCGCGTGCGTCTTCGTCGATGCGGTCGATCCCGATGGTCAGGAAAACCGCTGCGACCGCCGCCCCGATCCAGAGCCAGGTGCGCGCGATCCAGAAAATGAGCTCTGCTTCGTTCATCACTGGTCACCTTAGGCATGTCGGGCAATTCGGTCATGTCCTTTTTCGGGATTGTGAGGTCTGTTGAGAAATCACGTGATGCCAAGGGCCCAATATCTGCGGCTTCCGTCGTTTCGCGGTGGTTTCGCGGGCGGCTGGCACCGCAGATCATCTTGCCCCTTTTCCCGGCGGCGCAAACCTGCCTAAGCTCATCACAGGGAGGCCCGCATGAAACTGACCAATGCCCAATCCCATGCGCTTGGCGTCGTTGACGCGCGCATGGCGGAGTTGTCCGACTGGTGCGCGACGATTTTCGACTTTGCCGAGACTGCATGGCGCGAGTACCGCTCGGCCGAATGGTACGTGACGCGGCTGCGCGCAGAAGGGTTCACCGTCGAGGAAGGATCAGGCGGGATGCCCACGGCGTTTTGCGCGGAGTGGTCGAACGGGGACGGGCCGGTCATCGGGATGTACGCCGAATATGATGCGGTTCCGGGCAATTGCCAGGCCGCCACCACGTCCCGTCAGCCACGCGACGGGGTGGGGTTTCAGGCGGGCGGGCATACCGATCCGCATTCCGGTCTGGGGGTATCGACCCTGGGCGGGCTTCTGGCAACCAAGGCCGCGATGGAAAAGCACGGGATCAAGGGCGGGCTGCGCTATACCGGGGAACCGGCGGAGAAGGTGCGCGGATCAAAACCCATTCATGCGGCCAAGGGGTATTATGACGGCCTCGCCGCGATGCTGTCATTCCATCCGTTCTACATGCTGCCCATGTGCAATACCGTCCGGTGGGACACCCATTGTGGTGCCGCCTATTCGATGATCTATCGCTTCATCTGTGACGCGCCCGAGACCTGGGGCAGCACCGACGGCGCACCGATCCCGCAATCGCATTCCGATGTTCGGGCGCCGGGGGCGAATGATGCGTTGATGACGATGTACCAATCATCCAAGGTACTGCGGGAGGCGATGTTGCCGCATCAGGGCGGCTGGTCCGTGTCCGAGGCGATCCTGACCGCGGGTCAGGCGACGGCGGACAATCTGCCTGCGGGTTTGGCCGAAATCCAGTACATGATGCGGGTGCCGACGGTTGAGATGGCCGACAGAATCACCGCCGTGCTGGACCGCAATGCCGAGGCGGCGGCGGCGATGACCGGATGCCGGGTCGAGCGGCATTGGGTCTGCAAATCACGTCCCGGGCTGGCCAATCACGCGATGGCGGAGGTGGTCTGGGCTGCCATGCAAGAGGTGGGCACGCCGGTCTGGGACACGGCCGCCATGGACGTGGCCCGTGAGATCCAGCGCAACCTTGGGATTGAGCCCATGCCAGCGCCGTTCATCGAGGAGCTTGGACAGCTGATTGCCCCGCAGGAGGCCGAGGCGATCCTGCGCCGGGATCTGCCGCCGAGCCAGTTGAATTCCACCTCGGACGACTACACCGACATGACCTGGCACGCCCCGACCGCCCGGTTCTATGTCGCGCGCCCCGCGCTCAAGGCGCCGACGGGGGTGGTGTATCCGCCCTGGGTGATGAACGCGCTTGGGGGTATCCCGGCGACGATCGACCCGATGCTGCGGTGTGCGGCCAAGATCATCGCAGCCTCGGCGATCCGCCTTCTGGAAGATCCCGCAGCGCGCGAGGCGGCCATGACGGAGTTCAAGCACCGCACCGCCGGTGACGCCATGATCGAACCGCTTTGCGATTACGATCCGCCGATCCATTTCCGCTGGCCGGAATATGTCGAAACGGCGCGCGGTCGCGATTGGTGGATACCTTCGGGCATGCAGGGCGCCTGATTCACCCTCCGCACTGCAATTGGCTGGTGTCCTGGCATGGGTTTCGTGTGCGCCATCGGGCGCACAGCGATACAACCATGCCGGAAGTGACGGGGGTGGTGCAGAAGTCTTGAAGCGGTTTGACACCTAGTCTGTTGAGATTGCTCAGCTATTGCGGTTCTGTCGAAAAAATTTACAAAAAACTGTATTAGGAGTAAATTAATTAACAAAAATATTCATTTATTATAATAAGATAAAACAATCTTTTCACATTTGATGTACAACACCTTTACTCACTGGGCGGGTGTTTGTTTGCAATTGTTTGAGCGTTTTTTGTGCCCCGTAGGTATTGGAGGAGGAAAAACGTGGAAGAAAATCAAACCCAAAATACATCTGCAATGCGTGTATTCGAGCCGGATCAGGACACGGTTGGAAATGCGCATGTCAACGCCGAGCAATATAAATCTCTTTATGCCGATTCTGTCGCCGACCCCGAAGCGTTCTGGGCAAAACAGGGTCAACGCCTTGATTGGATCGCGCCGTTCACCAAGGTCAAGAATGTCGATTTCACCCTTGGGAACGTGACGATCAAGTGGTTCGAGGATGGTGTTCTCAATGTCTCGGCCAATTGCATCGACCGGCATCTGGATAGCCGTGGCGATCAGACCGCAATCATCTGGGAGCCGGATGAACCGAGCGATCCCGCCCTGCACATCACTTACAAGGAACTGCACAGCAAGACCTGCAAGATGGCCAATGTGCTGAAGTCGCTTGGTGTGACCAAGGGCGACCGCGTTGTCATCTACCTGCCGATGATCCCCGAGGCGGCCTATGCGATGCTGGCCTGCGCGCGGATCGGCGCCATTCATTCGATCGTTTTTGCCGGTTTCTCCCCCGATGCGCTGGCGGCGCGGATCAGCGGGTGCGACGCCAAGGTCATTATCACCGCCGACGAAGCGCCCCGTGGCGGCCGCAAGACACCGCTGAAATCCAATGCCGACGCCGCGCTCCTGCATTGCAAGGACAGCGTCAAATGCCTCGTCGTCAAACGCACCGCGGGTCAGACCACCTGGACTGACCGGGACTATGACTACAACGAATTGTCGCTGGAGGCGGATGACCACTGCCCACCCGCCAAGATGAACGCCGAAGATCCGCTTTTCATCCTCTACACCTCCGGCTCCACCGGGCAACCCAAGGGCGTTGTGCATACATCGGGTGGCTACCTCACCTATGCAGCGATGACCCATGAGCTGGTCTTCGATTACCACGATGGCGATGTCTTCTGGTGTACCGCCGATGTGGGTTGGGTCACGGGTCACAGCTATATCGTCTATGGTCCGCTGGCTAACGGCGCGACCACGATCATGTTCGAAGGGGTGCCGACATATCCCGATGCGGGACGTTTCTGGCAGGTTTGCGAAAAGCACCGGGTCAATCAATTCTATACCGCGCCGACCGCGATCCGTGCCCTGATGGCGGCGGGGGATGAGCCCGTCCACGCGCATGATCTGTCGGACCTCAAGGTGCTCGGTACGGTGGGTGAGCCGATCAATCCCGAGGCCTGGAATTGGTACCACACGGTTGTCGGCAAGGGGAAATGCCCGATTGTCGATACCTGGTGGCAGACCGAAACCGGCGGGCATCTTCTGACCCCGCTGCCGGGGGCGACAAGCCTCAAGCCCGGCTCGGCGCAGCAACCGTTCTTCGGCATCCAACCCAAGGTCCTGGAGCCCACGAGCGGCGAGGAAATCACCGAGACCGAGGCCGAAGGGGTGCTGGTTCTGGCCGATAGCTGGCCGGGGCAGATGCGCACCGTCTGGGGCGATCATGAGCGGTTCGAAAAGACCTATTTCTCGGATTACAAAGGGTATTACTTCACCGGCGATGGCTGCCGCCGCGATGCCGATGGCGATTACTGGATCACCGGCCGGGTTGATGACGTCATCAACGTCTCGGGCCACCGGATGGGCACCGCCGAGGTCGAAAGCGCGCTAGTGGCCCATGCCAAGGTCGCCGAGGCCGCCGTCGTGGGGTATCCGCACGCGATCAAGGGGCAAGGCATCTATGCCTATGTCACGCTGATGAACGGCGAAACGCCTTCGCCTGAACTGCGCAAGGAGTTGGAAACCTGGGTGCGGTCGGAAATCGGCCCGATTGCCAAACCCGACCTCATCCAATGGGCGCCCGGCCTGCCGAAAACCCGTTCGGGCAAGATCATGCGCCGCATTCTGCGCAAGATCGCCGAGGATGATTTCGGTGCGCTTGGCGATACGTCCACCCTGGCCGATCCGTCGGTTGTCGATGACTTGATCGAAAATCGCATGAACCGGGAGGACGCATGATGGCTGCACAAACGTTATCTGCCTCGGCGCCGGTCTTTATCCTGCTCGGACCTCCGGGTGCGGGCAAGGGGACGCAGGCGCGGATGCTCGAAGAGCGGTTTGGCCTGGTGCAACTCTCGACCGGTGATCTGCTGCGCGGCGCTGTTGCCGCCGGCACGCCGGCGGGGCTTGAGGCGAAATCGGTGATGGAGGCCGGCGGGCTCGTCAGTGACGAGATCGTGTTGGCGATCCTCAAGGATCGCCTGACGCAGTCCGATTGCGCCAAGGGCGTGGTTCTGGACGGCTTTCCCCGTACCACGGGACAGGCCGAGGCGCTTGATGACCTGCTGGCCCGGAAAGGGCAGCAGATCAGCGCGGTCGTGTCGCTTGAGGTCGATGACGTCAAGATGGTCGTCCGGATCGCGGGCCGCTTTACCTGCGCGGGCTGCGGCGAGGGCTATCACGACACGTTCAAGCCGCCAAAAGTGGCAAACACCTGCGACAATTGCGGGGCGCAGAAGATGACCCGTCGCGCCGACGACAATGCCGAAACGGTGATGTCGCGTTTGGATGCCTATCACGCGCAAACGGCCCCGCTCATCAGCTACTACAGTCAAAAGGGTAAGCTGCAACGTGTTGATGCAATGGGAGAAATCCCGCACATCGCCGCGGATATCGCGAACGTCGTCGCAAGCCCGGTGGCCTGACCGCCACCCGGGATACCAAGGCCTCAGGGCCATGTCTGACATTACGACAATAAACGAAGGAGGAGCGCCAAATGGCGGATCAAACACAACAAACCAAGGCGGCCGAGGATGGGGCCGGCTATTGGTCGGCAAACATCCGAATTATCACTATCAGCCTCATCATCTGGGCGCTGGTGTCCTTTGGGTTCGGCATTCTGCTGCGCCCGATGATTTCCGGCATCGCCGTTGGCGGCACTGACCTGGGCTTCTGGTTTGCCCAGCAGGGGTCGATCATCGTCTTCCTGGCGCTGATCTTCTTCTACGCCTGGCGGATGAACAAGCTGGACCGTGAATACGGCGTCGAGGAGGACTGAGACGATGGACCAGTTTACACTTAACCTGCTGTTTGTCGGCGCGAGTTTCGCGCTCTACATCGGCATCGCGGTCTGGGCCCGGGCGGGCTCCACCTCGGAATTCTATGCGGCGGGCCGGGGCGTTCACCCCGTGACCAACGGCATGGCCACGGCGGCGGACTGGATGTCGGCGGCCTCGTTCATCTCGATGGCGGGTCTCATCGCCTTCACCGGCTATGACAACTCGTCCTTCCTGATGGGCTGGACCGGGGGCTATGTGCTGCTGGCGCTGCTTCTGGCACCTTACTTGCGGAAATTCGGCAAGTTCACCGTGTCGGAATTCATCGGCGACCGCTTCTATTCCCCGACCGCGCGTCTCGTGGCGGTAATCTGTCTGATCGTGGCCTCGACCACCTATGTGATCGGTCAGATGACCGGCGTGGGTGTGGCCTTTGGCCGCTTCCTGGAGATTTCCAACACGTCCGGTCTTCTGATCGGGGCCTGTGTGGTTTTCGCCTATGCGGTTTTCGGCGGCATGAAGGGCGTGACCTATACGCAGGTGGCGCAATATGTCGTGCTGATCACGGCCTATACGATCCCGGCGATCTTCATCTCGCTGCAACTGACCGGCACGCCGATCCCGGCGCTTGGCCTCTTCAGCGAAACCACCGCCACCGGCGGCGAAGGCAGTGTCTACCTGCTGCAGAAGCTCGACCAGATCGTCACCGATCTCGGCTTTGCCAGCTACACCGAGGCGCACAAAGACAACCTCAACATGGTGCTCTTCACGCTGTCGCTGATGATCGGGACGGCGGGTCTGCCCCACGTCATCATGCGCTTCTTCACCGTACCGAAGGTGTCGGACGCGCGTTGGTCCGCGGGCTGGGCGCTTGTTTTCATCGCGCTTCTCTACCTGACGGCTCCGGCTGTTGGTGCAATGGCGCGCCTGAACATCACCGAGCTGATGTGGCCCAACGGCACAAATGGCGAGGCGGTTTCGGTTGAGACCATCGCCAATGACGAGCGCTACGACTGGATGGAAACCTGGCAGAAAACCGGTCTTCTCGATTGGGAAGACAAGAACGGCGACGGCAAGATCCAGTATTATAACGACAAGTCCGACGCGATGGCCGAAAAAGCTGCGGCGAATGGCTGGGAAGGCAACGAGTTGACCAACTTCAACCGTGACATCCTGGTGCTTGCCAACCCCGAGATTGCCAACCTGCCGGGTTGGGTGATCGGTCTCGTGGCCGCGGGTGGCCTTGCGGCGGCCCTGTCGACGGCGGCGGGCCTTCTGCTGGCGATTTCGTCGGCGGTCAGTCACGACCTTGTCAAAGGCGCGATCAATCCGAGCATCTCGGAAAAGGGCGAACTTCTGTCGGCCCGGATCGCGATGGCGGTGGCCATCGGTGTCGCCACATGGCTGGGTCTTAATCCCCCGGGATTTGCGGCGCAAACCGTGGCGCTGGCCTTTGGTCTGGCGGCGGCGTCGATCTTCCCGGCGCTGATGATGGGGATCTTCTCCAAGCGCGTGAACAATGTCGGCGCGGTTGCCGGGATGCTTGCGGGTCTGGTCTTTACCCTGATCTACATCTTCCTGCACAAAGGCTGGTTCTTTATCGCGGGCACCAACTCCTTCCCGGATACGGTTGACGGATCGCTCTTCGGCATCCAATCGACCGCGATCGGTGCGGTTGGCGCGATCATCAACTTCGCCGTGGCCTATGGGGTGTCGATGTCCACCAAGGACACGCCGCAGGAGATCAAGGACCTGGTCGAAAGCGTCCGTGTCCCTGCTGGTGCAGGCGCTGCGGTGGACCACTAAAAGATCAAGGCGGGCGGTTATCATGCCGCCCGCCTTTCTTCCGGCCGCAATGGCCTTGCGAATTCAACAAGGGTGCAGATCATGACCGAAGATGTTTTGTCATTCCTGTCGCATCAGCACCCTTACGACATGCTTCCCGATGACGTCCGTACCACCGTTTCGGTCGAGGCAGAGCGGGTGCACCTGCAACCTAACCAAGATGTTTATGTCCTCGGCGCGCCGATGCGCGGCCTTTACATCGTCTTGGGCGGGCAGATTACCGTCAAGGATCAGAATGGCGGCGTCATCTCGGTGCTTGAGCGCGGCAATTCCTTCGGCGAACGCGGCCTGCTGCGCGATGGCAAGGCAGTCACCTCTGCCCGCGCCGATACCGAGGCCGAGCTGATCTGCCTGCCGGCGCCTCTTTTTCACAAGCTGTGGGACGATCACGCACCCTTCCGCAAATTCTTCGACCGCCACCCGGCCGGCCCTGACAAGAACCCGGCCCGCGCCAACGACCTGACGAGTGTGCGGGTTGAGGACCTGATGGTGCGCGATCCGGTCACTTGCGCGCCCGATACGACGATCCGTGCGGCGGCGCAGCTCTTGCAGGAGCGCGGGATTTCCTGCCTCTGTGTGGTCGACAACGGGGCGCTGACCGGCATCGTCACTGTCCGCGATCTGTCGGGCAAGGCTCTGGCCGAGGGCATGGCCCATGACACGCCTGTCGAGGCGATCATGACCCGTGCGCCGCGTGTCCTGGGGCCGTCGGCGATCGGCTCGGATGTGCTGCACCTGATGATGGAGCATCGGATTGGTCACCTGCCCATCGTGGCCGCCGGAACCCTGATCGGCATCGTCACGCAGACCGACCTGACCCGGTTTCAGGCATCGAATGCGGCGGGCCTCGTGTCCAAGGCCGCGCGGGCCAAGACCGCCGAAGACCTGGCCGGGATCACGGCGGGCATCCCCAGCCTTCTGGTGCAGCTTGTCGGCGCTGGACATCGCCATGATACGGTCACGCGCCTGGTCACCGACGTGGCCGATGTGGTGACGCGCAAGCTGCTGAAGCTGGCCGAAGAGAAATTTGGCCCAGCCCCGGCGCGGTATCTCTGGCTCGCCTGCGGATCGCAGGGACGACAGGAACAAACCGGCGTGTCCGACCAGGATAATTGCCTGATCCTCGAGGATGGGATTGACGACGCCGCGCAGGCCTATTTCGAACCCTTTGCGCAGTTCGTGAGCGACGGTCTCAATGCCTGCGGCTATGTCTATTGCCCCGGCGACATGATGGCCACGAACCCGCGCTGGCGACAGCCGCTTTCGGTCTGGCGCGAGTATTTCCGCGGCTGGATCGCGCAGCCCCACAAAGAGGCGCAGATGCTGGCCTCGGTCATGTTTGATCTGCGGCCCATTGGCGGGGACACGACGCTTTTCGACGGGTTGCAGGCCGAGACCCTGCGCGCGGCGTCGGAGAATTCGATTTTCACGGCGCATATGGCCAGCAATGCCCTGACTCATCAGACGCCCTTGGGCCTCTTACGAGGTTTTGCGACGATCCGCTCGGGCGAGCATCGCAACACGATCGACACCAAGCTCAACGGGGTCATTCCGGTGGTGGACCTGGGGCGGATGTATGCCTTGCAAGGGCAGTTGGACGCGGTCAATACTCGGGCGCGGGTCAAGGCAGCCCTTGAGGCAGGCGTCATCAGTCCAAGCGGCGGGCGCGACCTGCTCGATGCCTATGACCTGGTGGCGCAAACGCGGTTGGAGCATCAGGCGGCCCGAATAAAGGCCGGGGAGGCGCCGGATAACTTCCTGCCACCGTCGACGCTTTCGGATTTCGAACGCAGCCATCTGCGCGATGCGTTTGTGGTGATCAAGACGATGCAATCGGCACTGATGCAGGGGCGCGGTCTGTTGGCCTGAGGATGACGGGGAGGGGAAATGTTTTTCGAACTGATCGGCACGGTGGTGGCGGGCGCTGCGGCGGCGCTTCTTGTCTGGGCATTGAACCGGATGCTGGGCGGGCGTCTGCCGAAATGGCTCATCCCCGCATCGGCAGGGGTGGCGATGCTGCTGGCCACGATTTCAAGCGAATATAGCTGGTTCAACCGGACACAAGCCACGATGCCGCAGGGGCTTGTCGTCGCGCAGGCCATCGAGGAGGCGGCATTTTACCGCCCCTGGACCTATGCCAAACCTTATGTGAACCGCTTCGTTGCCGTCGATCAGGCCACGATCCGGCGCCACCCGGACCAGCCCGGGCAGCGGATTGTCGAACTCGTCTTTTACGGACGCTGGGCGCGGACGGCCAAGGCGCCGGTCCTGTTCGATTGTCCGGCGATGAAACGCGCGGATATCGTCGATGGGGTGGAATTCGGCGCGGATGGCGCGGCGCTCAATGTGACCTGGCGCGATGTGGCCGAGGATGATCCGATCCTGCAGGCGGCCTGCGCGGAGGTGTGATGTGAGAGACCTCCCCCTCAGGCTTCGGGTCTTTCTCTTTTTCTGCCTGTTGGGGGCGGGCATTGTCGCGGTTGCGGCTCTGGCGCTCTGGCTGGGATACCGGCAACTTGCCGTGCCGGAGGCACTGTCGGCCTTTGTGACCGTGGGCATCGTCGTCGTGTTCGGCGTACTCGGTCTGATCCTGGCGGTCTGGCTTTTGTTCGACCGTCATGTAAGCAAACCGATCGAAGCCCTGGCCGCCCATCTACGGGTCCGGGCGCATTCCGACGTGGCGCAGCCGATCGACGAGGGCGCGGCGCGGTATCTGGGTGATCTGGCCCCGGCGGCATCGGCCATTCATCGCAAGCTCTGCAGCACCTCCGAGACCATCGAGGAACAGACCGCCCGACTGACCCGCGAAAAGGAGCAGTTGCTGCGCATCCTGTCGGACATTCCGCTGGCGGTCATTCTGGTCAGTGCAGATCACCGGATCGTGCTTTATGACGGGCAGGCGGCGGCGCTGATGGAACGCGAAGGCACGCCGCGGCTCAGGGCATTGATCTTTGACTATCTCGACAAGGAATCGATCCAACCCACCCTCGACAAGATGGCGAAAACGGATGTCCCGCGCAGCACCATTGCGGTTACTGGCCGCTCGGGCGCGATCTATTTGGGCCATGTGCGCCGGTTCGCGGGTTGGGCGGGCTATACCCTGATGCTGGAGCCACTGGAGGCCGAGGCCGCGCGCCCCTTCACCTATGATTTCGGCCTGCTGGAGGCGCCGCAATCCTCCGAGCTTCGCGAAACCGCGCTGCGCGACCTCACCTATGTGATCTTCGATAGCGAAACCACTGGCCTCAATCCCGACCGGGACCGCGTGGTGCAATTGGCGGCCGTGCGGGTGGTCAATGGCAGGATCGTGGCAGGCGAAGTGTTTGACACGCTCGTGCGGCCGGGCCGCAAGATCCCCGCGCAATCGACCAAGGTCCACCGGATCGACGACGCCATGGTCAAAGGCGCGCCCCGGTTCAAGGCGGTCTGCCGTGACTTCCACCAATTTTGCGAAGGTGCGGTGATCGTGGCCCATAACGCGCCCTTCGACACGGCCTTTCTCTATCGGCAGGCGGAGCGGCTCGACATTGATTTCGACCATCCGGTGCTTGATACGGTGCACCTGTCGGCGGCGGTTTTCGGTGGTTCGGCGGAACACACGCTGGATGCGATCTGCGATCGGTTGGAGATCGAGATCGACCCATCGCTGCGCCATACGGCCCTGGGCGATGCGCAGGCCACGGCGGAGGCTTTCGTCAAGATGATCGCGGTGCTTGAAGCGCGCGGCATCCGCACCTTTGGCGATGTGCAGGCCGAGGCCCGTAAACACAGCCGTATCTTAAAAAACGTGGAATGACGCGCCGCCGGTCGCGGTGCAATCCGGTCATTTGTGATAGGGTTGACCGATGGCGGCGGGCGGACTGGGACGTCCGATGAACCCCGCCAGAAGCAGCACGGTCAGCACGTAAGGTAGCGCCAGCATGAGCTGCGTCGGGACCTCGCCGATCAGCGGAAGATCGACCCCCTGCAGGCGCGATGTGGCCGCTTCGAGGAAGCCGAACATCAGGCAGGCCATGAAGGCCCGGAGCGGACGCCAGTTGCCAAAGATCACCGCGGCCAGCGCGATATAGCCCTTGCCCGCCGACATCTCGCGCACGAAATTGCCGCCCTGCGCAACCGACAGGTAAGCCCCCGCGATGCCGCAGAAGACGCCCCCAATGATAAGCGCCCGGTAGCGCAGCCAGGTGACCGAAACGCCCGCGCTGTCCACCGCCTCGGGCACCTCTCCGACGGCGCGCATCCTGAGGCCGAAGCGGGTGCGGTAGATGATGAAAGCCGTTAGCGGCACGGCGAGCAGCGCCAGGTAGACAAGGACGTTATGGCCCGAGATGAGCTGCCGGTATATCACGCCCAGAAGCGGGACCGCATCCAGTGTTTCCGTCCCGATCCAATCGAGCGGCTTGAAGCGTTCGTCGCGGCCAAGGGTTGGCGTCTGACCTCCCCGCCGGAAAAGTGCGATGCCGATCACCACGGTCAGACCCGAGGCAAGGATGTTGATCGCCACGCCGGAAATCACCTGATTGCCCTTGTGGGTGATGCAGGCGAAACCGTGGACAAGCGACATGAAGATGCTGGCGAAAATGGCGCAGATCAGCCCGAGCCAGGGCGATCCGCTGAGCGCGGCCACGGCGGCAGCAACGAAGGCCCCGGTCAACATCTTGCCCTCAAGCGAGATGTCGATCACGCCGGAGCGTTCCGCAAAGATCCCCGCCATCGCGCAGAGGATCAGCGGTGCGGCGATCCTGAGCGTGGCATCGAAGGTCAGCAGGAGTTGATAGAGGAAGTCAGCCATGGGCGACCTCCCGTTTCGGGGCCGAAATCCGGGCGATGAACCGGGCGAGCGGCGGGTTGAACATATAGGCCAGCGCGCCGGAGAAGAGGATGATCATGCCCTGGATCATCAGGACCATTTCGCGGGTGATCGACTGAAACTCGAAATCAAGCTCTGCCCCGCCCTGATAGAGCGCCCCGAAGAGAAGCGAGGCGAGGAAGATGCCGACCGGATGGTTGCGGCCCATGAGCGCCACGGCGATGCCGGTAAAGCCATACCCGGCGGTGTAGTTCAGGATGACCCGGTGGCTGATCCCGAGGATTTCATTGGTGGCCAGAAGCCCCGCGAAGCCGCCCGCGATGGCCATGGCGATGATAATTGTGCGCGGCACGTTGATGCCCGCGTAATGCGCTGCTTGAGGGTTCTGCCCCACGGCGCGGATGTTGTAGCCCAGCCGAGTGCGCCAGATCAGCACCCAGAAGACCGCGAGCGACACCAGCGCCAGTAGAAAAGAGGCATTCAAAGGCGTGGCGGCGGTTTCAACTCCGATGGCGCCCAGCATCTCGTGCATCTTGGGCAGGTAGCTGCCCTCGGGCAGAGGCACGGATTGTGGGGATTGCTGCCCGGGTTCCAGCATGGGACCGACCAGAAGCCAGACCATGATCGACGCCGCGATGAAGTTGAACATGATGGTCGTGATGACGATATGACTGCCGCGCTTCGCCTGCAGATAGCCCGGGATCACACCCCAGCAGGCCCCGGCTAGCGCCGCACCCGCAATCGCCACGGGCAGGGCGACAATCCCCGGGGCCGCGCCGATGGCAAAGGCCGCCAAGGCCGCGCCAAGCCCGCCGATATAGGCCTGCCCCTCACCGCCGATATTGAAGAGCATCGCGTGAAATGCCGTCGCCACCGCCAGGCCCGTGAAGACGAAATTGGTGGTGTAGTAGAGCGTGTAGCCCAGGCCGCCGGAATAGACGAAAGCCCCTTTGAGCATGACGCCCAGGGCTTCGATCGGGTTCTCGCCGATGGCCAGCACGACCAGCCCGCAGACGAAAAGCGCCGCCATCAGGTTGATGACCGGCAACAGGAACAGATCGGCCCATCGGGGCAGGGGTGGGGTCGGCCCGCTCATGCGGCATGTCCTTCGCGTTTTTGCCCGGCCATCATCAGGCCAAGCGTCTGCCGGTCCGCTTCGGCCCGGTCAACGATCCCGACATTGTGGCCATCGCAGAGCACCATGATCCGGTCCGAAAGCGACATGATCTCGTCAAGCTCCACACTAACCAGCAGGATCGCGCAGCCCGCATCGCGGAGCGCCAGAAGCTGCTTGTGGATGAACTCGATTGCGCCCACATCGACGCCGCGCGTCGGCTGGCCGACCAGCAGGACCACCGGATTGGCGGAAAATTCGCGGGCGATCACGATCTTCTGCTGGTTCCCGCCCGAGAAATTCTTGGCGAAATGGCGGGGCGCATCGGGGCGGACGTCATAATCGCGCATTTTCTCACGGCAATTGGCCTCGATCGCCGCGGGGTCCATCAGGAAGCCTGTGCCCGCAAGGTCGCTGTCCTGCACGCCGAGGATCATGTTTTCGCGCGCCTCGAAATGCAGGATCAGCCCGTGTTGGTGGCGGTCCTCGGGGATGTGGCGCAGGCCCAGATCCCGGATGATGCGCGGGTTGGTCTCGGTCGCGGGGGTGACTTCGGTGCCGAGGATACTGATCGACCCGGCGGTCAGGTGCCGCATGCCCGCCAGCACCTCCATCAACTGCGTCTGGCCATTGCCGGACACCCCGGCCACGCCGAGGATTTCACCGGCACGCACCTCGAAACTGATATCCTGCAATTCGACCACACCTTGACTGTTGGTGTATCCCAGTCCACTGGCAGAAAACTGTACGTCGCCGGGATTGGCTTCGGTACGCTCCACCTCAAGCAAGACCTTGCGGCCGACCATCAATTCGGCCAGTTCGGCGGGCGAGGTCTCCGCGGTCTTGCGGTGGCCCACGATCTGCCCCTGCCGCATGATGTCCACGGCGTCGGTAATCTCCATGATCTCGGCCAGTTTGTGCGTGATGAGCAAGACCGACACGCCCCGGTCGCGCAGCACCTTGAGGATTTCAAAAAGCTGCTCGGCCTCCTGCGGGGTCAGGACGCCCGTCGGCTCGTCCAGAATAAGGATTTTCGCGCCACCCTTCAGGGCCTTGATGATCTCGACCCGCTGGCGTTGACCCACGTTCAGATCGCCGACCAGGGCATCGGGGTCAATCCGGAGGTTATAGCGTTCCGACAGTTCCACGATCCGGTCGCGGGCGGCCTGTCGCCCTTCGCGTAAGAGCGCGCCGCCTTCGGAACCCAGCATGACATTTTCCAGAACCGTGAAGGTTGGCACCAGCATGAAATGTTGATGCACCATGCCGATCCCGTGGCTGATCGCGTCGGCGGAGGAGCGCATATCGACCGGCTCGCCCCCCACAAGGATTTCGCCCTCGTCGCGGACATGCATGCCATAGACGATGTTCATCAGCGTGGATTTCCCCGCGCCGTTCTCACCGATGATGCCGTGGATACTTCCAGGTCTGACCGCAAGGGTGATGTCGCGATTGGCGCGGATCAGGCCAAAGGACTTGCTGACGCCCTTCAACTCCAACGCATAGGGAGCGGCACCGCCGCTCCCGTCTTTGTTCGTGTCCGTCATGCCGGGATCAGTCCGCGGGGCAGCTGCTGTCCGAGCGGTAGTCATGCACGACGATTTCACCCGATTTGATCTTCTCGGCGGCCGCATCGATCGCGGCCTTCATGTCGTCACTGATGAGCGAGGCATTATGTTCGTCCAGCGCCCAGCCTACGCCATCCTCGGCAATGCCAAGGTTGCGCACGCCGGTGTCGAAATCGCCCGACATGGCGTCTTTCATGGTCTCATAGGCCGCAACATCGACCCGTTTCAGCATCGAGGTCAGGACATTGCCAGGGGCCATGTGGTTCTGGTTGGAATCGACGCCAATGGCCAGCTTGCCGGCATCCGCCGCGGCCTGGATCACGCCCACACCAGTGCCGCCTGCGGCCTGATAAACAACGTCGGCACCCCGGTCGATCTGACTTTGCGTGAGTTCCGCGCCCTTGGCCGGGTCATTCCAGGCGGCAGGGGTCGTGCCGGTCATGTTTTCGATGACATTCACCTCGGCGCTGGCGGATTTCGCGCCTTGCTTATATCCGCAGGCAAAGGCGCGGATCAGCGGGATGTCCATGCCCCCGACAAACCCCACGGTGCCGGTTTCCGAGGCCATCGCGGCGGCGATGCCCACAAGGTAAGAGCCTTCCTGCTCCTTGAAGGCATATTGGCGCAGGTTCGGCTGATCCAGCCAGTTCACGTCGATGATCGAGAAATTGACCTCCGGATTGGCCTCGGCCACGGCGTTGATGGCATCGGCTTGGGCAAAGCCCACGCCCAGCACAACGGTCGCACCACGCTGGACCATCTTCTCCATGGCCTGCTGACGCTGCGCCTCGTTGGTGACTTCGAATTCCATCACTTCGACGCCGGTTTCATCGGTGAACCGCTTGATGCCGTTATAGACGCCTTCGTTGAACGACTCGTCGAATTTCCCGCCCATGTCATAGATGACGGCCGGTTTGAAATCAGCCGCCAGCGCGATGCTGGAGAGCGTGGCAAAGCTCGCAGCCATGAGGGTGGTCAGTGTCTTTTTCATCGGTGAACTCCTTGTTGAACGCTGGCCGTTTGACCGGCCTTTTTTGATTTCAGCCGCCCTGGCCGATCTCCTTAAGTCTTTCCTGCAGGAACTCTCCGGCGGTCTGATGGGCCAGTTGCACCTCGGGGCGCGGATGCATGAAGAGCGGCAGGGAATAGCGGGATTGGTTCTGCTGTTTCGGCGGATTGATGACCCGGTGCACGGTCGAGGGGTAATACTTGCGGCTGGCCTGTTCCAGCATGTCGCCCGCATTGACGTTGATGTAACCGGTGCCGCAGGGGATATCGTGCCAATCGCCGTTCACATCCTGCGCCTGAAGACCCGGCTCGGAGCCGGTGACCAGAAGCGTGATAAGGTTGATATCGCCATGGGCCGCGGCGCGGACCTCGCCCGGCTCCACATCGTCGGGCAGGGGCGGGTAGTGCAAGACCCGCAGCAGGTGATCGTCGGAACCATCGACCATCTTGGTAAACGGCATCGACAGCTTTTCGGTTACTTCGGGCGGCGAGACCTGATCGAGCCAGCCCAGAAGCGTTTCGCCAAGTTCAATGAGGCTGGCGTGAAACTTGCGGGTCACGTCATTGCATTCCGCGGGAACATGGCGGGACTGATAGACGTGATAGAATTCCTTGAGGTCCTTTTGCGACCGGCCCTTGGCGTTTTCGGATTTGTAGCCGAAATACCCCGCCGGGTCGCCTGCGGGCATGGCGTCGCTGTATTTGCTGTCGCTGGCGAAATAGCCCGACCAGGTGTCGTACATCGCTTCGATCTCGGACATGTCGATGTCATGATCCTTGATGACGGCAAATCCCGTTTCGCGCAGCGATTTGGCGAACCTTTCGGCTGCATCCGGATCCTTCGGGCTGACTGCAAGAACTTCAAACTCTGCCATTCTGGGTCCTCTCTTTGCCGGTGCCGGTTCAGTGTCCGGTGCCAATGACGGACAGGAAACGCGCTTTGACGGCCTCGGCATCAACACCCAATGCGACGTCGATCAAAGGCCGCTCCGGGTTGTCGGAACGCCGCGTCTGTCCCGCGCGATTGCCGTTCAGGATAACCTCAAGGCGAAGGGGTTCAAGCGCAAAATACTCCGGGTTGGTGACGGCGATGAGTGCCGTCGGGTCATGCATCTGCGCGCCGTTCAGGCCGTATTGCGCGTGGTAGAACCGCATGTAGAACTGCGCGGCCCGATGCAGGAACCCGCCCAACTGCGGCGCAGCTTTCGCGCATCTGTCAAAATCGGCCGGATCGGCCAGCACCTGCATCGTCACATCAAGGCCGATCATCGTGACGGGCCACTCCGCGGCAAAAACCGCATCAGCTGCATGGGGATCGTTCCAGATATTGGCCTCGGCAAAATCCGTGACGTTGCCGCGGGCGATCCCACCGCCCATGATGACCAGCCGTTTGACCTTGCCCGCGATCTCCGGATCCCGTCGCAGCGCCTCGGCGATGTTGGTCAGGGGGCCGATCGGGGCGAGAATGACGTCCCCGGGATGGGCATGCACGGTCTCGATGATGAAATCGGCCGCGTCAATGTCGAGGGGCGCGCACGACGGGATCTGCGCGGGCAGATCGCCAAAGCCTTCATCGCCATGCACATGGTCCGAAACGGGCTTGGGCGTCTGCTCCAACGGCTTTGCCGCGCCCTGGGCCACGGGGATGTCCTGGCCCAGCATATCCGACAGGACGAGGGCATTGCGGGCGGCAATCTCTGCGGTCACATTGCCGAAAACGCTTGTCATTCCAATGAGATCAATGTCGGGGTGCAGCCCGGCATAGAAGATCGCCATCGCGTCGTCGATGCCTGGATCGGTGTCGATCAGAACCTTATGCATCGCGCAGAAACGCCTCGATTTCATCCGCGCTCGGGATAGCGGCGGCAGCGCCTTCGCGGGTTACCTGGATGGCCGACGCTGCGGCGGCAAAATTGAGGGCCCCGGCGGCGTCGCCTTCGAGGAAGCGGGCCATGAATGCGCCCAGGAATGTATCGCCCGCGCCGGTGGTGTCGATGGCTTCGACCAGGAAACTGTCCTGATGAAACATTTGGCCGTTCGAGTGCAGTTCGGCGCCGTCTGCCCCCTTGGTGATGAGGACGTGATCCACGCCCAGATCCGGCGGCGCCTTGCCGGTTTTCGCCCCAAGTGCCGCGGCTTCGCCTTCGTTCAAGGCAAGCAGCGTGACCGCGCCCAACACCTCTTCGACAGCGTCCGCATCGAACGGGGCGGCGGAATAGGCCACGTTCAGGCCGCGGCGGTGCGCGGTTTCGGCGATGTAGCTGACCAGGTTGGTCTCATTTTGCAGCAGGACCCAGTCACCCGCCGCCGCGCTGCTCAACACGGCGTCGATTCGGGCCTTCTCAAAACCCTGGTTCGAGCCGCCGAAAAGCACGATCTGATTCTCGGCATTGTCATCGACATAGATGACCGCATGGCCCGTCGGGGAATCCACCGTCGCGATATCATCGAGGGTGAGGCCAAAACCCGCGATCTGGTCGCGCAGCCAATCGCCGTCGGGGCCGAGGCAGCCCACGTGGCGCACGGTTGCCCCCGCGCGGGCGGCGGCGATGGATTGGTTGACGCCCTTGCCGCCGAGGAACTTGGCGAAGGAGGTGCTCGCCAGTGTCTCCCCCGGGGCGGGCAGATGCGGCACCCGGTAGACCAGATCGAGATTGATTGAGCCGAAATTGAGAATCATGGGACCGCGCGCCTAGTTTCAGGCCCTGAGGTTAACCAGCATCGCAGAGCTATGCGACCCGGAATTATTGTTGGCTATCGGGGTTGGTCGTCCCGATACAGGCCCGGGTCTTGTCGTCCACGAAGTCGCGCAGGGTCCGCAGGAGGGGGTGCGCATCGGTTCGGTCGCGGCCATAATCCAGGTTGAAGCCGTGATCGAAACCCGGCGGGTTTTTGCCTTGTGTGTGCTGCAGGATGGTCTCCAGCTTGTCGAGCCCCTTGGCCAGCCGCGCTTCGGGGGAGCCGGCGTTGGCATAGTCATCCCAAAGGGCGGCGAGATTCTCTCTGACATTGGCTGGCAGCGGCGCGAGCAGGGTCATCAGATCGGCGCGCTCCTCCGCCGATTTGTCGGTGTGCTGCAGCGGCGCGGGGATGTCCCCCGAGATCGCCTCGCCCAGGTCGTGGAGAAGGCAGATTTTCAAGAGCCGCAGAATGTCGACGCCCGCAAGCTGGTCTTCGAAAACCAGGACCCAGAGGCAGAGCCGCCAGGTATGCGCGGCAGTATCCTCGGGCCGGCCCGCAATGGTGAAACCCGATCGCATGACATCTTTTAGCGCGCCTGCCGCCTCCAGAAACTCAAGCCTTGCCGCCGCCTCGTCCCGTTTCATCGCCCGCCTCGCCGTTGCATGAAAATCCGCTACACTCTAAGGAGCGGAAAACGCAAAGGTCAAAGATGCAGCTTACCGATACCGAAATCGCAACCCTGATCGCCGAGGCGCAAAAGGCCATGGCAGAGGCCCACGCGCCCTATTCGAACTTTACCGTTGGCTGTGCGGTGCTGATGGAAGATGGCAGCATCCATCGCGGTGCCAACGTCGAAAACGCGAGCTATGGCGCGGCCATTTGTGCAGAACGCTCCGCGATCAGCAGTGCGATGAGCCAGGGCCACCGCGGGCTCAGGGCGGTCTGCGTGACCAATGCGACAGATACCAAGATCACCCCCTGCGGGATCTGCCGCCAGGTGATTTATGAGTTTAGCCGCGATGTGCCCGTGATCTGCACCAATCAAAGCGGTGAGCACATGATCCTGAGCATATCAGAGCTGTTGCCGCACGCTTTCACCCTCGATCAATAATCTGTTTCAAAACAAAAAGGCGCGGCCGTTTCCAGCCGCGCTCCTTGGTGTTTCTGCCGGGTCGATCAGGCCAGGTCGAAGCGGTCCGCGTTCATCACCTTGGTCCACGCAGCGATGAAATCCGCCACGAAGGTATCGCCGCGATCCGATTGCGCATAGGCTTCGGCGATGGCACGCAGTTGCGAGTTGGAGCCAAAGACCAGGTCAACACGCGATGCGGTCCACTTAACCTCACCGCTCTTGCGGTCGCGGCCTTCGAACGTATCCTCGTCCGCCGACGTCGCTTTCCACTCGGTTCCCATGTCCAGCAGGTTGACGAAGAAATCGTTGGTCAACTGGCCGGGGCGGTTGGTGAAGACACCGTGGGACGACCCGCCGGTGTTGGCACCCAGAACCCGCAGGCCGCCAACCAGCACGGTCATCTCCGGCGCGGACAGGGTCAGGAGCTGGGCGCGGTCCACGAGCAGTTCTTCGGCAGAGATGCTGAACTTTTTCTGCTGATAGTTGCGGAAGCCATCGGCCTTCGGTTCCATCACGTCGAAACTTTCGACGTCGGTCTGCTCGGCGCTCGCGTCCATGCGGCCCGGGGTGAAGGGCACGGTTGAGCCGCTGGCCTGCTCGATCGCGGCAGAACCGCCCAGGACGATCAGGTCCGCCAGCGAGACTTTCTTGCCGCCCGCCTGGAAATCGGCTTGGATGCCTTCGAGGACGCCCAGAACCTTGGCCAGTTGTGCCGGATCGTTGGCTTCCCAGTCCTTCTGCGGGGCCAGGCGGATGCGCGCGCCATTGGCACCACCGCGCTTGTCCGACCCGCGGAAGGTCGAGGCCGAGGCCCAGGCGGTCGAGACCAGTTCGGCGGTCGAAAGGCCCGAGGCCAGGATCTTGGCTTTCAGGTCCGCGATGTCGCTGTCACCGACCAACGCGTGATCCACCGCCGGGATCGGATCCTGCCAGATCAGCTCTTCACTCGGCACCTCGTCACCCAGGTAAAGCGATGTCGGTCCCATGTCGCGGTGGGTCAGCTTGAACCAGGCGCGGGCGAAGGCATCGGCAAACTCGTCCGGGTTGGCGTGGAACCGGCGCGAGATCTTTTCATAGGCCGGGTCCATGCGCATCGCCATATCGGCGGTGGTCATGAAGATCGGCACCTTTTTCGACGGATCTTCGGGATCGGGCGCCATGTCCTCTTCCTTGAGGTCCTTCGGGATCCATTGATTTGCGCCTGCGGGGCTTTTCGTGAGCTCCCATTCATAGCCAAAGAGTACATCGAAATAGGCATTGTCCCATTGGGTCGGGTTCGGCGTCCACGCCCCTTCGAGACCGGAGGTGATGGCATCACGGCCCTTGCCGCTGCCATGGCTGCTGAGCCAGCCGAGGCCCATCGCCTCAAGCGGGGCCGCTTCGGGGTCGGGGCCGACATGCGCCGCATCGCCCGCGCCGTGCATCTTGCCGAAGGTGTGTCCCCCGGCGGTCAGGGCGACGGTTTCTTCGTCGTTCATCGCCATCCGGGCAAAGGTCTCGCGGATGTCGCGGCCCGAGGCCAACGGATCAGGATTTCCGTCGGGACCTTCCGGATTGACGTAGATCAGGCCCATCTGCACGGCGGCAAGCGGCGATTCGAGTTCGCGGTCGCCGGAATAACGGCTCTGCTCGTGGTCTGTCGTGGCGAGCCATTCGTCTTCGGAGCCCCAATAGATGTCCTCTTCGGGCGCCCAGATGTCTTCGCGGCCGCCGGCAAAACCAAAGGTCTTGAACCCCATCGATTCCAGCGCGCAGTTCCCGGTCAGGATGAAAAGATCGGCCCAGGAGATCTTGTCGCCGTATTTCTGCTTGATCGGCCAAAGCAGGCGTCGTGCCTTGTCGAGGTTGCCGTTATCGGGCCAACTGTTGAGGGGGGCAAACCGCTGGTTGCCGGTCGAGCCGCCACCACGGCCATCGGCCGTCCGATAGGTCCCGGCCGCGTGCCAGGCCATGCGGATGAAGAGCCCGCCGTAATGACCGTAATCCGCGGGCCACCAATCCTGCGAATCGGTCATCAGGGCATAAAGATCTTCCTTGAGCGCCTTGAGATCGAGTTTCTTGAACTCTTCCGCGTAGTTGAAGTCGCGTCCCAGCGGGTTCTCGGCTGGTGTGTTCTGATGCAGGATCTTCAGGTTAAGCTGGTTCGGCCACCAGTCCCGGTTGGAGCGCACCCCCAAATTCGTGTGCATGACCGGGCATCCGCCCGCTTTGCCTATATCATTTCCGTCCATGATGTCTCTCCGATGCTGGTTTAGGTCTGGCGGTCCGAAAGCGTTCGAACTGCGGAGTGGCGCGGAAAGAAGGACGTAAAGACCCGCGCGTCGCAGCGATCGCGCATTGCTTCGGTCTTGTCGGCCTCCCTGCCGTTACCTGCCTTATGTAGCAACAGTTTAGAATAGTTTTAAGTTGCATTTTCTGATCTGCTCGATAATTTTTTCTTATGGCAAATCTCACGATCCGACAGCTCAGATATTTCGAGGCGCTTGCCACCCATGGCCATTTCGGGCGGGCTGCTGAGGCCTGCGCCGTGACGCAACCGGCGCTCTCGGTACAGATCAAGGAGTTGGAGCAGGACCTCGGCACGAAACTCTTTGAACGCGGCGCGCGGCAGGTGCGCCTGACCGGCTTTGGTGAGGAGTTCTCCCTACGGGTGCGGGACATTCTGCACCGCGTCGATGAATTGGGCGATATGGCGCGTGCTTCCCATGACAAGATGGTCGGGCGGTTGCGCCTGGGTGTCATTCCCACCATCGCGCCCTACCTTCTGCCCCGGATCATCGCCAACCTTTCGCAGAGCCATCAAGAACTTGATGTGCATGTGCGCGAGACCCTGACACCGAGGCTGGTGCAGGAACTGACCGAGGGGCGGCTTGACGCGGCGATTGTGGCCTTGCCGATTTCGGATCCGGCCTTCACTGAAGTGGCTCTTTTTACCGAGAACATGGTGCTGGTCCGCTCGGATGCGGATGCCGGGACGCCGGTGCCTGACAAGGAGGCCTTACGCGAAATGCGGCTTTTGTTGCTGGAGGAGGGGCATTGCTTTCGCGATCAGGCGCTGTCCTTCTGCAACATCCCTTCGTCGCTGCCGCAGGAGGGGTTGGATGGCAGCTCGCTCTCGACCCTGGTGCAAATGGTCGGCGCCGGTATCGGTGTGACCCTGATCCCTGAAATGGCCGTGCCGGTCGAAACCCGGTCGGCATCCGTCTGTGTCGGGCATTTCCGCAACCCGCAACCGACGCGCACCGTCGGCATGATCTGGCGCCGGACCAGCCCGCTCGCCGATCATCTGCAACAGGTGGCGGATATCGTTCAACAATCCGCAAATGATCTCCGGGCCGAGGAAAACATTTGAATTAACCCACAACCGGTGCCAACGTCCGCCCTGAAAAAGAGGGGGGTATGCGATGTTTGCAGACAGGGTAAGACGGTTGCAGCAGCGTTTGGCCGAGGCGGGCCTGGACGTGGCGCTGATCACCGATGATGACAACGTCTATTACCTGACGGGCTATTACAACTACCTGCATATGGAGTTTGGCCGCCCGACGATCCTCGTGGTCCCGAGAGAGGGCGAGACGCTCCTGATCACGCCGACGATTGACCTCACGATGGCCGAGGCATCGGCGCGGGTGGGCCGGATTGCGCCCTGGAATGACGGGGCGGGCGATGAATGGCGCACTGAGCTTCCTGCGGTCCTGGAGCGTGCGAACCGGATCGGGATCGAGCCCGATCACATGCCCCCGCTGGTGCGGGCCTTCGTCGATCGATCCGTCGATGCCGCTTCGATTGCCAGCGTCACGCCGCACCTGGCCCAGATGCGGATGATCAAGACCGCGGAAGAGTTGCAATTGGCCCGTCATGCGGGGCAGGTCGCTGGGGCCATGATGCAGGCCGGGCGCGAGGCCATTGCCGACGGTGTGCCGGAATTCGAGGTGGCGATTGCCACGTCGCAGGCGGGCACGCGCAAGGCGGCGGCGCTTTTGTCGGCCCATTACGACGATGCAGACATGTCCCCCAACACGCATTTCCTGCAGATCATGGCCTCCGGCCCCGAGATCACCAAGACCCATCACCGCGCCACGACCCGGATCATGCGCCGAGGCGAGCCGGTGTTCCTCTGTTTCTGCGGCATGACCAATTTTCACCGGTTCAAGCTCGGGTTCGACCGCACGTTCTGGATCGGTGAGATTGCCGATGAAAGCCAGGCCGCGGTCTACGAAGTGGCACTGGCCAGTCAGGCGGCTGCGCTCAACGCGCTTCGTCCCGGAGTGACGGCGGAGTCTGTGCATGCGGCCTATGCCGAGGTCATCCAGGGGGCGGGGTATGACTATCCCTTCCGTTGCGGGCGGGCGACGGGGTTCAGTTTCCTCGAACATCCGCAACTGGTGACCGGCGACAAGACGATCCTGCAACCGGGCATGGTTCTTGCGGTCGATGGTTCAGTCTCGACCGAGACCTTCCGCGCGCAGGTGGGCGACAGTTTCATCATCACCGAAGATGGTTATGAGGCCGTGACCGACCATCCGAAAACAATTGAGGATCTCGTGCTGTAAGGCCGCGCCCTGCATGCTTGATGGCGCACTGGGTGAATGCGCCTCAGACGCCACCCTTCCAAATAACTTTGGCGATCCCCTTTAGGTCCGGGTGCCCGAGAACTTTGCCTGCCACTCTTCGCGTTGCTCGTCCGTGATCTTGGCGAAAAGAACCTCGGGTACTGTGAACGCGTGACCAGGCGACAAAGTGTCGAGCGCCTCTGTCACATCCTCCGGCCAGCGATCATCATCGGTTTGCATCGCGCTCAGCATCGCGGCGGAGGCATCCGGAATGAAGGGGGCGCTGAGCACCGCGTAAAGCCGGATGAGATTGAGCGCCAGGCGGATCTGCATCGCGGCTTTTTCCGGATCTTCCTTGAAGGTGGCCCAGGGCGCGGCGGATTGCAGGTACTCGTTCCCGGCGACCCAGATTGCGCGCAATTCGGTGGCGGATTTGCGGACTTCGATGGCTTCCATATGGCCTTCATAGGCGCGGATGCGGGTGGTCAGTTCCGCGATCAATGCCTCTTCCTGCGGGCCATGGCTGCCGCCCTCAGGGATTTCCTCGCCAAATTTCGACCGGCAGAACTTGGTCACGCGGCTGACGAAATTCCCCAGCACGTCGGCCAGATCCTTGTTCACGCTGGTCTGGAAGTTTTCCCACGTGAATTCGCTGTCACTGCTCTCCGGCGCGTGGCTCAGCAGCCACCAGCGCCAGTAGTCGGCAGGCAGGATCTCAAGCGCGTGATCCATGAAGATGCCGCGGCCCTGCGAGGTCGAGAACTGCCCGCCATCATAGTTCAGGTAATTGAAACTCTTGATGTAATCCACGAGCTTCCACGGCTCACCCGATCCGAGAATGGTCGACGGAAAGCTCAGCGTGTGAAAGGGGACGTTATCCTTGCCCATGAACTGGGTATAGGTCACGTCATCGGCCCCCTTGTCGGTACGCCACCAGCGTTCCCAATCCACGCCCTTGCCCGCATCCTGCCATTCCTGCGCGCAGGCGATGTATTCGATGGGCGCATCGAACCAGACATAGAACACCTTGTCCTCCATGCCCGGCCAATCCTTTGTGCCGCGCTTGACGGGCACACCCCAATCGAGATCGCGGGTGATGCCGCGATCCTGCAACCCGTCACCGTCATTCAGCCATTTCTTGGCAATCGACGTGGTCAGGATCGGCCAGTCGGCCTTGCTGTCGATCCAGGCGTTCAGATCGTCGCGCATCTGGCTTTGACAAAGGTAAAGATGCTTGGTTTCGCGCACTTCCAAATCGGTCGACCCTGAAACGGCGCTGCGCGGCTCGATCAGGTCAGTGGGATCAAGCTGCTTGGTGCAGTTTTCGCATTGGTCGCCCCGCGCCTTGTCATAGCCGCAGTTGGGGCAGGTGCCCTCGATATAGCGGTCCGGCAGGAACCGGCCATCGGCGTTTGAATAAACTTGCTTCTCGCTGACCTCACGAATGAGGCCCGCATCATGCAGTCGCCCGGCAAAATGCTGCGTCAACGCCCGGTTCTGCGCGCTGGACGAGCGGCCGAAATGATCAAAACTGAGCCGGAAGCCCTTGCCAAGGCGGTCCTGAACCTCCCACATCTCGGCGCAGTAGTCGGCAACCGGTTTGTCGGCCTTGGCGGCGGCCAGCTCGGCGGGGGTGCCATGTTCATCGGTGGCGCAGAGAAACAGCACCTCGTGCCCCCGTCCGCGCAAGTACCGCGCATAGAGATCCGCCGGGAGCTGCGAGCCCACCAGATTGCCCAGATGTTTGATCCCGTTGATATAGGGAATGGCCGAGGTGATGAGATGCCGTGCCATGTCTTGCCCATGTTTGCGTGTCGCGTTGGCGACCCGTTTAACGCAGGTTTCCGGACAGTGCCAGAGCGGGTCGGCCTGAGCCGGACCAAGTCTGGCGGTTGGCTTCGGGATCAGGCCGTCGGGGCGCCTTAATGCGCTTCGGCCCAGTTCATGCCCTTGCCCGCATCCACGGTTAGCGGCACGTCCAGGTGCACCGCCGGATTGGCCGCGTTTTCCATCACGTCACGGGCGGTTTTGATCACGTCCTCGGCGGCGCTCTCTTCGACCTCGAAGAGCAATTCGTCATGGACTTGCAACAGCATCCTGCAGGGCAGCCCGTCGATGGCCGCGGGCATGCGGATCATGGCGCGGCGGATGATATCGGCGGCGGTTCCCTGGATCGGCGCATTGATCGCGGCGCGGCGAGCGAACCCCGCATGGGGGCCCTTGGCGTTAATCTCGGGCGTGTGGATCTTGCGACCAAAGAGCGTCTGTACGAACCCGTGTTCCTTGGCGAACTTCACCGTGTCGTCCATATAGGCCCGGATGCCAGGGAAGCGTTCGAAATAGCGGTCGATGAACCCTTGCGCCTCGGAGCGGGGGATGCGCAGGTTGCGCGCAAGGCCAAAGCCCGAGATGCCGTAGATCACGCCGAAATTGATCGCCTTGGCGCGGCGGCGCACCTCCGGCGTCATCTCGTCGAGCGGCACATCGAACATCTCGCTGGCGGTCATGGCGTGAATGTCGAGCCCGTCGGCAAAGGCCTGTTTCAGCGCCGGAATGTCGGCAATATGCGCGAGGATACGTAATTCAATCTGGGAATAATCAAGTGAGAGCAAGGTGTTACCAGGGGTCGCAATAAACGCCTCGCGGATGCGTCGGCCCTCTTCGGTGCGTACGGGGATGTTTTGCAGGTTCGGATCGGTCGAGGCAAGCCGCCCCGTCGAGGCGCCGGTTTGCACATAAGAGGTGTGCACGCGGCCGGTGTCGCGGTCGATATGGTCCTGCAACGCATCGGTGTAGGTGGATTTGAGCTTGGAAAGCTGCCGCCAGTCGAGCACGCGGGCGGGCAGGTCATGTTCCGTCGCCAGATCTTCGAGCACGTCAGCGCCGGTGGCATAGGCGCCGGTCTTGCCCTTCTTGCCGCCTTCGATCCCCATTTCGTCGAACAGGATCTCACCCAGTTGCTTGGGTGAGCCCACGTTGAATTCGCGTCCCGCCAGTTCGTGGATCTCCGCCTCCAGCCCGGCCATCTTCTGGGCGAAGGCGTTGGACATGCGGCTCAGCACCTCGCGGTCGACTTTGATGCCGTTCATCTCCATCTGCGACAGGACCGGCACCAGCGGGCGTTCGAGGGTTTCATAGACCGTGGTGACCTGTGTGCGGTGCAGTTGCGGCTTGAAGATGTGCCAAAGCCGCAGGGTGATGTCCGCGTCTTCGGCGGCGTATTTCACCGCCTCGTCAATCGGCACCCGATCGAAGGTGATGGCGGATTTGCCGGTACCCAGAAGCGATTTGATCGGGATCGGCGTGTGCGACAGGTAACGTTCGGCCAGGGTGTCCATGCCGTGATTATGGGTGCCGGCGTTGAGCGCGTAAGACATGAGCATCGTGTCGTCGATGGGCGCAATATCCACGCCGTAGCGGGCGAATATCTTGGCGTCATACTTCATGTTCTGCCCGATCTTGAGGATCGCCTCATCCTCGAAAACCGGTTTGAGGGCGGTCAGCACCTCTTCGGTGTTCAATTGTCCGTCGGCCAGCTTATCATCGGCAAACAGGTCATCGCCGCCCTTGCCCTCCTTGTGGATGAGCGGGATGTAACAGGCCTCGCCGGGTTCGACCGACAGGCAAATCCCGACCAGTTCCGCCTGCATCTCGTTGAGCGACGTGGTCTCGGTGTCCACGGCCACGTAGCCGCGTGCCTCGATACGGTCGATCCAGACTTGCAGCGCCGCCATGTCCGCCACCCGTTCATAGGCCTTGGGGTCGATGGCGGGCCATTCCGGGGCGCTTTCTTCGGCCTCGGGGGCGGGCGCATCCGCGATCACCGGCGGTTCCGCTCCAAGCGCGTCCGCCACACGTTTCGAAAGCGTGCGAAATTCCATTTCTGCAAGGAATTCCAGAAGTTTATCGGATTCTGGGTCGCGGACCTCAAGGTCGTCCAGCGTGAAATCGAGCGGCGTGTTTTCGTCAAGCTGAACCAGTTTCTTGCTTAGTTCGATCTGTTCGCGCTTTTCAATCAGCGTCTCGCGGCGCTTGGGTTGCTTGATCTCCCCGGCGCGGTCCAGAAGGGTTTCCAGATCGCCATATTCATTGATGAGAAGTGCGGCCGTCTTGATCCCGATCCCGGGCGCACCGGGGACGTTGTCAACGCTGTCACCGGCGAGCGCCTGTACATCGACCACGCGGTCGGGCCCAACGCCGAATTTCTCTTCGACACCTTCCACGTCGATGCGTTTGTTCTTCATCGCATCGAGCATTTCGACACCGCCGCCCACAAGCTGCATCAGGTCCTTGTCGCTGCTGATGATCGTCACGCGCCCGCCTGCATCACGCGCCTGCACCGCCAGTGTGGCGATGATGTCATCGGCCTCGAACCCTTCGATCTCCTTGCAGGCGATATTGAAGGCTTCCGTTGCGGTGCGGGTCAGCGGGATCTGCGGGCGCAGGTCTTCGGGCATCGCCTCGCGATTGGCTTTGTACTCGGGGTAGAGGTCGTTGCGGAACGTGTGGCTGCCCTTGTCGAAGATCACAGCCACATGGGTCGGCGCGTCCGGCCCGGCGTTATCGGCCACGTATTTCTGCAACATGTTGCAAAAGCCGGAAACTGCGCCGATGGGCAACCCGTCGGATTTGCGGGTGAGCGGCGGCAGCGCGTGATAGGCGCGGAAGATGAAGGCCGAGCCGTCGATCAGATGCAGATGGCATCCCTTGCCGAATTGAGTGGTCATGCGCACGCGCCCCCGGGTCTTGCGGTTTTCCTGATTTCAGGTGTGCCATGAAGCGCGCCGGGCTTCCACCCGGTTCGTGACAATTGACGGCAAGAGATGAGGGCATGCCTGTTGTCTGCCCCACGTGCCAAAAGTCGGGATCCGACGGAAGATCTACGTTAGCGCGCGCCATCCTTTTGGGAATTCGACGCGGCCTCGAGGCGGTTTTTCAAAAGGGCGATAACGTCTTGGGTGATTGCGATGTCATCTGGTGACAGCCCTTCCGAGAGATCGTTCACCCAAGGAACCTGCAAAGCGATTGCGGCTTCGAAGAGCTCCTGACCCTTTGATGTGAGCACCACGAGATGGGCTCTTTTGTGATGCGGGTTCGGTTGGAATTCGACGATTCCTTCCTTTTCCATCTCGTTGACAATGCGTTGAACCCCCTGGCGATGAACACCCATCGTGCGGGCATGCCAGGCAACAGATTCCGGATGGGCTGCATAGGCGATGGCGCCAAGGACTTGCCAGCGCGCGCTGGTCAACCCGAGATCAGCGACCAGCCGGTCACCGGCAAGTTGCAAACGACCATTCAGGCGGAAAACGTCCAGTATCAACGCTGTCACCGCCTCCCCGGACTTTGTCCAATGCTCATTTTTCATGTCGATGGTTTACGGTATTGACAACGTGTTGTCAAATTAGTTAGTGAGATGAAATTGACAACATGACACCAAATTAAATCACCACTCACGGAGTAAGACAGATGGTCAACTTCAAGCCCCTCGATCCAGACTTTCCAATAGAGCAGCAACTGGGCATCGACGCTGGCCCGGTTGTCCTGGTCAACCTTTTCACGATTGATCCCGCGGATCACGACGCCCTGATCGCGGCGTGGAAAGAAGACGCGCTCTGGATGAAGAAACAGCCGGGTTACATCAGCACGCAGATGCACAAGGCCATCGGCGATGGTGGCATGTACCTGAACTACGCCATCTGGGATACGGTCGCCGATTTCCGCGCGGCGTTTTCCAACCCGGCGTTTGAAAAGGCGCTGAGCCACTACCCATCCAGCGCCGTCACCGCACCGCATCTTTTCGAGAAGATTGCCGTCTCGAACTGCTGCACGGCTTGAGGCATCTCTCCGCAAATACGGCACTGGAGGACAGAGCGATGAAAAAACGCATTCACGCAATCGCAGGCGGCATCGGCTTCCTGATGATCTTTCTCTTCTGGACATCCACGGCCATCACCGAGCTGTTTGCTAGTCACGAGACAATTGCCGCGGTCAAAGCATTGATCTTGAAGGGCATGTTCATCCTGATCCCCGCCATGGCGATCGTTGGTGGATCGGGCATGGCAATGGGTCGGAGGCGCAAGGATGCGCTGACGAGAGCCAAGAAAAAACGCATGCCGATCATCGCGGTGAACGGCTTGCTGATCCTGGTACCTGCCGCCTGGTTCCTGGCGGGCAAAGCAGCCGCGGGTGAGTTTGATGCGGTGTTCTACACCGTCCAGGCGGTCGAACTTGTCGCCGGTGCAGCGAACCTGACCATGATGGGTATGAACATTCGCGATGGCTTGAAAATGACAGGGAAAATCAAGCGCACACGTTGAAGCCGAGGCCGTCGACAAAACTTTTGGGCCGCAGCCAACGCAAGACGCCTTGCCGTGCGGGTCGAGGTCACTCCGCCGCGTACAAACCTTCGTAGATCGGGCCGAGTGTTTCGGTGTCGAAAAGCGATGATACCGACGTCCCGTTCCAGATATTGAGGATTGCCTGGGCAAAGACCGGTGCCGTCGGCACGATGCGGATGTTCTTGGCTGCGGCCACGGCGTCGCGTGCGGCGATCGTGTCGGTCAGGACCAGCGATTTCATCACCGATTTGGTCACGCGGTCCACGGCGGGGCCGGACATGACGCCGTGGGTGATGTAGGAATGTACCTCGGCAGCGCCGTTATCCATCAGCACCTCGGCAGCCTTGCAGAGCGTGCCGGCCGTGTCGACAATATCGTCGACGATCAGGCATTTCTTGCCCTTGACGTCGCCGATGACGGTCATCTCGGCCACTTCGCCGGGCTTTTCGCGGCGCTTGTCGACGATGGCGAGCGGCGCGTTGATCCGTTTGGCCAACTCGCGCGCGCGACCCACACCGCCCACATCGGGCGAGACGATCATGATATCGCCCATCTTGCCCTTGAATTCCTTCATGATGTCGAGGGCAAAAACCGGTGAGGCGTAGAGGTTATCGACGGGAATGTCGAAGAAACCCTGGATCTGCGTCGCGTGCAGATCCATGGTCAGCACCCGCTCGATCCCCGCGCCAACCAGCATGTTGGCCACCAGTTTGGCCGAGATCGGCGTCCGCGCACGGGAGCGGCGGTCCTGCCGCGCATAACCGAAATAGGGGATCACCGCGGTGATGCGCTGCGCCGAGGAGCGCCGGAGCGCATCGGCCATGATCAGAAGCTCCATCAGGTTGTCATTGGCCGGGTTCGAGGTCGGCTGGATGATGAACATATCCTCGCCACGCACGTTCTCGTAGACCTCGACAAATATCTCGCCGTCGTTGAACCGCTCAACCCGCGTGTCGCAAAGGCCCACGGTGGAGCCCCGGTGCATCGACATCCGCCGCGCGATGGCAGTCGCAAGCGGCATGTTAGCATTGCCCGAGATGAGTTTCGGCTCTGGTCTGGCTGGCATGTTTGGCTTCCCCAAGGTGGTCTTGATGACAGAATCATGACGTTGACTCCGCTTAACATGCGCATACTGTCTGGCAAAGCTATGCAAAGGGCGGAGACGGGAAATTTGGCACATATCGACTATTATTTTTCGACTCTGTCACCCTCTGCCTACATGGCAGGCACGCGGCTCGAAGAGATTGCTGCGCGGCATGGGGCGACGGTCACCTACAAACCGCTCGACATCATGGCGCTTTTTGCCCGGACGGGCGGGCAACCGCTGGCCGAACGGCACGCCAATCGGCAGGCCTACCGGGCGCAGGACATGGCGCGGCAGGCGAAACGGCTGAACATGCCGATCAATGTGAAGCCGGCCTTCTGGCCGCCCAATCCCGCGCCGTCCTCCTATGCCATCATCGCGGCGCAGAGTGCCGGGGGCGGGGATGTCGGGCAGCTTGCGCATTCCGTGCTGCGTGCGCTTTGGGCCGAGGACCGTGACATTGCCGATGATGCGGTGATCCGGGCGTGTCTAGACGCGGCGGGATTTGACGCGGGCCTTGCCGATAGCGGCCTTCTTGCCGGGGCTGAAACCTATGCCGCCAACCTGGAGGATGCGGTCAATGCGGGCGTCTTCGGGGCGCCGTTCTACGTGGTCGATACCGGTCAGCTCTTCTGGGGGCAGGACCGGCTTGACGACCTCGACGCGCATCTGGCCGGGGATTTGTAACCTTATGCCCAAGGCGCCCCGGGCGGGGTTTGGGACCTATTGGACAACATATGGCCAGGGACCGCGCGAGGCGCTGATGATCCACTGCTCGCTTGCGTCTTGCGAGGCATGGGGCGGTTTGGCGCGGGTGCTGTCCGGCGCGCTGACTATGACGGCTTTCGACATGCCCGGCCATGGGCGCAGCGATGAGTGGGACGCGCGTGGTGAAATCCAGGGCGTCACCGCCGAGATCGCCGCAGGTTTCCTCGATGGTCCTGCGGATGTGATCGGTCATTCCTTCGGGGCGACGGTCGCCTTGCGGTGGAGCGGCCGGAGCTTGTGCGCAGCCTGACCCTGATCGAGCCGGTCTTCTTCGCGGTGGCGAACGCAGATCAACCTGACGCGTCCGAGGCCCATGCCCGGCGCACGGAAGGGTTCGACGCCGCCATGCGCCGCGGAGATCACGCCGAGGCCGCCCGTGCTTTCACGGATATCTGGGGCGGTGGCATCTCCTATGCGGCGAAGGGCGCGGCACAACAAAGGCGGCTCGCCGCACAGATGCCCCTGATTGCTGCAACTGCCCCGGCAATCATTGATGATGCCGCGAACATGCTTGATCCCGAACGGCTGTCGCGCGTCTCGATGCCGGTGCTCCTTGTAGAAGGCACCGCGTCCCCGCCGATCATCAGTGCGATTTGTCAGGGATTGGAATGGCGCCTTGCCGATGCGACCCGCGCGATTATCGCGGGCGCGGGGCATATGGCGCCGCTTACCCATGCCGGGGCCGTCGGTGCGGAGATTTTGCAATTCCTGCGTCTGCACCCGATGACTGTGGATTAAGGCATTTTCCGCGTCTGCCCGCCCGATGTGTTGGTCGGTGCCTCTTTACACCTTGGCGATGTCGATGAACCGGTCGATCAATTCATCGGTGATCGACCAGTCGCAGACGAGCCGCATTGAGATCGCCTCTTGGGGATCGTCCCCTTTGAGCGTGCCGTGAAGCCCATAGACCGCGCCCGCGTCATGCAGGCGCTGATGCACGGCACGGGGCAGAGTGGCAAAGATCATGTTGGCCTGCGGATCGTTCAGGAGGGTGGCGCCCGGCACCTCGCGCAAACCGGCGGTCAACCGCGCCGCTGCGGCGTTGGCGTGGGCCGCCGTTTCGCGCCAGAGGTTGTCTTTGAGATAGCCCAGCATCTGCGCCGAGAGGTAACGGTGTTTGGAAAAGAGATGCGCGGCCCGTTTGCGCCGCAACTCGAACTCCCAGGCATGTTTCGGATCAAAGAAGATCACCGCCTCGACCCCCATGCAGCCGTTTTTCGTGCCGCCGAAGCTAAGCGCGTCGATGCCCGCGCGCCAGGTCATTTCGGCCGGGGTGCAGCCAAGCGCGGCGATGGCATTCGAAAACCGTGCGCCATCCAGATAGACCGGCAGGCGGTAGGTCTTGGCGAGGCTCGTCAATGCGTTCAACTCGTTCAGGGAATAGACATGCCCCATCTCGGTCACCTGCGTGAGCGCCACCGGCCCGCGTTGCGAGACATGCACATCGCCATAGACCCAATCCTCGATCCCGGCGGCCAGTTGATCGGGCGTCATCTTGTCGGCCTCGCCCACAAGGCTCAGTTTCGCGCCACCGGTGAAGAATTCGGGCGCGTGGCATTCGTCCCGCTGGATATGCGAGAGCGGCGTGCAGAAGATCGTCTGCCACGGCTGCGCCAAAACCGACAGGGCCAGCGCATTCGCCGCCGTTCCCGTTGCCACCAGGTAAACCGCGGCTTCGGGCGCCTCGAACTGGTTGCGAATGAGACTACGCACCTCCGCCATGACCGCATCATCGCCGTAGGACGGGTGGTAGCCGGTATTGGCGTCGCTGACGGCCTGCATCACGGCGGGATGGGCCGGTCCGCAATTGTCGGAGGCAAAGAACATCTAAACAGGCTCCTCGATAATGTGATCTTCCCAATCGTCCTCGTCGATCTCGAACTCGGCGACCGTGCGGTTCTGCATCGAGACATTCGCGTCATGCACCGTCTGTGGATCGCCCGAGATCAGCGGGTGCCAGTCAAAGAGCGGTTTGCCCGTCCAGATCAGCTTGTAGGCGCAGGTTTCCGGGATCCAGTAAAGGTTCTGATCCATGTTCTGGGGGCTGAGCACGACGCATTCCGGTACGAATTGATGGCGGATATCGTACTGCGTGCAGCGGCAGGTGGCATCGTCGAACAGCCTGCAGGCGACGCAGGTCAGCGCGACCTCGGCGGTGTCCTCGTCCTCGAGCTTGTTCATGCAGCATTTGCCGCAACCATCGCAGAGCGCCTCCCATTCCTTCTGGGTCATCCGGTCCGGGCGCACGGTCTCCCAATAGCGCGGGCGCAGGCCGCTGCGATCAATCGGATCGCTCATAGGGCGGCCAGGATGTCGCGCGCTCGGGCGCAATCGGCATCCATCTGCGCGATGAAAGCCTCAAGGCTGTCGAAGGTCTCTTCGGGACGGAGGTAGTCGACCAACGCGACCGAGAGTTCCGCGCCATAGAGGTCACCGGAAAAGTCGAAAATGAAGGTTTCGAGGTTGGGGATCTCGCCGTTGAACATGGGTCTGACGCCAAGCGATGCCGCTCCGCGATAGCGGCCTTCGTGGGGGCCGTCGAGCACATCCACAAGCACCGCATAGACGCCGAATTTGGGCGGGTGCAGCCCTTCGATGGACATGTTTGTCGTCGGATATCCCAATTCGCGGCCGCGTTGTTCGCCGCCGACAACGGGGCCTTCGATCCGGTGCCAGTGGCCGAGCATGGCGGCGGCATCGCGCGGGCGTCCTTCGGAGAGCGCGGTGCGGATCGCGGTCGACGATACCTGCCCCTGATCGCCTTCGAGCAATTGCGCGATGGTCACGTCAAAGCCCATTTCCGCGCCAAAGGTTTGTAAATCCGCGGCATTGCCGGCCCGGCCCTTGCCGAAGCAGAAATCGGCACCGACCACCACATGGGTCAGCCCGAGCCCGTCATGGATGACATTCTGCGCAAATTCGCGGGGCGAAAGGGCCGACAGCGCGGCGTTGAAGTTCAATTCATAAAGCCGTTCGACGCCCAGTTTTTCCAACTGGTGCGCGCGGGCATCGGCCCCCATCAGGCGAAAGGGCGGCGCATCGGGGGCGAAATATTCCCTTGGATGCGGCTCGAAGGTCAGGATACCAAGCGGGGCGTCATGTTCTGCCGCGGCCTTGCGCGCAAGGTCGATCACGGTGCGGTGGCCTATATGCACACCGTCGAAATTGCCGATCGCCACGCTGGCGCCGCGGTCGGACGGGTCAAGGTAGTCATAGTCTCGAATGATGCGCATGGGGCAGGGGTAGCGCCCCATGCGGGCCGGTGCAAGCGCGATAGTGGCTTGTGGCGTTCACTCAGCCGGCTGGGCCGCAGCGTCGGGTTTGTGCGAGGCGATCACGAGGCAGACCGCCGCGCCGTTGAGCCAGTAGAACGCGGCATCAAGCCCGCTGAACCCGAAGAGGAAGGGCGCGGCAAGGAAGGTCAGACCGACGATGAGATCAACAGCCATGTGGACCGAATAAGGCACGATCCGGATGAGGCCGAGATGGTGATCGGTCAGGACTGTCAACACGAAGGCGGCAATGCCGGCGACAACCGACAGCCAGAGGGCCATCGGGTTGCTGTCCCCCAGCCCCAGAAGGAAGGGCAGGCCGATCAGGGCAAGGGCGACGGGATAGTCGAGATAGGCGTGGATGTTCTTGGTGACGAATTTCGCGGGCATGGCAGCCTCCTGTTTGTCTGAAGTGGTGACAAACAGATAAAGCGGCAAGCCTGTACGATTAATGCCTCAAGATGCAAGAAATCGTGCAGATCGTTCAAAGGGTCGCGGTACAGGCGTCCCGGGTTGGTTCCGTCAGTCGAATTTGCCGGTTGGTGCCAGCACGGTCGCCTCACCGATCAGGACCTTCTTGCCGTTCACAAGGCACCGGCAATCAAGCTGTACCCGGCGCTTGGCATAGTCGATCCCGACCACCTCGACCTCCGCCTGGACCATGTCGCCGGGGCGCACGGGGGCCAGGAACTTGAGCGTCTGGCCCATATAGACCGTGCCGTGACCGGGAAGCTGTTCACCGATCACCGCCGAAATCAGCCCGGCGGTCAGCATCCCGTGGGCAATCCGGCCCTCGAAAATCGTGTCGCGGGCATAATCGTCATCCATGTGGACGGGGTTATGGTCGGTCGAGACCTCGGCAAACATCTCGATGTCCTTGTCGGTGACAACCTTCTGCAAGCTGCGCGTCATGCCCATCTCGATCTCTTCGATGGTGATGGTACCGCGGGGCATATTGTCCAACATTCGACCCTCCAATCAGGTGCGGCGCGTAATTTTCAATCCGTTGCGCGCCGAAAGTTGGAACTTTATTACTTTGCAGGTGCAGAAAATCAAGTGTTTTTTTGCTTACCGCAGATGGCCGATCGTATAGGTCGGAGAGGATATTTCCTTTTGAAGATAGTCCCTTAGGGCTTCTTCATCCGGTTGCTGCGACGTTTTCGTCTCCGCTGCGGCTAACCCACCCGAGATGAAAAGGGAATCAATATCCTCGCCCATCGCCCCGGCGATGTCGGTCAGGATGCCGTCACCGATGGCCAGGATCGCCTCCGAATCGACCACTTTGCCCAGGGCGGTCAGGCGTCGGCGGGCCAGGTCATAGATCGGCGGATGCGGTTTCCCGAAGTAGAGGCTTTCGCCGCCCATCTCGGTATAGAGCCGCGCCAGCGCCCCGGCGCACCATTCACGGTGATCGCCGCGATCCACCACGATATCGGGGTTGGCGCAGAGGAGTTTCAGACCCTTCTGCTTGGCATAGAGGAATTCGGGGCGCATGACCTCGGGATCGGCCATCGCGTCAAACGGCCCGGCGCAAACGATCCCCTCGGCTTCCTCGAGCGGGACCGGCCGGACGTTGACGGGGTTTTCCACGATCTGGATCGGCTCAAATATCTTGCGATCATGGTCCTTGCCGATGAAATAGACCTTTTCGCCGACCATGCCGCGGAACATCGCCGCGCGGGCGCTGTCACCGGAGGTGGCGATGGTGTCCCAACTGTCCCGTGCCACGCCGACCTGTTCAAGCTGTGCCTCGACGTGATTGCGCGCCTTTGGGGAGTTTGTGACCAGCACGACCTTGCCGCCCTTCGCGCGATAGGCCTGTAAGGCCGCAACCGCGTCGGGGAAGGGGGTGATGCCGTTATGAACGCAGCCCCATAAATCAACGAACAGGGCTTCGTAGCGGTCGGAAATCTCGGAGAGGGAATTGATAATCTGGGTCATGGGGCAATCTATGGCAGCGAAGGGGCGGGTTGACCAGCCCGTCGGCGCCGATCAGGCGACCGCCTCCCCCGCCAGCCAGGGAAATGCGGCTTCGGACAATTCGCGCCAGCTTAGGAAAGACCGGCGGGTGAACTCCGGCGCGCCGGTGACCGGGAAGAGCTTGCCATCCGCCACAAGGCCCGCGACCTGCGTGGCCGGAAGATAGGCCGATCCGCCCTCGGACAGCAGGTGTGCCAAGGCCCAGTCGGGGTTGGAATAGCTCGACCCGGCGGTGTCTTCGACGGGCCAGACCTCGGCATGCTGAACCCGGAAGGCTGGCCCGTAATCGACGTAGATATAGTCCGGGTCCCACTCGACCACCTCCCGGGGCCGGGTCGCCACCTGCACGATCCGGTCGGTAGAAAACTCGCGGGTCTCGAGCCCCGGCTCGCTCAGCGGTTCGGGCAGGAGTGCCGCATCGCTCATCCCGCTTTGCAGCCACCTGCGCGCGTCCCCCGGTAGTCCTGCCCAGACCTCGAACGCGGTTTCCGTGTGGGCCTGGCGCAGATCTGCCATCCAGGTGGCGCCAAGTCCGGTCCAGAGGGTCGGATGGCAAACCAGGCTGAAAATCCGGGTGACACCGCGTGGCAGGTTCGTGCGCGCCCGCGCATTCTCCCAACTGCGCACGATCATCTCGGCCTGTTCGAGAAAAGCGAAACCGGGTTTTGTCAGGCTGGCACCCTTGCGCGACCTGAGCAGCAGTTTCGCGCCCAGTGCCTGCTCCAGCACGTCCAGCCGCGCCGTGACCGCAGATTGCGTGATATTGAGCTGCTCGGCCGCCCGGTTGAGGTTGCCGGTCCGCACAACGGTCAGGAAAGTTTCTATGGCCGCAATGTTCATGCGGCAGATAATACAAAATTCTTTATCTATATCTTCAATTAAATCCGTTTTTATGAATTAAATTTTTCTGCCATGATCCGCCCGAACAGGAGGCGCGACATGGAATTCAGCTTACAGCTTTCGGCCGATTACCCCGATAAATCCTATGGCGGGGACCGGGTTTATGCGGACATGCTGGATCAGGCGATGTTGGGGGATCGGCTCGGCTTTGATGCGGTGTCGATCACCGAGCATCACCTGATGAATTGCCTGATGATGCCCGCGCCGCTGCAATTCGCGGTCAAGCTGGCGGCGCATACGAAGCGCATCAAGATCATGACCTCCATTGTCGTTCTGCCGCTGCATGACATGCGGACCTATGCGGGCGAGGTCGTGGTGGCGGATATCTTTACCGAGGGGCGCCTGATGCTCGGCGTGGGCCGGGGCGCCTTTGCCTACGAGATGGAGCGGCTTGGGGTGCCGATGGACGAAACGCAGGCGCGGTTCAACGAAGCACTCGATGTATTGCAGGCGCTTTTGAGTCGCGAAGAGGTCTCGTGGCAAGGCGACTATTACAATTTCGAGCCACTCACCATCATGCCGCGTCCGGTGCGGCCCATTCAGATGATGATGGCGGTGATGAACCCCGAGGGGATCTATCACTGCACCAAGCGTGGCTTTCATATCCAGACGACACCGCTTTCGGGCAATCATCAACTGCTGCTCGATCAGGTCGGCGGGTTCAACCGTGCCAAGGATGAGATGGGTAAGGCGGGCGCGCACCTGACCCTGACGCTGAGCCGTGTCGCCCATATCGCCACAGGCGCGACAGAGCGGCAGCGCAAGATCGGGGCCGCCCACAAGTACTACAGCCGTTTCGATAATGTCTTTACCGGCCCCGGCATCGTGGATAACGGTATGGTACGGGAACTGCCGCGCGATCAGTCGGTGGAAGAGTTGGGAGAGAGCCTTTTGATTTGCACCCCACAGGAGATGATCGACAAGCTGGGCCCCTATGCCGAGCTGGGGGTCGACCGTGTGATCCTGAACAAGAATTTCGGGCTTGAGGCGCAGGAAACGCTCGAGTCGATCCAGTGTTTTGCCGAAGAAGTCATGCCCCATTTCACCGGACGCCCCGCATGGCAGGGGGCGGCGCAATGAACGCCGCGCGTCAGGCCTTTATCACCGCGATGCGCAAGGTCGCCTCGACCGTCACGGTCGTCACGACCGATGGTCCCGCGGGCATGTCCGGCGCCACGGTCAGCGCCTTTTCATCGCTGAGCGCCGATCCGCCCTCGGTCCTCGTGTGCCTCAAGGCCGACAGCCGGATTGCCATGGCGGTCAAGGATAACGGCGTCTTTTGCGTCAATATCCTGAGCGAAGATGCCGAAGAGGTCGCGCACCGTTTCGCCGGGGCGCTCGATGCCACCAACCCCAACCGGTTTGACGGGATCGAGGTCACGATGACCGAAGAGGGGCCGATCCTGCCCCGCGCCACGGCTTTCACCTGCTCGCTCAACCGGACGGTGATCCACGGCAGCCATGCGATCTGCATCGGCGACGTGACCGGCATTTCGGACGCGGGCGAGCAACCCCTGACCTATATGAGCGGTGCGTTCCACGTGGTGCGCCCGAAATCGGAGTAGGAGCGTAAGATGCCGATCATTCGGGTAGAGATGTTCAAAGGCCGTAGTGTCGAGCAGAAACGCGCGCTTGTCCGTGATCTGACCGATGCCTTTGTTGGCGCGGCGGGCGGGACACCCGACAGCGTGCAGGTCGTGATCACCGATGTCGAGAAATCCGATTGGGGTACTGGCGGAGAGTTGAATTCCGACAGGTTCCCGGACTGAGGCCGCGTCATGAGTGATGTGATCGACTGCGAATTCACGGTGCAGGGGGACGGCCCGCCGCTTTTCCTGATCCACGGGATTGGCGCGGCGCGCAATACCTGGGCCAAGGCCTTGCCGGTTCTGACGCCGCATTTCACCGTCGTGACCTATGATCTGCGCGGTCATGGTGCGTCGCCGATGCCGACGGGCGAATTTGGTCTCGACGCGTTGGTGAACGATCTTGAGCGGGTGCGTGAACGCTCCGGCTTTGACACCGCGCATTTCGCCGGGCATTCGCTGGGCGGCATGATCGGCCCGGCTTATGCGTTGCGGTATCCCGACCGGGTGCAATCGCTGGGCCTTCTGTCGACGGCGGCGTTTCGGACCGAAGACGACAGCGCCAAGGTCTGGGGCGTTGTCCGCGCGATGGAAGAAAAGGGCATCCCGCAGGTGCTGGGCACGCTGACGGACCGTTGGTTCACCGATGGGTTCATCGCCGCGCATGGCGATGTGGTCGAACGCCGGTTGAAACAGGTGGTCGATACCGATCCCGACGTATTCCTCAACGTGTTCCGCATCTATGCGGGGACGGAAATGGCGCCCTGGCTGCACGAGGTGACCGCGCCGTCGCTGATCCTGACCGGGGAAAATGATGGCGGATGCAACCCGCGCCTCAACCGGTTGATCGACGATGCGCTTCCCAATTCGGAACTGGTGATCCTGCCGGACCTGAAACACTCGCTGCTGCTGGAGGCCGGGGATATCGTGGCCGGTCACCTTGTCCGGTTTATCGAGGGGTTGGACGCCTAGCGTTTGTCGCGCAGCCGCTCTGTCAGGCGGCCCAGGGTAAAGCTGGTGCGGGGGCTCCAGATATAGGGGGTGCGTTCATCGCGGGTCTTGCGCGCCTTCATCCGCACAAGACTGAAGAACACCAACAGCAGGTGACCCGCTGCGATCATCACGAACATCGCTGACGGCCCGAAACTGTCGATCAGTTTCGACGCCAGCAACGGTGCCGCGATTGCGCCGAGCGCGTAGAAGAACATCAAGGCGGCGGAAAGCTCGACCCGTTGCGAATTGTCGGCGAAGTCATTCGCATGGGCGGCGGATATCGAAAAGATCGGGAAGCTGGTCAGGCCGAAGAGGAAGGCCGCCGCCATGACCCCTGCGGGGCCCAGATAATTGGAGTAGGCCCCGAAGACGCAGGAGATCACGGCGGCAAAAGACAGCCCGATCAGCACGTGCCGCCGGTTGAACCGGTCGGCCAACCAGCCCACGGGATATTGCGCCAATGCCCCGCCCAGCACAAAGACCGCTAGGAACCAGGCGATCTGCTCGACTTCGAGCCCCACCTGCTGACCATAGACCGGCCCGACCATGCGGAACGACGCGCTTGACAAGGCCGCAACCAGCACCCCGGCTGCCGCCAGCGGCGAACACTCGATCAAGAGCATCGGGCGCAGGCGCGGGGCCGCCGGTGTTTCGGGTTGGGACGCCTTGGTCAAGGTCAGCGGCAGCAGCGAGGCGCAGCAGACGATGGCCAGCAGATTGTAGGAGACGTAAGAGGCCGGCTCCAGAACCGAAATCAGCAGCTGCGCCGCAAGCGATGCGCCCATATCCGCGACACGGTAGGCACCCATGGCGCGACCGCGGGTCTTGTTGGTGACCTTCGCGTGCAACCAGGCCTCAATCACCGTATAACACCCCGCTACGCAAAGGCCCGATGCCACCCGCATCACCGCCCAGGCATAGGCGTCGATCCAGAGCATATGGGCCAGCAGGCCGATTGCACCCGCTGAGGTGAACGTGGCAAAGGCGCGGGAATGGCCGACACTGCCCATCAGGCGCGGCGCCCACCAGCAGCCGATGAAAAAGCCAAAGAAATGCGCCGAGCCAAGCAGGCCGATCTCGGCGGTGCTGAAGCTGAGCGCAAGGCCGGAAATCGCGTCAAGTGGCCCGACACCGCCGGTCGAAAGCTGCAACAGGATGACCGAGAGGAACAGGGCGGCAAAGGAAATCAGCATGCGCATAATGCGCCTACCATGTCATGGCCGGATCGCGGTGCCCGGCCCTATTCGACATTCGGGTGTCGTTTTCGGCGCTATCTGGTGATGCGGGCGATGATCCGAAGGCCGATCTCGTCGCCGACCAGATTGGGATAACCGTTGGCCCCGAAGGCCGAGCGGGGGATGGCGCCGGTCAGTTCGACAAGCAGGTTTCGGCGGTCCTGCGGTTCGGTCCCGCGTTGGCGAAACAGGCGGGCATCAAGCACGACCTGGCGGGTAACGCCTCGCACCGTAAGGTCACCGGTCACCTTCGCGCCGCGCAGGTCCCCGACAATGCGGGTGGAGCGAAAATGGATTTCCGGAAAACGCGCGGTATAGAGCACCTTGCGGCTCTTCATCGCCTCGGTTGCGAAAATGAACCCGGCGCGCGCACCCGCGGCGTTCAGCGTCACCAGAACGCGGCTGGCGGGCAGGTTGTCGAGGTCAATCAGCAGATCGGCGGACGATACCGGCATCTGCCCGGACTTGCGCGCGCCGTCGAAATCATAGCTGAAGCCAACGGTTGAGCGATCGGGGTCAAGGCGATAGCTCTCTGGCCCGGCGGCGGCGAGCGTGGGGGTGAGCGCGAAGAGGAGGAGCAGGGTACGTAACATCTGGTGACAGATAGGGGCGTTTCTGGCGTGTGCCGCAGAACGCGCCATCACGTTTGCGTCAGGGGCGCGCGATGTGACCCCTGCTGGCCGTGTCGCTTCGAGGGCTAACCACCCCAGAGGGCATTGCGATTGGCCGCGCGGGCGTTAGGGTGCGCGCAACAGAAGTGGGGAGAAACGCGCGATGAAGACAAGACCGCTCGGACGGACCGGGATGATGGTGAGTGAGCTCTGCCTGGGGTCGATGACCTGGGGGACACAGAACACCTCTGACGAGGGCCACGCCCAGATCGACATGGCGCTCGACCACGGGATCAACTTCGTCGACACCGCCGAGATGTACCCCGTCAACCCGATCAGTGCCGAAACGGTCGGGCGGACCGAAGAGATCATCGGAGAGTGGAACGCCAGGTCGGGTCGCCGGGCGGAGGTGATCCTGGCGACGAAACATTCCGGCGCGGGGATGAACCATGTGCGCGACGGTGCCGCAATTTCATCCGCCTCTGTGCCCGAAGCGGTCGAGGGATCGTTAAAGCGGCTGCAGACCGATTATATCGACCTCTACCAGTTCCACTGGCCCAACCGCGGCAGCTACATGTTCCGGCAGAACTGGCGTTATGACCCGTCGAAACAGGACCGTGCCGAGACCCTTGCGCATATGGAAGACACGCTTGGTGCGCTGCAACGCGAGGTCGAGCGGGGCACGATCCGCGCCTTTGGCCTCTCCAACGAAAGCGCCTGGGGGACGGCGCAATGGTTGCGCCTGTCCGAAGACAAGGGCCTGCCGCGTGTGGCTTCGATCCAGAATGAATATTCGCTGATGTGCCGGCTCTATGACACGGACCTGGCGGAGCTGAGCGTCAACGAAGAGGTGGGCCTGCTGGCATTCTCGCCGCTCGCCGCGGGGTTCCTGACCGGTAAATACCAGGGCGGTGCCGTCCCCGAAGGATCGCGCATGTCGCTTGTGTCAAACCTGGGCGGACGCCGGACCGACCGCGCCTTTGCCGCGGTCGATGCCTATCTGGGCGTTGCCGAAAAACACGGACTCGACCCGGTGCATCTCGCGCTTGCCTGGTGCCTGACGCGGCCATTCATGTGTTCGGCCATCTTCGGCGCGACCGATCTGGCGCAACTGGAACGGGCGCTGGGCGCGGGGGATGTCACGCTTTCCGACGAGGTGTTGCGCGATATTGATGCCGCCCACCGCGCCCACCCCATGCCTTATTGATCGGCGGCCTGCCGGTCGATCCCGTCCACCTCAAGCGTCCGGGCCTGGGTGCTTAGCCGGTCCCATGCCGCCGCCGCCAACGCCGTGGCCCCGGACCGCATCCGCAACAGGCGGATATCGAGGCGGGTGCTGGGCAGGCGGTCCGACAGGTCGGTCACCTCTCCGCGGGCCAGCGATTCATGCGCGACGGATCGCGGCAACCAGCCGATGCCGAGGCCTTGGCGGACAAATTGCAAGATCGCCGGGGTGAGGCCGGTTTCCGCCACGCTGTGTGTGACCGCATCGCGCGGCAGAGCGGGCAGGAGGTGGAGTTGCAGGATTTCGCCCAGGTAGATATCCGCCGGATAGGTGATGAGCGGCAGCTGCATTTTTTCGAGCGCCGCGCGGAGAGTCGGATGATCGCGAAGATTCGCCACCGGCAGCAACCGGTCCGCCCCCATCGGCACATTGTCGAAAAGCGCGCTGTCCGCGGCCGATGCTTCGCCCGCGGTCTGATACACCAGCGCAAAATCAATCTCGTGTCTGAGCAGCATCAACTGGCATTCGCTCCGCGTCCCTGACCGGATGCGCAGCTCCACATCGCGATCCTGCGTCAGGCTCCGCGCCAACAGGGGCGATACCATGGTCGTCAGCGCGTGTTGACACCCAAGGGACAGGCGATTGCGATTGCGGCCGTCAATATCCGACAAGCCTGCTTGCAAGTCTCGAAACTGTCGCGCCGCGGCGCGCATCTCTGCCTCCATCGCCCGCACATGCGGCAAGAGCGTCACGGGTTTTCGATCCCTGTCGAACAAATCGCAGCCAAGTGCCGCCTCGATCCCCCGGATACGCCGGGTAAATGCGGAGGGCGTGAGGAACCGTCGTTCGGCGGCCGCGCTGAACGATCCGGTGTCGAGAACCGCCAGTATGTCGTCAATCCATTCAAGTCGCATGCCACACTCTAACTTGCATGATTTGCAAAAAGAAGTCGGGATTTCGAATTTGAGCGTTGGCTTGCGGTGTGATTAATGTCGATTAACGTCATATAAGGAGTCCTGCCATGAATCTCGCCAAATTCCCCCGCGTCCGCCTTGCCCATCTCGCCACGCCACTCGAACATATGCCGCGCCTGAGCGAACATCTCGGCGGGCCGGAGATCTGGATCAAGCGCGACGATTGCACCGGGCTATCGACCGGCGGCAACAAGACCCGCAAACTGGAGTTCCTGATGGCCGAGGCGCAGGCTGAAGGTGCCGAGATGGTAATGACCCAGGGCGCCACCCAATCGAACCACGCCCGCCAGACCGCGGCGGCGGCGGCGAAATTGGGCATGGCCTGCCATATCCTGCTCGAAGATCGCACCGGCTATAACCATGAGAACTACAAGTATAACGGCAACGTGTTGCTCGACCATCTGCATGGCGCAACGATGGAACATCGCGGTCCCGACCTCGACATGAATGCCGAAATGGAGGCTGTTGCCGACAAGTTTCGCGCGGAGGGCAAGAAGGTCTACACGATCCCTGGTGGCGGCTCCAACGCGACCGGCGCTTTGGGCTATGTGAACTGCGCCTTCGAGATGCTGCACCAGTTCGTGACGATGGGCCTTGATGTTGACCATATCGTGCACGCGACCGGCTCTGCCGGGACGCAGGCGGGCCTTATCACCGGCCTCAAGGCGATGAACGCCAACATCCCGCTTCTGGGCATCGGTGTTCGTGCGCCCAAGCCAAAGCAGGAAGAGAATGTCTACAACCTCGCCGTCAAAACCGCTGAAAAGCTCGGCTGCCCCGGTGTGGTGGCGCGCGAGGATGTCGTGGCCAACACCGATTACGTCGGCCCCGGTTACGGCATGCCCGGCGACGACACGCTTGAAGCGATTGATATCTTTGCCAAGACCGAGGCGATCCTGCTTGATCCGGTCTATTCTGCCAAGGGCGGTGCCGGTTTGATTGACCTGATCCGCAAAGGCCATTTCAAGAAAGGAGAGCGTGTGGTTTTCCTGCATACCGGCGGCGCCATCGGCCTGACCGGTTACACGCATTGCTTCGACGTTCCGAAATGAGGCCAGTCGGCATTCTTGGCGGGATGGGGCCCGAGGCCACCATCCTGCTGATGCAAAAGGTTCTCGCGGCGATACCTGCGGCGGATGATGCCGATCATGTCCCGCTGATCGTGCATCAAAATCCGCAGGTGCCATCGCGCATCGCCGCCCTGATCGAAGGTCATGGAGAGGATCCTGGGCCGACGCTGGCGGGCATGGCACAAGACCTTCGGGAGGCGGGTGCGGCGGCGCTGGCGATGCCCTGCAATACCGCGCATCACTATGCCCCCGCGGTCCAAGGCGCGACTGATCTGCCCTTCCTGAACATGATCGACCTGACCGCAGAGGCTCTGGCGGCCTCCGGCGCCCGCCGTATTGGCATGCTTGCCTCCCCGGCCACGCGGATGGCGTCGGTGTTTGACGCAAGTTTTGCCGCGCACAATCTGACACCGGTCTGGACATCGGATGAACCGGCAATGCTCGCCCTGATCCAGCGCGTCAAGGCTGGCAGGGGTCCGGAAGAGACCGGCGAAGAGCTGAGACTTCAGGCGCAGAGCCTACTGGACGCAGGCGCGGAACATCTTCTGATCGCCTGCACGGAATTGTCCCTGCTCACGGATCATCTTCCAAGGGGGGCTGCCTGGCATGACAGCCTTGATTGCCTCACGACCGCTATCACCCGATTTGCACGCCAGAAAATCACGCAAGACGACTGATCCTGGCGGCCCGAGGATGTCGCGCCGGAGGCGCGCGACGAGATATGGGGATGTGCGCGATAGCGCACGCAATCTGATAACCTCGGAGATCACCCCGTCCGGCAGACCCGTTCCGAGCGCTCGCCATAGGCGCGATAGGCTTTCCAGAATTGCTCGTCCGCGGCCCGATCAGATTGCCGTATATTCTGTGCCTGCTGCGGGTTGCTGTAGAAAGACGCGGCGCGGCGTTGCTCGCTGCCGGTCAAGGTCTGATTGGCAACCGCCTGAATGCAGTCGCAGAGCTTTCTTGACCGCGCCGTCCGGTCCGAGGCAAGGCACGCATTGCTGATGGGCCCACTCGCCACCGGCGTCGGGGCGGTGCTGACGGCGCGGCCCGGTGTTGAATTGCTGTTACCCCCGCCGCAGCCTGCCAGAACCGCTGCAACCACGCCCATCATCAGAAAATTTCGCACCACTCACCCCATGCCTGTTGCCGCGTTTCGACCTGTCTTTCCTGTTAGATGCCGCATCGGACTGCGGTTTTCAATTGTCGGGGCGGTGATTTTTCATCCACCGCTGCCGGTCGGCGAAAAAGTGATGGCGCGGTCGGGCCCGGGATAGACCACGAAGGCCGGAAACCGCAGTGACACTGTCCGGGTATCGGCAAGATCCGCCCAGGACCGCCCGGTATCGACGCAGTTCGCCTGACGCCCGGCAAGGGACCCGCGCGATGATGCCCGGCGCAGGAACCGCAGGTCTTTGACCAGCACCTTGCCATCAACGGTCACGGCCGCGCGGGCCAGCACTTCCGGTGCCTGCATTTCGGTGCGCGGTGACTGGCCCCGGCTTTCCGACCAAGTGCCGCAGATATATGCGTCGTTGCCCACCGGGCGGAGATCCACGGCAGCTTTCACACCACCCCCTGAACTGTACCGACCGCCGCCCTGGATTGGGTTGTTCCCCAATGGCAGGCGCACCGTGTTGCCGAATACCGCCTGCACAAGGTTCAGCGATCCGCCTAGCGCCCCGGGACCGGTTTGCCGGAACTCGACGATCGGCCCCTTGATGCCGCCGCGATCCTGATAGACGATCTGTTGCGGCAATCGGATATCCGGGACGCGGTCGGCGTATCCTGGCCGCCAGGGTACTTCGGTCACGGCGCAAGGTGCAGAGACGGTGGCGTAATCCGTCGTCGGGGGGATCTTGGCAAAAAAGTCGACCCCGGAGAGGAGCCTTGTGCCATCGAGGTACACCGCGCCGCTGGAGAGGACCTTCTTGGCCTTGCCCTTGGTATAAGGCGTTTGAACCGCGCTTTCCGACCATAATCCACAAACCGCGGTCTGTCCGCCGATGTCGCGAAACGCGCTTGCCACGGTGATGCCGCCCCCGGTCGAATAAGTGCCGCCGCTCAGGACCGGTTCCGTCTTGAGGCGGGTGACATCGCTGCCGCTGCCAGCGGTGCACGCGGCAAGCAAGGCAAGCGCGGGAATGGTAGAGTTTTTCAGAAGACGGGCCATGGACACCTCACCGATCTGCGCCGAACACGGTGTCGATCGTAACAGGCCGCCTCCGGCCTCTCAAGCGGGCGAAAGGCCGGGTGTCAGATCCGTCAGACGGCTTCTTGCAGGATCAGTTCATCCACTGTCCGATCGGCGACATGGGCGGGGCTGCTCCGCTCGGTCCGCGCCTTGGACAGAATGCGCTCCATCGTCTGCCGCAACGTCTCGAGCTTCTCAGCCACCCATGGGCCCCGATCCGAGATCTTCAGGATCTCGGCGGCCACGTTGATGATGCCCCCGCCATTGGCGACGTAATCGGGCAGATAGAGAATGCCCTTGTCGACCAGAAGATCAGCGTCCGATGCTGTGGCGAGTTGATTGTTGGCGGCGCCACAGACGAGGTCCACGCGCAGCTCGGGGATGGTCTGCGCGTTCAGGATACCGCCGATGGCACAAGGGGCAAAGATATCCGCCGGGACACGGTGGATCGTATCCGGCGCGGCCGCCTCGGCGCCGAACTCCTTGACTGTTCCGGCGGTTCGGGCCGCATCCATATCCGCGACGATCAGGTTTGCCCCGGCCGCGTCCAACATGCGGCAAAGATGCCAGCCGACATGCCCCAAGCCCTGCACCGCGACGGTCTTGCCACCGAGATCGGCGCCGCCAAAACGATGCGCCGCCCCCACCTTCATGGCATTGAAGACCCCCTCGGCGGTGACGGGCGACGGATCGCCGCTTGCATGATCGCCGGTATCGAGCCCCGCCACAAACCTGGTTTCGCGGGCCAGCTCCGACATGTCCTCGGGGTTCATGCCCATATCCTCGGCGGTCCAGTAACGACCCTGCAGCGCCTCGACCGCGCGACCCATGGCGCGCAGCAATTCCGGGGTTTTGGCCGTGGCGGGGTTGCCCATGATAACCGCTTTGCCACCACCAAGCGGCAGCCCCGCGGCGGCGTTCTTGTAAGTCATGCCACGCGACAGGTTCAGCACGTCCTCAAGAGCGGCCTGCGCATTATCATACTCCCGCATCCGCAAGCCCCCTGCCGCCGGTCCAAGGCGGGTCGAGTGCAGGGCGATAAACCCCGACAGTCCGCTTTCGTCGTCGGATACCTGGTAGACGGCTTCATGTGTGGTTGATGCGATTTGTGTGATCATGTCTGAAATTCCTCCGCTGCCGCAGGAATAGAGGGTGTCTTGCGCGAAAAATCAGCGTATTTTGGATGAAACAAGGTTAATATTAGGTGAAACGCCTAAAATTTGCGGGGAAATTAGGGGAATGGATCACATCGACCGACAGATTATCGCGGCCTTGCAACGCGATGGCCGTCAGAAACTATCCGACCTGTCCGCGGCAGTTGGGCTGTCGCCGACGCCTTGCGCGCGGCGGATCACCCGGCTTGAAGCTGACGGGATCATCACCGGATATTCCGCGCGGGTGGATCAGGAGAAGCTCGGCCTGCCGCTGAATGTCTTTATCTTCGTTGAACTTGAGACGCAGTCGCGTGACGCGATCAAGACATTCGAAGAGGGGCTGCGGCGTTTCGACGAGGTGATGGAGTGCTACCTGATGACCGGGACGCGCGATGTGCTGATCCGGGTTGTGGCCGCCGATCTGACCGCGTTCGACAATTTCCTGGAAGAGGGGTTGATGCGGATCGGGGGCATCCGGTCCATGCGGTCGAGCTTTGCGCTGCGAACCATGATCCGAAGGAACGCCTTGCCGGCGCAGTGATCTGAAGGGCATTCCCCGGCGGCAAAAATCTGTTATCGCAGGGCGCGGACAAGGACGGGAGCGACATGGGCGCGGAGCTATTCGATGTGGTTGTGATCGGCGCGGGGCCAGCGGGATCGGCGGCGGCGGCCACGGTGGCCGCCGCGGGGCACAGCGTGGCCTTGATCGACCGCAAGGCATTCCCGCGCGACAAGCTCTGCGGTGGGCTTATCACGGGCCGGTCGCTGCGGTACTTTGCCGAGATCTTTGGCGCGCCGCTCGATGTCACACCGCTGGAACGCAGGGCGGCAATCACGTTTCAATTCCAGGGGCGACCGATGGGGACAATTCATGATGCCCCGCCGGTTTACCTCTCGATGCGTTGGGATTTCGATCATCACCTGGTCAAGCAGGCCCTGGTGCGCGGGGCTGTGGATCTGACCGGGCAGGAAATCGCAGAGGTTGATCTTGCGGCCCGTCATGTCGTTTTGAGCGATGGCCGGCGGATTGGATACCGCGTCCTGATCGGCGCGGATGGGGTCAACAGTATGGTTGCGCGGACGCTTTTCGGGCAGAGCTTTGACCACGCCCGGATCGGTTTTGGCCTGGAAATTGAGGCCCCGGCCAACCCAAGGGCACAGGAGATGCCGATCAGCGTCGATATTGCCGCCGCGGCCTGGGGCTACGGCTGGAGTTTTCCCAAGCAGGGCAGCACGACCATCGGTGTTGGCGGGCTTCTGGCGGAAAACGAGGACATGAAAGGTGCGATGGCATCTTATCTCGCCGGGCAGGGCGTCGAGGGGGCGGCCAAGAGTATCAAGGGGCAGTTCCTGCCCTTCGGGGATTACCGCAAATTACCGGGTAAGGGGGCGGTCCTGCTGGCGGGCGATGCGGCGGGGCTGGTGGATCCGATCACCGGCGAAGGGATCGCCCATGCGATGAAAAGCGGACAGACGGCGGCGCTTGCCGCGGTCGGCGCGATAAGGTCGGGGCGGCCGGAGCATGCGTTGACGGCGTATCGACGCAGGCTGCGGCCTCTTCACAGGTCCTTGAGGGCCGCCACCCTGTTGCGGCATCTGATCTTTCGCCCTCGGTGCCGACGGATGTTCGAGACATCTTTCCGCAATTCGTCGAGTGTGCGACGGCAATACATGGAATTGCTCGCTGGTGAGCTGGAATATGGGGTGATCGTGAAGGCCTGCTTCCGGCGCTTGCCGCGTATCCTGCGCCTGTTGATTCAGTCAAAAGGAGTGCGCTGACGCGCACGCCGGGTATCTCGTTGTCCGCGCTTCGCTTGTCCGCCTCGGATCGGCGCCAGGTGGTGTCGTCGGGAAAGAAATCCGGCGGATCAGGGAGCGGCGAGTTTGACGATCAGTTCGCGGGTCACTTGATCTGCAAGGATGATGACGAGGCGTTTGATCGCGTCCTGGCGTGCGCTGCTGAAGAGACCATCGGAGACGGAATAGCCGGCAAAGGAATCGACCGTGCCTCTTTCCAGAACTGCGCGGGTTTTGAGGTCGATGAGTTCATAATTGACGGCACCGACGAAACGCCGTCTTTCGGTGTCGCTTTCAACACCCTCACCGCGAATCGTGATCTTGTAGTTGAGCAGCTTGGTGGCATTGGACGGACGGCCAAGGCGATCTTCCATCTCGCGGACAAAGAGATAGCCCTGTTCGTTCCGAGGTTCCGCGATTTCGATTTCCGATAGAATGGCAGAGGAGTCGGTACCGGGGGCATAGACCGGTGTGAAGCCGCAAGAAGCCAGGCCGATCAGAAGGACCGAGAGCAGAAGCAGCGGGCGACGCGGGGTTCCGGCCATGTGCGAATCCTTGTGCAATGCCCGGATTGGCCCGGGCTTTCTACAGTCATATTAGATAATAGCGGGGAGGCGAAAGGCCGAAGATGAGGCGCGCGCGCGTCCCTTTCGCCGACCGCGTTCGGCGGCACTTGGCCCATGGGATCGGGAAATCCACGGAAACGATGGCGAAATCCTGTGGCCGGTCGGGTTTTCTTGCGGATACCGGTTGTACTTCTGCGCCGGGGCTAGTAGCGGAGGCCACAACTTCAACGATAGCTGCAGAGTGTCATGGCTGCACCCAAATACCGCGCAAGCATCTTGCTGCTTGCCTACAACCAGGAAAATTTCATTCGCGATGCGGTAAACTGTGCCTTGGCTCAGGATGCCAGCGACCTGGAGATCATTCTTTCCGATGACAGCTCCTCGGACGCGACCTTCCAGATCATGCAGGAGATGGCGACCGGATACGACGGGCCGCATACGCTGAGGCTGAACCGCAACCGCAAGAACCTTGGCGTCAACAACCACATCAACTTCCTGGTCGAAATGGCCAGCGCCGATGTTTGCGTGCCGTTTCCGGCCGATGATACCTCGGTCCCCCATCGCGTTTCCCGCCTGCTGGAAGTGATGGAGCGCGACGACGCCCTGTTAGTGCATTCCGATGCCAGCACGATCGACGGAGCGGGTAACCCGGCGGAGGAAAGCCACAAACACGCACTGTTTTATCACAGCGAAGATATCGCCAAGGCCGCACTTTCCGATGCGCTTTTCCTGGGGGCGACGTCTGCCTATCGCAAGGAGCTTTGGCAGAAATACGGACCGCTGCCTGCTTACAGCAAGGCTTTCGAGGACCTTATTACCGGGTTCCGGGCGGCCCTTGAGGGGCGGATCAGCTATGTCGACGAGCAGCTTGTCTGTTACCGGCAGGATGTGGGCATTTCGAACGTGTCCAACAGCCAATACCGGCTTGAATCGATGGCTGCCTCGCGCAAGCGGCGCCAGCAGCGATTTTGGGCCAGGAAGGCCCTTTTCGAACAACGCCTAAAGGATGCCAGGACTTTTGGCCTGCCGGATGACAGCGAGGTCATACGTAGTATCGAGGCAGAGATCGAAAAAGTACGCCACCGCGGCGACTTCTACGCAATGCCATGGCTGAAATTCCTGCGGACCTATGGGCGCGTCGCCGTAAAGGTGACGCTTTCGGAATTGAATTACATCGTGAAACGCAAATGATCCGCGCCCGGGCTTGGCGGTTGGCAAGCCCGGTGTCAGTTGTTATTTGGCACTAGACATGCAATTGGCGGGGTGACCTGACGGCCCGGCCTCAGACGCATACCTGCGGTTGCGACGGATAAGCAAAACCTCATGGCAAAAGAAAAGCAAAAGAAATACGGGCCGCTTTTTTCCGCGACCGATCGGGATAATCTTCGCTGGATCTGGCGAACCTATTGCCGAAAGCGGTTCAAGATGATCCTGGTCGTTCTTGCGATGATCGTCGTGCAGGGCCTTGTCTATCAGCAGTTCCTGGCGATGACGGAAAGCGGCCTGCGGGTCATTTTCGAATCCGGCACGATGCGTGAGTTGCTGCATGTATGCCTCTTTGTCTTCTTCCTCTTCGCGGTGCGGGGGCTGATGTCCTACCTTGTGCCGGTCGTCTCCATGCGGCTGAGCAATGGCGTGGTGTTCGAACTGCGCCGCGACATGATCGAGCATATGATGCAGCTTGATCTTGCCTATTTCGAACGCACGAAATCCGGGCAAATCCTGCAGCAGGTTGTCGGTCAGCCGCAATCCCTGGGCCTTTTCGTGGGCGGGGCGGCGGCCAATGCGTTGCGGGATTTTGTGACTGTGGTGATTGTCTCGGGCTACCTGATCTACAAGAACCCGTATCTCTTCTCGACGGCACTGATCGTGTTGCCATTCATCATCTGGGTAATGAACCACGTGGCTGACCGGGTGAAGGACGCCCAGGAAAAGATGCAGGAGGCGTCGATCCAGTACATGAGTGGCATCGAAGAGATGACCAACGGCATGCGCACGGTCAAGATCGCCCGGCAGGAACCGATCGAGCGGGACCGGCTCATCAAAGGCACAAGTATCATTCGCGATCTGCTGATCCGGGCGCAGACCACGCAGGCGCTTCTGATGCCATCCATCGACCTCTCATCCGCCTTTGTCTACGCGTTGGTGATCGGCGGCGGCGGCTACATGGTACTCAGCCCCGATTTCGATATGGATGGCGCGGGCATCATTACCTTCCTTCTGGGCATGGTGATGATCTTCGATCCCGCGCGCCTTCTGGCGCAGTTCTTTGGCGGGGTGCAGAACAACCTCGTGATCCTGAACCGGGTGCGCAATTTCTTCCACGAGAAGGCAACGATCAACGACGCGCCCGATGCGCTGTCGGAATTCGATACAAGCGCGGATATCGTCCTCAAAGACGTCGGTTTCAGCTATAGCGAGGAACAACCGCTCTTTGACGATCTGAACATGACCTTCAAGGGCGGGCAGGTGTCGGCCATCGTCGGGTCGACCGGATCGGGCAAGACAACCATCCTGTCGCTACTCTCGCGGCTTTATGACGTGAAATCCGGCGAGATCACGATCGGCGACATTCCGATCAACAAGCTCAAGGTTCTGAAGCTGCGGGATGCGTTTTCCGTGGTGGCGCAGGATATCGTGATCTTCAACAACTCGATCTGGGAAAATATCCGCTATGTGAACCCCGACGCCACCGACGAAGAGATCTGGCGCGCGGCCGAAGATGCCGAAATTGCCGATTTCATCCGGTCGCGGGGCGATAAGCCCGTCGGCCCCAAGGGCGCGCAGCTGTCGGGTGGGCAGAAACAGCGGATTGCGATTGCACGCGCCTTCCTGCGCGACGCGCCGATCCTTTTGCTGGACGAGGCGACCTCGGCACTGGATCAGGCCACGGAAGAGCGGATCAAATCGGCGCTGGACCGGCTGACCAAGGGCAAGACCACCATCATGGTGGCGCATCGCCTCTCGTCGGTGGTCGATGCGGATCAGATTTTCGTGCTGGAAAAAGGCAAGCTGATCGAGCGTGGCAAACACGAGGAATTGCTTGCTGACCAGGGCCTTTATGCGCAGCTCTATGGCGCGCAGAAGCAAGGGTATGCCAAGAAGTAACCGCTGCGCTCAGCGTCCGCGCAGGATGCGCAACCCCTCGGCCCCCGCCGCAGTCAGGGCGGCGCCGGGCTGGTGCAGGTTTCGCAGGATCATGCGACCGATGCCGTCATAACAGGCCGCGCGCAGCGTGGCCTTGCGCCGTGCCTTTGCCAGTTTGCGCATGATCGGATGATCAGTGGCGAGGCCAAAGGTCGTGGCGTCATCAAGGCGTTGGCTGAAGGCCGCCACCATCATGTTCAGGATCTTGCGGCGCCGGTCCCGCGCGGCCCCGGCATTGCGATCCTGTTTCAACTGATGCGACAGGCCGATCCCTTCGCGATACTTCAGAAGCGGTTTTTCGATGAAGCTTACACGACCCTCAAGCGCCGCGCGGAAGCCAAAGACGTGATCGTCATAGATATTGGGGTGTTTCAGCGGCCCGTACTTGGTGAAGAGGTCGCGGTGCCAGGCGCCCGAAGCCCCGAGGTAAACCGCCATGGAGGTCGCCGTGTCCAGCGGGTCGGTGGTGCGAAAGAAATCCGCCTTGCGATAGGTCGTGGCGGTCTCGTGTCCCTCCGGATCAATCGCTGTCGCATCCGAATGCACCAGAAGCGGCGCTTCCGCATCGAACGTCTTCATGATCTCGGCCGCGCGGTTGGGCAGCGAGATATCGTCGCCATAGGCCGGGATCAGCACGTCGCCGCTCGCCACATCGAACATGGCATTGATATGCGCCACGAGCCCGATGTTTTGCGGATTTTGCCGCGCGGTGACACGATGCGGGCCGTCATAGCCGCGGATCGTGTCTTGGATAATGTCAAAAGTGCCATCGGTCGAACAATCGTCGGAGATGATGATCTCAAGCGGTGGGCAGTCCTGCGCCAATGCCCCCTCGACGGCGTCGCGGACAAAGGGCGCCTGATTATAGCTCAGGACAACGATGCTATAGCGCAGCGGCTCTTTTGGCGCGGCTTGCGTCACTTCTGCTGCCCTGCGGGGGATTTGTTTTCGTGTACCTCCTGGGCCTTCGCCGGATCAAGCCCGAGGAAGGTCGACAACCCCGTCCATTTCTCCGGATCTTCCAGCCGGCAATAGTAAAGCCGCGTTGGATCGCGCTCCTGGAAAAACTGCCGTGTCTCGCGGTTCCGGGTGCGGTAAATCTCGGTGTAATGCGCGTCATGTCCGGCCAGAGACAGCCCGTTCAGGTCCACATCCTCCGGTGTCTTGGCCCGCTCGCAGAGATCGAGATATTCCGCTTCCCGGCGATAGATCTTGGCATGGACCGCCGTCACCCCCAGTGAACGCCCCCCGGAATGCGAGAGCATCGAGGCGAACCAGGCATCTGCGTCGCGCTCCAGCAGGATGAACCTGGCGCGCGGGAAGCGGTGATAGAGAACACGGTAGAATTCGGGGCAAAACCACGGCCCGTCTTCGAACCCCTGGTGCTGTTGAAAATCGTCGCTGTCGAAGATCGCGTCGAACTGCCCCTCGGCCCATTTCCTGCCCCATTGGTTGCGGTGCGACACCGACCAATCGGCAACGCGGATCCCCGCGTTCTTGAGGAATTTACCGACGCTGGTCGTGCCGGTGCGCTGAAACGAGATGCAGAAGATCTTGTCCTGCTCCTGCGGGGTGCTGGATTTTCCGGCATTGAAAAGGGTGCGCAGTTTCATCGTGATCTTCCAGCGTTTCCGGGTGGCTGTCGTGGCCCCGTTGGTACTGCGCCTGCCCGGATTGATCCACCAAAAACCGAGGTCAGCCGTGACGGTCGATCAATTCCTGCCGCAGGGCGGACCAATGTTCGAGACGTCGGCGCTCGTCCTCGGGCAATGCCTGGTATGCGGGCTTCTCCCACGGCTCCTGCGCTTCCAAGGCGACCTCCAGTGCCGCGAAACTCTCGTGACTGCCATAGGGCGGCGCGTCCGCGGGCCGGGATTTTTCGTATCCGAACCGCGCCATCATAGGGCCGCACAGGGCCTCGATAAACGCGATCTCGTCATCGCTGAGCTTGCCTGCGAACTTGTTGAAATTGTCGCGCATGATCCCGCGCGACAGGTTGCCCCAGAGCGCCGTGCGCCCGGCATCCTGCGCCACGCCCTGGCTATGGCCGACATGTTCGAGCATGGCCTCGGAAAAAGGCACGTCCAATGCGTCGCAAACACGCCTCAATGTCTCTTCCGGTTGGCTCACAAGGGCCTCGTAGCTGAGCCGCACGATGGTCCGTCCATCCTCGGCCTTGACCGACCCTTCGGCGTCCGACAGCCACCGCCGCGCCGCGCGCACGACACCGCCCCGCAAAGTGGGCGCCGCCACCCACGACACCGCCATGTCCCGCGGGTCACGGATCATATGCACGTATTGCGGGTCGTCCGACACGCTTTCCATGAAGTCCAGAAACCCGTGCGAGGAGTTTTCCTTGAGGAACAGGCGGTCGCGTTGCTGCAACCTGCCTTCGGCGTTCAGCAGGGTCGCGATCATTTCGGCGGTTGTCCCGCTATCGGCCATCACGGCCAATCGTTCGTCCACGGGCAGGTCGTCGAGCTTCCAGATCCCGAGCTTGGCATCAAACATCCGCGCGATGTCCCGGCTCAGGTCCTGCGCGGGGTCGAAGGGCGCAAAAACCCGGAAAAGATGCGCGGGACTGGGTGCAAAGAAATCCGGATGGGCGCCAAATATCCGCGTGATCAGATTGCTGCCCGACCGTTCCGAGCACATCAGGAAAACCGGACTGGAGAGCCGCTTGTGATGCATTGAAATTAATCCTAATTTGTCCCCCAGTCTTAGCTGGTTCCGCCAAGTGCTTACAACCAAATTGATGAGGCGCAATATCGAACAGAACAGCCCAAAATCCGCCCCGTCCGGCGACAAATCGCTGGCGATCATGCAGCCCTATTTCCTGCCCTATCTCGGCTATTGGCAGTTGATGCAATCGGTGGACGAATTCATCGTCTACGATGATGTCCAGTTCTCCAAGGGCGGCTGGATCAATCGTAACCGGCTGCTGCTCGGCGGTGCTGCGCACACGTTCACACTGCCGTTGCGCAAGGGCCGGCTGGGCGACAAGATCAACGAACGCTACCTGTCGGAGAACCACGAAGCGGCAAGCCAGTCATTGCTGGCCAAGGTCTCGCAAGCCTATGGTGATGCGCCGTTTTTCGCCAAGGTGATGCCGGTCTTTGAACGGATCATGACCGCGGATGAAACCAACCTCGGCGATTTCCTGTTTATGTCGCTTGAGCAGGTCAAGAAATATGTCGGACTGAAGACACCTCTGTTGCGCGCGTCAGAGTTGGACGCCGGGCAAGGCCTGCGGGCGGACGAGCGCGTTTTGGCGATTTGCAAAACCCGCGATGCGCGACTGTACGTAAACGCGCCGGGGGGGCGGGACCTCTATGACAAGGATGCGTTCCGGGAACAGGGCCTAGACTTGAAATTCATCGAACCGGCAGAGATCACCTATCCGCAGTTCGATGGCGATTTCGTGCCGTCATTGTCGATCCTCGACGTGATGATGTTCAATGACCCGGCTGAAATCCGCGATATGCTGACGCGCTACCGGCTCGATTAACCGGCCTGCGCTTGCGCCGGTGAAACCGGGCTGATAGCCAGATGGCAGGAAGCGGCAAGCGCCGTTTCATCAGGTTGGCGAGGACCCGCGCGTGATCAAGTTCGTTGAAAACAAGACCCCCGATATGGCGCGTGTTGCCACCCTGCTGGAAGAGTGCGCGGCGGTGAATACCTGGGCCAATCGTGGGCCGCTCTACCACCGCATGGCCGACGCCTTTGCCGAGCACCTGCAGATACCTGCCGGTGCCTGTGTGACACCCTGTTCCAACGGCGGTGTGGCACTTGAGGCGATGGCGCGGCTGCACGAGGCGGATCTGGGGCGGCCGCTGCGCTGGGTCTCGTCCAGTTTCACCTTTCAGAACATGGGCCGTGGCTATTTTGCGGATATTGCCTTTGTGGATTGTGACGCGCGCGGCATGCTGGACCTCGAGGCGCTCAAGGCGCTTGATCGCGATAGTTTTGACGGCTTCGTCGTGGTCAACACGCTGGGGATGGTGCAGGATTTCTCGGCCTATATCGATTTTGCCCGGGAGAGCGGCAAGGCGATGCTTTTCGACAATGCCGCGGGCGTGCGCGCGGGTATTCCCGATTGGCCGTGGCAGAGTTTCAGCCTGCATCAGACTAAACCTTATGGGCTGGGCGAGGGTGGTTTGGCGATCACGCCCGCGGATCGGGCCGAAGATTTCTATACGCTGCTGGATTACAGCGCCCCGCCGGGGGAAGCGCGACTTTGGATGAATAACGGCAAGATCTCGGATATTTCCTGCGCCTTCCACCTGAGCCGGTTAGAAAAGACCGCCGAATGGACCCCGCGCTACTACGAGCAGGAGGAACGGATCGGAGGGATCGCGGCGGAAATGGGCCTGCGCCCGTTATTGCCCCTTGGAGGGGTCACGCCAAAGACCAGCGCGGCATTTCTGTCCGAGGCGCCGATCCCGCTGGAGCGTCTGCGCCTTACGCGGCACATCAATTTCGCAAAGTATTACAAACCCCTGGCCGCGCTTCCGATGACCGAAGAGGTCTATGGCCATGTCATCAACATCCCGACGCATCCGGATATGGCGGGGGCAAGCAAGGAGCAGATCATCGGCGATCTGACCATCCTGATCCGCGGCAACGAGGCTTAATTGCCAAGATAGGCATCAAATGCCGCGGCCACATCGGACGGGATATCGGGGCGCGAGACGCGCGCCGGTGGCAGGCAGTTCTGTCCACTGAGTTCGACACCCTGTCCGGCAAAAAGGCTGCGAATGCGGTCGAAAGCGCCATCCGGGTCCTGACATAGGGCGCTGTAGTCAATCGAAAGCCAACGGTCCTGCGGCAACTCCGATAGCTGTGCCTTGAGATCGCGGCGGATCGTGTCGATCTGTCCCATGACCTGCTGCGGTGCCGGCAGGGTTTGCAGGTCGGCCTGGTTCGGGGTCTTGAAGGAATACCAGATCGACCGCTCTCCGTGCATCCGTTCCCGCGCCTGCAGGAGCGACCAGGCCGATGCGTATGGATCGCGGTCGAGATGGATGAAAAGCGCGTTCGGCAGACCCTTGGCGAAGGCCGTCACCTGATGGTTGACGATCATCCCCTTGGTCACGACCGGTTTGGCGCGAACTGCCGCGAAATCCTGCAGCTTCTCCGTAAAGGCACTGAATTGAGGCCCCGTGGCCTGGGTCAGGTCTATGCCGATATCTCCGTCCCCGGGGAAGATGGACCGCCAGAAATACCAGAACTCGTTCGGCGACAGGAGGCCTTGCGTCTTGCCCAATTCCGAGCGGTTTTCGAGGCCGCTAAAGCTCACATCGGCAAATTCACCCCGGAAATCATAGGTCGGATCGGTCAGCATCTGCTGACACACGGCACCGATGGCCGGGGTACGCCAGAACCGCGCAATCAGGTTCGACGGATAGGAAAACGCACCGCTGGCCGCGAGCCACTGCATGCAATAGGTCGTCCCGCTGCGCGGTGTTCCAAGGATGAAGAGCGGCGGCAGGGGTGGGGTTTCCTGCGCCGGAAAGGTGACGTCGGCGATCGCCTCGTTCAATCGCCCAAGCAACGCTTCGAGCCTGGGGTTCCTCTGGAAAGCGGCGGTGCGTTTCGATGTCATCTGCGCGGTCTCCTGGTTCGCACGTTGCGTCCCATTTCATGCCTCGGCGTTGCCATCAAGCCAAATCAGGGACGCAGACCCAATGCCTGCTGAACCGAAAACAGAGCCTTGGGAACAAATCCGAACAGGTCATCAAGCGCCAAGCGCCGTTTGCGCGCCTTGATGCACTTCTTCCGAACCTCCATTGGCGGTATCATTTCCCCCTTGCTGACGCCGTTCCAGACAGCATCAAAAGGTTCAGGCGCGTGTTTTGCAACATAGGCCTGGACGGCCTGGGTCTTCTTCAGGCGTTCCTCGTAAGGTTTGCCGTACCACATGTTCTTCTCGTGAATACGGTACTTCGTCGCGTCGATGTCTATGAAACCGATCCAGCCCTTGCGGGCAATCAGCGCAAACTTGGCATAATCCCCGAATCCGATGTCGTTGAAATCAGACGGCAATGCCGGCAGGGCATCGCGCCGGTGCATCACCGCCGATGAAAGAAGGTAGTTGGCCGGGGCGAGGTCTTCGAAATGCGTCCGCATGATCCGCTTTTCCTCGGGCGGGAACGGGTGCAGCACCTCGCCGGTTGCATTGTCGAAGAAAACCGCACCGGTCTGACTGATCATGCACCGTGGGTATTTGTCCATGAAATCAACCTGCTTCTGCAGCTTGTCGGTGCGGGTCCAGATATCATCACCATCCAGGTAGGCGATATATTTGGCCTTGTAATAGGGCCAGACCAGCGTGGCGATGCGGTGGCCCTGCTGGAACATGTTCTCATCGCGCAGGATACACTCGAAACGCCCGGGGTGCCGGGCGGCATACTCTTCGATGATCTCGCGTGTCCCGTCCGTCGAGGCATCGTCATGCACAAGGATCTGGTAATCGTGCTGGGTTTCCTGCGCCAGAATGCTGTCGAATGTCTGCGCCAGGTAGGCCGCGTGATTATACGTGGGGACAACCACCTGAACTTTCAGCATTCGTATTCTCGTCCATGTGCCACTGGTCGGCATGTCGTGCGTTTCCGACCGGTCTTATCGCCAATAACGCCATTTTGGAAGGTTTTGTTGTCCCGTCAGGCTTGGCGATTGGACGCCTTGGTGCCTGGGTTGTGGCATTCTGGGCGATAAGATCAGCGCACCGGTGATCCGTCGAATTGCCCGAGCGAGATGCCGTTGGCGATCAATTCCTTACGCACCGAACGGGCAATATCAAGCGCGGTGGGCGTGTCCCCATGCAGGCAGATCGTGTCGATGCGCACCGGCAGATGTTTGCCGCTTTCGGTGATGATCGCCTGCGCCTCGACCATGTCGACGATCCGTTGCGCCGCGACATGGGGATCATGGATGACCGCCCCGGGCAGGCTCCGGTCCACCAGCGTCGCATCGTTATTATAGGCCCGGTCGGCAAAGATCTCGCAGGCCGCGTTGCAGCCAAGCTCGGTCACCGCCTCCTGCTGCGCGGTTCCAGCCAGCACCATGATGATGATTTCAGGCGCCACGGAGAGCGCCGCCTCGTAACACGCCCGCGCCATCGCAAGGTCTTCGGCGGCCATGTTGCCCATCGCGCCGTGCAGTTTCAGGTGCCGTACTTCGCCGCCTTCGGCGCGGGCGATGGCCTGCGCTGCGCCTAGTTGATAGCGCACCAGGTTGCCGAGGCTCTCGGGGGACATCTTCATTCTTTGCCGCCCAAATCCTTGCAGGTCGGCGAAACCGGGATGGGCGCCGATGCCGACACCTTCCTTGATTGCTTGACGCATGGTCGCGGCCATCACGTCCCAATCGCCCGCATGCATGCCGCAGGCGATATTGGCGGAGGTCACCACTTTCAGCAAATCACCGTCATTGCCCATGACCCAGGGGCCGAAACTCTCGCCCATATCGGCATTCAGATCGACGGATTGACCCATGGTTCAACTCCTCTCCAGATCATCACCGGCGGTGACGCCGCTTATCAGTTGATAGGATAGCAGGTCGTGGATGCGGTGTGGATCGCGGATCAACGGGCGCAGGCGGTTTCGCAGACCTTTCCGGTGCGTCTCCTCGCGGCGTTCGGCCTCGACACCCTCTTCCAGGGTGACGAAGCGGCAGCGCAGGGTGGCACCGGGGCGGGCCTGGGCCACGATCGGCAGGTCGCAGGGCAGGACCGAGCCGATGCGGGGATAACCGCCGGTGGTCTGGCATTCGCCCAGCAGGACAAAGGGCGATCCGTCGCCGGTGATCTGAATATCGCCGGGGACAATCACCTCGGACAAAACGCTTAGGCCTCGTTCGCTGTGAAAACCGTCGCCGTCGCACAGCAGGCGCACGCCCATGCGGTTGCCGCGTGTGTCGCGGCGGAAGGTCATTGCCCCGAACCGTTCCTGTTCGGTGATATTGAAGAAATCAGTCTGGGGTCCCGGTACGACCCGTATGGTCCCCCCGTCGAACCGTGCGTTGGCATCCAACACCTGCCCGATATCGGCGGGCCGCGGATCAGGTCCGACCCCGAGAGAGGCGCCACCCGGGATTGCCGCGCCGATATGGGCGGCCAGATGCGCGCTGCGTGACCCAAGCGTGGGCGTTGTGGCAATGCCGCCGCCCAGATGCAGGTAGCCATAGCTTCCCGTCTCGCAAGCTCCAATGGAAAGGCGCACACCCGCGGGCAGCAGATGGCTGGCATTCCACGCGATCCGCGTCCCGTCGATGCTGGCCCGCATAGAGGCGCCCGTCAGGGCGATGCGCATGTCCTCGGTGGCTTCGAATTCGCCGCCCATCGTGGCCATTTCGATGGCGGCAAACCCGTGGTCCTGCCGCAGGAGTGTGGCCCCTTCTGCCAGGGCCAACCGGTCCGCCGCACCCCCGCGCGAGAGCCCGTAGGCGAGGTATCCGGGCCGCCCGGCATCCTGCACGGTCATGCCGGGGCCCGCGCGGTGGATGATGAGCGCGCGGGTCATTTCAGCACCGTGGAGGTGGCGCCGCCATCGGGGTCGCGGGCGGCCATATTGGCCAGTTCCTCGGGCGTGGTTGGGGTGAATTGCACTTCGTCCCCGGGGCGCAGGACGAAAGGCGCGTCGGCTTCGGGCCGGAAAAGGCGAAACGCGGTCTGTCCGATATGCCGCCATCCCGTGGGCGTGGTCACCGAGAAGAGGACCAATTGTCGGATCGCGACAACGAGCGCGCAGGCGGGGACGTTATCGCTGAGCTTGGTTTGCCGGGGGATGTCCCAGCAGTCAGGTAGCTCTCCCAGATAGGGCTGACCCGGGGCAAAACCGATCGTCTGCACCCGTACCTGCGTGTTGGAAATCGACTCAATCGCCGCGTCCCGGGTCAGGCCCGCCGCCGCCGCCGCCTCGTCAAGCTGTGGCGCGAGGTCCGTGCCATAGACGGTCGGCACCCGCCAGAGCCGCCGGCCGTCGGGCAAACTGGCCGTGGTCCAGTCCCGCTCGGCCAGCAACGCCTCGATCTGCGCCTGCATCGCCACGTGATCCTGTGCGGTCAGGTCGAAGCGTAGATAGGCCGAGGCGAGCGAGGTCGATGTCTCTTCAACCCCGGACCAACCGGCGCGGTTCAGGGTGGCGCGAAAGGCTAGGGCGGCGCGGTTGGCGGGTTCGCTGAGGCGGTCGCCGAAGCTGATGAGGAAACCATCGACGCCAAGCCTTCTGATCCTGGGCCAGGTGGCGGACACCGAAGACATGACAGGGGACCCTTTCCAAGCCTAGTAGAAGAGCGATGGCAGCCAGAGTGCCAACCCCGGGAACATCAGCAGAAGCGCCAACATCACGAACATGGTCAGAACGAAGGGCAGCGCCCCTTTCATCACATCGAGCATAACGCCGGTTTTCCGCAAGCCTTGCACCACGTAGAGGTTGATGCCAATGGGCGGTGTGATGAGGGCGGTTTCCAGGAGCACCATCAGGAGGATGCCGAACCAGACCGGATCGAAGCCGAGCGCCACGACGATGGGCGTGACCAGCGGCGCCATGGTCAGGAGCATCGAGAGCGTCTCCATGAAACAGCCGATGACGACCAGCACCAGCACGATCATCAACATCGTCCCCATGGGCGACCACCCGAGGCCGGTCACGAAATCGGTGAGCGCCTGGGTGAGGCCGATGATCGACAGCACGAAGTTCAGGAAAACGGCGGCGATGATGATGAGCATGATCATCGCGGTCGTGCGCATCGTGCCTTCGATCGCCTGGCGCATCATGTCGATGCTCATCTTGCCATTGAACGTGGCCAGAGCCATCGCCGCGACCACGCCAAGCGAGGCGGCTTCGGTCGGCGTGGCGATGCCCGCGTAGATCGAGCCAACGACCACAAGGAAGATGCCCAAAGGCGGGATCAGCGCGGGCAGGGCACGGATCCGTTCACCCCAGCTATAGCTCAACCGTTCGCCGCCCCAAGCGGGCCGCATCATGCAGGTAATGACCACGGTGGCGATGAAAAGTGCTGCCAGCAGGAAGCCGGGGATGAAACCGGCAAGATAGAGTTCGGGCACCGATGTGTTGGTCAGAAGGCCGTAGAGGATCAGGTTGATCGAGGGCGGTATCAGGATGCCAAGCGTGCCGCCCGCGGCGATGGTGCCAAGGAAGAGCGGCTCGTTATAGCCGCGCTTCTTGATCTGCGGGATGGCGACGGTGCCGATGGTGGCGGCGGTGGCCACGGACGACCCGGACGTGGCGGCGAAGAGCGCCGAGGAGCCGATATTGGAATGCATCAGCCCGCCCGGCAGCCAGCCCAGCCATTTGACGATCCCGTCATACATCTTCTCGGTGATGCCCGCGCGCAGGAGGATTTCGCCCAGCATGACGAACATCGGAATGGCAACCAGCAGGAAATCGGTGCTTGTCTGCCAGGCCATGTCGGAGATGGCACGGTGCAGCGGCATAGGGCTGTCGGTCCATTGCAGGATCAGCCCGAGCCAGCCAAGGGCCGCGGCGATGGGGACGGCCAGCCCGATCAGAGCCAAAAGAATGAGGAGCGTTTTCAACAGCATGGCTTATACACTCTCGTCTTCGATCTGCTCGTCGATGGATTTGACGCCGATCAGGTCCTGCACCCCCGCATGGTCCCCCGCGATCAGGCGTTTTACCGCGACGAGGCCCAGAAGGACACCGGTTGCCACGAAGAGCACCCAGCCGATCAGCCAAGGGATTTGCGGGATGGCCAGCGGCACCCGCATGGGCGTGATCGAGCGCGAGCCGTGTTTGATACTGTCGCCGACCATGCTCCAGACCATCGTGACGACGACGAGGGCGAAGCCGATCAAAAGGACGAGGCCGAAGAGGTTGAGGAGCGGATGCAGCTTGCGCGGCACAACACCCATCAGCGCGTCCACCCGTATATGCGCCCGTTCAAAAAGCGCAAAGCTGAGGGCGAAGGCGGTGGCCACGCCGAACGCATAGCCCGAGATTTCGTCCGCCCCGCCGAGCGAGACATTGAAGACCTTGCGCAGCACCACTTCGAGTGTGACCAGGAAGGCCGAAAACACGATTAGGGTGCCGCCGAGCCAGGTCAGCCAGAGGCTGAGCTTGCGGCTGCCGTTCAAAAGAGATTCCAGCATCGTCCCACCTTTCAGATGCAAAAAGGGCGGCCGGTTCGTTTAGGCCGCCCCGTCGGTCAGATCACTTGGCCGTGGCCGTCATGCCCAGCACTTTGCCGACCGTGTCGTTCCAGTTCGCGGCACATTCCGCGCCACAGCGTTCGGCCCAGCGGGACAGAACCACATCGGCGGCGATCTTGTCGCGGATGGCCAGATCTTCGGCAGACGGCTCCACCAGCTTCATGGCGCCCGGCTCACCGATGCTGCAGTCACCCCCTGTGATGCAGGAAATCGCGATGTCATCCTCGGTTGCGGTCTCTGCCCACATCCGTTCGGTCAGCGCGTCGATCTCGGTCTTGAACAGCGCCTGCTGATCCGCGGACATGGAATTCCACTTGTCCATGTTCATCGCGCCAAAGGCCAGACCCCAGCCAACCCGCAGCGTGTAGGCGTGTGTGGCAACCTGTTGCCAGTTGGCGGTATAGGCTGACATTGTGCCGGTGATGCCACAATCGACGACGCCCTTTTCCAGCGCCGGGATCACCTCGGAGAAGGCCACGGTGACGGATGTGCCGCCGGCGCCTTCGACGAAATCACCCAAGGTGGTGGCGTAGACGCGGATCTTCTTGCCGTTGAGATCCTCGATGCTGTTGACCTCGGCATTGCACCAGAGCGTCTGGCTCGGGAACGGATAGAGCATCAGCAGTTTGGCGTTGTAAATCTCGGCAAAGGCCTTTTCCAGCGTCGGGAAATAGGCATCGGCCACCTTGCGCTGCGTGTCGATATCCTGCGTGAGTGAGCTGAGGTCCGCGCCCTCGAAGATCGCGTTTTCCGCGGCGACATAGCCGGGCAGGCCGAAGGCAAAATCGAACACACCGTTCTTGACGAGACGCATGATCTCGAACCCTTTCAGGCCGAGCCCGGATTGCGACTGGATATCGCCCACGATCTGCCCGTCCGAGGCTTCGGCCAGACGTTCGTTGAAGAACGGTCCTTCGTGTTTCTGGAAATTGGTCAGGCTGGACCAGGTGCCAACGGCCTTGAGGACCACCGGGTTGTCGGCAAATGCGGCGCTGGCGGTCAGGGCCAGTGCGGCGGTCATGGTGACAAGTTTCTTCATTGCTTTCTCCCTTGAAGCTCTTTCAATTCTGATAGTTGGGTATTTCGGCGCATTCGCTGACATCGGTGATGAGCATATGACCGGGTTTATGGGTGATGCAGATCGGCAGGCCTGCGTTTTCGATGGCGACCTGTGGCGTCACCCCGCAGGCCCAGAAGACCGGGACATGGCCGGAGTGTTCGGGGGCAGCGTCGCCCCAATCGGGGCGGGACAAGTCGTGGATGCCAATCCCGGCCGGATCGCCCCAATGCACGGGCGCCCCATGGGCCAGCGGATAGCGGCGCGAAATCGCGGCCACCTCGTCGACGCGGGTCTCGGGGATCATCCGCATGCTGACCACCATCTTGCCGGAAAACGGCCCCGCAGGCACCGTGTCGATGCCGGAGCGATACATCGGCACCGTTTTATCGTTGTCGATATGCCAGAGCGGGATGCCCGCCTGCGTGAGCGCATGTTCAAACGTGAAGGAACAGCCAAGCGCAAAGGCTACGAAATCATCCTGCCAGAGGTCCGTGATGTCGGTGACCGACCCGTCCAGCACACCGTTGCGATAGATGTTATAGGCTGGCACGTCCTTGCGGATGTCGATATCCGCGCCCAGGGTGAACATCATCGGGTTGCCCGTGTCCGATACGCCCGTGAGCGGGCAGGGTTTCGGATTGCGCTGGCAGAATCGCATGAAGTCGAGCGCGTGGGAGTGCGGCATGATCGCAAGATTGGCCTGCAGGTACCCCGGCCCGAGACCCGCCGTATGCGAGGTATAGGCCCCCGTCCGGATCGCCCCCCGCACCGTGGTCAGATCGACACTCTTCAAGCTGTCATATGATGTGTTCAGCACAAGCCCATCCCTTTTGCGGCAAGGCTGGCGCGACTCCATGATAAAATCAAATCGAAAATTTTTGCATATTAGTATCAGGAATTTTTATCTCTGGCCGCAGCATAATCCACCGCCACTTCCCGGGCGATGCGGGCGGCGGTTTCGACCATGTGGCTCTTGGGTTCGGCAATGAAGGACGCCGAAAATCGCAGGGGGCTTGGCACCCATCCCGGGTCGAATTCCCGGATTTTCGCCGTCTTTACATAGTCTTCTCCGAGGGCGCGGGGCAGGGCGGCGACGCCGAGTTTCGCTTCGACAAGGCGGAAACAGGCGGAAAGCGACGAGGATGGGAAAAGCGATACGCCCGGCCCCGCATGGGTAAAAAGCAGCTCTTTCAACTCGCGATAGGGTCGCGTGTTGCGCGCATAGGTGAGGACCGGTTGCGTGAAGTAATCGCCGGGATTTGCGACCGGGTCGGCATCGGCGGCGATGTACCAGGCCAGATCGAATCCCGGCAATTCGATGTTGTCCACCGAAAATTCCGAAATCGGCCCCAGCAGGATCGCCAGATCGACCTCTCGATTGATAAGCCCCGCGCGCAGGTTCATCGAAATGTCCACGTTGAATTCGATATCAAGCCGGGGGTAGCGGTCATGCAGGCGCGAGATGAATTCGGGCAGCCAGCATTGCGCGATGGTCTCGGACACCCCAAGACGCAGATGGCCTTCGATCCCCTCGGGGTCGATCACGTCCTTTTCGACCAACTCCGACAGACGTTCGAATTGTTCGGCATAGGTCAGAAGGCGTTCGCCGCGTTTCGTGAGCGTCATCCCGGCGCTGCTGCGGTCGAAAAGCTCGCAGGCCAGCGCCTCTTCAAGGTTCTTGATCCGCGCCGTGACCGCAGGCTGGGTGAGGTTCAGCCCCAGGGATGCCTTGCGCACCCCGCCAAGGCGGACAACCGACAGGAACGTGCGAAGCTGATCGAAGTTAATCCGTGCCATGGCGGCAGTCTAAACAGATACGGCGTCATCGCATCCCCAAAAAGTCGTCGGAGGTGACAGCGACTTTCGTGTCCTCATCCCGGGGCGCTATTCCGCTCGTTTTCGGTGGCACGCAGAACGCCACGCACAAATCCGACCAAAACAGGTTCCGGGTCTAGGTGACTTTGGCCGTCGCTGTTACAATTGAAACAAAAGCGCAGAGCGCCGACAACCCGTTGAAACAATGATGCGATAGTCAGAACACATGTTGACCGGATCCAAATCCAAGGAATTTGTACGCAACCCGGCGGCGGCCGATCTAGTCTGGGACGCGATCGAAGCGTTGACGGAAGGCATCGCGGTTTACGGTGCCGATCACCGGCTTATCACCTGCAACCAGCGATATATCGACATGTATCCGATGGTGGCCGAGCTGATCGGGCGGGATGCTCATTGGGAAGATCTGCTGCGCGCCGGGGCGGAGCGGGGGCAGTATGTCGATGCCCTCGGGCGGGTCGAGGAATGGATGGCCGAGCGGATCGCGGCCGGACGCCGTTTCCAGGAAAACCCGCACACCCAGACGCGCGAAATTTATCTCACCAACGGTTCGGTCTACGAGGTGCGGTTCAGCCCGACAAGCGAGGGCGGTTTCGTCGTCACCAATATCGACATCACCGAACAGAAACAGGCCGAGGCGGTGGCGCGCGAACAGGAGAACATCCTGCGCACCGTCCTGCAGACCAGCCCGATGATCGTTGTGATGGCGCGGCTCGAAGACGGGTTGATCCTTTATCGCTCGCCGGGGGCGGTGGCGATGTTCGGGGATACGAAGAATGCGCTGGAGCATTACGTCAATCCGCAGGATCGCGAAGATTACCTCAGCCAACTCATCGAAAGGGGCCATGTCGATGACTATCGCATCACGCTCCGGGATGCGGATGGCAAGCATTGTGCCACGACGTCCTGGGGGCGGCTCGTCGAGTTTGAGGGCGCCATTTATGTGGTTACGGCGATTATGGACCTGAGTGAACAGCAGGAGCACGAGGCGATGATCCGCCGTGTGCTTGAGGCCTGTCCCGCGCCGATCCAGATGACCAAGGCCGAATCCGGCGACGTTCTGTTCAGCAGCCCCGAGACGATTTCGCTCTTTGGTCGCTTCGACAGCGCGAAGGGCTTTTACGCAGACCCCGGCACGCGCGAGCGATACCTCAGGCAGATACGCCGTGACGGATCGGTTTCTGCTTTCAAGGCCGAATATGTGAACGCCGATGGCAAACGGTTCTGGGGGTCGGTCGATGCGCGGTTGATCCAGTATGAGGGCGAGGATGTGATCGTGTCGCATACCCGCGACCTGACCGAACAGCTTCGGATCGAGGCCGAAATGGCGAAGCAGCAGGAACAGCTTTTCCAGAACGAAAAGATGTCGGCGATGGGTGGCTTGCTGGCCGGTGTGGCGCATGAGCTGAACAATCCGCTGTCGGTCGTGGTGGGCCATTCGCTGATGCTGCGCGAGGATTGCCAGGACCCCGAAACCCTGCGCCAGGTCGAAAAGATCAGCCAGGCCGCCGAACGCTGCGCGAAGATCGTGAAGACATTCCTGACCATGGCCCGCCAGCAACCCGCGCGGATGCAGAAGGTCGATGTCAACGAGATCATCCAGACGGCCATCGACGTGGCGCAATATGGCGACAAGCGCGATGGCGTCACGCTCGACTATACGCCCGATCCGGGCCTGCCACGGGTTTGTGCCGATCCTGACCAGATCACGCAGGTCTTCATCAACCTCATTCTGAACGCCGATCAGGCGATGCGAGATTCCGAGACCGGCCAGACAATTACCGTCTCATCCCGCGTGGCCGATGACGGTAAAGGGGTCGAAGTTACGGTTGCCGATGACGGGCCCGGCATCCCGGACAAATACCATAGCCGGGTGTTCGAGCCGTTCTTTACCACCAAAGATGTCGGAAAGGGCACCGGCATAGGCCTCGCACTGTGTCACCGTATCGTGCGGTCTCATGACGGCCGCATCACCTTGTCGAATGGTCAGGGGGGCGGATCGGTCTTTACCATCTATCTGCCGCTTGATGTCGATAGTTCCGCGCCGGCGGAGGTGGGCAAGACGAAGGAAACACATGATCAGGCGACCCGGGTATTGATCCTTGATGACGAGGGCGACGTGGCCGAGCTCAACGCCGAAATCCTGGCGCGGGTGGGCTATCAGGTCGATGTTTTCGACCATGCGGATCAGGCCGCCGACGCCATGGCGCGGGCGGATTACGGTCTTGTTCTTAGTGATCTGAACATGCCCGAGGTCGATGGCCGGGGCTTTTTCGAGATCATTAAACGCGATTTCCCGCATCTTGTGAAACGGACCGGTTTCGTTACCGGCGACACGATGGGCCGCGCGTCGCAGAGTTTCCTGGCCGAGGCCAAGCGGCCCTATGTCGAAAAGCCGGTCTCGCCCAAGGAGTTACGCAGTTTCGTGGCAGAAATCATCGCACATGCAGAAAAGGGATCTGAATGACGACCAAGGCAACAATCATGATCTGCGACGACGAGCGCGATGTCCGCGAAATGCTGGAGGAGTACCTGTCTAAGCGCGGCTATAACATCGTCCCCGTCGCCAATAGCGAGGAATTGCAGGCGTCCCTGGCCGAGCGGCAGGTCGATCTCGTCCTGCTCGACATCAACATGCCCGGGCAGGACGGGTTGACGACGTTGCGGTCACTTCGGATCGACAACCAGGTGCCGGTGGTGATGCTCACCGCCGCCAGCGAGGTGATCGACAAGATCGTCGGGCTGGAAATGGGGGCGGATGATTACCTGTCCAAACCGGTTGACCTGCGCGAGCTTGAAGCGCGGATCAAGGCGGTGTTGCGCCGCGCAAGTGAACCGGCAGCCAAGGTCGCGCCCGACATGGACGCAAGCACCGCAGAGTTTGGTGCATTCACGCTGGACCTGACCGCGGCCAAGCTGCTGAATGACGGGGGCGAAGAGGTGCCGCTGACCGCGATGGAATTCAACCTGCTGAGCCTTTTTGCCCGCAACCGGGGTCGGGTGCTCAACCGCGATCAGATTCTGGAGCAGGCGCATGACCGGTCCTGGGATCCGTTCGATCGCAGCATCGACATCCGCATCTCGCGCCTGCGCCGCAAGATCGAGCCGAACCCGCAGAAACCTCAGATCATCAAGACCGTCCGCGGGATCGGATATATTTACGATCCTAAGTGACCGCGGCGATCCGGCCGCGGCCTGTGGTCCAGTCATGCACTCGCAGCCACACCACCGCCAGGTCGGGCAGGAGCGGCCCCTTGATCCGGCCAACACAAATCGCCAGCAGGATCAACGCGCCGCCGGGTAGCAATCCCGGCCCCGGGTCCTCTCCCAGAAGAAGCATCGCAAAGACGATCGCTGCGAGCGGCGTGAAAGATGAGGCCAGGGCCATGTCACCAGACCGCGCATGTTTCAGCGCCAGTGTCCAGGCCAGTTGACCGACCACCACCACCGGCAGGGCATAGAGCCAGATCCAGCTCAGCAAGACCGGCGAGAGCACGTCCTGAAACGCGTCTGGTCCCTTCAGCGCCGAGATCAGCACGAAATAGAGAGTCGTGCCCGCCGCAGTGCGGTAGATCGAAAAGATCCCCATCGGCACCGTCCGAAGCACCCGGCGCGCGACAAGGGCCGAGGCGACATAGGAGAGCGTCGCGAGAGCCGCTGCGACGTCGCCCATACCAAAACCGCCGATATCGCCGGGCTGACGCAGGACGAGGATCATTCCCGCCCCGATGAGGGCGATCAGGCCCGCAATCAGGATGCGCGCGTCTATCCGCTCCTTCAGCAAAACCCCTGCTGCCAGCAGAAAGACCGGCGGTTCGATCCGGCTTATCAACGCGATGTTGGTCACGCTCGACTGTTCCAGCGCAAAGATGAAAAGCCCCGGTGTCACCGCGCAGGACAGCAGTGCCGAGAGGTTCAGGAACACCCAATCCCGCCGGGTCAGGCGGCGCAGGGCCGCCTGCGTCCAGTCACCGTGAAACATCGCGAAAAGCGGGACCAACGAGATCAATGACCCCAGCAAAAAAAGGTTGGTGAAGGTGATTGCGTTGCGCCCGCCCGCGACCGGGGACCCCTGGCCGATATCCACGAGCATCGTGGCAAGGGAGTTGGAGGCGGCGTAGATCAGCACCCCCGCCGAGGCAAATACCATGCCCATCCGGGCCGGTGTGATCTGATTGAAATAACTAAACGAAACAACTCGCATGAAAACGCTCCGGTCTTTTTGAATGGCGAAGACCTAGAGTTGTCGTGTTTCGGCTGAATTTCCGCGCGCGGGTTCGCGTGTTTCATTCGTTGCAGGCGGGTTTCGGCGATGTGCCTTCCGCAGATTTAGAACGGCAGAGTAGTCGGATTGAGCCCGGCGGGCACATGGGTGCTGCGGAAGCTGCCAGCCCAATCGTGGATCATGTATCCGCCGGGTTTTTCGACAAAGCCTTTCGGGCCATCGGCGCGGAAATCAGGGGTAAAACTGCTCGCGCAGGACGGCGACGCGACGGCGATATGCCGCCCCACATGACCAATGCTCAGGCTGTGGACATGGCCGCAGATCAGGCGGATATCGCAGGTGGCGCGGTCCAGTACCTTGGACAGTTCCGCGATACCCGACAGGCCCAGCACATCCATGAAGGCAATGCCGCACGGATAGGGAGGATGGTGCAGCGCAATCAGGGCGGCGCCCTCGGCCATGGTGTCGAATTCGGTTTGCAGAAAGCTCAAACTCTGCGCCGTCAACTCTCCGCGCCCCTCGCCTTCGATCAACGTATCCAGCCCGATCAGCCGCAGCGCGCCCACTTTTTGCGACCAGTTGAGCGGACCGTGGGCGGGCATCACTGGATCGCTTGCAAAACTCTGGCGCATCGCTTCGCGTTGGTCGTGATTGCCGGGGATCACGTGGTAGGGCAGGTTCAGCCGCGCCATCTGCGCCATGAATGTCCTGTAACTGTCCGGCGCGCCATCATCGGTCACGTCGCCGGTCACGATCACCGCGTCAACCGGATGCAGGCGCGGCAGGTCGTGCAGGATTTGGTCGATCACCTGTTCGAAAAGGCCGCTTGTATCCAACCTGCCCGAGACAAGGCGGCCCGGGGGTACCAAATGCGGGTCGCTGATTTGCAGGATGCGGGTCGTGCTCATTTGATCCCGGCCCGCAGGAAGGCCTGCACGAATTGCCGTTGGAACACGAGGAAGGCGATGAGCAACGGGGCAATGGACATGATCGTCGCGGCGGAAATGACCGAGATATCAACGCCGTTTTCCGGCGCGCCGAAGATCGACAGGCCCACGGTCAGGGGCCGTGTATCCGGTGAATTGGTCACGATCAGAGGCCAGAGGAAATTGTTCCAATGGGTCGAGACGGAGACCAGCGCATAGGCGAGATATGTGGGCTTGGCCAGCGGCACATAGACCCGCATCAGGATGCCAAAAAGGCTGCACCCTTCGACGCGGGCGGCCTCATGCAGTTCGATCGGGACGGATTTGAACGATTGCCGCATGAGGAAGATGCCGAAGGCACTGGCCATGTAGGGCATGCCGACACCGACGATTGTGTCGAAGAGGCCGAGGCGCGACACCATGGCGTAGTTTTCGACGATCAGAACCTCCGGCAGGATGAAGAGCTGCAAGAGTACGAGGATGAAAACGATGTCGCGGCCCGGGAATTTCACCTGCGCGAAGGCAAATCCCGCCAGCGTTGTCAGGATGAATTGCCCGATCAGGACAACCGTCACCAGAAGGAAGGTGTTGAGGAAATACCGCAACCACGGCGCACCCTCCCAGGCGGTGCGGAAGTTGTCCAAAGTCCAGGGTGAGAAGAGGTTGAAGTTGACCGCGTCCGACGTGCTGTGGAACGCGGCCCAGAAGGCAAAGAACAGCGGCGCGATCCAGATGATCGCCAGGGCCACGGCACCGAACGTGTCGAGATATGGGACCAGCCGCCTCATTGGTAGTGGGTCCGCTTGTCGATCAGGAGGAACTGGATCGCGGCGATGATGCCGAGGACCAGCAGCACGAGGATGGTCATCGCCGCCGCGTGGGGCGCATCAAAGAAGGCAAACGCCATTTCCCAGATGTAATAGAGGATGAGTTTCGACGCATCTGACGGCCCGCCCTTGGTCAGGATAAAGAGATGGTCGATGAGTTTGACCGAGTTGATCATCGCGTTGACCATGATGAAGAGCGTCGTAGGCATCAGAAGGGGCAGCACGATGCGGCGTGTGTAGGTCCAGCGGCTCGCGCCTTCGATATCGGCGGCTTCCTTTAGGTCGGCGGGGATGGTCTGCAGCGCGGCGAGGTAGAAGATCATGAAGAACCCGGCCTCTTTCCAGATCGTCACGATGATGACCGCCCAGAGCGCGGTTTCCGGTTGGCCGAGCCAGTTGACCGAAGGCAGGCCGAAGAGCGATCCGATCTGGTCCAGCACGCCGAGGCCGGGTGTGTAGAAGAAGAGCCAGAGGTTGGCCGCGGCGATCATCGGCAGGACGGTCGGCGTGAAATAGGCGGTGCGCACGAAGCCTTTGGCCGGGATTTTTGAGTTGGCCCAAAGCGCCATGGCTAGCGCAATGATGATCGAAATCGGGATCGTGGCGGCGGCATAGATCAGGTTGTTTTTCACCACCAGCCAGAAGGTCGGGTCGGCGAAGAGGTCGGTGTAGTTCTCGCCACCCACGAACTCGGCAGGTTTGCGTCGGGTGCCACGGGAAAAAAGGCTCGACCAGAGGGTGGCGATCGAGGGGTAGAAGGCGAAGGTGGTGAGCAACACGCCCGCAGGGCCCAGCAGAAGCCAGCCATAGATGGCCTGCCGTCGGCGCTCAAGTGAGGCGTGTTTGCTCATGGGGCTGCGATCCGTCGGAGAAGGGCGGGCACCGACCGATCAAGGCCGATGCCCCGATGGCTTACTGGTAGTCTTTCAGAAGACGTTCCGCGGCAGCCTGCGCCTCGCCCAGGGCATCCGCTGCGGATTTTGTCCCGGTCAAGGCGGCCTGGATCGCGTTGTTCAGCCCGTCACGAACCCGCGCGGTCTCGAAGGTCGAAAACTCCGCCACCGCATGTTCCAACTGGTTGCGCGCAACGAGGGCTGGCGGGAATTCGGTGGTGTAATCCGCCAGTTTCTCGGTCTCATAAGCGGCGGGCGACACGCCCATATAGCCGGTCTTGATCGACCATTCCGCCGCCTGTTCCGGGGCGGTCATGAACTTGATGAGTTTGAGCGCCGCGGCCTTCTCTTCGTCGGTCGTGTCCTTGAAGAGATAGAAGTTGCCACCGCCGGTGGGGGAGCCAAGCCGTTCATTGCCCGGCAGCATCGCGACCCCGAAGTCGAACGAAGCGTTGTTCTTGACCGCGGTCAGGTTGCCGGTCGAATGCCACATCATCGCGGTCTGCCCCTCAAGGAAGGCCTGCCGCAGAGTGCCCCATTCAACGGTGCCTTCGGGCATGATGCCATGTTCGGCCGAAAGCGATTTCCAGAAATCGAGAGTTTCAACCACCTTGGGGTCGTCGAAATAGGTGGTCAGGCCGTCACCTGCCATCAGCTCCTTGCCGTTCTGAATGGCCAGCGCCTGGAACATCCAATAGGGATAACCGGTCGAGGGGATCATCACGCCATAGGTGTCGTCCTTGGTCAGGGCCTTGCCCATCGACACCAGCTCTTCCCAGCTTGTCGGTGCCTTTTCCGGGTCAAGCCCGGCTTCGCGGAACATGTCCTTGTTGTAATAGGCCACGATGGTCGAGCGTTGGAACGGCACACCCCATGTCTTGCCCTCGATCTTGCCGTTGGCCATCAGCGCGGGATAGAAACCGTCAAGCCATGCGCGGTCTTCATCGCTGCTGATGACGTCATCGAAAGCCACGACGATATCCTGTTCGATCAGGTCATAGGCGTCGATGGAGAACATCACCGCCAATTGGGCAGGCTCGCCCGAATTCAGCGCCGACAGCGCCCGCACACGGGTGTCGTCGTAATTGCCCGAATAGATTGCGTTGACCTTGATATCGGGGTTTTCGGCCTCGAAATCCGCAACGATCCCGTCGACCACTTCGGTCAGCGCGCCGCCGACGGCAATCGGGTAATACATCGTCAGTTCTGTTTCCGCATCCGCCGCGAGGCCCCAGGATGCAAGGGCCGTGGCCCCGGCCAGCATGGCCGCCTTGTGAGTTGAGAAAAACATGTCGTCCTCCAGTGTTTTGACTTCCAGATCTTCTAAATGCGCCATTTTGCTCGGGCAGGGTGCCGATGGCGTTCTCTATTCGTTATGTCGTGTTCAGCCGCTGCCCGTCCCCATCGAACCGGTGCAGGTCGGCGTCGTTGAACGTGATGTCGATGGCCTCGCCCGCGGCCTTTTGTACTAGCCCAGGGAGTTTAAGGGTCAGCCCCTTGGCGCCGTCATGGGTCAGGCCGATGAAGGTCTCCGAGCCGAGGAATTCGCATTCGGCCACGTGGCAGGTCATCCGCCCCGCGCCCGCATCGGCAATGGCGATATGTTCGGCGCGCAGGCCAATGGTCTCGCCGGATGAAAACCCGTCCAACGCGGCACCATCGATGAGCGCCATGGGCGGCGCGCCGATGAATTCTGCGACAAAGGTGTTTTCGGGCCGGGAATAGAGGTCCTGCGGCGTGCCCACCTGCTGAATGCGGCCGTCTTTCATCAGCACGACCATGTCCGCCATGCTCATTGCTTCGGTCTGGTCATGGGTGACGTAGACCACGGTGATGCCCAGATCCCGTTGCAGTTTCTTGATATCCTTGCGCACCGCATTACGGAGCTTGGCATCGAGGTTCGAGAGCGGCTCGTCCATGAGGCAAAGCCGCTTGCCCGCGACGATGGCCCGGGCGAGCGCAACCCGCTGCCGTTGTCCGCCGGACAGTTCTGCCGGTTTGCGATGCTCCAACCCCAGAAGCCCCGTGATCTCCAAAGCGCGACGGAGTTTTTCGGCGCGTTCGGCTTTCGGAACACGGCGTACCTTTAGGCCAAAGATCACGTTCTCTGCCACCGAAAGATGCGGGAAAAGCGCATAGGACTGAAACACCATCGACAGGTCGCGTTCCGCGGGCGGGCTGTGCGTCACGTCCGTGCCGGCAATGTGGATCTGCCCCTCGTCCGGGATTTCGAGGCCCGACAAAAGGCGCAGCGTGGTGGACTTTCCGCAGCCCGAGGGGCCGAGTAGTGCTACGAAAGCACCCTCCTCGATCCTGAGCGAGATATCTTCGACGCCAAGCTGGCCGTTCCAGCGTTTGGCAACCGCGTTGAGTTTGACAAAGGCGGTGTCGGTCATGGGCGACCTCCGCTTGTCAGGAAACTGTCGCCCAGAGGCTCCAATGCAGGCAGATAGGTGCGCTCTGGCGCCTTGTCCGAGATCACCAGGTCGAGATCGGCGATGTTGCCGCCCACTGCCGGGGCCAGGCGCCCGAATTTCGTGTGATCCAGTACAAGGATCGACGTCGTGCTTGCCTCCCGGATGGCTTCGCGGACGGCAACTTCGGTCGCGTGAAAATCAAGGAGGGCGCCATCTTCGGCCACGCCGGCCACGCCGAAAATGCCGAATTCGGCGCGATAGCCGCGGAACAGGTCGATCACGTCGCTGCCTAGGAAGTCCCGGTCCGGCAGGCGCAACTCGCCCCCCGGGAGGATGATCCGGTTCGTCGTTTCATGGCTGAGCGCCATGGCCGCGTTGAGGTTGTTGGTAATGAGTGTCAGATGCTTGCGCGGGCGCAGTGCCTGCGCGACTTCCATCGGGGTCGAGCCGATGGACAGGAAAATCGTCGCACCGTCCGGGATCCGTTCTGCCGCCGCCTGTGCCACCGCGCGTTTGGCCCGGGAATTCGTCGTAGCGCGCAGGTCGTACGGCATGTTCAACTGCTTTTCGAACAGTTCCGCCCCGCCATGGCGGCGGCGCAGTACGTTGAGCTCGCAGAGATCATTGATGTCCCGCCGGATCGTCTGCGCCGAGACATCGAGCCGCACGGCCAGCTCGTCCACCGAAACACTGCCCTGATGCTGGGTGAGTTCCACGATGGCCTCCCGGCGCTTGATCTTCTTTGCGGACATAGGGCGAGTCGATTCTGTTGTTTTTTTGAGTATATGCTCATTTAACCATTTTGGAGAAATTGTTTTCTGCAGTTTTCTGCTGGTGGCAGAAGGCGAAAAATACCCTTCAAATCAAAGGTAATTGTATCTTCTAAGTAAGATCTTTGGTGGGTTTCCATTGGGATGCGCCATTTTTCAACTACCTGACCTTTCCTTAGAATGAGCATGTGAACATTTTGTGACAATGGTCGATTTTTCGCCCAAACCGGGATTGCAATTGGGGCCAAAAGAGCGTTGATCGGGCGAGTTGCACACCGGTGGGGTGGATCATGAGCGCGACACTTCGGGATACGAAATCGGTTTTCGAACGGTATGAGGCGGTCCGCCCACGCCTGCCGGTTGCCGCGCGCCGGACTGTCACCCGCGAGGTGCCGTCGCTGCTTGCCGTGGCCGACGAGGTTGACGCTTTCGTGTTTGATGCTTTCGGTGTGCTCAATGTCGGCGAGACGCCGATCCCGGGCGCTGCGGCGCGACTGGACGCCTTGCGCCAACGGGGCTGCGCGATCCGGGTGCTGACCAACGCGGCGAGCTACCAGCGCGACGGTGCGATCGCCAAGTTCAAACGTCTGGGGATGCGCCTTGAGGATGATGAGATCATCACCAGCCGGGATGCGACGTTGCGGGTGGCCGGTCCCCGGAACTGGGGCATCATTGCCGCTTCGGGTGATACGCTGGCCGATATCCCCGGGGGCGGCATCGTGCTCCACCACGACTCGGTGGCCTATGAACAGGCAGATGCGTTCCTGTTCCTGTCGACGGCGGATTGGGATGCGGCGCGGCAGGAGATTCTTGAGTCAAGTCTTGCCCGCAACCCCCGCGAGGTGCTGATCGCCAATGCCGATCTCGTGGCGCCGCGCGATTACGGGTTTTCGCTCGAGCCGGGGTTTTATGGCCACCAGATTGCGGATCGGACCAAGGCGCCGGTCCGGTTTTTTGGCAAACCGTTCGGGGATGTATTTGCCATGGTCGAGGCGTCGCTGCCGGGCATCGCCAAGGACCGCATCGCGATGTGTGGCGACTCGCTTCATACCGATATCCTCGGGGCGGTCGCGGCGGGGTGGCGCTCGGTGCTGGTGACGCAGGACGGGCTTTTCGCCGGGTCCGATGTGGGGGCTTACGCCGCCGCCTCCGGGATTCACGCCGATTGGCAGGTGGCGCGTATCTGACCCCGGCGGGTTCGCGCGGCCTCAGGCGCGTGTCAGCGTGCCCTGTGCCAGCGCATTTGCCTTGTCTTCGCTGGGCGTCACGCCGAACTTGCGGGTATATTCACGGCTGAACTGCGTCGGGCTTTCATAGCCCACATCGAATGCCGCCGTGGCCACAGATTTCGCCCCGGTTGTGAGCAATCGCCGGGCTTCGAGCAGCCGCAGTTCCTTCTGATATTGCAGCGGCGTTGTCGAGGTGAGCGTCTTGAAATGCTCGTGAAACGCGGATTGGCTCATGCCGGCGGTGCTGGCCAGTTCAGGGATCGTGATCTGCTCGGCGAACCGCTCGCGGATTTCGACGATGGCCCTGGAAACACGGCTCGCGGGGCTTTCCTGTCGGAGCAACTGCCGCAACATGCCGCCGTTACTGGCGCGCAGCAGGCGAAAGTGGATTTCCCTAAGGACAAGCGGCGCAAGGGAGCGCGCCTCCAACGGATCATGAGAAAGCCGGAAAAGCCTTGAGACCGCATCGACGAGGGCCGCATCGGGCTTGGCCACTTCAAAGGGCGAGGCCGGTGGTGGTGCCAATGCCTGATCGCCGATCTCATTGAAAAGGCTGCGCAACATGGCCAGGTCAATGCGCACGACAAGGGCCGTGTAGGGCGCGTCGGGCGTGGCGACCGTTACCCCGGCTGTCACTGGCACCGCGTGGCTCACGATTGCCGTATCGCCTGCGCCGTACTCAATCTCCTGCGCGCCCAAGCGGGCTTTCTTCCGGCCACCAAGGACGAGGCAGACAACGGGCTCGTAGAGCGTCTTTTCGAAGGTGGTTGTTGACGTGCTGCAGAACGCGACAAGGTCGGGCACGCCGGTTTCGCAGGGCGTGGCATTGGTACCGTTTTGCGCGACGAATGCCGCGACCTCCGTTGCCAGATCCGTAAGGCTCATGGGCGTCTTCCTCTCATCACCTGAATAAAACAAGATAGGCGACGGCTGAACAGTAATCACCGCGTTCCGGAGGATTAGGCAGATGTTTCGGAGGATCGGGCAGGGCGCCGCGCCTGTCGGATGTTAGGTTCCTGACAGTCGGGGCGCAGGCGAACAGCCGGTCGACAATCATCGGCCGGAAAGCCCCGCGATGGGGTGCAGCGCCAGCACATTGCGAGTGGTCGCGCCGAAATGGCGGTAAAAACAGGGAGTATCGTGACAGGACGACCAATCACCCTAGATCAATGACGAGGTACCGATGCAAAGTTGCTTCTGTTCCGGCGGCGCGTGTTGAAAAGCTGCCCCTGCATCGGATGGTTCCAGCCAAGAACCGGGTCGCTGACCCGATAGAATCCAAAGTTCCCAGCCAGTTCAGATGGAGCAAATGAAAATGACGATTTCCTTGAAACTGAATGGCCAGACGCATGACGTCGAGGCCGAGCCAGGCACCCCGTTGCTATGGGTGATCCGGGATGAATTGAAGCTGACCGGTACCAAATTCGGCTGCGGCGTCGCGGCATGTGGTGCGTGCACGGTGCATATGGATGGGGAGCCGGTACGCTCCTGCCAGACATATATCGAAGATGTCGAAGGTGTTGAAATCACGACGATCGAAGGTCTGAATTCCAAAGCGGCAGAAGCGGTGCAGGCTGCCTGGACGGAGCTCGACGTGGTGCAATGCGGTTACTGTCAGTCCGGGCAGATCATGTCGGCGGTGGGCCTTCTGAGCGAAAATGCCAGCCCCTCGGTCGAGGAGATCGACGATTACATGAACGGCAACGCCTGCCGCTGCGCCACCTATCAACGTATCCGCGCCGCGATCCAGCGCGCATCCGACATCATGGAGGCCTGAGATGACCATCAACACTTCCCGCCGTGGGTTCCTGCAAGGGGCCGCCGCGGCCTCCGCCGTTCTGCTTGTTGGTGTGCGCCCTGATGGCGCTGTTGCCGCCGGTGGCTCGGACGCCACGATGCTCAACCCGTTTGTTCGTATTTCTGCCGATGGCCGCGTGACCGCCATCGTCAAACACTTCGAAAAAGGCCAGGGGCCTGCCACCGGCCTGACCACGTTGATCGCCGAAGAGGTTGGCGTGACCATGGATCAGATCGACTATGATTTCGCCCCGTCGAATCCTGAAGTTTACAACAACCTCGCTTTTGGTCCGTTTCAGGGGACCGGCGGATCAACGGCGATGGCCAATTCCTACATGCAATACCGCCAGGCCGGTGCCGCCGCGCGCGGCTTGCTGATCGAGGCCGCGGCGCAGGAATGGGGTGTCGATTCCGGGTCGCTTTCGATCACCGATGGCGTTGTGAGCGGTGCTGGCAAATCAGCGCCCCTAGGCAATTTCGTGGCCACGGCGGCCACGCTGGATGCCCCCGCTGAACCAAGCCTGAAAGACCCGTCCGAGTTCAGCCTGATCGGCAATCCCGACATTCGCCGCAAGGACACGCCGCCCAAGGTCAACGGCACGGCGATCTATGCGATGGATCTGCATCTCGATAATCAGATGGTCGTCATGATTGCCCGTGCGCCGCGGATGGGGGCGACTGTGGCCAGCTTTGATGACGCGGACGCCAGGGGCATCAAGGGCTTTATCCAGGCGATGACCTTACCCAACAAGGCCGGCGTCGCCGTCTATGCCGAGCATACCTGGGCCGCGTTCCAGGCACGCGATGCGCTCAGTGTCGAATGGGATTTCAGTGCGGCAGAAAGCCGGTCGTCGGATCAGATCCGCGAAGAGCTGATTGCGGCGGTCAATGCCGATCCGGAATACTCGGTCAACAAGGCCGACCAAGCCGAGGTTGCCGCCAGGATCGACGGGGCGGCGCAGGTTCTGGAGGAGACGTATTACTTTCCTCTGCTGGCCCATGCGCCGATGGAAACGCTCACCTGCACGATCGAACCGTTGGCGGATGGTGGCATCATCCTTCATGACGGCGCGCAGATCCCCACCGGGCCGCACATGGCCCTGTCGCAGATCCTGGAACTGCCGATGGAGAAGGTTCAGATCAAGACGATGTTCGCCGGCGGCTCCTTCGGGCGCCGGGCCACGCCCGAGGCGGATTACCAGGTCGAGGCCGGGTTGGCCTTTGCGATCACCGATCGGACCCGCCCGGTCAAACTGGTTTGGTCGCGTGAAGACGATATTCGCGGCGGCTATTACCGGCCTGCCGTGGCGCACCGGGTGCGTGTCGGGTTAGACGCGGACGGGCAGATCGTCGGCTGGGATCACCGCATCGCAGCGCAGTCGATCATGAAAGGTACCGCTTTCGAGGGCATGATGGTCCATGACGGTGTGGATCACAGTTCGGTCGAAGGTGTCCCGGATTCACCCTATCAGATCCCCGGGCAATTCGTCGGGCTGACCGATGTGGCCAAGGCAACCTCGGTTCTGTGGTGGCGGTCGGTCGGGCATACCCATACCGCCTATGTGATGGAAACCATGATGGACATGGCCGCGCAGGCGGCCGGGCGTGACGCGGTCGAATTCCGCTTGTCGCTCTTGGAAGGCGGCGGCGCTGATCAGGAGCGGCTTGCGGATGTGTTGAAACTCGCCGCCGAAAAGGGCGGTTGGGGCAACGCGCCCGACGGTCGTCATCAGGGCATCGCTGTGCACAAATCCTTCGGCAGCTATGCCGCGCAGGTTGTCGAAATCTCGGGCGGTGCGGATGACGTGACGATCGAGAAGGTGACATGCGCAATTGATTGCGGTCTTGCAGTCAACCCGGATGTCATCAAGGCGCAGATGGAAGGCGGGATCGGCTACGGTCTCGGCCACGCGATGCGCAACGAGGTGACCCTGACCGAGGGGGAGGTGGATCAGTACAATTTCCCCGATTACGAGCCGCTGCGCATCGGCGATATCGGGGCGATCGAGGTGCATATCATGCCCTCGGCGGAGGCACCGACCGGTGTGGGTGAGCCCGGCACACCCCCCGCGGCGCCAGCACTGGCTAATGCCATTGCCGCGTCGGGTCCTCGCATCACGACCCTGCCGATGAACGCCAATGGCGCGTCATTTGCGTGAACAAGCACAACGCCGGGCGCGATATCAGCGCCCGGTGCCCTATTCCCAATCCATCACGACCTTGCCCGCGTCGCCCGAGAGCATCGCGGCGAAACCGGCTTCGAAATCGTCGATGCCGATGCGATGGGTGATGAGATCACTGAGGTCGAGACCTGACTGCACAAGCGCAATCATCTTGTACCAGGTCTCGTACATTTCCCGGCCATAGATGCCTTTGACGTTGAGCATCTTGAATATGATCTTGTTCCAGTCGATCGCAAAGGCCGTGGGCGCGATACCCAGAAGGGCGATCTTGCCGCCATTGTTCATCTTGTCGATCATGTCGCGCATCGCGGGCGCCGCGCCGGACATCTCTAACCCCACGTCGAATCCTTCGGTCATGCCAAGCCGGGCCATCACATCGGTCAGGTTTTCTTCGGCGGCGTTGACCACATGCTGCACGCCCATCTCGCGCGCGAGCTTGATGCGGTAGGGGCTGATATCGGTGATGACGACCTTGCGCGCGCCGACCTTCTGCGCCACGAGCGCGCCCATGATTCCGATCGGCCCGGCCCCGGTGACAAGCACGTCTTCGCCCACTAGATCGAAACTAAGAGCAGTATGTACCGCATTGCCAAACGGGTCGAAAATCGCGGCAATCTCATCGGGGATATCGTCCGGGATCGGCACCACGTTGCTTTCTGGGATGCAGAGATATTCGGCAAAGCTGCCCGGGCGATTGACCCCCACGCCAAGCGTGTTGCGGCACAGATGCCCGCGCCCGGCACGGCAATTGCGGCATTTGCCGCAGACCACGTGACCCTCGCCCGAAACCCGCTGGCCGATCTTGTATTTGCCCGCGGCCGATCCGCAATCCGCGATCTCGCCGCAGAACTCGTGGCCCACGACCATCGGCACCGGGACGATCTTGGCAGACCATTCGTCCCATTTCCAGATATGCACATCGGTGCCGCAAATCGCGGATTTCTTCACCTTGATAAGCACATCGCCCGGCCCCGGTTCCGGCACGGGAACACGTTCCATCCAAAGGCCTGCCTCGGGTCTGGCCTTGACCAGCGCGCGCATCTGATTGTCGCTCATGTGATAATCTCCATGTCACGGCCAACGGCGATGAAGGCGTCGATGGCGCGGTCCAGTTCTTCGCGGCTGTGGGCGGCTGACATCTGCGTGCGGATGCGGTCCTGCCCGCGCGGTACCACCGGGAAGCTGAAGGGCGCGACATAGACGCCCTTTTCGTCCAGACGCCGCGCCATCTCCTGCGCCAGTTTCGGATCGCGCAGCATGACCGGGATGATCGGATGCTCCCCGGGCAGGAGGTCAAACCCTGCTTCCGACATGCGGGTGCGGAAATGTGCGGCGTTCTCCATAAGCCGGTCGCGCCGCTCGGTTGAGGCCTCCAGCATGTCGAGAACCTTGATCGAGGTCTGCGCGATCACCGGCGCCAGTGTGTTGGAAAAGAGATAGGGGCGGGAGCGTTGCCGCAGCCAGTCAACGACCTCTTTCTTGGCCGATGTATAGCCACCCGAGGCCCCGCCAAGCGCCTTACCCAGGGTGCCGGTCATGATGTCCACCCGGCCCATCACATCGCAATGTTCGATACTGCCGCGCCCAGTTTTGCCAACAAAACCAACCGCATGACTGTCATCCACCATCACCATCGCGCCGTATTTGTCCGCCAGATCGCAGATCTCTTCGAGCTTGGCGATGTAGCCATCCATCGAAAAGACACCGTCGGTGGCGATCAGTTTGAAACGGCAATCGGCGGCGGCCTGCAACTGCGCCTCGAGGTCGGCCATGTCGGAATTGGCATAGCGGAAACGCTTGGCCTTGCAGAGGCGCACGCCGTCGATGATCGACGCATGGTTGAGGGCGTCCGAGATGATCGCGTCCTCGGGGCCAAGGAGTGTCTCAAAGAGGCCCGCATTGGCGTCAAAACAGCTTGAATAGAGGATCGTATCCTCGAACCCGAGGAAGCGTGATATGCGCGCCTCGAGCGCCGTGTGCTCTTCCTGCGTGCCGCAGATGAAGCGCACCGACGACATGCCGTAGCCATACCGCGCCAAAGCGTCACGCCCGGCCTCGATCAGGTCGGGATCATCGCTTAGCCCCAGGTAATTATTGGCACAAAGGTTGATCACCTCCTTGCCGGAGCTGAGCGCCACGGTGCCTGCCTGTTTGCTGGTGATGACCCGTTCGGTCTTGTAGAGCCCCGCGTCCTTGAGGCCGTCCAGCTCATGGGTGAGGTGGTCGATGAAGTCCTTGGTCATCCAATCTCTCCGCTGATGGAAGGGCAGGGGGAAGTCCGCCTTCCGGTAAATCATACGTGCCAACCACGTCTTTCGGCCCTCTTACAGGGCAATGAGCATCTAGGCCAGATTGTGCGGCGGCCGCCTGCCAATTCCGCGACATCTGCGAGGTTCATTGCGACGGCGGTTAGGTCGCGGGGTCAGGGGCCTTCGGGGAAGTCCGATACCGAAATGATCCAGTCCCGCACAAGTGTCGCCGGATGCGAGAGCGGCTTGGTTTTCGACCAGACGAGGTATATCCCGTTGCCGGTCTTCCAAGCCCATTCCTGCCGCGCGGCCAGGGTTTTGCGATCGACAAGGTTCTGCACGACATGCTGCCAGCCAAAGGCAAACCCCTCACCCGAAAGCGCCGCCTGCAACACCAGCGCATAGTCGTTCAGTCGCAGCCCCGCCACGATATCACGGTCCTTGATGTTGTGATGGGCGAACCATTGCGACCATGTCGGGCGTTGCCTGACGGGCTCTTCAAGATGAATGAGCCGTTCGTTCAGCAGGTTCGGGATGGAGCGGAGATTTTTGGCCGCCGCCATGACCTCGGGGCTGGCCACGGGAAAAATCACCTCCTCGGCGATCAGCGCCGTGTGCACGCCCGGCCAGGTGCCGTCCCCCAGCCGGATCGAGAGGCTGATGTTCTCGGCGTCGATATCGGGTTCGTGGTCGCTGTTTTGCAGGCGCAGGTCAACATCGGGGTGTTTGTCCCGTAAATGGTGTAGACGCGGTATCATCCAGTAATATGAGAAACCCGAGGAGGAGTTGAGCGTCACATGTTCCTTGCGGCCCATCTTGTGCACGGCTTCGGCGGAGGTTTCGATCTCATGCAGGGACCGCGATACATCGGTAAAGAACCGCATCCCCGCATGGGTAAGCGAGACACGGCGATGCCCACGCTCGAATAAAATCACGCCCAGAGAGGTCTCAAGCTGCTTGATGGCGGCGCTGACGGAAGGTTGCTGCATACCCAGTTCTTCGGCCGCGCGAGTGAATGATCCGAGCCGTGCCGCCGCCTCGAAGACGAAAAGGTTGCGCGGGGAGGAGAGGAGTTTGAGGGATTTTCGCATAGGCACAGCCTATCCAAATCATCGCTATTTTCAAGGATCACAGACATGCCAAAGGCCCCTAATAATCGGCCCAGGAAGTAATCAGGAGGCTGCAATGGCCCGTCGCGCCCGTGCCAATCGCACACGTTCCGACAATACTGAGGTCGCAGCGCCCGCATCGCCGTATGTCCAGCGTGGATTGCCGTTCTTCGACCCGCTTGACGAAGAGCAACTGGCGCGGATCGAGGCGCAGGTTGACTGGCTTATCGAAAATGTGGGTTTTGCCTTTCGCGATGATCCCGAGGCCATCCGCATCTGGGAAGAGGCCGGGATCAAACAGAAGGATGGGTTGATAAAGGCCGATGCCGAATGGGTGCGCGACCTTTGTGCAAAAGCGCCCCGGCAGTTCACCCAACTGGCCCGCAATCCCGAACGCTCCGTCGTGATCGGCGGCAATAATCAGGTCTTTGCACCCATCTATGGCGCGCCTTTCGTGCGCGACCTGGAAGGCGGGCGGCGCTATGCGACGTTCGATGATTTCGAAAAGCTGGTGAAGCTCGCCTATATGCATCCGAACCTGCACCACACCGGGTTTGTGATCTGTGAGCCCACGGATATCCCGGTCTCGAAACGCCATCTCGACATGGTCTACGCCCATATGGTCCTGAACGACAAACCGCACCTGGGCGCGATCACGGAAAAGAGCCGGGCGCAGGATAGCGTGGACATGGCCGAGATCCTGCATGGCAAGGACGTGATGGACGAAAACGTGGTCATCATGGCCAATGTGAACACCAATTCGCCTCTGCTCATTGACCGCGTGGTGACCGAGGCGGTGCAGGTCTATTCCAGCCGGGGGCAGGCGATGGTGGTCACGCCATTTATTCTCACCGGTGCGATGGGGCCGGTGTCGACTGCCGCGGCGGTGGCGCAGGCGATGGCCGAGGCGATGATCTGCTGCGCGTTTACGCAACTAGTCCGCCCCGGAGCGCCTTTTGTCATGGGCAATTTCCTCAGTTCCATGTCGCTCAAGTCCGGCGCGCCGACCTTCGGGATGCCCGAACCCGTGATGTCGAACTACGCCATCGGGCAGCTTGCCCGCCGGGCCGGGTTGCCTTTGCGCTGCGGCGGCTCGCTCACCGCGTCCAAGATCGAGGACGCGCAGGCGGCCTATGAAAGCGCGGATTCGATGCATTCGACCATGCTCGCCGGGTCGAATTTTACCCTGCATGCCGCCGGATGGTTGGAAGGTGGCCTCGCCACGGGGTTTGAAAAACTCATCATGGATGCGGATCGTCTGGGCAGCTATCAGAAGGTGCTGGGGGCCGGGCTGGATTGCAGCGATGACGCCTTTGCCCGCGATGCTTATGAGGAGGTCCCGGCGGGCGGGCATTTTCTCGGCTGCGGCCACACGATGCGCAACTATCAGGATGCGTTTTACGAGGCGAAACTGAGCGACAGCGAAAATGTCGAAAGCTGGGAGGAAGGCGGCGGCAAGGACATGCGTCGCCGGGCCTTTGACCGCTGGAACGAGATGCTGAACCAATATGAGGCGCCGCCGATTGATGCGGCCAGAAAAGATGAACTCGCGGCCTATGTGGCCAAACGCAAAGAAGAGCTGCCGGACGCCTGGTATTGAGCGCCGCCCAAGATCGAGAGGAACCCTTCATGTCTGACAATCTCGCCCAATCGACATTGAATATTCAGAAAGACGAGACATCGCGCGGCAAACCACTGCCGTCCCATGCCAAGGTGGTCATCATCGGCGGCGGTGTGGTGGGGTGTTCGATCCTTTTCCACCTGGCGAAATTCGGCTGGAAGGATGTCGTACTTGTCGAGCGTGACGAGTTGACCTCGGGTTCAAGCTGGCACGCCGCGGGGCAGATTCACACGATCAGCTCGGACCCCAACATCTCGCGCCTGCAAAGCTACACGATCGGGCTTTACAAGGAGATCGAGGAGCTGTCTGGGCAGTCCGTCGGCCTGCATATGACCGGCGGCTTCTACCTGGCCTCGAACAAGACCTGGTACGACTACCTTAAGCGCGAACGCTCCAAGGCGCGGTATATGGGCCTCGAGCAGGAATGGATCAGCCCCAAGGAACTGGCCGACCGGCACCCGCTCATCGACCCGAAACATTATCTCGCGGCGCTTTGGGACGATCAGGATGGCGATCTGGATCCATCTGGCACGACCTATGCCTTTGCCAAAGCCGCCCGCCACTACGGCGCGCAGTATTTCACCCACACCCCGGCGACCGAGACCACGCAGCGCCCGGATGGCACATGGGACGTGGTGACGCCCCGCGGTACGATCAACGCCGAATATATCGTCAATTGCGGTGGCCTTTGGGCGCGCGAAGTTGGGCAGATGGGTGGTTTTCTGCCGCCGGTGCAGCCGATGGAGCATCACTACCTTATCACCGAGCGCATCGACGAGATTGCCAATGCCGGGCGGCGCCTGCCCTGCGGGATCGACTATGAGGCCAATATCTATTTCCGGCAGGAACGCGACGGGATGCTGCTCGGCACCTATGAGCCGGTGGGCGTACCGTGGAAGGTTGACGGCACCCCGTGGGATTTCGGCCATGAGCTTCTTCCGCCCAATCTTGAACATATCGCCGACCGGCTGGAGCTTGGGTTCGAGCGTATCCCCGCGCTGGCCAATGCCGGGATCAAGGATGCGATCAACGGGCCGTTCACCTTTGGCCCTGACGGCAACCCGATGATCGGGCCGGTGCCGGGGATGAAGAACTACTGGTGCGCCGTGGGCGTCATGGCGGGCTTCTGCCAGGGTGGCGGCGTGGGCCTTACCATGGCCGAATGGATGATTGACGGGGAGCCGTCGATTGACGTCTGGGCGATGGATGTGGCGCGGTTCGGCAAATGGGCCTCGCCCGATTGGGGTACGGTCAAATCGACCGAAAACTACGAACGCCGCTTCGTGATGACCTTCCCGAACGAAACGCTGCCCAAGGGCCGCCGGCAGCAGACCACGGCGCTTTATGACCGCCTCGTGGCCAAGGGTGCGCTGATGGGGCAGGCGTTTGGTCTGGAACACGCGCTCTGGTTCGCGGATGGGCCTGAGGACGCCCATGAAGATCCAACCTTCGAGCGTAACCGCAGCCATGATTACGTCGCGCGTGAAGTCGCGGCGGTGCGGACCGGTGTGGCGGGGATCGAGGTCGCGAACTTTGCCAAGCATGTCATCAAGGGGCCGGGTGCCCGCGACTGGCTGAACAAGACGATGGCGGGATATATCCCCAAGCCGGGGCGGATCACGCTCTCGCCGATGCTGACTGAAAAGGGACGGCTTTACGGTGATTTGACGGTGGCTTGCCTGGGTGACGAGCATTTCATGCTCTTCGGGTCCGGCTCGATGCAGGACGCCCATGCGCGGTTCTGGGCGCGGACCCTGCCCGATACCGTCAGCTATGAAAACCAGACCGGCGATTGGCATGGCATCGCCATTTCGGGGCCGAAATCCCGCGAGTTGCTGGCGCGGATCACCCGCGATGACGTCTCGGCCGAGGCGTTCAAGTTCCGCGATTGCCGCGAGACCTTCGTGGGCGGGGTGCCGGTTGTTCTGAACCGGATCAGCTTCTCTGGCGAGTTGGGCTATGAGATCTATTGCCGTCCGCAATACCTGATCTGCCTCGCGGAGGCGATCGAGGAGGCCGGGGGCGATCTGGACTATCGCTGGTATGGTAACAGGGCGCTGATGTCGCTCCGGCTCGAGAAGGGTTGGGGTGCCTGGGGGCTGGAGTTCCGCCCGGATTTCAACGCGGTCGACTCAGGCATGGAGGTCTTCATCAACTGGAAGAAAGACTTCGTGGGCAAAGCCGCGACCGAGGCGTTCAAATCCGAAGGCACTGCCCGCAAGTTGGTGACGTTGGTCATCGACACCGATATCGACGTCACCCTGGACGAGGCCGTGCTGAAGGACGGCGAGGCGGTTGGTTACATCACCTCGGGCGGTTACGCGCACCATGTCGGCAAGTCCATGGCGCTGGCCTATGTCAGTGCCGAAAACGCCACAGCGGGCAGCAAGCTCGATGTTGAAATCCTGGGCGAGTTCTGCGCGGCCGAGGTTCAGGGCGCACCGTTTTATGATCCTGACGGATCGCGCATGCGGGGCTGATCGGGGCCGAAGCCACGAGACCCAAAGCGATTGGCATCTTACGCAAGGCCCGGCGTCGAAACGCCGGGCCTTTTGCATGGTTGCGGACAACTGCCAAATTCAATATCCGACTAAAAAAGTCAGATTGACATATCCTACTAAATCACTCAAGTTATGGCTGTCCAGCCATCCCGCTGATTCCGGGCGAGCCAAGATCAGACGATTCTGCAAAAAACGGAGGTACTGATGATAGTTCTCGCGCCCGATGGCTTTAACCCAGGCTGCGATGGAAGAGCGCGCCTTGAAATGATCTGTGCGGCCTTCGAATCCGGTGTGCCGTCCTTCTTCAATCTTGAAAACTGCCTCGACGCGATCGAGCGCGGGGAATGGGGCGGACTATGGTGGTGAGCGTGGCAAAGGAAATCCGGCATTTCCCGACAGAGACCCTGCCTCTCTACGAGGCGATGGACCTGACCAAAGGCGGCGATCTGGCGAAGATCAAGCTCGACGATCAGCTTTATACCTTGCGCATCACCCGCGCCGGCAAACTGATTTTGACCAAATGACCGCGCCGCTCTCATATCGCGGCGGCGCGCCGGTGGGCCATATCTCGGAACTCGGACCGGTCGAGGCAGGCGCGATCTTCTACCTGCGCCTCTGGAGCGATGGTGTCGAGGCCAAGTCCCAGGTGTGGAATGACTTCGCCACCGCCCTCGGCCCGGAAAAAGGCCGTAAGGCCCTCACCGCGTTCGAGACGCTGAGCGGCCTTTGCGCCCGCTACGGCCGCCGCCCGCTGATGCGACATGGGGTGTCGTGCAAATGCGTGGGCGCGGACGAATCCTGTTTTGCCAACTTCATTGGCTACGCAAGCGAAGGCGCCCGCGAGGATGCGATGTTGATGGCCACCAACCTGGTGCGCCCTGACATGGCACCGGTCCTTGTGGGCCTCGCCGAAGAATTTGGTTTCGCGCTGAAACACATGGCGATCAAAGCCAGACGTTTCGCGGAGACCGCCCCGAAAGACGCCACATATCACTAAAAGGAAAGACTTATGAAACATCTCACGTTGGCCAGCAGTGTGCTGGCGCTCAGCCTCGGGTTTGGCGCCGCCGCATCCGCAAGCGAAAACGTCGCCAAGGCGTCGGTTCTGAAAACCTATGCGGATATCGCAGAGGCGAAATACGCCGACAGCCTGACCACCGCCAAGGCCCTGCAGGCGGCGGTCGATGCGTTGATCGCGCAACCTTCCGCAGAGGCGTTGCAACGGGCCAAGGAGGCTTGGATTGCCGCGCGTGTCCCCTATCAGCAGACCGAGGTTTACCGTTTCGGCAATGCCATCGTTGATGATTGGGAGGGTAAGGTGAACGCCTGGCCGCTGGATGAGGGCCTGATTGACTATGTCGATGCTGGCTATGGCGGTCCCTCCGACGAAAACGCTTTTGCGGTGCTCAACGTGGTGGCTAACCCGTCCTTTACTTTGTCGGGTTCGACGGTTGACGCAAACCAGATCACTCCGGAACTCCTGGCCGAAACGCTGCATGAGGCAGACGGGATCGAAGCCAATGTGGCGACGGGTTACCACGCCATCGAATTCCTGCTCTGGGGTCAGGATCTTAACGGGCATGACGCGGGCGCTGGCAACCGGCCCTGGACCGATTATGCCATGGGCGATGACTGCACGGGCGGAAACTGCAACCGCCGCGCGGCTTATCTCAAGGCGGCGACCGACCTGCTGGTCAGCGACCTGGAGTGGATGACGGCGCAATGGGCCGAAGGTGGTGACGCCCGTGCCGAAGTGACGGCCAATGAGGATGCCGGGATTGCAACGATCCTCACCGGTATGGGGTCGCTCTCTTACGGTGAGCAGGCGGGTGAGCGCATGCGCCTTGGCCTGATGCTGAACGATCCCGAGGAAGAGCATGATTGCTTCTCGGACAACACCCATAACAGCCATTACTACGATGGCCTTGGCGTGCAGAACGTCTATTTGGGCGAATATGTCCGGATCGACGGGTCCCTCGTGTCTGGGGCTTCGCTTGCGGATCTTGTCGCGGCGACCGATGCCGAGTTGGACGTGGAGATGCAATCCAAGCTCTCCGGCACGATGCTGGCACTTGGCCGGATCAAAACGGCTGCCGAAGCCGGGTTCAGCTATGACCAGATGCTCGAAGCCGGAAATGAGTCAGGTGAGGCGCTGGTCATGGGCGGTGTCAACGGGTTGATCGACCAGACCCGGTCTATCGAACGTGTCGTCTCGGCACTTGGTCTCGATCAGATCGAATTCGAAGGCTCCGACAGCCTCGATAACCCAACGGCGGTGTTCCAGTAACCGACAACCAAAACTGCGTCCGGTTTTTTGCCGGACGCAGCCCAATAATCTGGCACGCCAAGATTTATCCAAGCCAGCCATCTTGACCGAAGAAAGCAAAAAAAATGAAGACGACAGTTATGGCATCGGGTGCGGTGCTTTTTGGCTTGGCTGGAGCAGCTTTGGCAGAAGAGGGCAGTGGGCCGTTTTCGGCAGAATTCACCGTGGAGTTACAGAGCGACTTCACGGTCGATTCCTCCGATCCAACGGCAGAGATCAACAACACCTTCGCCACGATCGAAGGTGGCCTGTCCTTTGCCTTTACAGACCGAACATCGGTGAATGCGACACTTCTTTTCGAGCAGGTGATCGACCAGACAGACGACAGCTTCCTTGAAGACCACGGGTTTTATGCCGAAGAGATCTTCCTGTCGCATGACTTCGGCCCCGCGCAGGTGGTTCTGGGCAAGTTCAACCCCGCCTTCGGCTCTGCATGGGATGCGGCCGCCGGCATTTATGGCGTTGATTTCGCTGAAGATTATGAAATAACCGAGAAGCTGGGTGCCGCGGTCGTCGTCCCCTTCGCGGCGGGCGGGGGCGAGCATGAGCTTTCGTTCGCGGTGTTCCAGGCCGACCGCACGATCCTGAGCGATTCGATTGGTACCGAGCGGGGGCAGAACAGCCTTCCTGCCGGTGGTGTCTCGAACACCAGCAGCCCGGAATCCGTGGCGGTGTCACTCTCGGGGACCTTCGGGGAAACCGGGTATAACTTCGGCGTGCAGCACCAGGCCAAGGGTCGCGGTGATGCGGCGGATCAGACCGGCGTTGTGCTCGGGTTGACCCACGCGGTTGATACCGGCTCCTTCCCGCTGGAACTGCTGGCAGAGGTGGCGTGGTTCGATGAATTCGACGGCTCGCGCAACTCGGCCACCTATGCCACGCTCGGCCTTGCGGCACCGGTGGGTCCGGTCACCGTCTCGGCGGTCTACTCCCTCCGGGATGTCGATAGCCAGCCCACGGATCATCTCGCCACCGTCTCGGCCGAGATTGAACTTTTCGAGAATTTCACCGCCGCCCTCGGGTATCGCTATGGCGATGAGGGCGGAGCAGACAGCCACACCATCGGCACACTCTTTGCCTACACGTTCTGAGGAATAGACATGATCATCTGCCACTGTCAGAATATAGCAGATCACGATATCCACGCCGCTATCGACTGGATGAGGGCCGCCGACAGTGAGGCCCTTATCACCCCTGGAAAGATCTATCGCGCCCTTGGCAAGGCTGCGGATTGCGGCGGATGTATGCCGCTGTTTCTTGCCACGATGCGAACCAACGATAATCTGGAAGTCCCCATGGAACTCCGCGGCCTGAACCCGCGGGCAACACAGGAAAACCGACAATGCAAGGCGACAGTAAAGTCATTGACTACCTCAACCGCGCTCTCCGGAGTGAGTTGACCGCGATCAGCCAGTATTGGCTGCACTACAAGCTGCAGGAAGATTGGGGCCTTGGCCATATGGCCAAGAAAAGCCGCGAAGAGAGCATCGAAGAGATGAACCATGCGGACAAGCTGATGGAGCGGATCATCTTCCTTGAAGGGCACCCGAACCTGCAAAAGCTCGACCCGTTGCGGATCGGCCAGACGCCCAAGGAGACGCTGGAATGCGATCTGGCGGCCGAACAGGAGGCGCGCGCGCTCTACAAGGAGGCGCGGGAGTACTGCTCCGAGGTGGGCGACCATGTGACGAAAGACCTCTTTGACGTGCTTCTCGCAGACGAAGAAGGTCACATCGACTTCCTGGAAACGCAGCTCGACCTCTTGGATAAAATCGGACCGCAGAACTATGCACATCTCAACGCCTCGAAAATGGACGAAGCTGAGTAAATCACTGGTGGTGGCGGGGCTTTTGGCCCCCGCCGCCGCTTTCGCCGGCCCGCTGGACGAGCCGCACCTGAAGATCATTCCCCGAACCGAGGCCGAGCAATCCCGCGTCGACGCCGTCCTGGCGCCGCCGCAGGATTTCGCCGCGCCGCAGCCCTTCGAGGAGATGTCCGCCGGGGCGGCGACGGTTCGTGTGCGGGCCAATGCCGATGCGTTTTCCCAGCCTTCGGCAAACATGCCCTTCGCGGATGAGCTTGATTTCAAGGTGGGTAACGGGCTTTTTCGCAAGCTCTGGGTGTCGTCACCCTCCTCGACCCTGGCCTCAGACGGTTTGGGGCCGCTCTTCAATGCGCGCTCCTGTCAGCGGTGCCATCTGAAGGATGGGCGCGGCCATCCGCCAGAAGGACCTGACGACAACGCGATCTCGATGTTCCTGCGGGTGTCGATCCCCGGTGGGGATGCGGGCCGGATGGCGGAAATCGCGGATTACATCGCCACATCGCCTGACCCGGTCTATGGCACGCAGATGCAGGATTTCAGCTTGGCAGGTCATGCGGCGGAATACCGGCTGCAGATAGACTATGAAGAGATCGAGGTGCCGCTATCGGACGGGGAGGTTGCCCATCTGCGCCGTCCAACCTACACGGCGGCCGATCTGGGCTATGGCCCGCTGCATCCCGGCGCGATGCTCAGCCCGCGGGTGGCGCCGCAGATGATCGGGCTGGGCCTGCTCGAAGCCATCCCGGCGGCGGATGTCCTCGCCAATGCCGATCCGGACGATGCCGACGGCGATGGGATCTCGGGCCGCGCCAACATCGTCTGGTCTGTCGAATATGACCAACCCATGTTGGGCCGGTTCGGCCTCAAGGCCGGGGCGCCCACGGTCATGCATCAATCCGCCGGCGCCTTTGCGGGCGACATCGGCATTTCCAATCCGCTCTTCCCCGCGCCCTGGGGCGAATGCAGCGCGGCGCAGGGGGATTGCCGGGCCGCACCGCATGGTGACGGCGATGAGCGGGTTTACGAGATCGGTGCCGAAGGGCTGGACCTTGTGACCTTCTACAGCCGCAACCTGGCGGTGCCGGCCCGGCGAAACGTGGGTGACAGCCAGGTGCTGCGCGGCAAGGAAATCTTCAACAGCATCGGCTGCGCGTCCTGCCACCGGCCTGCCTATGTCACTCATCGGCTGGAGGATCAGCCCGAGCAGAGTTTCCAGTTGATCTGGCCTTATACGGATCTGCTCCTGCACGACATGGGCGAGGGGCTTGCCGATCACCGCCCTGAAGCACGGGCCACCGGGTACGAATGGCGCACGCCGCCCCTGTGGGGTATCGGCCTGACCGAGCAGGTTTCGGGGCATAGCTATTTCCTGCATGACGGGCGCGCGCGGTCGCTTCTTGAGGCGGTCCTTTGGCATGGTGGCGAAGCTCAGGCACAGCGCGACAGTGTCGTCGACATGCCCGCGGAGGATCGCGCGGCTTTGATCCGTTTTCTGGAGAGCCTATGAGACGTTTCTGGTCTGTCCTCTTGCTGTGCCTTGGCCTGCCTGCCTTGGTGCAGGCGGATGAAATCTCCGACCTGATCCGGGATGTCGTGCAGCAGGATATCGTCACCGGTTTCGAGGCGCTTGAGGATGCCACGGGTGCGCTTGCGGAAGCCGCCGATACCTCCTGCGCCGGCCCAGAACTGATATCCGCCTACAAGGCTGCGTTCCGGTCCTGGGTCCGGGTCAGCCATCTTCGATTTGGCCCGTCCGAGGCGGAAAACCGCGCCTTTGCCCTTGCTTTCTGGCCGGATCCGCGGGGCAAGACCCCGAAGGCGCTACGCAAGCTCCTGTCTGACGACAGCGCCACGCCGTTGGACATCACCGCCTATCGCGATGTGTCGATTGCGGCGCGGGGGTTTTATGCGCTGGACTATCTGCTCTTCGATGACACCCTCCTCGCCGGGGGACGTAACGACCGCTACTGCGCGCTCCTGCGGGTGATCGCCGCAGATATTCACGCAACCGCCGGTGAGCTGGCGGACGGGTGGCGCGCCTATGCGCCGGGCCTGATCACACCGGGGCCGGAAACGCCCTACCGCACGCAGGAAGAAGTGCTTCAGGTGCTCTACAAATCCGCGCGGACCGGACTGCAATTCACCGCCGAAATGCGGTTTGGTCGCCCGCTCGGGACACTCGAAAAACCGCGCCCCAGAAGGGCCGAAGCCTGGCGGTCCGGGTTGAGCCTCACCCTCGTCGGGGAGGCCGTTGCGGGCAGCGGCGGGTTGGCGCTCGACCTGTCGCGCACCAATCCCAACCTTGAAAAGAAGCTCGACAATGCGCTCAGCCGGTTTGCCGCCAGTGTGACCACGCTGGACGATCCGGTCTTTGCCGGGGTGACGACGCCCGAGGGGCGGTTCAGGATCGAGGTGCTTCTGACCGAGTTGAACGGCATTCGCCGTATCGTGGACCAGGATCTTGGCCCGGCGCTTGGGGTGTCGGCGGGGTTCAATGCGCTCGATGGTGATTGAATGACAACGCGGCGGCATTTCCTTGCGGGATTGCTGGCCACAGGGCTGGCCCCCCGGCCGGGCTGGGCGGAGGCCGGTGATCCGGCCTATCTTTCGGCGGCGCGGTTGCCCTCGGGCGAGTTTGCCTTGATCGGGTTGAACCGGTTAGGGGTGGCGGTGTTCAAGATACCCTTGCCCGGTCGGGGCCATGCCGCCGCGGCCCACCCGACAACGCCCCTTGCGGTGGCCTTTGCCCGACGTCCGGGGCGGTTTGCCCTGGTTGTCGATTGCCTGCGCCACGCGGTCACCGCGCAACTGGACGCGCCAGAGGGGCGGCATTTTTATGGCCACGGCGCTTTCTCTGGTGATGGCAGATACCTTTTTACAAGCGAAAACGACTACGATGCCGCGCGCGGGATGGTCGGGGTCTGGGACGGCCGGAAAGGGTTTCGGCGGGTGGGAGAGTTTTCCTCCGCCGGGGTTGGTCCGCATGATCTTCGGATGCTGCCCGATGGCGAGACGTTGGTGGTGGCCAATGGGGGCATCGAGACCCATCCGGAATGGGGTCGGGCCAAGCTGAACCTGCCGGAGATGCGCCCCAACCTGAGTTACCTGTCACTGGACGGCACGGTGCTGGAGCAGCAGGAGCCGCCCGCAGAATGGCACCTGAATTCGATGCGGCATCTGACGGTAAGCGGCGACGGGCAGGTTGCCGTTGCCTGTCAATGGCAGGGTGATCCGGCGGGCACACCGCCCCTTGTGGCAACCCACCGTCGTGGCCAGTCGATCGAATTTCACCCGATGGGCAACGGGATGGAGCGAGACATGCAGGGCTATGTCGGCAGCGTCGCTTTTGCGGGCGATGGCCGGTCCCTTGCCTTTACCGGACCGCGCGAAGGTATTGCCGGGAGGATGGGTGCCGATGGGCAGATGCAGGCCCGTATGACCGCGCCCGACATTTGCGGGGTCGCGCCGCAAGGGCAGGGTTTCGTGTTCACCACCGGGGTGGGGGAGGTGCTGCAGGAGACTGCCGCGCACCGAGGACAGATCGCGCGCCATGATGTCGCCTGGGACAATCACCTGATCCCTGTCGGATGAGCGCCCGCCGGTGACGGCCCGCGTCAGGCCGAGGCGAACCCTTCGATAAGCTGGCGCAAACCGAAAGCCGCGCCGGCGAAGATCGCTGCGAAAGTCAGCGGCGCACCGTAGGCCAGCACGGAAAAAGCCGAGATGCCCTGACCGATGGTGCAGCCCATGGCGATCACCGCGCCGAAGCCCATCAGCACCGCGCCCAGGAACTGCCGCCGCAGTTCGCGCGGGTCTTCGCAGGCTTCCCACCGGAAATGGCCTTTGATGAGGCTGCCGCAAAAGGCGCCCGCAAGCACGCCGCAGACAGACCCGACACCAAAGCTCAGGCCGCCCGCGCTGGAGGTCATCAGGAACAGCATGGTTTCACCGGTGGGGGCGGTGAACGTGTGACTGACGATCGGTTGGGCGCTGAAGCCGGTATTGGCCACCCAGGTTGTCCCAGCCCAGCCCGACGTGATGGCCAGCCCCACGACTACGCTCCAGAAAAGGGCGCCGCGCCGCGCAAGAAAGGCGCGGGAGCACAGTGCAAAAACGGCGATCATCCCGCTTATCAGCATCCCCCAAAAGGCGACAGGCAGCCCCGACAGCCGCGTCAGCAGTTCGGGATAGCCCCGTGTTTGTGCCGCCAGCGACGTGGCCTCCATGAAGGCCACGCGGGTGGTGGCAAAGGGTCCGGAGAGCATCGCATAGGCCGAAACGCCCATGACGAGAACAATGACGAATGATCTGAGATCGCCCCCACCGACCCGGGCCAGCGCGCCAAAGCCGCAATTGCCCGCAAGTGCCATGCCGTAGCCGAAGAGTAGCCCGCCGATGACATGGGCCAGGGGCGAGAATGGTGCGATGTAGTAACCGGTTAACGTGGGGTCGAACGCTCCGGCCAGCACGAGGGCGAAGGTGGCAAAGCCCGCCGTGCCGATCGCGAGGATCCACATGCGCAGGCGGACATCGCTGTTTTGGTACATGAAGTCTTCGATGGCCCCAAGCGTGCAGAACCGCCCCAAACGCGCCGCCAGACCCAGAAGCCCGCCACCGGCAAACCCGATGAGCGCGACAATCACCGCATCGGAAACGGCTTCCAGCATCGTTGATAATCCCCCCTTGGTTCAGCCGCCGCAAACGGCGCCTTTACGCGTTCTTGCAGAACAGGTCGTAGACGACATCGAGGATCTGAACCGCGCGGCGGTCGGTCAGGCTGTAGTAGATCGCCTTTCCCTCCCGGCGCGGCGTCACCAGCCCCTCGGTCCGCAGGCGCGAAAGCTGTTGCGACACGGCCGCCTGCCGCGCCGATAGCAGCTCTTCAAGCTCGGTGACCGATTTTTCGCCGGTGGCCAGATGGCACAGGATCATCAACCGGCCCTCGTGGCTGATCGCCTTGAGAAAGCTCGCCGCTTCGCAGGCATTGCGCACCATCCGGTCCATCTCTTCGTCGGACATATCCTTGGTGATGACAGGCAGGTTCATGGCAGAGTGACTATCCAGCATTCGTTGCCCCGTAGTTAAACATTTTTGCCGCCAAGCTCAAACCGTCCCGGCCTGTTTTTGTGTCATGTGCTGCATATTTCGCAGCCTTTGCTGCAACAGGTGTCATTCGATCCGGTCTGCGTTGTCTTCGATCAGGCGGGCCAGCAGAAACCAGAAGAATTCATCGCCGTTGTACCCTTCCATCCGGCCCAGCTCCTGACCGTCCTGGACCAGGACGAAGGTGGGCGTAAAGACCGGTTGCGTGGTGAACCGGATTTCCTCCGGCAGGTCGCGCAGGTCAACCCGGCGCAAGGGGGCGGTGCGGCCTTCGTCGGTCTTGGGATAGATATGCGAAATCTCATCATCCCACCGCGCACACCAATGGCATCCCGCCTGCTCGACCATCACAAGCTCGGCCGCGCGGACTGCGGGTGCGAGCATCAGAATGACGCCCATAACGGCTGGCAGAGCAAGTTTCATCACGGTCCCGATTGACGATTGGCTTAAACATATAATATCTTGAATATGTATCTGGATCAAGCGCACTGAAAAGCGATTGGGAGGGTTCGGCATGTTGGACGTCACGATCCTGAGCGCGTTGGCAGGCGGCTTGATCGTTTTTTTCTCACCCTGTGTCCTGCCGATCGTGCCGTTCTACCTTAGCTACATGGCAGGTGCGTCCATGTCGGAGATCAGCGCCGAGGGGGCGCTGGCGCCGGGGGTGCGCAAACGGGCTTTCCTCGCCTCGATCATGTTCTCCCTCGGGATTGTCACGGTCTTTGTCCTGCTAGGCGCGGCGGCCTTCGGGCTAAGCCAGGCCTTTCGCGGGGCGCAGACGGAATTCCGGCTTATTGCGGCGCTGATCGTTTTTGTCCTGGGGTTGCATTTCCTGGGCGTGCTGCGGATCGGGTTCCTCAACCGGGTGTTCCAGATGGAGGCCGGAGAGACCACGGGCATGTCCATTCTGGGTGCCTATGTCGTGGGCTTCGCCTTTGCGGCCGGGTGGACGCCCTGCGTGGGCGGGGTGCTGACCGCGGTGGTGTTCACGGCAAGTACCGAGGCGACGGCGATGCGCGGGTTGATGCTCTTGCTGGTCTTCGGGTTTGCGATGACCGCGCCCTTTGTCATCGCGTCGCTTTTCATCGGGCCGTTTCTCCGGTTCGCGGCGCGGTTCCGCAAACATCTGCCCAAGGTCGAAAAGGCCATGGGGCTGCTTCTGATACTATTCGCTGCGTTGATCGCCACGGACAGGGTGAACTACATTGCCCAATGGCTGCTGGAGACCTTCCCGGTCTTCCAGAACATCTGACAGGAGAGAGATCATGACCCGTTTTCTGACGCTGTGTGCCGCCCTCATGCTGGCCTCGCCGGTGATGTCGGCAGAACTGGGTGACGACGGCCTGCACAAGGCGGATTGGATGCGTGATACGTTCAAGGACCTGTCGGAAGACCTCGAGGAGGCCAATGCCGAGGGCAAGCGGCTTGTCATCATGGTTGAGCAGCGCGGCTGCATCTACTGCACCAAGATGCACAAGGAGGTGTTTTCCCGCGACGAGATCGCAGGCTATATCCGCGAGAATTACTTCGTGGTGCAGATGAACCTGCATGGCGATACCGAAGTCACGGATTTCGATGGTGAGGTGCTGAGCGAAAAGGCGTCGGCGCAGAAATGGGGTGTGCTCTTTACACCGACGATTCTGTTCCTGCCGGAGGCGGTCGAGGAGGATGCGACCGCCGCGAAAGCTGCGGTGGCGATGATGCCGGGCGCGTTTGGACCGGGCACCACGATCGACATGTTCACATGGGTCAACGAAAAGCGGTACGAGCTTGATTCCGGGGAAGATTTCCAACGTTACCACGCCCGCCGGATACAGGAACGCGACAACGGATCCTTTGATTAAACCGGCGATGGGCGGTGTCATAAATTCAACAATTCGAATTTATCGTTGATCGCGCGCAGCGTTGTGGTCTACGATATGCAAAAAACAGAATATGTTTCGGGAGGACGCATGAAGAGACTTACTGCATCAGTGGTGGCACTGGTGGCGACGACAACGGCGCCCATCGCCGCAGAGATCGCGCCGTCCGACGTCACCTATGTCGATGGCGCGGTCGACGTATCGCTGACCGGCGAGCCGGGCGATCCGACCCGGGGGCGCGAGATCGTCGGCAGCAAGAAGCTCGGCAATTGCGTGGCCTGCCACGAAGTGTCGGACCTGGCCGATGTGCCGTTCCATGGCGAGATCGGGCCGATGCTCGACGGGGCTGCGGATCGCTGGAGCGAGGCGGAGTTGCGGGGAATCGTCGCCAATGCCAAGATCATGTTCGAAGACAGCATGATGCCGTCCTTCTACAAGACCGAAGGCTTCATCCGTCCCGGCAATGCCTATACCGGTGAAGCCGCCGACGACACGTTCGGCCCGCTTTTGAGCGCGCAGCAAATCGAAGATGTGGTCGCCTATCTGTCGACCCTCAAGGAATAATCCGGGCGGCTGGTCCGGACCCAGATCAGGAGATCAAGAGATGGAATTGACACGACGCGACGCGATCATTCTGGGGGCTGGCGCCCTTGTGGCCGCGGGCTTGCCGCTGAGCGCATCCGCCGCTGGCGAGGATCTGATTGCCGCCTTCACCGGCGGGGCAGAACTGGGCGAGGGTGGCATCACGCTGACCGCGCCGGAAATCGCCGAGAACGGCAACACGGTGCCGATCGAAGTCGATGCGCCGGGTGCGGCCGAAATCATGGTGCTGGCACTTGGCAACCCGACGCCGCCGGTCGCCACGTTCAAATTCGGCCCGCTATCTGCCTCGCGCGCTGCATCGACCCGCATCCGCCTGGCCGGAACGCAGGAGGTGGTGGCCATCGCCAAGATGGAAGACGGCACATTTGCCAAGGCATCCAGCACCGTAAAAGTCACAATCGGCGGCTGCGGCGGCTAATCAGGTTCGAAGGAGAAACAACATGGCAAAAGGTGTAAAACCCCGCGTCAAAGTCCCCAAAAAGGCCGCTGCTGGCGGTACGATCACGATCAAGACCCTGATCAGTCACAAGATGGAAAGCGGTCAGCGCAAGGACGATGATGGCAACGTGATCCCACGCTCGATCATCAATCGCTTCACCTGCGATTTCAACGGTGAGAATGTGGTTGATGTCACGCTTGAGCCAGCGATTTCGACCAATCCGTATTTCGAGTTCGAGGCCACGGTGCCCGAGGCCGGGGAGTTCAAGTTCACCTGGTACGACGATGACGGATCGGTTTACGAAACGGCCAAAAAGATCGCGATCGAATAGGCGCCGAAGGCTCAGGGGAGGGACAATAATGATAAGAACAAAAGGTGCCATTTGCGCATTTTTGACGGTGGCTTTCGGGTCGACGGTGCAGGCCGAACCGGTCGATGACACGCTGATCCTCAATGAAGAGGTGACGATGGTGACACGGACCGCGGCGCCGGCGCATCTCGAAGGTGTGTTGGATGAGGTCCTGTCGGGTTGGCATTTCCGCGGGACTGAGACCCGGGCGATGCAGGCGGATGATTTCGACAACCCCGGCATGATCTTCGTCGAACAGGCCGAGGAGGTCTGGAATACGGCCGACGGGTCCGCGGGCAAGTCCTGCGCCAGTTGTCACGGTGATTCCGCGGATATGGCGGGTGTGCGCCCGGTCTATCCCAAGTGGAACGAAGAGGCGGGCGAGGTCCGCACGCTTGAGATGCAGATCAACGATTGCCGCGAAAACCGCATGGGTGCCGAGAAGTGGAAGTATACCGGCGGTGACATGGTGAACATGACGGCGCTTATTGCGTCGGTCTCGCGCGGGATGCCGGTGAACGTCGCCACGGATGGCGGTGCGCAATCGACCTGGGAGGCGGGTAAAGATCTTTATTACACCCGTACCGGTCAGTTGGAGCTGTCTTGCGCGAATTGCCATGAGGACAATTACGGCAACATGATCCGCGCCGACCACCTGAGCCAGGGGCAGATCAACGGGTTTCCGGTCTACCGCCTGAAAAACACCAAGCTCAATGCGGTCCATGCGCGGTTCAAGGGCTGCGTGCGCGACACGCGGGCGGAAACCTACAAGCCTGGCAGCCCCGAATTCGTAGCGCTTGAGCTCTATGTCGCCTCGCGCGGTAACGGGCTTTCGGTCGAAGGGCCGTCGGTTCGCAATTGATCCCTGATGGCCCCGTTCCGCGCGCGCGGTGCGGGGCTTTCTTTACGGTATAATATTCAAAAAACCGCATATGTGCGGTGAAACGGAAAAGAGACCCATGATCTCACGGCGTGATTTTCTGCAGACCAGCATGGCGGCGAGTGCCATTCTCGGGGCATCCTCTTTTGGCAATTGGGGCCGTCTTGCGGCGCAGCAAGCCCTGACGCAGGACCAGCTTTTGCAGTTTGATACATTCGGGAATGTCTCGCTCATCCATGTCACGGATATCCATGCGCAGATGAAACCGATCTTTTTCCGGGAGCCGTCGATCAATCTGGGCGTTGGCGAGAACAAGGGCGCGGTGCCGCATATCACGGGCGCTGATTTCCGCAAGCTCTACGGGATCGACGACGGCTCCGCCTCGCATTACGCGCTGACCGCCGGGGATTTCGCGGCACTGGCGCAGGGCTATGGCCGGGTCGGCGGGCTGGACAGAGTGGCGACCGTTATCAACGCAATCCGCGCCGAGCGGCCCGATGCGCTGCTGCTCGATGGTGGGGATACGTGGCATGGCTCCTACACCTGCTATCACACCCAAGGCCAGGACATGGTCAACGTGATGAATGCGCTCAAACCCGATGCGATGACGTTTCACTGGGAGTTCACCCTGGGGTCCGAGCGCGTCAACGAGATTGTCGAGGGGCTGCCCTTTGCGGCGCTGGGGCAGAATATTTTTGATGCGGAATGGGATGAACCGGCGGAGCTTTTCCCGCCTTATGAATTCTTTGAACGCGGCGGCGTGAAAATCGCTGTGATCGGGCAGGCCTTCCCCTACATGCCGATCGCGAACCCCGGCTGGATGTTCCCGGAATATGCCTTTGGCATCCGCGACGAGAACATGCAGGAGATCGTCGACGAGGTGCGCGCCGAGGGGGCGGAACTTGTTGTGGTCCTGTCCCATAACGGCTTTGATGTGGACAAGAAGATGGCCGGTATCGTCACCGGCATCGACGTGATCCTGTCCGGCCACACCCATGATGCGCTGCCCGAACCGGTGCTGGTGGGTGAGACGGTGATCGTGGCCTCCGGCTCCAACGGGAAATTCGTGAGCCGCGTTGATCTGGATGTGCAGAACGGGCGCATGATGGGGTTCCGTCACAAGCTCATCCCGATCTTTTCGGATGTGATTGCGCCGGACCCGGAAGTGGCAGCCGTCATCGACGCCGAACGTGCGCCCTACATGGAACAGTTGACCGAGGTGATCGGCCAGACCGACAGCCTTCTCTTCCGGCGCGGGAATTTCAATGGCACCTGGGATGATCTGATCTGCGATGCGCTTCTGTCGGAACGCGAGGCTGATATCGCGCTCAGCCCCGGGGTGCGGTGGGGGCCGTCGATCCTGCCGGGGCAGGACATCACCCGCGAAGATATCTGGAACGTCACGTCGATGACCTATCCGCAGGCCTACCGCACTGAAATGACGGGTGAATTCCTGCATGTGGTGCTGGAGGACGTGGCCGATAACCTGTTCAACCCCGACCCCTATTACCAGCAGGGCGGTGATATGGTTCGCACCGGCGGACTTGGTTATCGGATCGACGTTACCAAGCCGCAGGGTGAGCGGATTACTGAGATGACGCTCCTGAGCACCGGCGAGAAGATCGACGCTGCCAAGACCTATCAGGTCGCGGGCTGGGCCTCAGTCAACGAAGGCACCGAAGGGCCGGCGATCTGGGATGTGGTCGAAAGCTACATCCGCAAGCAGGGCACCGTGTCGATCACTCCGAATGACAGCGTCCAGGTGGTGGACGCGTAACCGAAATCCGCCAATACGGAGGCGAAAATCATGTCAAAGACCTTCATGGGCAAGACGACGTCACGGCGCGCTTTCCTGCGCGGTGCAGCCGCCGCGGGTGCAGGCGCCATTACCGCCGGGACGGCCAAGGCCGGAACGCCCGACCCGCTGATCACCGAGGTTCAGCCTTGGGCCGCGGGCCTGGGCGACGGGGTGGATGCGACACCCTATGGCTTGCCGATCGAGTTCGAAGACGATGTGATCCGTCGCAATGTCGAATGGCTGACCGCCGATACGATCAGCTCGATCAATTTCACGCCGATCCACGCGCTTGACGGCACGATCACGCCGCAGGGCTGCGCCTTTGAGCGCCACCATTCCGGGGCAATTGAACTCCGCAAGGAAGATTACCGGCTGATGATCAACGGGCTGGTCGAGACGCCGTTGATCTTCACCTATGCCGATCTCGAACGGTTCCCGCGTGAAAACCACGTCTATTTTTGCGAATGCGCGGCCAATACAGGCATGGAATGGGCGGGTGCGCAGCTTAACGGCGCGCAGTTCACCCATGGCATGATCCACAACATGGAATATACCGGCGTACCCCTGCGCACCCTGCTGGAAGAGGCCGGATATGATCCGGCAGGCAAATGGGTTTATGTCGAGGGCGCGGATGCGTCGTCAAACGGCCGGTCGATCCCAATGGAAAAGGCGCTTGACGATGTGCTGGTTGCCTTCAAGGCCAATGGCGAGGCTTTGCGTAAGGAACATGGCTATCCTGTGCGCCTTGTGGTGCCGGGATGGGAAGGCAATATGTGGGTCAAATGGATCCGCCGGATCGAGGTCATGGATGGCCCGGTCGAAAGCCGCGAGGAGACGTCGAAATACACCGACACGCTCGCCGATGGGATCAGCCGCAAATGGACCTGGGTGATGGATGCGAAATCCGTTGTGACCTCGCCCAGCCCGCAATCGCCCATTACCCATGGCAAGGGGCCGTTGGTCATTACCGGCCTCGCCTGGTCGGGGCGGGGCGCGATCACGCGGGTCGATGTGTCCAAGGACGGTGGCAAATCGTGGGAGACCGCGCGCCTGGCCAAGCCCGGAGAGAAAATGGCGCTGACCCGGTTTTATCTCGACACCACATGGGACGGCGAAGAGATGCTGCTGCAATCCCGCGCGATGGATGAGACCGGCTATGTGCAACCCACCAAGGCACAGTTGCGCGAGGTCCGTGGCGAGAATTCGATCTATCACAACAACTGCATCCAGACATGGTGGGTGCGCCCGACCGGGGAGGCCGAAAATGTCGAAGTTTCTTAAGGCAGCGATTTGTCTTGCCCTGACGGCAGGCCCCGCTTGGGCCGACAAATACGGCCTCGGGCGTCCGGCCCTGCCCGAAGAGATTGCCGCGTGGGACAAGGATATCCGCCCTGATGGTACCGGCCTGCCGGCAGGGTCCGGCGATGTCTGGACGGGCGAGGAGGTTTTTGCCGACAAGTGCGCCGTCTGCCATGGCGATTTCGCCGAAGGGGTCGGCAATTGGCCCAAGCTCGCCGGGGGCGAGGGGACGCTGGCGGACAAGGATCCGCTCAAGACCGTCGGCAGCTATTGGCCCTATCTTTCGACGACCTGGGATTATGTGAACCGCTCCATGCCCTTTGGCGATGCGCAAAGCCTGTCACCGGATGAGGTCTATGCCATCGTCGCCTATATCCTCTATTCCAACGATCTGGTGGATGATGATTTCGTCCTGTCGGATGAAACCTTTAGTGACGTTGAGATGCCCAATGCGGACGGCTTCATCATCGACGACCGGATCGCCACGGAGCATTCGAAATGGGTGGGCGAGCCCTGCATGGAAGGCTGCAAGGACGATGTGCAGGTGACAATGCGGGCGATGGTGCTCGACGTCACCCCCGAGGAGGAGGGCGATGCGCCCGAAGCCGCAGCAGAGCCGGCGGAAGCAGTCGAAGAGGTGGTCGAGGTCTCGCTTGATCCCGCGTTAGTCGCCGCGGGCGAGAAGGTCTTCAAGAAGTGCAAATCCTGCCACCAGGTGGGCGAGGGCGCAAAAAATCGCGCGGGACCGATTTTGAATGGTATCGTCGGGCAGGCCGCGGGCGCGGTAGAGGGGTTCAAGTATTCCAAGGCCCTGCGCGCCAAGGCCGATGAAGGATTGATCTGGGATGAGGAGAACCTGCGGGCTTTCCTGGCCAAGCCGAAGACATTTATCAAGGGAACCAAGATGAGCTTTGCGGGGCTGAGAAAGGACGAAGACCTGGAGGCGATCGCCGCGTATCTGTCGTCTTTTGGCGAATAGCCTATGGGGCGGGGGTATCGCCACCTGCTTGCGGCAATCGTGGTCATCTTGACCGCGACGATGGCCCCTGCGGTCGAGACGGGCGACGCCGAGAAGGGCGCGAAACTCTTTTCCAAGTGCAAAGGGTGTCATGAGGTCGGCAAGGACGCGACGGACCGGATCGGCCCGCATCTCAATGGCATTTTCGGCCGCGAAGCCGCCGCCCATGACGGCTATGCCTATTCCAAGTCGATGCGGCGCGCGGGTGTGGATGGCCTGATCTGGACGGCCGAGACGCTGGATGCCTATATCGAAAATCCGCGTGCGCTCGTGTCGAAAACCCGGATGAGCTTTCGCGGGATGAAGGATCCGCAGGATCGTGCGGACCTCATGGCCTATCTGCGGGTCTATTCCGACAATCCTGCCGACATCCCCGAGGCGGAACCGACCGCTCGCGGTACGGATCATGACCTCGATCCGGCGATCCTCGCGCTGAAAGGAGACCCGGAATATGGCGAGTATCTTTCGAGTGAATGCCTGACTTGCCACCAGTCCGACGGCAGCGCCGAGGGCATCCCGTCGATCACCCGCTGGCCCGAAGAGGATTTCGTGATCGCCATGCACGCATATAAACGCAAACTCCGGCCGCATCCCGTCATGCAGATGATGGCCGGTCGATTGAATGACGAAGAGATCGCGGCATTGGCCGCATATTTCAAGAGCCTCGACTAGGGGCCATTCCAAGGGAGGAATTTTGATGAAACTGAACAGACGTGTGTTCCTGGGAACGGGGGCGGCTGCGGCGGCCAGTTTGTCCGCACCGAATGTGTTGGCGGACGGGCATGGCAAACCGCGCGTGGTCGTGATCGGTGGTGGTGCCGGTGGTGCAACCGCCGCGCGCTATATCGCCAAGGACAGCAAGGGTGCGATTGATGTCACGCTGGTCGAGCCATCGCGCACCTATTTTTCCTGCTTCTTCTCCAATCTATACCTCGGCGGTTTCAAGGAGATCGACGACCTTGGCCATACCTATGGCACGCTGGCCGCCAAATACGGCATCAACGTCGTGCATGACTGGGCCGTGGATGTGGACCGCGACGGCAAGACCGTGACGCTCGCCGGTGGCGGGCAACTGCCCTATGACAAGCTGATCCTGAGCCCCGGCATTGATTTCGTTGACGGATCGGTGGAGGGCTGGAGCCTGGCGGCGCAGAACGCGATGCCCCATGCCTACAAGGCCGGATCGCAGACCGAATTGCTCAAGGCGCAGATCGCGGCGATGCCGGAGGGTGGTGTTTTTGCGATGGTTGCCCCGCCCAACCCCTATCGCTGCCCGCCGGGGCCATACGAGCGGATCTCGATGGTGGCCCATACGCTAAGAGCGAACAATCCGACCGCCAAGATCATCGTGGCCGACCCCAAGCCGAAATTCTCCAAGATGGGACTTTTCCAGGAAGGCTGGGCAGACCACTATGAGGGCATGATCGACTGGATCGGCGAGGAATTCGGCGGTGGTGATGTCTCGGTCGATCCGTCGGCGATGACCGTGACGATTGATGGCGAAGAGACCAAGGTCGATGCCTGCAATGTCATCCCCGCGCAAAAGGCGGGCCGTATTGCCGAAATGGCCGGTGTGACCGATGGCAACTGGGCGCCGGTCAACGCAATCGACATGTCCACCAAGGCGGATGCGGATGTGCATGTGCTGGGCGATGCGTCGATGCAGGGGGACATGCCCAAGTCGGGCTTTGCCGCCAACAGCCAGGCCAAGGTTTGCGCCAATGCGGTCCGCGGCGCGCTGACCGGATCCAAGGTCTTCCCGGCCAAATTCACCAACACCTGCTGGTCGCTCATCGACGCCAATGATGGGGTCAAGGTTGGCGCGACTTACGAGGCGACCGATGAAAAGATTGCCAAGGTGGACGGGTTCATCTCGCAAACCGGGGAGGATTCGGCCACGCGCAAGGCGACCTACGAGGAATCCGAAGGCTGGTACGCGGGAATTACCGCCGACATGTTCAGCTGACCTCAAGAAAACCGGGCGGGCCTGATCCACGTCAAGGCCCGCCCCAGCCATTTGTGGTGCCCTTTCGCCCAAGGAGGATCTCCAATGAGAAACCTATTGTTTTCATGCGCCCTTGCCCTTGCCGCAACCGGCGCCGCGGCCGAAGATCAGGCAACAACCTATGCGTTTGACGGCGCGTTCGAAGATGCGGCCTTTGCCGTCGAAAGCGCCATTATCGGTCGCGGGCTGGTGATTGATTACGTGAGCCACACCGGCGAAATGCTTAACCGCACCGCGGCGGATGTGGGCAGTGACAAGGAACTCTTTACCGAGGCTGATATCTTCCTCTTCTGCTCGGCCCAGATCTCGCGCAAGGTCATGGAAGCCGATCCGATGAACATCGCCCATTGCCCCTATGGCATCTTCGTTGCTGAACGCGACGGCGCGGTGATGATCGGATACCGGAACTATCCCGAAGGCGAGATGCAGCAGGTGCAGGAATTGCTCGACGGGATCGTGCAAGAGGCGCTCGAATAGCACCCTGCGCGCCGGTCACGATTGACGCATATCAAGGTCATCGTGACGCCAGCCGCTTAACAAAAACACCATCGAAAGGAACGATGGATGTTGGAGATATTGCTCGACCGTTTCGGTGACGGTGCCGTGCTCGTCATGGCCGGGGCGCTGGTGGGCCTTGTCTTTGGCACCATGGCGCAGCAATCGCGATTCTGCCTGCGCGCCGCGACGGTCGAGGTGGCCGACGGGCAACTCGGTCCGCGGCTCTACATCTGGCTGATCGCCTTCGGGGCGGCGGTCTTTTCGGTGCAATCCATGGTGGCCCTGGGGTGGCTCGACGTCAGCGAGGCCCGGCAGATCGCGGCCACCGGCAGCCTCTCGGGCGCGATCATCGGCGGGCTGCTTTTCGGATGTGGCATGATCCTCGCGCGGGGGTGTGTCAGCCGCCTTCTGGTGCTGTCGGCGACCGGTAACCTGCGGGCGATTGTCACCGGCCTGGTGGTTACCCTTGCGGCGCAAGCCTCGCTCCGGGGGGCGCTTGCCCCCACGCGGGAGGCGCTGAGTTCCCTCTGGGTCGTCGAAGGCGGCCCGGACCGGAGCATTCTGGCCACGCTCGGCATGTCGTCTGGCGTCGCCGCAGGTCTTTCGGCCCTCGCTCTTTGTGCCGCGCTTTTGCTGGCACGGCGCAAGCAGGTTCGCCTGTTGCGCGCCTTCGCTGCGGTCGGTGTCGGTGTGGCGGTGGGTCTGGGCTGGGTGCTGACCCATGCCATCGCGCAGACCTCGTTCGAGGTCGTGCCGGTTGCGTCCATCACCTTCACGGGGCCGTCCACGGACACATTGATGGGGCTGGTCAACAGCACGGAACTGCCGCTTGGGTTCGGGGTCGGGCTGGTGCCGGGGGTTGTCATCGGCGCGGGGCTGGCGGCGCTCTTGACGCGGGAGGCGCGGATCGAACGCTTTGGCCCCGATACCCCGATGGAGCGATACTTGATCGGGGCGGTCCTCATGGGGTTTGGCAGCATGCTGGCCGGTGGCTGCGCCGTGGGTGCGGGCATGTCCGGCGGGGCGATCTTTGCGCTCACCGCCTGGGTGGCGGTGTTTGCGATGTGGGTGGGGGCGATGGCGACCCATATCCTTCTGTCGAAGGTGCGCTCGGGCCGCCAGGCCATGGTTTGAGGGATCAGCAGTTCTGACAGGTTTTCAGGCCGATGATCCGGTAAAGCGGGCAGAAACTGATCAAGGCGGTGCCCACCGGGATCAGGCCAAGCCACCCCCAGAGGCCAATCGTACCCGTCGCCGCAAGCGCAATCAGAAGCGCGCCGACGAGAAACCGTACCGCTCGGTCAAGAAGTCCCATGTTTTTCGAGATACCCATCTCTTGTCTCCTTTGGAAATATGTCGCGCGCTTATTCGAATTCCATCTGCTCAAAGACCCGACCGGCATTCTTGGTGGCCAGTTCTTCGAACGTGTCCAGATGCGCGTAGGGCGATTGATCGACGTAATAGGCCTCGACCAGACCGCCGCCATTTTCGAGGTGTTCGCCAATCTTTCCGCGCAGGTAGACGAGGTAGTCTTTGGTGTACCGCCGGACCTGATCCATGTTGGTCGGATGGCCATGGCCGGGGATCACATAGGTCGCGTTCAACGCCTCGAACTCGGTATCCCAGGTGTCGAGCCAATCGGCGGTATAGGTGTGTTCGAAAATCGGCAACATGCGCTCGTGAAAGGCCATGTCACCTGAAATCACGAGGCTCTGCTCCGGCAGCCAGACCACGATATCGCCGGGGCTGTGCGCCGGGCCGAGATACCGCGCCTCAATGCGAAACCGGCCCATATCGACGGTATATTCTTCGGCGAACGTCTCGGTCGGTCCCACAACGCTGGTGCCTTCGGCCTTGTCGCGGTTGTAGCGTTCCATGCCTTCGAGGACAGTGCCGCCATAGTCTTCGATTTCCTGGGCGGCCTCCTCATGGGCGACGATCGGCACCCCCTGTTCCGCCCAGTAGCTGTTACCCAGCATCGCGTGACCCTGGCCGTTTTCATTGAAGACAAGGCGGACCGGTTGATCGGTGATTGCCTTGATCTCGTCATGGAGCGCTCTGGCCAGCCCATACGCGGCACCGCCATTGACGACAACGACACCCTCGCCGGTGACGATGAAGCTCAGGTTGTTGTTATGGCCCGCGTTTTCATAGGTCGGCGGGGCGGTCGCGCCGATGGCGGAAAAGACGCCGGGGATCACCTCGACCGGTTTGTCATAGAGCATGGAGCCGGGATATTTGTCGGCAATGTCCTCGCTGGCCAATGCCGTGCTTCCGATGACCATGAATATCGCAATCCAGCGCATCACATCTCCTCCGTTACAAACCGATATGCATCGCCCTGCCGTTCGACCCGGCCGATACCACCACCGGGCAGGTGAAAACCGATCAATGTCATCTGCTCCTGCGCCAGTTTGTCGAGCAGCCTTTGCCGGGTCTTGGCGCCAAGCGCCGGATCCTGATCCGCACCGCTGCCCCAATCGGGCCGGGCAAAGGCGACGTGATGATTGCCGATGGCATCCCCGCCGACCAGGACGGCCTCGGTCCCGGCGCGGATTTCGAAGGATAGATGGCCCGGCGTGTGACCATAGCTGGCCACGGCAGCAACGCCCGGCAGGATTTCCTGGTCCGCGGTGATGAGCGTGATCCGATCCGCGATTGCCTCAAGACGCCGCGCGGCACCAACGGCAAAGGACGCCCGCGCGTCGCCAATCGTGTTGACGGTTTCCGGGTTGCGCCAATAATCCCATTCGACCTGGCCGATCATATATGCGGCCTCTGTGAAGACGGGATCGTCGAAATCGTCCAGAACGCCCCAGAGGTGATCGGGGTGGGCATGGGTGAAGACCACATGGGTCACCTCCTCGGGCGCCACATCCACTGCATCAAGGCTGTCGAGGAGTTTGCCAGCAGAGGACATGAAACCCGGCCCCGCGCCCACGTCGAAGAGCACCGTGCGCGTCCCGTCCCGCAGGAGGGTCACGTTGCAGGGCGGCACCAGCTGATCGGTCGGTACATCATGCGCGCGCAGGATCGGCAGCAATTCATCCTTGGGCAGGCCATCGAAGAAAAAACCCGCCGGCAGAACGAGATTGCCGTCGCTGAGCGAGGTCAGCGTGCTCGCGCCAATGCCGATTGTCGTCTTCGCGAAGGCCAGGGGGGGCATGGCTGCCAACAGGCTGGCGCCCGCCCCCCGGAGGAATTGTCTGCGTGTTTCCATCCCACTTTCTTTCATATTCTACATATTGAATATGTACGCTATGGTGGTCGGAAATCAAGCTGTATTTCTTGGTCCGGCGCGGAAATCCGGCAATGGTGCAAGCGGCCTCAGCGTGCAATCTGATTTATCGCACCAGTGTGGCCCCCACCACAGGGGGTATCGTGTTCCGTCGCAGCCGCGGTGCTTTCGAACGTGAAGGGACACCCGCGCTAGGCGGTCAGGATCTCGCGCAGTTTATCGGCGACGATGCCGGGCTTGTGGCGGGACATGGACACGTGGCCGAGGCCGGCGATCTCGTGGAACACCCCGTCGGGGGCAAGATCGGCCACCAGCTTGCACATCGGCGGCGGTGTCTGGATATCCTCGGAAAAGCCGATCACGCGGAATGGCACCGGGCAGGTCCTGAGCGCCTCGCGGCAGTCGAATTCAAGGCATGCCTCCCACTGGTCGATCGTGTCCTTGGGGTCGCGCCCGCTGAACCGCGCGGTATAGGCTTCCTTGATCTCGGCCCAAAGGTTGTGATCCGCCAGTGCCGAGGCCGGAAAGGCGTAGACGGCGTAATGCGGCGCCAGAAAGTAATTGGGCAGCGTCACGCCCGCTTTGCGGATATCGATCTCGGCCTGCATCCAGTCGCGGGTGAAGCCGTCGATATAGGCGGCGGTTCCCATTGGGATCGCCATGCGGACCTTGTCGGGATAGTCAATCGCCGTCGCCTGCGTGACCAATCCGCCCAGTGACAGCCCGCAAACCGCCGCTCGACCGCCGCAAAAGGCGTCGATAACCGCTGCACAGTCCCGCGCATAATCAGCCATCGTCCAGGGTGGGGGGGGAGAGGTGGTGACGCCCGCGCCGCGCGGATCGTAAGCGATGCAGCGAAATGTGTCCGTCAACCGCGCAAAGATCTGCGCATATCCTTCGGCGGGCGTGTCGCCGCCGGGAATGAAAACGATGTCCGGGCCGTCGCCTTCGATCACGACCCGCATGACTACCCCGTCATCGGTGGTCAGGTGATGGGTTTCGGCACCGGGGCCGAAGGCGGGAAAGGCGCTCACTCCGTCATCTCCTTGCAGTGGATTGTGCGATCGGTGGATGATGGTTGTGGGCGGTCAGGCGGCGGAAGAGGACCGCCCACCCGCCCTTGTGGATCGGCTCCGGTCGCCGGAGCCGCCTCCCGTGTTTCCATGGTGGTTGCGATCAGGCGAACCACCAGCGTTCGGTCCAGCGTCCGCCGTCCATCTCCCAGTTCGAGGCCACGTCGGGACCATGGGCGACCTTCTCGGACATCGCATAGACGTAGTTGGCAAAGGCCCAGACCACAACGCCGCCTTCGTCACTGACGATCTGCTGCATCTCGCCATACATCTCGGACCTGAGATCCGAGTTTAGCTCTCCGCGGGCCTGAACCAGCAATTCGTTGAACCGCTCATGCTCCCAGAACGTGTCGTTCCAGTCCGCACCTGACGCATAGGCGCTCGAGAACATCCAGTCGCAGGTCGGACGGCCGCCCCAATAGCAGGCGCAGAAGGGCTCCTGCATCCACACATCGGACCAGTATCCGTCATTAGGCTTGCGATCGACGGTCAGGTTGATGCCCGCCGGCGCCAGATGCTCGCGGTAAAGCACCGTTGCGTCCAGCGCGCCGGAATAGGCGGCGTCGGCCGCGGCGCAGGTCAGGTCGATGCTCTCGAGGCCAGCATTCTTGAGGTGGAATTTGGCCTTGTCCGGGTCGTAGGTCCGCTGCGCCAACTCGGTGTTGTGATAGGGGACCGATGGTGCGATCGGGTGGTCGTTGCCAACGATCCCGCGGCCATTGAGGATGGTCTTGACCATCGTCTCCCGGTCAATCCCGTGCTTGAGCGCGAGGCGGAGCTCATTGTTGTCATAGGGGTTCAGCCCGGTATTCATCGGGAAGGTGTAATGCAGGAACCCGGTGGCTTCCTCGACCTTGACCGATGGCACCCGTTCAAGCAGCCCGACGGTCTTGAGGTCCACGCGGCTCATGATGTCGATCTCGCCGGTCTGCAATCCGCTTTGGCGGGAGGAGACGTCGGGCACGTAAAGGATTTCGATCTCGTCGAACCAGGCGCGGTTCTCTTTCCAGTAGTCGTCGCGGCGCTTGAGGAGGGTGCGAACGCCCGCCTGGTGGTCTTCGAGTGTGTAGCCGCCGGTGCCGATGAAATCCTCCCAATTGGGTTTGCCGTCTTCGACTGGCATCAGGATGAAGTGATAATCCGCCATCAGGAACGGGAAATCGGCGTTCGGCCCCTGAAGTTCGAAGACCACGGTGTGGTCGCCATCCTTGCGGATATCGGTGATCATGTCCGCCGTGGTGCGCATGCCGGAGCCGGAATCCTCCCCGCCGTGGAACTTCAGCGATCCGATCACATCCTCGGGACGCAGGGGGCGGCCGTCGGAAAACGTCACCTCGGGCCGCAGTTTGAACGTCCAGGTCTGCGCCGCGTTGGAGCCTTCCCAGCTTTCCGCCGCGTCGCCAACAAGCGCGCCGCTCGGGTCGATTTCGGTCAGGGTCGAGTGTGTCGCGAAGCCCACGGACATCATGTAGATATCCGTGTAGGTCCACGGGTTGAGCGAGTCCTGCGTCGATCCTTCGGCCAATGCGACGCGCACAGTGCCACCGCGTTTGGGCGTTTCGGCCAACGCCGGCATGCCCGCAAGTCCAAGCGCCCCGAGGGCGGCCCCACCGCCAAGGACACTGCGGCGGGTCGGTTGAATGAAGCTTTTTGTCATATCTTGTCTCCCTGTTAATTCTGTTTCTCAGCCAGTGCGCTCGGACCGGGCCAAAGCGTTGTTTTCAAGGGCGCAGTCTTTTGGAATGATGACCGGTGAGTTCACCCAGATCATCCGCGCGGGTGCCTCACCATGGTTGCTTGTCTTGTGGGGGATGTCGCCCGGGATGCTGTAGCTGTCGCCGGCACGCAGCACGATCACTTCGTTGCGCAGCACCAGTTCTATTTCACCTTCGAGGACGAGGCAGTGCTGCTCTCCGTCGCGGATCACGATGTCTTCTTCCCGGGTCTCGGAACGCGGGGCGTATTCGCTGACGCCGAAGTAAAACTCGCCGCCAATCGTGCTGGACAGGAGCCAGTCGGTATAACCGCTCTCGTCGGATGTTTCGCCGTAAAGAAGGTTGAGATTGCGCCGGTTCTGCGACCGGACCACGTGGGCCCGCTCCAGCGGCCCTTCGCCGGGGCGGCGTGTGAAGAACCACGCCACCGGTACGGCGAGTGCATCGGCCAGCCGGTTGACCTTGTCGAGCGAGGCATTGACGGCCCCCCTTTCGATGGCGCTGAGGTGACTGACGGACACGCCGCTGGCGGCGGCCAGTTCGGCAAGGGTCATCCGGCGCGCCTTGCGAAGCTGCCGCACTTCTAGTCCGAAGGCGGCAACACTGCGCTCCTGACCGCCTGCTGCGCCGTCGCGCTCACCAATTTCTTCGATTTGCGCCATTTTCTCTCCCCTTGATTCCATAAATTTGCAGAGTGTCTTTCTCAATACAAGAAAAAACTACAAAAATTCTTGTATATGGTAGAAATTCTTGCAAATTACTTGGGAGTACCCCTAGACCTTTTGACGGCACGGGCGTGCAGATAGGGTCGGTGAATGTCCGTCGTTTCGATGGGTTTGGCTCCTTTGACGCCGATGACTTCACAGCGCGGCTTCTGTCTTGGGGTAGTCAGAAGGATGTGTTTTCGGCAGGCGAAGGCGCATCACAGAGATTTAGCAGGTGACCATGCGTCTATTCATCGCCACGCTTTCCACAGAAACCAACACCTTCTGCCCGATGCCGACGGCGATGTCGGGGTTCGAGGAGTACTTCCTGCGCCATGGCGATGCGACCCGCGAGGCTCCCAACCTGATGACCGAGGCGCTTCACGTCTGGCGGGCGCGGGCAGAGGCCCTGGACTGGGACGTGGTGGAAAGCCTTGCGGCCATCGCCGAGCCCGCGGGTCGGACGACGGCCGCGTGTTACACCGCTCTGCGTGACGAGATCCTGACCGACCTCGAAAAGGCAGGTGGCGCGGACATCATCTTGTTGCAACTTCACGGTGCCATGGTCGCCGAAGGAGAGGATGATTGCGAAGGTGACCTGCTGGCCCGCCTGCGCAGGATCTGCCCGGAGGCGACGATTGGCGTTTCTCTGGACTTGCATTGCCACCTGACCGAAAGAATGATGGAGGCCAGTGATCTGCTTATCTGTTTCAAGGAATATCCGCATGATGATGCTTCGGACCGGGCGGAGGAGCTTTTTGACCTCGCGCTGCGGACCGCCGCGGGTGAAATCCGACCGGTCATGCGGGATGCCGATTGCGGGATGGTCAATCTTTACCTGACCAAGACGGGGGTGATGCGGGACTATGTCGACGGGATGACGGCACTGGAGCAGACCAGCGGCATTCTGTCAGTCTCGCTGGCCCATGGGTTTCCCTGGGCCGATGTGGCGCGGGTCGGCGCGCGCACGCTGGTCATCACCGATGGTGACCCGGACCTGGCGGCGCGCACGGCAGAACGGTTGGCCAACGAGTTTTTCGAGCAGCGCCACGACGTGACGACCGAGTTGGCCACGCTTGATGCGGCGCTGGACGATGCGGCCACGAGCGCGAAGGGGCCGATCGTTCTGGCCGATATGGGGGATAATTCCGGCGGGGGCGCGCCGGGTGATTCCACCTTTGTCCTTCGCGCCATCCTCGACAGATCGCTGTCGCGGGTGGCAACGGGCATCTACTGGGACCCGGTCGCTGTGCGCATCTGCCAGGATGCGCGGGTCGGCGCCGATCTGCACCTGAGGCTGGGTGGCAAGACCGGGCCGTATTCCGGCGATCCCGTCGACCTCACGGTGCAGGTGATGAATATTGCCGCGGGGCTGGGGCAACATCTGGGCAAAGGGTTGGAGCCATTAGGCACGATGGTCTGGCTCAGGACCGGTGACGAGGTCGATATCGTGATCAACGACTTGCGCACGCAGGTCTATCACCCGGAAGCCTTCGAACAATTGGGCATCGACCTGTCGGCCAAGTCACTCGTGACGGTCAAATCCCTGTTTCACTTCTATGGCCCGTTTCAGGAGATTGCGCATCGGATCATACAGGTGGCCACACCCGGCGGGACGTCCCCGGATTTTCGGGACATGGCGTACACCAAACGCCTTTTGGACTACTGGCCAAGGACCGAGACACGCTTCGGATAGGTTATGCCGAGGGGACCGGGACCCTGTTCGAAACATCCCTTTGTGGGCGTGGTGAACTGGGGGGCGTCACGGCAGCGATAATCTCAACAACCATTCATGACGTCTTTCGCCGCGCGCCGGATCCCTTCGTCCATAATGTCGAACATCTGATTGATTTGCTGCTCGGTGATGATCAATGGCGGGGAAAAGACGCACATGTTGATGTTCGGCCGAAGGATCAGGCCCAATTCCTGGCAGTGGTGGTCGATGCGGGCGCCAATGGCGCGGTCGGTTTCGATGCTGTCGTCACCGGCTCCCGTGTGACATTCGACACAGCCGACAAGGCCCATGCCGCGGGTGTCGCTGACGATCGGGTGATCGCGTAGCCCGTGCAGCCGCTCCAGGAAGAGCGGCGCGACCGATCTTACATGCTCGAGAATCCCGTCGCGTTCGAAGATCTCGATGTTTTTCAGTGCTGCCGCGGCAGAAACCGGATGGCCGGAATAGGTGTATCCGTTTGAAAATGTGGCACCTTTGGCATTTTCGCCCGAAACGCTGTCAATCAGTTCGTCCGAGATGATGCACGCCCCCATCGGCACGTATCCCGAGGTCAGGCCCTTGGCGGTCGTGATGATGTCCGGCACGATGTCGAACACCTCTTCGGAGGCGAACCAGTGCCCCAGACGGCCCCATCCGGTGACCACCTCGTCCGAGATATAGAGCACGTCATGTTTGCGGCACACCTCGAGGCAGCGTTTGTGATAGCCCTTTGGCGGCACGATAACGCCGCCCGAGGCGAGGATCGGTTCGGCGATAAAAGCAGCCACCCTGTCGGCGCCGATTTCAAGGATTGCCTGTTCGAGGTCGGCCACCTTTTCATCAAGGAAACTGTCGATGCTCATGCCTTCGGGCCGCAGGGACGGGTTCACATTCGGCAGGAAATAGGCCAGCTCCTGCGCCTGGTCGAGCCATCCCTTGTCGCGTTCCTTACCGCTCACGCTGGCGGCGAGATAGGTCGAGCCGTGATAGGCCTTCTGGCGCGAGATCACGATTTTCTTTTCTGGCCGCCCAAGCAGGTTGTTGCGGAAATGCACGAAGCGGAGCGCGGTATCCACGGCGGTGGACCCGCCGGTGGTGAAAAAGACATGGTTGAGGTCGCCGGGCGTCCGTTCGGCGATCTCGTGGGCCAGCCGCGCGGGCATGGAGTGGGCGTTGTTGAAGGGTGAGAAATAGGCCATGTCACGCGCCTGCTCGGCCATGGCATCGGCTATTTCCGTGCTGCCATAGCCCACCTGCACGCACCACATCCCTGCGGGCCCGTCGATCAGACGCTTGCCGGTTTCGGTGGTGACATAGATGCCGCTCGCGGCTTCGGTGAACGTCCGCTGGTTGGTGCCGATCCCGGCCATCCCTTCCCAGGGGTGGACGAAGTTTTCATTGTCCCATTGCCGGATCTGGCCGAAATCATTGAACAGGGTCATTTGCGGTGCTTTCTCTGGAAGTAAGGTCTGCGATATGCGGATGTATCTGGCCCGGCATGGGTGGCCGGATCAGGGAACGCCATTCATTTTCTTGTAGAATTCATAGAAGTCGTTGATCGCCCATTCCATCTCGGCCAGGGGGCCGGGCTGAAAGAAGTTCGAATTCACGCCGGCCTGGTTATGGCGGATGATCCGTTCGTCATCCTGCGAGGTCACATGCCAGAGCCAGGTCAGTTCGTCCGCGGTATAATCGCGGCCCTCCTCGGCGTCCTTCCGGACCATCCAAACCACCTGAATATCCGTCTCCTGCACATCGCGCGGCACAAAGCGGTAGCCCACCAGGTGATCGGAGTAGACCAGGAAATAGTTGAGGATGCCGAGGCTCACATCTGTGGCCCCCCCGTCAAAATCCTGTAACGACCCGAGGAGGGGGGCCATCGGCACGCCGCTTCGGCTTCCGGTCTGGTAGCCATCGAAAAGCGGGTAGCGCCGGTAGTAGACATCTGCCCCCGGCGCGATGGCGTCGGCGCCGGACATATTGAGTTCCGTGGTGGGCAGGCCCGCGGCCACGCTGCGCTCCTGCATGGCGGGCAGGAGGGCGGCCATCTGCTGCGGTGATTTCAACGTGTGGGAGCGCGCATATTCCTGGTGGGCCGGAGCGCAGTGATAGCATTCGAGGTAGTTTTCAACCGCCAGTTTCCAGTTGGCCGGAACCGGGTAATGCGCCTCGTGCACCACCTTCAGGTCTTCAAACCCGAACGGCGCGGTAAGCGGTGCCAGCGCGTCCAATGCGTCCGCCAGGGGCGGGGCCTCGTCGCTTGGGCAGACCAGGATCATCCCCTGGAAAAGGATCACCTGCGCCGGCAACAAACCCCATTTCGCCGGATCGAAATCCGGCCCCATCTCGCGACCCGCGCGCAACTCGCCGGTCAGCTCATAAGTCCAGGCGTGATAGGGGCAGACGAATACCCGTGCCTTGCCCGCACCCTCGGTGCAGACGCGCGAGCCGCGATGACGGCAGACGTTGAGATGCGCGCGGACGGCCCCCTCGCGATCGCGCACGATGATAAGCGATTCAGGGCCATAGTCGAAAAGGAAGTAATCCCCCGGTTCGGGGATCTGGCTTTCATGACCGACCCAGATCCAGTTCCGGTTCCAGACCCGCGCGATGTCCTGATCGAACATCGCGCGAGAGGTGTAGAATTCCCGCGGCAGGGCATAGCCAGCCTTGTGCCTGGCCATGAGGATATTCAGATCTTCGGGCTGCGATGTCATGACGATGCTCCTTCGCTAAGAGACATGATTTCCCGGCGGAACCATTCTTGTTCCACGTCCGCTTTTGGGCGTTCGAAGTTGCGCGCCGCCATGTGGCCGGCATAAACCGCATCGGCAATGAGCGCGGGACCCGCCGCATCACCGATCAGCTCCAGCGTCGTCAGGCCACGGCCTTGAAGCGCATCATAGAGCGCGGTTTCGCGCAGGCGCTCGGTCACCAGAACCGCTGCGTCGCAGGCAATCTCCCGTCTACGCCCAGTATAACCACAGGCGATCTGAATCGCGTCGGGCTCAAGGCTCGCCAGCGTGTGGTTGCAGATGATGTCCACGCCAAGCTCCAGAAGCCGTGCCTGCACGCGGTGCTGCTCCAAGGTGAGGCTGGTGAAACCCGACACAAGGCTTTCTGGTGTGACAAAGGCAACCTTGTGCCCGTCCGCCGCCAGCTTTTCGGCCAACACACCGGCGAGGTAGGCGTGATCGTCATCGTAGACCGCGACGGGGCCGTCCGGCGGTAATGTCCCGGCCATGATGTCATCAGGGGTCAGGATGACCGCATCGGCAGCGATCACCGGGGGGGTGCGCATCGTGTTTCGCCCGATGCCGTCTCGGCGCCAGTGCGCGCCCGTTGCGACGAAAACATTCGGGATGCCGAGTTCCATCACCTGCTCTGCACTGAGGGGGCTTTCGGTGAAAATCTGGACATTGGCCCTTTGGCGCAGCTCGTTCAGGCGGTAATCGGCGACCCGCATCCACGCGCCCAAACCTGGCAAGGCGCTCTCGCGCAGGACGCGGCCTCCGGGTGCATCCGACGCCTCCGCCAGGGTCACCTGATAGCCGCGCCGCGCCAGTTGCAGCGCGCATTCAAGCCCCGCGGGACCTGCGCCCACAACTAGTGCTTCGTTTTCGTCCCGCCTCGGCGCGATCTTTTCCGGATGCCAGCCGCGCCGCCATTCCTCCCCCATGGTGGGGTTCTGGGTGCAGCGGATCGGCGCGCCCACGCTGTCGGCCATGACGCAGATGTTGCACCCGATACATTCGCGGATCTCGTCGATGCGGCCCTCTTCGATCTTTTTCGGAAGGAACGGATCGGCAATCGAAGGCCGCGCCGCGCCGATCAGGTCGACAACCCCTTTGCGGATCATCGACACCATCATGTCGGGTGAGGTCAGGCGGCCCACCCCGACAACCGGCTTGCCGGTCACGGATTTGACAAAGGCGATATGGTCGTTCTGATACCCGTCCTGCGGTTGGAACCGGGTGGTCATGGAATCGTTGGCCCAGTTCGACACGTTGACGTCCCAGAGGTCCGGCAGATCGGCCAGCATTTCGACCACGGCACGGCCTTCCTCGGCGGCCTGCATGCCGCTCGTGCCCATGACCTCATCAACGGCAAAACGGAAGGCCACGGCGCAGGTGTCGCCCACCGCCTCGCGCGTGTCTTCCAGCAGTTCGCGGGTCAGGCGCACGCGATTTTCCAGGCTGCCGCCATATTCGTCGGAACGGGTGTTCAGGTGGGGCAGCATGAAATGCTGCGGGATCGTCATTTCATGCCCGGCATAAACGTAGATGATGTCAAACCCGGCGTCCCGTGCCCGCAGGGCTGCATCCCGGTGCCAGCGGCGGAAGTCGCGGATGTCGGATTTGTCCATGGCGCGGGCCTGTTTCGGATAGGCCGCGTCGAGCGACATGTCGGACGGCGCCAGCACGGGCGCGCGGGTCATCAGGTTCTGCGCATGATGCCCGTTATGGGCCAGTTCGATCGCCGCCAGTGACCCCTTTTCATGCACCGCCTCGGTCATCAGGCGCAGCGCGGGAATGTCCCGCGCATCCCAGAGCCGGTTTTCGGCATAGGGAGAGAGATCGGAGGTCGGATGAATTTCCGTCTCCTGATTGCAAACGACGGCCCAGCCCCCTTCGGCCTTCATCGCGCGCATCGCCGCTTCGGCCTGCGGGCGAATGTGGCCCATGCCGTTGCAATGCGGTACCTGGAAGAAGCGGTTGCGCGCGGTGACCGGCCCGATGCGAACCGGCTCGAAAAGCACAGAATAGGGTGTCGCCTCGGACATGAGCGCGCCTTTTCGTTGATGGGTGACCCCGGGGGGCGATCTACCCCCCGGGGGAGATTGTCAGAGATCAAAAACCGGCTTTGATCCGCTCGAATTCCTTGAGCATCTTGGCCTCAAGCGCGGGATCGACCGCGTCGAAGAACAGGCTGCCTTCAAAGAATGCCTTGGGGTCATCGAACCCGTATTGCGCAATCAGATCCTGATCCGAGATTTCGTAGGCTTCGGCATTGGCGTGGGGATAGCCCCAGTTTTCGATGATGTATTGACCGCTCGCCGCATCCGAGAGGGCGTTGAGGTGGTCATAGATCTGATCGACCGGCGTGGTCGAGGATTTCAGGTGCACATAGCCGCAGACCCAGGTGGCAATGCCCTTGTCCACGTCGCGCATCATCTTGGCCGGGGTTTCGTTCCAGATGAGGTTCAGCTCGGACTGGTTCCAGGCCCAGCCCATTTCAAGCTCGCCACTGGCCATGGCCTGATCCATCTGACCGGCATCGGACCAGTAGAAGCGGATGTTGGGATGGACCGAGCGCAGGTAATCGGAAGCGGCCTGGAACTGCTCGTCGTTGAGCTTGGTGTAATCCGCTGCGTTGCCCGTTGCCAGTGAGGCCAGCGCATAGGCGCTCGACGCGGCATCGGGGATCGCGATCTTGCCCTGATAGGCGGGATCGGCCAGGAGTTGCAGCGAAATCTGATCGTCCGCGATCTTGTCCGTGCGGTAAATCAGCCCCGTGTTGCCCCATTCAAACGGCATCATGTAGACCTTGCCGTCGATCACGATGCCGTCGACATCCTTGATCTCGGCCAGCATCGCGTCCCAGTTCTTGAGCTTCGACGGATCAAGCGGCTGGATCAGGTCGGCGGCGACCCATTTGCGCACCGCGTCCGAACAGGGATGGGCCAGATCGGCCTCGAACCCCGATTGCAGCTTGGTGAACGCCTCTTCCTGGCTGCCGAAGAACGTGTAGGTCGGCGCCGCACCGTATTTCTCCATATAGGCGCCGAAGAAACCCTGATCCTCGTAACCGGACCAGTCGAACACCTTGAGCGCCGCCCCATCCGCCAGGGCCACCCCGGCGGTCAGTATTGTCGAGAGCGCCGCGGCCCCCATCGTTGTCGTTTTCATCGTTCTCTCCCTATTGTGGTTTTGATTGATTTTGGCCCAGGTCAATGACCGAGGCGCTTTGCACACCAAGCCAGACCGCGTCGCCGGGGCGATGGTCGACCGTGTGAAAGTAGTTGGGAACCGAGGCGGCAATCGGGCGTTCAACGCCGTCGACCTGCACATGGTAGTGGACGTTCTCACCGTAGAAGGCGACATCGCGGATCTTGCCTTGCACGGTGCCGTCATAACCTTCCGGCTCCTCCGCAGCGATCTCCAACTGTTCGGGTCGGATACCGATTTCGATCTCGCGGCCGGTTTGTTCGACATTGGGGTTCTTCTCGATCTCCATCGTGCCGAAACACGGTGTCGAAATGGTCAGGCCTTTGTCTTTGTCGCCATTCACCTGCGCGGGCAGGAAATTCATCTCGCCGATGAAACTGGCGATCTCCTTGTTGCAGGGTTTGGCATAAAGCGTGGGCGGCTCATCCACCTGCACCAGGCGACCGTCAAACATGACGCCGATCCGGTCGGACATGGTCATCGCCTCATACTGATCGTGGGTCACCATCACGAAGGTGATCCCCAGTTCCTGCTGCAAATGGCGCATCTCGAACTGCATCTGTTCGCGCAGCTTCTTGTCAAGCGCAGAGAGCGGCTCGTCGAGCAAGAGCACCTTGGGCCGCATCACCAACGCCCGTGCGAGTGCCACGCGCTGCCGCTGCCCGCCCGATAGCTCGGTTGCGCCGCGCGCCTGCAAGCCACCGAGTTCAACCATTTCCAGCGCCTCGGTCACGCGGGCCTCGATTTCCGATTTCGAAATGCCCCGGTTGCGCAAACCGTAAGCCACGTTGTTGCCGACATTGAGGTGCGGGAAGATGGCATAACTTTGGAAGACCATGTTGGTCGGGCGGGCGTTGGCGGGGATGCCGTCCATGTCCTGCCCGTCGATGATGACGCGGCCAGCGGTCGGTTCCTGAAAGCCTGCGATCATCCTCAGCGCGGTGGTCTTGCCGCAGCCGGAGGGGCCCAGCAGGGAAAAGAACTCGCCTTCGCGCAGGTTGAGGTCGAGGTTCGACACCGCCACGAATTTGCCGAAGCGTTTTTCGATCCCCTGAAGCTCGATGATGTTTTTCGCGGTCATGGGCGGCGCCTCATATCGTCGATTTGGTGGAGCGGCGGCGGAAGTATTCCGCCAGGACCAGAAGGGCCACCGATGCCAGCAGCAGGAGTGAGCCGAGCGCCAGCGTGTTGGGCAGTTTGGCGGGGAAACGGATCTGGCTCCAGATGTAGACGGGCAGGGTGGGTTGGTTGCCCGACAGGAAGAAGGCCAGCACGAATTCGTCGAAACTGACCGTGAAGGTCACGAGCAGGCTTGCCACGATGCCCGGTGCCACGATGGGCAAGGTCACCCGCCGGAAGGTCTCGAACACGCTGGAGCCGAGATCGAACGCCGCCTCTTCCAGCGAGGGGTCGAAATCGTCAAAGGCCGATTTCATGATCGACACCGAAAAGGGCAGGGCAAGGAAGGTGTGGCCCAGCGTGACCGCCGTCAGCGACGGTTTGATCCCGATGGAGATGAAGAGGACCAGCATCGACGAGGCCACGATGATGCCGGGGATGACCAGCGGTAGCATCACAAGCCCTTCGGAGGCCTTCTTGCCGCGGAACCGGTAGCGGACATAGGCGCGCGCCGCGAAAAGCCCCATGGATGTGGCCAGAAGCGCGGTCACGACGCCGACGATCATGCTGTTCATCAGGGCCTGTATCAACGTCTCTTCACCGCCGAGCTGTCGGTACCAGTCGAGCGTCCAACCCTTGATCGGGAAGGCGACGATGGTCCCTGAATTGAACGAAAAAAGCGGCAGGAAAAGCACCGGCAGGTAGAGAAAGACAAGATAGAGAAAGGCATAGATTGCGAGGCCGGAGGGTCGGGTCATCGGATGCGCCTCCCCAATCCAGTGGCCGAGAGCACGAAGAGGATGGCCACGAAGCCAACGGACATCATCGCCAGAAGCGACAGCGTCGCGCCCAGGGGCCAGTTATTGGCGGCGCCGAATTGCACCTGGATCAGGTTGGCGATCATCTTGCCGTCAGATCCGCCCACCAGCGAGGGCGTGACATAATCGCCGACCGTCGGGATGAAGATGATGAGGCAGGCCGCGATGATGCCGGGGATGGTGAGCGGTAGCGTCACCCGCAGGAAGCGTTGCACCGGGCCGTTGCCAAGGTCGGTTGCCGCCTCAAGCAGGCTCGGGTCGATCTTCTGGATCGAAACGTAAATCGGCAGGATCGCAAACGGTGCCCAGGCATGGGCCAGCGTCAAAACCACGGCGAACTCGTTATAGAGCAGAAAGGTCAGCGGCTCCTCGATCAGCCCAAGGCCCAGGAGGGCCGAATTGAGCACGCCGTTGAACCCGAGGATCAGCTTCCAGGCAAAGACCCGCAGCAGGTAGCTCGACCAGAAGGGTATCGTGATGAGCAGGAGCCACAGTGTCTTCCGTTCGGCCCGGAGCGCGATGAAATAGGCGATGGGATAGGCGAGGGCGACCGTGGCGACGGTCACCGCCGCGGCGATCAGGATCGACCGGATCATCAGATGGCGCACCAGCGGATCGGTAAACGCCTCGCGGTAATTGGCAAGTGTCGCCGTGCGGTCCACCGAAACATAGGTCTGCGTCCAGAGCGAATACGCCACCAGTATCGCCAGGGGGGCGGCAACAAGGAATCCGACATAGAGCGTCGCGGGCGCGCTCAACGTCATTCCCTTGGCTGTTTCGCTTTTCATATGGCCACACCCAATTCTAGCATCCCGCTGGCAGATTGACCGCTAATGGACGATCGTCCATTAAGTATTGCCTAGCCGGGGTGCATGTGTCAATCTTTCCGTGCAAGGGGCCGTTTTCATGTCCCGGAAAAGAGGCCATTCGCTTGACCCCCGCCGACGCAAACCCAGAGGCTGATACCCCCCGTAAACCTTCCCGACGGGACCCCGAAAGCAGCAGGCGCGCGCTGATCACCGCGACGCTCGACACGATTGCCGAGATTGGCATCACCGATACAACCGTCAGCAAGATCATCCAGCGTGCCGGGTTGTCCCGTGGTATGATCCACCTTCATTTTGGTGGGAAAAATCAACTTCTTGCGGCAGCAGCCCAGTCCTTTGGTGAGGAGTATTATCACGAGTTGGACCGGCTGGTGTCGCAGGCGGGCGATGACCCTGAGGCGATCATCATGGCGGTGGTGCAGGCCGATTTGAGCGAGGCGGTGATGAACGTGCGCTCGACCCGGATCTGGCACGCCTTTCGCGGGGCGGCCAACAGCAATACCGGCATCGCGCTTTACAGCAGTACGCGCGACAAACGGCTGCGCGCGACGCTGCATGGGGCCTTCAAGACAATTGCGCGGGATTACGGAGAGCAAGGTGATTCCACGCTGGCCCAAGACGCGACTTTCGGTCTTCTGGTTCTGCTGGAGGGGATGTGGGTCGATTACCTCACAAACGCCGATGTGTTTTCACGCGAGGTTGCGATCTCGATCATCCGGCGCTTCATCAAGGGGCTATTCCCAGATCATTTCACGACCGGAATGCCGGCGCGCTGAGTGATCGCATATAGCATGGCCGGGCTGCGTTTTGGGCCGGTCGTGATGTGTTCTTGCGGATATAGGATGCACCATTTGGCATTGGCTTACCTCCCCGAACGAATGGCTTCTAGCCTCATTCTGACCGGTTATCACAACCCAAAAGAGAGGGTTATTGGGCGAGTAACTCCCGTGAAAGTTGCGAAATTGGGAGAATCGTGTTAATTTTCGCCTTTATTTCTAGGATTTATTTGGAGTGGGATAAAATGGCAAAGGCGTATTTTGGCGTCATACTGGCCGTGGTGTTGATGCCCTTTGACCCGATTTCGGGGTCGGATGACATAGCCGCAGGGCCGTGTAACCCCGAGGTTCAGGACTGTCCCTGACGGGGCACCTGACGCACATTCATGAGTGACTGGATCTACGTCGGAGCGATCCTTTTCGGTGCGTTTTCCCTGCTGATCGAAGCGGACCGGAATTACCGGACCACGCTCGGCAACAGCCCGTTTCCCTATCACGCCATCCTCGAGAACGTCGAGCTTGAGAACCTCTGTACCCCGCGGGAGTGGATGTCGGGTTTTCTCTTCTATTCGCTGCTCTACCTGCTGGCCTATGCCATCATACTGAGTTCCACCGAACTGTTCCTGCTGGTCCGCAACGCCAACCTTGCAGAGCTTGAGGTCGGCGCCCATACCGATTTCGTCGGACCGCTTGCGGACCCGATGGAACTGGCCGATTCCACCTTTGGCAAGCCGATCTTTGTCTCGGCTTTCCTGATCGCGTTCCTGTCCGTGGGTGCGATGAAGCCTGTGGAGACCTATATGCGGGCGCTGGCCCATCGCCTCGCCGGGGTGCCGCGGGGTGTCTACAAGGTGCTCGAACGGCTGCAGACGGTTGAATACCTCAGACTGAACGCCAAATATCCCAGCCCGCTTCTGCAGAAGTTCGACCGGCTGACCAAACCTGCGGCTTTCAAGAAGGTGTCCGACCAGTATAACGAAGATATTCAGGCCCAGCTCAGCACCATCGACTGCCTCTCGCCATCGGTCACTGCGGGCTTCAGCCGTCTGCATTTTCCCCTGACGCATTTCGATGCCTTCAAGGATGTCCCCGAACAACTGGCCCGCGAGATCGAGGATGTCGAGGAGTTGATCGACAATATCCAGCCCAACGAGGCCGCCCTCAAGGCGCTGCATGAAAAGGCGGTTCTGGCATCAAACAGCGCCAAGGCCGTTTTCGCCGTGTTCTACGTGCGCAACAATCACGCGATCAAGAATACCGATCCGAGGTCGACGATTGCCAAGATCGAGAAGCTGATCGCGCGCGGCTATCGGACCGAGCTCAACTCCTTTGCCATGTCGATGTTTATCGGGGTACTGGTATCGCTTGCGGTTGCCTTTTCGACCTATCACTGGCGGAGCGCCTATACGGTCGATGACCGGCCGTCGCTTGCGGAGGCGCAAATCGCCAGCGCCTGGGAAGACACGGCGCCTGAACGTAAGATGACGCTCGGCAAAGGCGCCCGGGTTTCCATCACCCTGTCCGAAGGCACCGAAGCCGACGTTACCCTGCCCAAGGGAGACGACGCCGTTCAGACGCTGCCTGATAAGGAATCCAAGGTCACGCCCCTGCCGGAAGCGACCCCAGCCAAGATCGAGTTTCCGACGGATGGGACGGAGATCATTAAGCTGCCCGCGATGAGCCAGGTGACGATCCGGCAACTTCCTGAACTTGACCGTACGCCACGTGCGGGCCTTCCGGTGGTCGAAGTGGGCGGCATGCCCGAAGTTGTGCTGCCGGTCGGCACCGTTGCAGTCACCATGCTCAGCGAGGATCTCGACGTTGACGCGAAAGTGCCCGAAGAGGCGAAAGCCAATATCAATCTCGAAGACGGGGCACCCGCGACGGTCAACGTCGGCAAAGGCGCGCCGGCAGTGGTCACGCTAAGGGCGGGTGACGAGATCACCATTACCTTTGTCGATGAAACCCCGGCCCAGGCCAAACCCGACGAACCGTCAACGGCCGCAGCCGCCGCGCCCGGCGTGATTCTACCGATACCGACGTGGACGACCTGCATGTTCAGCCTCACCGCGATGGCCGAGGACAAACCTCGCACCGGCGGCGACGCGGCCACCGATGTGTTCCCGGCATGTGCGGCCGCCGAAGCCGAGGGCAAGTCGGATTGGCTGACCGGTCAATATGCGCGGATCGCTTCCTGGTCATTCTGGGACATCTTGCAGCGGGCGCTCATGGTCTTCGCCACCATCGTCGCCACCATCTTCTTTCGCGAAGTTCGGGTGGATCAGAACTCGTGGAAACCCTGGTCGTTCAAGCGCATCCCATTCCTGCGCCTGCTGTCGATGAGCGTTTCCCCGGCGCTGATCGGTGTTTTCGCCCTGTCATCGGCCTTCGTGATCCAGCTGATTTGGGAATCGAGCTTCAGTGTCACCCAAAGACAGGTGACCGATCTCTTCCAACACAACTGGGTCTATTTCGCCTGGCATCTGCTGCCCTGCATGCTGCTCAGCATCACGGCGCTGATCCTGATGGACAAGCATGATGACTGGCCGGTGGAAATCTCACTTCTTGTCGCGGGGATCTGTGCCATGTGCCTGATCGGGCTGTCCTGGGTCATCTACACGGTGACAAGCTCGGCGGTTGGCGATGTGCGCCTGGTGCTGCCATGGTTGCCGGGCGAGTGGACGATTGCCCGGGGGGCCTTGCGGGACACGATCATCACCGCGACGCTGCCCGCGCTCTTCATCGTTCTCTTCGCGGCCTTTCTCGAACTGACCGAGGATAGCCGCGGTTCCAACTGGCTGATTGCGCGCGCCGTTGGTGCGCCGCTTCTGCATGTTCGGGATATTGTCGGTCCCAAGGTGTTCAAATCCCTGCTTTATCTCCTGGTAATCGCGATCCTCGCGGCACTGGTCTGGATCTTTACGGCGGTGACGTCGGATGCTCAAACCGCCAATCTCCCGGCAGCAGAAAGCAATGTCACTCCTGACACGGATCCCGAAAGCAAAAGCCCGCATGACACCACCGATACGGCAGACATCCTGCTGCGCATCGGCGTGCGCAGCGACGCGCGGCCCTTTTCGTACCGGTCCCAAGGCAATTTCGACGTGCTCACCGCCGCAACGCCCGGGCCGCTTGCGAATGGGAAGTACACCGGCTTTATCGTCAAGATCTGCGATGCGGTGCTGACGGATCTGCTGGCTAACCCTCGCGACCCGGGAACCGAGGTTACTGAAAACGGGACGGAGGGCGACGAGACGATCAGGCTGGAGCGTGAGAATATCAAGATCGTCGATGTCGATCGCCTGATTGCGCGTGACAAGGACAAGAGCCGGTTCGACTATTTCGGGACCGAGTTCGACATCCTTTGCGATCCCAGCACCATCACAAACGAGCGCCGCAGCGGGCTGATCCTGTCGCCGCCTCTATTCCTCAGCGGTATCAGTTTCATTGACCTGCATTCCTTGCCGAAGCCACGGCCCGAAGGCTGCCCCAAGAGGCCCCTGATCGGTCTGGTCGGCAACACAACCGCCGCAAATAGCGGCATCCGGGCGATCCTTGAGGCCAATGAACTGCCGCGGTATCGCAAGTTGCTGATCGACTGGCTGGATGACGGGGAGAACCAGTGCGCCCAGGGGCAGGAAGGGTATAAGGCGGTTCGCATCCTCACCTCCCACACCGCCGCGGCCAAGGCCTTCTGCAATCGGGAATTTCACTATTACCTTGGGGATCAGGAGATCATCATTCACAGCGCAAGGCAGATCCCGGGATGCGAATTCGACCAGGCCGCGCGGACCTTCACCACGGACCGTTACGCCATCTTTGGCAAGATTGACTATTCCGACGCCGATCGCGCCCTGTGGGTGACCCGGTTCTTCGAAGTCCTCAGTCAGAAAGTCCCGTTCAGCCCCTCGATCCTCGACACCGCTTTCGCGGATACCTTTGTCGGGACCAAGAAATCCCGCGCGCTTGAGTTGTTTTTCTGGAGTGTTCGGGGGCCGATGTAGGGTGACGTGACGCACCACGCCTGCAACCGCAGGTCCGCCAAAGGCAGCGCAAGAGCGCCCGAGACCGCATGGGTTTCGGCGCAATCGGCAGGAGCTACGCTGCTTCAGTCCACCTTAAAGGTGATATCGTAACAATTTGATATTGTTATAATTTATTTCCGCAAGCCAGTTCCAATCCTCCATGTCGCTTTAAGGCGCGCCTGCGATGAGGTCCAGAACCCCCTGACGGATCTTTGTCCAGACTTCGGGGCCACGGATACTGTGACCCTGATCGGGCACGATCATCAGGCGGTGGGCTTTGTCTTGCGCGGCCAGGAGCGCGGCAAAGGCCCTTGCCTGCTCGGCTGAGACCCGGGTGTCCCGTTCGCCATGGAAAAGGAAAATCGGGGCATCAATCATCCCGACATGCTGGCTTGGCGAGAGAAATCGCAGCAGATCGCCCTGGTTCGCGGTGCCAAACTCCTTGTCGAACCAGCCATGAATGTTGGTCGCGCCATTCCTGTCCGGATCAACAACGGCAGGCAGGTCGTAGAAACCGCCGCCCGCGATCGCGAAACCCAGGTCGAGCCGCTCCGGCCCGGGATAGCTCAGCGTGCGCACCGCGGCCCAACCACCATGGCTATACCCGGTCGTACCGATCTGCCGGGGATCGGGGATGTCGAACCGCTCGATCAGATACCGCGCAATCGCCAGCGTGTCGCGGACGGGCGCATCGGCCTTTTCACGGTCATTGCTGTTGGCAAAGGCGGTGCCATAACGCCAATCGCCGCGTACTGCCGGGCTGACCGTGGTGATGCCCAGGGCGCACCATAGGTGATGATAGGTCGAGAATTCGTTTTCGCCGCCGTAATAGGCCGTGATAACGAATTTCTGATCGGGGAGTGGAGGCGGCACTCGAGGGCGGTAAATGAACGCATCCAGAGTGACGATACCTGGTGATGCGTCGCTTTGGTCCTCATGGGTGATCTGAACACGCTCAACCTCGCACTGGCTCAGTTGTTCGTTGATCTCGGTGAGGCCGTCGATGGCGTCGCGCGCGGTGAATGTGCCATCCGGTGACACGGTAAGCATCTCGAACGCGGCATAGATTTCCGGGGAAAACCTGCCGATGAAAACGGTGCCGTCATGGTCGTCCGCAAGCCAGGCATCTTCGGGGATTGAGGTCTCGGACAGAACATCGACAGTCTCCGGGCCGACCATCAGTACCTCGAGCTTGGTCTCAAACGATGTCTCGGTCGATACCAGGATCGGCGGTGTGTCACCTTCGCCGGCGAGGGCATAGTCCGAAATGGCCTGATCGAATATCCTGAGCAGGACGGTTTCGCCGGTGTCGAAATCATGTCTGTAAAGCTCGCGATCGGCGGAAAAGAGCGCCTGCGTTTCCCCACCCCAATTGCGCCAGACCCCGACCCAGGATTTACCATGGCCCTCGAAAAGGCGGGTTATGGACCCGTCGGTAAGGTCATAGGCATAGAGTTCCTGCTTGTTGCGGTCGCCGTCCTTCAATGCGGGGAAGACAACCCGCTTGCGATCGGCCCTGAGGCTGCTCCACCAGTTGATCCGGGCCGGCATCGCGGGGTCATCGTCGCAGATCAACTGACGGGTCCGGGTGCTTCCGCCCTCGTCAATTGACAGCTCCTCCAGGCAGCCCTTGGCGGCGTCCGATGCGCCATATCGTGCGGTGTAGTAGACTTTGCGATGGTCCTTTGATTGTGTGAAATCATAGACATAGTCCACATCCGTCAATTTCACCGCCGTGTCCGCGCCATCGGCAAAGAGCCAAAGGTTCATCCGCTCGGCCTTGTCATCATCGGCCTCAGCGATCAGGCCGTTGAGGCGGGTATTGTAGGCGCGGCGCCAGAAGTTGATGCGGTTCAGGTCGATATCCGTGACCTTTGTGGCGGCGTCACTATCCAGCGTGATCGCCGCCGCAGGGTCCCAATCGGTTACGAACAGGCGCTTGCCTTCGCCTTCGACATGGCGGCTGAAATACAGTTTTCGGTGTTCGAGTGACGCCCGTTCGATCCGGTAGGGAAAGGCATAGTAATAGGGGGCGCTATCCACGCTGCGCCCCTCGAAGGTCAGGATCAGCGCCTCATTTTCCGTGGCTTGCGCGTAGGCGGTGACCATTGGCGCACAAAGCAGCGTCAGGCCAGCGGCAAGCCGTTTCATCATCACTTCGCATCGTGGTTTGCGAGCGTAAAGCATGACAAGAACTTCCCCAAAAAGACGACCGGCATCCGCCACGCTAGTCGATTCTGGCTGCCTGCGAAACATTACTGCTAAAAAGCGTCCGTCGTAGGTCGGGCAGGGGGTCACCCGATCTTTCAAGGAATGCGTCTTGCACCTAAGCAAAAGTGTCAGTCAGCCGTTGGCAAACTCCCTGGCCCGGGCGATTTCCCTGTCGGACCAGAGCGTGGGTTCCGACCGAGTGTAGCGTTCAAGCGCCGCGGCCTGATCGCTGGCCAGCGTTCGATCATTTGCCTCGATGGCCGCGTCGATGGCCAGGCGGCGGAATTGGTAGTGGTTGTGCCCGACCGCCCCGGTTTCAAGCAGGGTTTCCGCCTGCTCATGCAACGCCCGCTGACGCTCGCCCGGTCCCAGGCTTAGCGCCAGCGACCCCAGAAGCCAGGGTCCGATAAACCGTTCGACCCCTGCTTCGTACATATCGCTAACCGCGGCCTCCAAGGTCCGGAGCGCCGTCGCGCGCTCATCCATGAGAAGTTGGGCATGGCCCAGGGCTTCGGACAGGAACGGCTTGAAACGGACGGCACCGGCGCCCCCCGCGACGGTGAGACCGATTTCGGCCTGCTCGATTGCCTCCGCGGGGTTGCCGGTCCAGGCATGCACCCATGAGGCCGTCAGACGCGAGACGACTTCGGCGCGGGCGTTGCCGATGGTCCGCGCCAGTTCGGCCGATTGCAGCGCGTCGCTGAGCGCACCCTCCCAGTCGAGCGCATAGATCCGGACGGTGCCGCGCATGAAGAGGTTCTGCGCCTTGATCCGCGCGAGCCCATGTTCCTCGCAGAGACGCAGGCAATCATCAAAAACCGTGCGGGAAGAACTCATCCGGCCCTGTGCATAAAGCGCATCGCCGCGACCGGAAAGGGCATCGGCGATCCGCTCGGGGTTACCCACCCGCTCGGCCAGGCGCAGCGCCTCGTCATGCGCGAGCAGCGAGGCCTGGAAATCCCCCGTCGGGAATAGAAGCGAGCCGCGCAGATAGGCCAGGTGTGACAGTTCGAGATCATGGTCGCCGCCTTGCGCTATCTCCTCGGCCGCGGCGATGCGCGCACTTGCCTCTTCGACCCGGTCCACAAGCCGCAGCGCCGTGATCTCGCCAATCGTCGCGGAGAGCCAGAATTTGCAGAGCCCGGTGGCGGCCTCGGCAGCGCGCCGGTAGGCGTCGATGGCCGCATTGGGACGGTTCAGCCGAAAAAGCGCGTCGGCCTCGGTCAGCAGCAACTTGCAACGGAGATCTTGTGCCTGCGCATGCGGCTGCCCGGCGGCGGCCAGGCGGACCGCCTCGCCATGTTGCCGGTCATTTGCCGCCGCAGATGCCGCGCGCAGGTAGGCGTCCGCGGTTTCCGGCGCGTCGATTTGGGCCAGATGATCGGCCTGCAACGCAAGGTTTCTGCTCGCGTACCAATCGGCGGCGGCGTGGTGGAAGAGCTTGCGCTCTTCGCGCAGGACGGTTTCGTAAACGCAATCGCGGATCAGGGCGTGATGAAAGGTAAGCCCCGCCTCGGTCTCCTGCAGGATGCGCCGTTCGATCAGGGAATGTGGGCTATAGCTGCGATCCTCCAGGATATGCCGGATCGCATCGATTTCGATCTGCTGGCCTAGGACGGCGGCGGCACGGGTGGCGCGCCTGTCAGCCATGTCCAGAAGGTCGATGCGCGCCTGGATGATCGTATGGATGGAATGCGGCAGGCCCGATGTCGTGTCCTCCTGCCCGTGGCGCAGAAGTTGCTCCAGATAGAGGGGGTGGCCGCTTGACCGCCGGACGGCGTTTTCGATGTCGAAGCCGTCGCCTGCGAGCGATGAGGCGAAAAGTCGACAATCCTTTTCGTCCAGAGGGCCGAGGGTGCGGGTCGATATGCGGGTGGGCGCGATCTGAGCAAGCCAATCGTCCCCAAGCCGGTTCCCTTCAATCCGCGTGGTCGCAATCACGATCAGCGGCAGATCTGCGGCAAGCCGGCTGCAATCGGCCAGAAGCGCCAGCATATCCTCATCTGCCCAATGGGCATCCTCGAAGGCCAGGAGCAATGGTGACAGTTGAGCCGCCGCGCCGAGAAGGGCCGCAAAAGCCTCCTGTCGGTTGCGCGCCTGGATCTCCGGTGTCGCCGCGTCAATGATCGCCATCTCGGACGGGCTGACGGGCAGGCCCGCCATGGCCGAGAGCCACAGCCTGTGCTTGTCGGCAATTTCCGCTCCGGCAAGCAGGCGTCGGACAAGCCGCGCGCGGACGGCCTGCGTCTGCGCCACGCCAAAATCCAGGATATGCGACGTATGGGTGACAAAACCCGCCTCTTTGGCAGAGGCGATCCAGCGGGCGAGCAGAGTGGATTTGCCGATGCCGGCCTCCCCCTGCAGAATCACGAGCTGTCCTTTGCCCTCGGCCTGCGCGGCGGTCAGAACCTCAGTCAGGTACGCGATCTCCGGCTTGCGCCCGATGAAATCCTGCGGCGTATCTCGCGCCAAACCCAGAAGGCGGTGGCAAATGACCGGCTCGTCGAAGCCTTTGAGGACATGTTCGGACTTGTCCGCGATCCGGATGGCGCTGCCGCAGGCCTGCGTGACATGGGTGGACAACAGCGTCTCGCCCGCCCGGGCCACTGATGAGAGCCGCGCCGCGAGGTTGACCGATGAGCCCACCACGGAAATATCCTCGCCCGGCTGCGACCGGACGATAACCTGCCCATAGGCGACGCCGACACGAACCTGCAGGTCAGTGCCATGTTTGCGGCCCAGTTCAGCCACCAGCCCGTGGACTCGGTGGGCGAATTTGACCGCCCGGATGGCCTCGTCCCCCCGCGCAAGCGGTGCTCCGAAGATGGCCATGACCGCATCGCCCAGGTGCCGCTCAACCGTGCCGCCGCTTTGACGGACGGTGTCGTCAACCAGGTGTAGGAAGGCCTGGATCAGGCCATAGGCATCCTCGGCATCCAGGGCCTGGGTCATCTGGGTGAACCCAACGAGATCGGCGAAGAGGACCACCACGTCGCGACGCTCGACCACGGCGTCGTTGCCGGGTTGATCGGCGAAGGCGGCCAACAGCCGGCGGCGATGCCCGAGCGAGGATACCCCCATCTCCTTGAGGTCGGCGTCGGTCAGGTCCGCGGCCAGCGCCAGGTCAATGTGGTTCTCCAGAAATCGCTCGGCATACTGGCTAAGGCCAAGATCAAGAAGAACCTTTTCAACACTCATATCTGCTGGTCATGATTGCCGCGACGACGCGCTCGGCCTGTTCAAAACACTCCTCGTGCAGGCCAGCCCCATTGGTCCAGCACCCTGCGAAATAGATCCGGGGATCAGGCTTGCCCTGATGCAAAGGCAGCTTGGCTTGCACCTCCAACAGGTCATCGGTCATCACCGTATGCCTGAACCAAGCCACCGCCTTGCCTGCGTCACTATGGTCTTCGGTCAATTCGGGGCCATAGCCCGGTTGTGCCGCGACCCGGCGCGCCTTTTCTTCGGGGGTGACGTCCAGCACGTATTTGTCGGGGATCGGCACCTGCGGGTTGAGCGACACGAAATAGACCGGCAGGCCGTATTCGTCATATTCCTCGCTTTCACGGTCGTTGCGATGACGGTTTTGCACATATGTCATCTGATACGGGATGAGCCCCGCCCCGTCGCGGATCATGACGTTATAGGTGCGCCAGCTATCGACATTGGCGGGCAGCAGGGCTGCGTAAGTATGCGCGACTGATCGGCTGACCGAATGTTCGATTTTCGACAGAAGGTCGGCCATTTCGGGGTTGAGGAGCCCATCCTTGCCCGGGGGTAAAGCGGCCAGTTGATGGTCCGCATGGGTGGCCATCACCACCCGGCCGAACCGTTCGGGCGCCGAGAGGGCGTGCATCCCGTCGGAGGCATCCATCACATGCACGCCACCGTCGCCGTCGCCTTGCACCTTGGCCTTGAAGTTGCGGACGATCCTGACGCCTTCGCCCTCAAGCCATTCGGCAAGCGCGTTGATCCAATCCTGCGAGCCGCGCCGGAAATACCGCCGATCCGATTGGGCATCGGTGCCGTACCCCTCCTGCAGGCGGTAGTAGCTCATCACCCCGCGGAAGGGCGCGGTGTCCGGCCCCTGATCCGGGGCGAAATACATCGCGGCAATCCGGGGCATCAGAAAGAGGCGCGCAACCTGGTCCAGCAACTCGGGCGAGAAAGGATGATACCGGTCCCCCACCTGTTTGATGCGATGGGTGCGGAAATACTCGACGTATTCACGTGCACCCAGGTACCAAAAATCCTTCTTGTCGGGCTGTTCGTGGTCAGGATTGAAATCCTCTTCGGCCGCGATGCGCATGAATTCGGCCTCGGCCTCCCGCAGCTCCTTATGGTCGTTGTTTTGCAGCGAAAACCGCAGGTCAACGACACCGCCGGTGTCGATCAACTCCTGATCCTTCGTCCAGATTTCCTGCCCGTCGCCGGTGAAGAAACACACGGTATCTTCGAGTTTCCGCAGGTTCTTTTCGTCCCGGCCAAGTTCGAAATATCCGATATCCGCCATGGCGTGCCGCAGCCGGTCATAGACGGTGATGTTGACGTCGTTTACGCCCAGATCGGCCTTGCGTACGAAAGGAACCTCGCAATCGCCGCGAAAATCCGAGCCGAGATAGACATTCGCGGTGTCGGCATTGCCGCCAAGAGTGGGTCGGGCCTCGAAAACCGTGATCTCGCCATTGAAATCGGCGTTCTTGACGAGGGTGTAGGCGACGGAGAGCCCGGAAATCCCGCCACCGATAATTGCAACTTTCTTGTCCATAAAATCTTCTCCCAATATCAAGGGAAGGCCCTGGTGCGCAGGGCCTTCCCTCGGTCCTTTAGATCAACTTACGCGAAATCGAATGCGTCTGGCACTACCGGAATGACATTTGTCGTCCAATCTTCGACGCCATCGGCCAGGCGGTTGGCCTGATCGACCACGATGCCCGCAGTGTTCGCGGCCGTCTTGATGTCGTTGGTCCAGCCGTCGAGCTTGTCGGCAAAGAGCTCCTGCGTGGTCGCGACGCCGGGATCTTCGACAAAGATAAAGGCGTCGAGGTCGGCGTTCGCATTGTCGGTCCAGGCAAACGGGATCTGGCCATCGCCGATCTGGTCAAAACCGTCCTTGGTTTCATCCCACCACTGCGACAGGCCGCCATTGGCCTCGAAAAGACCCGCGTCAAATGCCGCACCGAGGTCGATGTTGATGATGTCGTCCTGGTTCACGATCCGCAGGGTTTCGACCCGGTTATCCGCATCATCCATGTCCTTGATGACAACGGTGCCCATGTCGAGCTGATAGCCGCCTTCGGTCTGCAACCCGATGGTCAGATCGCCGGAATGCGACAGGTCGAAGGCCAGGTTCTCGATGCCGATATCGAAGACACCGAAGGGTCCGCGGATTTCCACCGCATCGGTGCCGCCGCCACCGCCGGTGATCGTGTCAAAGAGCCCGTCGCCCAGTTGCAGCAGGTTGGCCCAGTCGCGGACCGCGTTGAAACCGCCATCGTCGACCGTATGTTCGCCACCAAAGCCGAAGGTGAAGAGATAGGTGTCGTCGCCTTGACCGCCGACCATATCACCGCCCTTGGCGCCGCTGGCCAGGAAGTCATTGCCATCGCCGCCGAGCGATTGCGTGACCGAGATGTCGAACCAGGACATGATGTCATCGCCGACCGAACTGATCCAGTCGCTGATCGCGCCCAGGGGGTCGAGTTGATCGAGCATCTGGTTGATGTCGTTGATCGTATCGACGATTTTTTCCAGCGGGTTCAGGATGCCATCCATCGCCTCAGCAAATTCGACCAGCAGCTTGTCGGCGCCGACCGTGTTGGCCCAGAGCGAGAAGAACATGCTTTGGTCCATGATCCAGTCATCGTCGCTGCCACCGGAATAGATGCTGGTGCCGCCATCGGTGATCATCAGGTCGTCGCCCTCGCCACCGAAATTCAGGCCCAGGCTGCCGCTGCCAAGAAGGATATCATCGCCGCCCTGGCCCACCTGCACCTTGAGGTTGCCGCCGCCGACAAAAACGTCGTTATCGTCCCCGCCCAATTGCACGCTCAGCTCCGGTTTGGGTTTCAGGCTGTCGATCTTGGACTTGATCTTGCCGTCGACGAAGGTCTTGGTCATGTCATAGCGGCTCTGGTCGTCGCCACCGCCCTCGACAATCGCCTTGATATCCTTGAAGTCCTTGATCTGCTTCTTGATCTTTTCGATCGTGCTCTTGCCGCTGGCGGCTTTGCCGATCACGAGATCCTGACCGTCACCGCCATATTGCAGTTGCGCCGATCCCTGTTTGTGTTTGGCCGCGCCCAGCAGGATGTCATTGCCGTCCCCGGCCCATTGCACGTTGCCGACGCCGCGCGCGACCATGAAATCGTTGCCCGTATCGCCATGCTGGACATTTACCTTGCCGCCGCCGACGATGATGTCATCGCCTGTGCCGCCGAACTGCACCGCGGCTTGCCCGGCACCGACCATAACATCGTCTTCACCGCCGCCGAACTGCGCCAGCCCTTGGCCACCCGCGATCAACACATCCTTGCCGGATCCGGTACCCCCGACACGGTCCGCCAGATCCTTGAGCAGGGTGCCGACCTTGCCATCGCCCAGGGTGATCCCCGAGGGCAGGGCAGCCGTCAGCCCGTCGCCGAACTGCACGTTGCCCTGGCCATAGCCCGCCATGAAGTCGTCGCCATCGGCGCCCATCTGCACGTTGAAATTGCCAAGCGCGAACATGGCGTCATCGTCTTCGCCGCCATGCTGCACATTGAGGTTGCCGATGCCGACCATCGTGTCGTTGCCGCCTTCGCCGATCTGCAGGTTGAGCTTGCCCAGACCAAACATCACGTCGTCACCCGAGCCGCCGATCTGCAGGTTGGCTTCTGCGGCGGCAGCCATGATGTCGTCACCGGAACCGCCAAGCTGGATGTTTCCAGCCGCGGCCGCCCCCATGATGTCATCACCGCTGCCACCTTCCTGGTAGTTACCCACGCCACCGGCCATCAACGTGTCATTTCCACCTTCACCATACTGAAAATTGCCGGTGCCAACACCACCAAGAAAATCGTCTCCGGCCCCGCCACGCTGGTAGTTGCCGGAGCCACCCGCCAGCATCGTGTCGTTGCCGGCGTCACCCCATTGCAGGTTGCCGATGCCGCCCGCGATCATGCGGTCATCGCCGTTTCCGCCATGCATGTTGTTGACGCCGCCGACCGCATCCATCGTGTCGTTGCCGTCGCCGCCATACATGTTGTTGTTGCCGCCGAGGCCCAGCATGTAATCGTCGCCCGCATCACCATGGGCCGTGTTCACACCACCAATCGCCTCGATCCGGTCGTTGCCCGACCCGCCTTTGAGGATATTAACCGCGCCGAAACCCTTGAGCGTGTCGTTGCCCGTGCCGCCCTCGGCATGGTTCCACGCCCCGATGGCTTCGATATGATCGTTGCCATGGCCACCATACATGTAGTTGGTCAGGCCCTTGCCATAGATCTTGTCATTGTGGTTCCCACCGTCGAGATGGTTCCAGGCCCCGATGCCGTCCAGGCGGTCATTGCCGTCATTGCCGTACATCTTGTTCTTGGCGCCGCGCCCTTCGAGCGTGTCGTTGCCGGTGCCGCCATATCCCTGGTTATAGGCGCCCCAGCCAACGATCTTGTCGTTGCCCGAGGCGCCGCTGAGGTGGTTCCAACCGCCGTAACCAGCAATGTAATCGTTACCTGAACCACCATGCATATGGTTGGTGGCACCGCGTCCGTAGAGGCTGTCATTGCCGGATCCACCATCCATGTGGTTCCAGCCCCCCCAGGCCTCCAACCGGTCATTGCCGGTGCCACCGTAAAGTTTATTTTTAGCGCCATAGCCATAGACCTTGTCATGACCGCTGTCGCCGTAAAGGACATTGTAGGGAAGATACCCTTTGACAGTATCGTTACCGCCCCAGCCGTGCTTGACCGGCGATACAGCTTTAGTGACTTTTTTAACAACGCTACCCATCTGAAAAACCCTTCAAGAATCAAAAGCTAAAATCGTGAAGCCATGATTGCGCAGGTTGTATGGGTGCACCTGTGTTGCACGTCACACGGTACGGATTTCCTTACCTATCCGGCGACATGCCGATGTCGTGTGATCCGTCGGACGCTGCCGTCGGAATTGCGCCGCGTCCCATATCCGATCTGGCCCGGCGGAATGAAGCGGCAGGCCGCCCGCGTCAGCGCCGCGACATGCCCGAAGGGCGCCAAAAAGTCAGTAAACCAAAAGGCTTGGCCACTTTTCCAGTCATCTGCACGCAATACCCCATCGGCGAGGTATCGCGCCTCTGCCTCGGCATCCAGGAAGGCCCAGACAACCAGCCCCACGGGTTCTTCGTTTTTTCGGAAAACTCGGACCTGGTCGATCAGGAGAGGTTGCAGAAAAAGCGCATCGACACGGTCCAGGTCGGCATTTTCATATCCGGGGCTGTGCCGTAGCAACCAGGTGATTTCCCCCATACGTTGCATGACCTGGGGCGGCGGCGCCCGCATTTTCAGTGGCCCTGATCGTTGAGGGCCGCGTCGATCAGGCGGTCCTTGTCGAGGATCACCACCTCGCCCTGTTCGAACTGCGCAACGCCGTCTTTCGCCCAGGCGCCGAGTTGCCGGTTGACGTTTTCGCGGGTGAGGCCCGAGTAGTTGCCCAACCATCGCTGACTGACGCGGATACGGGTGATCGGCTCGCTGTCATCCTCCATCAGGCGGATGAGCGCGTTGGCCAGGCGTGCGCGCGCCGTCGTCAGCACCCGAAACTCAAGCACATCGGTGGCATTGCGCACCTTCTGGCACAGTGCCTCGATGACGATATGGGAGGTCTTGCCGTCCTCTTCCAGCAGCCGAAGCACCTCCGGGCGCGTCACAACAAGTGTCTCCACCGGCTCCAGCGCAGTGACATCGGCGCTGCGTTCCTTGCCATCCAGGCACGCGATATCGCCGAGGATGGTTCTGGGTCCGTAAATGCCCAGGATGGATTTCGTCCCGAAAACGGTGTTGAGGCTGACCTCGACCCGGCCTGACACCAGCAGAAACATGCTGTCGCCGGGATCGCCGCGGCGCATCATCGTCTCGCCCCGCTTGAACGTCCCGGGGCGGCCCGCCTCGAAGAGGCGGTCAATGATCTGGCTGTTGAGTTCTTCTAGGATCATCTATGTGCCTCCTCAGGATGACGTCCGGCAAACTCTTGCACATCGTTCCTTGCAAGCGCAACGGATGGTTGAAGAAATCCACGGTGATCTGGCGCGTTTGGGGCGTCTTCGGGTTGGCCGCGTCATTGGCGGCAGGTGCCGATAGGTACATGTCGAACTGGTGCGAATACCGCCCCGGAAGCTCAGGTTGATGGCGGTGCGGTCGAGGGGCAACAGGTAGCTTGGGCCGCGTGTTTCCGGGGAGGCGTCAGGCAGGCTCGAAACACGGATGAAGGAGCACGGTTTCCCGCGCTCCTTCCAAGTAATGCTGCATGATCTACGACAGGCTGGCGCAGAAGCCTTGGATGCGGGTGCAGGCTTCTTTAAGCGCCTCGTCCGAGGTGGCGTAGCTGACCCGGAAATTCGGGGAAAGCCCGAAGGCCGCACCAAAGACCACGGCAACGCCGGTCTCTTCCAGAAGTGCGGTGGCGAACACCTCGTCATTCTCGATGACCGTACCTTTGGCCGTTGTCTTCCCGATCAGGTCCGCGATCGACGGATAGACATAGAACGCGCCTTCGGGTGTCGGGCAGACGATCCCTTCGGCCTCGTTCAGCATCTTCACCACCAAGTCGCGGCGGCGCACGAAAACCTCGTTATTTGCCGCGAGGAAATCCTGCGTGCCGTTAAGTGCTTCGACCGCCGCCCATTGGCTGATCGACGACGGGTTCGAGGTGCTTTGCGACTGGATCTTGCGCATCGCGGCAATGAGCTTCTCGGGACCGGCCGCATAGCCAATCCGCCAACCGGTCATCGCATAGGCCTTGGAGACCCCATTGCAGGTCAGCGTGCGGTCATAGAGCTGCGGCTCGACCTGCGCCGGTGTGCAGAACTCAAAATCACCGTAGGCCAGGTGTTCATACATATCGTCGGTCATGATCCAAACATGTGGATGACGCAGCAACACATCGGTCAGTGCCTTCAGCTCCTCGCGGCTATATCCGGCGCCGGTCGGATTCGACGGCGAGTTGAAGATGAACCACTTGGTCTTGGGCGTGATCGCCGCCTCAAGCTGATCCGGGGTCAGTTTATAGCCGGTCTGCATCGACGCTTCGGCAATAACCGGCTCACCGCCCGCCAGCAGCACCATGTCGGGGTAGCTGACCCAGTAGGGGGCAGGTATGACAACCTCGTCTCCCGGGTTCAGCGTGGCCATCAGGGCGTTGTAAAGGATTTGTTTACCACCTGTCCCCACACTGACCTGAGCGGGCGTGTACTCAAGCCCGTTTTCACGTTTGAACTTGGCGCAAATCGCCTTTTTCAACTCAGGTATCCCGTCGGGGGCAGTGTACTTGGTTTTCCCATCATGGATGGCCTGGATGGCCGCTGCCTTGATGTTGTCGGGCGTGTCAAAATCCGGCTCACCGGCGCCCAGGCCGATGACGTCCTGTCCGGCGGCCTTCATCTCGGCCGCTTTGGTCGAAACGGCGATGGTCGGCGACGGTTTGACGCGTGATAATGTCGCGGAAAGCAGGTTCATCGGGGCCTCCGGTTTGTATAACCCATGCGCATCTCTTAGGTTGCGCGCGAATTCGGTTCAAGCAGGATCGTAGAAAAGGAAGTCATTATGAATGCCGAAACCTCCGAACATTGGTTCGACCCGCAGGCCACAACCTTTGGTGACCGTGTTGCCGGGGCCCGTGAACAGGCCGGAATGACGCAGGATGACCTGGCCAAGCGTATGGGCATCAAGGTCAAGACACTCATTGCCTGGGAAAACGACGTGTCCGAGCCGCGGGCCAACAAGCTGTCGATGATGTCTGGGCTGCTCAACGTCTCGTTGCGCTGGCTGCTGACCGGTGAAGGCGAAGGACCGGCGGCCCAGGGCGAGCATGGCTGGTTGTCGCTTGATGCGGTGACCGTCCTGACCGAAATCCACGACGTGCGCGCGCAACTGGCCGCATCCTCGTCACGTCTGGCCCGGCTCGAGACCAGCCTGCGCGAGATGCTCAAGGCAGAACCGGTTGACTGAAGACCGAGAGACGCGGCTGAAACGGCTCCGGATGCGGTCCATGCGGCGCGGCATCAAGGAGATGGATATCATCCTCAGCCGCTACGCGGATGACCGGCTGGCGGCACTGGATGCCGCGCGACTCGATCTTTATGACGCGCTCTTGTCGGAAAACGATCAGGATTTGTATCAATGGGTCACGGAGCAGGTCGCTGCCCCGGCCCGTTTCACCGACATCGTGGCGGACATCTCGGGAACGGCGCTCACTTTTCGATGAAAGCGGCGCTTGCCCTCACGTCTCCAGCGGTCCCGTTAGCCGCTCCGCCAAGTACCTCTGAAACTCCCAGATCGTCTGCTCTTTGGGCGAAAGCCGCCCGGGTTCTGCGGCAAGGGCGGCGGCATTGCGGGCGATGGCCGCGGTGATGGGTTTGTCCTCATCGTTGATCGCGTGAAAACTCTCCTTGAGGGTCTCGACGCGCTCGGCAAAAGCATCGCCCTCGGGCATTGCGGCGGGATGCACATCAACGCCCCAGAACACCTGCACCTTGTCGGTCGTGATCGGCATCAGGGACATCCAGAACGTCCGTTCCGCCGAGATCGAGCACATATGCGCCGGAAATGCCCCGAAGAGCGGCACTGACATTGCCTCTTCTTCGCTAAGCGCAGGGTTGGGGTTCTGCATCGCCTCGCCATACTCGAAGGCGACATCGGGCATACGTCCTTGAACATAAAGATTAAACCCCAGCCCCCCGGTCACTGCATGGGCGTGTTTGGTGGGCAGAACCGGCTCCACCGTGTGCGTGTGAACGGCGAAGAGGTGGTAGGGCTCCATGAAGTTCTGGAAGAGGATTTTCCAGTTGGTGTCCCAGACCTCGTTTACGCGGAAAAGTGCTCGGTAGCTCGCCACCTGATAGTTCGTGAAGCGTTCCGCCAACGGGGCAAGGCGCGGGGCCAATGGGGCGGCGTCAGGGTCCAGATTGACATAGACAAAACCCAACCAGACCTCGACCTGGTACTGCGGCAGCCGGCAGGTGGATTTATCGAAATTCTCGCGCATATGCGATGCGCCAATGAGTTGACCGTCCAGCGTATAGGTCCAGGCATGATAGGGGCAGGTGATCTTGCTCGGGATATTGCCGTCGCCCTCCAAAAGGCTCATCATCCGGTGCCGGCAGATGTTCGACATCGCGCGCAGGGTGCCGTCACGGTCGCGCAGGATCACGACCTCATCGCGGCTGATCCGGGTCACGCGGTAATCGCCCGGGTTGGCGAATTCGTCCTCGCGCCCGACGCAGATCCATTCGCGGTTGAAGATCTGCGTCAACTCCAGTTCGAGGAATTCGGGCGAGGTATAGACCTGCGGCGGCGTGGCTTCGGCCTGATCCGCGGGCAGGCTGGCGTTGCGGCGGACGGCGTCCAGCAGATCGGGCAGGGGCATGTTCGGGGTCATGGCTCGGACAGCACCCGGCTCAGGGAGGTCAGCATGCGTTGCAGGTCGATGCTCCGGTACTGGCCCACGCTGCGGATATCGTTGTTGGCCATCGCCGTTCGGATTTCGCGCAGCTCGTTGATCTGGTTTTCGATCGCGTCATCCCAGCCAAGCTGCGGCAGAAATGTGAACCAGATGCGCGCGACGCGGTAGTAAAGAAGCTCGATGATCTCGCGCAGCGGTCCATTGCCGGTCAGGTCCGACAGCAAGCCTTGCAGGCGGTTGATGATCCGGGCCAATGCGTCGTAGTCGCCCCGTATCGGCGCCAGTGCGCGGGTCTCCGCGATCAGATCGTCGATCCGCGCCAGGTGGTCGGGCGTGATTTCCACCGGTGACAGCTCTCCCATCAGTTCGGCCAGCCGTTTGCGCAGATCATAGGTTTCCTTGAGTGTTTTCAGGTCGATATCGGTTACGATCGTGCCGACGCCATTCCTGATCTGCACCAGCCCCATGAATTCCAACTTGTGAAACACCCGCCGGATCGGCGTGCGGCTGATGCCGAATTCCCGCGCCAGGGCGACCTCACTCAATACCGTCCCGGGCGGGTAGGCCAGAAGGCAGATGCGATCGCGCAACGCGCCGAAGATGCGGTCAAACCGGGCAGGGCCGGTTTCATCCTCCGGCGAAGGTGTGGTTTCCTCGGCTGTTCGGCTCACCCGGCACTCCCCATTGATTTGCATTGACACGACTCATTTTTAGAAGTGAAGATTGCTAAAATCAAGCTGTATACAGGATGACCATGCCTTCTGACACGACGATATCCAAGCCTGACGCGGTGGAAATCCACTCGGTCCGCTCCGAGATGGTCACCGATGCGGGGCCGGGAAGGTGGCGCATCGGGCTCATCGTGCTCAGCAACGACTACACCGTCGAACGCGACTTCATGAACATGCGTCCGAGCGATGATGTGGCGATCTTCACCACGCGGATCGAGAACACGCCGGATTGCACCGTTGCCACGCTTAGGCAGATGGCGCCGCGGATCACCGCGGCAACCGAATTGCTGGTGCCGGAGGGGCGGCTTGATGCGGTGGCCTATGCCTGCACCTCGGGGTCGGTGGTTATTGGCTATGACACGATCCGTGACCGCATCCGGGCGGCGCGGCCCGATGTGGCCTGCATCACGCCGATCACCGCATCGCTCGCGGCATTGGACCGGTTCGGGGCGCAAAGGCTCGCGGTGCTGACACCCTACGTGGATGACGTGAACGCCCAGATCGCACGGTACCTGCAGGCGGCCGGGAAAGAGGTCGTCGGGTTTTCGTCGTTTCAGATCGAGGACAACGAAGAGATGGCCGCGCTGACCAGCGACGCGATCTACCGCGCGGCGCTGATCGCCGACCGACCCGAGGCCGATGCGCTCTTCATCTCCTGCACGGCGATCCGCGCGGTGGAGGTGATCGAGCGCATTGAAGAGCGCCTCAACAAGCCGGTGGTGACCGCCAACCAGGCAATGTTCTGGCATTGCCTGCGGGCCGCAGGCTGCGATCTTGAGGTGCCCGGGTATGGCGCGTTGATGCGCTCGGGCTGACGGTGAAAGGGGGGCGAATGAACACGCAGAACAGTCGCAATGAACCACCTCGGGTGCTGAGCCCGGGGGACCAGCAGTTCTATGCGGATCAGGGGTACCTGGTCAAAGAAGGCGCGATAGATCAGGCGTGGATTGACCGGCTGAACAGCGCCATGGCGCGGCTTGTTGATGGCACGCGCGATATGACCAAATCCGATCAGACCTATGACCTCGAAACGGGCCACACCCGTGACACGCCCCGCCTGCGCCGGATTGCCTATCTCGATGACCTCGATCCCGTATTTTGGGAGTTCTGTAAGGATTCGCCGCTGGCCGATCTGGCGGCGGATCTGCTCGGACCGGACTTGCGGTTTCGCGAATGCCTCATCAATTTCAAATGGGCCGGAGGCGGGCAGGAGGTCAAGTGGCACCAGGATTTCCCGTTCTATCCGCTGACGAACACGTCGGTCGCGCAATTCCTCGTCTGTCTCAACGATGTGGGCCCCGAGCAAGGCCCACTGCAGGTAGTCCCGGGCAGCCACAAGGGGCCGTTTTACGACCATTACGACGGTGACGGGAACTGGCTTGGGTATATCGACGACAAACACTTGGACAACGCGGGGCTGGAACGTGCGGTTGACCTGACGGGACCGGCTGGAACCGTCACGGTGCATCACTGCGCCACGCTGCATGCGTCTCGCGCAAACCTCAGCGACCTTGGGCGGCCCGTCGTCATCGTGACTTATTGTGCCTGCGATGCGATGGCCTACACGGCGGTGTCCTATCCCTCGTCCAACTGCAAGAAAGTCGTGCGCGGGGAGGAGGCGAAATTTGCTCGGCTGGAGCCGATGCAGATGCGCCTGCCGCCGGACTGGTCCGATGGCTACACCTCGATTTTCGAGCATCAGGAGGAAGAGGCGTAAATGGCACCCCCCTTTACCCGCGAAGAATACACCGACCGGCTGAACCGCGTTCGCACCCGCATGCAGGAGCTTGGGTTCGATGGGTTGGTGATCGGCGATCCGGCCAATATCAACTGGCTCACCGGTTATGACGCCTGGTCCTTCTACACGCCGCAGATCATGGTTGTGGGGCTCGAGGTCGATCCCACATGGATCGGACGCGAAATGGATGCAGGCGCGGCGAAATTCACCACCTACTTGCCGGAGGAGCAGGTTATCCCCTTCCCCGAAACACTGGTGCAGCAACCTGACGTGCATCCGGCGCAGTTCATGGCCGATTGGATGCGCGGGAAGGGGTTTGACGGCAAGCGCATCGGCTATGAAAGCGATGTCTATTTCCTGACCCCGGCGGCGGTGGATCACCTGCGCGCGGGGCTGCCCAACAGCCAATGGGCGGATTGCGCATTGCTCGTGAACTGGCAACGCCTGACCAAAAGCTCTGCGGAAATCGCGATGATCGCGCAGGCCTCGGTGATCGCGGGGCACGCGATGCAAACCGCCTATGACGGGGTTCGGCCCGGTGTGCGGCAATGCGACCTGATGGCGGAGATCGTGGCGGCACAGATCCGGGGCGCGCCAGAGTTCGGCGGCGACATGACCGCGCTGCATCCGCTGGTTCTGGCCGGTGAGGCCGCATCCACCGCCCATCCGATGTGGACGGATACGCCCTTCGCCGCCGATCAGACGATTGCCTTCGAACTCGGCGGGTGCCGCAAACGCTATAACGCGGGGCTTGCGCGCACGGTGCATCTCGGCACCCCGCCCGAGACCCTGCTGACCACCGCGGAGGCCGTTGGTGAAGGGATGGAGGCCGTGCTGGACGCGATGCGCGCGGGGGTGCCGTGTTGCGACGTGCATGCCGCCTGGCAAGCGGTGTTGGACCGCTACGGGTTGGAGAAGAAAAGCCGGATTGGGTACTCTATCGGTCTGGGCTATTCGCCGGACTGGGGCGAGCACACGATCAGCTTCCGGCCCGATGACCGAACGCTCCTGCCAACCGATGCGGTGGTGCATATCATCCTTGGCATGTGGATGGACGGCTGGGGCATGGAGTTGAGCGAAACGGTTCATGTGCGCGAAAGCGATGCGGTCTGCCTGACGCAGTTCCCGCGCGACGTGCATGTCATTGATATCTGAACCCGGGGGAGGTTTGAGCATGGGAAAGAAACTGACAGACGCGCAGATCGAGGCCTTCCACCGCGACGGGTTTGTCTCGCCGATTGATGTATTTTCCGAAGAAGAGGCATTGGCGTTGCGCGCCCGGTTAGAGGAGGCCGAAGCGAAATGGCCCGAGGCGTTCGAGGGGGCGGCGCGCAACAATGCGCATCTCAACCTCACCTGCCTTGACGAGATCGTGCATGACAGTCGCCTTGTGGACGCCATCGAAGACCTGATTGGGCCGGATATCCTGAACTACGGCACCGTGCTTTTCATCAAGGAGCCGCATGATCCGGGCTTTGTGAGCTGGCATCAGGACGCGCGGTACATGGGGTTGGAGCCGCATGTCGGTGTCACCGCCTGGGTCGCGCTGTCGCATAGCAATGACGAAAGCGGCTGCATGCAGATGATCCCGGGCAGCCATGGGGAAATCCGCGAGCATGACGACACCTATGGCGAGACCAATATCCTGACCCGCGGGCAGGAGGTGCAGGGCGTGGACGCAAGTCAGGCGGTGTCATTGACCCTGCGGCCCGGGCAGATGTCGATCCATTCGGCGCGGGTGATCCACGCTTCTCAGCCGAACCGGAGTGACGACCGGCGCATCGGTTTCGTGATCCAGCCCTACATGCCGCCCAACGTGCGCCAAACCATCGTGCCCACCGGTGCGCAGCTTATCCGTGGCACCGATCCGAACGGTCATTTCAAACCTCTGGGGCGGCCCAGGAGCGATATGGATGCAGGGGATATCGAGGTCCGGAACTGGGTGAACGAGACCTGGTCCGATATCCTCTATCACGGTGCGGAAAAACGGCGGGATTACTGATCCGGTCGCATGGTCAGGCCGTGGTGCGCATCAAGCAATCCACGGCCAGAACGCTGTTTTCATAGACAAAAAGCGGGTTGATTTCGATCTCTGTGATCTCGTCAGCCTTGGAAAGTGCGAGATCCGCGAGGCCCTGTAGGTGTCGCGCCAGCATGTCGCAATCCACCGCGGCCCTACCGCGATACCCGTTCAGCAACCGCCAGACCCGCAAGCTCCGTATGGCCGCCGAAATCTCATCCGGGTGGGTCGGGAGCAGGAGCGTGTGGCTGTCCTCGATCAACTCGACCAGGATACCACCGCTGCCGATGGTCATGGTCAGGCCGAATTGCGGGTCCTGCCGGATGCCCACGATCAGTTCGGCCAGCGGGGGTGCCGCCATCCTCTCGATCAGGAATTCATCGCTGACCGCTTCCGGGTTATAGCGCGCGACGTCCTGGCGCATCTGCGCGGCGGCGGCGGCGAGGGCGTCTGCGTTTCGCAGGTTCAGCGCGACGGCACCAGCCTCGGTCTTGTGGGCGAGATCGCGGCTCATCATCTTCAAGACAATTGGAAACCCGATCTCCCGGGCGCCATCACGCAGGGCACCCGCGCCGCAAAGACGCCCCTCCGGCACTGCGATGCCTGCCGCTGCCAAATGCGCCTTGCCCTGTGCTTCGGTCAGGTAGGCCCCTGCTGCCGTGGGCCGGGGGCCGATGAGCGGGGTAGGGGCGCGGGACAGGATGCGGGCGCGATCCGTCGACCACCCGGCGGCGTCACGGATGGCATTCAATGTCTCGTGAATGCCCTGCATCGGCGCGATCCCCTCGGCCACATACCTGTCACGGATCTTCGCTCCCATGTTTTCCGGCAGGGTGGCACAGATCGCGGCGGGCAGCCCCGCAGCGCGCGCGGCCCGGGCAAAGGCCAGCCCGTCATTGAGGTAGAAATGTTCGCTCTCGTCCAGACCGGGGGCGGGGTAATCCTGCACCAGCACGGTTGCTTGCGCGGGGATCATGCTCAGAGCCGTGGCGAAAACCGGTTCGGTCTTGTCGGGCTGCCCCCAGATTGGCGTTGTGTAATCCAGCGGGTTGGAAACGGTGGCGATCGGCGGCAGCAATTCTGTCAACTCCGCCCGGGCCGCGTCGTCCGGCGCCGGAAAGGACAGGCCGATGGTCTCGGCATGATCGGCCAGCATCGTCGCCCCGCCACCCGAGCAGGTGAACCCGGCAAGTGCGGTCCCCTCGGGGGCGCCCGCGATACTCAGGAATTTCAGCGTCTCCAGCATCTGCGACGGGTTGGTCACCGCAATGATGCCGGTCCGGCGGAAGAGCGCGCGGTAAAGTGCGTCAGAGCCCGCCAGCGAGCCGGTATGACTGATGGTCAGCGCCTCGCCGATGGCCGAACTGCCGGTTTTGAGGGCCACGATGGGTTTGCCCGCCCGGATCGCTGCAAGGGTCGCGCGTTCGAACTTGGCGATATCGGACAGCCCTTCGATATGCAGGCCAATGGCGCGGACTTCATCTCGGTCCGCCATGAGGTCCACGAAATCCGCGATCTCCAGATCCGCCTGGTTGCCGACCGAGATCATGTAGGCGAGCGGCAGGGATCGTTGGCTCATGGTGATGTCCGAGGAAAACATCCCCGATTGGGTAATGATCGCCACACCTTCGCCCGCGCAGCCGCCGCCATGGGCGAAGGGCCAAAGCGCGGATTTGCCCACATAGTTGATGAGGCCATAACAATTCGGCCCGATCAGGACCATGTCGCCCAGGGCCGCTTTCAACGCCTCCTCAAGCGCGCGCCCGTCCTCATGCGCCTCGGAAAATCCGGCGGCGTAGCAGACGATGCCACCGGCGCCCATCTGCGCCAGTTCGGCAACCGCCGCCGGGATCAGCGCCGCCGGAATGGCCAGGAAAACGGCATCTGGCGCCTCGGGGAGGGAGGCGATGTCGGGCACGCATGGGTGCCCTGCCAGGGTCTCGCGTTTTGGATTGACCACCTGGATTTTCCCCGCGAACCCGGCGCGTTCGGCCTCGCCAATGGCAATGGCCGCATCCGTGCCGCCGATAAAGGCGATGTGGCGCGGGTTCAGCATCCGCTCGAAATTCCGGCGCTTGGCGGGGGTCATCGGGTTACGCGCCCAAGGGCCGGAGGATCGACCGGGAGATGATGTGGCGCTGGATCTCGGAGGTGCCGTCCCAGATCCGTTCGATCCGGCTATCACGCCAGAGCCGCTGGATCGGCAGTTCTTCCATTAGGCCCATGCCGCCGAAAATCTGCACCGTGTCATCGGCCACCTTGCCCAGCATTTCCGAGCAATAGACCTTGACCATCGCGGCATCCTCATCCGCCATCACGCCCGCATCGGCGCGGCGCACGGCATCCGCGACCAGCAAATCCGCCGTCCGCAGACCAATCGCCATATCGGCCAGCCGGAAGCCCGTTGCCTGGAACCGCCCGATGGGTTGTCCGAACTGCTTGCGGTTGGCAGCCCAGTCCGTGGCCAGTTCCAGCATCCGCTCGGCCTTGCCGCAGCAGGTCGCGCCCACCCAGATGCGGCCCATGCCGAGCCATTGCCCGGCCAGATCGAAGCCCTTGCCTTCTTCACCCAGCACATGACCGGGGCCAAGGCGCACATCGTCAAAGATGAGCTCATAGGTCTTGTAACCGCGGTTCGAGACGCATTTGTTGCCCTCGCGGAACGTAACCCCCGGCATGTCACGATCAACGAGGAAGGCCGTAACCCGTTTGCGCGGCCCACGTTTGGTCTCGTCCATCCCGGTCGTGGCAAAGACAATTGCGAAATCGGCCATCGTCGGGGCCGAGATGAAATGCTTCATCCCGTTAAGGATCCAGTCATCGCCATCGCGCCGGGCATTGGATTTCATCCCCATCGCGTCCGACCCGGCCTCGGGTTCGGTCAGGCCGAAAAGCTCGCGTTTTTCGCCGGTGACGCAGGGTTTCAGGTAAGTGTCGATCTGATCACCTTCACAAGCCAAGAGCAATTCGGTGGGCCGGGCGATCCAGGCATGTAACGCATGGCTGGTGCGGCCGAATTCACGTTCGATCACGGCCATCTGCGTGTGATTGAGCCCGCCGCCGCCGACGCTTTCGGGCAGGTTGGCCGCGTAAAGCCCCAATTCCTTGCCCTTTGCCTCAATCTCGCGGCCGATCTCTTCTGGGACCTCGCCCAGACGGTCCACTTCCTCCTCATGGGGAATGACGTGATCGTTGAAAAGCCCGCGTACCGTGTCGCGCAGCATCTCGTCTTCATGGGACAGGATCAGGCTCATGGCTTAGCTATCCGCGCCGCGGAGTTTGAGCTTGTTGCGCGCCTCCTGCGGGGTCACGGCGCGCCCGCCCATGCGTTCGATGATCTCGATCACGCGCTCAACAAGCTGTCCGTTGGTGGCCAGCACGCCACGATCAAGAAAGATGTTATCCTCCAGCCCCACGCGCACATTGCCGCCCATGGCGACGGCGGCAGCGGCCATCGGCATCTGCATCCGGCTGATCCCGAACGAGGCCCAGCTTGCACCCGCCGGCAGTTGCGCCTTCATCGCGGCCATTGTCTCGACCGTCTGATCGGCACCCCAGGGGATGCCAAGGCAGATCTGGAACATCGGCGGATCGGCGATCAACCCTTCCTCGACCATCGCCTTGGAAAAGCGGATATGGCCCAGCTCGAACACTTCCAGCTCCGGTTTGACGCCCCATTCCTTCACGAGTTCCGCCATCCGTCGCAGCGTCGGCGGGGTCGAGATGTAGATGTTGTCGCCATCGCCGAAATTCAGCGTGCCGCAGTCAAGCGAGCAGATCTCGGGCAGGCATTCCTTGATGTGGATAAGGCGTTCCTCTGGGCCGATCATGTCGGTACCGGGACCGGGCAGGGCGGGATCTTCGGCGGAGGGGATCCAGTCGCCGCCCATACCCGCGGTCAGGTTGATAACCACATCCGTGCCGCTGTCGCGGACCCGATCCACGGCCTCCTTGAAGAGCTTCGGGTCTCGCGATCCCTGACCGGTTTCGGGGTCACGCACATGCAGATGCGCGATCGCCGCCCCGGCTTTGGCCGCTTCGATCGCTGCATCGGCCACTTCCTTCGGGGTCACGGGCACATGTTTGCTCCGCCCCGTCGTATCGCCCGCGCCGGTTACGGCACACGTCACCACCACATCGAAATTCATTTGCGATCCTCCCTTTGGCGCAGTTTGCGTCGAAGATGCGCCAAAAATGTCGATTATTCGCCACCTTGGTGATATGTGTGGCGAATATTCTCACTATTGCCGATTGATCGCGCCTGTCATGACCCCGCCCGAAACCCCGCCTGCCCGGATCATCTGCGTGTTGCTGCCACGGTTCAACATGATGAGCCTGCTCGGCCTGCTCGAGCCGCTCCGAATCGCCAATTACCTGTCGGATACGCCGCTCTACGATCATGTCTATGTCTCTGCCGAAGAGGGGATGGTGACGGCCAGTAACGGCATGCGGTTGGAGACCGGCCCGTTGCCGGACAAGCTCGGGCGCGATGATCTGGTCTTCGTGCTGGGAAGCTGGGGGGCGGAGCATTATGCCAATGCCAAGCTGACCGGCTGGCTGCGGCGGCAGGAACGCGCGGGCTTGCGCCTCTGCGCCGTCGAGATGGCCAGCTATGTCTTTGCCCGCGCGGGCCTTTTGGCGGGACGGCGGGCGACAACGCACTGGTCCTATCTGCCGGGATTTCAGGAGCTTTTCCCCGATGTTCTGGCGAGTGAGCAGCTTTTCACGATTGATGGCCGCATCCTGACCTGCGCGGGGTCAACCGCCGGGCTTGACCTGATGCAGCACCTGATCCGGCAGGACCATGGTGATGCGCTGTTGGCCGAGGTTGCCGATAACATCATCCACCATCCCGTCCGGCCCGAGACGGCACCGCAGCGGCAGACATTTGGTCAGGGTCTCGAAAAACTTCCCGCCGGTGTGCGCGCGGCCGTAACGCTGATGGATGCCAACCTGAGCGATCCGATGACCGTGCCCGAGATCGCCGCCGAAGTGGGGATATCGCAGCGGCAGTTGGAGCGTCAATTTCACCGCGCTATGGGCTGCAGCGTTGTGCAGTTCGGCCTTGTCCTGCGGCTGCAGCACGCCCGGGTGCTGCTCATCTCGACCGATCTGGGCGTACGCGAAATTGCCGCTGCCTCGGGCTTCAATTCACTGTCGCATTTCGCCTATGCCTTCCGGAATTGTTTTGGCCGGCGGCCCAGTGAGTATCGGCAGGCCTGGCCGGAGCAGAAGGAGACGCCGAACTGGCCAGGGACGCTTTCCAAGTATCTGGAAACATTGCAGCTTAACCAGCGGATGCGTGACGAGAAATCGGCAGGTTAGCACCTCATGAGCTCACGCGTGTGAACAGGGGCAAGGCTCCTGTCGTACAAGCCGGATTATCCGGCCGGGCGCGTCATCCCTCCTTGAGCGCCTTCAGAACCGCAACGATCTTGCGATCCCGTTCCGCTGCCATGTCTTCGAAATGCCGGTCCCCGGCGATTTCGTTGCAGCCATCGACCATCCGGTCGCGTAATTCCTGCGTCAGCTCCGGCGCTTCCAGCCGGGTCCAGGGCCATTTGAGGGCTGGGCCAAACTGATCGAGATTGGTGGCCATGCCGCCCGCGCCGCAGGCCACATGAAAAGCCATGCATTGCCCCTGTACGACCATCCGGGGTGCAGGGCCGTTTTTCAGCGCGATATCAATGTCTTCGGGTGTGGCTTCGCCATTCGCGACCATATGCAGCGCCTCGCGCCACAGCGCCTCTTGCAGGCGGGTGGCGACAAAGCCGGGGATTTCCTTCTTCATCACCAAGGGGGCCTTGCCCGCCACCTCATAGAAATCCCGCGCCCAGGTAACGGCCTCTGGCGCGGTTTTCTTACCGCCGATGATTTCCACCAAAGGCAGAAGGTAGGGGGGGTTGAACGGGTGGCCAATCACCGTGCGCTCAGGTGTGGCGCAGTCGGCCTGAATATCGGTCATCATCATGCCCGAGGTCGAAGAGGCGATGACCACCGCCGGGGGCACGATCTCGCCTAGCTGCTTGTAAAGCGCCTGCTTCAGATCAAGCCGCTCCGGCGCGCTTTCCTGAATGAATTCAGCGCCCTCCATAGCCTCCGCAATGTCGGTGACGACCCGAAGGCGATTCCGTGAGGCCCCATCGGCGAGGCCAAGCGCCGTCAGGCTGACCCAGCCCGTATCGACGATCGCATCGAAACTGTCGCGCTCGGCGGTGTCATGGATATAGGCGGTAACGTCATAGCCCCGCGCGAGGAAATGCGCGGCCCAGCCCGCGCCGATGGGGCCCGCTCCGATCGTGGTGACGCGGGTGACCGATTTGGGATCGGGATACATGGGTCTCACTCCCCTTTGAAATTGGGTTCGCGCTTTTCGACAAAGGCCGCGACACCCTCGGCGGCATCGTCGGATTTGAGCATCTTGCGGTAGGTCGGCATCGGGTCGGTACGCATCTTGTGGAACGCCTGCTCCAGCGGCACGCATTCGATCTCGCGCTGCACTTCCTTGACTGACTGCATCGCCAATGGCGCCGACCATGCGATGGAGGCCGCCCATTCCCGTGCCGCGTCCATCAACTGGTCCTTTGGGACGACCTTGTTGACCAGCCCGTAATGGGCGGCCTCCTCGGCACTCATCCGGCGGCCCAGAAGGAACATTTCCATCGCGATATTATGCGGGATGCGCCGGGGCAGGCGTTGCAGCGCGCCCGCATCCGGGACGATGCCAAGCGGCATTTCCGGCAACCCGAATTCGACGTGATCCGCGGCGATCAGCAGGTCGCACCCCATCGCCATCTCGAACCCGCCGCCAATGGCCAGCCCGTTGATCGCGGCGATCACCGGCTTGTTGAGCGCCCAGTTCTCGGTGAGGCCGGTGAAGCCGCCAAAACCGTAATCGTCGGTCTCCCACCAGTTATCGAGGCTCATCTCACCATCGTTGAGCGCCTTGAGGTCCCAACCGGCGGAAAAGATCTTGTCGCCGCCCCCGGTCAGGATCGCACAACGCAGATCCTTGTCCTCGTGCAATTCCTGAAACGCGGCGGCGAGCGCCTGCGAGGTCGGGACGTCAATCGCGTTCACCTTGGGACGGTCCAGCGTGACCTCCAGAACATGGCCCTCGCGGACCACCTTTACGCCGTCAGACATAACCTGTTCTCCTTAGTTGAAAGCGGGGATGACTTCGTCGCAGAAGAGTTTCATCGACCTCTTCTGCGTCTCCATATCGAGCCCCATCGAGGCGTAGTAGATGAACTCATCCACCCCAAGCGCCTCATATCGTTTGATTTTTTTGATCACCTGGTCCGGCGAGCCGAAGAGCAGGTTTTCTTCGAGCATGGCGGGATCGTACTGTTCGCGGCCTTCAAGCTCTTCCAGCGGGATTTGCTTGGGGAAGCCATCCTGCACGCCACCTGCATTGCGGAACAGGTTTTCGAACTGTCCCAGCACCAGGCGGATCGCATCGAGCGCCTTCTGCCGGTCGGCGTCGTTGTCATAGACCGCCGCGTGGCGCATCATCGCAAAAATGGGCCTGAACCCGTTATCTGCCTTGATAACTGCCTCATCCAGGTGCTTTTTGTACAATTCCGCCTCGGAGAACGGGCGGGTCAGAGGCCAGCTCATCACATGGCATTTCTCGCGCAGGGCGTAATCATACGTAATGGGCGAGCGCGCCGCGACCCAAACGGGAACCTCCGCCTGCACCGGTTTGGGGCAGGAGGTTGCGGTTGGGAATTGCCAGTATTCGCCGTCATGGGCCAAATCACCCTGCCAAAGGGCGCGGACGACAGGCAGCATTTCCTGCATGTATTGCCAGGCATCGGATTGCTTCAGCCCGGGCCGCATCCGGTCGAACTCCCGCTGGTAAGCCCCTGATCCAATACCGAATTCCAATCGCCCGCCACTGATGAGGTCAAGCATTGCGGCCTCACCGGCGAGGTTGATCGGATGCCAGTAGGCGGCGGTGGCCACGGCGGTGCCAAGCCGGATGCGGTCCGTATGCTGCGCCCACCAGGTCAGGATCTGGAACGGGTTGGGCGCAATGGTCATCTCAAGCGCGTGGTGTTCGGCGGCCCAGACGATGTTGAACCCGCCCTGTTCGGCCATCTGCACCATGTCGAGCGTATGTCGCGCGACATCCTGCATGTCCGCGCTTGCGTCCATGCGCTCCAGATTGACAGCCAGTTGAAACTTCATGGATATCCTCCGCACAAGCCCGTCAGATCTGCCGGGCTTCCCCCATCATTTTCGTTGCGTACCAGTTGGCAAAACGTGCGACGTTCGGCTCCAGTAACGGCTGAAACCGACCCTGTGTCGCTGCCGGAGAGCGCAATCCGCGCTGTTGGTTCTCCAGCGCCGGAATGTCTTCGGCCAAGGCCGCGTCGAGGCGTTCGTGATAGGCCGCGATCTTGGTGTCCGATCCGGGCAGAGCCAGCGTTTCCGGCGGGAAGCAGGCCGATTGGACGACCTTGCAGCGATTGGGACCAAGCGGATAGGCCTCATAGACCCACAGCGCGTCGGTCCCGGCAGCGAAAGTCATGTTGGGAAAGACCCAAGTATAGCGCACACCCGATGCGGCGCGGCCCTTGAGCTGCGGGATGGGTGGCAGCGCCTGATTTTGCTGCCGCTCGAGCAATCCGCCAGTGCCCTCGGTCGCGCCGAACTGCGTTGCGTAGGCCCCGGTGGTCTGCTCCGCCGGGTCGGGTTGGTCATAGACCGCGTCAATCGAGTCGCGATGCACGAAGGGGAGGTGATAGTATTCGTTGAAGACCTCCAGAAAGGCCTTCCAATTGCACGCGACCTCCAGCACCTCGCGCCGGGTCGTCACCATGCCCGCCAATGGCCAAGGGGCGTGGATATCCGCGAAATCACCCAGGGCGTCGTCCAGCGGCTGTGCGGGCGGGGCCAGAGAGATGAAGGCAAACCCTAACCGTTCTTCGGCGGCATAACCGTGCAGCCCGTAATCGCTTTTGCAGAAACCTTCCGCCTCGTCCATGCGCGGGGCAGCGGCGAGGGTGCCGTCCAGCCGGTAGGCCCACGCGTGGAAAGGGCATTTCAAGCCCCGGCAATTGCCCGTGTCATCGACCAGCCGCGCGCCCCGGTGCCGACAGGCATTGGCGAAGGCGCGCAAAACCCCGTCGCGGTCGCGCAGCAGGATGATCGCGTGACCCAGTATATCGAGCGCGATGTAGTCGCCCGGTTCCGGCACCATATCTGCGCGTCCGACCCCAATCCAGCCGCCGAATACGGTCGCCGCCTCGACGTCGCACAGCCCCGCAGAGGTATAGCAGGCGGGCGGCAGCGAATGCGCCTGTTCGACCGGCGCCTGACACCGCGCGAAGGCCGCCGACAAATCTGGTGTGAAAGGAGGCAGAGCCTGCATGGTCAACGCATCACGAACGGGTTGGCCATCGGTTCGTCCGACGTGTTCATCCAGACGGTCTTGGGGCGGGTGTAATCATACATTGCCTGGAACCCGCTTTCGCGGCCATAGCCGGACCCCTTGATGCCGCCGAATTCGGCGATGGGCGAGACGACGCGATAGGTGTTCACCCAGACGATCCCAGCGCGGACCGCATCGGCCATGCGCAGGCTCCGCGCGCTGTCACGGGTGAAGATCCCGGCGGCGAGCCCGTGTTCGGTGTCGTTGGCCAGTTCAATCACTTCTTCCTCGGTCTTGAAGCGTTGCGCGCAGAGGACAGGGCCGAAAAGCTCGGTATCGACGATGCGCAAATCCTGCCGCGGGCAGGCGAGGATCGTGGGCTCAAAAAACAGCCCATCTTTGCCCTCGGGCCGTTTGCCGCCGGTCAGCACATCGGCGCCTTCGGTCACGGCATGGGCAATCTCCGCCTCGATGTGATCTCGCTGGCCCACCGTGCAGAGCGGCCCCATCTGGGTTTCCTCCAGAAGCGGGTCGCCAATCATGATCTCGCGCGCCTGTGCCACCATCCGGTCGAGGAACTCATCGGCGATGTCTTCGTGTAGATAGAGCCGCGATCCGGCAACGCAGCTTTGCCCTGTGGCGCCGAAAATTCCCGCGATGGAGGCGTTGACCGCGCTTTCGATATTGGCGTCGTCAAAGACGATGAAGGGGGACTTGCCGCCGAGTTCCAGCGACACTTCGGCGAAGTTGTTCTTTGAGTTCTCAAGCACATGGCGCGCGGCGCCCGGCCCGCCGGTAAAGGAAATCCGCGCCACCAGCTTGTGCCCGGTCAGCGCGCGACCGCAGGGATCGCCATGGCCGGTCACGATATTGACGACGCCCGGTGGAAAACCGGCCTCCTCGATGAGTTTCCCGAATTCGAGCATCGCGGCAGAGGCATGTTCCGACGCTTTCAGCACCACCGTATTCCCCGCCGCCAGCGCCGGGCCGATCTTCACTGCCACGAGGAAAAGTTGCGAGTTCCACGGGACGACGGCGGCCACCACGCCAAGGGGTTCGCGCTTGGTAAAGGCAAACATGTCGGGCTTGTCGATTGGCAGGGTCTCGCCGCTGATCTTGTCGGCGCAGCCGGCGTAGAACTGGAAGAACTCGGCGATGTACTTCGCCTGCCAGCGGGTTTCCTTGAGCATCTTGCCGGTGTCAATCGTCTCGATCCGGCCCAGCTCTTCTGATTTGTCGGCCAGAAGTTCGGCGAGCCGCCGCAGGTGTCTACCGCGCTCGGAGGGTGTCATTTTCGACCAGGGGCCCGTGGTAAAGGCGTCATGGGCTGCGCGCACGGCGCGGTCAACATCCGCCTCGGTCGCCTCGGGGACACGGGACCAGACCTCACCGGTGGTCGGGTTCCGGCTGTCGAACGTACCGCCGTCGGACGCCGCGACCCATTCGCCTGCGATCAACATCCGGTATTCCTGTATGTCGCCCATCTTCACCTCCCCGTTCGATGACCCGTGATTCTCATTCTTGACCGATCTTTCGGATTGATGTGCGAATTATCGACGCCTGATGGCGAAAAATATTCTTCATGCGCGTTGGTCATGGACGAGCAGGGGCCAATGCGTGGGGCTGTATGCGGTCTTCACTTTGCATGGACACACAGGTGGGCAGAGCGAGCACCACCGTTGTGGGCGGGCCTATATGCGCCCCGGGCGGTGTGCCTGTCGCGCGGCTCGGGCGTGATTGAGGCCCTGTTACACAGGGTAGATTAAATTTTAGACGCTATTGTTTGTGTTTAACCGATTATTGGGCATTTTCACCTTATGTTCCGTTTGAGCAGTATGTCACGGAGACAATTATGAGTTTGCACACCCCTATCAACGCGCCACTTGGCAATACGGAATTCATGAGTGGTTATCTCGATGCCCTCGCCCTGGTGGAACGTCTGCATCGGCTGTTGCTGGATGTTATCAAGGATGAGTTTGAGCGTGTCGGTGTTCTGGAGATCAACGCGGTACAGGCGCTGTTGCTTTTCAATATCGGCGACAACGAAGTGACGGCGGGCGAACTCAAGACCCGTGGTTATTACCAGGGCAGCAATGTCAGCTATAACCTCAAGAAACTGGTCGAAATGGGCTACATGCACCATCAGCGTTGCGAAATCGACCGCCGCTCGGTGCGCGTGCGCCTGACCGAAAAAGGCCGCAATATCCGCGACATCGTGAGCGGCCTGTTCGAGCGCCACGCGGAGGGGCTCAAGGGCAAAGGGGTTCTGGGCGACGATGGCATCGACCGGATCACGGCATCGCTGCGGCGGGTGGAACGCTACTGGACCGATCAGATCCGTTACATTTACTGAGGCAAGGGTTCATCCCCGGGCAAAGACACCGGGGAAGCCTGGGACAGTGAAAGGCCCGCAAGCTCTCGCAGGAGTTTGCGGGTCATCGCGTTTTCGAAATCCGCAAAATCATCTGCCGTTTCGACAAATGCACCCGGACCGCGGGTGACCTGCGCCTGGTAGTATTCCAGAAGGGTCTTCACGTTGCGAAGGTTCTTGGTGGTGTTCGCGCGGGATGCGGGGGTGATGACAAGGCCGTTAATCGTGATCCCGCCGAGTACCGCATCCGGAATAAGGCCCGGTGCGGGGCCGATATTGGCCGGACCGTCACCGGAAATGTCGAGCGTATGCTGCCAGCAATTCTGCCGTTGGTCCAGAAGGCCCGCGCCGAAAACCATTGCCGCCCCGATGGCAGTCGAGGGGTCGGTATAGCTGCCGAATGTGCCTCTGAGACGGGCTGAAATCCGGCCCAGTGTTTCCGCGTCGGTGACCGGGGTCCAATCCACCAGAAGCCGGTGCTGGTTCAGGCCGCTCCATTCGAAAATCGCAAGCTCCACCGGGGCCTGGGGCATGGCCAGGAACGCCTCCTGCACTTGCGGTGCGCGCAAGGCTGCCGCGAGGCCGTCCAGTTGAAGACGGTATTCTTCTTCATCAACAGAGCCCGAGACATCAAGACCAAGTGCCAGTGCTTGCCGGCATGCAAGGTCGGCCCCAAGGGCAGGTGCGGCCAGACATGCTGCCGTGGCGAAAGCGATCGCCCGCCGGATCATCCGCGCGGACCGGGTGCCGATTGCTCCGGTCGGGGTGTACCAATCACTAGATCGCTGATTTCCCGATAGAGCTTGCGCGTCATCGCCGCTTCGAAATCGTCGAACCCGTTGGCCACCTCTACGAAGGCGGCGGGTCCGAATTTGACCTGGTTGTGGTAGTAGTCAAGCACGTCGCCCTGATCGCCCATGATGACCAGCCCGTTGACGGTCACCCCTTCCATCGGGAAGTGCCGGTAGGCGGCGCGTGGACCAAAGCCATGGTTGTTGCGCCCGTCTCCCGACACGTCGATGACCCGGCGCGCGCAATCCGGTGCGCGTTGCAACAACAGCGCGCCATACGCCAGCCCATGGCCGATGGCCGTCGGAAACTCATCAAAACTGCGGGTCATACCGGCGAGGGTAACAACCGCCCGATCAATGTCGGATGCGCTGCGCAGTGGAACCCAATCGAGATGCAGCTTCTGCTGTGTGCGGCCACTCCATTCATAGACCGCGAGGGCCACGTCGCCCGGTGCGCCGTTCAGGATCGCGTGGCGCACGTCTTCGGAATTCAGCGCCGCGGCCAGCCCCCGGCGCTGCAGGTCGTATTCAACACCATTGACCGACGACGACACATCGAGCGCCAGAGCAAGCGCCAGCCTGCATTGCGCCTGCGCCACCCCGGCCAGCAAACACGCGGCCAGTATGGCCGCGGCCCTCACCAATGTCCCGTGTTCTCCATGCTGGCCCAAGGCTCGTGCGGGGGCAGGCTGTCGCCCTCCTGCAGCAACTCGATCGAGACATTGTCCGGGCTGCGGACAAAAGCCATGTGACCATCGCGCGGCGGCCGATTGATCGTAACGCCATTGTCCATCAGGTGCTGGCAGATGTCGTAAATGTTCTCGACCCGGTAGGCCAGGTGACCAAAATGCCGGCTGTCGCTCGGCAGCCCGTCATCCCCGTCCCAGTTATAGGTCAGCTCGACCGGGCATTCCTCCTGTCCCTCGGGCGCCATGAACACAAGTGTGAAACGTCCGCCCTCATTGTCCCACCGCCGGGTTTCCTTAAGCCCCAACAGCGCGAAAAACGCGATCGACGCGTCCAGATCCTTCACCCGCACCATCGTATGTAAATACCTGATTTTCATCCCCGCGCTCCTCCTGTTGACCTCACCCAAAGATAGCCCCGTTCGCGGGTGTGTCGACCCCCGATGGCAGATTCCTCCGAATCCCTGTTGCCCTGTCCAAATCCCCTGATATTGTCTGTACCCTCAGGTCTCTCCACCAGATATAGTGGAAGCCGACTCGCCCCTTTGATGTGGAAAGGACAACCCATGCCGCTTAGCCCCGAACAGCAGGCCGAAATCGACGAATTGCGCAGCGCGCCCACGCAGACCTTGCGCGCCACGGCGCCCGGTATGGAACAGCATCTCTATACCGCGCATCCGGTGCTCGACCACGGGTTCGTTCGGGTCATCGACTACATGGGCGACGACAACGCCATCACCCAAGCGGCGCGCGTCAGCTATGGCAAGGGCACCAAATCGGTCCAGAATGATGAGGGGCTCATTCGCTACCTGATGCGGCACTGGCATTCGACCCCGTTCGAGATGTGCGAGATCAAGCTGCACGTCAAACTACCGGTCTTCGTCGCGCGTCAGTGGATCCGCCACCGCACCGCCAACGTTAACGAATACTCGGCGCGCTACTCCATTCTCGACCGCGAATTCTACATCCCCGCGCCGGACGATCTGGCCGCGCAATCGACGATCAACAACCAGGGCCGGGGCGAGGCGCTGACCGGTGAAGAGGCCGAACGCGTGCTGCGTTACCTCCGCGATGACGCCACCCGGTGTTATGACCACTACGAAGAGATGATCTCGGACGACGGTCAGCAGGGCCTTGCGCGCGAATTGGCCCGCATGAACCTGCCCGCGAATGTCTACACGCAGTGGTACTGGAAGGTCGACCTGCACAACCTGCTGCACTTCCTGCGCCTGCGCGCCGATGCCCACGCCCAATACGAGATCCGCGTCTATGCCGACGCCATCTGCAACATCACCGCCGACTGGGTGCCGTTTGCGTACAAGGCGTTCGAAGACTACCGCATGGGCGGCGCCACCTTGTCGTCAACCGCCCTCAACTGCGTCCGCCGGATGTTGAAAGGCGAAGATGTGACGCAGGAGAACTCGGGCATGTCCAAAGGGGAATGGCGGGAGTTTAAAGGGGTGATTGGGTGAGTGAGTTTTTCACCGGAATTTGGAGTAGTTCTGCCTTTCAAAACGCGCTTTGGCTCTTTGTAGGAATTGTTGCCGGGGCTCTAGTCCAATTTGTCCTGGCTCGCATGCAAGTACGGTCGTCTGCAAACAACGCGCTCCGAGTAATGAAGACCGAGGTTGAACTGAATTTGGACGAATATGAACGTTTCAGAGAACAAATTACCAAACTAAAAGAACTGATTTCGGCTCGGCAAGTAAAGGAAGAAGAACTATTTATCCACATGGACGGATTTGACTACTCGGCAGTCAATCCGCTGGTTCAACAAGGTTTTTTCCACTACATGCTCGGTGCCGAGAAAACAAAGGAGTACTTTGCGTTCATGCGTTTTTTCAACAACAGCAATGCAAACACACTTACCGATGTATTGAGGCATCAACATCTACGCGATGAGTCGATGGCTTTCTTGAACTACATCGAGCATGAAGGCGTGAAGCTCAGTGCCGGGCTATCCGAGATAAAGACAGCCAAGCTGCGCCGTGGTTTGTTGTTGTCCCGAGAATGAAAACCGAGTTGTCGCGTTTTGGAACCTAAGCCCGGCATCGCCGGGGCGCGCCCGCGCCCGACCCGCCCCATGGGCGGGCGCGACTGCGCCGTCAGCCTCCTTCACCGGCGTTACCCATGAATTCACTGACAGCGCCATAATCACCCCGTCCACGCGCCAGCCCCGGGTCGGGCGCGGCCCTCTGTTGGGCGATCATTTGAAGTCTCGCCACCCGCGCGGGATCAAGGCCGAAGGCCGCCGCGCGATCGCCAGACCGCCCGCAAGAGCTGGCGATTGGGAGAGGTTACGCCCCGATCCGAGGTTTTCCGGATTTGGCAAGATAATGTGCATCCGAAAACGGTTGATCGCCACCCCGCGGTCTGACGATCGCGCGGCTTGCAAGCAGAGCTACAGGGTGGGATTGGCTCGTCCCTTGCCCGTCCGTTTCCACCCCAACGGTGCCATAAATCCGCCGACATTAGCAGACAACTTGCGGATGCGCGCCGATCCCGGGTCGGGGCGCGGACTTGCGTTGTGCCATTTTGGCGCATCGCGATAGGTTTTTGCACCCGTGCCGGAGATGTCTGATGCGTCTTGTTCTGATCTTCTGTCTTGCCCTCGGTTTTGCGCCGCCGGTCGGGGCGTCGGGCAATGTGGAAAACCTGAGCAGCGCGGCGATGACGCAGGTAAACAAGATCCGGGCGCGCAAGGGGCTTGCGGCGCTCAGGCCCGATGACAAGCTGACCCGCGCCGCCGGGGCACATGCGCAGGACATGATCCGCAATCGTTTCTTCAGCCATACCGGTTCCGACGGATCGACCATCGGCACCCGGGCGCGCAATCAGGGCTACGGGCCGTGCGTGATCGCTGAAAACATCGCCAAGGGGCATCCGCGCCTGGACCACGTGCTATCGGCCTGGATGGGGTCCAGGGGGCATCGGCGCAATATCCTGCATGCGGATGTCACCGAGTTCGCCCTCGTGCGGGGGAGCGGTAATGTCTGGGTCATGGTTCTGGGTCGGTCCGGATGCTGAGCCAAGATTGATCGGGGGCGGCCCTCGCCACGTATGAGATGTACCCGGTTTAACAAAGGCCCCACTCGATGCAGATTGTCGTCCTCTACCTCGTCACCGCGCTGGTTTTCCTTGGCCTCGACGCGGTCATGTTGAAAAACGTGATCCGGCCGGTCTTCGAAAAACACGTGTCGGACCTGTTGGCGGCAAGCCTGAACCTGCCGGCGGCGGTGGTGTTTTACCTCTTTTACATCGGGGGTGTCGTCTGGTTCGCCTCGCTGCCCGCTCTGCGCGAGGGCGCGCCGGTCAATGCGTTGATTTCCGGCGCGCTTCTTGGGGCGATGGCCTATGGCACCTATGAATTCACGAACCTCGCGACGCTCAGGGGCTGGCATTGGCAAATGGTGGCGGTGGATCTGGCCTGGGGGACGTTCCTCACGGGGGTGTCGGCCTGGGCAGGTGTTATGGCAGCCCGCGCCATCGGCTGATTGCCTTTGGCGAAGGCCCTGATTTCAAAGATAAAACAACCGGTTCTGTTTCAGAGCAGTTTGAGGTCGCCCGCCATCTGGCGTCCGTCTCTTCCGTCCTGCAGCTCGAACGAAACCTTCTGATTATCCGCCAGGCCCGTCAGGCCCGAGCGTTCGACCGCAGAGATATGCACAAACACATCTTTGCCGCCATCTTCGGGCTCAATAAACCCGAAGCCTTTCGTCGTATTGAACCATTTCACGGTGCCATTTGGCATGCCGCTTCTCCTTCTTGACTTCTAGTCCCCGGGAATATGCCGGGCCATGCGACGGCAGCCGCCGCGCTACCGATGATTGCATGGCGCTGACAAAAAGCAAGCGAAACCCCGTGACGTTTGCGTGTGGAGGCAGTAAGGAAGGCGCAAAAAACGAGGGGAAACCATGGTTCTGTACGGTTTGAAAAACTGTGATACGTGTCGTAAAGCGTTGAAATTGCTTCCAGATGCGGAGTTGCGCGATGTCCGGGAAGACGGTGTTCCCGAAAACGTGCTGAAATCCGCCTATGCCACTTTTGAAGGCGCTTTGTTGAACACGCGCTCTACAACCTGGCGTAGATTGGATGAGGCCGAACGCGCGCGGCCTGCTTTGGAATTGCTGGCAGATCACCCGACATTGATGAAACGGCCGTTGATCGACGACAACGGGCAGTTGCATCTGGGCTGGACCAAGGATGTTCAGGCGGCCCTTCTTGGATAGGCGTGCCTGAATGCCTATGTCGATCGGGTAAGGTGGAGGGTTCACATGCGTAACGCAGCTTTGGTTCTGGGCATTATCGGCGGGGTTTTCGCCATGCTGGTCGGGTTTTTCGGCTATGGCTATACCGAGGCCATCGAACGGTATGGCGAGATCGAAGGGCTTGCCAAGCAGGTTGACAATGTGAGCCTGACCCGCGCGGCAAGCTTCCTGTCGCCACTTCTGGCCATCGCTGGCGGGGCCATGGCATCGGCCCGGGCGCTATGGGGTGGTATTTTGATGCTGATCTCTGCCGCGTTGATGCTTGCGGCCTTCGGGTTCAGCGTTTTTACCATGTTCCCGATCGGATTCACCGTGTTGGGCGGCCTTCTGGCGATTGCCGCCGGCAAACCGGATGAGCCTAAAGCTCACTTTTAGGGGCGGTGTTGTTGGCGATCACGCGGTCGACCGAGATCGGACCGGCGCCCTTGAAGACGATCACCAGCAGCAAAAACACCCAGAGCGCGCGTTGATCCATGATGATCGAGTCGGGCACCTTGTCGAACCACGCACCGAGCGCCTTGGGCTGGTTGATGATGTTGTGGCCATAGAGGTCGGTCAACGTCTGCACCGCGACAAATCCGATCATGCCAAGCGCCGCAAGCCGCGTCATCAGGCCGATCACGATCAGCAGGGGCAGGATGAATTCCGCATAGGTCCCGGCGAGGACGACAAGGGTATGGAAGATCGTGAAGTTGGAGATGTCGTAATTCGCGGCCTCCATCGCACGGGGGAAGATTTGCGCATAGGCGTTGAAGGAGGGCACGAAAAGACCCGTGAACCCGTCGCCCAGCTTGGTCAGGCCCGAAACCCAGAAATAGAGCACGAAGAGCGCGGCAAAGAGAAAGCGCGCGATGGTTGGCAGGAGCCAGTCCGCCTTTTCCAGACCGTGGAACACGGCGTTGTGGAGGTAAATCAGGGTGCTCATGGGGCATCTCCAAAAGTGATCCGGGTGATGGCCTGCCCGGAGAGCAGGAGGCCAAGCCCGTGGGAAAGGTCAAAATCACCGCCCTCGGCCACGGCCAGGTCGTTGGCCTCGGCCAGCGTCGTCCGGCGCTGCAACGCGGTGATGAAAGCGGCGCAGCCGTCGGATACGGGCGTCATCTGCGGGTCGAATTCCGGGCGCAGGATCAGGACGTTCTGCGCGCCGCCGGTGGGTTTGGGCGCGCCGGGTTCAAGATTGTAGGCCCAGATCTGATGAATGGGCCAGGGGGAGCGGACCAGCCGTAGGGCGGGGGCCAGGTCAAACCTCAGTTCGCCCAGCCTGTCGGGATCGACGGCCTGAAGCGCGTCCGCCGCGATGGGGTCGGCATCGGCGGCGTGATAGGAGGTGCGCAGCGCCTGCTCGAGCTGCGCCACGTCCGGCAGGTACCCGATATGCGATAGCCCTTCGAAGCCCGCGAGGAAGTCGGGAAACGCCGCGCCATAGTGCATCATGATCGGCGTGTCGGGCGGGTGCTTGCGCAGGAAAATCCCGGCCAGCCCCTTGAAGTTGTCCGGCCCGAGCAGCTTCGCGATCGCCGGGAAACTCTGCTCCAGCGCCTCGGTCAGGCTAACGGCGACATTGTTGCGGTAGACGGCGAAACGGCTTCCCGCGGGCTGACCCAACCCGTCGCTGAGGCCGCCGGGTACGTCTTGCGAGGCGTCCAAAAGGGCGCTGTGGAAGGCCGTTTGTGAGACACTCATGCCGGGACCTTTTGCAACGCGGTGGCGGCGCGTTCAGCCTCTTCGGCCAGCGCAGCCCATTCCGGTACGTCGGTGTCCCATTCGATCAGGATGGGCCTGGGTCCTGCACGCTCCAGCGTATGGTCCAGCAGGGTCCAGACCGGATCGGCCACTTCGCGACCGTGGCTGTCGATCAGCAGTGGCGCGCCATGGTCGTCGGTCTCCTCGTCGTGACCGCCGAGATGGATTTCACCTACGCGGGCCACAGGGAAGGCGTCGATATAGGCGTAGGGGTCGATTTGCAGGTTGGTCGCAGAGACAAAGACGTTGTTCACGTCAAGCAGCAGGCCGCAGCCAGTGCGTTTGGCAACCTCGTCAAGGAACTCGGTCTCGGCATAGGTGCTTTCGTCGAAGGCGAGGTAGCTTGACGGGTTCTCGAGCAGCATCTGGCGGCCGACGACCTCCTGCACCTGGTCGATATGATCGGCAACGCGGCTCAGCGTGGCTTTGGTATAGGGCAGCGGCAGCAGATCGTTGAGATAATGGCTGTCATGGGTGGACCAGGCCAGATGTTCGGAAAAACTCGCCGGTCGCAGCCAGTCGCAGAGGGTCTTCAGGCGAACGAGGTGGTCGGCGTCCAACGCGCCTTCACCACCAATGCTGAGGCCGACGCCATGGACCGAAATCGCGAATTTCTCGGAGAGATGGCGGAGTTGCGCTATCGGGCGACCACCGTCCCCCATGTAGTTTTCGGCGTGGATCTCAAGCCATTCCACCGGCGTGGCATCGTTCATAACGTCGCTGAAGTGCTGCGGCTTGTAGCCGACGCCGGGGGCGGCTGGCAGTGCGGTGAAGCGGGGAGAGTTGTCCAGCATGACACAAGATCCTTGGTCAGTTCCGGCGGTAGGGTGGTACGCGCACCGGACATGCGCGCACCGGAATTCAAGTTCAGGACGGCAGGTCGCGGTCCAGCTCTTCAAGCGAGCCTTTGCGCTCGGTGCCGTCTGCCATTGCGGGCAGTTCGATCTCGGCGCAGGTGCCTGCGTCAACCAGCGTCCAGGCGTTGCCCTGGTAGTCTACGGTCGAGGTACCAGCGCAGGTTGTGCCCGCACCCGCGGCGCAGCCATTTTCACCGGCCAGAGAAACGCCGTAGCACTTTTCCTTGCTTCCTGCGGTCGCGCCAGTTGTCTGAGCGGCGATGGCAGCGGTGACAGCGCCTGCGATGGCAACGGTTTTCATCATTTTCGACATTTGGGGGGACTCCCTCATTGGTTGGATCGTATCGCCTTGGGCGATGGGTTCATCTTATCGCTGCGGTTGCGATGTGAGTTAATTAAATAGGTTGCTGGGCAAAAAACCACTCACGAGCGCGTTAGACACGTGCGTGTCAGCAAGCGTGAGGCGCAAAACAGAGGTTAAGGCACTGTTTTTTATGAATTTAGGCCGGGGTGTGCAGCCGGAAACTCGTAAATTGTTACAGTTTCCGGCTGCGTATTCGGCGGAATGTTACAGCAAATCCGGCGGGGTCGCTTCGCGGGCGAGTTCCGCTGTAACACTGTCCAGAGGCTGAACGCTGGTTTGCTTCTCGCCGAGGCGCCGGACCGAGACGGTCCCTTCCTCGACTTCCTTCATGCCGCAGGCAAGGATCACAGGCACTTTGCCTACCGAATGCTCGCGCACCTTGTAGTTGATCTTTTCGTTACGCAGGTCCGCTTCGGCGCGGATGCCTGCCGCCTGCATTTTGCCCACCACCTCGCGCACATACTCATCCGCGTCCGAGATGATCGAGGCCACGACAACCTGCCGCGGGGCCAGCCAGAACGGCAGTTTGCCCGCGTGCTCTTCGATCAGGATGCCGATGAAGCGTTCAAACGAGCCGAGCGTCGCGCGGTGCAGCATGACGGGCCGGTGCTTGGCGCCATCTTCGCCGATGTAGTTGGCATCGAGCCGCTCCGGCAGGACGAAATCAACCTGGTGGGTGCCGCATTGCCAGTCCCGCCCGATGGCATCGGTCAGCACGAATTCCAGCTTCGGGCCGTAAAAGGCCCCCTCGCCGGGGTTCAACTCCGGTTCGATCCCGGCAGCGCGGGTCGCGGACAAAAGCGCCTCTTCGGCCTTGTCCCAAACCGCGTCCGATCCCGAGCGCGTTTCGGGACGATCCGAGAACTTGACGCTGAACTCCGCAAAGCCGAGATCCTTGTAGACCTCGCTGAGAAAACGGATGAATTCGGCGGTTTCCGACTCGATCTGATCCTCGCGGCAGAAGATATGACCGTCATCCTGGGTGAAGCCGCGCACGCGCATGATCCCGTGCAGCGCGCCGGACGGTTCATAGCGGTTACAGCTTCCGAATTCGGCCATCCGCAGGGGCAGGTCGCGATAGGATTTGAGACCCTGGTTGAAGATCTGCACATGGCAAGGGCAGTTCATGGGCTTCAGCGCGTTGATCGCCTTTTCGCGGGCGTGGTCCTCGTCCACCTCGACGATGAACATGTTCTCCTGGTATTTTTCCCAGTGGCCCGACGCCTCCCACAGCTTGCGATCGACCACTTGCGGCGTGTTCACCTCGACATAGCCGCCTTTCACTTGCCGGCGGCGCATGTAGTCCTGCAGGCTGGTGTAGATGCGCCAGCCATTGGGGTGCCAGAAGATCTGCCCCGGTGCTTCTTCCTGCATGTGAAACAGGTTCATCTCGCGACCGAGCTTGCGGTGATCGCGCTTGGCGGCCTCTTCGAGCATATGAAGGTGCTTTTTCAGCAATTCCTTGCCGGTGAAGGCCACGCCATAGATCCGTTGCAGCATCTGGCGGCTGCTGTCGCCACGCCAATAGGCCCCCGCGACGCTCATCAGTTTGAAGGCGTCCGCCGGGACCTGCCCGGTATGTTGCAGATGCGGACCCCGGCACAGATCCTGCCAATCCCCATGCCAATACATGCGCAGTGGCTCATCCCCGGGGATGGCTTCGATCAGCTCGACCTTGAAAGGCTCGCCATTATCTTCGTAATGCTTGATCGCGCGGGCGCGGTCCCAGATTTCGGTTTTCACCGGGTCGCGAAGATTGATGATCTCTTTCATCTTCTTCTCGATCGCGCCGAGGTCTTCGGGTGTGAAGGGCTCTTCGCGGTCAAAGTCGTAATACCAGCCGTTTTCGATCACCGGGCCGATGGTGACCTTCACGTCGGGCCAGATCTCCTGCACCGCGCGGGCCATGATATGGGCGAGGTCATGGCGGATCAGCTCATTTGCCTGCGCCTCGTCCTTCATGGTGTGGATCGCGATATTGGCATCCGCATTGATGGGCCATTGCAGGTCCCAATGCTGATCGTCGACGGTCGCGGAGATCGCCTTTTTCGCCAGCGAGTTCGAGATATCGGCAGCGACCTGTGCAGGGGTGACCCCGGCCTCGTAGGACCGCGCATTGCCATCGGGAAGGGTAAGGGAAATCTGGGCCATCGGCCTTAAGCTCCTCGTCAGTTTGGCGCCCACGGAACGCCCGGTTGCGGGTTATGTGTTTCGCGGCCTATGTGACGCGGGCCTCCTGCCAAGTCAAGCCCGGCTGTTTTTCCTGTCTGCCGACGTGGCGCCGCTGCATGTCGTAGGTCACCAGCTTTTTGTGCAAGCGATTGATTTAACAGAGCTACATCCATTGGGTGTGCGATGGCATCCCGAAAGGTGCGCAATTGCATACGGTCTTTGTGCGCAAATGTATGCGAATGCGAAGCGTAACATATTGACGCAGAACAATAATTTTCCTGTACTAAGTTGGTATGGCCTCTATAACTATTGACATCCTACCGTTGTGGCAGGGCGTTTTGAAAGTCAGTAGGGAGGCTTGAATGACCGCGTATAACGCAAATTTTGAACTGTCCGTGGAAGACGTTGATCTGATCGAAACGGCACTGCGGCAGTCGAAGAAGGAATTGTCCAGCCAGATGATCGGTGCGGACAACACCGATGTCGTGCCGGGGGATGATGGCACCCTGCGCCAGATCCACGACCTGCTGGGCCGTCTTCACAATCAAAAGGTGTTTTACCGCCCGCGCAGGCAGGCCTATGTAGGCGGCTGAGCAGACAGCAACCGAATTTCGGGCCGGAACCGTGGTGTTCCGGTTTTTATTGTGCCTGGTTCAGGGGTGGAAGCAACGTATGCCTTGGTGCGCAAAAGTATGCGAATGTTTACGGTAATAGATTGAAACAAAAAGATATTTCCAACCTGAAATACAGGCGATAAGGTGCCGGAAAACGCCACGCTTTGTGGCGCGGGACAAAAACAACGACGGCACCGGGACAAGACAGATGGCCAGCAGTTACGATACCCACAATGACCGTACTCAGGGCAGTGGCGACGAAGGCGCGCAAATGCCTGCATTCCACAGCACCTCAGACAGCAGAGAGGCCGATGCGCCGCCAAAAGCGGTCTGGGCCGGTGTAAGAACGGGCCGCGATGGCCTTCTGGGGCGGATTGAAACGACGCTTGGCTCGATCAGTTAAGCCGTATCGTTCTGGTCCTGCGGCGTGATTGACCGCTTGCAACTTGCCTCGCAATACGGCCAACTCTCCATGACATGTTGACGATGGGGGCGGCCATGACAGCGCCTGATTTTCTGACGACACCCCAGGGGCGTCGGATCGCGTATCACCAGATGGCGGGGCGCGGACCCGGCGTCGTTTTCCTCGGCGGGTTCAAATCCGACATGGACGGGACCAAGGCCGTGCATTTGGAGGCATGGGCCGCGCTGACCGGGCGGGCTTTTCTGCGCTTTGACTATTCCGGCCACGGGCAGTCCTCGGAGGCCTTCACCGATGGCTCAATCGGCGACTGGGCGGAGGATGCGGCGTCTGCGATCACGGCACTGACCGACGGGCCGCAGGTACTGGTCGGGTCGTCCATGGGGGGCTGGATTTCGTTGCTGACGGCACGAGCGCACCCCGAGAAGGTCGCCGGGATGGTAACCATCGCCGCCGCGCCGGATTTCACCGAGGATTCGATGTGGGCCGGTTTTGACGCGGCACAGCGAACGGAATTGATGGCGCAGGGGCAAATTGCCCTGCCAAGTGACTATGGTGAGCCCTACATCATCACAAAGCGGCTGATCGAAGAGGGGCGGACAAGTCTCGTGTTGCGCGACCCGCTGCCCCTGCCGTTTCCGGTCCGGTTTTTGCAAGGTACGGCGGATGCGGACGTTGATATGTCCGTTGCCCTGCGGCTTCTGGCCCACGCTGAGGGGCCGGATATGCGCCTGACGTTGGTCGATGGCGCCGATCACCGGTTTTCCGATCCCGATTGCCTTGCCCTCATCGAGACGGCGGTGGAAGAGGTGCTGTCGCGGGTCGGCGCCACCTGATCGCAACGGATTGCCGCCCATCGGAGCGCCTTGCGGATACTAACGGTTGACGCGACAGGCTGCTGTGGCAAAGCTGAACCGGAGCTTATTCAGGCATCTGCCCCGGCAAAGGAAGAACCTCTATGCACAATCCCGTCGTGTTTTTACCGGGCATGATGTGCGATCTTCGACTTTTTGCATGGCAACTTCTGGAATTTGGCCGCGACCGGGCGGTAACGGTTGCGCCGATCACGATGGGCGAGCGGATCGAAGAGATTGCGTCGAACATCCTTGACCGGGTGCCGCCGAAATTCGCGCTGGCGGGCGTGTCGATGGGGGGCATCGTAGCGATGGAGATGTTGCGACGCGCGCCCGACCGGATCACGCGGATCGCGCTCATCAGCACCAACTCCCTGGCCGAAACGCCGCAATCGGCGGCGGAATACGAGCCGTCGATCATCAAACTGCGCTCGGGCCAGTTGGAAGAAGCGGTGAAGGCGCTGATGCCCGCCGAACATATCGCGGCGGGTGCCGGGCGGGCGGCGGTTCTGGCCGAGCTCAATGAAATGGCCAAAGACCTCGGCCCCGAGGGAATCATCAAGCAGCTCCGGGCGTTGCAGCGCCGCCGCGATTACCAATCGGTGCTGCGCAAGTGCAAGGTTCCGGCGCTTGTCATGTGCGGCGATCAGGATGGGTTGACCCCGGTGAAACGTCACCGGCTCATGGCCGAACTCATCCCCTACGCCGAGCTAAAGGTGATCGAAGGGGCGGGGCATTTGCCGACGCTGGAGCAGGCCAGCAAGACCAACGAGGCGCTGCACGGGTGGCTCAAGCAGCCCTTTGTTTTGCAGGCGGGCGCGAAAGTCTGACGCTTAGGCCGCGGCGTTCTTGTTCGCCGGCTTCTTGGTCTTGTTCTTGGATTTCTTGCGCGGCGAGGTGCGGTTACGCGGCTCGGGCGCGTCGCTGTTGGCGTCGATGAAATCCAGAACCAGCGGGCGGATATTGTTGCGCCAACTGCGTCCGGCAAAGATGCCGTAGTGACCGGCGTCCGGCTCGACATAGCTGGCCTTCTTGCTGTCCGGCAGGCTGGTGCAGAGATCAAGCGCGGCGATGCACTGACCCGGGGCCGAGATATCATCCTTGCCGCCTTCGACGGTCTTCACCGCGACATTGGTGATCTTGCCGAAATCGACCTTGTGACCATCGACGACAAATTCGTTCCGGGCGATTTCAAGGCCTTTGAAGATGCGTTCAACCGTCGAGAGGTAAAACTCAGCCGGCATGTCCATGACGGCCAGGTATTCGTCATAGAACTTGTTATGCGGGTCGCGGTCGCTGGCATTGCCTTGGGCGACGCGGGAAATCTGATCACTGAACGCCTTCAGGTGCCGGTCCTGGTTCATCGACATGAAGGAGGCGAGTTGCAGAAGGCCGGGATAAACCATGCGGCCGACGCCGGGGTATTTGAAGCCCACGCGTTGGATCATCGTCTCTTCGAGTTGGCCCATGGTGACGCGGCGGCCGAAATCCGTGACGTCGGTGGGGGTGGCATCGGGATCGACCGGGCCACCGATGAGCGTGAGCGAGCGCGGCTGCGCTTCCGGGTCCAGTTCGGCCAGATAGGCGGTGGCCGCGAGGGTCAGCGGCACGGGCTGGCACACGGCGATGACATGCAGATCCGATCCAAGCTCTCGCATGAAATCCATGAGGTAGAGGGTGTAATCCTCGATATCGAACTTGCCGGCGGAGACGGGGATGTCACGGGCATTGTGCCAATCGGTGACATAGACCTCGCAATCGGGCAGGAGCGAGCGGACTGTCGAGCGCAGAAGCGTGGCGTAGTGGCCCGACATCGGCGCCACCAGAAGGACGCGGCGGGCCATTTCCTCGCGGCCCGAGACGTCGAAATGGATCAAGTCGCCGAACGGGCGGCTCATGACCGTTTCGATGTTGATCAGGTGGTCGCGGCCATCCTCGCCGGTGATGCTCTCGATGCCCCAGTCGGGTTTCGTGACCATGCGTTGGAAGGTGCGTTCCGTCACCTCGCCCCAGGCGGCCATCCATTGAAAGGCGGGATTTGGCGCGAGGCTGAAAACCGGATAAGATGCCAGGGACAGGGCGGTGGCCCCGAGCCACTGATTGGTGTTGCGGAGGGTTTCCATCAGGTCATAGGTGGCCATGTAGCGCATCTTGATCTCCTTGGGGCCGATCGCCCGGTTCCATTCGTCGCACTGCCCCTCCCGCAATGCAACGCTATGCTGCATAGCAGAAAGTCTAGAAGGATTTATTCAATATGGCAACGCAAGACGACGTCGCAGCTGTTGATATCGACAAATTGAACGCGAATCTCGCGCGTGTCGAAGAGCTCTCGAAGCGGTTGGTGAATGCGTTTGCAAACCATAATCCGGCCAACCCTTCGCTGGGCGGCCCGTCGCCGGATTTGTTTGCAAAAGCCGCAACTTCCTATTGGACAGAGATGCTGGGCAACCCCGGGAAACTCTTCGAGAACCAGTTGGAGTTCTGGGGCAAGTCGGTGCAGCATTACATCGATGCCCAACAATTATTGCTGCAAAGCGGCGCCGAAGAGGGTGCGGATGCAGAAAAACCGCGCCCGAGCGACAAGAGATTCGCCAATCCGCTTTGGGAGACGAACCCTTATTTCAAATATATCAAAGATCAGTATCTGCTGAACGCCGAAGCCATCGAAAAGGCCGTCAGCGAGGCGGATGACCTCGATGCCAAGGATCAGCAACGGCTGAACTATTTCTCGCGGCAGATCATCGACATGATGTCGCCCACGAATTTCCTTGGCACGAACCCCGATGCGCTGGAGCGCGCGGTGCAGACCGAGGGCGAATCGCTGGTCAAAGGTCTGGAAAACCTGGTGGCTGATCTTGAGGCGAATAACGGAGAGGTCGTCGTGCGCCTGGCGGACGAGACCGCGTTCGAGCTGGGCGAGAATATCGCGACCACACCGGGCGAAGTGGTCTATCGCAACAAGATGATGGAGCTCATACAATATGCGCCGACGACCAAGAAGGTGCATGAGATCCCGCTCGTGATCTTTCCGCCCTGGATCAACAAGTTCTATATTCTTGACCTCAAGGAACAGAACAGCCTGATCAAATGGATCACGGATCAGGGTTACACGCTTTTTGTCGTCTCCTGGGTCAACCCCGATGCGTCCTTGGCGGATGTCGGCATGTCGGATTATGTCGAGGACGGGTTCCTGACCGCGATCCGTGAGGTCAAGGCGATCACCGGGCAGAAGCAGGTCAATGCGGTAGGCTACTGTATCGCCGGGACGACCCTGCACCTGACGCTCGCGCTCCTTGCCAAGCGCAAGGACAGCAGCATCAAATCGGCGACTTTCTTCACTGCGCTGACCGATTTCTCGGATCAGGGCGAATTCCTGCCCTTCCTGCAGGATGATTTCATCGACGGGATCGAGGAAGAGGTGAGCGCGCAAGGCATCCTTCGGTCCTTCATCATGGGGCGCACGATGTCGTTCCTGCGCTCGAATGACCTGATCTACACGCCCGCGATCAAGAGCTACATGATGGGAGAAACCCCGCCTGCTTTTGACCTGCTCTACTGGAACGGTGACGGGTCGAACCTGCCGGGCAAGATGGCGATGGATTATCTTCGGGGCCTGTGTCAGCGCAACGAATTCGTCGATGGCGGGTTCGAGTTGCTGGGCGAAAAGATCCATATCAAGGATGTGAAGGTACCGCTGATGTCCATCACCTGCGAGACCGACCATATCGCGCGGTGGAAAGATTGCTATCGCGGGTTCCAGATGACCGGGGCCAAGGACAAGACCTTCATCGTCTCGCAATCCGGGCATATCGCAGGGATCGTCAATCCGCCGTCCAAAAAGAAATACGGGCATTACACGAATGACGATCTGAGCCTCGGTGCCGATGCCTGGATGGAGGGCGCCGACTTCCACGAAGGGTCGTGGTGGCCGCTTTGGGAAAAGTGGCTGCGCAAGCGGTCTGGCAAGAAGGTTGACCCTAGGGAACCCGGTGATTCGAAGCATGAACCGCTGAGTCCGGCCCCCGGGACCTATGTCCGCCGCAAGGCAAATGCTTTGTGATCAAGGCTTTAGGTCGTCGTGTAAAAATTTTGCTGCAGTGCAGAAAAAAGACTTGAAATGCTGCGGCGCAGCATGCATATTCTTTGCATACGCAGAAGGGCGGTTTGGGCCGCCGAGAGCAAAAGGAACAACACAATGGCTAAAGCACAAGACATCAACACCGTAATGAAAGACATCATGGGCGCATTCCCCGTCGACACCAAAGCGATGGAAGACGCGTTCAAGAACCAAGCCGCTCTGAACGAAAAACTGTCGGGCGTTGCTCTGACAGCTGCTGAGCAGTCGGCTGAAATCTCGAACAAATGGACCAAGGAAACCCTGGCCAAGCTGAACGACATGACCAAAGCGAAATCGGAGCCTGCCGACTACGCCAAAGCCATGACCGACTTCGCATCGGCCAGCGCCGAAGTTGCCGCCGAGAACATGGCTGCCTTCGCTGAAGTTGCCAAGAAAGTTCAAATGGAAACTGTTGAGCTGCTGATGTCGGCCGGCAAAGACCTGCAAGAAGACGCAGCCAAAGCCGTCAAGAAAGCAACTGACGACGTGACTGCCGCTGCCAAGAAAGCTGCAAGCGCGAAGTAAGTAGACCATACGTGTCCGTACCCTCCCTGTCGGACGCATCAAGCGGGGGCGAGCCATTGCGGCTCGCCCTTTCTTTTTGTGCTGCAGTAGCATAAGCTATGCTGCACCGCTGCATCTTCGGGGAGGAAAGCGACTTGGCTGATAGTGATAAACCGTTGCTGATAAAGCGATATGCCAGTCGGCGGCTCTATAATACCGAAACGTCCGATTACGTGACGCTCGAGGATATTGCCGAGTTCATCCGCGACGGTCGCGAGGTGCAGATTATCGACCTGAAATCCGGTGATGACCTGACCCGGCAGTACCTCTTGCAGATCATTGCCGAGCATGAAAGCCGCGGTGAAAACGTCCTGCCGATCAACGTGCTGAACGACCTTGTCCGCAGCTACACGAACCACGCGACGAGCATGGTGCCTGAATTCCTGCAAAGCAGTTTCGAGATGCTGCGCGAAGGGCAATCCAAGATGATGGAGAACATGACCAAGGCCAACCCGCTTGCCGGAATGCCTGGCATGGAAGCCATGCGCGCGCAGCAAGAAGCCTTCATGAAGGCCATGACCGGCGGGTTGGGGGCCATGGGGTCCACTCCCGAAGCGAATGCCGACGAGGGCGAGAGCAGCGCCGATGACGACAATCTCGACGACATCAAGAAGCAGCTTGCCGACCTGCAGGACAAGCTCTCCAAACTGGGAAAATAAGCGCCGATGGCCAATAGCCCGGGCCGGATCACCCTTTGGGGTATCGAAGTTTTCATGGCCGCGGCAGATGAGCGGTCGATCTCGGCTGCGGCACGCAGGCTCGGGGCCAGCCCGTCTGCGGTAAGTCAGCAGCTAACCAACCTGGAATCGGCGGTGGGGGCGACGCTTCTGCAACGCAATGCGCGCCCCATCCGGCTGACGCCCGCGGGCGAGATCATGCACCGCCGCGCGCAGGCCATCCTGAACGAGGCCGCGCAGGCCCGCGCCGAACTGGCGATGTCGGATCTGTCGATGCTGACCCGGTTCCGGCTGGGCATGATCGAAGACCTTGAAGCCGATGTGACGCCCAAACTCCTGACCCATATGGCCGGGGAGTTGAAGGGCTGTCAGTTCCTGCTCGAAACCGGGGCGAGCCATCACCTTTATGACCAGCTCGACGCGCGCGCGCTCGATGTTATCGTGGCCGCCGAACTGGGGGCCGAAGATGACTGGGTCGAGGTCCATCCGCTCCTTTGCGAAGGGTTTACCGTTGCCGCCCCGCGCGGGGTGATCGACCCGAAGGGCAACGTGCTGCGCCAACTCCGGCGTCTGCCGCTGATCCAATACACGCAGCGGCAATATATCGGGCGGCTCGTCACCTCGCATCTCGCACGGCAGAACATCTCGCTGCCCCACCGGTTCGAACTCGATAGCTATCACGCCATCCTTGCGCTGGTCGGGCAGGGGGCAGGCTGGTCGATCCTGACCCCTCTGGCGCTGATGCGGGCGCGCCGGTTTGCGGATCAGATCGACGTTTTCGAGCTGCCTTTCGACCCGCTCTCGCGCAACATCTCTTTGACCGCGCGCAAGGGTATTTTTCAGGACATGCCCGGGAAAGTGGCCGAAACGCTCAAACCGATCCTGACCGAGAGCATCGTTGCCCCGGCGATCCGGAAGCACCCGTTCCTGGCCGACCTGATCGAGGTCTTCTGAGCGTCAGTAGAAACTCTGCGGGTCGATATCGACACTCAGGCGCAACTGGTTCGACAGGCGCATCTGCCCGATCCACTCCGCCACGGCACCTTGCAAAGCCACACCTTTCGGCGCCTTGACCAGCAGTCGCACGCGATGGCGCCCCCGGATGCGGGCGATTGGCGCGGGGGCGGGGCCGTAGACCTGTGCCCCGATCCGGCGCAGAGGCGCATCGCGGCGGGCCAGATCATTGCCGACATCAAACACCTCCTGCATGTCCGGTGAGGACAGGATGATGCCCGCCATGCGCCCGAACGGCGGCACCCCCGCATGGTGTCGCTCATTGGCCTCGGCGCGCCAGAACCCTTCTTCATCGCCCGACAGGATCGCGCGGATGACCGGGTGTTCGGGCTGGAAAGTCTGCAACAGGGCGGTACCCTTGCGGGTGCTGCGCCCGGCGCGCCCCGCCACCTGCCGCATCAGTTGGAATGTCCGCTCCGCGGCGCGCAGGTCCGACCCCTGAAGCCCGAGATCCGCGTCGATTACGCCGACTAGTGTCAGCATGGGGAAGTTATGCCCCTTGGCCACAAGCTGCGTGCCGATGATGATATCGGCGCCCCCCTCGGCAATCTCTTCGATCTGAGCCTTCAGCGCACGGGCGGAGCCGTAAAGGTCCGACGACAAGGTGGCGATCCGCGCGTCGGGGAAAAGGGCGCTCGCCTCTTCGGTCAGGCGCTCCACCCCCGGGCCAACGGCGGCGAGCTTGTCTTCGACGCCGCAGGACGGGCAAGCCTGTGGCATCGGCTTCGTTTCGCCGCATTGATGGCAGACCAGACGTTTGAGGAACCGGTGTTCGACCATGCGGGCATCGCAGTGATCGCACCCCACCTGATGCCCGCAGGCCCGGCAGAGGGTGATCGGCGCATACCCACGCCGGTTGATGAACAAAAGCGCCTGTTCGCCTGCCGCGATGCGCGATTGCACCGCCTGCTGCAGGCTGGGTGAGATCCAGCGGTTCGACGGCAGCTTTTCGGCGCGCATGTCGATGGGGCGGATGTCGGGCATCACCGCTTCGCCATAGCGCGAGGTCAGTTCCAGCTTGCGGTACTTCCCGGCCTCCGCATTGGTCCAGCTTTCGAGGCTGGGGGTCGCGGAGGCCAAAACCACCTGCGCACAACAGATCGACGCCCTGAGGACGGCCATGTCGCGCGCATTATAAAGAACGCCATCCTCTTGTTTATAGGACGTATCATGCTCCTCATCGACGATGATGAGGCTAAGGTTGCGAAACGGCAGGAAAAGCGCGGATCGTGCGCCCACGACCACCTGCGCCGCGCCCTGTCCGACCATTTTCCACACCCGGCGGCGTTCGGTCATCGTCACGCCCGAATGCCATTCCGCCGGGGCGGCGCCGAACCGGGCGGCAAAGCGGGTCAGGAATTCGGCGGTCAGGGCGATTTCCGGCAGCAGCACCAGGGCTTGCTGACCCCCGCGGATCGCTTCGGCCACGGCCTCAAGATAAACCTCGGTCTTCCCCGATCCCGTCACGCCGCGCAGCAGGGTGGTGCCATACTGGCCGGACCGCACGTTTTCGATCAGCGTGTTGGCGGCCGCCTGCTGATCGCTGGTCAGCTCCTTGCGGGCGTGGTCGGGGTTGAGCGGCGGGTAGGGCAGGTCGCGCGGCGTGGCCTCTTCATAGACGACGCCCTGCTTGACCAACCCCTTGACGACCGAGGTCGACACGCCCGCCTGTTCCGCCAGTTCCTTGAGCGTGAAAGAGAGCCCACCATAGTCGCGCAGGACCTCGATCACCCGGCGGCGCGCCTCGGTCGCGCGGTCCGGATCCCCCCGGCCCAGCCGATAGACTTTCTGCATCGACGGCGGATTGCTCAGCCCCGGCGCGCGGGTCGCAAGCCGCAGCATCGCAGGCATCGGCGTCAGCGTGTAGTCGGCCGCGCGGCGCAAGAATTCCTGCATCTCGTCCCGCATCGGGGCCACGTCCAGAACGCGGATGATCGCGCGTGCCTTCTTGAGGTCGAAACCGCCAATCCCGGGACCCCAGACAACGCCCGGCACCTTGCGCGGGCCAAGCGGCACTTCGACGAACGCGCCGAGATGACAGCCACCTTCCGGTGCCTTGTAATCCAATGTCCCGCCAAGCGGTTGCGTCGTCAGCACCGCGACCAGCGACCCGGGATCGTAAAACTCAGGCAGATCGGCGGTCAACAGGGGCTCCGGTTCAGGGGTTTCGGCAGGTCACTCTATGAGGTAAACGCTAGGAGATGAAACTCCAACCCGAGTAAATGGACCCTTGAGATGAAATTTTTCGTAGACACCGCCGAAGTCGATCAGATCGCCGAATTGAATGACCTTGGCATGGTCGATGGCGTCACCACCAACCCGTCGCTTATCATGAAATCGGGCCGTGATATCCTCGAAGTGACCAAGGAAATCGCCGACATGGTCGATGGCCCGGTCAGCGCCGAAGTGGTGGCGACCGACGCGGATGCGATGATCGCCGAGGGGCGCAAGCTGGCAAAGATTGCCGACAATATCGCGGTCAAGGTGCCGCTCACCTGGGCGGGCTTGAAGGCGTGCAACGTGCTCACGAACGAGGGCAACATGGTCAATGTGACGCTTTGTTTCTCGGCCAATCAGGCGCTTCTGGCGGCCAAGGCGGGGGCCACGTTCATCAGCCCCTTCATCGGGCGTCTGGATGATATCAACCTCGACGGCATGGAGCTGATTTCCGACATCCGGCAGATCTATGACAATTACGGCTACGAGACGCAGATCCTCGCCGCCTCCATCCGTACCGTGAACCACGCTTATCAATCCGCCATGATCGGCGCCGACGTGATGACCGCGCCGCCGAAGGTCATCAAGCAGATGGCCGAGCATGTGCTGACCGACAAGGGATTGGACGCATTTTTGAAAGATTGGGAAAAAACAGGGCAGCAAATCCTCTGAACTCGTGGTATAAGGCCGAAAAAGAAAACTGAGGCAATTTAATGAGTAGCAAGCACGAGATTGACGAGTCTCTGCGCGACCATATCATCGCGCAACCTGATGTTATCCTTGAAGATCAAGACCTTATGCGCGCGCTTGTGGCCGCGAATGAACGCGCGATGGGCGATAATATCGTCGATCTGCGCGGCATCGCGATGAAGCGGCTCGAGGCGCGGCTTGATCGTCTTGAAGATACGCATCGCAGCGTAATCGCGGCCGCCTATGACAACCTCGCCGGGACAAATCAGGTGCATCGCGCTGTTCTGCGGATGCTCGATCCGGTGGAGTTCGAATCGTTCCTGATGGACCTGGGTGGAGAGGTGGCGAGCATCCTGCGCGTTGACACGATCCGCCTTGTCCTGGAGACAGTGCAGGATGAGAACGATCCGGCGGTAAAGAAACTGGGCGATGTCCTGTCGGTGGCCGAACCGGGCTTCATCGACGCATACCTGAACACCGCCAAGACAGGATCATCGCGGCAGGTCACCTTGCGCCAGACCCATGAGGGTGACAGGCAGATATACGGCGAGGACGCGGAATATGTCCGGTCCGAAGCCTGCCTGCTTCTCGATTTTGGCGAGGGGCGGTTGCCGGGCATGCTGGCGCTTGGCTCTGAGGATCCGCACCAGTTCACGCCGCAGCAGGGTACTGATCTGCTGGCCTTCTTCGCAGGTGTCTTTGAACGGGCGATGCGCCGCTGGCTGTCATGATCTCCGCCGCCGCCCGAGATGCGCTGCAAGGCTGGCTTGAAGCCCGCAAGGCGCTTGGCGGGGCGGCGGATAACACGATTGACGCATACGGGCGGGACGTGACCGGATTTCTGGCTTTCATGACCGAACACAAGGGCGACGGGCAGGGCCTTGGCGCCCTGGCCCGGATTTCTGTCGGAGACATGCGCAGTTGGATGGCGTCCGAGCGTGGCCGCGATGTCGGTGCGCGGTCCTTGGCGCGCAAACTCTCGGCGGTCAAGAGCTTCTATCGCTGGCTCTCCGAGCGCGAGGGGTTAGAGCCGACAGCGGTCCTGGCGACGCGGTCACCCAGGTTCCAGCGTAAACTGCCGCGTCCGCTTTCACCTGAGGCCGCGCAGGAAGTTCTGGAAACCGTCGAGATGCAGCATGACACGCCGTGGATCTCGGCGCGGGATCAGGCGGTGGTGACGTTGCTTTATGGCTGCGGGTTGCGGATATCCGAAGCACTCGGCCTTTGCGGACGCGATCTGCCGCTGGAGGATGTTCTGCGGATCATCGGCAAGGGGGGCAAGGAGCGTGTCGTGCCCGTGATGCCCCCGGTGCGCCAAGCGATGGCGCATTACGTCGATCTATGCCCGCACCCGCAGGGCGATGACCTGCCAGTGTTTCGCGGACAGCGGGGGGGCAAGTTAAACCCCCGGCTGGTGCAGAAACTGATCGAAAATGTGCGCCTGCAATTGGGCTTGCCTGCAAGCGCCACCCCCCATGCCATGCGCCACAGCTTTGCCACCCACCTTCTGAATGCCGGTGGCGATCTGCGGGCCATTCAGGAGCTCCTGGGTCATGCCTCGCTTTCCACCACGCAGGCCTACACCGCCGTTGATACCGCGCGCCTGATGGAGGTCTATCAGGCGGCGCATCCCAAAGCCTGATTGCACCTAGCGGGCTTTTGCGCCATGAGGGGGCCATGACACGAGAAATCAAGGCGTTGGCCGTTCATCTCTTCACCGCCACGGGCGCGGTTTTCGCCATGCTGGCCATGTTGGCAGCCGTTGACGGCAAGTGGAGCCTCATGTTCCTGTGGCTTGTCGTGGCCTTCGTGGTGGACGGTATCGACGGCCCGCTGGCCCGGAAATACGAGGTCAAGAGATACGCGGCCCAGTTCGACGGCAATATCCTCGACATGATCATCGACTATCTCACCTATATCTTCATCCCGGCCTTCGCGCTTTTCAAATCGGGCTTGTTACCGGGCTGGACGGGTTGGTTCGCGATCATCGTCATCACCTTTTCAAGTGCGCTCTACCTCGTCGATACGCGCATGAAAACAAAGGATAATTCATTTTCCGGGTTTCCCGCCTGCTGGAACATGCTGGTGCTGGTCCTCTTTGCGATTGAACCGAATTTCTGGATCAGCCTGGTGCTGGTGGCGGTTCTGGCAGGGGCCATGTTCCTGCCGCTCAAGTTCATTCACCCGGTGCGGACCGAACGGTGGCGGCTGCTGTCGTTGCCGATGGCGCTTGCGTGGACGTTCTTTGCCGGTTGGGCCGCCTGGGTCGATTTCCATCCGCAAAGCTGGGCGCATTGGGGTCTTGTCGTCACCTCGGTCTATCTGATCTTTGCGGGCATCGCCCAGCAGATCGTGCCCCCGCGCAACAAACCCCTGATGTAGCTGATTTGCGGCCTTGTCGGCAGGGTTGGTCCAACTGTTCAGATCAACAATCCGGCCGCTTTTTCATGCTTCAATAGCCACACCTTGGTCTCCACCCCGCCCATGCCGGAGAACCCGCCTAGGGTCGTGGCGCCAAGCACCCTGTGACAGGGAATGATGACCGGGATCGGGTTGCCGCCACAGGCCCCACCGATGGCTTGGGCAGGCACGCCAAGCTCACCCGCCAGATCGCCATAGGTTCGCGTCTCCCCCAACGGGATCGCATACATCGCATCACAAACCGCCCGCTGAAGATCGGACCCGTCGACCTGCAAAGGCAAGTCAAACGCCTCCAATGTCCCGTCGAAATACTGGCGTAGTTGTTCAAGCGCCGCCTGCAATTCGGGCGTCACGTCTCCCGACGGTTCATCCACCCATCGTACGCGGAAAATCCTGCCCTCACGGGCATCGACGGTCAGCGGGCCGATTGGGGTATCGAGACTTGCAGAGGGCATGACGCCAATCTGACCGCGATCCCTGATCCCCGCAACCCGGATCATGACGGGACCTCTTGGTTATGCGCCAATCCGAGGCACGGGCCAGTGGCCCGAGACGAGATAACCGGCGTGCGCGACAGCGCACTCCTTTTGGTAACAACCGACAAAAAAACCGCCCCTGAAAAGAGGCGGTTTCAATGAAAAATCCTCAACCGCGGTTCATGCGATTTTCGATCAGGTCGTCTACCACCGCCGGTTCGGCGAGGGTCGAGGTATCCCCCAAGGCACCATAGTCATTCTCGGCGATCTTGCGCAGGATACGGCGCATGATCTTGCCGGAACGGGTCTTGGGCAGGCCGGGGGCCCATTGGATCAGGTCCGGGGAGGCGATCGGGCCGATCTCCTGACGGACCCAGTTACGCAACTCGGTCTTTAGTTCATCGGTGTATTCTTCCCCGGCCATGAGCGTCACGTAGCAATAGATGCCCTGGCCCTTGATCTCATGCGGGTAGCCCACAACCGCGCTTTCCGAGACCTTGGGGTGGGCGACCAAGGCGCTTTCCACCTCAGCGGTACCCATCCGGTGACCTGAGACGTTGATCACGTCATCGACGCGGCCGGTGATCCAGTAGTCGCCGTCGGCATCGCGTTTGCAGCCGTCGCCGGTAAAGTAATAGCCCTTGTAGTCGGCGAAATAGGTCTTTTCGAACCGCTCATGGTCGCCCCAGACGGTGCGCATCTGACCCGGCCAGCTGTCGCGGATGCAAAGCACCCCTTCGACATCATTGCCTTCGACGATCTCACCGCTTGCAGGCTCCAGCACGACCGGCTCGATGCCAAAGAACGGCTTCATCGCCGAGCCGGGTTTGGTCGCGTGCGCGCCGGGCAGGGGGGTCATCAGGTGGCCACCGGTTTCGGTCTGCCACCATGTGTCGACGATGGGGCAGCGCCCACCCCCGACGACATTGTAATACCAGGTCCAGGCTTCGGGGTTGATCGGTTCCCCAACGGTGCCGAGGATCTTGAGGCTGCTGAGGTCGCAGGCCTCGACAAAGGCATTCCCCTGTCCCATCAGCGCCCTCAAAGCCGTCGGCGCGGTGTAGAACTGGTTCACCTTGTGTTTCTCGCACACTTGCCAGAACCGGCTGGCATCGGGGTAGGTCGGTACGCCCTCGAACATCAGGGTCGTCGCCCCGTTGGCGAGCGGGCCGTAGACGATATAGCTATGCCCGGTGACCCAGCCGACATCGGCGGTGCACCAATAGACATCCCCGTCGTGGTAGTCGAAGGTCATCTGGTGCGTCAAAGAGGCATAGACGAGATACCCGCCCGTTGTATGCACAACCCCTTTGGGTGCGCCGGTGGAGCCGGACGTGTAAAGGATAAAGAGCGGATCTTCGGCGCCCATCGGCTCGGGCGGGCAATCTGCATCAACCCTGGCCTGTACCTCGTGCAGCCAGTGATCGCGCCCCTCTGCCATCGCCACGTCGCCGCCGGTGCGTTGCACGACCAGCATCTTGCAATCGTGGTCCACGTTGTTGAACGCCTTGTCGGCATTGACTTTGAGTGCGGTGTTACGCCCGCCACGTGGGGCCTCGTCGGCGGTGACCAGGAGTTTGGCCTCCGATCCGTTGACGCGGGCCGCCAGCGCATCAGGGGAAAACCCCGCGAAGACGATGGAATGGATCGCGCCAATCCGGGCGCAGGCCAGCATGGCATAGGCGGCCTCGGGGATCATCGGCATGTAGAGCACGACCCGGTCGCCCTTGCCCACGCCAAGCGCCTTCATGGCATTGGCCATCTTGCAGGTATTCTCATGCAACTGCTTGTAGGTGATGTGCTGTGCGTCCGCATTGGGATCGTCCGGTTCCCAGATGATCGCGGTCTGATCGCCCCGGGTCGCAAGGTGGCGGTCGATGCAGTTGGCGGCGATGTTCAACTGGCCGTCTTCAAACCACTTGATCGAGACGTTCCCGAAATCGTAGCTGACATCCTTGACCTTGGTGAAGGGCTTGATCCAGTCCACGCGCTTGCCCTGCTCGGCCCAGAAACCGTCGGGGTCCTGGATCGACGCGGCATACATCTCATCGTATTTCTTGGCGTCGACCAGCGCGTTGGCAGCAAATTCGGCGGAGGGCGGATAGGTATTATCGCTCATATCGGTCCCTGTCTTTGTTGTTTTGTTGAACAAACCTTGCCTGCCTCCTGAGCGGAGTGCAACCCATCAGCATGGGCAGGTCCGGTTCAGATCGCCAGGTATTCGGCGCGCAGCTCTTCGTTTTCGAGCACTTCGGAAGCTGTGCCGTCGAAGGCAATCCCGCCGGTGTCGAGGATGATGCAGCGATCCGCAAGCTCCAGCGCCCGCACGGCGTTCTGCTCCACCAGGATCGTGGTGATCCCCTGTTCCTTGATGATGCGCAGGGTCTTTTCGATCTCGTCGACGATCACCGGCGCCAAACCCTCGTAGGGCTCATCCAGCAAAAGCACCTTGATGTCCCGGGCCAGGGCGCGGGCCACGGCCAGCATCTGCTGCTCGCCGCCCGAAAGGGTCACGCCTTCCTGTTTGCGGCGCTCGCGCAGGCGTGGGAAGAGCTCGTAAAGCCGGTCGATGGACCAGCCGATGGGCGGGGCAATCTGCGCCAGTTGCAGGTTCTCCTCGACCGTGAGGCCGGGGATGATGCAACGATCCTCGGGGACGAGGCCGATACCCGCCGCCGACGCCTCATGGCTTTTCATGTTGTGCAACGGCTGATGGTCGAGCCAGATCTCACCATGGTTGAGCTGCGGGCTATCCATCCGGGCAATAGACCGGAGCGTCGTGGTCTTACCCGCGCCATTGCGGCCGAGAAGCGCCAGGATCTCACCCTCGTGGACGTTAAAGCTGATGTCCTGAACGATATAGCTTTCGCCGTAATAGGATTGCATCCCCCAGACCGACAGGAAGGCGGGGGCGGTTTCGGCGCGGTTCACGCCCTTCGAGAAATCGGGTTTGACGTTCATCTGTTCTGTCCCCCTGATTTATGCCGATTCACCAAGATACGCTTCGCGCACCTTGGGATGGCCCTTGATGTTGTCGGGCGTGTCTTCGACCAGCGGTGTGCCCTGGGCCAGAACGGTGATCCGTTCGGCCAGTGAAAACACCACGTGCATATCGTGTTCGATGATTGCGATGGTGATGTCGCGCTCGTCACTGATCTGCTTCAACAGGTCGATCGTGTTGTTGGTGTCGGCCCGCGCCATGCCGGCGGTCGGCTCGTCCAGCAGCAACAGACGCGGGTTCTGCGACAGGCACATGCCGATCTCGAGCCGCCGCTTGTCGCCCCGGCTCATCGAGGCCGAATTCATGTGCCGCTTGTCGGCCATGTTCAAGCTGTCGAGGACATGTTCCGCCTGTTCGATGATCGTCTTTTCATTCGACGAGCTTTCGATGGCGTGCATGCGGAAGGCCCCGTCACGCTTGGCGAAGATCGGGATCATCATGTTTTCCAACACGCTCAGCTCGCCGAAGATCTCGGGCGTCTGGAACACGCGGGAAATGCCCATCTGGCAGATCTCGTAGGGTTTGCGCCCCAGCACCGACTGGCCGTCGAACATCACCGACCCGGTGTCGGGAATGAGCTTACCGATCAGGCAGTTGAGCAGCGTCGACTTGCCCGCCCCGTTGGGGCCGATGATCGCGTGGACGCTGTTTTCCTCAACGCTGAGGTTCACATCGCCAAGCGCCTGCAGGCCGCCGAAACGCTTGTTGACGTTTTTGACTTCAAGGATACCCATCATTCAGTCTCCTTATTCCGCAGGGGTCGATTGGGTGGCTTCGTCATCGGTGTCCGATGATTTCCGGCGCTTGAAGAGCCGCTTGACGCGCTGGCCACCTTCGACAAGTCCGCCGGGCAGGAAGATCACGATCAGCATGAACATGACACCGAGGGTCAGGTGCCAGCCCTTGCCCACGAAGGGATAGATCAGCGTGACCATCAGGTCTTCGAGCCCCTCAGGCAGGAAGGAGAACCAGTTATGCAAAACGGTGCTGTTGATCTTCGAGAAGATGTTCTCGAAATACTTGATGAGACCAGAGCCGAGGACCGGCCCGATCAGGGTGCCGGCACCACCGAGAATGGTCATCAGCACGACCTCCCCCGAAGCCGTCCATTGCATCCGTTCGGCCCCGGCCAGCGGGTCCATCGCCGACAGAAGGCCACCGGCAAGACCGGCATACATGCCCGAGATCACGAAGGCCGCCAGCGTGTAGGGCCGCGCGTTGAGCCCGGTATAGTTCATCCGCGTATTGTTCGATTTGATCGCCCGGAGCATCATCCCGAAGGGTGAGCGGAAGATACGGATCGACAGGTAGAACATCGCGATCATGATGATGGCGCAGAGGTAGTAACCGGCGTTGAACTGAAACTCCCAGGCACCGATCTGCAGTTTTTCCGTGGCGCGCATGCTGAGGCCGAAGAGATGCGGCAGGTCCGGCGCGCTGGCCGAGTGGAAGATCTGCGGGTCGTCGGCATAGACCTGAAGGCCGGTCTCACCGTTGGTCAGGTTGAACTTGGGGTTCGACAGGACCGAATAGGCCAGCGCGAAGGACATCTGCGCAAAGGCCAGCGTCAGGATCGAGAAGTAGATGCCCGAACGCCGCAGGCTCACGATGCCGATCAGGTACGCGAAGATACCCGAGGTCACGACCGAGAGCATGATGCCCGGCAGCACGTTGTAGCCCAGCAGTTTGAACATCCACACGCAGGAATAGGAGCCCACACCCAGGAAAGCCGCGTGGCCGAAGCTGAGATACCCGGTCAGGCCGAAGAGGATGTTGAACCCGATGGCGAAGATGCCGAAGATCACGAATTTCTGCATCAGGTCGGGGTAACCGGCATTGAACTGCGCCAGCCCGGAGTCGCTTGGGAACGGGTTCAGCAGGAACGGAGCCAGCAGCGCCAGAGCCATGACGATCAGCAGGAGGTTGAAGTCTTTCTTGTTCAGTCCGAGCATGGCTTATTCCTCCATCACGCCTTTTTTGCCCATCAGACCGCGCGGACGTGTCAGCAGGACGATGATGGCGACAAGGTAGATGATGATCTGGTTGATGCCTGGGATGGTCGTGGTGGCCCAGGTGGTCGAGGCATAGCTTTCAAGCACACCAAGCAGGAAGCCGGCGGCGACAGCGCCCGGAAGCGAGCCCATGCCGCCGACCACGACGACCACGAAGCTCAGCACAAGGAAATCCATCCCCATGTGATAGTTGGGCGGGTTGATGGGCGTGTACATGACGCCCGCAAGCCCCGCGACGGCGGCGGCGATGCCGAACATGATGGTAAAGCGTTTGTCGATGTCGATGCCCAGAAGCCCCACGGTTTCGCGATCCGCCATGCCAGCCCGCACGACCATCCCGAAGGTGGTGAATTGCAGGAAGGCAAAGACCGCACCGATGATGAGGGCCGCGAAGAAGAAGTAGATCAGCCGCCAGTAGGGGTAGATGATGACATTCGGATCGAAGCCCACGAGGGTGCCCAGATCGACCGCACCGGCGAGCGCATCGGGCGCCGGGGTCGGGATCGGGTTGGCGCCGTAGAAATACTTGATGACCTCCTGCAGCACGATGGCCAGGCCGAAGGTCACGAGGATCTGATCCGCGTGGGGGCGTTTGTAGAAATGCTTGATAAGCCCACGTTCCATGATGAAGCCCACGGCAATCATCACCGGGATCGCGAAGAGGATCGCGAGCGGCACGGACCAGTCTATGATCGCGGCGCCGGTCTCGGGGCCGAACCAGTTATGGACGTAAGGGGTCTCGACCTTCAGCGGATTGCCGAGAAAGTCCTTCTGGGTCTCGTCGATGGTCACCGTGCTGAGGCTCAAGAGGCGCTGCAGGAAGACCGCGCAGAAGGCACCGATCATGAAAAGCGCACCGTGCGCGAAGTTCACCACGCCGAGCGTACCGAAGATCAGTGTCAGCCCGAGGGCGATCAGCGCATAGGCCGAACCTTTGTCGAGACCGTTAAGCGTTTGAAGAATGATTGCGTCCATTGTTCCCACCCGTGGGTTTAAGAGATGCGGCAAATATACCGGGGAAGGGCGTCAAATTCCGGCCGCACGCACCGGGGCGTGCGGCCGGAGAACAGAGGGCTTAGGCGCCCGGGTTACACTCGCCGAGGGTCGCGTCGTCACCGCCGAACATCGGGTGGTTCGGCGCATAGGTGACCTGGTCAACCGGCGTGATTTCGACGATTTCCAGCGTGTCATAGGCATTGGTCGGGTTTTGCGCGCCGCGCACAACCAAAACGTCCTTGAAGCACTGGTGGTCTTCGGCACGGTACAATGTCGGACCGTTACCGAGGCCGTCGAATTCGAACCCTTCGAGGGCTTCGACAACACCGCAGGGGTTGAACGTGCCAGCACGTTCGCAGGCATCGGCATAAAGCAGTACCTGCGCGTAGCATGTCTGCGCCGAGTTGGACGGCGGTTTGCCGTATTTCTCGCCGAAGGATTTGACGAACTGCTTGGAGCCTTCATTGTCAAGCTGCCAGTTGTAGTTCATCGAACCAAGAACACCCTTGATGTTCTCGCCCGCACCGGCGGCCATCAGTTCCGAGTAGAGCGGCACGACGATCTTGAAGTCCTTGCCGTTCACCTGCTTCGACAGCAGGTCGAACTGGATGGCGTTCGACAGCGAGTTCACCATGTTGCCGCCGTAGTGGTTCAGGACCAGCACGTCGGCGCCCGAGTTCAGAACCGGCGTGATGTAGGACGAGAAGTCGGTCGAGGCGAGCGGGGTCTTGACCGTATTCACGGTTTCCCAGCCAAGGGCCTCGGTCGAGGCGACAATCGACTCTTCCTGGGTCCAGCCCCAGTTATAGTCCGCGGTCAGGTGATAGGCGCGGCGATCCTTGCCCATCTCGTTGGCCAGCACCGGCGCCAGCGCGGCACCCGACATGTAGGCGTTGAAGAAGTGACGGAAACCATTGGCCTTGCGGTCCTTGCCGGTGGTGTCGTTGGCGTGGGTCAGACCCGCCATGAAGATCACACCTGCCTCCTGGCAGAGACCCTGAACGGCCACGGCCACGCCCGAGGACGAGCCGCCATTGATCATGATCGCGCCGTCTTTTTCGATCATCGACTTCGCCGATGCGCGCGCGGCGTCGGATTTGGTCTGGGTGTCGCCGGTCACGAACTCGACCTTCTTGCCCAGGATGCCGTTGCCCTTGAGCGCCTTCGACGTGAAGGTGTTCAGGCAGCCGCCGTCGCCTTCGCCGTTCAGGTGCTCGACCGCCAGCTGCTGCGCCAGCAATTCGTCGCTGCCTTCGTCGGCATAGGGGCCGGTCTGCGGCACGTTGAAGCCCAGCGTGACGGAACTGCCGGTCGGCTCGTTCGTATACGCAGCGGCTGAAGACGCGGTAAAGATCGTCGGCATCGCAATGCCGGCACCCGCGATGGCGCTATTTCTTAGCAGCCCGCGGCGCGTCAGGTTTGATTTGGACATTGATATCCTCCCTTGAATAATTCGAGGGGAGGGCCTCCTCTGCGCCTCCCCCGATGGCACAGTTGTGCAAAGGGATTATCGCGCAGGACAAGAAAATTTCGCAACAAATGCTTTTGGCAAAACAATATTCTTGTAAAGAAATGTACAAAGATACGCTTCCGTTTGTAAAAAAGTTTATATACCGTGTGGGAAGTCGCGCAAATCACTGGAAAAAACTTGATGGCGGAAAGCTCGATTATCGGCACCCGGATCCGCGAAAGGCGGATCCAGCAGGGGATCCGGCAATCGGAACTGGCTAAGCAGGTCGGAATATCGCCGTCGTATCTGAACCTCATCGAACATAACCGGCGCAGAATCGGCGGCAAGATCCTTAATCGTCTGGCCGAGGTTCTGGAGGTGGAGCCGTCGCTGCTTTCCGAAGGGGCCGAGGCCGAGTTGATTGCGACGCTGAACGAGGCAGCGGCGGGTCGCAGCGGGGCCGGTGAGCGCGCCGAGGAGTTTGCTGGCCGCTTCCCTGGCTGGGCGCAGCTTCTCGCCGGGTTGCATCACCAGAATGCCACGCTCGAACAAAGCGTGCGCACCCTGACCGACCGGCTGACCCATGATCCGCATCTGGCCGCCTCGCTGCACGATGTGATCTCGACGGTGACGTCGATCCGTTCCACCGCGTCGATCCTGGTCGAGACCAAGGAGCTTGAGCCGGAATGGCAGGGGCGGTTTCATCGCAACATCAACGAGGACAGCACCCGTTTGGCCGAAGGCGCGGAGGCGCTGGTGCGCTATCTCGAAGCTGCGCCAGACACCGGCGCGGAAATCAAATCGCCGCAGGATGAACTGCATGCCTTCCTGTCGGAGAAAGGGTTCCACTTTCCGGCGCTCGAAGGCGAGGCCAGCGATGCAATGGTCGAGGTGGTTTTGCAGTCCGCCGACAGCCTGCAATCCGAGGCCGCCCGGCAGATTGCCCGCGATGTCCTCTACCAGTACCGTCGGGACGCAGAGGCCCTCCCGCTCCGGGACGTGTTGGAGGCTGTGGGGCGGCATGGCGTTGCCCCCGAACGCCTGTCGGAGGCCCTCAAGACGGATCTGGCAACGCTCTTTCGGCGCCTTGCGATGCTGCCGGAGGCCGAGGTCGGCCTTGTCGGCCTGGCCATCTGCGACGGCTCCGGCACGTTGATTTTCCGCAAACCCCTGCCGGAGTTCTCGATGCCGCCGGTTGGCAGCGCCTGTACACTCTGGCCGCTCTACCAGGTATTGGCGCAGCCGCAGACCCCGGTGCGGGCGCTGGTCCGGCAGGTGGGGCGCGATGCCCAGGTGGCAAGCGCGCTTGCCGTCTCCGAAGAGGTGCGCGCCGCCAGTTTTAGCCAGCCCGCCCTGATGCGGGCGCATATGTTGATCCTGCCCGCCGCAGGGGCCGCGCAGGACGATGCGCGCGATGTCGGGGTGACCTGCCGTATCTGTCCGTTGGCGACCTGCGCGGCGCGGCGCGAGCCGTCGATTATCGAGGGCGGGTTTTGACAGAGGCGCAGACAACGATAATAGTGCGTGGGCGGGGAAACGCTGTTTGATCGGAATGGGAGGCCGGTTGAGTGGGCAGACAAGTATTGCTGATTGAAGACGAGCCGAACATTATCGAGGCGATCCGGTTCATCCTGTCGCGCGATGGGTGGGACGTGAAAACCCATTCAAACGGGGTGGATGCGGTCGATGCCGTACGCGCGCGTATGCCGGACGTCATTATCCTGGACGTGATGCTGCCGGGCAAAAGCGGTTTCGACATCCTGACGGAAATTCGCGGTGATGCCGCCCTGGCGCAGATGCCCGTGCTGATGCTGACGGCGCGGGGGCAGACCAAGGATCGCGAGATGGCCGAGCGGGCGGGGGCGAGCCATTACATGACCAAACCGTTTTCCAACGCCGAGATTCTCGAAACCGTACGGCAACTGGTCGTGACATGAGCACCGAGCCGGGCCCCGTCTTCGTCGAGCGGCGCACCTATCGCCGCCGTCGGCTGGTCGATGCGGCGCGGCTGTTGCCGGTCCTGGGCGTGGCGCTCATCTGTCTGCCGCTTCTTTGGATCAGTGACACCGGGACGACGACATCGACCACCTATGCGATGATCTATTTCTTCGGGCTATGGGTGGCGTTGGTCGTAGTGACGGGGCTTTTGGCGAAGTACCTCAAGGAAGGCACCGATCTGCGGGCAGAGGACGACAACGGCAGCAGCAGCGGACCCCCAGGGGAGGCATAGATGCCAACGCTCAACATGCTTGTCCTGGTCTGCCTGCTCTACGTGGTGCTGCTGTTTTTGGTGGCTTTCGCGGCCGACCGCGCGGCACTTCGCGGGCGGGGCAAGTGGTTGCGTTCGCCCATCGTCTACACGCTCTCGCTGTCGATTTATTGCACCGCCTGGACCTTTTATGGCGCAGTTGGATTTGCGGCGCGGTCGGGTCTGGAATTCGTCACGATCTATCTTGGCCCCACGCTGGTGATGATCGGCTGGTGGTGGGTTTTGCGCAAGATGGTGCGGGTGGGTCAGGCACAAAGGATCACCTCCATCGCGGATCTCATCAGTTCGCGGTATGGCAAGTCGAACACCCTTGCGGTTTTTGTCACCTTGCTGGCGGTGGTCGGCACGACGCCTTATATCGCGCTGCAATTGCAATCGGTTACGCTCTCCTTTGCCGCCTTTGCTGAAACCGGCCCGGACACCGCCCAAGCGATGAGCCGTCAGGCCACGGCCTTTTGGCTGGCGCTGGGTCTGGCGCTTTTTACCATCCTCTTCGGCACCCGAAACCTTGATGCCAACGAACGCCATCATGGCGTTGTCATGGCCATCGCACTCGAGGCCGTGGTCAAGCTCTTTGCGCTGCTGGCGGTGGGGGTGTTCGTCGTCTGGGGGTTGGCCGGTGGGGTCAGCGAAACACTGGCGCGGATCGATGCCTCGGAGATTGCGGAGTGGAACGTCTCGGGCAGCCGCTGGATCGGGCTCACAGCGTTGTCGGCCGCGGCGTTCCTCTGCCTGCCGCGCATGTTTCAGGTCATGGTCGTCGAGAACGAAAACGAAGATCACCTGCGCACGGCCGCCTGGGCCTTTCCGGCCTATCTGATGCTGATGAGCCTCTTCGTGGTGCCGATTGCCGCCGTGGGGCTCGACCTATTGCCGAAATCGACCAATCCGGATCTTTTCGTGTTGAGCCTGCCGCTGGCCGAGGGGCGCGAGGGGTTGGCGATCTTGTCTTTCCTTGGCGGTTTTTCTTCGGCCACGTCGATGGTGATCGTCGCGGCCATTGCGCTCAGTACGATGGTCTCAAATCATATCGTCATGCCCATCTGGCTCAACATGACCGGCGGCAATGCGGTGATCTCCGGTGATGTGCGGCAGGTTGCGCTCCTGGCGCGGCGGCTTTCCATCGCGGGCATCGTCTTCCTGGGCTATCTCTATTTCCAGATCTCCGGCGGCGGCACGGCGCTTGCCAAGATCGGCCTTGTGTCCTTTGCCGGCGTGGCGCAGTTCCTTCCGGCGATGATCGGGGGGCTCTTCTGGCGCGGCGCCACGCGCACGGGCGCTCTGGCGGGCCTGTTGATCGGCTCGGTCGTCTGGCTCTACAGCCTGTTTCTGCCCAGTTTCGGCGCGTCGATGGTGCTCTCCGAAGACATCATGCAAAACGGCCTTCTCGGGTTGAGCTGGCTGCGGCCGCAGGCGCTTTTCGGCGCCGAAGGGATGGACCCCCTGGTGCATGCGGTGATGTGGTCGATGCTCTTGAATACGAGCGGTTTCATCCTGTTCTCGCTCCTGAGCTTCCCCAAACCGATCGAAAGGTTGCAGGGCGCGCAGTTTGTCAACGTCTATGACCATTCGCCGACCACCGGCGGCTGGACCGGCGGATTAGCCCAGACAGAGGATCTGTTGATCATGGCGCAGCGGATCATGGGCGGATCGCAGGCGCAGTCCTTCTTTGCCCGCGCGGCGGAACGTCAGGGGATCGGCGGGTACCTGCCCGAACCATCCCCGGATTTTCTGCAGGCGCTTGAGCGGGAGTTGTCGGGATCGGTCGGCGGCGCGGCGGCCCATGCGATGGTCGGGCAGATCGTTGGCGGTGCGTCCGTTTCGGTCGAGGACCTGATGGCGGTTGCTGATGAGACGGCGCAGATCATGGAGTATTCCAACAGGCTCGAGGCGAAATCGACCGAGCTTACCCGCACGGCCCGGCAATTGCGCGAGGCGAATGAGAAGCTCACCCAATTGTCGCGGCAGAAAGATGCGTTCCTCAGCCAGGTCAGTCACGAGTTGCGCACACCGATGACCTCGATCCGCGCCTTCTCCGAGATCCTGCGCGACAGCGATGCGCTCAAACCCGCGGAGTCGAGCAAATATGCCTCGGTGATCCATGATGAGGCGATCCGGCTCACGCGGTTGCTCGACGACCTTCTGGACCTCAGCGTTCTCGAAAGCGGGCAGGTCAGCCTCAATGTGCAAACCGGTACCCTTGGCGATCTTCTTGACCGGGCGGCGGCCTCGGCGGCGGGCGGATCAGGCGATCTCGAGATCCGGCGCAAGCGCGGGGACGAGGATATCGTGCTCTCTACCGATCTCGACCGGCTAGCGCAGGTCTTCATCAACCTCATCGCCAATGCCCGCAAATATTGCGATGCCAACAAGCCCAGCCTGACGATTTCCACACGGGTTGCCGGTGATACGCTGCTTGTCGATTTTATCGACAACGGGACCGGTATCCCGACGGACAAGCAGGGCGTCATCTTTGAGAAGTTCTCGCGGATCGGCGACACCAAGGCCGGTGGCGCGGGGCTGGGCCTTGCGATCTGCCGCGAGATCATGGCGCGACTGGGCGGTCAGGTGACCTATCTGCCGGGGCAGGGCGGGGCCGCCTTTCGGGTCATCCTGCCGCTGCAAGAGCGTCTGGCGGCACAATAATCTGCGCCTCTAAAGGTATTCGTAACCATATCGCCTGTAGGGTCAGGCCGAACGCAGCCGGAACAGGCAGCTTTGGATCAGATGGCGACAGAAGAACAAAAATCAGTCATTCATCGCAAGGCGATGGGCGGGCGCGATGAATTCGACGCCCGGGTGATGTCACCGTCCAAGGCCCTGCGCCTGGCGCTTGCGAAGGTGTCGGCAGATTTGTTCGGGCTGGCCGTGACCGTCACGACGGTGCAGCAGGTGAAGTTGCCCAACAAGGATATCCAGGCCGAGACCGGCGATGACGGCCTCCTTCTGCTTCTGGATGGGGAGGCGGGCGCGCGGGGGGCGGCCAAGGTCGATTGTCAGTTCCTGACCGCTTTGATCGAGGTGCAGACAACCGGCAAGGTCCGCCAGGGCGAGGCGCAGGACCGCCCTTTTACGCGGACTGACGCGGCCATCGTGGCGCCGCTTCTGGATGCGGTTCTCGCCCGGTATGACAGTCAGCTTGCCGATGCCATGCTAGGATTCCTGAAGGAAAACTTCCGTTTCGGCGACATGATGGAGGATGCCCGCACGCTGGCCCTGGCGCTGGAGGCGCCGGATTTTGACCTCTATCGCCTGACACTGGATGTGGATGACGGGGCCAAGACCGGGGTCTTGACCCTGCTGCTGCCCCATCGTGAAATTGCGCCCGAGACGGAAAAGCCTGGCAAGGTGCGGCAGGAAAGTTCGGCCAGCCTTGCCAAGAACGCGCTGGAAGCGCAGGTCGCGATCGAGACGGTTCTGGCTCGCATCAAGATGCCGCTCAAGGAGATCTGCGATCTGGCGCCCGGTATGGTTTTGCCCTTGAAAGCCATGTGCCTGAAGGATGCGCAGTTGGTGGCGGGCGATGGGCAGATCGTCGCCCGGGTTCGCCTGGGGCAGATGAACGGCATGCGCGCGGTGATGTGCGTGGCGCCGCTCAGTGCTGACGCAGAGAGCGCGGTTGAGCCGGAGGAGGCGGGATCAAAACCCGGTCTGATTGCGAAAAGACCGGCGCCCAGGCAAGGGGGAGCTCATGATGTGGTGGAAGGACAGGCGCACCCGGTGCCAGAGCAACCTCAACCCGGTTCCAAGGACACGCCGCAAAACGCCGCCGAGTTGCCCGAGTTCGGACAGCAGCCAGATCAAGGGGCAGGCGGTGATGAGGAAGATGCCGATGAACTAAGCCAATCGGATCTGATGCGCGCCGCGCAATCGCTGCAGGCTTCGGTCCGCGAAGAGGCCTGAGGTTGTCCTAAAGCTTGTTGACGGGCACCTTGAAAAACACATCACCCTGTTCGTCCTCGGGTGGCATCCGTCCGGCGCGCATATTCACCTGAAGCGATGGGATGATGAGTCTCGGCATCGGCAGGGTGGCATCGCGCGTGTCACGCATCGCGACGAAATCGTCACAGGACGTACCGCCTCCCACATGCACATTGCGCGTTTTCTGCTCGGCAACGGTTGTCTCCCATGCAAACTCGTCACGTCCCGGTGCCTTGTAGTCGTGGCCGACAAAAATCCTGGTTTCGTCCGGAAGTGCCAGGATTTTCTGGATCGAGTTGTAGAGCGTTTCAGACGACCCGCCGGGGAAATCGCATCGGGCGGTGCCGAAATCGGGCATGAAAAGCGTGTCGCCCACAAAGGCCGCATCGCCGATCACGTAGGTCAGGCACGCGGGCGTGTGACCGGGGGTGTGCAGCACGTCACCGCGCAACTGCCCGATGTGAAAGCTGTCCCCTTCGACAAAAAGCTGATCGAATTGCGAGCCGTCGCGTTGAAATTCGGTACCCTCGTTGAACACCTTGCCAAAGGTATCCTGCACCACGCGGATCCGGTCCCCGATGCCGATCTTGCCGCCGAGCCGTTCCTGGATATAGGGCGCGGCAGAGAGGTGATCGGCGTGGACGTGACTTTCCAGAAGCCATTGCACGTCATAGCCCTTTTCCCTGACATATTCGATGATCTGGTCCGCCGACCGGGTGTCGGTGCGACCCGCCGCATAGTCGAAATCCAGGACCGAATCGATGATCGCGCAGGCGCTGCCCTCCGGATCACGCACGACATAGGAAATCGTATTGGTGGCGTCGTCGAAGAACGCTTTGACGTCGGGCTTCATTCTGGCCTCCCGTTACGGTGTGGTGGTTTGCCAAGTACTGCCGACAGACAAGCAATCGCGTTGATCTGTGTCAAGGCAGGCGGCTTCTCGACATGGCAAAGTTGGGCAACGGTCGGTGAGCGGGCAGATGGCACGGCACGCCGTCCTTCCATCGGCCACCACCCTGAAGATTGGGCGGCCCTTGGGAGAGTCGAGGTCGAGATTACCTTAGGTTGTGTTTGAGTGAGAATACCTGTCACACGGCCCAGAATCAGGGCGGATATGCACCGGCCAAGGGGGCCATGGGCGGCCGAGAAACTCGCGAAAGCGCAAATTTTAGAGAGATCAGCCGATTTTTGCCGAGATTAAAATTTACGCAACTGACATATTTCTGTGCAAATTCGGTGCGATGAAGGATTTACGTTCTGTTAACTCGTCGGTGCTTCACTCGTTGAGTTGCCCGACTGGAAAATGAATAATAATACCTCTATGGTTGTAAAATAACGCCTGGGAGAAGTCACTGTGAGCAATTTTGATACGCGGCTTGATCTTCTGATCCACAAGATCAAGCAGGAAAGTCCGAGCGCCCGATTTCGGCTGCAACCCCAATTGGGCCGCCTCATTGTCGAGATGGAGGCGCAGGGATCGAAAGTGCAGCGGCGCACCAAGCTGCTGAACGAAGAGTTGCTTAACGAGGCCATCGAAGCGCAATTTGACAACATGCCCGTCTGAGCACCTTTGACCTGCGCTTGCACGGCGCTGAAATCTTCGTAGTAATTGTCCCCATTGGGTAGCAAAGAGCAGCTGGGAGGGGACGTTGGCCGAAGTGAACCACCAACGGCGGTCTGGCGTCGCGATCCTGACGCTGAACCGACCCATGGCCAATGTCCTTGCGCATTCGCTGCGGACGGATTTGCAGAATGCCCTGAATAGCGCGGTTTCAGATGCGGAGGTTTCCGCGATTGTCCTAGCCGCGTCGGGGGCGGATTTCTCGTCCGGGGTCGATATCACCGACTATGACGGTCCGCCGAAATCGCCCTGGACCAACGACCTATGCCTTCAGATCGAGGCCTGCCCGAAACCGGTTGTCGCCGCGTTGCATGGCGCAGTTCTGGGCGGCGGTGCCGAATTGGCCCTGGCGGCCCACAAACGGGTGGCAGCGACAGGGACCCGGTTCGGCCTGCCCGAAGTTCTGCTGGGATTGATCCCCAATGGCGGCGCCACGCAGCGGCTGCCGCGGATGGTGGGCGCGCAGCGGGCGCTGGAGCTGATGCTGTCGGGACGGGAGTTTGGTGTTGAGGACCCGCGGCTGAAAAACCTGGTCGACGCCGTTGTCCCGGAGGGGGTCATCGAGGCAGCGGTCGAGACGGCTCTGGAACTGGCGCGGGCCGGAAAGTGGACCCGCACCCGCGACCGTATTGCCGGCTTTTCCGATCCTGTGGCGTATCAGAATGCCATTCGCGAGGTGCGGTCGAAATTGCGGAGTTCGCGATCTGCTGAGGCCGATATCGTCACTTGTGTCGAGGCGGCCCAACTGCTGCCCTACATGCGCGGGTTGGAGCTTGAACAGGTCCGCTTCGAGGATCGGCGCCGGACGCCGGATTCCCGCGCGCGGCGTCATTTCCACACATCGGAGCGGCGCACGGCGATCATGCCGGAACGGGCGCGGGGACGTCCGGCGGACGTCCAGCAGGTGGTGATCCCCGGAAGCGGTGCGCTTGTCGCGGAACTGGCGATCATGTGCCTCGATGCCGGTCTGAATGTCAGCCTGATGGCCGAAGATGTCGCGCGGACCGAATCCGTACGGGCGCGTATCGAAGAGATCTACAACGGCGCGGTCGATCACCATGTCCTGAACGCGGAGGCCCGTGACGCCCTGATGGCGCGTCTGACCCCGGCCTGGCCCGCGGAGGCTTTGCCGCAGGCCGATCTTGTCCTCGATGCCGGGCTGGTTGACCTGCAGGTGCATCATCATGCGCTCAATCCGGAAGCGATCTGGGTGTCGGTCGCCTCCGGCCAAGGCATGCCCACCACCGCGCCGCGCGATATTGCCGCGCGCCATCTCGAGGTTCGGGTGTATAGGCCAGTGATCAATACCAAGATGGTCGAACTCTGCGTGCCGCCGGGGGCCACCTCGGACACGGTGGTGACGGTGGCGCATCTCTTCAACCGTATGGGTCGGACGGTCGTGCGCTCGGAATGTGTCGAAGGCCTGGTTGGGGGCAACATGTCGGCGGCGTTTTTTGCTGCCGCACTGGCCCTGGCCAAGGCGGGTGTCGGACCGTACCGCATTGATGCGGCTGCGCGTGGGTTGGGTTTTGCCCATGGACCGTTCCTGCTCATGGACGAAGAGGGGCTCCCGAAAGTGGCCGCCCGTCTGCAGCGCCGGGTCGAGGCTGGCGGCGAAGGCGACAGCGATCTCCTGACGCCGCGGATCGCCGCGGGGGCGACTGGCCGTGGCGCGGGGCGTGGCTTTTACATCTATGATGACGGCGGTGCGCATCCTGACCCGGAGTTGAAGGATGGCGTGGGCGCGGCGCCGGTTGAGGCTGCCGTGGCCAATCCCCGCGCGGCTTTGGAGGCCGCGTTGGTAAACGAGGCGGCCCGGTTGCTTGGGGCGCAGGTGGTGCAGCGCGCGTCGGATATCGACGTGATCATGGTTCGTGGTTTCGGGTTTGATGCGCGCCGGGGCGGGCCGCTGTTTCAGGCGGATGTCACGGGTCTCTTGAGCATCCTCAACGATCTGAAGCGCTTGGCTTCGGTGTCGGCATCCCTGTGGCAACCGCACGAGATGATCGAAACCATGGTCAAGAATGGCACCGGTTTCTTTGGCCGGAAGAGCTGAGCCGCACCTAGGTGGGTCGAACAAGCCCGGGCGGTAGGATACGGACTTCTGGCTCCCAACCGCCTCGACAAGCCCTCAGGTCAGCAGAATGCCGACCACCACCAGCATCAGCCCCGTCATCGAAAGAAAAAGCGCACCGGTATTCATCGGCACGACCTGCTGCAGCTTGGCGCGCAGGGCGTCGTCATCGAGGCCGGCCTTGCGCGCCTTCCAAACGGTGACGATGCACCAGACCAATCCCGCAAGACCAAGCAGCGACACGACGGCACCTAACCAGACAAGAGCTTCCATGGGTTCGATCCTTTGGCTTTTGCGCAAGACGCACACTCCGCGCGCCTACCTGAACGCCGCCAAAACTGCAAGCTGCGGCGGCATGAAGTTGCGCCTTGCAGGGGCCGGGCGGGGAGGGTAGTCAGTGGCTTCGAACCAAGTGGAGGCAGGGCAATGGACGAGATGACAACTGATACGACATACCGGGTGACAGCGGACGAGCTGCGCCAGTTCATTGAGCGGTTCGAACGGCTTGAAGCCGAGAAGAAAGACATTGCCGAGCAGCAAAAGGAAGTGATGGCCGAGGCCAAGGCGCGTGGCTACGACACCAAGGTCATGCGCAAGGTCGTGGCGCTGCGCAAGCGCGACAAGGACGATATCGCCGAGGAAGAGGCCGTGCTTGAGATGTACAAGGAAGCCCTTGGCATGTAGCCCTCGTCACGGTGTGATGAGGTTGACCCCGGACATGCGCTCGATCGCGTAAACATCTTCGTCGTAGAGCTCGGTCATGTGGTCGATCATCTCTTCGGTCCAGCCGGGCACGTCAAGTTCTTCCTCGATGGCTTCCTCATCCGCGAACTTGTCGAGAAAGGCAGCAATGACGCGGCGTTTCTGGATTTCGGTCATGCCGGGGTGGGAACCGACATAGGAATTGAACCGCTGCAGGCCCGGTTCGGTCATAATCTCTTCGAGCAGGGCAAATTCACCTTCAAGCGCGACAGTGGGATCAAGCCCCGCCATTTCACGCATGATCTGCGCCCAGATCAGGGGGGTATCCTCGTTGCACCAGACCGTGAGGGGGATATCGGGAAACGCGGCGTTCAGCCGTTCGATCAGGTGCGACCAGCGGATGGATGTCGGATCGCCGCCGCGCAGGTATTCGGTCATTGAGGTCAGGCCGGTCGCCCCGAGGACTGCGGGCAGGAAGGTTGCCGGATTGCGGATCGCGATGAAAAGCTCGAGCCGGTCGTTCGGGAACATCTGCAGAAAAAACCCGATGCGGGCCTCGGCCGAGCTGTAGAGTTCAGCGCCGCTTGCCGCCATCTTGGGGGTCCCAAAGAAACTCGGCCCTGAAAGGATCAACCGCTCCGGTTCGAACGACAGATTTGCATTCTGCATGACCACGTCCCGGGCGCCTTCGGTAATCCCCTCCCTTGCGGCCGTTCGCAGCAGGATACGCACCGATTTGCGATAGGTGCCGGGGTTGGGAATCTCGGTCCCGTACCCCGAGAGAAGGTCGCGGTTCTTGATCAGGCATGCGCTCAGCCTGTCTTCGTCGGTCATATGTGCGCCTGCGTGGAGGACGACCTGCATCCGGGCCTCGGTTTGGTTCTGCTTTGAAAACAATATACGAGGTTTTTGCGGTAGTTAAACGGGGAAGATACCCAGCACCGTCGTCAATTCGGCGTGGCCTGCGGGGTTTGGCGCCCCTGGGGCGTGATCGTTACAAAAAGACGGTCTTGTTACACGAGGAAGTGTTTTGATACTTGGTGTCAATGGCGGCATGTACGCGGCAGGTATCGAAGAGGTGGGCAGGTGGCCAAAGGACAGATGAGAGCCGCGGATGTGCTGGCGCGCCGCCTTTATGCGGCCGGATGCCGGTGGGCGTTTGGCATGCCGGGGGGCGAGGTTCTGACGCTGGTTGATGCGCTGGAGGCTGCCGGGATTCGCTTCGTTCTGGCCAAACACGAAAACGCCGCCGGGTTCATGGCCGAAGGGACCTATCATCGCACGGGTGCGCCGGGGCTTTTGGTGGCGACCGTGGGGCCAGGGATCCTGAACGCGGTCAACGTGGTCGAGAATGCCCGGCAGGATCGCGTGCCAATGATCGTGATGTCGGGGGCCGTGGATGCCGATGAGGCGCAGGTCTACACCCATCAAGTGCTCGATCAGCAGCAGGTTTTCCGCGCGGTGACCAAGGAGAGTTTCACCCTTTCGGCTGGCGCGGCACATGTAATTGCCGACAAGGCCGTGGGCATCGCCACCGAGGGCAGGCCGGGGCCGGTTCATATCGACGTGCCGATTTCCGTAGCTGATGCACCCGCCACGGGCGACGGGGTGTTGCGCCCCGATGCGGTGGCGATGACGCCCGCGGTGGGACCGGCTTTCGACGCGGCCCGAGCGGCGCTTGCCCGGGCGCAGCGCCCTGTCATTGTCGCCGGTGTCGATGCGGTCGAGGATCGTGCCGGTGACGCGCTTCTGGCCGCGGCGGAGGCTCTTGGTGCGCCAGTCATCACCACCTACAAGGCCAAGGGCCTGATCCCCGAGGATCATCCGCTGGCGCTCGGGGGGGCGGGGTTGTCACCCAAGGCGGACAAGATCCTGCTGCCGCTGGTGGCCGGGGCCGATGTGGTGTTGGCGGCCGGATATGATCCGATCGAGATGCGCACGGGCTGGCAAAACGCCTTTGACCCCGCGCGGCAGGTGGTGATCGACATCACTGCCGAGCCCAACCACCACTACATGCACCAGGCCACCCACAACATGATCGGCAGCGTCACCGAGACCCTGCGCGCCCTGACGCCGGACGCGGTCGCAGAAACATGGTCCGATGATGCACCGGCCCGCGTGCGTGCGGAACTGCGCGAGGCCTTTGCGGTGCGCAACGATTGGGGCCCGGATGCGGTCATCGCCACCTGTCAGGAGGTTTTGCCGCCCGACACGCTGGCCACCGCCGATAGCGGCGCGCACCGGATTTTGCTGTCGCAGATGTGGGAGTGCGGTTTTCCCCGCGCATTGACCCAATCCAGCGGGCTTTGCACCATGGGCTGCGCGGTGCCGCTGGCCATCGGCGCGCAGGTGGCCGAGCCAAACCGCACGGTCGTTTCATTTTCCGGCGATGCGGGCTTCCTGATGGTCGCGGGAGAGATTTCGACCGCGGCGGAACTGGGCCTGCGGACGATCTTCGTGGTGTTCGTTGATGCGAGCCTTGCGTTGATCGAATTGAAGCAGCGGCAGCGCCAGTTGAAAAACAACGGCGTGGAATTCGGCCAGTTTGATTTCGCCGCCGTGGCGCGCGGCCTGGGCGGCAACGGGCAGCATGTACGGTCCCGGGACGAATTGCGCTCGGCGCTTGAGGCCGCCATGAACGCGGATCGCTTTACGGTGATTGCCGCAGAGATCGAAAAGAAATCCTATGACGGCATGTTCTGATCCCAAGGGTCCGCTCGATGGGCTACTGGTGCTGGATCTGTCGCGCATTCTCGCGGGGCCGACGGCCACGCAGATGTTGGGTGATCTGGGGGCGACGGTGCTCAAGATCGAAAACCCCAAGACCGGCGGCGACGATACGCGCGGTTGGGGGCCGCCCTATGCCGAGGTCAACGACGGGCAAAGCGACCTGAGCGCCTATTTCATGTCGTCGAACCGCAACAAATATTCGATCGCGGCAGACCTTTCGACCGAAGAGGGCCAGCGCCTCGTGGCCTCCCTTGCCCGGCGCGCGGATGTCCTGATCGAGAATTACAAGCCCGGCGGCTTGCGCAAATACGGGCTGGACCACGAGACGGTCTGCGCTGACAACCCCGGCCTCGTCTATTGTTCGATCTCTGGCTTCGGGCAAACTGGCCCCAACCGGGACCGCCCCGGATATGACCTGATGGCGCAGGGCTATGGCGGGATCATGTCGTTGACCGGTGCGCCGGACGGGCCGCCAATGAAGGTGGGCGTGGGGATCGCCGACGTGATGTGCGGGATGTATGCGGCGATTGGCGTGCTGGCCGCGCTGCGCCATCGCGACGCCACCGGCGAAGGGCAGCATATTGATCTGGCACTGGTCGATGCGCAGATGGCGTGGCTTGTGAATGAGGGGACGAACTACCTGACCTCGGGCCAATTGCCCGAACGGCGCGGCAATGCCCATCCCAACATCGTTCCCTACGACGTGTTCGCCGGATCCGATGGTCATGTGATCGTCGCCGTTGGCAATGACGCGCAGTTTCGACGGTTTTGCGAGGTGCTGGGTCGCAATGACCTGGCCACAGCGCCCGAATACCGCACAAACTCCGACCGGATCCGGCATCGCGATCGCCTCACACCGCAGATTGTTGAAACACTTGGCAAACTGAGCGTGGGCGAGATTTTGGAAAAGTTACAATCGGTGCAGGTTCCCTGCGGTCCGATCCATGATGTGGGGCAGGCGCTGACATCGGATCAGGCCATCGCACGTCAAACAGTGGCGCAGATACCGCATGACGGGGTGCGGGACGGTGCCGTCTCGGTTCTAGGCAATCCGCTGAAATTCTCAAAGACACCAGTGACTTACCGGCGGCCGCCGCCACGGTTCGGGCAGGATACCGATCGCTTGGCGGGCCTTTTGAGCCGGTTCGAGGGTGATGAAAAAGAAGGCAAGTAGCGCCTTTGAGGATCACTAATTCGTGAAACCGCATCACTTTCCCGCGCGCTAGCAGGCATGTGAGGTGCGAGAGAGCCGTCCACCGGTTAGGTGACTGTAACCAGGCAATAACCAAAAGGCGACCCATGCTTCATGATATCTGCACTTGTCCCGTAAGTCTGTCCCGGCGCGAAACCCTGGACGATTGGGATGCGATGACACGGGCTTTCCTTGCCCATGGCGCTGATACGCCTGTCTACCTCGGCCGTGTTCTTGAGGCCGAGCCGGGCTTTGCCATGGCCCATGCCGCCAAGAGCCTGTTTTCGATGATGATGGGCCGGCGCGAGTTGGTCGATGCGGCCCGCGCGGCCAATGCCCACGCGCAGAAGGCCTTGTCGGCGGGTGGGGCGACGCCACGCGAACGCCTGTGGTGCCAGGCGTCCGATGCTTGGATGCACGGCAGCCCCAGTCGGGCCATTGGACATATGGAAGAGGCGATGCGCCTCAACCCGGCTGACACTCTGTCGATGAAGGTAAGCCACGCGATCCGCTTTATCCTGGGCGACAATCACGGCATGCGCCGCTCGCTTGAGGCCGTGATCGGTGCCCATGGGCCGGATCATGCCCTGCGCGGCTATGCGTTGGGGTGCCTGTCCTTCGCTCAAGAGGAAACCGGGAGCTATGCCGAGGCCGAGCGCACCGGGATCGAGGCCCTGCACTACGCCAGTGACGATGCCTGGGGCCTGCACGCGGTGGCGCATGTCTATGACATGACCCACCGGCCCGATTGCGGCATCTCCCTGATCGAAGGCAACACCGACGCCTGGAACCATTGCAACAATTTCCGCTTCCATGTCTGGTGGCACAAGGCGCTGTTGCACCTCGACAAAGGGGAATATGCCCACACGCTTGACCTCTATGACCAGCAGATCCGCAACGAAAAGACAGACGATTACCGCGATTTCTCGAATGCCAGTTCGCTTTTGATGCGGCTTGAGCTCGAGGGCGTGAATGTCGGCGACCGCTGGGGTGAGCTGGCCGAGCTGGCCGAAAGCCGCAGTGACGATGGGTGCCTGGTTTTTGCCGATCTGCATTACATGCTGGCACTCGTGGGCGACAACCGCCCCGATGCGGTGGCGCGCCTGACTGCGCGGGTGGCTGAGGATGCTCAGACGGGAACCGAGGTTGCGCGCATCATGAAAGACCCCGGCCATGCGGCCGCCGAAGGTCTGGCCGCCTTTGGCGATGCGCAATACGATCGTGCCTTTGCCCATCTGGCCGCGGTACAGCCCCGGTTCCAGAACATGGGCGGCAGCCACGCGCAGCGCGACGTGTTCGAACGCCTGACCATCGAATCCGCCCTGCGTGCTGGTCGCCTAGCCGAGGCCGAGAAACTGATTTCGGCACGGACCCGCCTACGTGACGGGACAGCGGATGCCTTTGCTGATAAACGCTTGGCTTTGATTGAAGCCGCCCGTATGGCAGATCCCGCTGTAGCAGCGCAGTAATTTTGATGAGCCTCGCAGAGACGCCCCGACATATGCCCCGATCGGCTAAGCAAGATATCCTGACGGCCAAGGCCGCGCCCCTGACCGGTGTGCGCGATCCCCGTCTCGATTTCTTTCGCGGGATTGCGATGTTCATCATCCTGATTGCGCACACTCCGGGCAATTGGCTGACGCTCTGGATCCCCGCGCGGTTCGGTTTTTCCGATGCCACGGAAACCTTCGTTTTCTGCTCGGGCATGGCTTCGGCCATCGCCTTCGGCAAGGCTTTCCGTGATCGCGGCATGGCGCTTGGGACGGCGCGCGTGGCTTTCCGCTGCTGGCAGGTTTACTGGGCACATATCTGCCTCTTCTTCGCCATCGCGGCCACCATGGTGGCGCTCAACGCGGCACTGCCCGACGGGCGGAATTATATCGGGCAGCTCAATCTTTTTCCGTTTTTCAAGAACCCGACAGAGAACCTTTTGGGCCTTTTGACGTTAACCTATGTGCCGAACTACTTTGATATCCTGCCTATGTACCTGGTCATCCTGGCGATGATGCCCCTGATGGTGGCGTTGCAGCGGGTGCATATCGGTCTGATGGCGGCGGTCTCTGTGGCGATCTGGCTCAGCGCGCAGATCTGGCACTTCAACCTGCCCGCAGAGCCATGGTCCGAGCGTGGCTGGTTCTTCAATCCCTTCGGCTGGCAGCTTGTCTTCTTCACCGGTTTTTCACTGATGTCGGGCTGGATACCGGCCCCGCCCGTGGACAAGCGCCTGTTCTGGACGGCGGTGGCGATCATCGTCATCACGCTGCCCTTCGCCTATTTCCGCCTCTACAACGAATTCGCCTTCTTCAAGGAGTGGCGCAAGGAATGGGCGTTCCTAATCAACAAGACGGACTTCGGCATCCTGCGCTACGTGCATTTCCTCGCGACCGCCTATGTTGCCTGGGTGCTCGTGGGGCCGAAAGGCGTCAATATCCTGCCGCCCGCGGGCGATGGCGTGATGGCCCGGGTCTGGCGGCGGACGCTTGCGATCATCATGAAGGTGGGGCAGCAATCCCTGGCTGTTTTCGTGGCATCGATGTTCCTGGCGCGGCTTCTTGGTGTCGGATTTGACCTTCTGGGCAAGAGCCATCTGACCATGCTCCTGATCAACGGCGTGGGCTTTGCACTCATCATCGCGGTCGCCTATGGCGCGGGCTGGTTCAAGTCGCAGCCCTGGCGCGTGCAGAAGGCGTAACGCGATGCTGAGACGTGATGTCCTGACCGGCCTTTTGGCCCTTGCCGCCACCCCCGCCATCGGCGGGACCGAGGCGGCCGAACCCGGCCTGCAAACCGGCGCGCCGGTGGACTTCGACCCGTCGGAGGTTATCGAACTTGCGCGCGCCCGTGCCGCGCGGGCCTACACGCCCCGGCCGCGCATCCCCGAGGCCTGGACCAGCATCTCCTACGAAGACTATCGCAGCATCTGGTTCGATACCCGCAACGCGCTCTGGGAGGACGAGCCGGAAACGCCCCTGCGGCTCGATGTCTTCGCGCCCGGCCTCTATTTCCCGCGCCCCATCCATATTGAGATCGTGGAGGGCGGCAAATCCCGGCCCGTTGAGTTCGACCTCGGCGTTTTCGACAAGACCGACAAATTCCCCGACCTGCCGATTGACGAGACGCTGGATTATTCCGGTCTGCGCCTCAGGGCGGAGTTGGAGACACCCGGCATCTTTACCGAGTTCTTGACCTTCCAGGGGGCGAGTTATTTCCGGGCAATCGGCACGGGCGACATCTATGGCCTCTCTGCGCGCGGCCTTGCCATCGACACCGCCGGTCCCAAGGGCGAGGAGTTTCCGGATTTCGAAGCCTTCTGGCTTGAGAAGCCCGCGCCGGGGACGTCCGATTACGTGATCCATGCGCTTCTCGACAGCCCCAGTGTCGCCGGGGCCTACCGCTTTACGGTCACACCGGGACAGCCCTTGGTGATGGAGGTCGAGGCGACGCTTTTCCCCCGCGCCGAGATGAAACATGTGGGCATCGCGCCGCTCACCTCGATGTTCCAGTTCGACGAGACCAACCGCGACCGTTTCTCGGATTTCCGCCCGGCGGTGCACGATTCCGACGGGCTTTTGATCCGCAATGGCGCGGGCGAAACGCTCTGGCGACCGCTCGCCAACCCCCGCGACCTGCAGATCAGCGCGTTTGTCGATAACGGCCCGCAGGGGTTTGGCCTGATGCAGCGGGCGCGGAAGTTCAGCGATTTCGCGGACCTTGAGGCGCTTTATCATCGCAGGCCGTCGCTGTGGGTGGAGCCGCTCGAAGATTGGGGCAGGGGATCGGTCACGCTGGTCGAAATCCCGACCGATAGCGAGATTTACGACAATATCGCCGTCTACTGGCGCCCGCGCGAGGATTGGCAGCCGGGTGACGAACGCAAGCTGAGCTATCGCCTGACCTGGGGCGATCAGAACGATTACGGCAATGGCGTGCGGGTTCTTAACACCCGGATCGGGGCGGCGTTCGAGGACGGCATCATCGTCGCGATTGATTTCGAAGACGGTGCGGATATTCCCGACGATCTGGACCAGGTGGACAAGCTCATCAATGCCAGTGCCGGGGAGGTGACGACCGGCGTTCTGCAACGCAATCCCGAAACCGGTGGCCCGCGCCTTGCGTTCAAGTTCCACCCCGGCGATGCGCCGCTCGTCGAATTCCGCGCGCAGCTACGCCGTGACGGTGCGCCTTTGTCGGAAACCTGGCTTTACCGGTGGACCGCATGACGCGCTATGCCTCCTCCCATATGCCGCCGCGCGCGCCGTTGGCGTTGCAAACGCAGGATTTTGGTGTCCGGCCCGAGCCGCGTGCCAGCTACCGCGCGTCGCTGCGGGATTGGCTTTGGCGGTTTGGTGCCTTTGCCCCGGCCTGTCTTCTGACCCTGTCGCTGATCGTCGGATTGACCGACTGGTTCGCCTCGGGCGGTGTCACACTGATGGAAACGGCGGTGATCGTGCTGGTGGGCCTCACCTTCATCTGGGTCTCGCTGTCGGTCAGCACCGTGACGCTCAGCCTGATCCGGCGCGCATCGGGCGCGACCCCGCGCCGGACCGGTGGTCTGCGGGTTGTGGATGCGAACATGTCCGTGGCCCTTCTGATCCCGATCTATAACGAAACCCCGGCGGAGGTTTTTGGCAACGCCCATGCGATGCTCAAAGATCTCGCCAAGCGGCCGGATGGCCCGCGCTATAGCCTCTTTATCCTGAGCGACACCAACGATCCGGCCATCGGCGAACAGGAAGAGCGCGCCTATTTCGCCCTGCGCGCGTCGTGCCCCGAGGGTGTGAGGGTGCATTACCGGCGCCGGGCGGAAAACACCGACAAGAAGGTCGGCAACCTGAGCGACTGGATCGGCAATTGGGGCGCGGCCTATGACGCCATGCTGGTGCTTGATGCCGACAGTCTGATGAGCGGTGCGGCGATTGGGAACCTCGCACAGGAGCTTGCCAATGATCCCGATGCCGGGCTTTTGCAGAGCTATCCGGTCCTGATCGGGGCCGAAACGCTTTTTGGCCGAATGCAGCAGTTTTCGAGCACGGTCTATGGCTGGCTTCTGGCCGAGGGCGTCGCAATCTGGTCGCTCAACGAGGGCAATTACTGGGGCCATAATGCGATCATCCGCACCCGCGCTTTCGCCGAAAGCGCGCAACTGCCTTACTTGCGCGGAAGGGGCGGGCGCGAGGACCTGATCTTCAGCCATGATTTCGTCGAGGCGGGCCTCTTGCGCCGTGCCGGATGGGCCGTGCGGTTCCTGCCTCAGGGCGGCGGCAGCTACGAAGAGACGCCGCAAACGCTGATCGACTATGCGTTGCGCGACCGGCGCTGGTGCCGTGGCAATCTGCAACATCTGCGGCTACTGACGGCGCGGGGATTTCACCCGCTGACACGGTTTCACTTGCTGCAAGGCGCGATGGCGTTCCTTTTGTCGCCCGCCTGGCTGGCGCTGATCCTGATCTGGTCGATGCTGGGCATCATGAAGCCTGAAAGCACGGTCTATTTCACCGCCGCCAACCCGCTGACGCCGGTCTGGCCACAGGCGAGCGAAGTGAGCGGTTGGGTCTATCTGGCGGTGATATACGGCATGCTGCTGCTGCCCAAACTGGCAGGCATCGCGATGCTCAGCCTGCGGCCCAGGACGCGGCGTAGCTATGGCCATGTGGGCCGATTCATCGCCACCGCGGTTTTTGAAATCATCTGCTCGGTCATTTTTGCGCCGATCATGATGGTGCAGCAGAGCATCGCGGTCTTCCGCGCCTTGACCGGCCAGACCTGGACCTGGGTACCGCAAACCCGCAGCAGCGCGGGATATGGCTGGGGCTTTACTCTCTGGTTCCACAAGGTCGAGCTTGTCTTGGGCGCGGCCCTGATGGTGGCGATCTGGGCGGGCTATGCGTCGGGCTGGCTGACGCTCATCGCTCTCAGTCTGGTCCTTGCCGCGCCCCTGTCGCGGTTGAGCGCATTGCGCGTGGATCGGCGGGTGCCGTCGGTTTTCCGGCTGGATGCGCCCAACAGCTTGCGCGAACCCCGGATCTTCAAATCGGCTCTGAGCGAACGTGCCAGGATGCGCGACCTGCTGGAGCAGCAGCCCGAGGCGATGGCGGCGGAATAGCCGGTTTCCTGTGTCACCGGGGGTTTTCGCGGACCAGCCGCGCATTGCGTCACAAGGCTTCAAACCAATCCAGTGCCATATCGGCCCAGCCATCAGGTATCCTGTGCCCACCGGGAAACAGCGCCAGTTCAAGCGCAGACCCCGGCGCGCAGCGTTCCCAGGTTCGGTGCCAGAACGGACCGGAGGTTTCGAAACTGTCGGCCTTGAGGAAGTGGCAGGCATTGGTCTGCCGCCAGATATTCAGCGCGTGAAAGATATCGCCCTGGATCAAGGCGTCCGGGTCGCGGCTATCGGCCCCACGCAATACGCGCCCTTCAAGCGGGACCGTTCCGTCGGTCCAGCCATGGGTGTGCAGCATCCTGACCGGCCCGGCGCATTTCGTCGGGTGTGGGCGCCAGAAATTGCCGCCCACGGGCGCGTAGGCCGCAAAGGCATCGGGGCTGGCGCAGGCGAGATAGCTCACCATCGAGCCGCCGACCGAAAACCCGGTCAGCAGGATCCTGTCCGGGTCGATGCCATGGCGCGCCACGGCGGTATCGCGAACCGCGGCGATAAATGCTCCCTCATCGCGGGTGCTGGGGAAAAAGGGATGAAAGGCCCAGCTCAGAATGCCGCGGCCCGGGCGTTCGGATCCGGCGGGAGAGATCACCGCATAACCGCGATCCAGCAGCCGGTCGACCAATGCGCGGTTGCGGAACACCCCTTGGCCCGACCCGCCATAGCCATGCAGGAACATCACCGCCGGTGGCGGCGTTTCGGTCGCATCGGGCAGGGCGATGAAATAGGCGCCGCCCTCGATTTCGCAGGCGGTGGTCTCGCTGCAGGCTTGCGCGGGCGATGAGATTGCTGCGGTCGACAGGAGGGCCGCAAGGGCGCAGATGCGCGAAAAACCAGTCATTCAACAAACCTTTTGACGGGGTTGTCCCGGTCTACTGTGTAACGGCGACGACCGGAAGACCGCGCGCCACCCATCCGGGTCCGGCAGAGGAGCCGAGCATTCCTTCGGGGATATCCACGATATTGGTCAGGCCCGCATCGGCCAGGGCATGGGTCACCCGTCGTGACCGCACACCTGCGGCGCAGATGAAGGCGATTGGCAGATCGGGGGTATCACTGGCGGCCTGTTTGACCGCCTGCACGAAATCCGCGCGGCGCATGTCGATGGCGTGCGCGCCCGGTGCTATGCCGGTTCGCGCCCATTCATCAGGTCTGCGAATGTCCACGAGGATGAGCTTCCCTTCGTCCACAAGCTGCCGTGCTTCAGGGGCGCTCAGCGTGACATCGGTCGCGCGGGCGCTGTCGGGCCGGGTCAGAAAATACGCCCCGCCGGAGGCCCCGATTACCAGGGCCCCGAGCAGGACGCGACGATTGATGACCCCGCCCGCCACGGGTCAGTTGGCGACCGGAGCAGGAGAGGTGAAGAACGGGATCGTGATGGTCGAGGCCGGGTCAGGCTCGATCTTGGTCCAGTTGCCATCGGCGGTTTCGATCCGGCCGGGGATGTCCTCTTCCCAAAAGCCCACCACATCTTCGGTGATGTTCAGGTACAGTCTGTCATCGACGATCCGCCACAGGTGAGGGTTGCCCGGCACCTTGCCGCCCACCGACACGCCATAGGCGCAGTGGCCGTCGAATTCGGGCGTGTATTTCTCGGGGTTGGCGAGGAAGGCATCACGGTTTTCTTCGGTGGCGAAGGCAAATGTGCTGCCGTTGTGTTCGGCGGTGATGTCCTTGCGTCCGGGGACAGCTTCGGGCTGCGGCTGTCCGACCTCGGACTGCGGCAGGCTGTGATAGGCCACGACGTCATAGCCCGAGACAGCGAAACCCGTTTCGTCGATAAATTGCGGTCCGGCCCAGGCGGCCATGCCAGACGCCGCGACAAAGGTGGAAGCAAGTAGAATACGTCTCATTTGCGAGACCTCCTGTTGGTCGGTTGAGTCGAGGCCAACATAACGGGGCAGGGACCATTTACAGCCTGCCCTCGCAGGGTTGTGATGGTCTGACAATTGGCGTTACCTGATGCCATCTCTTGCCTGCTCCCGTCCCCTTTGCGCAACAATTAGGCACGCGGCGTGCGCTGCTGACATAATATTACAGGAGAGCTTGAGGCGGTCAAAAATTTATCGCCGATTGTGACCGGGGGGTGTGTGCAATACGAAAAAGTTTGGCTAGTCTCCTCTGGTTCGGTGTTTGGTTCCGTTTGTTTGATGCTGCCGGCCGGCTGGCCAACAACCCGGTATGATCCATGAAAATACGCTTGCTTACAGTTTTCGTTCTGCTCTTGGCTGCAGGTTTCCGCGGCGCGATTGCGCAGGATGGACCACCGCCCGTTACCGTCGCCAAGCCGGTGGTGAAGGAAATCATCGAAACCGACGAGTTCGTCGGCCGGTTCGAGGCCGAATCCGAGATCGAATTGCGTGCGCGGGTGTCGGGGTACCTGAGCCGGGTGCATTTCACCGATGGCCGGGTTGTCAAAAAGGGCGATCTGCTGTTCACGATCGAGCAACGCACCTTCGAGACTGCGTTGCGCCAGGCGCGGACCCAGATCAGCGTGGCGCAATCGACCTTCGACTTCGCGCAGGAGCAGCTTCAGCGCGCCGAGGCATTGGTAACGAACGGCAATATCTCGCAGAGTGCGGTGGATCAGCGGCGCGAGGCATTCCTGTCGGCGCGCGGCGCGCTCGAGCAGGCCTTGGCGGCCGAGGAACTGGCCGAGATCGAGCTGGAATTTACCGAGATCCGAGCGCCTATTTCGGGCAGGATCGACCGGCGGCTTGTCAATCCCGGCAACCTTGTGACGGCCAATGAAACGGTGCTGACGTCGATTGTCTCCAGCGATCCGGTCTATTTCTATTTCGACATCGACGAGCGGTATTTCCTCTCCTACGCCCGCGATGCAAGGGCGCGGGGCGTGCCGCTGCAAGAGGGCGGCGGGGGCCTTGAGGTGCGCGTGCAGCTTTCCGACGAGACCATTCCGCCGCAGGTTGGCGTACTAGACTTCTCCGAAAACCGTATCGACCGTGAAACCGGGACCATGCGCGTGCGCGCCGTGCTCGACAATCCCGACGACCTTCTGACGCCGGGGCTTTTTGGCCGGATCGCGGTGCCGGGCTCTTTGCCCTATGAAGGCGTGTTGGTGCCCGACGAGGCCATCGTCGCCGATCAGAACAGGCGCCTCGTGATGACCGTTGATGGCGAAGGCACGGTGGTGCCCCTTGTCGTTGCGCCGGGGCCGATGGTCGATGGCTACCGCGTGATCCGGTCCGGCCTGGACGGGTCGGAAACCATCATCATCGACGGTATCGTGCGCGCCCGCCCGGGCGGGTCCGTGACGCCGGAAATGTCGGAACTCCCGCCGGTCGCGGAGAACTGACATGGGGCGCTTTTTCGTAAACCGGCCGATTTTCGCGGCGATCGTCTCCATTGTGATGACGATCATCGGGCTGGTCGCCTATTTCCAACTCCCGATCGAGCAATATCCGCAGATTGCACCCCCCTCCATCGTTGTAAGTGCCTCCTATCCCGGGGCTGACGCCGAAACCATTGCCGCCACGGTTGCCACGCCGCTTGAGCAGGAGGTCAACGGTGTGGAGGGGATGCTTTACCTGTCGTCCTATTCCACCGCCGACGGGTCGATGAGCCTGACGATCACCTTCAAGCTCGGCACGGACCTCGATGTGGCGCAGGTGCTGGTGCAAAACCGTGTTTCTGCCGCCCTTCCGCGCTTGCCGCAGGAGGTGCGCAACCTCGGTGTAACCACGACGAAATCCTCGCCCGACCTTATGATGGTCGTGCACATGTTGTCACCGGATGAAACCTTCGATCAGCTCTACGTGTCGAACTATGCCCGCGCGCGGGTGCGGGATCGCCTGGTCCGGCTCGACGGGGTGGGCAACCTGCTGCTCTTCGGCGAACGTGAGTTTTCCGCGCGCGTCTGGCTCGACCCGGACCGGTTGGCCTCGCTCAGCCTGACGGCGGGCGATGTGGTGAACGCCTTGCGGGAGCAGAACGTGCAGGTCTCGGGCGGCTCGCTCGGCGCCCCCCCCAACCGCACGGGCAGCGCATTCCAGATTTCTGTGACGACCGCCGGCCGTCTGCAAACCCCCGAAGAATTCGGCCGCGTCATCGTCAATTCCACTGAAGACGGCCGGATCGTCCGGGTGCGTGACGTGGCGCGGGTGGAGATCGGGGCGCGGTCTTACGGTACGAATTCCTATCTCAACAACAAGCCCGCCGTCGCCATGGGGATTTTCCAGAGGCCCGGGTCAAATGCGCTTGCCACGGCGGATGAGATCATTGCCGTCATGGACGAGTTGAGTGAGGATTTCCCACCCGGCCTTGAATACCAGGTGGTCTACAACCCGACGGCCTTTATCTCGGCCTCGATCAACGCGGTTTACACCACGATTGCCGAAGCAGTGATCCTTGTGGTGATCGTTATCATGGTCTTCCTGCAAAGTTGGCGCATGGCGATCATCCCGCTGGTTGCGATCCCGATTTCGCTGATTGGGACGTTCGCGATCATGCTGGCACTTGGCTTTACGCTCAACCTGCTGACGCTCTTCGGCTTGATCCTCGCCATCGGCATCGTGGTCGATGACGCCATCGTCGTGGTCGAAAATGTCGAGAGGAATATCAAGGACGGCCAATCCCCGCGCGAGGCATCGCTTGTCACGATGGACGAGGTGTCGAGCGCCATTGTCGGCATGACGCTGGTGCTGATCGTGGTCTTCATTCCCTCGGCCTTCGTGCCTGGGATCACGGGGCAGTTCTACATGCAGTTCGCGGTGACGATTTCGGTGGCCACGATCCTGTCTGCGCTCATTTCTCTGAGCCTTTCCCCCGCGCTTTCGGCGGTCCTTCTGCGCCCGGCGGATGCTCATGGCTCGAAAAATCCGATCTCGCGGCTCTTCGATGCGTTTGGGCGTGGCTTCAACCGGGTTTTTGACGCCATCACTGCCATCTACGCGCGTATCATCGCCTTCCTCGTGCGGTCATGGGCGACCTTGTGCTTGTCGCTACTGGTTTATTTCGCCCTCTTGGGCTCGACCGTGTTGACGATTCAATCGGTCCCGACTGGTTTCATCCCCGAGACCGATCAGGGCTATGCCATTGTCGTGGTGCAACTGCCGGACGGTGCCTCGCTGGAGCGGACCGATGAAGTCATCAAACAGGCGACGGAAATCGCGCTCGAGACGCCGGGCGTCAAGAATGCCGTAGCTTTTGCCGGGTTTTCGGGTGCCACCTTCACCAATGCCTCGAACCAGGGTGTGATCTTCACCGCCTTCGAAAGTTTCGAAGACCGCGGCAAGGCGGGCCTGCCGGCGGGGGCCATTGTCGGATCGCTCTTCGGGCGGATGCAGGTGATCCGTGAGGCGTTCATCATCGCCATCGCGCCCCCCTCGGTGCGCGGCGTCGGTACCGGCGGCGGCTTCAAACTGCAATTGCAGGAAAAAGAAAGCGCCGATATGGGCCGCGTTCTGGGTGGGGCCTATGCGATCATGGGGGCCGCGCAGCAGTCCGACAAGGTGACCGGCGTCTTCACCACTTTTTCGGCCAGCAGCCCGCAGGTGTTCTTGGACATCGACCGGGTGCGCGCGCAGATCCTGAATGTCCCCATTGGAGCGATCTTTGAGACGCTCGCGATCAATCTCGGCTCGGCCTATGTCAACGATTTCAACGCCTACGGACGGTTGTTCCAGGTGCGCGCGCAGGCGGACGAAGATTTCCGTCTGGAGAACGCCGATATCGCCAATCTCAAGGTCCGCTCGGCCACGGGCGCGCTTATCCCGCTCGGGACATTGGTCGAAATCCGCGACACGGCGGGCCCTGTGCTGGTGCAGCGGTATAATCAGCTTGTTTCGGTCCCGGTGCAGGGCTCCGCCGCGCCCGGCATCTCGACGGGTGAGGCGCTGATCGAGATGGAGAAGCTGGCCGATGCGGTCCTGCCGCCGGGCATCGACTATGAGTGGACCGAGCTTGCCTTGCAGGAACGCTCACAAGGCAACACCGCGGCCTATATCTTTGCGTTGTCGGTGCTCTTGGCCTTCCTCTTCCTTGCCGCTCTCTACGAAAGCCTGACCTTGCCCTTCGCGATCATCCTGATCGTGCCGCTGTCGATCCTCGCCGCCCTGCTGGGCGTTTCCTTCCGCGGGATGGACAACAACATCCTCACGCAGGTTGGCCTGATCGTTCTGGTGGGGCTTGCGGCCAAGAACGCGATCCTGATCGTGGAATTCGCCAAACAGGCGCGCGAAGGCGGGATGGGCATCGTCGAGGCCGCGGTTGAGGCCAGCCGCCTGCGCCTGCGCCCGATCCTGATGACGGCTTTTGCCTTCATCCTGGGGGTCGTGCCACTGATGATCGCCACCGGGCCGGGCGCGGAGATGCGTCAGGCGCTTGGGACCGCGGTCTTTTTCGGTATGCTGGGCGTGACCATCATGGGCCTTTTTCTGACGCCGGTGTTTTACGTCACCATCATGCGGATCTTTTCGCGCAAGAAGGAGTGAGAGCCTTTGCAGGCAGGCCCATCATGGCCGGCGCTGACGATCCGGGCCGCCCAATCCGCGCGGTTTCCGGGTCGGTTCACGCCCCTTGAGGCCGCGCAAATGAAATTGGCGCTTTCGAATCGACTCAATTGTCGGTTTATTTGGTGAATATCTGAACTATCTTCAAAGAGCATCGAATTCAAAGAATGCTCAAAGTTCTTTAATCAGGGGGCCGTGTGTCACTTTTCCTAATCGTCGCCTTGCCGTTTCTGGGCGCGCTTCTTCCGGGTCTTATGAATTCTGCTGGACGGCAGGCCTGTGCGGGCGTGACTTTCATCGTCTCGCTTGCGGCCTTCGTGGGCCTGCTTACGAACCTGCCCGCGGTGCTTGCCGGCGACGTTGTCTTGGCGCGGGTTGATTGGCTTCCGTCGCTTGGTCTGAACTTCACGCTGATGCTCGACGGGCTCGGGTTCTTCTTTGCCGGCCTGATTTTGGGCATCGGGATGCTCATCATCACCTATGGCCGGTACTACCTGTCGCGCGACGACAATATGGGCGAGTTCTTCACCTACCTGCTGCTCTTCCAGGGCGCGATGGTTGGGATCGTCCTGAGCGATAACATCCTGCTTTTGCTGGTTTTCTGGGAGTTGACCTCGCTGTCGTCCTTCCTGCTGATCGGCTACTGGAAACACCTGCCCGAAGGGCGTCAGGGCGCGCGGATGGCGCTGGCGGTGACGGGTATGGGCGGGCTTGCGATGGTCGGTGGCATGCTGATCCTGGGGCAGATCGCCGGCAGCTATGACCTGAGCGTCATCCTGGAGAACCGCGAGCTGATCCAGGCCTCGCCGCTCTACCTGCCTGCGCTGCTGCTGATCCTGCTGGGGTGTTTCACCAAATCGGCGCAGTTCCCGTTCCACTTCTGGTTGCCGCACGCGATGGCCGCACCAACGCCGGTGTCGGCCTACCTGCACTCGGCGACGATGGTGAAGGCGGGGATCTTCCTCATGGCGCGGATGTGGCCGGTGCTGTCGGGTACGCCGGAATGGTTCATGATCGTCACCACGGCGGGCCTTGTCACAATGGTCCTGGGTGCGGTCATCGCGCTCTTCAAACATGATCTCAAGGCGCTTCTGGCCTTCTCCACGGTCAGCCATCTGGGCCTCATCACCATGCTCCTGGGAACGGGCACGGCCTTTGGTGCCTTTGCAGCTGTCTTTCACATCCTCAACCACGCGACCTTCAAGGCCGCGCTCTTTATGTCCGCGGGGATCATCGACCACGAGGCGCATACGCGCGACATTAGACGATTGGGCGGCTTGCGCAGCCTGATGCCGGTCACCTTCGTCATTGCCACGCTGGCGGCGCTGTCAATGGCGGGCATTCCTCTTCTGAATGGGTTCCTGTCAAAAGAAATGATGCTGGAGGAGGCGCATCACACAATGCTCTTCGGCTCGCATTGGCTTGTCCCGGCGCTGGCCGTCCTGGGGTCGCTTTTCTCTGCGGCCTACTGCTTCCGCTTCATCAGCCATGTGTTCCTCGGTCCGGTGCGCGACGACTATCCCGCCAATCCGCATGACCCGGGTCCCGGCATGTGGTTGCCGCCAGCCATTCTTGTGGTACTGGTCGTCGTGATCGGCGTTGCCCCCTTCCTTGTGCAGGACTTCGTGATCCTTGTTGCGAAGTCGGTGATCGGCGGTACGGCGGAACTCAAGGTCAAATATATCAAGATCTGGCACGGTCTGGTGCCTGCGCTTTACATGTCGATTGCCGCGGTGGTTGGCGGGCTGATCCTGCTGGCGATTTACCGTCCGGCCCTGCGCCTTTGGGACGCGACGCCGCGCCCCGAGGCCAAGGTGATCTTCGAAGCCATCATCGAAGGCGCCGTCGGACTGGCGCGCCGCCTGATACATCCCCTCCATGATGGCGCCTTCAGCCGGTACGGCGCGATCATGGCGGTCACGGTGATTGCCGCGGGTGTGCATGCCTATGGCACGGGCGCCGTTGGCGAGATGACCCGGGCGCTGCAGCCTGCGGGCGCGGTGCCGATTGCGGGCTGGGTCATGCTGGTGGCGGCCACCGGCGGGTTGGTCTTCTTGCACCGCAACCGGCTTCTGTCGCTCATCCTGATCGGGATCGTGGGCCTCATGGTGTCGATCGGTTTCGTCTTCTTCAGCGCGCCGGATCTTGCGATGACGCAGATCACCGTCGAGGTGGTTACCGCGATCCTGCTGCTTCTGGCGCTGAACTTCCTGCCCAACCGGACCCCCATCGAAAGCTCCGTCTTGCGGCGAACCCGTGACGGGGCGATTGCCATTGCCGGCGGCGTGGCGGCGGCGGGCCTTTCGTATCACTACCTGCTGAGGGATTTCATCGCGCCGTCGATTTCCGAATTCCACCTGGCCAATTCCTACAAGGGCGGCGGCGGGACCAACGTGGTAAACGTCATCCTTGTGGACTTCCGGGGCTTTGACACCTTTGGCGAGATCATCGTCCTCGGCATCGCGGCGCTCCTCATCTACGCGCTGACCGAAACGCTGCTTTCCGGCCCGGTTCGCGCGCGCCTTCTGAACCGCAAGCCGGATCAGCCGCGCGCGGGGGACATGCACCCGATGATGATGGTGGTTCTGACCCGGGTGATGATGCCGGTGGTGATGATGGTCGGTTTCTACATCTTCCTGCGCGGCCATAACGAACCGGGCGGCGGGTTCATCGCGGGGCTGATCGTGTCGATTGGTGTCGTGATGCAATACATGGCCAGCGGGTTCAGCTGGGCTTCGGCGCGGCTTCGGTATCCCTATCACGGGATCATCGGTGCCGGGGTTCTCGTCGCGGGTCTCACCGGGATCGGGTCTTGGTTTGTGAGCAAACCGTTTCTGACCTCGGATTTCACCTATGTCCGCATTCCGCCCTTCGACAAGTTCGAACTGGCCACGGCGGCCGCCTTTGACCTGGGCGTGTTCCTGGCGGTGGTCGGCGCGGTGATGCTGTCGCTGGAGAGTTTCTCACGGCTGGCGCGGCGGGCCCATGTCAGGGACAGCGAACATGCGATGGATATCGACCCGTCGCGGAACAAGGCGCCCGATACAGCACAAAAACCAGCAGGGGGGGAGGTGTAATATGGAACTGCTTGTCGCCTCTGCCATCGGCATTATGACGGCCGCAGGTCTTTACCTTGTGATGCGCCTGCGCACCTTCCCGGTGATCCTTGGGATGTCGCTCCTGACCTATGCAGTCAACGTTTTTCTCTTCGCGTCGGGACGCCTGACCGTCGGGGCATCGCCCATCCTGATCAAAGGGGCCGAGGCCTATACCGACCCGCTGCCTCAGGCGCTGGTCCTGACGGCCATCGTGATTTCCTTCGGGATGACCGCGGTGATCGTGATGATCGCGTTGGGCGCCTACCTGGGCGCCGGGGACGACAATGTGGATGATCAGATCCCGCCGGGTGACCCGGAACCCGAACCCGTGGCGGAGGACGCGACATGACCCATTGGATCATCATGCCCGTCGTCCTGCCCGCGATCCTCGCGCCGTTCATCGTGCTGGCCGCACGCTACCACATTGGCATTCAACGGGTTTTCTCTGTTGCAGGCGTCTCGGCGCTGATCGCGATCACTGCTGGCCTGGCCTGGCAGACGTCCGATGGCACGGTCCTCCTCTATCGTCTGGGCGACTGGGCCGCGCCCTTTGGTATCGTCGTGGTCGGGGACCGGTTGTCGACGATGATGATCCTTCTGACGGCGGTGCTGGCGCTCTTCGTGCTGCTCTTTTCGATCGGTTCCGGCTGGGACGAGCGGGGGCGGCATTTTCATGCGCTTTTCCAGTTTCAGCTCATGGGGATCATGGGCGCGTTCCTGACCGGTGACCTCTTCAACCTCTTTGTTTTCTTCGAGGTTCTGCTGATCGCTTCCTACGGTCTGATGATCCATTCCGGCGGCAATGTGCGGCTGAGGGCAGGGGTGCAATATGTGCTCTTCAACCTGCTGGGATCGACCCTATTCCTCTTCGCGCTCGGCTCGATCTATGCCGAGACCGGGACGCTCAACATGGCGGACCTGGCGCAGCGGGTGACGCTCATTGACCCGGAGGCTACAGTCGGCATTCGCGTGGCGGCCGTACTCCTGCTGCTGGTGTTTGCGATCAAGGCCGCGGTGGTGCCGCTGCATTTCTGGCTCCCGTCGAGCTATGCCGAGGCGCCCGCCCCGGTGGCGGCCCTTTTTGCGATCATGACCAAGGTGGGGGCCTATGCGATCATCCGGGTCTACACGATGATCTTCCCGCCGGATCTTGAGGTGACCGCCGGGTTACAGGGCCTGTGGCTCCTGCCCGCGGCGCTGATCTCGCTGGCCATTGGCATGGTGGGTGTTCTCGCCGCGCGGCAACTCAACCGCCTCGTGGCCTTTGCGGTGATCGGGTCGATGGGTATGGTGATGGTGTCCATCTCGCTCTTCACGCCCGAGGGGATTGCCGCGGCGCTTTACTACATCATCCATTCGACCTTCGCGGCGGCGGCGCTTTTCCTGATCGTCGATCTGGCCCGGGCAGGACGCGGTGATCTGCAATTGACCGCGGCCCCGCCGGTTTCGGGTGCAGCGATGACAGCCGGGCTTTTCTTCGTTGGCGCCATTGCGATGACCGGCCTGCCGCCGCTGTCGGGGTTCCTGGGCAAACTGCTCATCCTCGATGCCGCCTTTACCTCGCCGCTGATGGTCTGGACCTGGGCCGTAATCCTCAGCGCCAGCCTCGTGAGTGTCGTCGGGTTCGCCCGCGCGGGCAGCACGGTGTTTTGGAAGGCCGAAAGCATCCCCCATTCCGAAGATGCGGAGCTCGAGGCCCGACCCTCGACCCTGTCCTATGTCGCCGTCGGCGGGCTGATTGCGTTGCTGATCGCGCACACGGTTTTCGCCGGGCCTGTCCAGGCCTATATGAACGCGCTTTCCGCGCAGCTTTTTGCGCCAGAGCCCTATATCTCGACCGTGCTCGACTCGCCCGGCAAGCTCAGTATTCCGAAGGAGGACCACTGACATGGTGAAGATCTTCCATTGGCTGTTGCCACACCCTTTCCTGACCCTCCTGTTGGCTGTCGTCTGGATCCTGCTGCAAAATCAGGTCTCCGCCGGGATGGTCGTGTTTGGCCTGATCCTCGGGATCATCATCCCGCGGGCCACCGCCAGTTGGTGGCCCGACCGGCCACAGGGCATCCGGCTGACGCGCATGGTGTCGTATATGGTGATCGTGCTGTGGGATATCCTCGTGGCCAATGTGCAGGTGGCCTGGATCGTCCTGACCCGGCCTAATTCCAAACTGCGCCCCGCCTGGGTCGTCGTGCCATTGGACCTGGTCCAGCCCGAGGCGATCTCGGTCCTGGCCGGGACCATCACGCTGACCCCCGGAACGGTTTCTGCGGACCTGTCCGACGAGGGGCACAGCCTGCTGGTCCACGCCCTTGATACCGATGATCCCGACGCGGTGCGTGATCAGATCAAGGAGCGTTATGAGCGCCGCTTGAAGGGGATATTCGTATGAGCTTCGCATCAGACCTGATGAACATTGCCCTTATTGTCGCCTTCGTTGCGATCGGTGTGGCACAGATCATGGCGATGATCCGCCTCATCATCGGCCCTGATACGGGCGACCGGATCCTTGCGCTCGATACGATGGTGGTCAATGCAATCGGCATGATTGTCCTCTTGGGCGTGGCGCAGGGCAGCCGGATCTATTTCGAGGTTTCCCTTATCATCGCCATGCTGGGTTTCGTCTCGACCGTGGCATATGCGCGCTTCGTTCTGAGGGGGGATATCATCGAATGAGTATGGACGTGATAGCCACCTTTGCCGTTGCCATCTGCCTCTTCGTCGGCGCGATCTTTTCGCTGGTCGGCTCGATCGGGCTGTTGAAATTCAACGATTCCATGACCCGCCTGCACGCGCCGACAAAGGTTGGCACCGTGGGTGTCGGCTCGCTTCTCCTGGCGTCGATGATCCACTCCTACACCTATGGTGAGGGTTCCATGCACGAGTTGCTGATCATGGCGTTCCTCTTCGTCACGGCACCGATTTCCGCCAACTTCATTGCCAAGGTGAACATGCATAAACGGTCCTGCGACACGCCGCCGTCACCGCCCCGCGACGGGACCTGGTCGACCTACAACGTGCCGGAAGAAGATCGCGAGCTTGCCGAGGCCGATACATCGAGCTGATGCAGGCTGCTGGAGCCGGGCGAGCAGCGCAACCCAAGCGATCCTTTAAAATTTGTTAATAACACCCTAAGGTAGAAATCGCGAAGCTATGCTATTTCGAAAAATGTGGCGATTCGATCATTGCCGCAGCTCATTTGACTGGTGAATTACGGGATTGGAAAACACTTGCTGTCGGTGCTGAAGAATGTCGTCCTTGGGGCTGCGCTGTGGTTGTTGGTGGTGCCACCAGCCACCGCGCAGGAGCCGCTTACCCTTGTTGCGGATGAATGGCCGCCCTTTTCGGGGGGCGACCTGCCTGAATTGGGCATCGCGATGGATGTCACCAAGTCGGTTCTGACCCGCGCGGGGTATGAGGTTGAGGCCGCCATCCTTCCATGGCCGCGGATCGTGCACGGCGCGAAGACCGCCGAATACGATATCGTGACCAGCCTTTTCCTCGATGCCGAGATGCAGGAATTCGTCCACTACTCCGATCCGTTCTACGACACGGAAATCCGGTTTGTGCAAAAGACGGGGGGCGATGCCCGATATGACGGGCTTCAATCCCTGACGGATTACACGATCGCGGTAGGCGCGGGATTCCTTTATGAACCGGCCTTCGACGCGGCGGGGTTTCTTAACAAGTTCGAGGTGACAACCACGTTTCAGGGGCTCCAGATGGTGGCCGCCGGGCGGGTTGACCTGACCCTCGACAGCGTTGACGTCGTCCGTCACTCGATCCTCCGAGGTGATCCTGCGTTGATGGATCAGATAGAGGTACTGGATCCGCCGCTGGCCACACAGCAGGTGCATATGGCGGTCTCATTGTCGCGACCCGATCACCTCAGGGTCGTTGCGGATTTCAATCGAACGCTTGCCGAGATGCGAGCGGATGGGTCCCTGGCGGACTTGCTGGCGAAGCACGGGGTGAATTAGGGCGTTACGATGTCGAGGAAGTTCAACAACCTTCTGGCCCTCAGGTTGCTCGTCGCGGTCTTGCTCTGCAGCACGATCCTGTCGGCGCTCGCGACCTCGGTGCAGCTTTACCTGGCGTTCCGGCAGCAGGACGAAGCCCTGCAGGAGATCACCGGGGACATTGAGCGGGGCTATGGCCGCAGCCTCAGCAATGCGCTGTGGTCCTTTGACGACCGGCAGGTTGATCTTGTCCTCAATGGTGTTCATGCGCAGGCCGATGTGGCCTATCTGAAACTCTCGGCGGATGCCGGGCGCGTTTGGGAGAGAGGAGAGACGCCGGCCGGCCTGGAGTTGAGGACCGGCGTCATCGACCTGGTGCATCCCGATCCGGTCAATGGCGAAACCCGTGTGGGCACGCTGGAACTGGGGCTGAGCCGCGCGCGGATCTGGTCGAATATCTACGCGCAGATCCTTGTGGTCTTCCTGTCGAACATGGCCAAAACGGGTCTCGCCTCGATTGCAATCCTGGTGATTTTCAACCACCTGGTGAGCCGTCATCTGCGCGTCATCGGGGATTATGTCTCCAAGGCGGACTGGCTGACGCGCGACACTGACCTGGCGCTGGAAACCAACAAGCCGCAAGAGGAAAACGACCTGGAATCCGTTGTGTCGGCGGTGAATGTCACGCGGCAGCGGTTTGGCGATATTCGCCGCGACCTGAGCGCCACGTCCGAACAGTTGCGGGCGGTCCTGGACACCACCGTCAACGGGATCATCGGTCTTGACCATGACGGCACGGTCGAGGTGATCAACCCTGCCGCGCGCCACATGCTTGGCGGCAAATCGGAGCCGACGCCCTTCAAATGGCCCAAGGAGATCAAGTTTCTGCATGTCGTTGACCTGCATCCGCTTGATGCCTCTTCAGACCCAGTGAACCGCGCGCTGGCCGGTCAGACACTCACCGGCGAAACCCACCTTATGACCAGCCGCAACAGCAAGGAAAACCGTTACGTCCGCGTCTCGAGTGCGGTGGTGGATGACCCGTCCAACAGGCTGCGGTCCGTGGTTGTTCTTGACGACGTCTCGCAGCTTGAAAGGAACCGGCAGCAGGTGGAACGCAAAGGGCGGCTTGATGCGCTTGGGCAGCTAACCGGGGGTATTGCGCATGATTTCAACAATCTCCTCGCCACCATCCTTTACGCGATGCAACTGACACGCTCGGACAACATCTCCGAACGCTCCGACAGGGTGCTCAACACCGCGATTGGCGCGGTTGAGCGGGGCAGGGAGCTGACCGGCAGGCTTCTGGCCTTTGCCAAGCGCCAACCCGGCCTCACCCGGTCCCGGTCCCTTGTCGAGAGCTTCGCGGAGTTCGAGGCGCTGGCGCGTCCGACCATCGAAGAAACGGTTGAGCTTACGTTTTTGCCGCCTGACCCGGAACTGCTTGTGCATTGTGACCATGGGCAGCTCGACAACGCCCTGCTCAACCTGACGCTCAACAGCCGCGACGCCATCATGCGCAGCGGCAAGGGGAGCCGAATCGTGGTCAAGGCGCGGGCCATTGACGAGGTCGACGCCGATCTCGAAATGCGCCGCCAGGATCAGCAATCCTACATCGCGCAGGGCATGCGCGAGGAACACGCCCGGGACCAGGCCCGCGATGATGAACGCGCCTATCGCTATGTCGAAATTTCGGTCACCGACGATGGCCCGGGCATGCCCGACGCGGTCAAGATGCGCGCGATTGACCCGTTTTTCACCACCAAGGATACGAATTCCGGCACGGGTCTTGGGCTGTCCATGGTCTATGGTTTCATTCAGCAATCCGATGGCGAATTGCGGATTTACTCCGAACTCGGGTTCGGGACGACCATTCGCCTCATCCTGCCGCGGGGTACCATCGACAACGAACGTGAAAAGCCGATGACGCGCCTGCCGATTTCGCGCGGTGATGGTCAGCAAATCCTGGTTGTCGAGGACGAGGAGAGCCTGTTGCAGATGATGCAGGAACTGCTCGGCGAATTAGGCTTTAACATCGTCGTGGCCAGATCCGGCCAGGAGGCGTTGGATCTCGTTGAAGGCGGACAGGCGTTTGACCTGATGCTGACCGATATCGTCATGCCCGGCGGAATCGGCGGGTTCGAGTTGGCCAAGCGCGTTCGCGACATACGCCCCAATGTGCCGATCGTTTACATGTCGGGTTATACCGGGTTTACAACGGCCGAGATGGGGTCGGTTGTCGCGCCCTTGGTGCAGAAGCCGTGCCCCCCGGCGGAGCTTGCCAAGGTGTTGGCAGAGCAGTTGAGCCAGTTCGAGGCGGCGGATTGAATGTCATATGATCGCAGCGACCGGTGACATGAATGCTTTGCGGTGGCCTTTGAAAGAGACGGGGCTATAACAGCCGCACCGGATGGTAAAACGTGATGGGATTTTGATGTGGCCAAGATATTGTTGATGGATGACGACGTCGATTACACGTCGGTCCTGGGCGAGTTGCTGATGGATGCAAATCATTCGGTTACTGTGGTCCGCGCCGCGTCGGAGGCCTTTGAGGCGCTCAAGGAAGCGCGATATGATCTGCTCATTACCGATATCATCGTCTTCAAGGATCAGAGGTCGGTTCCCGATGGGGGAATATCGCTGATCTCCCGGCTTCGGGGGCCGCTGAGCTGGAACTTGGAGCAGTGGCAAAAAGACATGCCGATCATCGCCGTATCGGGTGCCATTCATAACCAGGGCATGTCGAGCATCCTGCAAACCGCCCGGTCGCTCGGGGCCGATTTCGCCTTGGGGAAACCCACGGATTTCAAAGAGCTTCTGCATGCCATCAACACGCTGACAGCGCGTCAGACGTAAGCTGACGGCGTTTTTTTTTGGAAAGGTGTGCCGTCGCCGGTTCAGCGATGGTAGATGACTGGAAACCAGTCTTCGCGCAGCCTCTCACCGGCTTTCATGTCATGGCCCGGAAAGGGTGGCGAGGTCGGCCCGGGTCGCTCCACGTACCGAGCATCATCGCCGATGAGCCGGAGCGAGAATGCCCGCCGCCGCGCCGCCGTCGTGTTGCCCCGCGCTCCGTGCAGCGTGCCGAAGTTGAACGCCACCGCGTCGCCCGGTGCCATGGCCCATTCCCGGACCTCCATCGCCTCGGCGTCCGGGTCCGGCACGGGCATGTATGTGTCGTCATCCGGGTAGAAACTGGTTTCAGCCAGCCACCGGGTCGGCAGGACCGGCTTGGGCCAGGCGTGGCTGCCAGCGACGCAGCGCAGGCTGGCATCGGTGACCGCATCCATGGGCGACCAGAAACTGATCGTTTGCCGGCCTTCGACGAAGTAATACGGGCCGTCCTGATGCCAGGGGGTGGGTTGCGAGGTGCCGGGTTCCTTGACCAGAACGTGGTCGTGAAACATCTGCACGCCGCGAGAGATCATCAGGTCCGCCGCCACCTCCGCCGCCGGAGAGGTGCGGATCACCTCTTCGAATTCCGGGATGCGGGTCCAGTTGCAGTAATCGTCGAAAAACCGCCCGGCTTCGCCCTCCTTGAGGTTCTCGGCCGCGTAGGGGCCGGGGTCGGTCATGTTCCGTTCGATGCCCGCGCGGATCGTCTCAACATGATCGGCGAACAGATCCTTGATGAGGACGACACCGTCGCGCTGAAAACTGTCGATATGAGCCTGGGTGAGAAGCGGGTGCATTGTCGATGTCCTTTGCCTGACGGCCTTCTTGGCGTCATGCCATATCAACTTCTGCGGCAGGTTGGAAAGATGCGATTGCGGGCAAGGGGCGGAGGATGCGCCGCCTTTCCATCCGCCCATGCCGCGCCGTTTTTAGTTGCCGGATTTGCTCCGCCCAAAGATCTGCGCCAGGGCCATCATCACGGTGGTCACCACGATCATGATGGTCGAGATCGATGCGATGGTCGGGTCGATCTGATCGCGCAGGGCGTTGAACATGTTGCGGGTGAGCGTCGGGTTGTCACCGCCCGAGATGAACATGGCCACCACCACCTCGTCAAAGGAGGTGAGGAAGGACAGCAGCGCGCTGGTGACGACGGCAAACCGGATCTGGGGCAGGGTGATGGTCAGGAACGCCTTCCATCGGGGCGCGCCGAGGGAACGTGCGGCGTTTTCCTGGTTCATGTCATAGCTCTTGAGCGCCGAGCCGGTCACGATCAGTACCAGCGGGATTGCCAGCATCGTGTGCGCGAGGACAAGCCCCGTCATCGTGTAGAGGATCTTGAGCTTCACATAGGCATAGAAGGCGCCAATCGCGACCAGCACCACCGGCACCATCATCGGCGTGATGAGCAGGACAAAGGCCGCGCGGATATAGGGCAGTTTCGACGCATGCAGCCCATAGGCCGCCAGCACACCGATCGGCGTGGCCACGAGCATCGTGAGGATCGCCGCGGTGAAGGAGGTGCGCGTGGCGCGCATCCATTCTTCGGACCCAAAATAATGATTGTACCAACGGGTGGACCATTCCTCGGGCGGGAATTCGAGATATTGCGAGTCCGAGAAAGACATCGGAATGACAATGAGCGTCGGCGTCACCAGCAGAAGCATGGTGATCCCGCAGAAGATGTAGAGCCAGAGGCGCTGGCCGTGGGTGACCTGCGTTTCCGACGCGGGGCTGCGCAACCATTTCAGCATCAGTGGCCCCCTCCGGTCATCTGTTCGAGCTTGAGGAAGCGTGACGCGATCCAGAGCACCACCACCGTGAGGACCAGAAGGACAACGCCAAGCGCACTGGCTGCGCCCCAGTTCACGAAAAGCTCGATATTCGAGACGATCTTCATCGACACCATGATGACCTTGCCACCGCCCAGCACCGCTGGCGTGACGAAGAAGCCGAGGCAGAGGACAAAGACCATCAGCGCGCCCGCGAAAAGCCCCGGGGTAGAGAGCGGGAAAAACACGGTCCAGAAGGCGCGCGCGGGGCTTGCGCCCATATTGGCTGCGGCCTTGAGGTAGTCGCGGTCGATAGCCTTCATCGCGCCATAGGTCGGCAGGACGAGGAAGGGCAGCATGATATGCACCATCCCGATCAGCGTGCCATTGAGGTTATGCACGATCTTGATCGGCTCGTCCCAGAGACCAAGGTTGATTGCCCAGTTGTTGACCAGCCCCTTCTTCTGCAGCAGCACCAGCCACGCATAGGTCCGCACCAGGAGCGACGTCCAGAAGGGCAGGAGCACGGTGATAAGGCAGAGGTTGGCGATCCGGTTGGGCAGTTGCGACATGAAATAGGCCAGCGGATAGCCGATCAGGATGCAAAGCGCGGTGGTCAGGAGGCTGACCTCGAAGGTGGTGCGGAAGATCCGCGCATAGGATTTGCGCTTGACCATGCGCTCATAGTTTTCCATCGAAAACGTGCCGTCGGCGCCGATGAAGGACACGTAGAAGAGCCAACCCACAGGGATGACGAGGATCACCAGCACCAGCAGGATCGCAGGCGAACTCAGCCCGAAGAGCTTCAGCCGTTCCAGCCTTTCATCGCGCCTCAGGCCGGCGGCGTTCATGTCCGTTGCGGTCACGGGTGCGGCTCCTCGTCTGCCAGTATCACCGTATCGGCGCTTTCTAGGCCAAGGCGAACCGTCTCGCCGGGTTTGGGGAGCGCGGCAAATGAACCGCTGCGGATCGCGCCGCGCACGGCCATTTCGGTGCCGCTGTCAAGGGCCGCATATAGTAGGAAGCTCTCGCCCTGATAGACGACTTCGCTCACCGTGGCGGTGAATTCGTTCACATCATCCGCTGCGGTGCCGGTCAGCAGATGCAGACGCTCGGGCCGCATCATCAGCGACAGGCTCTGACCCTCCGGCACAGGCCGGGTCGTTTGGAGCGTGGTTCCCCCGGCCACAAGCGCGTCGCCATCGCGGCGCACATCAAGGAAGGTGGAATCGCCGATGAAATCCGCGACAAAGCGGTTCTCGGGCTGATCGTAGAGCTGCTGCGGGGTGGCAAGCTGCATGATCCGGCCGAAATTGACCACCGCGATCCGGTCCGACATGGTCAGCGCCTCGCGCTGGTCGTGGGTGACGTAAACCGTTGTCATGCCGAGCTTTTCATGCAGGTGACGCAGTTCGATCTGCATCCGGTCGCGCAGTTTCTTGTCGAGCGCCGAAAGCGGCTCGTCCATCAGGAGGATGCGCGGCTCGAACACGATGGCGCGGGCCAGCGCCACGCGCTGCTTCTGCCCGCCCGAAAGCTGGTCGATGCGCCGCTCGCCGTAACCGCCAAGCTGTACCGTCTCAAGCGCGCGTTCGACCCGCTCGGCCATCTCGGGCTTGGGGACACGGCGCAGGCGCAGGGGGTAGCCCACATTGCCCGCCACGGTCATATGTGGAAAGAGCGCGTAGTTCTGAAAGACCATGCCCACATCGCGCAGGTGTGGCGGTTTACGGATCACCTCGTCGGTGCCGAATTTGAGGCTGCCCTGGTCCGGACGCGTAAAGCCCGCCAACACCATCAGAAGCGTTGTCTTGCCCGACCCCGACGGCCCCAGAAGCGTCAGGAACTCTCCGCTTTGCACGTCGAGCGATACGTCGTCGAGCGCATGGACCGGGCCATAGGTCTTGGTCACGTTGCGCACACTGATCGGCAGGGCGCCCTGCTTTGTCTTTGTCACTTACCTGTCCCCATCCTTGTGTCACGGGCAGAGCTTGCCCGCGACTTTTTCTTGGTTGCCGGACGCCTATTCCGTCAGCATTTCCTGATACATCTCGGCCGCAATGGTTTCCCACTCAGCATACCATTCCAGCGAGACAGGCACTTGCATGGCCGCGTTGTCCGGAGAGGAGGGCAGACCGGCGGCCACCTCGGCGGTGATTTCGCCCGTGTCATAGGCCGCCTTGTTGGTGGGGCCGTAGGTGATGTATTTGGGCAGGTCGTCCTGGTACTCCGGCTTGGAGATCTCGTTCAGGAACTCCATGGCGACGTCCTTGTTGGGCGCGCCCTTGGGGATGGCAAAGCAGTCGTAGTCTAGAAGCGCCTGGTTGAAGCTATAGGCCACGTTGGCGCCATCCTTCTTGGCATTGTCGAACCGCCCGTTCCAGCCGGTGGTCATGTCGACCTCGCCATCCTTCATGAGCTGCGCATGCTGCGCACCCGAGGTCCAGAAGACGTCGATATGGGGCTTCAACTCGCGGATCTTGTTCAGCGCGCGTTCGATCCCTTCTTCGGAGCCCAGCACCTCATAAACATCCTCGGGGGCGACGCCATCGGCCATGATCGCAGGCTCCAGCGCGCCCGCGACCTTGCCGCGATAGGCGCGTTTGCCGGGGAATTTTTCGACATCGAAGAAATCCGCCCAGCTTTGCGGGCCATCGTCGCCGAACGTGTCCGTGTTCCAGGCGTAGACCGTGGAAAACACGTCACCGCCCACGCAATACTCGGAATAGAGCGTCGGATAGAAGTTCGAGACGTCGATCACGTCGTAATCCAGCGGCTCAAGAAGCCCTTCAGCCGCGGCGCGCGCGGCCGATCCCGACCCGCTGGCCACGATATCGAGCGTGACCTGGCCCGAGCTGACCTGCAGGCGCACGTCGGACATGCCGCCATAGGTTTCCTGCTTGACCTCGATGCCGGTATTCGCGGCAGCCGGTTCAAAGAGCGCCTTGCTCTGCGCCTCCTGATACGAGCCGCCCCAGGACGCAATCGTCACCGATTTATCCGCAGCCATGGCCGTTGTTGCCAGCAATCCGGCCACAAGGGCCGTTGTTGTCTTGATCTTCATTCCGGTTTTCCTCCTTTGTTGTCTTGAACGGGCGGCGCTTTGTCATGTCGCCCTTGGTCGCCATTTTTCTGCGCCGGACAGCCTGGCGATGTACCGTCCGGGTGTTCTCATCCGATGCTCTTGGCCCTCTCATGCTGAACCCGGTCCCGCCAGCGATACCACGCCACGATCGGGGGCAGGAACCAAGGCTTTCCGGTGTAGAGGGGCCGGGTCGGGAAGGGCAAGTCGTCAAAGGCGGTTTGCCCGTCCTTAAGGCCCAGCACTTTCTGTCCCGCGCGCATGCCCAGGTAGCTGGCCATCGACACGCCCGATCCACAATACCCCATGGCATAGTGAATACCGTCATGGGTACCGGTATGGGCCAATTCATCAAAGGTATAGGCCACCGTCCCCATCCAGGAATGCGAAATGCGGGTGCCGCGCAGATCCGGGAAAATCCGGCACATGTCCTGGTAAAGTCGCGGCCCGCTGAGCGCCGGGTCAGTCTCGCCCGCCGACACACGTCCGCCAAAGAGAATGCGCCGACGATCCGGCGAGGTTCGATAGTAATAGACGACCTTGCAGGTGTCGCTCGCGATGCGGCCCGTGGGGAAAAGCCTGTCGATCAGGTCCGGGGCAAGCGGTTCGGTGGCAATCACGTAGCTGCCGATCGGTATCACCCGCCGTTGCAGCCATGGCGTCAGGCGGCCGGTATAGCCATTCGTGGCAACGATCACGTCACGTGCGCGGACCACACCCTTTTCGGTGGTGACCTCATGGCCGCCATGGATCGTCCTGATGTCGGTCGCCGCGCAATGGCCGATCACGGTCGCGCCTGCATCCGTCGCGCAGGAGAGCAATCCGCGGTGATAGCGCACAGGGTCGAGCGCCGAGTGGCGCGGAAAGATCAATCCGCCATGGTAGACGTCGGTGCCCAGTTCGGACCGTTGGTCTTGCCGCGAAACGGGCTGGGTTTCGATGCCTTCTTCGGCCTTCAGGCGCTCCGCGTCGCGCATCAGTTGCTCGTAGCTTTGCGCACTATGGGCGGCGTGAAACCGGCCGGATCGGTGGAAGTCGCAGTCGATCCCCTCGTCGGAAATCCGCGTCTCGATCCAGTCGAGTGCTGCCTCACCTTCCCCCCGGATGGCACGGGCGCGGTTGAGGCCGAATTTGGCGGAGAGCTTGCCAAGCGACGGTTTCACGCTGGTGCTGATCTGCCCGCCATTGCGGGTGCTGCACCCCCAACCCGGTGCCTCGGCATCAAGCACAAGTGTCGAGCGGCCCGCCCGCGCGGTCTCGATCGCCGCGTTCAACCCGGTATAGCCCGACCCGACGATCACAACATCCGCCGCCGTCGGCAGCGATGCGTCGATCCGTTCCGGTGCGGGGTATCCGTCGAGCCAGTATGGCGCGTCTTTCCATCCGTTGGCCCAAATCGACTGCGCGGTGGCTTCAGTCATCACGTGGCCTGCCTCCCGCCCTGCCGGTGGTTCGCCATGCTGTATCCTGGGGGCCGTTTTGCGTGAACATTTCACGACGGTAGTAACGTGACATTAATTAAGCAATTCAATATAGATAATATTTGTATTCGAAAAATTTATGCATCTTGGACGGGGTGATTTGCGACTTAAACTAAGACATCTCGAGGTCTTCAACGCCTTGTTCGATGCCGGGTCCGTGTCGCGGGCGGCGCAACGCCTCAACCTGTCGCAACCCGCGGTCAGCGTGGCTCTTGGCAAGCTGGAGGAGGAGTTGGGGTTTCGGCTGTTCCACCGTGACCGGGGTTTCTTTGCGCCCACCAACGAGGCGATCCTGCTTTACGAAGAGGTGCAGCAGGGCATCACCGCTCTCGCCCGGATCGAACAGCGCGCCGACGAGATAAGATCGGGCGCAACCGCGGGGATCAGCATCGCCACCAACGGGGCGATGTCCTATAACTTCCTGCCCCGCGTCATCGCGGATTTCCAGCGTGACTATCCCGGGACCCATGTCGAGCTGCGGGTACATAGTTCCCGTCGGATTGCCTCCTGGGTTGGCAGTCGGCAGATCGACATTGGATTGATTGACGCGCCGGTGCCCGTGGCGGGTCTTGATACGCGGCTGGTGAGCATGGAATGCGTCTGCATCATGCGCGAGGATGACCCGCTGTCTGCCCGGGAGGTCATCACCCCGCAGGATCTCGCAAATCGTCCTGTCATCGCGATCACCGGTGATCACAGTATCGACCGACAGCTTGCGCGGATCATGTCACATGCGGAAACGCCGTTGATCCACAATGCCTCAAGCTATTTCTATGCCATTGCGCGCAATCTGGTGGCGGCGGACAATGGTGTGTCGATCATTGATCCGGTGAACGGCACCGCCGCTTTGGGCGATGGTGTCACCTGGCGTCCGTTCAAACCGGTTGTCGTGCATGAATTGGCCATGATCACGAACCGCGGGCAGCCGGCGGGTATTGCCGCAGCCTTGTTCCAGGCGCGCATCAGCGAACAACTGGTGCCCTACGCTATCTCTGATCCTTGAACTGACTCGGTGGGCCAGCCTACCAGACATAGACCTCCATTTCGTCCGCGGAGATCGAATAGCCGGTCTGACCGAAATTGGTTGATTGCAATTGCGTCCGCATGGTGCCTGTCACCCAGACCGCTTCCCACAGTTGATCACCGGGCCAGGGGTCCTTGGCACTGACCATCACAAGTTGATTTGCCGGTGGGGGCGGGGTGTGGATGCAGGCGCCGACATAGGGGACCAGCATGAATTCCCTCACCCCGGCAGCCGTTACGTCGAAGGGAATGATGAAGCCGGGCATCTTGATATAGGCGCCATTCAGGGATTCGTTCAGCTTGGTGCCATTGGCGTCATAGACGGGATTCCAGGTGTCGTTGACCACGTCCATCTCGCCTTCGCCAATGATCTCCGAATACGGCACGCCGGGCGGGATGAGGTCGTCCCACATGATTTCGCGGGGCCTCTTGGAAAACGCCGCCACGGGCGCAACCGCACCCCCGGCCAGCAGCAACAAGGTGAGCCTGCGGTTCAGCATGGTGATCTCGGTTTCAGCATCATGTCCGCACCATCATACCATCTGCCAGCGACATCCGGTAGGCCCGTAACGCCGGGAAGAAGCTCACAATTGCGCCAGCGGCGATCACGGCCACCACAACAACGCCCTCGCGGATCGTGGGCGCGGTGATCGGTATCCAGAGGCCATAGGCGCTGTCGAGGATCGGCTGGGCGATCACCAGACCGGCATAGAGCAGCGCAAGGCCCAGAAGGGCGCCAATCGCAGCGGTCAGCATGGCCTCGAGGATCAGAAGGCCGAGGATCGTCCCGGGCCGCGCCCCCATCGCGCGAAAGATTGCCATTTCCCGGCGTCTTTCGTTCAGGCTTGAAAAGATCGTGGCCATCATCCCGATCAGCGCGGTCACGACCACCATCGCCGACACCGCAAGAAGCGCGGTTTCCGCAATCCCGACGATGCCCCAGAGTTCCTGTAGTGCCACGCCGGGCAGGACCGCGAGCAAAGGCTCTTCGGGGTATTCGTTGATCGCCCGTTGCAACGCAAAGGTCTGCAGCGGGCTTTCGACGCCAACAAGCGCCGCGGTCACGGCTTTTGGTGTCAGGTCCATCTGGCGGATGACCTCCACGGGGGTGGATTGCCCCGGGATCTTCGCGCCGCTTTGCCAGTCCACATGGATCGCCTCGATGGCTTCCATGCTGACGATCACGGTTCTGTCCACCGGCGTGCCGGTCTTCGCCAGGATACCCGCGACGCGAAACGGCTGATCTTCATGTTCAGTAAATGACGCGATGCCATGGGCCACCACGATCGGATCATCCACCCCGTAGTTCAGCGTGGCGGCAACATCCGCGCCGATGACCGCATCAAAGAGGTCTTCCATGACAAGACCATCCGCGATCTCAAGCGATCGGCCCTGCCGGTACTTGTAGTGTTCGAAAAAACCTTGTGTCGTTCCCATGACACGGAATTGCCTGTGGCTGTCACCAAGCGAGATCGGCACGATCCATTCGACGTCACCGCGCGCCGCGATATCCTGATAACTTTGCCAGGTGACATTGTTCGTCGCGTTGCCAATGCGAAACACCGAATAGAGCAAAAGCTGTACCGAGCCCGACCTGGCCCCGACGATCAGGTCTGTGCCAGAGATCGTGTCGGCAAAACTGGCCTTCGCCCCGGTACGCACCTTTTCAACGCCCAGAAAGAGCGCCACGGACAGGGCAATGGCAAGGATGGTCATCCCGACCGTCAGCGCCCGCGCCAGAAGCGATGCCAAGGCCAGACGCAAGATCATGCGGCCACCCGTTCGATCCGGGCGATCTCTTCCATGCGCAGAACACGGTCGAACCGATCCGCCAGCCGCGGATCGTGGCTCACCATCAGGAGGGAGGTGCCATGTGCCGATGTTTGTTGAAACAGCAGCTCCAAGAAGGCCGCTTGGCTATTGGCGTCCAGCGCGGATGTCGGCTCATCGGCGATGATAAGCGGCGGGTGACCGATCAGGGCGCGGGCCACGGCGACACGCTGCTGTTGCCCCACGCTCAGGGTCCGGGCCATGGCGGTGAACACCTCATCGGGCAGGCCAAGTTCCCGGCAGAGCGACGCGGCGGCGGCCCTTGCATCGCCCGCGCGTTTGCGCCGTTCAGGGGCGAATTGGAGGGGGAGCAGGATGTTGTCGGCCACGGTCCCGAAGGGCAGGAGATTGAATTGCTGAAAAATCACGCCGATCTGCTCGGCACGGAACCGGTCGCGGCATCCACCCGAAAGCGTGGTGATATCAGTCCCCGCGACCTGCACCTTGCCCTTCACGGGAAGGAGCGTGCCGCAGATCAGCGACAAGAGCGTTGATTTGCCGGACCCGCTTTCCCCCAGAAGAAGCACGGTTTCGCCCTCATCGACCGTGAGGTTCGACAAGGATAACGAGAACCCTGTCCTGCCGGGCCAGCGAAAACGGACCTCGGAAAGCGCAAGGACCGGTGGTGCCAATTCAGAACAGGCTCCGCAGGTCGAGCACCGGGGCATCACGCTCCACCTCGAATGCCTGCGCGCCCGAACCGGTGACGATCTGCACGTCCAGTTCCCGTGCATTTTCAAAGGTTTCAAAATAGGCGAAGTTGATTTCTGTCAGGGCCGATGGGTTCGCGCAGCTGAGCGTGTACTCCGCATGGAACTCCGAATGCTGAGCCTCATCCGCGTGGTCGTCATGGTCATCGTGCGCGGCATGCTCGTCATGTTCGCCGTGTTCTTCATGTTCGTGCGCCTCATGATCGTGCTCGTCGTGATCATGTTCTGCATGATCATGTTCGTCGTGGTCGTGGTGCTCGTCGCTTTCCAGCTTGGCGCTTGCCTGGGTTACCGAGCATTCGGCCGCATCTGGCATCACGAAAAGATCGAGAGGGGTTGCAAGCGTGGCGACAGCCGCGTCCACCGCCGCGCGATCTGCTTCGCTTTCAGCGGCGTATTCAAAGCCGACAATGTCCGCCCCGGGGGCATGGAATTCCATCGCCACGGTCGTCTCTTCGATGGCGATATTCAAAGCACCGACGCCGTGTTCATGCGCGTCAAGCTGGCGCGTGTCTTCTGCAAATGCCGGGGCCACGGCAAGAAGGGGGATCAGGGAAAGTGCGTGTTTCATGTGATGTCCAATATGGCTGAGTCAGATAAGGTCACGATGCGCAGGTTCGGCACTGCCCATGGATTTCGACGATATGGCGTTTCGCGCGGAACGCGCCGGGGTCGGTGAGCTTCGTCAGGTGCTGCAAGACGCCGCTGCCATCATGCTCTTCCACCGCTCCGCAGTCTTCACAAATCGCGAGGACAGGGACGCTTTCGGCATGATTGCACCGACAAGGCACGAAGGCACGGATGGATTCGAGCCGATGCGCGCGGCCCTGTTCGGTCAGTGCCGACAACGTGCGATAGACGGTCGGCGGTGCGATTTCCGGCTCCTGCGCCTGCAATTCTTCGAGGATCTGGTAGGCGGTCAGAGGTCTCTCACACGCATTCAGAACGCTCAAGACATCGTCCTGCCGCGCGGTGGCGCGCTTTCTCATGGTCGACCCTCCGTTGGTGAGAATTTTCTATTTTATAAAGTAACAAATCTCAAGGGGGGAGGCCCGCACCAGGATGGTCAACGGTGCCTCCATTTGAGCCATAGTGGTACCTGGCGCAATTTCGGCCAGCTATAGATCGTCAACTGTCAGCGGCACGATTGTAGACTTTGCTGCCGCCGAAAATCTCGAAGAAAAGGTCAGCTTGTGATTTTTGGCCGCCGAACTGCGAGCATTCCAGCGACCACAATGAGTGCGATTCCAGTAACCGCTACTGCATCGGGTCGTTCATCAAAAAAGACTGCTCCCCATATCAATGCAAAGCCCACATATGCGAAGTCGAACGTGCCGACGGTTGAGGCTGGGGCGGATTGATAGGCAACAGCAGTTCCAACAGACGCGACGAGGATCAGCGCCGCCAGGATCGCGATGTTTCGCCATTCTTCGGGTGACATGGCCACCCATGAAGTCGTCAAAAACCCGGCGGTGTCCAATCCCAACAACGCCCCCAGAGCCAGCCCAGCCGACCCGAAAAGAATGAAGGTCGCATTTAGCCCAAGCGCGAGTGTTGCAGGGTGCTCGTTCAGACATTTTGTTCGTGTCAGGATCATCGCCGCCGCATAAAGAATTGCGGAAAATATCGGAAGAAGTGCAGCCCACTGGAACGCCTCGCCGCCCGGGCGCAAAACGAGGATAATTCCCAGAAAGCCCAAAAAGACGCCAGCCCACTGCGTTCGGCCCACGGCCTCGTCCCCAAAAATGGCAGCGAACGCTACAATAAACAGAGGTAGGGTGTAGTAAGCAGCTGCTGCGACTGCCAATGGAAGAAGCGGAAGCGACAGGTAGTAGGCGATCCACATCAACGCCAACATGGATGATCGGACAGCAATCCAAGGAATCGACCTTGGTGCCAGTCTATGTGAGCCAAAGATCAGTAAAGCTCCGACAAGGAGAACTGGGAAGGCCAACAGAGAGCGAACAGCAAATAGCTGCCAGACACCAATACCACCGCCACCCCCGAGTGCCTTAATGAGTGCGTCGCCTAGCGAAAGTGCGAGCACGGTCCCGACTATGGTCGCCACTCCGAGACGAACATTATCAGGCGTCTTGATATCTGAACTATTGGCCATGCCCAACGTTAGCTGGTGTGGATAGAGTTGGAAAAGCTGAAGTTGACTGCAGAAACAAGTGAGTTTGGCCGCCGGACCTGCGATCGCGGAGGGTTCGACTGCCTATGGCCGGTTATTTGCGAATTTAACCGAAGACACCCGGCATTTCGTCCCTGTCCGAAGTGATTTGATGCCGAGCAATCACTGTCCAGGTGACGGGCATCATAGGAGCTGAGGATTCGCCAAAGACCATTTCACCTTTGATGCTCAAAATCTTGATGAAATAGAGTGGCAGCCCGTAGGGGAATCGAACCCCTCTTTCCAGGTTGAAAACCTGGCGTCCTAACCGATAGACGAACGGGCCATGCCTTGGCGTGAGGCGTTCTCTAGGCAAAACCCGGGGCCGACGCAAGAGGCATTTTGCAAAAAAGTGGCGTGATGGCGCCTGTAGACGGCTTATCGCCGGGTTGGACAAGAAGAACCTTATGTCAGGTCGCCGGCGCCGCGTCTTCCAGCCTCAACTGGACGGTCTGGCGGCCGCCCCAGCTATTGATGTCGAGCCGCCCAGCCAGGTGGAACCGCGCGCCTCTATGGGCCTCCAGCGCCGCGCCAAGGGGGCCGTCAAACGCGCCAAAGGCGATTGCGTCCATCTGGGGGCCGGTGCCATCGCCGAACCGCAGCTTGAGGTGGCTGTCGCCAACACGTTTGGCATAGCTGATTGCCATGTCGGGAAAGGCATATCTTGGACCCGGAGCACCGGCACCGAAAGGGCCCGCGGACTCGATCTGCTCGACGAGTTCAACCTGCGCCGCCCCTGGCATCAAAACCCCGTCCAGCCGCAGATCAGAGGGGCCGACCTCGCCGGCGCCCTGTTTCTCCAAGAGTGCCGACAGCCGCGCCATGGCCGCCTCCAACTGGTCACGTTCGACGGTCAGGCCCGCGGCCATCCGGTGGCCGCCACCCTTGACCAACAACCCCTCGACGGCCAGCCGCTGGATAGCCGCACCGAGATCCACGCCACTCACGGACCGACCTGATCCTTTGCCTTCTCCCCCTTCCAGACCGATCACGATTGCCGGGCGGTTGGTGGCTTCCTTGAGGCGGCTGGCGACAATGCCGACCACGCCCGGGTGCCACCCCTCACCGGCGGCCCAGACGAGGGGCGCATCGAGCCCGCGCGCTTCGGCCTGGGCCATCGCGGCGGCGCGGACCGATGCTTCGACGTCGCGCCGTTCGGTATTCAACTGGTCCAGACGATCCGCGAGGCTTCGGGCCTCGTTCAGATCGCTGGTGGCCAGCAATCGCGCGCCGAGATCGGCCTTACCGATGCGCCCCCCGGCATTGACCCGCGGCCCCATGACGAAACCCAGGTGATAGGCACTTGGCGCGGTGTCAAGGCGCGCCACATCCGACAGGGCAACAAGGCCGGGCCGGTGTCGTCTGGCCATGACGCGCAGGCCCTGCTGCACAAAGGCCCGGTTGACGCCCTTCAAGGGCGCGACATCTGCCACGGTGGCCAGAGCCACCAGATCAAGCATGGCCAGCAGGTCAGGCCCCTTGCGGCCCGCTTCACGCAACTGCCGCCCCGCTTCGACCAGCATCAGGAACACAACCGCCGCCGCGCAGAGATGGGCGAGCGCACCATCCTCATCCTGCCGGTTGGGGTTCACCACCGCGAGCGCGTCGGGCAATGTCTCCACGCCGAGGTGGTGATCCAAAATGACCACATTCGCGCCCTTTGCTGCCGCAACCGGCCCGTGGCTCAACGTCCCGCAGTCAACACAGATGATGAGGTCATGCGCCGCTGCCAGCTCCGCCATCGCGGGCTCGTTCGGGCCGTAGCCTTCATCAATCCGGTCGGGAACATAAAGTGTCGCGCTCAGCCCCATCTGCCGCAGCCAATCCAGAAGCAAGGCCGCAGAACTGCCACCGTCCACATCGTAGTCGGCGAAGATCGCGATCCGCTCACGCCGTTCCACCGCCCGCAGGAACCGGGCCGCGGCGGTCTCCATATCCTTCAGGCCGCGCGGATCCGGCAGCAGATCGCGCAGTTGCGGCGTGAGATAGGTCTGGGCCTCCTCAGCCGCCACGCCAAGCCGGGCCAATGTCTGGCACAAGGGCCGGGGCAGGGCGGTCTGCTGCGCCATTGCTTCGGCCAGCCGTTCCGCCTCCGCGGACGGCCCGACCCATGCCCGCCCGGTCAGAGATGAGGTGATGCCGAGATATGCGTTCACCGTCCTCTCCCCGGGCGTCCCCTTTTCATCTTGCCAAAAATACTCGCGCCGCAGGCATCCATTGCCCGCCGGTTACTCCACCGGGTTGCGATAGATCATCCGCCGGAAGGATCCGGTTTTGGACCGCATCAGCACGGTTTCGGTTTCAACGTAACCCGGGCGCCGCTTGACGCCCGACACGATCGAGCCATCGGTCACCCCGGTGGCGGCAAAGATCACGTCGCCGGTGACCATTTCATCGCGGCTGTAGATGCGGTCGAAATCTGTGATCCCCGCCTTGCTGGCGCGGCCGCGTTCATCGTCGTTGCGGAACAAAAGACGTCCCCAGATCTGCCCGCCCATACATTTCAGCGCACTTGCCGCCAGCACCCCTTCGGGCGCGCCGCCGGACCCCATATACATGTCGATGCCTGTCCGGTCCGCTTCGGCGCAGTGGATCACACCCGCCACATCGCCATCTGTTATGAGATAAACCGATGCCCCGGTCTGACGGACCTCGGCGATCATGTCCTGGTGGCGCGGGCGTTCGAGAATGCAGACCGTGATGTCGCTCGGCTTGCATCCCCGCGCCTTGGCCAGCGCCTCGACCCGTTCGGCAGGCGACATGGACAGCGACACGACATCCTTGGCATAGCCCGGTCCGATGGCGAGCTTTTCCATATAAGTATCGGGCGCATGCAACAGGGTGCCGCGTGGCGCCATCGCGATCACGGTCAGCGCATTGGGCATCGCCTTTGCCGTCAGCGTGGTACCTTCAAGCGGATCAAGCGCGATATCCACACCGGGGCCGTCACCGCTGCCGACCTCTTCGCCGATATAGAGCATCGGCGCCTCGTCGCGCTCCCCTTCGCCGATCACAACGACGCCCGCGATGTTGAGCAGGTTGAGCTGTTCGCGCATCGCATTCACGGCGGCCTGGTCTGCGGCCTTTTCATCCCCGCGGCCGATCATGTCGGCACAGGCAAGCGCCGCGGCCTCGGAAACGCGCGCCAACCCCAGGGACAGCATGCGGTCGTTGAAATCGACAGTGGCAGACATCGGCAATTCCTTAGTTTTTTGATCCATTCAGCATTATCGGGCAGGCCGCCCGGGCGCAAGCGCCGGCTCAGACGGTTTCGATCCGCAAGGCAACGGGGTCACCGTCGAGCACATCGAGGTTCGACATCGCCGCCAGAGCGACGTCCAGCGCATCGCGGGTGATCTTGTGTGTCACGATCAACACCGGGGCGGTCGTCTCGGAATGCTGGTATTGCCGCATCCGGTCGATGGAAACCCCTGCCTCGCCCAGAACGCTCGTGACCTTGGCCAATGCGCCGGGTTTGTCCTCAAGCGCCATGCGCAGATAGTAGGGCGCCGGCGTGACGGCCTTGGCCGGTTTCGCGGGGCTCAGGCCCTTGGCAGGCTGTCCGAAGGTCGAGATCCTAAAGCCGCGCGCGATGTCCATCACGTCGCCCATCACGGCGCTGGCGGTCGGTCCTTCGCCCGCGCCAGGGCCTCGCAACACGATCTGCTCGACATTGTCACCTTCCAGGACACACATGTTGGTGCCGCCTTCGAGCTGTCCCAGCGGGCTGGTCACCGGAACGAGGCAGGGCGACATGCGCTGCTCCAACCCCCGGCCGGTCATCTGGCAGACGCCCAGCAGTTTGATCCGAAAGCCCATATCGGCGGCCTGATGGATGTCGTCGATGGTGATCCGTTCGATCCCCTCCAACTCGACACCGTCAAAGTTCACCTGCGTCCCAAAGGCGACAGAGGCCAGCAGCGACAGTTTGTGACCTGCGTCGATCCCGCCCACATCAAGCGTCGGGTCGGCTTCGAGATAACCAAGCTGATTGGCCTCTTCGAACACTTCCGCATAGGGCAGGCCCGCCGATTGCATCCGGGTCAGGATATAGTTGCAGGTGCCGTTCATCACGCCCATGACGCGGGTGATATCATTGCCTGCAAGCCCTTCGGTCAGCGCCTTCACAACCGGGATGCCACCGGCAACAGCGGCCTCAAACCGGATCACGCGGCCCGCGGCCTCGGCCGCTTCGGCCAGCGCCTGACCGTGATGGGCCAGCATCGCCTTGTTGGCGGTCACGACGTCCTTGCCCGCGGCGATCGCGGCCTCGGTCGCGGCCTTGGCGGGGCCATCGCTGCCGCCCATCAGTTCCACGAAAACGTCCACATCGTCGCGCTTGGCCAGGGCCACTGGATCGTCTTCCCACGCATAATCCGAAATGTTCACGCCCCGGTCCTTATCTCGCGACCGGGCGGAGACGGCGGTGATGACCACGGGGCGACCGGCCCGATTTGCCAGAAGGTTGGCCTTTTGCCGGACGATCTTGACGACGCCGGCGCCAACGGTGCCCAATCCGGCGATGCCAAGGCGCAGGGGTGTTGTCATGGGGTTCTCCGATCCGCGTTCTGGAATGGTCTGAGGCTGCGATGTAACGGGTTCAATCGCCCCTTGCAACGCGGGTTTTGACCCGGTGGCACGGCGAAGGGGACCTATTCGATCCCGTCCTGCATCCGTTGATGGGTTTCATCGTCGATCACGTCGCGCTGAAGCCGCGCCGCGCGGGATTTGAGCCGGTCGATGCGGGCCTGGGTATCGGGCGCGGTCTCCGGTTCGATCCGTGCATCTGGCGTCTTGGCGGTCAGCGATTCGATTGGCACGAGATCGGGATAGGTTGCATCACTGTCCACGGTATCCTCGAGCTCGGGAAAATCACTGCATGCGCTCAGCGCCGCAAAAAGGGTCGGGAACAGGAAAAGGGGCAGGCGCATGGCTCGGCAGGTCCGTTTGGTCGTCTCTGACGCCCTTCATGGCATTTTAATCCCGTGCGGGGCAAGCAGGGGATTGATTTGAACGCATGTTCAGTTAAATCTTGCGCATGGCTCGAACCCAAGGCTCTCATTCGGATATTACCGGCCCGCGCGTCCGTGAGGCGGCGCTGCACCTCTTTGCGCGCCACGGGTTTGCCGCCGTGTCGATGCGCCAGATCGCAGGCGAGGTCGGCGTACAGGCGGGGGCGCTTTACAATTACACACCCGACAAGCAGACACTGCTTTTCGATCTCATGAAAGCCCATATGGATGAGCTTCTGGCCGGTTGGACGGCGCAGGGCGAGGCCGATGATCCGTTGGCGCAGTTGGAGCGGTTCACCCGCTTTCACATACGTTTCAATTCGCGGCGCCCCGAGGCGGTGTTCATCTCATACATGGAGCTGCGGAACCTGAGCGCCGAGAACTTTGCGGTCATCGAGAACCTGCGCCGGGTCTATGAGGACGCGCTTGCCGATATTCTTCGCGCCGGTGTGGCCACGGGGGCGTTTAACGTGTCGGAACCCAAGGTGGTCGCGATGGCGATCATCGCTCTGCTGACCGGCGTGAACACCTGGTATAGCGAAGAGGGGCGTCTCAGCCTTGAAGAGGTTGAGGAGGTGTACTGGACCATGGTGCGCCGGGCCGCCGCGGGGTAGAGAGGATGCCGCCGCAGAACGGCGGCATCAGGTTTAGTGCGCGGGTTTGATGAACGTGTTGTTCTGCAAATCGCGGATCGCTTGCCGCAGTTCATCCTGAGTATTCATCACGATCGGACCGTGCCAGGCCACGGGCTCGGCGATGGGCGCGCCCGAGATCAGCAGGAAGCGGATGCCGTGTTCGCCCGCCTGAACGGTGACCTCATCCCCGGTGCCAAACCGGATCAGGGTGCGATCCCCGGACATGTCGCGGATGTTGACCTCCTGACCTGCGATCTCTTTTTCCAGCAGAACGCCGGTTGGTCCCGACGCATCGGCGAAGGCGCCCGCACCCTGGAACACATAGGCAAAGGCCCGGCGGTAGGTATCCACCTTGAAGGTCTTGCGCACACCGGGCGGGACCGAGATATCGAGGTATTGCGGTTCCGCCGCGATCCCGTCCACCGGTCCGCGCTTGCCCCAGAAATCGCCCACGATGACACGCACAACCGTACCGTCATCGTCGATCACCTCGGGGATGTCCGCGGCGGCAACGTCCTGATACCGCGGGGCGGTCATCTTGAGCGACGAAGGCAGGTTGGCCCAAAGCTGGAACCCGTGCATCTGTCCCGCCGCGTTCCCATGCGGCATTTCCTGGTGCATGATGCCCGATCCGGCGGTCATCCACTGCACATCACCGGCGCCGAGCGTGCCGGTGTTGCCGAGTGAGTCGCCGTGATCGACGCTGCCGGCCAGCACATAGGTGATCGTCTCGATCCCCCGATGCGGGTGCCACGGGAAACCCTGGGCATAGGCCGCCGGGTCGTCGTTGCGGAAATCATCGAACAGCAGGAAGGGATCAAGCTCGCTCGGGTCGTGAAACCCGAATGCGCGATGCAGGTGAACCCCGGCGCCCTCGATGGTGGGTTGCGCGTTGCTTTTTTCCAAAACAGGTCTGAGTGACATGGTAATGCCCTCCTTTCCCGACAGAGCTAGGGCGCGAAAAGTTATACAACAAGCGCGCAATATGTGGGTTTGCACACCGGTTTTGTGCAAAAACCCATAGCAACGTGCGTATCGTTAAAACTATGCTAGGCTCGTACAACCAGAAGACTGCCTGAACAGGAGGGGCCGTGGCAGACGATTTCACCGAAAGCGAATGGGCGCAGATCAATGCGCATCTGGATGCGGATCCGGGGGGTTATGGCATCCCCGAGCGGCGCGCGGACTCGGTTGTGCTGCTGAGCTGGAACATCCGGAAATTCGGCGCCCTGCGCAAAGGTGACACGCTCAAGAAAACAGCGGGTGCGTTCGACATGATCACCCGCGTCTGCGCGCAGGCTGACCTGATCGCGATCCAGGAGGTGCAATCCGACAGCGAGAGCATTTACGAGTTGCGCGATCGTCTGCGCGCCGACGGGGCGCCATATGAGGTGGTCATCAGCGATGTCACAGGCCGCGCGCCCGGTTATACCGGCATGGCCGAACGCATGGCCTTTCTCTATCGCTCGGACCGCGTGCGGCGCGGCGACCTGGCCTCGGATCTGTCATTTGACCGCTCGGCGGTGTTCGACAACGTCAATGAGGCGCTGGCCAAGGTGGTGGCCAAGAAGATCGAATTGGAAGGGCAGGAGGGATTTTGGGCCCGGCTGACCAGTTGGATCAGCGGCCAGGCGCGGCTTTCGGTGGCGACGTTTCGGGGGTTCGTGCAGTTCATCCGCACCCCCCACCTGGTCGAATTCGTGATTGAGGGCCCGGCGGGGGCCTACACGTTTTACTGCGTCAATGCGCATCTGGTGTCGGGCAAGAGCAAGGACGAGCGGGAGCTGGAGTTTTTCGCCCTGGTCGAGTGGCTGATGCTGTCGAGCAAATCCATGCTCGATACGCCCGACAAGAGTTTCGTTCTGCTGGCCGATCTCAACCTCGACTTCAAGGCCAATGTGACCAAGCGGCGGGAAGCGTTCGAAGAATACATCACCACGCTCAACGTCGAAAAGAAGCTGAAGGCGCGGGTGAATTTTCCGTTTCTTGACGGGCAATACTTCACCAATGCGCGGCGCACAGAGACCTTCGATCACATCGCCTGGTTCACCGCCGACACCCGCCTGCCGCGCGGGCGGCATAATGGGTTGGCCGGGACCCTGGGCGCAGACGAATATGATTACGGCATGTTCGATTTCGTGCAGGCGTTTCTGGACGCCGGGCCGGGGGCCACGCCCGATGGCAAGCCCGACTATGGCCGCTACACCCATGACTTCACCGATCACATGCCGATCTGGGTCCGTCTGCCTTTCCCCCATGACGGACAGACCGATTTTACCGTTGCCGACGAATAACGCCGGTTTGCGGCAAACGTGTCGCAGTCAGGATAGTTTGCCCGTTTCGGCACGCTAACGTCCCCCGAAACACATAGGGAGGATCGCCCGTGAAAATCGGATTTATCGGACTTGGCAATGTCGGTGGCAAGCTGTCGGGTAGTCTGTTGCGCAATGGTGTCGACATTACCGTGCATGACCTGAATGCCGATCTGGTGGACGGTTTCGTGGCCCGCGGCGGCAAATCGGCGCGTGGTCCTGCGGAATTGATGCGTGATTGCGATGCAGTCATCACCTGCCTGCCGAGCCCTGCCGCCAGCGATGCGGTGATGCAGGAGATGCTGCCCGAAATCGGCCCCGGCAAGATCTGGATGGAGATGTCCACGACAGATGAGGCCGAGGTCAAGCGCCTTGGCGCCATGGTCATCGACAAGGGCGGCGCAGCGGTGGATTGCCCGGTTTCGGGCGGGTGTCACCGCGCCGATACCGGCAATATCAGCATCTTCGCGGGCTGCGACCGTGCCACTTTCGAGCGTATCCTGCCGCTTCTGACCATCATGGGCCGTCGGGTGCTGCACACCGGTGAGTTGGGCAGTGCGTCGATCCTCAAGGTGGTCACGAACTACCTCGCGACGGCAAACCTCGTCAGTTGCGCCGAGGCGCTGACCGTGTCGAAGGCGGCGGGCATGGACCTCAATGTCGCCTACGAGGCGATCCGGATCAGTTCCGGCACCTCCTTTGTGCATGAGACCGAAAGCCAGGTCATCCTCAACGGCAGCCGGGACATTTCATTCACGATGGACCTGGTGGCCAAGGATATCGGCCTCTTTCAGGAGGTTGCCGACCGGGCGAACGTGCCATTGGAACTCAGTCCGCTGCTGATCGACATCTTCAAGGACGGGATCGACCGTTTTGGCCCGCGCGAGCTCAGCCCTAACATCATCCGCCGCCTCGAAGAGGCTACGGGCCTTGATATCACCGCCCCCGGTTTTCCCCCGGAAATGACCGATGATGAGCCCGAGGAACCGGGTGCCGAGGTGCATCCCAAGATCTGATCGCTTGCCCCCTCGCATCCCATGCCCAAAACGGGTATGGGCAGGTCAAGGAAGGGGAGCCGATCCATGGATGACGAGATTCTGGCCACGATACAGGCATCCGGACCGCGCCGGGCCTTCGGTGTTGGGGTTCTGGGCGCGCTGGGCGTTATCTTGATCTACGTGGCGCTCTCGCAGCCGCCAGCGAACCTCTTCTGGGGCGTGTTTCTCGTTGTGATTGGCGGCGGTGCGCTCTGGGCCGGGTTCCGGATGTGGGACGCAACCCAATCGCGGATCGAACTGACCGAGACGCAGCTACGCACCAGCGATGGCACGTTGATCGCCGACGTGGCCGATATTCTGTCGCTGGACCGCGGGATGTTTGCGTTCAAGCCATCGAACGGTTTCATGCTGCGGCTCAAAAACAAAACCCCGCGCCGTTGGTGGCCAGGCCTTTGGTGGTCTCTCGGGAACCGGGTTGGCGTGGGCGGTGTCACATCCGCCGCCCATACCAAGGCCATGGCCGAGATCATCTCGGCCATGATCGCGCAGCGGGCTCAGGACGACGCTGGCGGTTGATAGCAGTAGGAGCCTTCATAGCAAAGCTGGCTCGCGAAGCGGATCTTGGTGAAAAGCCGCGTATCAATCGGCAGGGTATCACCCAGACCAACCTTGAAGGTCGGCGTGTAATCCGAGATCGATTCGACCAGGATCAGGTCTTCGCCATCATTCATGATCGGCAATTCCGAATGCGATGATGCCACGTCGGCATCGGCCAGCTCCGAATAATCACCGGTACCACGGGTTTTCGACCAGCGAATGAAGTACTTATCGTCATCGGCGTCGTAGCGGACCACCGAAATACGCAGCTGATTGACACCATCGTCGTTGGTAATGCTGTCGAACAGGCGCATGGCGTTGTCCATGTAGGTATCCGTGATACCCGCCGTTTCGCGCGACAGCATGTCGGCCAGCGTGTAGGTCGCCTTTTCGCGGGCGCTTCTGTAGCGATGAACCTCGAAGAATTCCCAGGTTGCCACCAGGGCCCAGATCAGCAGGGGCAGACAGATCACCGTCTCCACCATGACCGAGCCGTCACGTTCGCCGCAGAACCGGCGGATCACTCTATGCAGGAATGGCTTTTTCATTACGTGGGCTCCTGAACAAAGGCGGTGGTCGTTACAATCTGAACCTTGTCATCCTGGTCCTTTTGCAGCGCACGCCCCATCATCTCTTCGGGGAAGAGCGGCTCATACCGGTAGCAGGCGCGCAGAACCATCAGGTCGTTGACGCCGCCAAAGACGAAATCGTCGTCAAACACGGCCGGATCAACGGACTGGGCGTTGTCGATACATTTCGGCGTGGCGTCCAGCGTCGCATACGCGCGTAGATCGACCGGCATCATCTCGAGCCGCAGTTCGTCCTCGCAATTGGCCAGGGCCGGCGCGTTGTCACAGATCACCTGTTTGATCTGGGCGTGGTCGCTCGGGTTGCCTGTGCCTAGGCGGATTTCCCGCACCGCGATGTCCAGGCCACGTTCCATCATCGTGTGACGGATGGTGACGAAGCCAAGTTCGATCGACATGGTCATCAGCATGATGAAGGTCGGAACGATAATGACGAATTCAACCGATCCATTGCCTGACTCGTCGTCCTTCAGGCGTCGGAAATATTTACCCAACCGATGTATCATTGTGTCAACCTCAGGTTCTGGATGTTCGTCGCGATCGAGTTGAAGGCATCGTTGATGTTTACACCTTCCGCACGGTAGTATTGCGAGTGCGATGTGGCGCAATTCTTCAGCTCGGTCTCCGCAGTTCCACCCGCGTCGATTTCAAAACCGATCGTGTAGATAATGATGTCCTTGCCGGGTGCTTTCGCCGCGGTACAAGCCGACGACATCCGCGTGTTCTTCATCGAACCGGAGACATTGTTGTTGTACTTGTAGTCGCTATAGGCACCCGAACCGGTGATGTCGGAATGATAGTCCGGCGACATCAGGCCCCAGGCATCTTCCCAAGACAGCTGCTCTTCCGAGACAAGCGTGGGATCGTCGGGGTCAACAGGGTTTGCGAGGTCATATTTGAAGTCCGCAAACTCTGCCGGCGACATCCACTCTTCGTTGTCGATATCCCAATAGCGGTCGTCGTTGGCATCATAGAGGAAGTAAGCCGACACGGTATCGTTGCTGGGCTTGTAGTAGCACTTCCATTTCTTCTTGCCGCATTTCGACTCGCTGTTCGAACGCTTCGACGGCTTGTACTTGTGCTGAGCATAATCGAAGACCTGTTCGGTGTATTCGATGTGATGCAGGTCGGAGTTCGGCCCACGATAGTCGAATTGCGAGTGGGTCGACACGGTGTCCATGTCCAGCAGGCCATTCGGGTCGCTGAAATAGTAGGACGTGGTGTTTTTACCGTCGCCCATCATCACGATGACTTTCTGGGTCTCGAGCTCGTTGTATTCCGCTGGCACGTTGGCCAGGTCGGGGTTCACGACAGCCGCGACATCGTCAAATGCCGGGTCGAGCAGGGCCGCACCCCACTTGATGCCCAGGTGGCCCGACGTGTTGCCGTCTGCCTCCAGCGACTCGATTTTGGCGTGAAGCTCCGTCACGTTGTGCGAGTAGGGCAGGAAGCGGAAGTAGTCGTCGTCATAGCACGACCGCCAGCCCGAGCTCAGGGTATTGAAGTCACCGTTGACGTCGTAACGCGATGTATAAATCTGCTGCGCGTATGTCGTATCGGGATCAATGGCGGTGTCGCCGAAGTCATCCTCGGAAAACACGATACAGGTCGAGTTTTGGTGGGTTTCATCAACGGTCAGCGCCTCATAGACCGCATCGGGCGGTGTCACGCCGAAGCTGAACGGCACGATCGAGATGACAGCGTCACCTGCGTCGGCACTGTTGATGATGGTGGTCACGAACTGCTTCGCCGCAGCTTTCAGGTTGGTGAGCTTGTCGCCACGCATCGACCCCGAAACGTCAAGCACCAACGAGATTTCCAGCTTGGGAACGCGCTTTTCGGCGGTTGCACCAGCCGCGGCACTCAGGGTTTCGATGCCCATGATACGCATCAGGTATGTCTCGACGTCGATCGACGTGTTCACGGATACCTTGGCGGTGTTGAGCGTGATCTGAATATCGTCCGGACCAAATGCGTCCAGGTAGTCCGACATTCCGTTCTTCGCGAAATAGTCCTCGACGACGGCCTTCGCCGCATCGTTGTTGGGGGCGGCAGCGCCAGCGAGAGAGGCAGCATCCGCTACGGCAGCAAGGCGCGTGCGCTCCATCTCGTGTCGCATGGTATCAATACCGATGCCGGCCATCAGCATGAAGACCAGGAACATATAGATGGTGAACGCAACCACGGCGCCGTCTTCGTCCTGACGGAAACGGTTCAGCCGGGGCGTCAAATATCGCCGCAACGCGGATTTGCGGGGCGATTGCACCGTCGAATGGATTTTTGTCATATTACTCATGTCGTCACCTCTTTGGGCTAGCAGACGCCCGAAAGTACACAATGCACCAACCTCTTCATGACCAACTTCTGTGGCGAGAATATGGCGCTGAGCCTAAAAATATCTGTTAAATTACATGTAATTAGCCTCAAATTAACGACAATATCCATCGCGTCGGGGCATTGTTGGTAATTTGTTAACGATTGTGGGGAAGAGGCCTGTTGGGGGTTCCGGGCAGGGCTTCCCCGAAAACCGTGGGTGGACAAAATTGTCGCATGGTTTAACGATTGGCGTATCTCTGACGCGCACAGATCAGAGTTCTTAACAGCCGCCAGATCATTTCAGGGAGAGATAGACATGAGTGTACCAAATGAACCGAGCTTTCGCGAAAGCGTAGATTTGATGTTCAATCGTGCGGTGGCCCTGATGGATCTCCCGCCCGGGCTGGAAGAGAAGATCAGGGTGTGCAACGCGACCTACACGGTGCGCTTCGGGGTGCGTCTTCGCGGTCAGATCCACACGTTTACCGGATATCGGTCGGTGCATTCGGAACATATGGAGCCGGTCAAGGGCGGCATCCGCTTCGCCATGGGCGTGAACCAGGACGAGGTCGAGGCGCTTGCGGCGCTGATGACCTATAAATGTGCCTTGGTGGAGGCGCCGTTTGGGGGCTCGAAGGGCGGTTTGCGGATTGATCCGCGCGAATGGGATGCCCATGAGCTGGAACAGATCACCCGGCGTTTCGCCTATGAGCTGGCCAAGCGCGACCTGATCCACCCCTCGCAGAACGTCCCGGCCCCGGACATGGGCACCGGCGAACGCGAGATGGCCTGGATCGCCGACCAGTACAAGCGCATGAACACCACAGATATCAACAGCCGCGCCTGCGTGACGGGCAAGCCGATCAATGCGGGCGGCATCCAGGGCCGGACCGAGGCGACCGGTCGCGGCGTGCAATACGCGCTGCAAGAGTTTTTCCGCCATCCCGAGGATATCAAGGCGGCGGGCCTGTCCGGGACGCTGGATGGCAAGCGGGTGATCGTGCAGGGCCTGGGTAATGTGGGATACCACGGCGCCAAGTTCCTGCAGGAAGAGGATGGGTGCCGCATCACCGGCATCATCGAACGCGACGGGGCGCTCTTCAATCCTGACGGGATTGATGTCGAGGGCGTCAAGGCGTGGATTACCAAACATGGTGGGATCACAGGTTATCCCGATGCCACCCACACAGCCGAAGGTGCTGCGGTATTGGAAGAGGAATGCGATATCCTGATCCCGGCCGCACTTGAAGGCGTGATCAACATGTCCAATGCCGAGCGGATCAAGGCACCGCTTATCATCGAGGCCGCGAACGGCCCGGTCACGGCGGGCGCCGATGAGATCTTGCGCAAGAAGGGCTGCGTCATCATCCCCGACATGTATGCCAATGCGGGTGGTGTGACCGTGTCCTATTTCGAATGGGTCAAGAACCTGAGCCACATTCGTTTCGGCCGCCTGGGCCGTCGCCAGGAAGAGGCGCGCCACCAGTTGATCGTGGACGAGTTGCAGGGGCTGGACGATCATTTGGGCAAATCGTGGTCGATGACACCGGATTTCAAGCAGAAATACCTGCGCGGTGCGGGCGAGCTTGAACTGGTTCGCTCTGGCCTGGACGATACGATGCGCGCCGCTTACCAGGCGATGCGCGAAGTCTGGCACTCACGCGACGATGTCGAAGACCTGCGCACGGCGGCCTACCTGGTGTCGATCGGCAAGGTGGCGGACAGCTATCGCGCGCTCGGGCTCTGAGCCTAAACCTGATCTTGCAGACGGCGGTATCTCCGTGGGGAGGTGCCGCCGTATTGATTTGCCCACGTTGCATCGTCCATCGCCGCATGAAATAGGTGCCCGTGAAGGCATTCGAAAATACCTTATCATCCGCAACCAAGGTGAAAATCATGAAATCAACAGGATATCTCGTAACGGTCGCAATGGTGCTGGGCCTTGCCGGTTGCGGCAGCGGTGCCAATTCGGTCAGCAATCCCGGTTTTTTCAGTTTTCGAATGGAGGACGGGGTCATGATCGGGCGTTACAACCCCGAAGGTTTCACCGCCACGGAGGTGCGCAAGCTGCTCAAGGCGCAATGTGACCCTGCGGTTCTGGGTTCTTATGCCAAGCGCAGCCCTGATGCGGATGGCCTGATCGGGTTCAACGCGCGTTGCCGGAAATCCGGTCGGTTTGCCCGCGGGTCTTTCCAGGTCGAGAAGGTGGAGGGCGGCAAGGTCGTGATCGAAGCGACCGGTTCCTGAGCGGCAGCAGGTCGCGGTCAGGCCTCAATTTGTCGATATAGCGGGAGGGGTGCGGCAGGGTGGATTGCTATTCTGCGGCAAAGCCGTTTCACTGCAATCCTGTAATCACCGGGGAGGGGTCACCATCATGCGGTTCTCGGGGCTGCGCGTTCTCAAAGAGGGTCTGACCGGCAACAAGGGCTGGGGGGCGCATTGGCGCGATGCCAGCCCCCGGGAGGCCTATGACGTGGTGATCATCGGCGGGGGTGGTCACGGGCTGAGCACCGCGTATTACCTGGCCAAGAACCACGGTATCACCAACGTCGCGGTGCTGGAAAAGGGCTATCTCGGCGGCGGCAATATCGGGCGCAACACCACCATCGTGCGGGCCAATTACATGCTGCCCGGCAACGCGGAATTCTACAGCCATTCGCTGAAGCTCTGGGAAGGGCTGGAGCAGGAGCTGAACTATAACGTGATGATGTCGCAGCGCGGTCAGATCGTACTGTTCCACTCCGATGGGCAGCGCGATGCGCTGGCGCGCAAGGGCAATGCGATGCTGGGGCAGGGCGACGATGCAGAGATGCTCAGCCGCGAAGGTGTGCGGAGACATCTGCCCTATCTCGACTTCGACAATGCGCGTTTTCCGATCTATGGCGGTATTCTGCAGCGCCGGGCGGGGACGGCGCGCCACGATGCGGTGGCCTGGGGATTTGCCCGGGGGGCTTCGGACCGGGGGGTGGACCTGATCCAGAACTGCGAAGTGACCGGCATCGACATCGAAAATGGCACGGTACGCGGGGTGCAGACCACACGCGGGGCAATCCGCGCGAAGAAGGTCGCGATTATCGTCGCCGGCCGGTCGAGCCAGGTCGCGGCGATGGCGGGGATGCGCCTGCCCATCGAAAGCCATGTGCTGCAGGCATTTGTCTCCGAAGGGCTGAAGCCGGCCATCAACCACGTGGTGAGCTTCGGTATGGAGCATTTCTATATCAGCCAATCCGACAAGGGTGGGCTGGTTTTTGGCGGCCATCTCGACATGTATGCGAGCTATGCCGCGCGCGGCAATCTGCCGGGGGTCGAACATGTGATGGAGGCGGGCATGGCGCTGATGCCGATGGTCGGCAAGGCGAAAGTCCTGCGCGCCTGGGGTGGGATCATGGACATGTCGCCCGACGGCTCACCCATCATCGACAAGACACCGACCGAGGGGCTTTTTCTCAACTGCGGCTGGAACTACGGCGGCTTCAAGGCAGTGCCGGCTTCGGGCTGGGCGACGGCGCATCTGGTGGCGACCGGAACGCCGCATGAGACCGCCGGGAAGTTCCGGCTGGACCGGTTCCGGACCGGGTATGGATTGATGGATGAGGAGGCCAGCGGTGCACAGCATAACCTGCATTAGGATGGTTTCCCGGACGGTTGGAAGACTGAGTATTTCCGGCAAGGTGAAGGGGAGGTGCGGCGCATGAGGATTACCTGTCCGACATGCGGCGAACGGGACCGGCGCGAGTTCTACTATGCCGGTGCGGCGGTGGCGCTTGATCGCCCGGATGCCGGGGCGCCCCCCGAGGCGTGGGATGATTATCTCCACAATCGCGATAACCCCGCCGGGGTGACGCGCGATCTTTGGTATCACGAATATGGCTGCGCCGCATGGGTTGTCGTGACCCGCAACACGGTCACCCATGAGGTCCTCAAGACCGAGTTGGCCAGCGATGTGAAAGGGCAGGGCAATGCGGGTTGAGGGGCATGGTCTGATCGACCGGACCACGCCGGTCGGGTTTTCCTTCGATGGTCATCAATACACGGGCTATGCGGGCGACACGCTGGCCTCGGCGCTTCTGGCCAATGGCATTCGGCTCGTGGGGCGGTCCTTCAAGTACCACCGCCCGCGCGGCATCCTGACCGCGGGGAGCGAGGAGCCGAACGCGCTTGTGACCCTCGGGCTCGAGGCCGGGCAGGAGCCCAATGTGCGTGCCACCACGGCAGAGCTTTTCGAGGGGATGCTGGCACGCAGTCAGAACGCCTGGCCGTCGCTGAATTTTGATGTCATGGCGGTGAACGATCTGGCCGCGCCGTTTCTTGGGGCGGGGTTTTATTACAAGACCTTCATGTGGCCCAAGGCGTTTTGGGAAAAGCTCTATGAGCCGGTGATCCGCCGTGCCGCGGGGCTTGGGGCGCTGTCGGGCGCGCCGAATGCCGACAAATACGAGAAAGCCTTTGCCCATTGCGACCTTCTGGTCATTGGCGCCGGGCCTGCCGGGTTGATGGCGGCGCTCACGGCGGCGCGGGCGGGTGTCGATGTGATCCTCTGTGACGAGGATACGCGCACCGGCGGGCGGCTCAACGCGGAGACGCTCGAGGTGGCGGGCCAGCCGGGTGCCGATTGGGCGGCGGCGTTGACCGCCGACCTCTCCGCCATGCCAAATGTGCGGATCATGACGCGAACAACGGTCATGGGGGCCTACGATCAGGGCACCTATGGGGCGATCGAGAAACTCGCGCCTGACACGGTGATGCGCGCCGGTGCGCCGCGTGAGTGTTTCTGGCGGATTGTGGCGAAACGCGCGGTTCTGGCGGCAGGTGCGCTGGAACGGCCCGTGGCGTTTCAGGACAATGACCGCCCGGGCGTGATGATGGCGGGGGCGGTGCGCGCCTATCTCAACCGCTGGCGGGTCAGCCCGGGCAAAAATGTCGTGGTGTTCGGCAATACAGACAGCGCGCACCGTACGGCGGCGGACCTTTTGGCGGCGGGTGTGCATGTCTCGGCGCTGATCGACGCACGCCACCATGCGACCTGCGATCTGGATGTACCGTTTCACGCCGGGGCGAAGGTCGCGCAGGCCCATGGCCGCAAGGGGCTTGAGGCGGTATCGGTGGCATCGGTCAGCGGCATCGACAAGATACAGGCCGATTGCCTGGCCATGTCGGGCGGCTGGAACCCCTCGGTGCACCTGACGTGCCACATGGGCGCGCGGCCGGTCTGGAGCCCGGATCATGAGGCGTTCCTGCCGGTGGCGGGTGCTATCCCGGGGCTTGAGACTGCCGGTGCCTGCCAAGGCGATTTTTCAACCCGCGCCTGCCTTGAAGGCGGTGTTGTCGCTGCCAATCGCGCGCTGGATGACATGGGAAAGAAGGCACAATCACCCGATCTGCCGATGGCGGAGGACAGCGCATACGACATCACCGCGCTTTGGGCGGTGCCGGGCAAGGGCCGCGCCTGGCTCGATTTTCAGAACGATGTGACCGTCAAGGATGTCAAACAATCGGCCACGGAGAACTTCCGCTCGGTCGAGCATATGAAACGCTACACCACCCAAGGGATGGCCACGGATCAGGGCAAGAACTCGAACGTGGCGGCGCTGGCGGTCCTGGCGGACGCGACCGGGCAGGGCATCCCCGAGACCGGCACCACCACCTTCCGCCCGCCCTATGTGCCGGTCTCCGTCGCGTCCATGGGCGCGGGGTCGCAAGGGGCCGGGTTCGCGCCACAACGCCACATGACCTCGCACAAGGCCAGTATCGAGCGCGCCGCGCCGATGATCGAGGTCGGGCTTTGGTACCGGCCAAGCTATTTCCCCAAGCCGGGCGAGACCCATTGGCGGCAATCGTGTGACCGCGAGGTTACGATGGTGCGCACCCATGTGGGCATTGCCGATGTCTCGACCCTGGGCAAGATCGACATCCAAGGGCCGGATGCGGGGGCCTTCCTCGATTTCGTCTATACCAACACCTTCTCGACGCTGAAGGAGGGCCGTGTGCGCTATGGCCTGATGCTGCGCGAGGATGGGCATGTTATGGATGACGGCACCACGGCGCGCATCGGCCGGGATCATTACCTGATGACGACCACGACCGCGGCGGCGGGGCAGGTGATGCGCCATCTGGACTTCGTGCATCAATGCCTGTGCCCGCAGATGGATGTGCGTTTCGTCTCGGTCACCGAACACTGGGCGCAGTTCGCCATTGCCGGGCCCAAGTCGCGCGCGTTGCTGAACGGGTTGCTCGATCAGGCGATTGACGACGCGGGCTGGCCTTTCATGTCCTGCGGCGGCGTACAGGTCGGGGGCATTGGCGGCCGGCTCTTCCGGATTTCGTTCTCGGGTGAGCAGGGGTATGAGCTGGCCATCCCGGCGCGCTATGGTGACAGTCTCTTTCGTGAGTTGTTGGCCCGGGCTGAGGCGATGGAGGGCGGCGCATACGGCATGGAGGCGCTCAACATCCTGCGCATAGAAAAGGGGTTCATCACCCATTCCGAGATCGATGGCCGGGTCACGGCGTTCGATATCGGCATGGACCGGATGGTGAGCGGCAAGAAGGAATGCATCGGCAAGGCGGCGGCCGCACGGCCGGGCCTCCGGGACCCGGCGCGCCCGCAACTTGTGGGGCTGAAGCCCGTGGGCGCAGTGCAGGAATTGCTGGCCGGTGCACATCTTTTCAACGCGGATGAGGAGGCCATCAGCGCCAACGACCAGGGCTATATCACTTCGGTTGGCTATTCCCCCACCGTGGGGCATTTCCTGGGTCTTGGGTTCCTCAAGGACGGGCGGGCGCGCCATGGCGAAAAAATCCGCATGGTGGATCATCTCCGCAAGTCGGAAACGCTCTGCGAGGTGATAGATCCGGTGGTTTTCGACCCGGAAGGAGGGCGTTTGCGTGGTTGAGCTTCAAGCGAAATCCCCGTTCGAGGGGCTGTTGCCACTATCTGTCGGCTCGGTCGGTGTGTCCGAGGTTGCGCCCGGCCACCTGACCAGTATCGCGCCCTTCAGGGGGCAGGCCAAGGCATTGTCAGCAGCCCTGAAAGACGCCCACGGCATGGCCGCCCCTGCACCGAACCGTGTCACCGGCAGAGAGGGCGCGCGGGCGCTTTGGTTCGGTCATGACATGTTGATGTTGCAAGGCCCCGCCGCCGATGGCGCATTGCGCAAACACGCGGCGCTGACGGATCAATCCCACGGCTGGGCAATCGTGCGGCTGGAGGGGGCGGATGCCGCCGAGGTTCTGGCGCGCCTCGCCCCGATTGACCTGCGTGACAGTCAGTTCAAACGCGGCCACACGGCGCGCACGGAACTCAGGCACATGATGGCCAGCATCACCCGGTTGGGGCCGCAAAGCTATCAGGTCATGGTGTTTCGCGGATTTGCCGAGACATTGGTACATGATCTGAAGGTTGCGATGCAAAGCGTGGCGGCGCGGGCGGTCGGATCGGGTTGACCGCCCGGCCCCTGCAATCGGCAATCCTTTGCCACAGTCGCAAGATCCGCAAAATTCCCCCTATGCCACCTGACAATCCTGACCAGATAAGGTAGGTATTTCGCACCACTCACATCCAAGAGGTCAACATGATCCGCTCAACCGCCCTCGCCGCCCTGTTTGTCTTGCCGATGGCAGCCCCCGTGTTCGCGCAGGACAAGGAAACGCTTTGCAATACGTCGGGTGAAATCGTCGATGCGGCGGTGGCCGAACGTCTGGGTGGCGCCGATGAGCAATCCGCGACCCGCAACGTGGCCGATGCCCTTCCGGACGAAAAGGCCAATTTCAAACCGGCGGTCGAGCACCTCGTGCAATGGGTCTACACGCTTGAAAAAGAGCAGCTGACCGAAGAGGCGGCGAAATCCTACGTGCTCGCCTGCCTGTCACAGTAGAGTTACCCCCAAGAAATCACCGGCGGGTCACTGGACTCGGGGCGGCATGCGCCCGATATATGAACCATGAGCTTGCCACCCGGTTTTCTGGACGAATTGCGGACGCGCACATCACTGAGCCAGGTGGTGGGGCGCAAGGTCATTTGGGACCCGCGCAAGTCAAACCAGGGCAAGGGCGACATGTGGGCACCATGCCCGTTCCATCAGGAAAAGACCGCCAGTTTCCACGTCGATGACCGCAAGGGGTTCTACTATTGCTTCGGCTGCCACGCCAAGGGCGACGCGATCTCCTTCGTGCGCGAGACCGAGAATGTGGACTTCATGGAAGCCATACGCATTCTTGCGGCAGAGGCCGGGATGACCATGCCCGAGCGCGACCCGCAGGCGCAGGCCAAGGCCGATAGGCGCACGCAACTGGCCGATGTGATGGATATCGCGGTGCAGTATTTCCGCCTGCAGCTCAAAACCGCCGCCGGGTCCGCCGCGCGGGATTACCTTGACCGGCGGGGCCTGAAAGAAGCCACGCAGGACCGGTTCGAAATCGGCTTTGCGCCGGATAGCTGGCAGGGGCTTTGGGATCACCTGAAATCCAAGAATGTCGAGGACGACTTGATCCTTGGCTGCGGTCTTGCCAAGCCATCGACCAAGGGCGGCAAACCCTATGACACGTTCCGGGGCCGCATCATGTTCCCGATCCGCGATGCGCGCGGGCGCTGCATCGCCTTTGGCGGCCGGGCGATGGACCCCAATGACAATGCCAAATACCTGAACTCGCCCGAGACCGAGCTTTTTGACAAATCCCGGACGCTCTACAATTTCGGCCCCGCGCGGGAGGCGGCGGGCAAGGGGCAGCCCCTGCTCGTGGCCGAAGGGTATATGGATGTGATCGCGCTGGTCGAGGGCGGGTTTGGTGCGGCGGTGGCCCCCCTTGGCACGGCGGTGACTGAGACGCAGTTGCAGATGATGTGGCGCGTGGCGGATGAGCCGGTGGTGGCGCTTGATGGCGACACGGCGGGCCTGCGCGCGGCGCATCGGGTGATCGACCTGGCACTGCCGCTTCTGGAGGCCGGGAAGAGCCTGCGTTTCGCATTGATGCCCGAGGGCAAGGACCCCGATGACCTGATCCGCGCCGAGGGCAAGGCGGCGGTGCAAAGGCTGGTCGATGGTGCGCTGCCCATGGTGCAGTTGCTCTGGCAGCGCGAAACCAACGGTCAGAATTTTGACAGCCCTGAACGTAAGGCGGCGCTCGACAAGGCGCTGCGTGACAAGATCATGCTGATCCGCGATCCGTCTATCCGGAGCCATTACGGGCAGGCGATCAAGGATCTGCGCTGGCAGCTTTTCAACCCGCGCCGGGCGGATAATGCGCCCCGGCAATCGCGCGGCGGCCGGTGGCAACCGCAACCCGCCGCCGCCATGCCCGCGACCAAGTCATCGCTTTTGGTGGCGGCGGGGGATAGCGCGCAGATGCAGTTGCGCATCGGCGTGATCCTCGCATCTCTGATTGCCACACCGGGTGTCTGCGAGGAGTTCGAGAGCGCGATCGAGAACCTGGATTGTCCGAACCCTGATACGGCCCGGCTGCGTGATCTGATCCTGCGTCACGCCGATGCCGGGGCCGAGACACTCTGCGCCCAGATTTCTGCGGATATGGGCGATGATGCCCTTGAAAAACTGCGGTCACTGCCCCATGTGGCCTTGGCACCACCGGTGCGAAATCCGGGCGATACGGAGATTGCCCGCCAGACCATTGCCGAAGAGCTTGCCAAGGTCGAAGCCGAGCGTGGCTTGAATGCCGAGATTTCCGAGGCCGCCGAAGATATCGTTGGCGTGGCGGACGAGGCGGTGACATGGCGGCTGCAACAGGCCGCCGAAGCGCATAACCGCGCGGTCCGCAGTCAGCAGGAAGACAAGGCCGAATACGACCTGGGCGACAATGGTGCCCGAATCAATCGTGGGGAGCGCGAGCAATTCTACGCGCTTCTCGACAAGATCACCTCTTCCAAACCGGACCGATGAGCCACGGTGGTGAGGAAAAGGTAAAGAAAACAGGGTAAACGGGAGTGCGAATCACTCCAAACCGCGTTAATGATTCGGTTTAAACGAATCACCTCGCCGCCCTTCTGAGCAGGAGACCTTCATGGCCGCCAAAGACAACGACGACCAAAAGACCGAAGACCAGGACGGCGAACACTCGCTGGATATGAGCCAGGCCGCGGTCAAGAAGATGATCGCCGAAGCCCGCGAAAAAGGCTTTATCACCTACGATCAGTTGAACAACGTCCTGCCGCCGGATCAGGTGAGCAGTGAGCAGATCGAAGACGTGATGTCGATGCTGTCAGAGATGGGCATCAACATCATCGAAGCCGAAGAAGCCGAGGAAGAAGAGCAGAAATCAACCGCGCTCGCTGAGACCGGCAAGCGGGGCGAGATCACGCTTGGCTCGGGCAAAGAGGAAAAGCTCGACCGGACGGACGACCCGGTGCGTATGTACCTGCGCGAGATGGGCAGTGTTGAACTGCTGAGCCGCGAGGGCGAGATTGCCATCGCCAAACGGATCGAGGCCGGGCGCAACACGATGATCGCGGGGCTTTGCGAAAGCCCGCTGACCTTCCAGGCGATCACCATCTGGCGTGACGAACTTCTGGGCGAAGACATTCTTCTGCGTGACGTGATCGACCTTGAGACCACGTTTGGCAATCAGATGGGCGAGGACGAGGACGAAGCGCCGGTTGTTGCCAATGTCGCGTCGGCCCCGTCTTCCGAGGGCGGTAAATCCGAAGAGCAGGAACTGGATGCCGACGGCAACCCGATTGCCAACGACGATGACGACGACGAGGATGAACAGGCCAATATGAGCCTGGCCGCGATGGAGGCCGCGCTCAAGCCGCGGGTTCTGGAAACCCTGGACCGGATCGCCGATGATTACGTCAAGCTCTCCGAGATGCAGGATAGCCGGATTTCGGCCACGCTGAACGAAGACGGGTCGTTTTCCAAGAAGCAGGAAGACACCTATCAGAAACTGCGCTCGGAAATCGTGGAACTGGTGAACGAGCTTCACCTCCACAACAACCGGATCGAGGCGCTGATCGACCAGCTTTACGGCATCAACCGCCGGATCATGCAGATTGACTCAGCGATGGTCAAACTGGCCGACCAGGCCCGTATCAACCGCCGGGAGTTCATCGAAGAATACCGCGGTCGCGAGCTTGACCCGAACTGGCTTGATGACATGGCCAAGAAATCTGGTCGCGGTTGGCAGATGTTCATGGAACGCTCGCCTGAGAAGGTCGAAGAGTTGCGTGCTGACATGGCTCAGGTCGGTCAATATGTCGGCCTCGACATCCCCGAATTTCGCCGCATCGTGCAGCAGGTCCAGAAGGGCGAGAAAGAGGCCCGCGCGGCCAAGAAGGAAATGGTCGAAGCGAACCTGCGCCTGGTGATTTCGATTGCCAAGAAATACACCAACAGGGGCCTTCAGTTCCTTGACCTCATTCAAGAGGGTAATATCGGCCTGATGAAGGCGGTCGATAAATTCGAATACCGCCGCGGCTACAAGTTCTCGACCTATGCGACCTGGTGGATTCGTCAGGCGATCACCCGCTCCATCGCGGACCAAGCGCGCACCATTCGTATTCCGGTGCACATGATCGAGACGATCAACAAGCTCGTGCGCACCGGTCGCCAGATGCTGCACGAGATCGGTCGCGAACCGACCCCGGAGGAACTGGCCGAGAAGCTGCAAATGCCGCTTGAGAAGGTCCGCAAGGTGATGAAGATCGCCAAGGAGCCGATTTCGCTTGAGACCCCGATCGGGGATGAGGAAGACAGCCAGCTTGGCGATTTCATCGAGGACAAGAACGTCGTCCTGCCGCTGGATTCGGCCATTCAGGACAACCTAAAGGAAACCACAACGCGGGTGTTGAGTTCGTTGACACCTCGGGAGGAACGGGTGCTCAGGATGCGTTTCGGCATCGGCATGAACACCGACCACACGCTCGAAGAGGTGGGTCAGCAGTTCAGCGTGACCCGCGAACGGATCCGTCAGATCGAGGCCAAGGCGCTGCGCAAGCTGAAACACCCCAGCCGGTCGCGCAAATTGCGGTCCTTCCTCGACCAGTAAGAATTTCGGCGCCAACAACGCCTGCGGCGCGCCCCTCCTCGTGAAGGGCGCGCCATTTTTTGCGCATTGATCTTCAGTGTTGCGCGGTATCCTGCCGCGAAACCGTGGATCCACCTCTGGTATTTTGACGGGATGACAGGCTGCATCTAACCTGCTGGGTGAAGACCTGCTGGCAACTCCCTGAAATACATCAAAAAAACAACCTATAGGCGAATGTTTGCCGAACAAGTTTCGCATGGGTTGCTGGATGTGGGGCGGTCTCGTAGGGGATAGGCATGAAACAGGCTAGCCTTGCCCAATTGCGCAGAAACCTCATTACGATCCTGAACGCGGTCAATGACGATCATGAACCGCTGATCGTGACCCGTGGGCGCGGCAAGCCGGTAGTGATGATGTCACTCGACGACTACCAGGCGATGAGGCGGGTGCCAAAACCTGCACCGGCATCAGACAGCGCCGCCGGGTTGTGGAAGTCCCTGTCCGAGGTGGATGAATTGGCGTTTTCCCCAAGGGCAGAAGCTCCCACCAAACCCGTGGCCAAACCGCCGGTGCGGACAAAACACGTCATGCCAGCCACGCCCGCAGATACAGGTCCTGCGTTCAAACGACATCCCTCCCGATAGGTCATAACAAATCCTGCGATACGCATCTTGCGTGGAGGGCCGAGATGTCTCAGTTTGCTGGGGTGATGCAGACGGAGTTTTCGGTAAATACGCGGGGGCAGGGCCTCTATGAGTTCACCTCTGAGGTCGGCGCGTGGGTACGGGGACGGCACACTGGCCTACTGACGCTTTTCATTCGCCATACCTCTGCCAGTTTGCTGATCCAGGAAAATGCAGATCCGGAGGTGCAAACCGATCTGCTACACTATTTCCAAAGGCTTGTGCCGCCCTCGACCGATCCGTCGATGAGTTATCTGACGCATACCTACGAGGGGCCCGATGATATGCCCGCCCATATCAAGGCCGCGATGATGCCCGTGAGCCTCCCCATTCCGGTGACGGATGGGCGTCTTGCGCTTGGAACCTGGCAGGGGATTTACGTGTTCGAGCACCGAAATGCGCCACACGTCCGGCGGGTCGCTGCTCATCTAGCGGTTTAATTTCCCCTCTACCCAAAACCTTGCGGCTCCCCTATAGTGGCTGTGGATAATTGGGCATCAGACCCAATCGCCAACTGGCACGGAAGAAAGAGGGAAACGGCAATGCGCTGTCCATTTTGCGGAAATATAGACACACAGGTCAAAGACTCGCGTCCCGCCGAAGATCATGTATCCATCCGCCGGCGCCGGTTCTGTCCCGCATGTGGCGGTCGGTTTACCACTTATGAACGGGTACAGCTCCGCGATCTGGTCGTGGTCAAGAGCAATGGCCGGCGCGAGGATTTTGATCGTGACAAGCTGGAACGGTCGATCCGCATCGCGCTGCAGAAACGCCCGATCGAGCCGGACCGGATCGAGCAGATGATCTCGGGGATCGTACGGCGGCTGGAAAGCATGGGCGAGACGGATATCCCCTCCAAGACCGTGGGTGAGATCGTGATGGAAAGCCTGGCGCGGATTGATACCGTTGCCTATGTCCGCTTTGCCAGCGTTTACAAGAACTTCCAGGCGGCCGACGATTTTGACAAGTTTGTCAGTGAGTTGCGCCCGGACACCTCCGCCACAGACGACTCCTCGGACGGGTGAGCGCCCGGGACGAGAGGTTCATGTCGCTGGCCCTGATGCTGGGCCGGCGCGGTCAGGGGCGGACGTGGCCCAACCCGGCTGTCGGCTGTGTCGTCGTGCGGGATGGCCGGATTGTCGGACGGGGCTGGACCGCCGATGGTGGACGCCCCCATGCCGAGACACAGGCGCTTCAGCAGGCCCGTGAGGCGGCCAGAGGCGCAACCGCCTACGTCACCCTTGAGCCGTGCGCCCATCACGGCAAAACCCCGCCCTGCGCCGAGGCGCTGGTGCGCGCCGGGGTGTCCCGCGTGGTCGCCGCGATGGAGGACAGCGACCCGCGCGTCGCGGGCGAAGGCTTTGCAATTCTGCAAAAGGCGGGGATCGAGGTCACCGTCGGCGTATTGGCGGAAGAAGCGGCGCGCGACCTCGACGGGTTCCTCTTGCGGATCGAACATGGCCGCCCGCACCTGACCCTGAAACTTGCCAATTCCTTCGACGGCCGGATCGCCACGGCGACCGGTGAAAGCCAGTGGATTACCGGCCCTGAAGCCCGCCGTCACGTCCATAGCCTGCGCGCCCGGCACGACGCGGTCATGGTCGGTGCCGGGACGGCCCGGGTCGATGATCCTTCGCTGACGGTGCGCGACCTGGGCGTCACGCGGCAACCGGTTCGGGTCGTCGTGTCGCGCCGTCTGGACCTGCCGATGATGTCGAAACTGGCCCGCACCGCGCAGGAGACACCCGTCTGGCTGTGCCATGGCCCCGACGCCGATCCGGCGCTTTCCGATGCCTGGTTGGGCATCGGGGCGACCCTGATCCCCTGCGGCCTGACCGGGCGGCAACTCAACGTGCGGTCGGTCTTGCAGGAGCTGGGTGCGCAGGGGCTGACCCGGGTTTTCTGCGAGGGCGGCGGCGGTCTTGCGGCGTCGCTGCTGGCGGCGGATCTGGTTGATGAGCTGGTGGGCTATAGCGCGGGGATCACGATCGGTGCCGAAGGTCTTCCCGCCATTGGGGCGCTTGGCCTGAGCCGTCTGTCCGAGGCGCCGCGTTTCAAGCTGATCGAATGCCGCGCGCTTGGGGCGGATGTGATGCACCGATGGGTCCGCGCCTGACCGCGCTAGCGCCAGAGCCCCGCGTAGGAGGCAAACAACCCCTGGAGTTTCGATAGAAGCCTGTTGGCCGTGCCGGGATGCGGCACGTCTCCGCTGGCCAGACGATCAATGGCCACTTCGACCGGGCAGGGGGTGTTGGTCACGGGGTCGTGGTAGCGCGGATAGTCGATCAGGCAGGCATGCACCAGCCCGGTCAGGTACGGCCTGGCCTGCCGCCGCCCGGGGACATCGCCAAGATCGCGTGTGAGGCCCCATCCCGCATAAAAAGGCGCGCCGGTAGTGGTTACTGGCACCCCGCGAACAAGTGCCTCGAATCCCAGAAGCGAGGTCATGGTCCAGACCTCATCGACCTCTGCAAAAAGCGCGGCGGGGTCGGCACGTTCCAGAACCAGATCGGCGAGATCGTCCACATCGGCAGGCGCGATGTGGCCCGCCCGAAGGCCCGCTTCAACATCCGGGTGCGGCTTGTAGAGAATGACCGCCTCGGGGTTCTCGGCCCGTACCTTTTGCAGCAGCGCGAGGTTGGTGTGGATCGGTCCCGCGCCGAGGCGGATAGAGGCGTCGTCTTCGACCTGTCCGGGGACGAGGATGCGGTGACCCGAGGGCAGGTCGGGTGGATCGCCGCCGAGGTTGTACTTCGACAGGCCGCGTTTGTTGAGGCTGGCAATCACCCGTTCGGCGCGCCGTTCCTGGTCCGGGCGCAGGGTGGCGCGTTTGGCGATCAAGTCCTCAAGCTGGCTGGACCCAGACGGATCGTAATAGATGCCCTGCTCATCGCAGACGAGAGACAGGGGCGGCACCAGTTCGGCACCGAGACCGCGGGAGCGGAGGAACCCGTCCTCGATCCGAACGGCATCGGGCGCGTCCACCGCATGACTGGCCCAGACCATCGCGCGCCGCGTGTCGGAGGGGCGGGCCGCACCGAACCGCATGGCTCGGTGGCTGCCAAAGAACTGCTGCAGCGGGCGCCGTTTCCACAGGCGCATCCCCTGTGCCGACCAGCCGCGATGATCTTCGCGCCAGCATCGGGAGGTGGCTGCCAGTGACGCCATCGCCTCCTCAAGGGAACAGAGGCGGTCGCGGTAAGGGTCATACCAGACCGGATAAAGGATCATCGACGCGGCAAAGAGTTGCGCGCGGCTGAGGCTTCTGCCGCGGCGGGGCAATCCCACCGGGTGCCGGTCCTCGGTCAGGCCCCATCCGGCATAGAAGGGATGGCCGAAAACCTTGGGACGGTGGCCTGCAAATATCGCCTCAAACCCCATGGTGGAACTGACCGTATAGACCGCCACCGCCCCTTCGAAGAGCGCCCAGGGGCTGACCAGATCGGCCAGCAGGCGCACGCGGTCGGATTGGTCCTCGGGTCCGAAGTAACCCGTCCGGTGCCCGGCTGTGGTCTCGGGGTGGGTCTTGATGAGGATCGGCGCGCCGGGGTTGTCCTCCTGCGCGTAGTAGAGCATCTCGCGGAAGGTATTGGCGTCGGCCTGGCCATGGGTCACGCTGGCATCGCCCCTGGTCTGGTCGATCACCAGCACATAGCCCGGATCGGGGCAGGGGGTGGCGGGATCGAACGCAGCATATTTGCTCAGATGGGCCTCTTGCAGATACTCGATTGCCCCGCGCGCGCGGTCCATCAGGGCGGTGTCGTCCAGCGGATGCGTGGCCAGGAGGTGTTCGAGATCGGAAGGCTGGCTGCTATCGAAATGCACCCCGCGCTGGTCGATCAGAAGCCCGATGGGCGGCTCTCCGTCGCGACCGGGATGGAGCGAGCGCAGGAACGCATCTTCGACCCGGATCAGCCCCGCACCGGTGGCCTCTGCCGCAGCCTCCCCTCGCTTGGCATAAGGCGAATGGCCCCAGACCGCGATCAGGTCGTCGGGCCCCGGCTTGCCCAGTTGCAGGGGATAGCCCGCCAGTTCCATGATCCGGCGAATCCGCTGTTGCTTCAGGAAACCGGCGTTGAAATAGAAAACCCGCCGGGGCTCGGTGGCCTCGGCGGGGTCATCCGAATGCGTGTCGGACATCACTGCCCGAGCGTGTCGCCCGCGGTCGATACCGAACCGACGGCCGAAAGGGTGCCGGTCAGGGCCGAAATCACTTTGCTCCACTGCGCGAATGGTGCCTCGGTCACGTATAGCGTGTCATCGTCCCGGACGGCGAAATCACGGGCCATGAACATCCCGTTGGGCTGCGTCAGATCCAGCACATAGACCACCCGTTGCGCCCCGATGAGGTCGTTGCGGCCAAGCACCTGATTGGCGATCTCGGCGGGCTCATTGCGCATGATGAAGACGCCGGTGGGATCGGCGATGTTGGAGGTCAGGCCGCCCACGGTCGCAATCGCTTCGATGGCGCTCAGGGTCTGGGTCTCAAACGTTACACGCGCCTGGGAGCCGGTGGCCCCGAGGGCGGTGAAGGCGCGGGTGTCCTGTTCGACCAGAATGCGGTCACCCCCCCGCAGGGCGATGTCGAATTCGGGATGTTTGAAGAGATCCTGGAACCAGACCTTGGATCGGTGCTGTCCCCGGATCACGCTGACCTGCGCCACCTCGGGGGGGATTGCCACACCACCGGCGGCGGCCAGCATGGTGGAAAGCGTCCGGGTCGGGGCCTCGATCGGATAGACGCCCTGGCCGTTTACCGCGCCGATGATCGACACGGTGGAGCCGTTGCCCGCCAGCCTGCGCACTTCGACCTGCGGGTCGGGGGTCTGCTCGTCAAGTTTGGCGGTGATGATGCGGCGGATCGCTTCGGGGGTGTTCCCGGCGGCGCGGATACGGCCCGCATAGGGCACGAAGATGAACCCGGCGCCGTCAACCTGCACTTCTTCAAGCACGGTCTGGCTTTGGGAGGCGCCCGCCAGCAAGCCGTCATCGACGTTTTCCCAGATCGTCAGCCCAAGGGTGTCGCCGGGGCGGATCGTATCGGCGCCGAGCGGCGAGGCGTTGAGGAATCCCTGGCTAAAGCCAAGCGCGGGTTGCACGGCGGTGGCGCGTGTCACCCGGTCATTGACCGAGACGACAAAGGCATCGCCGGAGCGTTGCACAGACCCTTCATAGATTTCACGCTTGTTCGGTCCGACGCGGGGAAGCGTCCCACAGGACGCAACCATGGCCAGAACGACCAAAAGGGCGACGGGTCTCGCCCACCGTTTGGATTGGGAGTTCACTGCTCGGTCTCCTCGACCTGTTTTTACTGCCTCGGTCTTCTTTTTTGGCAAAAGCTAGCGGAATCTGTGAATAAAATCCAGCGTTTGTCGTAGATGGGCCTAGCTCACGACGCGCAACTGTTGCCGCGGTGCCGCGGTGCCGGATTTCAGCGCATCATAAGGATCGTCCGCGGACAGCATCATATCGACTGCCTGCCGCAGCAATTGGCGACGCCCTTTCGCCGAGTAGAAACCGCCCGCAACCTGGCTGGTTTCGAGCAAAAAACGCCGGTAATCGCGGTAGGCCTTGTGATCGGGCCGCGCCGCGCCGGCAAAGAAATCGGCCGGAGGTTTCGTGGAGACAAACTCGGGTTTGTCATAGACCGCCTGCCCGAAGGTCTTGAGCGGAATACCGCGCCAAAGCACTTGCTGCGCAGCGGTGGAGTTTACCGTGATTGCGCTACGGGCCTCGTCCAGAAGTCGCGCGAGCTTGCCGCCGCGCACATAATGTACCCGCTTTTCAATGCCATGGGCGCGGGCTAGGCGTCTGAGTTCCCGCCGGATCGGCGCGCGGCCATCTTCCAGCGGATGCGCCTTAACCACCAGGTGATGATGGGGTGGCGCCCCTTTGGCGAACCCTTCCACGGCGGTTTTCAGGAAATCCGTCATGGTCGAAAACGGTGAATGTGCCTGGAACGAGGCGTCGTGTTCAAGCTGCAGGAGGGCAAGGTGATAAGGGAAGCCACCATATTTGATACGGGTGGTGGCGATATGGCGGTCCAGCGCCTGAAACGGCATCAGCAGCAGGCGTTTCAGGTAGAGTTTGAATTCCTGCCGTACGCCAAGCGCCCGGTGCGGGCGGAAATTGCGGTACCGGCGGTTTCTGAGCAATACCTGTCCGTGGTAGAGCGCGCCGTAGAAGATATGTTCGCGCATGTCGCCCCAGCTTGCGGGCGGCAACGGGGCGTCCATGTCCGACTGTGCCAGCGCCGCGCGCATATCGTCGATCCCCATCTCCATCAGGCGCGAATGCCCGTTGGTGCCACCGCGTTCATAGGTCACCCAGTAGGGGCGCATATACCCCTCTTCAAAGACGTGGATCGTGAGCCCCGCAAGGCGTGCCGCCGTAATCGCCTGGGCATGGATCGGGCGGGTATCGCCATAGAGCACGATATCGGTGACGCTCTTGTCCGCAATCAGCGCCGCGATGGTCTCTGGCCAGGCGGCGGCATCATCGAGAAAGGGGATGTAGGATGCCCGGTCACCCCAAAAGAACTGATCGCCCGCGTTGAAGCCCACGCGCCAGACCTCGGCGCCGGAGGCGCGCAACATCTTTCCGAGCCTGCTGAAGAACGGGCCATGCGGCCCTTGCAGGAACAGGAAAACCCGGTCTTTTCCACTCGAAACAGTCATTTACACACCGGCTCGTTAACAGTTATGGCCGCAATAAAGCCGAAATCGGGCAAAAATGTGGCCGGACGAGAGGCGCATCTTGCCTCCACGCGGTGGTAAGTCTAAAGCGTGTATGGTTAATTTTGCATCACGTTATGTGCAGAACCGGCGAGAGTTGTTGCGAAAATACAAGCGGAGACGACCATGTTCACGGGCATCATCACCGATATCGGCAGGGTTCAGGGTTTGACGCAACGGGGCGATCTCCGGGCACGGATCGGCACGGCCTACGAGACCTCTTCGATTGATATTGGCGCGTCGATTGCCTGCGACGGGGTGTGCCTGACGGTCGTGGCGCTTGGTGACGATTGGTTCGACGTGGATGTGTCGGCGGAAACCCTGTCGAAGACCAATCTTGGCAAATGGGCCGACGGCAGCCGCATCAACCTGGAACGAGCGCTCAAGGTCGGCGACGAGCTGGGCGGGCATATCGTATCGGGCCATGTGGACGGGCTGGCCGAGATCGTGGCGATTGCCGATGAGGGCGACAGCACCCGCGTGACCCTGCGCGCGCCCAGGCACCTGGCCCGGTTCATTGCGCCGAAAGGGTCCGTCGCGCTCAACGGTACGTCGCTTACGGTGAACGAGGTCGATGACTGCGATTTCGGGATCAATTTCATCCCCCATACCAAGCAGATGACCACCTGGGGCGACGCGTCCGTGGGGGACCCCGTCAACCTCGAAATCGACACGCTGGCGCGCTATGTGGCGCGTCTGGCGGAGGTTTGAGGCCGCTCAGCCCCAGATATCACCGATGGTGAACCCGTCCTGGAACGGATCGGTCGGATCGACCATGTAATTGGACGTGCCATAGATCCACCCCTGACCCGATATGGTCGGCACGATGGCCGGGTAGGGGCCAATGCTCGTGACTTCTTCGATCCGGCCGGTAAAGGTCGTGCCCAAGGGGCCGGCATTGACGTAGTCCTGACCGATGTCGAGCTGCCCGTGCGCATGAAGCACGGCCATCTTGGCGCAGGTGCCGGTGCCGCAAGGGGACCGATCCAGGATACCGGTCAGGGCGTGGGGGCGTTCGGGATCGAACGCGCCGGTCGACAGGGTGATGGCGCCGCGCCCATGGGTGTCCGGGGTGATCGGTGCGCCCCAAAGGTTGGTGATGGTCGGGCCGGTAATCTCGGGGTTCTCGGGATGGGTGACCGGCAATTGGTCGATAGCGGCGGCGCGGATCGCCTCCGAAACCTTGACGATCTCGGCCCCGTTCGCACCGTCGAGGTCGATGCCGAGGGTGTCCGCATTGGCGAGGACATAGAACATCCCGCCCCAGGCGATATCGACAGGGATCTGTCCGAGACCTGTCACTTCAATCGGCGCATCCAGATGCACGGTGAAGGCGGGTACGTTGCGGAATGTCACGCGGGTCACCTTGCCGTCGCTGCACTCGGCCTGCACGGCGATGAGACCCGCGGGCGTCTCCAGGGTCAGTTCCGTCACCGGTTCGACCATCTGCAGAATGCCGGTCTCCAGCAAGACAGTGACGACGCAGATCGTGTTGGAGCCGGACATCGGCGGGTATTCGGTCTGCTCCATGACGATGAAGCCTGCATCGGCCCGCGGATCACAGGGCGGGACCAGGATGTTACAGCAGAGCGCCGGTTGCCCGCGCGGCTCCCGCAGCATCAGCAACCGTATATCGTCCGCATGTGCCTGTATCCATTGCATTTTCTCGAAAACGCTGTCGCCGGGAAAATCCGGCACGCCGCCGGTGATGACACGGCCCGGCTCGCCCTCGGCATGGGCCTCGACGGCCGTGATCATTCTGCTGCTGCGCATCCTCGTCCCCCGCTTTTTGGATCACCCTAAAGCGATGACGCATGAATCGGAAACGATTTTCGGCCTGGACATGACGCAAAATCAATATGTTAGCGCATCGCCTTCTGGGCGGGTTCACGAAGGTCCGACCTGGTTTTCAGCCATGGTCAGCGCGTGGCACCGCGGCACGATAGAGGTGCCATGTCGCGTGACCCAGAACCGGCAGCACGATGATGAGGCCAAGGAAGAACGGCAACGATCCAAGCGCCATCAGCACCGCCACGATCAGCCCCCATTTGGCCACGGTGACCGGGCTCTGTTTCGCCACCTGAAGCGATGTGGCAACCGCCACCGGGATGCCCGCGCGCCGGTCGATCAGCATCGGGAAGGATACCATGCTCACGACGAGGACGATGGCGGCAAAGATGAAGCCCACGGCCATCCCGATGATGATCATCAGCCATCCCGCACCGGTGGTCAGCACGTCCCGCGCAAAGCTCCAAACCGTCGTGGGCGGTTCCGGTCCCAAGGTCACGCTATAGATCAACATGGCGGCGAGAATCCACAACACGAACATTGCGAAGAGATAGACCGCCAGGGCCATCACCGGCCCCACCACATGCGCCCGGAGCGCGTTTAGTGCGGCACCCCAGCCGACCTCATCTCCGGCTTCGCGGCGTCGGCTCATCTCGTAAAGGCCAATGGCGGCAACGGGCCCCAGAAGCGCAAATCCCGCAGCAAGTGGAAACAGAAGCGGCAGCAGTGCCAGGTTGGACGCCACGGCGATGAGGCCTATGCCGATCAACGGGTAGATCGCCACCAGGAACATGACATCGCTCCGAAACGTCTTGAAGTCATCATACCCCTTGCGCAGCGCACCGCGGATATCGGCGTCCGTGATAGAGCGTGTTGCAGGTGGCGTCGTCTCGTGGCTTGCCATCGCCTCTGTTGCCGCGCCGAGGCTGCGGCTTGTGCCAAAGACCGCGTCGGCGGCCCAGGTCAGCGGATTTCCTATTGTTTTTACCATGATTTTCTCCCGATCTTCCGCTCAGGAGGACAGTGATCGCCCATCCCGGGCTGATATCTGCAGGACGGTTGCCAGGCGCGGTGCGCCGACCCATCTATGGTTGAGTATAGCAGATTTTGCGCGCTCTGCGGGTCACGATTTCGGAACTGGCTTCGTGGGTAGGTGGTAAGTTGTTGAAGTTAAATTGATTTCGCCCATTTGGATGGCCGGGATCTCAGTCGTTATCGGTCAGGCCCGCACCCGCACCCGCCAGGCGGCTTTCGGGCGTGTCGGGGGCATAGGTCCGATGCGCGAAATTGCCAAGCGTGGTCACAACATCGGCAGGGATATCGCAACGGGTCACCTTTTCCCGTGCGCTCGCCCGCTCGCCCGTGGCCGCGCGGATCTTCACCGCCGTGGCCTGCGCCGTCTCGAGGCCAGACATGTCATCCACCTGGATTTCGCCCTCGGGGCCGAGCGTGACCGCACAACCAGCCCACGTGACCTCCATCTCCTGCCCGGTCAGCGCCGCGGCGCCGGCGGCAAAGGGCAGCAGCAGGATCGGAAAGGACGTGGTCTTGAGTTTGATCCCGTCCCCCTTGGCGATTTCCGCCGCGTGATCGCAGATCACCGCCCCCGAGATCAGCGGGCAGAGGGCGCCGCCATCCTCGGCCTGCCATTCATCCTCGGTATCGACCGGGCAAAGCGCGCCATAGGTCAGGCCATCATTCTGGGTCAGAAGTCCCGCGAGCGATTCCGCACCCGGCATCCCGGCGGCCATCAGCCAGCGCGTGGATTTCCCGGCCTCCTCCGCCAGACCCCAGCTCAGGCCCGATCCCCGCGCGGCCTTGCGCGCCAGCCCTTCAACCTCGTTCAGGGACCAACTCATCCCTCGGAGCCCTTTAGGTAAGGGTATGTCCAGTCATCGGCATTACCGGTGGCCAATTCGTGCGGGAAGGGCGCGTGTTGGAACATGTTGATCCGCACCCACCGATCGGAACGCGGGTCGAAATGGCAGGCCCCGAAGAAGGAAAGTTTCGCGCGTAGAAGGTCGATCGGCATTACCGACGCGCTGATCGTGTTGTCGCGGATTTCCGCATAGGGGTGCTTGGCGGCGATCTGCGCCCGGCGCACCACGTGACGATGTTCGGGGTGGCGCAGCAGGAAGGCGGCAATCGGCCCGTCGTCGAAATCCTTCAGGTCAGCATACATGCGTGCGGCATCGCGGCCTGGGCAGAGCGGCTGCTCATAAGGCTCAATCGGCTCCTCAAAGCGTTCGCCCATGCGCGGTTCCAGCTTTTCCTCAGACACGTACCAGACGCGGGCCTGTGCCGCTGGATCGGTCCAGTCGGTTTCGAGCGCCCAGGCATAGATATCTTCGATCAGGGCTTTCAGCCGGCTCACCGACATCGACCCGTCGATGCGGTAAAACCGCGCCTCGTCGGCGGACATGCAATCGCTGAGGCCGTCCACGAGATCACCGTAAGGTTCCATCAGGAGCGAGGCGAGCTGTTCCTGTCCCTCAAGCGACAGAGCGCCCTCCGCCCAGAGCCAGAGGCGATTCCAGGGGTGGTCGCCCATTAGATCGGCGGTTTCCAGGTGTGCGCGCAGGGCTTCCATGTCGGCGCGGAGATCGCTGAGCTTTTCGACCTGCACCGGGTGTTCGGACGTCCAGTAATTGGAATGCAACTGCGCCCGCGCGGCGAAATCGCGAAACGCCTGCGCGTCTTCCTCGCTGGCGGTCGGCAATGACCTGATCCGCGCCAGCGCCTCTTCGCGGGCATGGATCCAGTTGCTGATAAGGGCGGGGTGGTTCAATAGAAACGGCGCCATGCCAAGGCCGGTGGAGTTGCCGATGCCAAACCGGCGGCGCAGGGCCGGGTCGAGCGTCACCGCCGTCTCAGGCGCGCGCAGTTTGGCCATGTACTCCACCAGGTCCATGACAAAAGCGCGGGTGAGGAAGACCGACAGCATCTCGATCTGGAACGGCCCCTGGCATTCGGGCCGGTTGGCGGATTGTTCACGGTCGGCGGCACCGAATTTACCCGAGCCATAGACCGCGGTGGTGCGCATCAGGTATCCCACCGCCTCGACCTTTTCGAGATCGGGCTGAACCCCGCGTGACAGGGCATCGACCACGTAATCCCAAAGACGCACGGAACGGTTGGCCCGGCTGAGCGACAGTTCCTTTTCGCTGACCCGTCCCGCCTCTTGTTTGGGGACGTTGCGGGACAGACGCTCAATATCGGCCTCGTCTGGGATGCCGTCAAACAGTGTGAAGGTCGCGTCCCATTCCGTGGCAATCACCCGGTCCGAGCGTTTCTCCGGCGGCAGGTCGTTGGCGAAGGCCACGAGGGAATAGCTCCGCTCCGGCCCATGGGCGGTATAGACCGCGTGGCCAACGCCAAGGTCATTGATGTCAAACCGGGCACGTTCGAAAGTCCAGTCCTGCGCTTTCAGGCGGCGCAGCAGCACCCGTATGAACGACAGCCGCGATTGATGGAACGATCCAAGCCGATCCAGCCGCATGACGACGGCAGGGTCGCGGGGGGCGATGGTGCGGTCGGGGCTTGGTTCGTGCATGGTCGTCCTCCTGGTCTATGCGGGCAGATATAGAGTGTTTTCGTCAGCTTGCCTGTACCGGACCAAAATTTTCGTCGTAAAAGCGCAGCCAGTTATCGCCCATCACGCCGGCGACCTCTTCGTCGCTGAATCCGATCTTGCGCAGGCCCGCTTCGATATTGCCGAAATCGCGGTTGTCCTTGAACCAATTGGGCTGCGGCGGGAAGCCCGGCGCGCTGGCCGATCCTTCACCATAGTCGATTTCCTTGGACCAGCGGCCCACGCGCATCCATTCGACGATGCTGTCGGGCTGATCCTGGCAAAGGTCGCTGCCGATGCCGAAATGCGCGGCCCCGAAGGTTTCGGCGGCCCGCGCGATCATCTCGCAGAAGCTCTCGACCGTGCAGTCGGATTTGTCCTTTAGGTGATGGGGATACATCGAAAAGCCCATCATACCGCCATTTTCCACGACCGCGCGCACCACGTCATCGCGCTTGTTGCGCAGGGCAGGTTGCCAGGAATGGAGGTTGGCATGGGTGATGGTGATCGGGCGCTCGGAGATCTCCGCCGCTTCGATGGTCGAGCGGTCGGCGGAATGGCTCATGTCCACCACCAGGCCGACGCGGTTCATCTCCTTGATGACCTGGCGGCCCATACGGGTGATGCCGGTATCCTCGGCCTCGTAGCAGCCCGTCGCCAGCAGCGACTGGTTGTTGTAGGTAAGCTGCATGAACCGCGCGCCGAGCTTGTGCACAATTTCGACAAGGCCGATATCGTCCTCGATGGGCGAGGGGTTCTGAAAGCCGAAGAAGATCGCCGTGCGGCCGGTTTCCCGGGCGCGGCGTACATCGCTGCCCCACTGGCCATGAAAGATCAGGTCCGGGAATTGCTCGAACCAGCGGTTCCATTTCTCGAAGTTCAGGACAGTTTCACGGAAATTCTCATGATACGAGATGGTGACATGGACCGCGTCCACGCCGCCCTCGCGCATCTCGCGAAAGATCTTCTCGGACCAGTTCGCATATTGCAGGTTGTCGATCAGGTAGGTCATTCAGGCGTGCCCGCCGAGATGTAAGCGGTCTTGACCGTGGTGTAGAATTCCTTGGCATAGGTGCCTTGCTCGCGGGGGCCGTAAGAGCTGTCGCCGCGCCCGCCGAAGGGGACGTGGTAGTCGGTCCCGGCGGTGGGCAGGTTGACGGTCACAACCCCGGTGCGGGCGTTGCGGCGGAAATGGGTGGCGCGGGCGAGGTTTTGCGTCACGATCCCGGCGGTCAGGCCGAAATTGGTGTCGTTGACCGTGGCCAGCGCCTCGTCATAGCTGTCGACCTTGATGACGGCGGCCAAAGGCGCGAACATCTCTTCGCGGTTGATGCGCATGTCGTTGTTTGTATTAAGGAAAACGCCCGGGGTCATGTAATAGCCTTCGGTCGCACGCTCGACCCGGACACCGCCACAGGCCAGCTCGGCCCCTTCGGATTTGCCCAGATCGACATAGGCGAGGTTTTCACCCAATTGCTGTTCGCTGACCACCGGGCCGATTTGCGTGCCGTCGGCCAGTGCGTGGTCGACCTTCATCGCCTCGGCGCCTTTGATGAGCTTTTCGACAAAGGCGTCATGCACCCCTGCGTGGACGATCAGGCGCGAGGAGGCGGTGCATTTCTGCCCCGAGCCGCCAAAGGCGCCGCCAAGGGCCAGGGTGACGGCCAGGTCGATATCGCCATCATCCATGACGGCAAGCGCGTTCTTGCTGCCCATCTCAAGCTGCACTTTGGTCAGGTTCTGCACCGCCGAGGCGGCGATGCCCTTGCCCACGGGAACAGACCCGGTGAAGGAAATCGCGTTGATCTTTGGGCTGTCCACCAACCGTTGACCCACGTCGCGGCCCGCACCCATCACGAGATTGAAAAGGCCTGCGGGGATGTCCTGACGGCTGATGATCTCGGTCAGGGCCACGGCAGAGGCGGGGGTCACGTTGGCGGGCTTCCAGATCACCGCGTTGCCGTAGCAAAGTGCGGGCGCGATCTTCCAACTTGCGGTGGCTGTGGGGAAGTTCCAGGGGCTGATGATGGCCACGGTGCCGATCGGTTCGCGGCGCACATCGACCTCGATGCCCGGGCGGACACTGTCGGCGTTTTCGCCCAGTTGCCGCAAGCATTCAGCAGCGTAATAGGTAAAGAACTGACCGGCGCGGAAGACCTCGCCCTTGCCCTCGGCGAGCGGTTTGCCTTCCTCGCGGCTCAGGAGCGTGCCAAGCTCTTCGGCGCGGGCCATCAACTCGTTGCCAATGGCCATCAGCACCGCCTGCTTGCGCTCCATGCCGTAGCCTGCCCATTCCTTCTGAGCGGCGGCGGCGGCATCCAACGCCTCTTCGAGTTGATCGCCGCTGGCCTGCGCGTAGACGCCAATCAGATCACTCAGGTCCGATGGATTGCGGTTTTCGACCTCACCGGTGCCGGCGACCCATTTCCCCGTGATGAAGTTGTGCTGTGTCTGGCCCATGTGTTGTCCTCTTTGTGCGTCTGCTGTTGGCAAAAAACCCGAAGCGATTACACCATATCGGGATCATTCAATCAAACGCGAATTAGTTTATGGAAATTCAGAAAATCTGAAAGATCAGTGATTGATCGGGATGTCGGCATTTCGGATGGCATCGGCCATGGCCTGTGCTGCCGGTGTCAGCATGTGACCGGATGGTGTGACCATCCACACCTCGCGCCGGGCAGAGCAGTCGACCAGGGGCAGAAACTCAAGATCCAGGAATTCCGGCAGCACGGCCAGTTCCGGCAGGATGGTGATGCCGACGCCTGCGCGCACAAGGCTCAGGATCGAGGCGGTGTTGGGCACCATCAGGTTCGACGCGTTCAGGATCGGCGCGAAGCCTTCATCGGCAATGTTGAAGCACAGACCGTTGGCGATGAAATTCATCCCCTCGATGTCCTTCCAGGTCAGTTCCGACCAATTGCGTGCCAGCGGGCTGTCGACCGGGCAAACAACACCGAACCGGTCGGAAAAGATCAACTCCCGGTCAAAGCCGGGCATCTGCCGAAGGGTCGCCATGCCGATATCGGCCCGCTCAGAGGTCAGTTCGCGCTGCACCGAAGCGCTGTCGGTGTCGCGCATGTCGATCTGAACGCCCGGATGACGACGCATGAAATCCTGCAGGATCTTCGGCAGGATCGCTTGCGCGACGGACGGTGTCACCGCCAGACGCACCTGACCCTGCTCCGCGCGGGACATCCCCTCGATCGACTTCACGGTCCGATCGAAATGTTCCAATTCGCGCCGCGCTTCAACCAGAACCATTTCACCCAGGGGCGTCAGGCGCGATTTCCGCGCGCTTTCAAACAGGGGGGCGCCGATATGATCCTCGAATTGGCGCAGCATCATCGAAACGGCCGAAGAGGTTCGGCCAAGCTGCTGCGCCGCGTCGGCAAGACTGCCGTGGTCGGCCGCCGCGCGGAAACAGCGAAGCATTTCGATCTTGATCGCCAAGTTCAGATTTCCTGTATTTTGGATGTTTAAAACGACATTATCTTAACAAATGGTAAAATGATGTCAATCCCAAAGGCGGTACGCTGGCTGCGAAACCGGGGTTGTCCGGTTGCGGTGCAGCGGCTATCGCTGGACGCGGTATCCAGCGAAAAGGCACCGATGACACGCATCTTCATCACAGGCACGGCCGGTTTCATCGGCTTTCATCTGGCACGGCTTTTGTTGGATCAAGGCATGCAGGTCCATGGCTTCGACGGCATGACCGATTACTACGATGTCACGCTCAAGCGTCGGCGGCATCAGGTCCTGCTGCAAAGCCCCGGATTCGCCGCAACCGAAGGCATGTTGGAGGATCGCGATACGCTGGACCGGGCCATTGACGGGTTTGCGCCGGACGTCATCGTGCACCTGGCCGCGCAGGCGGGCGTCCGCTATTCGCTTGAAAATCCGCGGGCTTACATCGACGCCAACGTCACCGGCACGTTCAACGTGATGGAGGCCGCGCGGCGCAACGCGGTATCGCATCTGCTGATGGCCTCGACCTCGTCCGTCTATGGCGCCAATACCGCGATGCCCTATGCCGAAACCCACAAGGCCGACAGCCCGATGACGATCTATGCGGCCACCAAGAAGGCGACCGAGGCGATGGGGCATTCCTATGCCCATCTGTGGAACCTGCCCACGACGATGTTCCGGTTTTTCACCGTCTATGGCCCCTGGGGCCGGCCCGACATGGCGCTTTTCAAGTTCGTCGATGCGATCCTCGATGGGCGCCCGATCGACATCTACAACCACGGCGACATGTACCGCGATTTTACCTATGTGGACGATCTGGTGCGGGGGATTCGGTTGCTGATGGATGCGGCTCCGGTGCGGCCCGATGGGCCGGACGATATCCCCGAATGGGACAGTCTTTCACCGGTGGCGCCCTACCGAGTCGTGAATATCGGCAACTCGGACAAGGTTCGGCTTGGCGATTTCGTCGATGCGATCGAGGCGGAGCTGGGCATTGCCGCGCAGCGCAATTACATGGAAATGCAGAAAGGCGATGTACCGGCCACATGGGCCGATGCGCGTCTTTTGCGCGAACTCACCGGATATGCACCGCGCACGGATTTTCGCGATGGCATCGCCGCCTTTGTACGGTGGTTCCGCGACTATTATCAGAAGTAACCAGAGAAGAAACCGCACCCTGCCAAGGAGGGGGGAAGCAGGGTGCGGTAACCGATCCCGTTAGATCGTTGCAAGCAGTGCCGCAAAAATATCGGCACCCTGACCCTAGGCGCGAGTGGTTATCAAAACCTTAAGCGGAGTGGAGAGCCACCATCGGGGCAGGTGGGTTGATTGCGCCAAAAGGTGCGCGCGTCATTCACCCTCGAAAGCGCAGAGGGCGTGGACATCCATGCCAAGCGCCTCAAGCCGCCCGCGCCCGCCGAGGTCCGGCAGGTCGACGACAAAGGCACAGCCGATGATTTCACCGCCCAGCCTTTCGATCAGTTTGATGCCCGCCTCGGCGGTCCCGCCGGTGGCCAGCAGGTCGTCGACCAAAAGGATCTTCTCGCCCGCGTCGATGGCGTCGTCATGCACTTCGACAACCGCCTCGCCGTATTCAAGCTGATACCCCTGGCTGATGGTCTGACCGGGTAGCTTGCCCTTTTTGCGAATGGGCACGAACCCCTTGCTGAGCTGATGCGCAATGGCCCCGCCGAGGATGAACCCGCGTGCTTCGAGCCCCACGACCTTGTCGATCTGCATCCCCGCGTAGGGGTGCAGCATCTGGTCGATCGCCATGCGAAACCCGCGCGGATCGGCAAAGAGCGTGGTGACATCGCGGAACATGATCCCCTCATGCGGAAAATCCACGATCGTGCGAATGTAATCCTTGACCGATTTCACCTGTGCCATCATGCGCTCTCCGCTGTTGTCCCCCTACCGGTTTCGCCGAAAGCGCGGATGCACGCAAGGGACCTCTACCATAGCTCGGGTTTCGCGATCATCAGCCAGAAGATCAAGATCATCGACCCGAAGGCGGGCCAGCCCAGGCGAAACCACCAGCGATAGAGGCGGGCCATGGCCTCGGCCCCGCTTTCGCCACCGGACAAGGCCGCCCGCGCGAGATTGCGGATACGGATCTGCATATGCACGACCGGCGCCCAGCAGATGAACGCGAGACCATAGAGCGCGTAGGTCGCGATCAGCCATGGCTCCCACAGCGAGTACCCGGTCAGATAGACGAGCCACAGCCCGGTCAACGGCTGGATCACCCCGGCAGGCGTGGTGAAGAGCCAATCGGCAACAACGACGCCCGACGACACCGAATGGATCGTCTCAACCCGGCCCGTTCGCATGGCCCAGACCATCTGGAACGCCGTGCCCATGCCGGTGCCGAAAAGCACTGTCGAGCTGAGGACATGCAGCCATTTCGCGATCAGGTAGGGGTCCATGGCTACCTCTCATCCTCAAGGATCGCCTGGACGGCAATCAGCGCCAGCAGCGGGATGTTCTTGAGCAATCCGCCAAGGGGCAAGAGCCAGAGCGCAGGGGCGAGCCATGAAAACGCCACCGTATAAAGCGCGATCATCACCCCCTGCACACCGGCCATCAGCTGCGGCCGCCAACCGCGCAGCAGTGCGAGGGCGATGGCGATATCCGCCAGACCGCCCAGCCGGGCGAGGAGGGTCAGCGTCATGTCGCTTGCGCTGGCCTCGGGGATCAACGGCAGGAACTGCGCGGCGGGCAGGGTCAGGCCGATCAGCCCCGAGACCAGCCATAGCGCGGCAAGGGTGAGGCGCAGCAACGGGCGCATCAGGTAGAGCCGGGCGTGCCAGAGATCCTGCGTCCCCGCCGGCCGCGCCGCCAGGAAATCGGAAAACCCCCTTGGTTGGACCGGCAAGGCGGTGATCGCCGTGTCGGGGCGGGCCAGAACGCTGGTTTCCAGTTGCGTCACAGCGGTCGAGGAAATCGGGCCGAGGCGCATCGCATCCCCGATGCGACCGATGAGCCGCGCAAGGGGCAGGGGCAACCGGAACAGTGGCGCCTTGCGCAACCCCAGCCAGCGCCGCACCGCGCGCAACATCTCGGCCAGCGTGATTTCCTCGGGGCCGCCAACCTCATGCGGACCGGGCGGGGGCGGGTGGTGCAGCAGATGCGCGATCATCTCGGTGAGGTCGCTGGCATGAATGGGGTTGAACACCTGTTGTCCCTTGCCCACCGCTGGCATCAGCAGCGGCATGGCCGCAAGCGCCCGCATCAGGGAAGAGCCGCCATAGGACGTATCCCCCAGCACCAGCCCGGGGCGCAGGATAGAGACGTCGTGCCGTGATGCGATTTCTTCGCCCGCGCGCCGGAAAACCGCGAAATCGGTCTCGGCCTCGTCAATGCCCACGGCCGAGATCAACAGGCCCCGCGCACCGTCGGGCAGCGCCTGATAGACCGCCTCGGGGGCTGATACATGCACCGCTTCGCAGATCACGTCCGACGCGCTGAGGACGCCCGCGGCGTTTACCAGATGCGTCACCGCGCCCAGATGAGGCCGCCAGAAGGCCGGATCAGCGGCGCGCGGCGCGGTCAGGTCCGCCTTGAGCGTTTTGAACCCCATCTGCGCCAAACGCTTGGTGCGGCGGGCCGAGGCGATTACCTGCCAGCCCTGATTGCGCAGGCCAAAGGCGATATGGCGCCCGATGAACCCGTCGGCCCCGAGGATCAGAACCGTGCCGGGTGTGCCGATCATGAGGCCCGGCGCAGCGTCGCGGTCATGACGCCCATGCCAACAAGCGCCACGCCACCGCTACGGGTCAGCCAGGTGATGACAGCGGGTCGTTTGATCGTCATGCGCAGCCGGTCCGCCAAGAGCGCAAAGGTTAGCGCGTTCAGGGCCGCGAGCCCCACGAATGTGGCGATCAGGATGGCGAATTGCGGCGCGAGCGGTGCGCTGACGCTCACGAATTGCGGGACGAAGGCGATGAAGAAAGCGATGGATTTCGGGTTCAGCGCGGTGACCGCCGCGGTGTGGCCAAAGACCTTGCGCGGGGTTGTGTCGGCGGTCGCGACGGTGTCCAACCCTTCCGACCGCGGCGCGCGGAGCAATTTCAGACCCATCCAGATCAGATAGATCGCCCCGATCCATTTAAGCGCGGTAAAGAGCGTGGCCGAGGCCAGCACCAGCGCCCCAAGGCCCAGAAGCGACGCTGTCATGGCGATGAGATCGCCCAGGGCCACGCCCGCCGCACTGGCCAGCGCGACCCGCCGCCCCTGGCTGAGCGCGTAGCTCAGCACCAGCAGAACGGTGGGGCCGGGGATCATCAGAAGCGCGGTCGATGCCGCCACGAAGGTGAGCCAGAGTTCGAGAGACATGTCAGGTGTCCTTTTGGGCAAGCACGCGGCCAGCAACCGCGTCAAGTTTGGCAAGCAGGGCGGGATCGCGCGCGTCGGGGGCGGTGAGGATGGCGTAGTCAAGGGCGCGGTCACAGCCATGCGGGCAGGGCGCCCGGTCGGGGCCCAGCAGTGCGGGCAGGCGGGCCACCATGTCACGGGCCTTGCCGGCGTTGCCCGTGAGCGTTGCAATGATCTGCGTGACATCCACTTCGCCATGATCCGGATGCCAGCTATCATAGTCGGTAATCATCGCGACGGATGCGTAGCAGAGCTCGGCCTCGCGGGCGAGTTTGGCCTCTGGCATGTTGGTCATGCCGATCACGTCGCAGCCCCAGACCTCGCGGTACATCTTCGACTCCGCCAGGGTAGAAAACTGCGGCCCTTCCATGGCGAGGTAAGTGCCGCCGCGGTGCACCGTCACCCCGGCCTCCCGGGCGGCGGTCTCGCAGGCATCGCCCAGGCGCGGGCAGGTCGGCTCGGCGACGCTCACATGGGCGACGCAGCCGGTACCGAAGAAGGATTTTTCCCGCGCGAAAGTCCGGTCAATGAACTGATCTACAATGACAAAATCGCCCGGCGCCATCTCTTCGCGGAACGAGCCACAGGCCGACACGCTGATAACATCGGTCACGCCCAGGCGTTTGAGGGCGTCGATATTCGCACGGTAGGGGACGGTCGTTGGCGAATGCACATGCCCCCGCCCATGACGCGGCAGAAACGCCATGCGCACCCCGCCAAGCGCCCCGGTCAGGATCTCATCCGACGGCGCGCCCCAGGGGCTTTCCTGCCGGACCCATTCGGCCCCTTCCAGCCCGTCGATTTCATAGACACCGGAGCCGCCGATGATGCCAATGATGGTCTCGTTCATTATCCCTCCGTTAGTCTTTCGACCCTATTGATACGTCCGCATTCTGCGAAAGGAAATGGGTGATATGGGCATCGCCGCCACACCGGCCCGTGGTATGGCCGCAGCACATGACGGCTTCCCCATCTTGTGGCTGGTCATTTCCGGTGTGGCCTTGTAATGGGGCGGTTCGCGCGCAACGACACCAGCAGGATTTCTTCCTTGAAACACGCAATTCTGGCAGCTTTTGCTAACAATATCTCCATGCCCGACCTTCGGATCATGGAGGATGAGACGCTGAGCGTCGGGCGGCTCAGGATTGAGTTGTTGTCGGGGCTGACCGTGGCGCTGGCGCTGGTGCCCGAGGCGGTGGCCTTTGCCTTCGTCGCGGGGGTACATCCGCTGGTTGGGCTCTACGCGGCGTTTCTGGTGGGGTTGATCACCGCGCTCATTGGCGGGCGGCCTGGCATGATCTCGGGGGCGACTGGTGCCTTGGCCGTTGTGATGGTGGCGCTGGTGGCGCAGCACGGGGTCGAATATCTCTTTGCGACCGTGGTCTTGATGGGTCTTTTGCAGATCATCGCAGGGGCGCTCCGATGGGGTAAATTCATCCGGCTGGTGCCACATCCGGTCATGTTGGGCTTCGTGAACGGGCTGGCCATCGTGATCTTCCTGGCGCAATTGGGGCAGTTCAAGGTGCCGGGCTCGATGGAGAACACCGGTCACGGCATGGGCGGCGGCGAATGGCTCGCCGGGGCGGAGCTTTATACCATGCTGGGCCTGGTGGCGTTGACCATGGCGATCATCTGGGTGATGCCGCGGATCACACGTATCATCCCCGCGCCCCTGGCCGGGATCGGCGTCGTCGCAGGGCTGGTCATCGCCATGGGCCTCGAGGTGCCTCGGGTGGGCGATCTGGCCTCGATCAAGGGCGGGCTGCCCGAATTCCATCTGCCCATGGTGCCGCTGACTTTCGAGACGTTTGAGATCATCCTGCCTTATGCGGTGATCCTCGCGGCAATCGGCCTGATCGAAAGCCTTCTGACGCTGAACCTTGTCGGTGAGATGACCGGCAAGCGCGGCGGGGCCAGCCAGGAATGTATTGCACAGGGCATCGCCAATACGGTCACCGGCTTCTTTGGCGGCATGGGCGGTTGCGCGATGATAGGGCAGTCGATGATTAACGTGAAATCCGGCGGGCGCACGCGGATTGCCGGGATCGCAGCGGCGCTATTCCTGCTGATCTTCATCCTCTTTGCAGCACCGTTGATCGAGCAGATCCCGCTCGCAGCACTTGTGGGCGTGATGTTCATGGTGGTGATCGGTACGTTTGCCTGGAACTCCCTGACCATCCTGCGCAAAGTGCCTTTCTCCGACGCGGCGGTGATCGTGCTGGTGACAGTGGTCACGGTGAAATACGACCTGGCCATCGCGGTGGTCGTGGGCGTGATCGTGTCGGCCCTGACCTATGCCTGGAACAATGCCACGCGCATCCATGCGATCGAGCGCGACTCCGTGACGGAGACCGGCGCCAAGGTCTATGAAATCCAGGGGCCGCTGTTCTTCGGCTCGGCGGAAGGATTTTCCGAGCTTTTCAAGGTGTCAGATGATCCGGATGTTGTGATCGTTGATTTTGCCGCCAGCCGGGTTGTGGACCAGTCCGCATTGCAGGCAATTGAGGCGATAGCCCTCAAGTACGAGGCGGCGGGCAAACGCATCATGCTGCGCCACCTCAGCCGCGATTGTCATCGGCTGCTGACCAAGGCGGGCCACCTCATGGTTGATAGCGACGATGACCCGGATTACGAGATCGCCGTGGATTACGGGGTGCGGACCGGTGTGCTGGGGGCGGGCCACTGAGGGCTGTTTGGAGCAGCGCGATTTGGGTTGGTTGGCTGTTGGTAAGATATACGCTGAGCCGTGCGTTTGCCAGCCCTGGCGGGCGGTCTGGCGATCGCGCGGCGGCCTTTGGCCTTGATTCCGCGCGTGCTGAATCGACCCGGTCCGGGCAGCACTCATCAAACCACATCCAATCTGGTTATTCTCCCGGGCGGGTTAGGCTGAACACCTCGCGGACAACCGAATAATCCTTGTATCCCAAGCGGGCCAGCGGATTGAAGCGGGTCACGTCGAAGGCACCGTCGACGACACAATCATCACGCATGTGCACGCCAATGACCTCGCCGAACGCCACGAAATTCGCCGCGCCCGGCAACTGCACGATCTGCGTCGACCGGCATTCAAGCGACGCGGGTGCGGCGGCCACGCGGGCGCAGTCAATCGTCTCGCAATCGGCCTTCTCGATCCCCGCATCGGTGAACTCATCGACATCCCGTCCCCAGGGGCCGGAGCTTTGGTTCATCACGCCGCGCATCTCGTACTCCACGATGTTGACGCAAAACACGCCCGTTTCCCGGATATTGGCGATGCTGTCCTTGGTGTCTCCACGATCCTCTTTGGCGCTTGTTGAGGCGAACATGACCTGCGGCGGCACGTAGGCCACGGCGTTGAAGAACGAATAGGGCGCGAGGTTGTCACTGCCATCCGAAGCCCGCGTCGAAATCCACCCGATCGGGCGCGGCGTGACGATGGCGTTGAACGGGTTATGCGGCAGACCGTGGCCGTCCTCGGGTCGATAGAACATGACACCCCTCTTAGCTGTTTGAACCAGACCTAGCGCCGTGCTAGGCGCTATGCCACCTGAATTCGCAAGGAAATTCGCGTGTTAGAGCTGCGGCCTGAGGAAAAAGACGATTGGTGGGAGGTCGAGGCGCTTTACGACCTCTGCTTTGCGCCGGGCCGCGAGGCGCTTTCGTCCTATCGCCTGCGGGACGGCATCGACCCGGTCAAGGGGTTGAGCCTCGTGGCGCGAGACACCGATCAGATCCTTGGTGGCGCAATCCGCTTCTGGCCTGTGCGTGTGGGCGGCGAGAAGGCGCTGTTGCTGGGTCCCGTCGCCGTGCACCCGACGCGGCAGGGCGAGGGGCTTGGCGGGTCGCTCATCCGCGAAAGCCTCTACCGGGCGGAAACGAGCGGTTGGGAAAGGGTCATGCTGGTAGGTGATGCGCCCTATTACGGGCGCTTCGGCTTCACGCGGCTGGAGGGGGTGGAAATGCCGCCACCCACCAATCCCGACCGGGTTCTGGGGGTCGATCTGATGCCGGGGGCCTGGGCAGGGATTTCGGGTAAAGTCACCCGATACGCTTGAAAGCGGTTGCCCAAATGCCGATCTGTTAGGTCATGGAAATCTTGGACAAGACGCTTGGCGCGCGGGACACGGAACGTCAGCTTGATCTGCTGGCAAAGCGGCACGCCTCGGCGGGTAATCTTGGCATTCAGGTTCTGAACGCCATCGGCGGTCAGGCCGAAGGGCTGCTTGACCGGTTGCCCAGTGGCATTCGTGACCGGCTGGGTGTCGGAACCGAGCAGGCGTTGAAACTGGCGATGAGTGCTGCGCACCGCTCCCGCGGGGTGGTGGGCGAACAGCCCGGCTGGCTGACGCGGCTGGCCACGACGGCCATGGGGGCCGCGGGCGGTTTCGGCGGCTTGCCCAGTGCGATGGCCGAACTGCCGGTGACCACAACGATCCTGCTGCGCGCCATTCAGGACGTGGCGATTGAACACGGGTTCGACCCGGCCGAGGAGGCGGTGATGTTCGACTGCATCCAGGTGCTGGCCGCTGCCGGGCCGCTGGATCACGATGACGGCGCGGATGTTGCGTTCCTGAGCACAAGGCTGACCGTGACCGGCACAACGCTCAACACGCTGATTGCCCGCGTGGCGCCACGTCTGGCCACGGTCCTGGGGCAGAAACTCGCGGCGCAAACGGTGCCGGTGCTGGGCGCAGCGGCCGGAGCGGCCACGAACTATGCCTATACCAGTTACTATCAGCAGATGGCGCATGTGCATTTCGGCCTCAGGCGGCTGGCGATCACGTCGGACCGCGACCACGCCGAACTGCTCGAGGATTTCCGCAAACGCGTCGCCCGCGATCCGATCAAACGCGCCTGAGCCTCAGAGCTTGCCTTTGAGGTATTTCATCACGAAGGGCCGGACCGTCTGGTGGCCTTCATCGCTGGCCTCGTGAATGACCGCGCGCAGATCGACCAGATCAATGCGCCGCAGGATGGATTTGACCGGCCCGATGGAGGCCGGGCGCATCGAAAGGGTACGCAGGCCGATGGCAGCGAAACAGGCGGCCTCGACCGGGCGGCCCGCATCCTCGCCACAAAACGAGAGCGGTGTGCGCGTGGCGTCGCAACGGGCGACGATGTTTTCCAGAAAGCTCAGGAAGCTCACGTTCAGCGTGTCATACCGCCGCCGGACCCGCTCGTTTTCGCGGTCCGCAGCAAAGAAGAACTGCTTGAGGTCATTGCCGCCAATCGAAAGGAAATCGACCTCCTGATAGAAGCGGTGCGGGGCGAAGGCGAGCGAGGGCGTCTCGAGCATCGCCCCAACCTCAAGGCTTTCAGGTATCGGATGGCCCAGAATGCGTTCGCGCTCCAACGCCTTCTCCATTTCCGCCCGGGCGGCCCGGAATTCTTCGCGCTGCGCAACGAAGGGGAACATGATGCTCAGGGGGCGGCCTGCCGCGGCGCGGATGAGCGCCTGCAGCTGCATCCGCATCACGCCGGGCTTGTCGAGCCCCACGCGAATGGCGCGCCAACCCATGGCCGGGTTCGGCTCATCCGTGGCGGTCATATAGGGCAGGACCTTGTCCGACCCGATGTCGAGTGTGCGAAACACCACCCGCTTGTCGCCCGCCGCGTCAATCACCCGCGCGTAAAGCTCGCTTAGCTCCGCGCGCTTGGGCATGTGGTTGCGCACCAGGAATTGCAATTCGGTGCGGAAAAGGCCCACGCCTTCGGCACCCGATCCGCCAAGGCTGGGCAGATCGGCCATCAGTCCTGCGTTCATATGCAGCGCAATCGTCGTCCCGCAGAGCGTCTCGGCGGGCTTCTCGCGGATCGACACATAGCGTTCCTGCGCCTGTGCCTGCATCGCCATCTTGTCGCGGAAGGCCGACACGACGGTTTCATCCGGTCGCAGGTGCACGATGCCCTGATCGCCATCGACCAGCACCAGATCGCCATTGAGTGCCTCGGTGGTGACGCGATCAGCATGGATCACCAGCGGAATGGCCAGCGCCCGCGCGACAATCGCGGCGTGGGAGCCGACGGAGCCTTCTTCGAGCACGATCCCCTTGAGCTTGCGTCCGTAATCCAGGAGTTCCGCAGGCCCGATGTTACGCGCGATCAGGATCGGATCGGCGGGCATTTCCGCCCCGGTCTCGCCGCCCTGACCGGTCAGGATGCGCAATAGGCGGTTGCTGAGGTCGTCTAGATCATGCAGGCGTTCGCGCAGGTAGGCATCGTTCACCTGTCCCATGCGCGCGCGCGCGGCGGATTGCTCCTTTTCGACGGCGGCCTCGGCAGACAGCCCGCGGGAGATGTCCTCCTCCATACGCCGCATCCAACCCTTGGAATTGGCGAACATGCGGTAGGCTTCAAGAACCTCCAATTGTTCCTTGTCACCGGTGGCGGCCCGCGACAGCATACGATCCACACCGACGCGCAGTTCCTCGACCGCCTCATGCAGACGTTCGATTTCGCGGTCGGGATCGTCGGCAATCGGGTTGGTGACCACGACGCGCGGCTCGTGCAGCCAGACATGACCCTGCGCCGCGCCTTCCTGGCCGGTACCGCCTCGGAAAAGCACCTGTTGCTGGTGCCGGGCGGACATGGCCGCGCCTTCGCCGACAAAGGCGCCCAGCTCGGTCATTTCGGCCAGGACCATCGCCACCACTTCGATGGCGTACACTTCCTCTTCGGAATAGGTCCGCGCATCACGGGATTGCACCACCAAAACGCCCAACTTCTCGCCAAGCCGTTGAATTGGAACACCAATAAAGGAGTTATACGCCTCCTCCCCGGTCTCTGGCATGTAGCGGAACCCCTTGGTCCCAGGGGCGTCGTCGGTATTGATCACATCGCCGGTGCGCGCCACCAGACCCACAAGCCCTTCGCCCATGCGCATCCGCGTCTGGTGGACCGCCTCGGGGTTCAGGCCTTGCGTGGCGCAAAGTTCAAGGGTGTCTTCGTCACGGAAAAGGTAGATCGAACACACCTCGGTGTGCATCTCGTCGGCAATGAGCTGCGTGATTCGGTCGAGCCGCTGCTGCCCTGCGGCGTCATCGGCCATGACGTCGCGCAGGCGGCGCAGCAGTTTTCTGCTGTCAGTTCCCGCATGATCGTCCATTCTGGCGACCCCTCCTCAGGTGCATCGCACCACAGTCCACTGCGTAAGTTAGACCACAGTCTTTTCCGGTGTGAAACGGATTTCTGGGCTGTCCCGCGCAAGAAAAGGGTTAACGCAACGTCCTGGCGAAATGGCAGGTGACCGGCCTAGGCGGCCTTGTCGAGCTCGAACGCATCGTGCAGCGCCTGCACCGCCAGTTCCATGTATTTCCTGTCGATCAGCACGGAAATCTTGATCTCGGACGTGGCGATGACCTTGATGTTCACCCCCTCGTCGCAGAGGGTCTTGAACATCTTGGCGGCAACGCCCGACTGGCTGCGCATGCCGATCCCGACGGCGGATACCTTGGCCACATCGGTGTCGGCAATCAGATCGTGATAGTTGATCTCGCCCCGTGTCTTGGCGTCCTGCAGGGCCTTTTCGGCGCGGGTCACCTGCTCGGTCGGGCAGGAGAAGGTCATGTCCGTGCGGCCTTCTTCGGCGATGTTCTGAATGATCATGTCGACATTGATGCCCGCATCCGAGAGCGGCCCAAAAATGGCGGCGGCGATACCGGGGCGGTCCGCGACCGACACAAGGGTCATCTTTGCCTCATCCCGGGAGTAGGCGATGCCAGAAACGACGTTTGATTCCATGATTTCCTCCTCGGCGCAGACAAGCGTGCCGGCCTCGTCCGATTGTTCTTCGAAACTGCTCAGAACCCGCAGTTTGACATTATAGCGCATCGCCAGTTCGACTGAGCGGGTTTGCAGAACCTTCGCGCCCAGGGAGGCCAGTTCCAGCATCTCTTCAAAGGCGATCTTGTCGAGTTTGCGGGCCTTGGACGCGATACGCGGATCGGTGGTGTAGACGCCATCCACATCAGTGTAGATGTCGCAGCGTTCCGCGTCGAACGCGGCGGCAAAGGCCACGGCAGTGGTGTCCGATCCGCCCCGCCCCAGGGTCGTGATGCGCCCCTCGGGGGAAATCCCCTGGAACCCGGCGACCACGGCCACCCGCATGCCTTCGCCAAACTTGGCGTTGATGTTGTCGGTCGGGATTTCCTCGATCCGCGCGGCGGAATGGGCGCTGGTGGTCTTAAGTGGCACCTGCCAGCCCTGCCAGCTCCGCGCGGGCACATCCATTTCCTGCAAGGTGAGCGCCATCAGACCCGCGGTCACGTTCTCGCCCGAGCTGACCACGGCGTCATATTCCCGCGCGTCATAAAGCGGCGAGGTCTCATCTACATAGCCCACCAGCTTGTTGGTCTCGCCGGACATGGCGCTGACGATGACGATCACGTCATAGCCCTTGGATACCTCGACCCCAACGCGCTTGGCCGCGCGGCGGATACGGTCCAGCGTGGCCACCGATGTGCCACCGAATTTCATCACGAGAACGGGCATTGATGCGTCCTTGGCGGGTAAGTCGCCGGGGGTTTATGCCGATCCGCCGGGCAGGGCAAGGGGGCAGGGCGCCGCAAGCGGCTCAGTAGGGGTGATCGCGCCCGTCCCACGTCTGAAAGCAGCCGGTGCTTTCGAGCGTGAGTTCATCGAACCGCGCGGTTAGACCTTGGGCTGCCTCATCAACGGAGATATCGGCCGCGCTGCCGCCCATCTCCGTGCGCACCCATCCGGGGTGGTAGATGCCCACGGCAACCCCTTCGGCCGCAAGATCCGTGGCCAGGTTACGCCCCAGATTGAGCGCCGCCGCCTTGGACGCGCGATAGATGTAGCTGCCGCCAGGTGCACGGGTGTGACTGGCCATCATGCTGGAAATAATCGCGATTTTCGGTTCCGTGGCGCGTCTGAGATGCGGCAGCAGGGCCTGGATCGTCAGGAAAACGCCGGTGACGTTGGTCGCAAAACTCTGGTGCCACATTTCTGCGGGAAACCCGTCCTCCAACGATTGACCTTTGTCGAGATAAACCCCCGCGTTGCAGATCAACAGGTCGACAGGCTTGCCGTCGATACCGCGCGCAAACGCGGCCTGTTGATCGGGGTCCGTGACGTCCAGCTGCGCAAGGGTGCTATCCGAGCGCGCGGTTCCGGTGACAAGATCGCCACGTGCGGTATACTGGGCGGCGAGCGCCTGTCCGATGCCGCGATTGGCACCGGTGATGACGATGTGCATGCGCGCAACTCCTTAGTTTTTTGTCAGTTGGATTTCCGGCCGGGAACAAAGGGCAGCGGGGCGACCGGCACGCCGTCTTCGATCAGCTTTTTTGCCTCTTCCGGCTTGGCCTCGCCATAGATTGATCGTTCCGGTGCGGTGCCGTCGTGGATGTCGCGGGCTTCCTGGGCGAAGTTGACGCCGACATATTCGGAGTTCTGCTCAACCTGCTTCTTGAGCTCCGCTAACGCCTGTTCCGCGACTTCGGGCGGCTGTTCGATCCGGCGTTTTTTGCTGTCGCGGACCTTCGGGGCCATTAATGCCTTTTCGACCTTGGTCGAGCCACAGATGATACAGCTGACCATGCCCGCCGCATGCAGCTTTTCGAAAGCCTCGGACGATTGGAACCAGCTTTCAAACCGGTGATCATCGACACATCTGAGCGCAAACTGAATCATTTTCTTCCGTTTCCAGACCCAACGCGACAAAGCTATAGTCGAAATACCGTCTGGCAAGCAATCGCCCGAACCGGATCAGAGCTTCCGGTGGTCGAAATCCTTGATAATGCGGGCAAGTTCGGGCTCCGACACCCGTTTTGCCGCCTTTTGAGGGCTCAGCCATTTGCGATCCCGTTGTCCGGCTTCGGGATAGTCGTCCTCGACGGATTTAACCTTCACCGGATAGACCATGGCGACGCAGGGCACCTCTTCACCCGAAATCGTGCGGGTGTAGGAGTAGAGGCCAAGCGTCGCTTCGAGCGCCTTGCCTTTTACGCCTGCCTCTTCCCAAGCCTCGGTCAATGCCGCTTCGCTCGGGGTCTTGTTGTCCATCGGCCAGCCGCGCGGGATGATCCAGCGGCCCGTTCCCCGAGAGGTGATCAGCAAGACCTGCGTCTTGTCATCGACCACGCGAAAGCACAGCGCCGCAAACTGCGTGCGGACGTCTGACTTCAGCGCGGACTGAAGATTGATTGGTTCCTGTTTCACCTTTTGGAGTGTCATGCGCGCGACCAACTTCCGAAAACTTTCTCTATCTTACCTAAAAATATGGATAAATCATTTAAAAATACCAATAAATGCGCGGCAAAGAAATGTGCATATGCGAAATCTGGTAAAATTATGCGGCAAAAACACCACATCTGGCGTCAGTCGAGTACCTTGCACCGCCCGCATGGCGCTGAAATACTCTGACCGATGTCCGTTTATCTCCGCTTCCTCATTGCGATCTTTGGTCTGCTCCTCGCGCCCGTCGCCGCCGCCGGGCAGGCGGTGGTCGTTTTCGCGGCGGCCTCAACGCGCGATGCCCTGGATGATGTCGTGCGTGCCTATGATGGCGACGTTGAGGTCTCCTATGGCGGCAGCGGTCAGATCGCGCGACAGGTCGCGCAAGGTGCACCGGCGGACATCGTCATCCTGGCCAATGTGACCTGGATGGACTGGTTGCAGGATCAGGGGTTCGTTGAGGCAGATAACCGATTGAACCTGCTGCAAAACAGTCTGGTTTTGGCCGGACCCGCCGGGTCAGCCGCCCTTGATGGTGTTTCCGCGCCAAAGCTGCTGGCCCGTTTGGCTGGTGGGCGTTTGGCCATCGGGCAGACCCGTGGCGTCCCGGCGGGCATCTATGGGCGGCAATGGCTTGAAAACACGGGGATTTGGCCCGATATCGCGCCGCATCTTGCCGAGACGGAGAATGTCCGCGCGGCGCTTGCATTGATTGCGCGGGGTGAGGCGCCACTGGGCATCGTTTATGAGACCGATGCGCGTGCCGATGACGGTGTCGTCACTTTGTATAGTATTCCTGACGAACTGCATGATCCTATCATCTATCCAATGGCGAAAGTAAACACGAAGAATAAGTCGCAAGTCACAGAATTTATGCAGTTTATTTCCTCACATGAGGCAGTCGATCTCTTTTCCACCCGCGGCTTCGTTGTGCCGGAAAGATCGCCATGATGGGCTTGCGGCCGGAAGAATGGGCGGCATTGCTTTTGTCGCTCAAGGTCTCCTTCTGGGCTACGTTGTGCAGCCTGCCGCTTGCATTGGCGGTGGCCTGGTTACTGGCACGGCGCGACTTCTGGGGCAAGTCTCTCCTGAGTGCGCTTGTGCATCTTCCTCTCGTTTTGCCGCCGGTCGTCACCGGATATCTGCTCCTGCTGACCTTCGGGAGAAATGGCGCCATCGGCGCTTTTCTGGAGCAATGGGGGATCGTGTTTGCCTTTCGCTGGACCGGGGCTGCGCTTGCGGCGGCGATCATGGGGTTCCCCCTCGTCGTCCGGGCGCTGCGGCTTGCGATCGAGGCGGTCGATCCGCGTCTGGAACAGGCGGCATCGACGCTTGGTGCGGGGCGCTGGGCCGGATTTTTCCTTGTCACGCTGCCACTTATCGCGCCGGGCATCCTGGCGGGTGCAGTGTTGGGATTTGCCAAGGCTATGGGAGAATTCGGCGCAACCATTACCTTCGTGGCCAACATCCCAGGCGAAACTCAGACATTGCCATCGGCGATTTATGCTTTCCTGCAAATCCCCGGTGGCGAGAGTAGCGCGCTGCGTTTGGTCGGACTATCGCTGGTGGTCGCCGTGGGTGCGGTGCTTGTCTCGGAGTGGTTGGCCCGTCGGGTGGCGGAAAGGATCGGTCGCGGATGAGCCTCTCGGTCCAGATCACCCACAAGTTGGAGGGTTTCTTGCTTGATGTGGCCTTCGATGCCGGGAGTGGTGTGACCGCGCTTTTCGGCCCGTCCGGTTCCGGAAAAACGACTATTGCCAATGTGATAGCCGGGATACTTCAGCCGGATGATGGAAGGGTCACGCTGCAGGATCAGGTGCTCTTTGACGCCAAGGCGCGGGCCTGCCTGCCGCCACATAAGAGGCGGATCGGCTATGTCTTTCAGGACGGTCGGTTGTTTCCGCACATGACGGTCGACGGCAATATCCGCTTTGCCATGCGTTTCGCCAGGCGCAGGGGCGATCCGGGCGAGGTGGTTGCTCTGCTCGGCTTACGACCCCTGTTGCAGCGTCGCCCCGGGACCCTCTCCGGCGGAGAAAAACAACGGGTGGCATTGGCGCGCGCGTTGATGTCCGATCCGGAAATTCTTGTGATGGATGAACCGCTTGCCGCCTTGGATGAGCCGCGAAAGGCGGAGATTTTACCCTATCTGGAAAAGCTGCGGGATCAGACGGATATCCCCATTCTCTATGTCAGCCACTCAGTTGCAGAGGTGGCGCGTCTGGCGGACGAGATGGTGATCCTGCAGCAAGGCCGGATCGTCCGGCAAGGACCGACCGAAGAGGTCCTGAGCGACCCGGCGGCCATGCCCTTTGTCGGCGTTCGAGAAGCGGGATCTATCCTGCGGGCCACGGTGGTGGAGCACGGGCCTGACGGGCTGGTCCGGCTGGCGATCAGCGGCGGTGAACTTTTCCTGCCTGGTGTGGACGCCAATATCGGTTCTACCATTAGAATCAGAGTGTTGGCGCAGGATATTCTCCTGTCGCTTCAACGCCCCGAAGCCTTGTCATCCCGGAACATCCTGCCGGTTGAGGTCGAAGCCCTGCGGATGGGTGACGGACCCGGGGCCGCGGTATCCCTTCGCGCCGGAGAGGACCGTTTGTTGGCCCGGATCACCGCGCAGGCCGCGCGGGAACTGGAGCTGGCACCCGGTTTGCACTGTTTTGCGATCCTGAAAGCGACGGCGGTGGCGAAGAGTAATATCGGTAACTGACACGATACCTGCCGAATTTTCGGGATTTTTTGCATTCTTTGCCCGTGTTCTGTTGATTTCACGACTTTTGGGTCGGTTATCCACATTCCTAACGTAATGCGTGAAGTAACGCGCTGCGATTGGCGGCCAAAAGATCACCCCAAATCCACAAAAGGTCGTGCTGATTACTCGGCGAAATGGCAGGCGACTTCAGTACCGTTCGACAGGGGCCGCAGTTGCGGTCGTTCCTGCCGGCAGCGGTCTTGCACCATGCCGCAGCGCGCCGCGAAGGGGCATCCCTTCGGCAGGTTCACCGGATCGGGAAGCTCGCCCGGCTGTCGGGGCTTGTCGAAGGAGCCGCCTTCGAGCTTGGGGATCGCGTCGAGCAGAAGCTGGGTATAGGGATGCTTGGGTTCGGCAAAGATCGTCTCGGCCGCGGCCAGCTCCATCACCTGACCCAGATACATCACCGCGACCCGCGTGCCGAAATGTTCGACGACGCTGAGGTCGTGGGTGATGAAGAGGTAGGTCAGGCCGCGCTCTTTCTGAAGTTCCGTGAGCAGGTTCAGAATCTGGGCCTGGATCGACACGTCGAGTGCCGAGATCGGCTCGTCCGCGACGACGAAGGCTGGATTGGTCACAAGCGCGCGGGCGATGGCGATGCGCTGCCGCTGCCCGCCGGAGAATTCGTGGGGCAGGCGGCGCTGCCAACTTGGGTCGCAGCCGGTCTCGGCCAGAACCTCTTCGACGCGGGTGCGGACCTCATCGGCGGAAAGCTCGGGCATCAGGTGGCGGACCGGTTCGGCCAGCGTCTCGAACACGTTGCGGCGTGGATTGAGCGACGCGTAGGGGTTCTGGAACACCATCTGCATGTCGCGGCGGATGGGTTTGCGTTCGGCCTCGTCCATCTGGTCGATGCGTTGGCCACGGAACATGATCTCGCCCGCGGAGGGGGAGTTCAGGCCCAGAATGGCGCGGCCCAGCGTGGTTTTACCGCAACCGGATTCGCCCACGACGCAGAAACTTTCACCCGGCATCACCGAGACATTGACCGTGTTGAGCGCGTGCAGCACCGGTTTTTCCTTGCTCAGGAAATGGGTGGGCAGGGGAAAGCGGACCTCGACCCCTTTGGTTTCGACAATCGGTTGTGTCATGTCTCGGCCTCGGTTTTTGTCTCGGTCTTGGCATCAGAAGTTAGCGGGTTGTAGCAGGCGACGCCGTTCACAAGGTCCGGCTCACCGCCATGGCATCGCTCCGTCGCGAAGTCGCAGCGCGGGTGATAGGTGCAGCCCTTGGGCAGGTTGGTGATCGGCGGCATGGAACCGGGGATCTGATAGAGCTTGGTGCCGCGACCCGCATGCTGGGGCAGTGCTTTCAGAAGGCCGCTTGCATAGGGGTGCTTGGGGGTGTCGATGATCTGCCGCGTGGGGCCGGTCTCGACACATTTGCCCGCGTACATGATCATCAGCTTCTCGGTCACCTCGGCCACAACGCCCAGGTCATGGGTGATGAGGATGAGCGCCACGTCTTTCTCGCGGCAGAGCTTGAGAATGAGCGCCATGATCTCGGCTTGGATCGTCACGTCGAGCGCCGTGGTGGGCTCGTCTGCAATGATGATCTCGGGGTCGGTCAGGAGCGCGATGGCGATGACGACACGTTGGCGTAAACCCCCCGAAAGCTCATGCGGATAGGCATCGAGGCGCGACTCGGCGGAGGGGATTGCGACCTCTTTGAGCTTGGCGATGCAGAGTGCGCGGGCGTCCTTGTCGGAGATCTTGCGGTGGGCGCGCAGGGTTTCCATCATCTGCGTGCCGATCGAGAGGACCGGGTTCAGGGTCACCATCGGATCCTGAAAGATCATCGAGATGCGGTTGCCGCGGATATCGCGGATCTTGCGCTCGGGCAGGTCGAGCAGGTTTTCGCCTTCGAATTTCACCGTCCCCTGGCTTACCCGGCCCGGCTCAGCGATGAGATTGAGGATGGCGAAGGCAAGCATGGATTTGCCCGCCCCGGATTCGCCCACGACCCCCAGCCGTTCACCTTTTTCCAACGTCAGCGAGACGCCGCGCAGGGCCTCGACCTCGTCGCGTTTACCGCGCGGGAAGGCGACGTGCAGATCATTGACTTCAAGTAGGGCCATCAGTCTTCTCCCCGCCGCAGTTTCGGATTGAGGACGTCACGCAGCCAGTCGCCCAGAAGGTTGAGCGCGAGGATCAGCGCGATCAGCACCAGCGCCGGATAGAAGGTGATCCAGTACTGGCCCGAGAAGACGAACTCGAAGCCTGAGCGAATGAGCGAGCCCAGTGACGGGCGGTCGACCGGCATGCCAAGCCCGAGGAAGCTGAGCGCGGCCTCGGTCATGATCGCCTCGGCCACCTGAATGGTCGAGATGACCAGCACGGGCGTCAGCGTGTTGGGCAGGATATGTCCCCACATCACCTTGCGCGCAGGCAGGCCGATGACGCGGGCGGCATCGACATATTCCTTGTTCTTCTCGCCCAGCACCGAGGAGCGTACCGTCCGGGCGAATTTCGGCCATTCGGCGATGCCGATGATGAGGATCAGCATGAAGATCGCGTAATCGGCATAGACATTGGCGTCAAACGCGGCCTGGAAGAGGGCCAGCACGATGATCGCAATCATCAGGGTCGAGAGCGACATCTGGATATCGGCAAGGCGCATGAGGAAACTGTCGATCCAGCCGCCCTTGTAACCCGCGATGAGACCAAGGGTGATCCCAAGGATGCCTTGGACGATCACCGCACCGATACCGATGATGAGCGAGATGCCGGTGCCGTACATGATGGTCGAAAGCACACCGCGCCCCTGCGCATCGGTGCCAAGCAGGAAGCGTTCATCCCCGCCCGGGGTCCAGGAAGGTGGCATCTCGCTATCCATGATGTCGAGTTGCAGCAGGTCATAGGGGTTTTGCGGGGCGATCACCGGGGCGAGGACCGCCATCAGCACCAGAACCAGCAGGACGATACCTGCACCGACGGCGACCGGGTCGCCAAGAAACCGTTTGAGGAAGCCGCGCCATGTAATCATGATTTCGCTCCCGGCAGTTTCACCATCGGATTGATGAGCGTGTAGATGAAATCGACGAGCGTGTTGACCACGACGAAGATCAGGCCGACGACGATGATATAGGCGATGATGAGGGGCGTATCGACTCGGTTCACGGCCTCAAGGAACAGGAACCCCATGCCGGGCCATTGGAACACGGTTTCGGTCAGGATCGTGTACGCAATCAGCGTCCCGATCATCAGGCCCCCCACGGTCACGACGGGCAGAAGCGTGTTGCGGAAGGCATGGACGTAGCGGATGCGGCCCGTGCTGAGGCCCTTGGCCTTGGCGAAACGGACGTAGTCGGTACCCATGGCCTCCATCATCTCGGCCCGGATCAGGCGGATGAAGAGGGGCAGCATGATCGACGAGAGCGCGATCGAGGGCAGGATCAGGTGGCTCAGCCCATCCAGCGTCAGGAGGCCGGTATCCCAGCCCCAGGGCATTGTGATCGTGTCGCCGCGCCCGAAAGCGGGGAGCCATTTCAGCTCAACCCCGAAGAACCAGACGAGGAAAATCGCGGTCAGGAAGACCGGCACCGAGATGCCGATGATCGAGCCGGTCATGATCGCCTTGGCGATCCACTTGTCCCGGTTGATCGCGCAGTAGATGCCGCCGGGTATCGACAGCGCGAGGAAGATGAAGGTGGCGCCCAGGACCAGTTCGAAAGTGGCGGGGAACTTGTCCATGATGACTTCGAGCGCCGGACGTTTGAAGAAGTAGGAGGTGCCGAGATCGCCTTGCAGGGCGTTGCCGAGAAAACGACCGTATTGCACCAGGAACGGATCGTTGAGGCCAAGCTCGTCACGCAGGGCCTGGCGTTCGGCCTCGGAGACCGATTGCCCCACAAGCTCGCGCAGCGGATCGCCCAGATTGTCCTGAATGGAAAAACCGATGATGGAAATCACGAACATCACGATCACGGCTTGGATGGCGCGTCGGATGAGGAAAGCTAGGATATGCATGAGAACCTGGCGTCTGAAAAATCGGCGGGCCGGAGAATGTCCGGCCCGCAGCGTTTTGGTTTATTCGATGACGAGATCGCCCAGATAGGGGAAGTTCATCACGTTGAGCACGGGCTCGATATTCACGCCGGTGCGTGCGGCCCAGGCCAGATCCTGCCAATGCAGCGGGATGAAGGCCGCTTCGTCGTGCAAGATCTTCTCGACCATCTGAAGCTGCTCGGCGCGGGTGTCACCCTTGGTTTCCACCAGCGACGCCATTGTCAGCTCGTCCACCTTCTCGTTCGAGTAGTTGCCCGAGTTGTACTGACCTTTGCCGGTGTCTTCGTCCGGGGTCATCGCCAAGAACTCGTAGAAGTTGGCGCTGTCCTCGGTATCCGCGTGCCAGCCGATCATCATGATGTCCGCAGCGCGTTCATCGAACTTGGGCCAGTATTGCGCCTTGGGCATGGTTGTCAGGTCGATCTTGATGCCGATCTTGGCCAGCATCGCGGCCGACGCTTCGCAGATCTTGAAGTCGTTGACGTAGCGGTTGTTGGGGCACATCATCGTGGCCTCAAACCCATCCGCATAGCCCGCTTCTTCCATCAGCGCCTGCGCCTTGGCCAGGTCATAGCGCGGTGTCAGGTCGGGGTTGTGACCGATGTAGCCCTTGGGCGACATCTGCTCACCGGCGGTGCCGAAACCCTTCATGATCTTCTGGACGATGCCTTCGTTGTTGATCGCATAGGCCATCGCCAGACGGACCTTGTCGTTGGCCAGCGCCTCGTGCCGCTTCTGGTTCAGTTGCAGCGTGATGATGCGCGTGCCGCTCATGGTCACAAGCTGCGTGTTGGGGTCGGCGTCGATGCGCTCCAGGTCCGTCGGCGGCACCGGGGCGATGAAATCGACGTCACCGGCCAGAAGGGCGGCCACACGGGTCGGGGCCTCCTTGATCGGGGTCAGGATCGCGGTCTGGACGTTGCCCGGGCTATCGGTGTCCCAATAGTCCGCGTTGCGTTCGAAGACGACTTTGACGCCCTGTTCGCGCTCGGTGATGATGAAGGGGCCTGTGCCCGACACGGTTTTCGATGCAAAGCTGTCACCGTGCTTGACGATCTCCGCACCACCTTCTTCGTAGAACTTGCTGTCCATCGGGAAGACATAGGTGGCCGTGTGCAGCACCAGCGGGCTTGGGCCGTCGGTCTTGATCTCGACGGTGGTGTCGTCAACCGCGGTGGCCGATACCCAGCTTGAGAAGATGCCTTTGAAATCAGGCGATTCTTTGAGCCGGTTGATGGTCCAGACCACATCTTCGGCGGTCATCGGGTTGCCGGAGTGGAAGGTCACACCCTCGCGCAGTTTGAAGCGCATGGTCGTGTCGTCGACGCGCTCCCAGCTTTCGGCCAGACGGCCGTCGAAACCCAGTTCGCTGTTCCAACGGACCAGCGGGTCAAAGATCATGTGGCTGAGCTGCAGCGTGCCGCCCGAAAGCTGCTCATGCGGGTCCAGCGATACCGGGTCCGCGTCATAGGCGAAATTGAGCGTCTGCGCCGGCGCCATGCCGACCGCACCCAAAAAGATGGCTGTTGCAGCCGTTAATGTTCGAAGTGTTTTCATCGAAGTCTCCCTGAAATTTGCGGGGATATCTCAAACGCCGGTTGCGTTCGTCCCCGATCATGTCGGCAAGGTTGTCGCGATTCTGAGAAGGTGTAAAGGTTTGTTGTCGCCACGTTACCCCGTGGACACAAGCGCCGGCTCCTCCCGATGATACGCGCCCTCTTGATAGATTTTGGTATTTTGATACCAATATTAATTGTAATGGGATGAAAATAGCAGTCAACCGGAAAAGCTACCTTCCCAGGCGCGCCTCCGGCTGACCCTGCGATTGCAGGAAAAAGGGGGGCCGATGCCACTGAAGATCGAAGATATCATTCGCAGCGGCGATGTCAGTTTTACCAAGTTGGAACAACGTGTTGCGACCTATCTCGTGGGTCGTCCAGAGGCGCTTGCCCTGGAGACGAGCGCGGAGATTGCACAGAAACTCGACGTCAGTCCGATGACGGTCAGTCGGTTCTTCAAGAAGCTGGGATACGAGCGCGCGTCGGACCTGCGTACCAGGGCGCGGCAGGAAATGGCGGGGCCGCGTTCGGCAAGAATCGGGGACCGCTACCAGAGTTTCGTGCGCTCCAAGGCGGCCCAGGGAGCGGACAGGGACCGCGAGATCGCCGAGGCGGGTCTGACCGCCGCGTTGAACCTGCGGGCCTCGCCGAAATGGCAGGCGGGTGTGCAATGTCTGGCGCAGGCGGATTTCGTCGCCATCGTCGGCTTTCAGCTCTACCATTACCTGGCGACAGGGCTCGCGATGCGGCTCAACTATGTCCGCCCGGGGGTCAAGGTCGTCTCAGGCCTCGATGGCGTTTACACCGAACTCTTCACCCAGGATGAAGGCAGCAAGTGCCTGCTTATCATCGACATGTTCCGGTACGCCTCGCACGGACCGGCGCTGGCGAAACATGCGAAGGAAAACGGATATGACGTGATCCTGATGTGCGACGAGTTCTGCGATTGGGGCAGCGAGTTTGCCGATCATGTCTTTACCTTTCCGAATGAAGGCCAGTTTTTCCTGCCGATGCCCGTGGGCCTGCATTTCGGGCTGAACCTGCTATATCAGGACGTCGTTTGTGCGCTTGGGGATGGGGCCACGGATCAGGTCGAGAAGATGTCGCAATACCAAGAGGTTTTCGGGGCGTTTCTTTAGCGTTTGAAGGGTTTTTTGTCGCAGCGCGTTACGGGCTTGCATTCCGCGCGAGATGACGCTCGGAATGTCCACCCCGGGCTAAAACACCCCGATGCACCTTTGCCGCACGTTTTTTGTCAGGTTCGTCTGGCCTCTTGTCACGATTTGTGGCAGCCATGGCGCTTGAAACCAGCGAAGTACCCGTGCTGATGACCGAACGACTGCTGCACCGACTGGCCTGGGTGGCCGTGATCTTTTGCGTGGCGCCTATTGTGGCGGCTGCGCTGGCGGCGTTCACCGGTGATCTGCAGACCTGGCGCGAGATCCTTTCGTCGGTTCTTCCTCGGTATGCGCGCACCACCCTGACCCTGGTGGTGATTGTCGGGGTGTCCACCGCGATCATCGGCAGCGTGACCGCCTGGCTCGTCACGGTTTATCGCTTTCCCGGATCGAAATGGCTCGAAGTGGCGCTGGCGCTCCCGCTGGCCTTTCCCGCCTATGTGCTGGCCTATGCCTATACCCACCTGCTCGATCATCCGGGCGCGGTGCAGACGCTGTTGCGCGATATCACCGGTTGGGGGCCGCGGGACTACTGGTTCCCGGAAATTCGGTCGCTCGGCGGGGCGGCGATGATGCTGACCGTGGTGCTCTACCCTTATGTCTACCTGCTGGCGCGCGCATCGTTTCGGCAGCAATCGTCGAACGCCTTCCTCGTGGCGCGGACCCTTGGGCGGTCGCCGATCAAGGCCTTCTGGCGCGTGGCCCTGCCGATGGCGCGTCCGGCGATTGCCGGCGGTGCGCTTCTGGCGGTGATGGAAACGATCGCTGATTTTGGCACCGTCGCCTTTTTCAACGTGCAGACCTTCGCGACCGGGATCTATCAGGCGTGGTTTTCTCTCGGTGACCGGGCGGCGGCGGCGCAATTGTCGCTCTGCCTGCTCAGTTTTGCCCTCCTGCTGGCGGGGCTGGAGCGGGCGCAACGGGGCAAAGCCCGTACCGCCGGACGGGGCGCCCGGTTCGAGGCGATGGACAAGCCGCGCCTGAAGGGGGCGCCGGGGTGGATCGCGATGCTGATCTGCCTTGTGCCCGTCATGTTGGGGTTCATCATCCCGGTGATCATGCTCGGGCTGATGGCGCATGGATCGGGGCAAAGCCTGCTGGCGCCGCGCTACACGGCGCTGATGTTCAACTCGGTGAGTTTGGCAGGGGTTGCATCGGTACTGACCGTGATCGGGGCGGTGCTGATCGGGTTCAGGGCGCGCACCCGGCCGGGGCGTACATCCAAGGGCCTCGTGATTGGCGCGGGCCTCGGATATGCGGTGCCGGGCGGCGTCATTGCCGTGGGGTTGATGGTACCGCTGGCCGCGCTCGACAACCTGATCGACGCGGTGATGGAGGCGCAGTTCGGCATCTCGACCGGGCTGCTCATTACCGGATCAATCTGGCTGATGGTGATGGCCTACATGGCGCGGTTCATGGCGGCGGCCCTCAACGCCTATGACAGCGGCATGGCCACGGTGCCGGGGCATTTCGATGCCATTGCCCGATCTTTGGGTCAAAGCAGTCCCCGGATGCTCTGGCGGGTGCACCTGCCGGTCTCGAAAACCAGCGTGCTGACGGCGCTTCTGATCGTGTTCGTGGATGTAATGAAAGAGCTTCCTGCAACGCTGATCCTGCATCCGTTCAATTTCCAGACCCTCGCGGTGCAGGCACACCGGCTTGCCGCGGACGAGCGTCTGCACGAGGCTGCGGTGCCCTCGCTGGTGCTGGTGGCATTCGGCCTGATCCCGGTCCTGATTCTTTGCCGATCCATCGGACGCGAGGGTTGGGGCTTTCGCGCCGCGCGGCTTGGGGCGGCTGTGAAGGCAGGTTAGTGAAGGGTCGCGTTGTGGACAGAGCTGTCGCTCGCACTTCGCTAGTCTGATCGCCCCGATTGATATCAACTATCGTCAAAGTAATTCAGATCTGCGCACGGGTGCTGACAGAATTACTCTTCGCTAATTCTATACGTTGGTCCTGCAACCTTTGGTTTCCATCCTTTCTGGACTGCAATTGAAATCCACCGGCAAACATCGCTAGGCGTAACGGGCTCAACCTTGATAGTACCCCAGTCATTAGGGTGTTGACGGTCAGTTTCGATGTGTAAGGTAGCGCTTTGTTCTGTAGCGTGTTCAATCGCAACGTTGATTCTGCCGGATCCATAGTCAGTTTGGGAATAGGTGGCCTTTCTCCTCACTAACCAGTGACAGTCCTCACCTCCAACTGTAACCTTGCGAGTTCCTTTTCTTGGGATAGCCATCAGGGATTTCGATCCATCGTTGCTGGGGTTTCAGTTTCAAAACACAGCCATGATAAGCGAAGCATGAATGGACAGAAAGGCCCTTAAATTACGCTGTTTGAACGTCCAACCTTCGATGTTTTTTGATCGCATTCGCTGTACGCAATGGGTTAAAAGCGGTCATCCGACGAAAAGCTTCGGGTGAAAGTGGCTGTTTCGGGCGCTTAAGGTCTGGTAAGCGGACAAAGCTGCCGTTCGACTTTCACCTCCCGCGCGGAATCAAGGCCGTAGGCCGCCGCGCGATCGCCAGACCGCCCGCAAGGGCTGGCGATTTGGTGAGGGTACGCACCGATCAGAGGTTTTTCGGACTTGGCAACGATAAAGCGTGTTTGACGACGGTTGATCGCCATCCCGCGGTCTGGCCATCGCGCGGCTTTGGACTCAGCAAGCAGGCGTCCGCCTTGGGCTCGCAACGGACATGTGATGTATTCACTCAGCAATGCGCGGCAGGCTTCGCCCTCGTTTCCGCGCGGGGTTCGAACTCGAACGTCCGCAATGGGCCCAATGCTGACCTCGGACGTTAGAAGTTGGACAGTCCAAGGCAGAATGCTTGGAGTGAGGACAAGACCGCCTTTCTTTGCTTATCGACTTAGTCACGGATTAGGAGCTAACGCTGTCGACTGACGATCCGTGAAGGGAAGGGTGAAATGGAAATTCCGCTTGGTCTTCCCGGACGCAACTTGGTTTCCAACTGACCTCGAAGACGATGTGCGACCGGCTGTCACATGTCGCGACCGGCGATCAGCCTAATTCCTTCCTTACAAGCTTGTCATCCAACGGAGGAAACAAATGTTCAAAGGTCTGAAAACGGCGTCTGCCCTGATCATCGGCGGCATGCTGGGCCTGCCGGCGCTGATGGTCGCGCTCGTCTGAGAAAACTAGCGTCAGCAAAAAACCAAGGCCCCGTGCTGTCGCATTGGGGCCTTTTTTGTTCATCCCGGCCCAAGGGGAGATACGGCCGGGATGAGGGGTGCAGACAGGGATGTCCGCGTCACGTCTGCAGGTAGGATTCCAGGCTGTCGTCCAGCGCATCTTTCCATGGCGTATGATGCGGCGGGGCCTTCTTGCCGGTCATGGGCGAGGTATATCCGTGGTTGCGGAACTCCATGATGCCCTTCTTCTTGTGTTTCTTCCATGCGTAGAAGGCCTGGTTCGCGGCTTCGACATCGAAGCTCGGGTAATCGGTCTCGTCGATCAACTCCTGCACATAGGCACCTTGATAGGCGATGCAGGCGTAGTCGTCTTCCAATGCATCCTCGGCCTCTTCCCGCGCTTTCGGGTCGGCGGCCATTGCGGCGGCGTCGGGCAGGGCGATCTTGCCCATGATCTGGTCACGCACCCACCAGGCCTGCGCGTCGAACATGTTGAACGTGTACCACTGATCCTGCATACCGAGGTAGAACATCTTGGGGTTCTTGTTCCACACGACGCCCTTGTAGAGGTCCGCTGCGGCCAGGCGGTTGGCAGTCTTGAGGCGCAGATCATCGGGCAGGAAATTGAAATGGTGCTTGTATCCGGTGCAGAGGATGATCGCATCGACATCCTTGCTGGTGCCATCCTTGAAATGAGCGGTCCGGCCCTCGACCTTGACCAGCGCGGGAACTTCCTGCCAGTTGTCGGGCCAGCCATAGCCCATCGGCGCGGTGCGGTGGGCGACGGTGATCGAGTTGCAGCCGTATTTCCAGCACTGGCTGCCAATGTCTTCGGCGGAATATGACGTGCCGAGGATCAGGATATCCTTGCCCGTGAATTCCCGGGCGTCGCGGAAATCATGGGCATGCAGAATGCGGCCGTTGAAGGACTCGAAGCCGGGATAGAAGGGCACATTGGGGGTCGAGAAATGGCCCGAGGCGACGATCACATGATCGAATTCCTCGTTGGTTTCGCTGTCGGCCTTGCTGTCGCGGGCGCGGATCGTGAACTTGCCTGTGGTCTCGTCAAACCGCACGTCGCGCACCACGTTGTTGAAACGGATCCAGTCGCGCACACCGGCCTTTTCGACCCGGCCCTTGATATAGTCGAAGAGGACCGCGCGCGGTGGATAGCTGGCGATCTCTTTGCCGAAATGTTCGTCAAAGGTGTAATCGGCGAATTCCAGCCCCTCCTTGGGACCGTTCGACCAAAGATAGCGATACATGGAGCAGTGGCAGGGCTCGCCATCCTCATCGACCCCGGTGCGCCAGGTATAGTTCCACAGGCCGCCCCAATCGGACTGCTTCTCATAGCAGACGATATCGGGGATCTCCTCGCCCTTCTTGGCGGCGGACTGGAATGCCCTGAGCTGCGCGAGGCCGGACGGCCCGGCTCCGATGATGGCAACGCGTTTCTTGGTCATATTTTCTGATCTCCCTGGATTGGTATGAACCAAAATTCTTGCTTTGGTTCTTTTGGTTCCTTTTAATAAGCCAAATACTGGACCAATATGTCAACAAAAATTACAGAACCGGGTGAAATTGGGCGTGCTGCGGTTGGGGCGTTTGAACGAAAGGTGTAGAAGAAATCATGGAAACATCGAGCTTTGCACAGCGATTGGCGATCTCCGGCGCGATGCCCCGGCTGTCGGTTGGAATGGCCAAAACGGTCGATATCGGCTTCCTCGCGCCCCTGAGCGGGCAGGTCGAATCCTGGGGTTTGCCGGGGTTGCATGGCTGCCGAATCTGGGAAAGCTGGCTCAACAGGGCAGGGGGGCTCCTGATCGGTGGGCGCCGTTATCCGATCCGAATCCATGCCTATGATTGTGGCGATGATCCGGTGGCCGCCCGCGATGGCGCGATGCAGTTGGTGCAGGACCATGACATCAAGCTGATGATGATGCTGGGCGGTGACAGTTTCGCGGCGGTGGCGGATTTCCTGGGGGAGCGGCGCATCCTGACCTCGACCCTGCTGCCGAGCGATCTGAGCCCCGACACACCTTACCTGATCGCGCCAAGCGAGGTGCATCCGATCTATGTGGTGACAGGTGTCGATTGGCTTGCGCGAGCGCGGCCCGATCTGAAAACCGTTGCCATGTGTACCCAGACCGACGGGATGGGCCTGCCGTCACTGGCCACGTATCGTGCGGCGTTCAAGGCTGCGGGGATCGGGGTCGCGCACGAGGTGCAATACCCCGCCGAAGGGGGCGACGTGGTCGGGATCGTGCAACCGATGCTGGATGCCAATCCGGACATCCTGTGCTGGTGTACCAGCTACACGCCCATGGTCCATGCGATGACCGAGTATGCTTTCGCGCAGGGCTACGACGGACAGATCCTGTCCTGTACATTGGACCACTATGACGCGCTGGTTGGAAAAACTAGCCGCGATTTCATGGAAGGGGTGGTGTTTCAATTCCCCGATTTCGACGATCCCGCGCTTAGGGAGAAGGCGTTTTTCTTCAATCAACCCAATGTTTTCTATGAGGAATACAACAACCGCTTCCCCGGAAGCTGGAGCGCGGTGAGTTGGGAATATGCCGCGATACTCGATATCTGGCATGCCGCCGTGGAAAAGGCCGGGTCGGTCAATCCGGTGTCGGTTCTGGCGGCGATGAAGCAGCTTGGCCATGTGACCCACGCCTTCGGTCCCGCGGCATGGTGGGGAGAGGATGTCTTTGGTATCGACAACGCCCTTGTGGGGGAATGGCCGGTCGTGACGGTACAGGATGGTAAGGCACGGATCGTCGAATTCGGGTCGATCCCCGATTGGCTCGGTGCCCATAGCGATCTCTTGAAGGCGGAGATGCAGGATCTGGGCCAGATGTGGGAGCAGCGGCTGGGTCGCGCCGACGCGGGGCCGGAGCTACGCGCGCGCACGGTGGACGGCTAATGCGTCATGTAATGCGTCATGCGAAAAACTTGAATCACTTAGAACTGCCTGAAATCAAAGATTTCAACGCGTTAAGCGATGCATGATATCTCAGGTTTTCCGTCAGACGCCATAGGTCTCGGGCTGCTGCCCGACCGCCATCAGGAAATGCGAAATCGCGACGATGGCCGCGCCCATATCCGCGGGTGCGGCGAACTCCTCGGGCTTGTGGCTGACGCCGTCGCGACACCGGACAAACAGCATCGCGATCGGGCAAAGATCCGCCATCGCCGAGGCGTCATGGGTCGCGCCTGAGGGTAGGGTCAGCCCGCGTGCGCCGGTTGCTTTCGCCGCGGTCATGAGGCAGTGGGACAGTTCGGCGCTGCAGGGTTGCGCGTCCTGCGCGTAGGTTCGGGTAGCCTCGATCGTCAGGCTGCGCTGCCGCGCCAGTTCCTGGACAAAGCTGTGCAGTCCATCCCCTGCCTTGCGGCGGATATCGTCGTCAGGGGAGCGAAACTCGGCGGTCAGCCGGACAGCGCGAGGTACTGCGTTGACGACGTTGGGCTCGACGGTGAGGGCGCCGACGGTGGCGCGCAGATCGGTGGTCTGCTGGCCCAGCCTGTCAACTTCCGAGACGATCGCCGCGGCGCCGACAAGCGCATCCCGCCGCCCCTTCATGGGCAGGGTGCCGGCATGCCCGGTCTCGCCGGTCACCTCGATCTGGTGGCGTTCAATGCCGCAGATCGCGGTAACAACGCCAATTGCTTCCCCTTCGCGTTCAAGGTAGGGCCCTTGTTCGATATGGGTTTCAAGAAAGCCGATCACCTCATCCGGGTTGCGCGCCAGCGTGCCGATCCGATCCGGTGCCAGCCCGAAGGTTGTCATCGCGTCCCGCAAGGGGTTCCCGTCGCCATCGCGCATGTCCAGAACGTCCCGGTCGAACGTGCCTGCCAGTGCGCGCGATCCAATCAGGGCGGTCGGAAAGCGCACGCCTTCCTCATCGGCGAAAGCCAGTATTTCGACGGCAAAGGGCAGGTCCACGCCTTCGGCGCGCAGCTTTTCCAGCGCCAGCAGCGGCAGCACCACCCCCATGATCCCGTCATAGGCCCCGCCTTCGCGTACCGAATCCTGATGTGACCCAAGAAGGAAGGTCTTGCTGCCCGGCGGCCCTTCACGCCGTCCGATGAGTGTGCCGGCGGCATCGACGGATACCGTCAGATCCGCCCGTCGCATCGCCTCTTGCAACACTTCAAGGGCAGCCCGGTGTTCGGGCGTAAAAGGCAAGCGCGTGACGCCTGGCCCCGGCTCAGAGCACGCGGCAAGCTCCTGCAGCAGCGCCTCGGCCCGTTGACCCCAGTCAATCAAGGACACGCTCCCTGTCGTTCAGAACGGGCACCTGTTCAGCCCACTTGGCATAAGCGCCGGAGGTCGCGGTTTTGTGCAGGGCGGCAAGGGCGCCTACCGGGTCGTCGGGATGATGGTCGATCCGCAGGGTCAGGGGCGGTTTGTCCGGGTGCAGCACAAGCAAAGCCGCGGACAGGAGGCCCCGAAAGTCGCCGCCCTCAAGCGCCGCTGCCTGCAAGGCGGCGAGCAGGCGGTGATCGAAATCACCTTGCGCCGTTTCAAAGCCGTCCACCATCGCATCGAGGACGCTCGCTTGGGTCAACATGTTGCCGGAGACGATCCCGAACCGAAAACGCCGGCTGCCTTTTTCCGGCTCATTCGAGGCACCGGTGAAGGCAGCGGTTTGCCCGTTCAGGTCCAGCGCGGCCAATTGACGGTGATCCCGTCCTTCGTCGGGGGCCGTAACGGCGTCCACCGCCTGCACCGCGTCTTTCCCATCGCGCATTGCGGCCAGAACATCCTCGCCCCAGAAGGTTGATGGCGCCGCGCCCTGGCTGGCGGACATGCCCGCGTCAAGATCACCGCGCAGCACCCAACCACCCACGCAAAGAGACCCCGTCGCCGCGGCGCCGCCAATGGCGCCGGTTTCCGGATCATGTGCAAGAATCGAAAATGTCATGTTTCACCTTAGCTGGGTTTTCTCTATTTATCATGATAATTTGACGATTGCAATTTATCATGATAAATAGAGGTGAGATTTCAACAGGGAGTTAAGAAAATGACACTCATGACCTGGACCCGCCGGGGTGTGATGGCTGTAACCGCAGGTGCGGTGCTGGCCATTGGTACCGTCGTGTCTCCTGCCGTGGCGCAGACCCCGCCCGGCGTGCTGATCGTCGGCCAGATTGCCGAGCCGAAATCGCTCGATCCCGCGGCGGTGACCGCCGTCAACGATTTCCGGATTCTGGTGAATGTTTACGAGGGGTTGACCCGGTACAAATCCGGCACGCTGGAGGTTGAGCCGTCACTGGCCACCGATTGGTCGATCAGCGAGGATGGCACCGAATACACCTTCACCCTGCGCGAGGGTGTCAGTTTCCATGACGGCACGCCGTTCAATGCCGCGGCGGTGAAGTTCAATTTCGACCGGATGCTGGACGAGAATCACCCCTATCACGATACCGGCCCCTTCCCGCTGTCCTTCTTCTTCGGGGCGGTGCAATCGACCGAAGTGGTCGATGACATGACGGTGAAATTCACCCTCAACGCGCCCTATGCGCCGTTCCTGTCGAACCTGGCCTATCCCACGGGGCTGATCGTCTCGCCCGCTGCGGTTGAGGCGAATGGCAAGGAATTCGGCCGCAATCCGGTGGGCACCGGCCCGTTCAAGTTTGCCGAGTGGCGGTCGAACGAGGCAGTTGTGGTTGAACGCAATGATGGGTATTGGGGCGAGGCTGCGGGGACCGAGGCGGTTGTCTTCCGTCCGATCACCGACGCCAATACCCGCGTGGCCGAGATGCTGGCCGGTGGGATCGACCTGATGGTCGAGGTGCCGCCCACATCGCTGGGTCAGTTCGAGGGGGATGGGTTCTCCATTGCCGAACAGGCGGGGCCGCATGTCTGGTTCCTGATCCTGAACGCCAAGGAAGGCCCCTTTGCCGACAAGAAGGTACGCCAGGCCGCCAATTACGCGATCAACAAGGAAGCGATCGTGAATGACGTGCTGGAAGGCACCGCAACTGTGGCCGCAGGCCCGACACCACCCGCCTTTGCCTGGGCCTATAACGAAGCGCTGGATCCGTATCCGTATGATCCCGAAAAAGCCAAGGCGCTGATTGCCGAGGCAGGAGCCGAGGGCGCTGAACTGACCTTCTTCGTGACCGAAGGCGGCTCGGGCATGCTTGATCCCGTTCCGATGGGTACGGCCATTCAGGCGGATCTTGAGGCCGTGGGTTTTGACGTGAAGATCGAGACCTATGAATGGAACACTTTCCTGGGCGAGGTGAACCCCGGTCTCGAAGGCAAGGCAGACATGGCCGAGATGGCCTGGATGACCAACGACCCCGACACGCTGCCTTACCTCGCGCTGCGCTCGCAGGCTTGGCCCGATCAGGGCGGGTTCAACTCGGGGTACTACGCCAACGAGAAGGTGGACGCGCTTCTGGAAGCGGCCCGCACCGCCACCGATCAGGCTGAGCGCGCGAAGCTTTATCGCGAGATGCAGGAAATCGTGCAGGAAGATGCGCCCTGGGTTTTCGTGGCCAACTGGAAGCAGAACGCAGTGACAAGCGACCGGGTGGCGAATTTCGGCCTTGAACCCTCGTTCCTCTTGCATCTGCAAGGTGTGGTGAAAAACTGAAGATCGGTTTCGGGCCGCGTTTGGCGTGGCCCGGCCCGTTAGGGAGCGCTGCTCGTCGCCATTGTCTCTCGGGCCAATGGCGCGACAATGGCGACACCCCGGAGTATTTTCGGAAAGATGAAAAGCGGGCGTTGGAAGGGGACCAACTGTGGGCGGCTATATTCTGAAGCGGTTGATTTCGGCGGTGCCGGTGCTGCTGGGGATCACGATCATCGTGTTCCTTATCATGTCGCTCATTCCCGGCGATCCGGCAACGGCGATCCTGGGGTCCTACGCGACGCCGGAAAACGTCGAAAAGCTGAACCGCGATCTGGGCCTGGATGCGCCGATGGTACAGAGGTACTTCATCTGGCTTTCCAATATGCTGACCGGTGATTTCGGCCGGTCCTATTCGCTGAACCGTCCGGTCATTGACGAGGTTTTGGAGCGGTTCAACGCCACGCTGATCCTGGCCGGGACGGCTTTCGTCCTTTGCGCCATCCTTGGCATATTGGCGGGCGTCGTTTCGGCCGCGCGGCAATATGGGCTGGCCGACAAGGCGATCACCTTCGTCGTGTTGATCGGCATCTCGGTACCGTCCTTCTTCCTGGGCATGATGATGATCCTGGCTTTCGCGGTGAACCTGCGGTGGTTGCCGGTGTCGGGCATGTTCGCGATCTATGGCGGCGGTGACCTGCCGGATCTTCTCCGTCATCTAATCATGCCTGCGCTGGCGCTGGCCGCGGTGGCGACCGGAGTCATCGCTCGGCTTTCACGCTCGGCCATGCTGGAGGTACTGCGGCAGGATTTCATCCGCACCGCCCGCGCCAAGGGAGTTCGGGAGAGCCGGGTGATCATGGGCCATGCCCTGCGCGCCGCGATGGTGTCGATCATACCGGTGCTGGGCATTCAGGCCGGGTTTGTCCTGTCGGGTGCGGTCTATATCGAGATCGTGTTCCAATGGCCCGGGGTGGGCCGGATGCTGGTCGATGCGATCCTCAAGCGCGACCTGCTGCTGGTGCAGGGTGGGGTGGTCTTCGTGGCCGCCTGCTACGTGCTTTTCAACATCGCGGTCGATGTGGCGCAGAGCCTCCTTGATCCGAGGATCAAGACATGAGCGCGTTTCTTAAACTCCTCTTCCGCAACCGGCTGGCCGCGCTGGGTGCGGTGGTGCTGGCGGCGATCCTGATCCTCGTGCTGATCACCCCGATCCTGCCGCTGCAGAACCCCGATGCCACCGCCACCGCCGACCGGTTCAAGAAGCCGTTCAGCGAAGGCCATCTGCTTGGTACCGATCACCTGGGCCGCGATCTGCTCAGCCGGCTTTTGCATGGCACGCGCCTATCGCTGGCCGTCGGCATTGCGGCCGCGCTCATTGCGGCGACCATCGGGTCGGCCATCGGCATAATTGCGGGGTACTTTGGCGGGCGGGCGGACAACATCATCATGCGCGGCGTCGATATGCTGATGGCCTTTCCCTATATCCTGCTGGCGCTGGCCATCGTCGCGGCGCTTGGTCCGGGCCTTATGAATGCGCTGATTGCCGTGGCCGCCGTCAACGTGCCGTTCTTCGCGCGGAACATCCGCGGCATCACCGTGGGCCTCGCGGGCCGGGAATTCATTGATGCCGCGCGGCTGGCGGGGATGGGGCACACGCGGATCATCCTGACCGAGCTTCTGCCCAACGTCCTGCCGGTCATCATCATCGCCATGTCCACCACCGTGGGCTGGATGATCCTGGAAACCGCGGGCCTCAGTTTCCTCGGGCTGGGGTCGCAGCCGCCGCAGGCCGATCTGGGCTCGATGCTGGGTGAGGCGCGTTCGGCGCTGATCTCGCACCCGCATACATCCGTGGTGCCGGGGATCATGATCTTCCTCATTGTCATGTCGATCAACCTGCTGGGGGACGGCGTGCGCGATGCGCTTGATCCGCGTCTGCGCTCCGGCGCGCTCAGCCGTCCTTTGCCAGCCACGCTGGTGGATCGCACGGGCGACATTCCGGCGGGCACCGATGATCTGCTGGCCATTCAGGATCTGCAAACCCAGTTCCATGTGGGCAAACGCACCTACCGCGCGGTGGGGGGTGTTTCGCTGGCTGTCAAACCCGGCGAGTGCCTGGGCGTGATCGGCGAAAGCGGTTCGGGCAAGTCCGTGACGGCGCTCAGCGTCATGGGCCTTGTCGCCTCGCCCCCGGGCGTGATCACCGGCGGTGCCGTGCGCTTTCAGGGGGAGGATCTGATTGGCGCCCCCTACGAGGTGCTCCGGCAAAAACGTGGCGACCGCGTGGCCTATATCTTTCAGGATCCGCTGGCCACGCTGCATCCGCTCTACCGGATTGGCCAGCAACTCGCCGAGGCGATCCAGTCGCATCACAAGATCGGCAAGGCCGAGGCCCGCGCCCGCGCCATCCAGTTGCTGAAAGACGTGCGCATCCCCAATGCCGAAAGCCGCGTTGACAACTTTCCGCATGAAATGTCGGGCGGGATGCGCCAGAGGGTCGGCATCGCAATGGCGCTGGCAAACGAGCCTGACGTGATCATCGCGGATGAGCCGACAACCGCGCTCGATGTGACCGTGCAGGCGCAAATCCTGTCGCTGCTGGACGATCTGCGCCGTGACCGGGGGCTGGCGATCATCTTCATCACCCATGATTTCGGCGTAGTGGCGCAGCTTTGTGACCGGGTCGCGGTGATGTATGCGGGTCGCATCGTCGAAGAGGGGCCAACGCAAGCCGTGCTGGACGCCCCCGCGCATCCCTACACAAGCCGCCTCATTGCCTGCGTGCCGGAACTGGGTGGCGGGCGGCGCGAACTGGCCGCCATCCCGGGCTTGCCGCCGGTGGTCGATGACCTGCCGCCCGGCTGCGCATTTGCCCCGCGTTGCGACAAGGCGCAGGAGGCCTGCCGGGTGGGCGACGTCGCGCTCAAAGGCATGGCCCCCCGTGCGGTGCGCTGTCTTTTCCCCGAGGAGGCCGTGTGATGCCCGCGCTCAAGGTCGAAAACCTCGCCAAGACCTTCCCGCTGAAAAAGCCGCTATTCGGCCCGGCGCCGCCCGGTGTGCGCGCGGTGCGGCCCATGAGTTTCGCGGTTGAGACCGGGGAGACGCTTGGCGTCGTGGGCGAATCCGGTTGTGGCAAATCCACACTGGCGCGGATGCTGGTGGGGCTGCTGGAGCCCACAGAAGGCGCGATCGAAATAGATGGCAAAGCCTTGGACAACGCAGACCCGGCAGCGTTTGGCAAGCTGATCCAATATGTGTTTCAGGACCCGCAAAGCAGCCTCAACCCGCGCAAGACCATCCGACAGGTGATGGAGGCGCCCCTCAAACGCCTGCATGCCTTGTCCAAGCCCGAACGCGACCAGCGGATTTCCGAGATTTTCGCCTCTGTCAATCTGCGCGAGGAATTCCTTGACCGTTACCCGCATGAGTTTTCCGGCGGGCAAGCGCAGCGTATCGGCATCGCCCGCGCCCTGGCCGCCAGCCCGCGCATTATCATCCTGGATGAACCGGTCTCGGCGCTCGATGTTTCGGTACAGGCGCAGGTGCTGAACCTCTTGGCCGACCTCAAGGCCCGGTTCGGCCTGACCTATCTATTCATCACCCATGATCTGGCGGTGGTCGAGGCGGTCAGCGACCGCATCGTCGTGCTGTACTTCGGCGCGGTTGTGGAGATCGGCAAGGCCGAGAGCATCTTTGCAAACCCCCGCCATCCCTATACAAAACTTCTGGCAGAGAGCGCGCCGGTCGTCGGTCGCCCGCTGACCGCACCCGAGCAGATAGGGTCCGAACTGCCCGATCCGCTCAACCCCCCGCCGGGGTGCGCCTTTGCGGGCCGCTGCCCGCGCGCCACAGATTTATGCCGCTCTGCCGTGCCGGAGCTGACAGACATGGGAGAAGACCAGCTTGCCGCCTGCCACCACCCGCTCGAAGGCTGAGCCGAAACTCAGCCGTCCGGTTCAGGTCGCCGAGGCGATCAAGGACTGGGTGGTCGAACGTGGGCTGCAGGCCGGGGACCGCCTGCCCGGCGAGGCTGAGCTGATCGAAGAGTTCGGCATGGCCAAAGGCACGATCCGCGAGGCGATGCGCGTGCTTGAGGCGCAAGGGTTGATCAAGACGCGCACCGGTCCTGGCGGCGGCAGTTTCGTCCATGAGGTCAGCCGCCAGCGCGCCAAGGCCCTTTTGGGAAACTACTTTTATTTCAAGGACCTGACCATCGGCGACCTCTACCAGCTTCGCCTGACCTTGGAGCCTGAACTGGCCGCAGCATTGGCGGGAAAACTGCCCGAGGACGTGTTGCGGCAGCTCGAAGAAAACATCGCCGCCTATTCTGAGCCGGCCAAAACGCTTGACGCGGAACGCGAGCAGCATGTCGCCTCGCTGAGGTTTCATGCCATCCTTGCAGAGCAGGCCAAGAACCCGCTCCTGGGGTTCATCATTGATTTCATGGTCAATCTGCTGACCGATCTGACCGTTTACCGGCGTCTTTATTCGCCGCCCAATATCGAGCTTTGGAAACAGGGCCGCGATCACCAGCAGCGGCTTGTCGTGGCGCTGCGCGAGGGCGATGCCGATCAGGCCCGTGCGATCATGTCCGACCACATGGAAACCGCCTGGACCCTGATGCGTCAGCAGGAGGTCGAGATGCAAAGCCGGTTTATCTCGGAATAGGGTGTGGCGTAGTAGACCACGATTACCTGTAACCTTACGTCAGCCAGGTGTGCGATTTGGATCGGGTCAAGCAGTGGTTTGCAATGGCCATCTGCAAGATACCGCAGCGCGCCGGATTTTGGGCGCACGGCTCTTCCCGAAACTCCAGCGACGCCCTCACCGCGAGGGGAGGTCCAGCTCGGTCTCACACCAGCTTTGCAAGGTTTCACAAAACCTCTCCACGCGGGCGGGTCGCCGGGTGCCTGCGGCCAGCGCGAGGTTCACGGCCAGCCGCGCCGCGCGCCAGTCAGGCGCCACATCGCGCAGCGCGCCGGTCTGCAAGTCTTGCGAGATGAACCAACGCGGCAGAATGGCCACGCCGACCCCCTGTTTTGCGGCCTCGTGAATCGCAAAAATGTTGTTGCTGGCCATTCTGGGCGTGACGGAAAAGGACTTTGACTGGCCTTCCGTGCCGGTCAATTCGATGCGGTTGCCTTCAAAAGGGCCGAGGGTCAGCCAAGGCAGGTCCTCAAGATCCACAGCCTTGTGCGCAGCCAGGCACTCCGTCGTCCCGACCACCAGGCGCTCGACACGTGCAAGCTCACGAACGACCAATGTGTCGTCGGGCACCGGTCCGATTTTCAGCCAGATATCACATCCTTCTTCGGCAAATCGGATCGTGTCATCGCGCAGTTGCCAATCGACGGTGACGTCCGGGTGGCTTTTCATGAATTGACAAGCGGCCCTGACGAAAAGGCTCTGGCCAAGGGCAACCGGTGCGATGGCACGTATCGTGCCGCGCAGCGCCGTGTCCTGGGTGTGCTGTTCCTCGATCGCCTCCCATTCCCCCAGAAGGCGCCGCGCATCGGCCAGCAGCGTGCGACCATCCGGGGTCAGCGTCAAATCATGTGTCGTGCGCCGGGCCAGGACAACGCCAAGGCGTTTTTCCAATGCGGCAAGTTGTCTTGAGATTGACGGCTGCGAGGTGCCCAGGTCACGCGCCGCCGCGGACAGGGATCTGCGTTCAGCAATCCGTACGAAGGCTTCCAGCAAAGCAAGGCGGTCAAAGCGAGTCGTCATACGTTAGATGTATAACAGTTGTTCTTGCCATGCGGCTACCGATTTTCACCTGCATCCGTATTTTCGTGGTCATCGCAATGAAAGGACCCCCAAGATGACCAAAGATCTCAACAATACCTTCACCTTCCTGAATGGACGCGTGGTCAACAGCGTCGGATACGGCGCGATGCGCCTTACCGGTCAGCCGCGCAATTTCGGACCCTATGCGGACTGGCAGGGCGGTATCGCGTTGCTGCGCCGGGCGCGTGATCTGGGGATCACCCACATTGACACCGCGCGCGCCTATGGTCCCCATGACAATGAAAAACTCATCGCTGATGCGCTTTTGAACGAGGATGGTACGTATGGCGAAATGTTCATCGCCTCCAAGGGCGGCATTGAAAAGGATGCCAAAAGCATCAGCCGCGATACGACACCCGCGACCATGAAACGCCATGTCGAGGAGAGTCTTGCCAATCTGCGGGCTGACAGGGTCGACCTTTACTACGTTCACTCGCCCGATGGTACGACGCCGATCGCCGATAGCATCGCCGCGCTGGAGGAGATGCGGCAGGTTGGAAAGATCGACATGATCGGATTGTCCAATGTCTCTCAAAAGCAAGTCGAGGAGGCGCTTGAAGTCGCCCCAATTGCGGCCGTTCAGAACCGGTATTCGCCCGCCGATGTGCGTGATGGCGCGCTGGAGGACATGATTGATTGGCTCGACCTGCGGGGCATCGCGTTCGTTCCGCATGGCCCCTTGGGCGCAAACCCGATGAAACAGGGGGCTGCCGTTGATCCGGCTGGCGCGCTTCGGACGCTGCTGGCCCGGTCGCCAAACATCCTTGTCATTCCCGGCACCACGAAAATCGCCCATCTCGAAGCCAACGCCTCGGCATTGGGTGTCTGAGATGCGCGGCCTGCGCCTTTTCCGAATGGCTGCATGCCTGCGAGAAATCCAACGAACAGAGAAAGCGGACAATTGCCGGACGCAGAAGGGCACCGATCGAGATTGCCCCAGGGCATTCCCCAATGGCCTCTTTCATTCACGGCGCCGCGGTTTGCAGGGGAAGCCGCGGCGCACCCCCCCCGGATCAGAAGATCAGCGTATCGTTACCGAACATCACGATCTCTGAGTTACCGAGCCCCTCCTCGGGGAAGGGGGTGTGATCGACATTCAATTCGACATCAAAGATATCGCCGTTGCCGATCCGCTGGTTGATTGTCGCGGCATAGACGTTCTTGAGCAGAACGAACGCCTCCCAGTCATCCTCGGCGCGTTCAATGAAGACAAGCGTGTCGAGCCCAACCTGCACCGCGGCAAGCGCCTCGCTGGCGGATTCCGCATGGTCAAATGTGCCAGTCTCAAACGCGAAGCTGTCGCCCCAGGCGTTGAAATCAAAAACCGTATCGACGCCGCCGGTGTCCTTGTCCCAATAGAGCGTATCGGCACCACTGCCGGTATGGATCGTGTCCGACCCTTCACCGCCGATGATAAAGTCATCCCCGGCACCGGCGTCGATCAAATCATCGTTCTTGCCGCCATCAATGCGGTCATCGCCATTGCCCCCTTCGAGCGTGTCGTAACCGGAGCCACCCTCCAGGTCGTCATCGCCATCCTCGCCCTTCAGGCGGTCTGCGCCCGAGCTACCGCGCAGCACATCGTTGTTATCGCCGCCTCTAAGCAGGTCATTGCCGCTGCCACCTTCCAGCACATCTTCGCCTTCGCCACCATAAAGCGAGTCCTTGCCGCCTTCGCCGCGCAACGTATCATCGCCTTCGTGACCCTTGATCTGGTCATCGCCATTGCGCCCGTTTGCGTAATCATCACCTTCCTTGAGCCACAGGATGTTCTTGCCGCCGTCGCCATAGACAACGTCATGCCCGTCGCCGGTTTCGACCCGTTCGATGCTGTAGAGCTCGTCATTGCCCAACACGCTGTTCGCGATGCCGGTCATCAGATCGACAGTGACCGATCCGTTCGTGTCGAATACCGCGAAATCGAGGCCGGCGCCCCCGAATAGCTTGTCATTGCCCTTGCCGCCCTCCAGCGTGTCGTTTCCGGCGCCGCCATCGACCGTATCGTTACCATCGTCTCCCCTGAGCCTGTCCTGACCCGCGTCACCGTCGATCCGGTCGTGACCGTCCCCGCCTACCACCAGGTCGTTATCGTCACCGCCGAGCAGCCAGTCATTGCCGTCGCCGCCCTGCACAGTGTCGTCTCCATCGCCGCCGACGATCGTGTCCTTGCCGTCGTTTCCGCCCAGGAGGTTGGCGGCGCTGTTGCCACTGATCAGGTCATCGCCGGACCCGCCGAAGACATTTTCGATCGAGTTGAATTGCATCGGGATGTCACGCGGGATCGAAATTTGCTGCCCGTCACGCCAATAGACGTAGGGCGGTATTGAAACGGTGCCCAACCCGCTGCTGAGGTTTATCTCTACGTCCCAAACGGAGGGCGCGAGGCTCATCGAATCCCTGCCGCTGCCGCCGTTGAACGACAGCTTGTAGGGGCCGTTGGTTAAAATGGTCGGGTCCCAGTTGAGAATTGGGTCGAAAATGATGAAGTCATCCCCGCCCTTGGCAATCACGGTCCCGTTCCAGTAACCAACAACCGCATCCTGGGTGGCTGATGGACCTTCGACCAGGATGAGGTCGTTGCCGTTGGTTCCTTCAATGGGTTTGGCTTTGATCTGTGGTTTGGGTTTAGCCATCTGAAAATCTCCTTAATGCAAACTGGCTCATATGCCTGGGCAAGAGCTGAAAACGCGGACGGCATGATCCGCCGCAGCCTGACAGTAAGCAGCCGAATTACGCCGCGGAACACGCAGGGCCGCATACATCTCGTGCAAGAATGCAGGACGCATTAGAGGTCTGATTTACTTTGGAAAATGTGGCGCCCTGTGCGCCTTCGTGCCCGTGGGAAACCGGTCGCATCGGTAGAAGCCTTGGGGGAAGCAGGTGCTCTTTAGCGCGCCGCTCGATGGGCGTTCTCCGGATAGGCAGCGGCCAGCATGACCCCGGCCAGACGGTCATAGGCCCGCGCCCACGCGTCAAATACTTCACTAGTCGTCGGCTCGCTCAGCAGGGTCTTCAGCATCCGGATCAGGGCTTCGCGCACGAGGCCGTAATGCTGCGGCTCCACCCCGTAGGCCAAATGGCGCAGGGCAAGATCGCGGATGACCGGTTCAAGCTCTTCGGTGTTCTGAAGCTGCGAGACAACCAGCCCCAAGGTGCTCATGAGTTTGGCGGCCTGCGCGGTCATGTCCTGCAGGAACAGGTGCCGGGTTTCGGGGGCGAGTTCGAACAGTTTTTCATAAAACACATCTCCCGCGCGCTGCAGATCCGCCGAGAGTTGCAGATAGGATTCTCGAATGAGGTCGATGTCATCCCGGCTGAGCTCCTTGACCGTCATTCTTGACCCCGCTTGGTAAGTCGCTGGCCGTTCACGCCGTTTGTACGGTCGCGTGAACAATCCACCGGCACCGGAAGTCTAGGGCTGGTTGAGAACCCCCACAATATGCAGCTTTGCAGGAGCGTCATGCAAAAACGCCTGTAGCGGGATGCGATCGGTCGTGGACCCGAAAATTATCAGTATTTTCAGCGCACTAATTTTCTCCCCACGCGGGAACTACGCGAGCTTGGCGTGATGCGCCACGCCCTCATCGGTAAGTGTAGGACGGTCTTGCGCAGACCCCAAAAGGTGGGATCGGAAATGATCTGCCACCCTCGGACGACAAAGATCAGGCTGGAGCCGCCCTTGATGTGTCTAGTGGCGTTTCACGATCTGCGTCAGGCGCTATGGGGCGCGGGCGTCGCGGGGAGGCTCATCGGGGCCTCCCCCTTCTTTTGCGGCGTGCAGAACAGGTTTGGCGCCGCCTCGCGTAGGGATCTGATCGTTGTCTGCACCCGGAGGCTCTGCACCGTGTCGGGATGGGCATGCAAATGCAGGGGGCGCAGAACCTGCAACTCTTGCCCACCGACCCTCTGCAACTGCGGATCGCCTTCCGCGAGACAGACCGGCAACACCCCCTTGCCCAGCCCATGGCGGATGGCGCGTCGCAGGAAATTCGGGTCGTCGCCGGTGAACCGTATCGGTTCGTCCCCCTGGCGAAGCGTGTCGAGAAACTTTGCCGGGATGCGCCGGGAGGCGGTGTCATCCAGCATCGCCACCCATGGCAGCGCGCAGGGGTTCGCCCCCTGCGCCGCGTAGAGCGCGAAGGGGACATCGGTGAGCTTGATTGCGAACTCTCCCATTTGCGGTGGATCCTCGAACCAGAGCGAGACGGTGGCCGCCGTCCAGGCCGCGAAACTGGGCTTTCCGGCGCTGAGGCGGACGTTCACTTTGGGATGTTGGTCAAGAAATCTCGGCAGGAACCGGTCCGCCAATTGATCGAGCACCCAGTGATCGCCCATGACCCGCAACTCACCCACGGGTTCGGTGACAGGCGTAGCGGCGATCTCTGCGATATGGTCGGTGCGGCGTTCAATCTCGGTCGCGTCCGCGATGAGTTTTTCGCCAGTCTCCGTCGGGATCAACCCGGACTTGGAGCGCAGGAAAAGCGTCGCCCCGAGTGCCGCCTCAAGCGCCGATAGCCGCCGCCCGACGGTGGATTGGTCGATCCCCAGCATGAGCGATGCCCGGGTCAGGGAACCGGATCGGACCAGTGCCAACAAGATGCGCAAATCGTCCCAGTTCACGCGGGTAATCCTTTAAAAACAGGCGGCCCTAGCTCTGGTCGATCAGCCGCAAAATCAATCCGTCCTCGATTTCAAAGAGCGAGGCACCTTTCAATGAAATAGTCTCAATCCCGGTATTGGTGTCCGACGCGGGCAACGCGAGGGAGGCCGTGTAGTCAATTTCGGCAAGGGTGATGCGGTCCACGGTGATTGCATGGGTCACGGTTTGTTGCCGCGCCAGCATCTTGCCGCATGCCATCTCCGCGAGGTTCCGAAAAGCCACCTTGCCGCGGACGCTGACCGTCTCCTCTTCTCCCACCAGGTTGACGAAGTGGATGTCCTCCGCGAGGCAATCCAGCATCCGGTCAACGTCCATTGCGTTGTAGGCGTGGATGTACTCCCGGATCACCTGTGGTAGTTTATCACTCATGTCTCGCACCTCAGTGTTTCGGAGGGCCCGGCACACGGAAAATGCCGGGCTCAATGAGACCAGAAGTTGAACATATGCGGGTCGTTGCGTCGACCCAGCCGAGGATCGTCACGTTCCAATCCCAGGTCTCTTTGGAAATGGCGAAAGTAGTGTGCCAAAGGGCTTTCACCGCCGCGAGCGCCGCACCAGATCACGGCCCTGACAAATCCAGCAATGCCGCGGAAACCCGGATGTTTCGAAAATCTGAACGGGCGTCGCATCTCTAAATCCACTTGTGTTCATGCTTGGTGGAGATATGGGTGATGGCCGGTCGGAACGCCAATTAATCGGCGCGTATGAGCCATCAGCCAGATTTATGTGTAATCGCGCTTCGATCCTCTATCGTCCGCCAATCAAGGCATATGCAGATTGATCAGTGCAGTAGTTTTGGGTCATAATGTGTGAAACCCAAGCGATCAAAAGGGCTGATTGATGTCCCGCGCCGACCTTCCACCTCTGCCAGCGTTGCGTGCGTTCGAAGCCGCCGCCCGGCACAAGAATTTCACGCAAGCCGCGTCGGAACTCGGGCTGACACAAGCAGCGGTCAGCTATCAAATCAAGGTGCTTGAGGAAAGGGTGCGCGCTCCGCTCTTCGTCCGCCAGGCTCGCGGCGTCGACCTGACCGAGGTGGGGATGCGGCTGGCGGGGCAAACCGGCACGGCCTTCGACATGATTGCAGACGCCTACGCTCATGCAATCGGGGCGACACAGGGGACCTTGTCGCTCAGCGTCATTCCGACGTTCGCGACGAGTTTCCTTGCGCATCGCCTGGGCCGCTTTCAGATGGAAAACCCGGATATCGCCGTACGGATCGAGATGAGCGAAGTCACCATAGATTTCCAGACGTCGGGCTTTGATGCCGCCATTCGTGCAGGTTACGGGGACTGGCCGGACCTGATGGCGCACCGCCTGCTGGATACCCGGTTTTCGCCGATGCTGAGCCCCGATCTGGCCGCGAGTATCGGTGGTGTGAAGACGCCGGGCGACCTTCTGAAATTACCGCTTCTGGCCGGGGCGTGCCCGTGGTGGAAAGCATGGTTCGACGCGGCAGGTGTGCCCCATGTTGCCCTGAATGATCTTCCGCGGCATCAGTTCGGGCCACAGGTGCTTGAGGCGACGGCGGCAATCGCGGGGCATGGTGTGGCGATGTTGACCCCAAGCTTTTTCGAGGAGGCGCTGAAATCAGGCCAGTTGATCCAGCCTTTCGACCTGACCTGCGACGATGGCAGCGCCTATTGGTTGACCTATCCCAAGGCTTTTCGGAACACCCCCAAAATCAAGACGTTCCGCAGGTGGCTCCGGCGTGAGTTGGAAGGGTATCCGCCTGGCAAGGCATAGACTTGGCCGGTCATGCAGATTGCTGTCGACGAGTTCAACGCTCGACTGATGTTTTGGCGGGCAAAGCCTGGTCGTCGAAAGCGCCTGCTCCAGGTATTGCGCTGACCCTTGCTCGCCTAGAGTATCATGTGTGCGGATCCTCCGCAGCCCACCCCGGATCGGGCCACTGGATACCATCAAGGGTCATCATCTGCCGCAGAAGTCGTCGCAGACAGGTGGGCGTTACGCTGTGTCGTCGTGGATCACGAGTGTGAAACCCTCGTCCTCGGTCGGTGGCACGAAGTATCGTGAAACTTCATGGAATTGTTCGTCACTTACCGAAAACGGATGCTCACCAATGGCGTTCCGGGCGCGGAGGCGGGACAGGCAGACTTCATCTGGTGGTGACAGCACATGCAGCTGGTTGTTGGCGCCGGTCTCTTCAACAATCCTGCGCATCCAGGCACGGCTTTCGATCGTGTTGGCCTGAAAATCAAGGACCACGGAAACCCCCGTTTTCAGGAGTGTGGCAACATGCGGTCCCATGACCTTCCGGAGTCTGGAGGCGCAGCGCATGTAGTCCTTGGCGCTCGACAGTTCATGCGAAAACAAGGCTGAAAGCCATGCGTCTTCGGCAATCAGGACCGCTTGATTGGTTGCCGCCAGTGTCGCCGCCAAGGTGGATTTACCCGCAGCGATCTTGCCGCAGAACATGTAAAGGGTAGCTTTCTTGCCGGGCAAACCGAATGCTCCTCTTGGCAATGAAAAACGGCGCTGACCGTGTCACCGCCGGATATCAAATCGAACCTGTCCTGTCAGCCATTCTCGGCAGTCTGGCCGGGGCGCGCGCGATAAAGACGCGGAAATCCTGCTACCTCATCGCGATGGATGGGAAGGCGGGGGTGTCCCCGCCCCATTTTCACGCGGCATTGGCCCAAGCGCCTGATCTTGCGGCATCGACCGCAAAATCGGCGAAATCGCGGGGTGGCCGGCCCAGGGCACGTTCGACACCATCGCAGATCTCTGCGTTGCGCCCGTCCAGCGTTTCGCGCGCGATCCCGGTGAAGACGTCGGCAACGAAATCTCCGTCCGCTTGCGCGACATTGGCGTGGAAATCCTCGAAGCTGATCGGGATATGCCGGATTGGCCGCCCGGTGGCCTGTGACAGGGTATAGGCTATCTCGGCAAAACTCATCAGGCGTGGACCTGTCACCTCGTAAAGCTGACCTTGATGACCATCTTCGGTCATGCAAGCAACAACGACATCGGCAATGTCGTCTATATCAATGATCGGCTCGCGCACCATCCCGCCGGGCATGGGCAAAACACCGGCCAGAATGGGATCTCGCAGGTAGCCTTCGCTGAAGTTCTGGGCGAACCACGACGCGCGCACAAGCGTATAGCCAATGCCCGAACTGCGGACCACCTCTTCGCCCAGACGGGCATGATGTTCGCCGCGACCGGACAGCAATACCAGATGCTGCAGACCGGCCTCTTTGGCGGTCTTGCAGAAAGCCGCGATTTTTTCGACCGCCCCGGGAAAGGCGAGGTCCGGAAAATAGGTCACATACGCCTTGGTGACGCCATGAAGGACGGGGCCCCAAGTTTCGGGATCTTCCCAGTCGAAGGGGATCGCGGCGCCGCGCGATCCATGACGCACGGGGACGCCCGATGCTTCGAGGCGGGCCGCGACGCGCGAGCCGGTCTTTCCGGTGGCGCCAATGACGAGGATGGGTGTGGGTTGCATTGATTTGCTCCTTGGCTGCAATTGATGCGCAGGAAATAAGCGCCAAGGTGCATGTGGTTATTGACCCGTCCTGCCAGTTTTTTGACCGGCGCTGCCAAATGGCATGTCAGTGGCCGGTTTGGTCCTTGCGGTAGCTGGCAGGTGGGCGGCCAACCCATCGCTTGAAGGCCCTTGTGAACGAGCTTTGTTCGGAAAACCCGGTCAGAAACGCGATCTCGGCCAGCGCATAACGATCATCGCGCAAGAGCCCTTCGGCCAATTCACGGCGGGTTTCCTCGGTCAGGGACTGAAAGCTCAACCCATCCTCGGACAACCGGCGGTGAAAGGACCGCGCACTCAGGCCGAGACCGCGGGCAATATCCGCCATTTTAGGGACCCCTTCGCTGAGCGCGTTCGCGATGGCCCTCTTGGCCTCGGTTGCCAATGTCCAGTCGTCACCGATCTCGGCAAGTTCCGCGTCGAGATGAGACAAAAGGAACCGGGTGATCCCCTCGTCGCCAAGGATGTTCGGCGTTCTCAGCCTGTCCTCGTCCAGCAACAAGGCATCCAGTTCCGCACCAAACCGAACGGGGCAGCCAAAATAGGCTTCATGCGCCTCCTGTCTCGTCGGGCCTGAATGTCGGATATGGACTTCGAGCGGTGTGAATGTCCCCGGTGAAACTTGCCGCGCCAGGGACACCGCGCTTGCCAGGCTGGCCTCGTTGGACATTCGGAGCCCAAGCCGGCGTGGCCCGTCCCGATGGAGGATGAAAAGCAGGCCCTTTGCGCTTGGGCGAAGTTCGTATTCCACCACGCTGGTCCAAAGCCGCGCGTAGCGTTCCACGCGCGAGAACGATCCCATCAGGTCAGGTGCGGCTTTCCATGCGAGGCCAAGGGCACCGTATTCGTCACAGCGCATTGATGCCCCGGTTTTCAAGGGCAGTTCCGTGACATCCGTTTCGGCAGCCATCCGTTCCAGCATGTCGTAGTAGGCCGCCGCGGAGATCATGACTTTTGGATCCCACGGCGCGTCAGGATCGAGCCCAACCGATGTCAAGAAAGCAGCGCCATCCAAGGTTTCACCCGCGGCAGCCACCATCTTGCGCGCAAAGAGTGAAGTGACGTTTCCCATGGCCGGATATTAATCGAAGCGGTTCAGTCAACCAAGCCATGGTCTTGCGGGAAACCCATAGCGTCACGCGGAGGTCCGCCCGCAGAGCTGGCTTTCCATCGTTAATGATCTGTTCGGCCGTCACACACTTTGGACGATCCAGTTTTCCAGGATCGTGGCCTCTTGCGTCAGCTTCACACCCGACCGCTTCACAAGGAAATAGCCGCGCCCGGTCTTGAGGGAAACGTCAAGGGGCTGCACCAGCTCGCCCGACTCCAATTGCCGGTCCAGGAGCCTGTTCCACCCGAGGGCTATGCCCTGTCCGGCGCAGGCCGCCTGGATGAGCAGGGGGAGATTGTTGAACCCGAGCGACCGCATGTCATCCGAGAAGGGAATGTTCTTCTTGGTCAACCATTGATGCCAGTCAACCCAATCCCACCTGTCCCCGCGAAGGTCCAGAAGCGTGTGTTCTAGAAAGTCATTCGGAGTGGCGATGGGTGCATTGTCCAACAGGTATTCGGGCGTGCAGACCGGGTAAATTTCTTCTGCGACGAGCAGTTTCGCGTCAAACCCGGGCCAGTTTCCATCGCCATAGAGCAATGCCATGTCGACGCTGCTTCGGAGGCAGTCTTCTTCGCTGTCTGACGCGATGATGTTGACGGAGATCTCGGGATAGCTTTCCTGGAATCTGGGAAACCGCGGCATCAACCAGAGATGCGCCATCGACAGATCCGCGCCCAGCGTCAGGTCATGCGGCTTGTCTTCCACGCGGATCGAACCCGCAGAATTTGCCAGAAGGTCCAATGCGACAGATACCGAGTGCTGAAACCTCTGCCCCGGTTCTGTCAGTTCGATGCGCCGGTGCGTCCGGTCGAACAGCTTCACGCCAAGATGCTGCTCGAGGATCCGGATCTGCCGGCTGACCGCTGCCTGGGTGATGAACAATTCTTCGGCCGCCCGGGTAAAGCTCCGCAGGCGGGCCGAGGCTTCGAACGCCGCAAGTGTCGTCATAGGGGGAAGCTGACTTCGAATTCGTTCCATAAGTATTCCTGATGATATAACCAAAGTTTATATCGTTTGAGCGATATCAGGCACAACTATACCTTATGTTACATGGAAAATGGGCGCGATGTTGGTCACTGCGCCGATCATCTTCAACAGCCCGTTGTTCCGGCAAAGCAGGCCCAAGCCTGCCAACAAGCAAACAATGGGGAGTATCAATAATGACTGATCCAGTGTTTTTCCAGTTTTCAACCGTGACCGTTATCATCCTGCTGGCGCTCTTCTATGGCGGCACCTTTTACATGTCGACCTACGTGAACGAGAAGGAAGAAAATGTTGACGGTTTCATGGTGTCTAGCGGTGAGGTCGGCTTTGGCATCTCAGCAGCAAGCATGACCGCCACGTGGATCTGGGCGGCATCCTTCTACGGGGCTGCGATCTCGGGGTATAATTACGGCCTGTCCGGTCCCATGCATTACGGGTTCTGGGGGGCGTTGATGATCCTCTTCATCTATCCGTTTGGCCTGCGTTTCCGGCAGCTTGCACCGAATGCGCATACGCTTGCCGAGATCATGCACGCCCGCCACGGATCGGGGAGCCAACTGATCCTCGCGATTTCCAATCTGCTGGGCAGCGTTATCAGCCTCATGGTCAATTTCACCGCGGCGGGGGCGTTGGTATCGGTTCTGTCGCCGCTGTCGTTCCAGGCGGGTGTCTTGATCGCGGGTATCGGTGTTCTGTCCTACACGCTCTGGTCCGGGTTCCGGGCCTCCATCCTCACGGACTTCGCCCAAGTGGTCGCCATGATGTCGATCGCGGTGGTGATCATCCCTTGGGTCTATTTCAGCGCGGGGGGCAGTGAGGCCCTGAGCGCCGGTTTGGCCAAGGTGACCGAACAGCAGGCCGATTTCTTTTCGACAACGGCCATTCTGGAGCAAGGTGCGCCCTTCTTCGTCGCCGTACTGGCCTATGCGATTGGGAACCAGACCATCGCGCAGCGGCTCTTTGCCGTGCGCCAGGACCTGATCAAACCGACCTTCGTGACCGCGACGCTTGGCTATGGCTCGATCGTGATCGGCCTTGGCATGCTGGGCCTGATGGCCTTGCTCCTGGGCGTGGCACCGCATGAGGGGGATCTTAACAACATCATCCCGCAGATGGCCTCGGCCTACCTGCCGCCGGTGATGATCGCGCTCTTCTTCATCCTGGTGATCGGATCGCTGTCTTCCACGGCGGATTCCGACCTTTCGGCACTCTCGGCGATCATGATGACCGACATCTATGGCCGTAATATCGCCAAGGGTAATCCGAACGCCCGCAAGATGCTGCTGCTGGGTCGTCTGACCATGATCGTGGCCACGGTCGCGGGGCTGATTCTGGCCAGCTTCTCGCTCGATATCCTGGTGATGCTGGTCTTCGTGGGCGCGCTTTGGGGGGCGATCGTCTTCCCGGTGATTGCAAGCTGCTACTGGAACCGGGTCACCAATGCGGCCTTCATCTGGGCCGTGATCGGCGGGCTGGTGCTGTTCACCATCGTGCGGTTCGAGGTGCTGCCGCTCAATGGTGTCGTTGGCGGGTTCTTTGAAATCATCGCGGCCGCGGGTGGCGGTGTCGTTCTGGGGCTGATGGCCTTCGGGTTCTTCGGTCGCATCGTCGGGCTGATTGTCGGGGTGATAGCGGCGGTTGTCTGCGTCTACTACTTCGCGGGCTTCCTGCGGGACTACACTGTTCTGCTTGGGTCGCTGACCGCCTATGGCGCCAGCACGATCATCTGCGTGATCCTGAGCTTTTTGGGTCAGGAGGAGTTCGACTTCGACCTGATCAATGAACGGGTGACCAGCTTCGACGACGATGCGGCAATGGCCGCGGTTCGTGCAGAAGATGAACGCCTGAAAAACGCCTGAAAACATGAAAGGAAACCAACCATGCTCACACTTTACATCCTGATCTGGCCCGCCATTTCCGCGGTGGTACTGGCGCTGATTGTAACCACCTTCATGCGCGAATTGCGGCAAGCCAAGAAGGACGGCAAGAAGGTCGTGTAGCAAAGCGATCATCGCCTGCGGGTGCCCCGTTTTGCACCTTGCCAAGACCTTTGAAGCAAGAGCCTCCACGACCTTACGCGTCGTGGGGGCTCGATTGCCGTGATCGCGGCCTCAGTGCCTGAACAGGACCCGGCATGAGTGCCAACGAATTGGTTACTGCCGGTTTTTCCTTGGCCTGAAACCGATCAGCAGGGCGAAGACAAAGAAGCTGCCGATTGAGGTTGTGACGATACCAACCGGTATCTCTTGCGGGGCGAGAACCATGCGGGACAGGATATCCGATGCCGTCAGGAGCGTGGCCCCGATCAGCGCCGCCGTTGGGATCAGCCGGGTGTGCAGCGTTCCGACGAGGCCGCGGGCCAGATGCGGCACCATCAGCCCGACAAAACCGATGACGCCTGCCACCGATACGAAGGTTGCCGTGCTGAGGGCCGCGCAAAGAAACATCATCATGCGCAGCCGTTGCACCGGTACGCCGAGGCTGGTGGCGGTCCGGTCGCCGGCCAGCAGCGCGTCGAGCCAGCGCCGCCGATAGAACGCATAGGCGAAGATCAGCAGCAGGCCGAAGAGGACAAGCGGCAGGGTCTGCCACCGCGACAGGCCCAGCCCGCCCAGCATCCAGAACACGATCGAGTGTGCCGCGCGGCTATCCCCGGCGAAAATCAGGTAATTCGTGATGGCCGCGAAGAGGAAGGACACCGCCAGACCTGCTAGGATCAGCTTTTCCGGCGCGCTGTTGCGCAGGCTGTGCACAAGGGCAAGGACGATCAGCGATGCCACGATGCCACCGCAGAAGGCCGCCAACGGCAAGGTCCAGATGCCGAGCACATCGCCCGTCACGGTGATCACGAATACCGCCCCCGCAGCAGCGCCGGAGGAGAGGCCAAAGAGGAACGGATCGGCTAGGTCGTTGCGCGTTGTCGTTTGAAGGACAACCCCCACGATGCCAAGACCCGCCCCGATGATGGCCGAGAACAGGGCGCGGGGCAGGCGCAGCTCCAGGATGATCCGCTGCGTCGGGGAGGGGTCGGTATCTGCCCCCGCAAGACCCGCGCGCAGGGCCGCCGTGATCTCGGCGAGCGGGATCGAGGTCGTGCCGACAAGAACCGACAACAGGATAAGGGCGGCCAGTAGGGCCGCCCCCATGAGGGTCGTTGCGCCAAATCGGCTCAAGTCAGAACAGGTCCGGGTGCATCGCCTTGGCCATCTTTTCGATCGCGTCGATATTGGCGGGGCCGGGGGTCAGCTCTTCGTAGCGCAGCCCGATCCAGCGTTCGTTCTTGACCGCATCCGTGGTCGCCATCACGGGATGGTCCTGCAGGAACTTGAACGTATCTGCCGCGCCGTTTCCGGTCTGATAATCCAAAAGGACGAGGAATTCCGGATTGCTCGCCGCGACGGCCTCCCAAGAAGTGCGGCCCCAGCTTGTTTCCAGGTCATGGGTGACATTCTCGCCGCCCGCCGCCGCGATCATCGCGTCGGGGATGGCGAATTTACCGGCGGTAAAGGGCGCATCGGCAGGGCCGTCGAGCAGGAAGACACGTGGCCTTGCCTGATCGGCGGTCATGGCTTCGATGGTCGAGAGCTGCTCTTTCCAGCCTGCGACCAGATCCGCCGCCTTGGGTTCGACATCCATGACCGCGCCAAGCCGCATCACATCATCAAAAAGCAGGTCCATGCTTGCCTCGGGGCGATCTTTGCTCAGGTGCACGCAGCTTTCGGTCAGGACCATCGTCTTGATGTCAAAGGCCGCCAGGGTGTCCGGCGTGACCTCGCCACCCGGTTTCATGCCGTAATACCAGCCCGCAAAGAACAGGTCGGGCGAGGCCGCAACCAGGTTTTCGATGGTCGGGTATTTCGGCGCCAGTTCGGGGATATCGCCACGCTGCGCGTCGAAGGTGGGGCTGGTCTTGTACCATCCGGTGATGCCGGTCAGCCCCACGATCTTGTCCTGCAGCCCCAAGGCAAAGGCCATCTCGGTCATGTTCATGTCATGCACCACGAGGCGTTCGGGCGTCTCGTCGATCACAAGCGGCTTGCCGCAATTGTCGACGGTGATCTCTGCCACCGCCGGTGCAGCCAGGCCCAGCATAATACAGGCAGACCAAAGTTGTTTCATTTCGGGTGTTCCCTCAGGTTGGAGTGTTTGATTTTCGGATGTCGAGTGCCGGTATCTGCCGGCCTTCATGCGGCAGCAGGTGATAGCCCACGCCAAAGATGTCGCGGACCGCGTCGGGGGTCTGAACTTGATCGACCCGGCCGAAGGCGGTCATGCGCGTCTCTTTCATCAAGGCGACATGGGTCGCGAATTCGGGGATCAGGACCAGATCATGCAGGATCATCACCACGGTGATGCCAAGCGCGGAGATCAGTGACAGCATGCGCCCCTTGGCGTCCGGGTCGAGGTGATTTGTCGGCTCGTCCAGGAACAGAAGTTGTGGCCGTTGCGCCAGGGCGCGGGCAATATGAGCGCGCTGCCGCTCACCGCCCGAAATCTGACCCATGAGTTTCGTCGAAAGCCCGGTCAGGCGCGTGATCGACAGGACATGGTCCAGCGCCTCCGCGTGATCGCGGGCAGCGTGATCGGCCCAGATCGGCGTCTGCCCCAGGGCAACATAGTCGCGCAGAGAGAGGCGCGGATCGGTGAAGGACTGCTGATTGACCACGGCGATCTGCCGCGCGCGTTCTAGCGGTCGCAGGTCGCGCAGGTTCTGTCCGTCAAGGGTCACATCGCCGGACGTGATTTCTTCGAGCCCCGCCAGAAGGTTCAAGAGCGTGGTCTTGCCCGCCCCGTTCGGGCCGGTAATGGCCAGGGTTGCCCCCCGGTGCAGGTCAAAGGAAACGTCCCGCAAAAGCACTTCGCCCGCGGCGGTGCGGTAGTGCAGGTTGCGCACGGACAGAAAGGCGGGCGCGGGCATCAGGCGTCCTCCGCCGCTGCGAAACCGGGCAGGCGGGCCAGGGTCTTGGTGTAAAGCGCGGCAGGGCGGTCCGTGGCCGATGTCCAACCGCTTTGGCTTTCGCGGTACTGCCGCGCGAAACTGGAAAGCGCCGCAAGGTCGGCGGCGGTTTCGATATCGCCAAAGAGATAGGACGCCTTGCCCGCCGCCTGGAACCCGACGGTCGCGGGCCGGTCGCAGCCCGCCATGCAATTGACAGCACGAATGGCAAAGCCGGGCGGAAGATCGGCGGTCAGCGCCGCGCGCACCCTTCCGGCCGCCGCGCGGCCATTGCAGCCGGTGCAGATGAGAATGAAATGATCAGCCGGTTTGGTCATCTCGATCCCCGCCAATTTCCAGGCGCAGATCGAAGGTGCCAAATGTGCCGTCTTTTAAGGGCCGTGCCATAAAGCCTCCTTCCAGAGCGCCCCGCCCTGGGTTCGTGGAAAACAAGATGGCAGGTCTCCTGACTTGCGGGTCCTAGCTTGGCCAACCTTCCCAACCCTGCGTGGGTCAGTGGTGTCTCAGCGTCGCTTACCGCCTACAGTTGCGGGGGCAGTCACGGATTTGGCGCCTTTTGGCTACACCACACCGTATTCCCTATTAATCCCGATATCGCTATGCGCGGGAACCATCTCCTGAACCATTGAAAGAGAGCAACGCGCCTGTCAACGCTGGATTTGACCGTGGCCCAAGAAATCCAGGCCTTGGTCTTAGTGGTCATTGCGCATTTCTCGCGTGAACGAAGCGTCGCCCTAAGAAGAAAATCCGACCTCCTTGACGTATGTTCCGTTCCTGGTCTCCTCGCGCTTCAGCGCGCGCAATTCGCAGGCCTCAAGGCGCTCGATCCTGTCCGCAGGGACCAATCCCTCCCGCGCCGCCCGGGTCCAGATCTTTGCGCAGGACCGGGGCGACCATGGCAGCGCCGCCTTGGTCAGCCAGATCCGCAATTCCGGAGGAAGCGCGTCGAACGCCTCCATCGGGTCACCCTTACGGCGGCGCTTCTTGAGGTGGGTGGCGCCAAGATTGCCACTCATACTTCTTCCTCCGGATCGAAGATCGGGTCGAGGACAAGGACGAAACGCGCCTCGTCCGTGCCTTCGATCGGGGGAGAGCGGTGCATGAGGCCCGAAGGCGGATCGCTGGGCCATAATGTTCCGCGCAGGATCATGGGCATGCCGGTCGTCACGGTGAAGACGCGCGACGGCTCGGCGCCATTGGTCGAAATGCCATACTGCGTGCCAGTGCCGCGATAGGTGCAGATCAGGCGGGCCGTGACCGCGTCGATATGGAATTTGCGGCAGGCATCGGTCGTCACGACCTCAAGCCTCAGGCGGAGGTAGGGCGCCTTTGTGAGGACCGCGAATTGACCGGCCAGTAGTGCGACATCGTCAATCCACGCTGCCCGCTCGTCGGTGTCGGGCATGCCCGAGGCGGCGCATAACTCTGTGACGGTTCGATGAACGGCGTCCGGGCGGAGCATGATCCGGGCCCGCGGGAACACGGCGGGATCGAGCGCATCCAGGTAGGATTGCAGGCCGGGCCCGACCTGGCGGCGCCAGATCGCGGCGGCGCAGCCAGGTTTGTGGATGACCGACAGATCCGCGGCCGCCGACGCGATCCCCACGCCGATTGCCGCGTGTTCGAGCAGCCCGTGTTGCAGGCTCATGCAGCGGCCTCCGCGCGGCGCCAGATCGGGAAGGGGTCCGGCAGATCGGGGAGCGCATCGGGGCCGGGGGCAAGGTCTTCGGCCACAAGGGCGGCATCCAGCCGGGCCTTCAGCGCCGGCCAGTCGATCCCTGCGCCGATAAAGACGATCTCCTGCCGGCGGTCGCCCCACGGTTCGCACCAATGCTGCGCGACATAGTTTCGCGCGCCTTCGTGATCGGGCCACCGGTCCTTCGGCACCGAGGCCCACCATGTCCCCATGGGCGCGACGCTGGACAACGCGCCGGCAAGCGAGAACTCCGCGACCCAATCCGGCCGGGTCGCAATCCAGAAATGCCCCTTGGCCCGGATCACGCCAGGCATGTTACCATTCAACACGGCCATGATCTTTTCCGGGTCAAACGGTCGGCGCGCGCGGTAGACGAAGGAGGTCACGCCATATTCCTCGGTCTCCGGCACGTGGTCGGCAAATCCGTACAGTTCCTTGGCCCACATCGGATGCTCATGCGCCTTCTCGAAATCGAAAAGGCCGGTATCGAGGATGCGGTCGGCGGGAACATCGGATTGATTTGTCTCGATAATCTCCGCATCCGCGTTCAGGCTGCGGATGATCTTGCGGGCGGCATCGGTGCGGTCCGGACCGGCATCCGATACCTTGTTGAGGATCACGACATCGGCAAACTCGATCTGATCGGTCAGCAGGTGCACCAGGGTGCGTTCGTCCTCGTCACCCATGGTCTCGCCACGGTCATGAAGGAAGTCATGGCTGGAATAGTCTTTCAGAAGATTGACCGCGTCGACAACGGTGACCATCGTGTCCAATCGCGCCACATCCGACAGGCTTTCGCCGTCTTCGTCCCGGAATTCGAACGTGGTTGCGACGGGCAATGGCTCTGAGATGCCGGTTGATTCAATCAAGAGGTAGTCGAACCGTTTTTCCGAGGCGAGACTGCGCACCTCGGCAAGAAGGTCATCGCGCAGCGTGCAGCAGATGCAGCCATTCGACATCTCGACAAGTGTTTCGTCGGTCCGGCTCAACTCGGTGTCGGCGCGGACGAGGTCGGCATCAATGTTGACCTCGGACATGTCGTTGACAATCACCGCCACGCGCCGGCCCTGCCGGTTGTTGAGGATACGGTTGAGCAAGGTGGTTTTGCCCGCGCCTAGGAACCCTGAAAGCACGGTGACGGGAAGGCGTGTATCGGTCATTTTGCAAGCTCTTCGTTGAGGGTGTCGCCGGATGCGGCGTCAGGTTGCGTCGCGCGCAGGGTTTCAAGGCCGCGTTGCAGTTCGGGGCGCGAGATATCCCGTGCGATGATAACGATCCGCGAGCGGGTGTTGCCCTTGGGCCAGTCGTTCAGTTGGACCGGGGGATCGAAGATGTGCTGCACGCCGTGAAAGACAAAGGGCGCGTCAATACCTTCGAGAAAGACAATTCCTTTCACCCGCAGGATATCCGACCCCCTGACAGCGATCAGCGTGTCGAGCCAAATATCGAACGCCGCACTGGGCAAGGGGTGATCCAACACGACAGAGATCGACTGTATCCGCTCGTCATGCGGGGAAAATGTCGGGGTTTCCTTGGCGGGGGCGAGGCCCGACAGGTTGGCCAGGGGATCAGCTTTGGTTGGCGCCATCCACGCCAGCGCCTGATCCGACTTCGCGTCGCGCCGCAGGCCACTGAGGTTGAAGATGCTGTCGGGCGGCAGATCGCCATGGTCCGACGCAACCATGCGCGCCGTCGGATTGATCTGGCGTAGCCGGTCCCGGAACGCCTTTGCTTCGGCTTTCGTCACCAGGTCGGTCTTGCTGATGACGATCAGGTCGGCCATCGCGGCCTGCGACACGGCTTCGAACTGAGCGTCGAGCGTCGCGGGGCCGGCGGCGGCATCGGCGAGTGTCACGACCCCATCCATGCGCAAGGTCGACGCCAGCGCCCGATCGACAAGCAATGTCTGCAGAATCGGGGCGGGATCGGCGAGGCCCGTGGTTTCGATGACAACCCGGTCAAAAGCGATAGCGCCCTTGTGACGCCGCACCAGCAGGTCGCAGATTGTTTTCGAAAGATCGCCTCGGATCGAACAGCACAGGCACCCCGACTGCATGAGGATCACGTCATCCTTCGATGTCTCCACCAGATCATGGTCAAGCCCGGCCTCGCCGAACTCGTTCACGATCACGGCGATGCGGCCGGAACTGTCATCGCGCAGGATGGCGTTCAGGAGCGTTGTCTTGCCCGCGCCCAGAAATCCGGTGAGCAGGGTGACAGGCAGGCGGGGGTCGGTTTGATCGGTCATGATATCCCGGAACTGTGATTCAAGTTATGTTATGACATAACATTTTGGGAATGCAAGCACCGGCGAAACGAGGCGGCATCAGATCAGGAGAGCGAGGAGGCTGAAAGATAGGATCAGGCCGCCGCCGATCATGTGAAAAAGCGCCGAAAGACGCATCACCCCATCGGTATCGGCGCCTTGTCCAAGGAGCGCAAGACGGCGCGCCATGCCGCCACCGCCGGCGACGATCAGGTTGAATGTCGCCGTGCCGAGCCCCATGGTCAGGACCGCAAGGCATCCGGCGGCAAAGGCATCGAACCGCGCGGCGATGACCAGCACAAAAAGTGCTCCGGTACAGGGGCGGATTGCGATGCTGCCGACAAGCACCGCAGCATCCCGGAAGGTTTCAAGCGATTTGACCTCCTGCACCGAGGGGCCATGAGCATGACCGCAGCCGCAGGTGTGATCGTCATGGGCATGGTGGTGATGATGGTGATGGTGACCGCCATGGTTGGTCTTGGCACGGGTCACGAGCCGCCCCCAGGATCGCAAGCCGCGCCAGACAAGGAGCGCCCCGATGGCCCCCATGGCGGCCACGCTGAGCGGTGCAAGCCAAGTTTCTGTCAGGTCCGCTGCCTCGCGCGCCCCGATCCGCGCCCCGAAGACCAGCACCCCGATCAGCAAAATCGCCGTCAGCGATTGCGCAAGGCTCGACACGAGGGTCAGCGCCGCCAGCCTCCGGAAAGTGGCCCCGCTGGCAAAGGCCGCGCCGCCGATCAGCACCTTGCCGTGGCCGGGTCCGATCGCGTGCACCACCCCATAGGCCGCTGTCGCCGCGCACAGAAGCCAAAGCGCCTGCGCATCGCCCCGGCGGATGGCATGAAGTGCGCGGGCCATGGCATTCTGGAATTCCTGTTGTTTCATCGAGGCCCATTGGCCCAGATCCCCCCACGGTATGACCGTCCAGGCGACCAATGCCAGCACAACAACCACGGCAAAGGGCCAGATCCAGTTCAGCCGCATTTCAGGATGACCTCGTCCGAGAACATCCGGCCGATGCCTTCCTGTTCCGGCTGCTCCTCGCGCGAGAGGCTGCCGAGTGCCACCAGAAGGTCGCTCGTCAGCGCATCTGGTTCAAACGGCACGAGATCAACAGCGCAGCCATCGGGCAGGTGGGTGGCGTTGGTGATTTCGGCCACGGTATAGGCATAGTAATAGTTCGGATCGTATAGCCTGAGCACCACATCCTGACCGGCCACATCGACGGGCGTCGCAAGCGGCAGATCGAACCGGATGGTGATAAGCTCATCACGATAAAGGGCCTCGGCGTCAACCGGCACAAGATGCGGCTTAACAGTGTCGTTCACCTCGAAGTAGATGTCGCCCACATAACCTTCCTGCCATTCGGTCTCGCCGCGCAGGATGGCCGCGTAATCCGCGTCATCGAGCGCACCGTCGCCATCCCGGTCGAGGTCGAGGACGTCGAACAGGAAAAGTGTCGTGAAGGCGTCATAGGTCCAGGAGATGCGAAACCCGGCCACCTGACCGGCATCGTTGAACCTGAATCCGGCCTTGGCATCGACGAAGATATGCGGGTGCGCCAGGGCCGGCCCCTGGAGGAGCAGCAGCGGTAGTAAAAGACTTCCAAGCCGTCTCATCATGACGTTCTCCTGGGCGTTTCGAAACCATCACGGTGCCACGCAGGGTCAGGGGTCACAAGCACCCGGCCAGCGAGGTGGCAAGGTTCCGCAGAAGCTGCGGATAGAGGTTCGGGCCGAGCTCAAGATCAACTCCGAGCGGGTCGATGACTGCCGTCTTTGCCGGGGTGCCATCCATCACCGTCGCAACGAGCTTCTGATCATATTGCGGCTCGGAAAGGACGCAGGCGATCCCTTCGTTTGCCACGCGTTCCTGGATTTCGGCGATCCGGGCCGGGCTCGGGTCCGAAGCATCCGACAGGGAAATCGCGCCAGAAGCGGGGAAATCGAAGTCGGTCTCGAAATACTGGTAGGCATCGTGGAAGACGACGAACCGCTTGCCGCGCACCGGCTCCAGCACACCGCCAATTTCGCCGACCAGTTGTGCCAGCTCTTCGCGCCCTGCGGCGGCGTTGGCATAGTAGGTGCCTGCATTGTCAGGATCTGCCGCCGACAGCGCCGCGGCAATGGTGTTCAGCCAGACGGACGCATTTTCAACCGAGAGCCAGGCATGGGGGTCATGGTCGCCGTGGTCATGCCCATGGTGGTCGTCGTGCCCGTCGTGATCGTCATGATCCGCCTCGGCATGGTCGTCGTGCTCATGGCCCTCATCTTTATGATGTTCGTCATGTTCATCGTGGTCGTCGTGGGCGTGTTCTTCCTCCTCGGCGTGGTCGTCATGGGCATCATCGTGGCCGTCATGATCGTCGCCCTCATCGCCGTGACCGTGTGAATCGTGGTCATGCGCCTCGAAGAGCGCGCCTTCCCGGAAATCCAACAACTCCGTGCCATCTGACTCAAGCAGCGAAATCACCTTCGCGCCTTCGGCAAGGGTTTCGATCGAGTTTTCCATCCAAGGCGTCAGGTCCTCACCGATCCAGAAGACCAGGTCGGCGTCCTGCAAGGCGCGGGCCTCGGAGGGCCGCAGACTGTATTCGTGCGGGCTTGCCCCCTGCGCAATGACCAGTTCCGGCGTTCCGACGCCCTCCATGACGCGGGCCACGAGGGAATGGACAGGGGTGACATCCGTGGCGACATCGGGGACCTCCGCCAGCGCCGTGCCACCGAGAATTGATGCGATGGACCCAAGGGCGACAAGCTTTCTGGACATCTGGCTCTCCATGTGATTGTATAACATTACACCTTCGATAGACGAAACGATAATCCATGACAAGTCGCGCCTCTCGCAGCGGAAACGGCAATCCCGACGCGGTCGGTTTCGAACAGCATGACCATGCGGCCTGTGTCCGGGACGGCATGGCTGCGGCCGAGGCGCGCTGCGCCGAAGAGGGCCTCCGGTTTACCTCGGTCCGGCGGAAAACCCTTGAGATCCTGCTGCAGGAACATTCCGCGCTTGGCGCCTACGAGGTGCTCGACCGGCTGAGAGAGGCCGGTTTCGGCTCGCAGCCGCCGGTGGCGTACCGGGCGCTTGAATTCCTTGTCAGCAACGGGTTTGTCCACAAGATCGAAAAACTGAACGCCTTCATCGCCTGCACAAATCCCGGCACGGCGCATTACCCCGCGTTCATGATCTGCCGTTCCTGCGATTCGGTGGCCGAGACGCAGTCGATGCCCGCCCGGGGGGCCTTGGGCGATGCGGCCCGGGCAGCGGGCTTCCTGATCGAGCGCACCGTAGTCGAGGCCGAAGGGCTTTGCCCGACATGCGCGGACAAGGCCGACACATGAGCCTGATCACCGTCGAAAACCTGAGCGTCCGCTACGGCGCGCATCAAGCTCTGCACGATGTGAACCTCGTGGTTGAGGCAAACGAGATCGTTACCGTCGTCGGCCCGAACGGGTCCGGCAAGACCAGCCTCTTGCGGGCCATCGTCGGTGCGCTGCCCGCGGCCAGCGGGTCGATTGCCCGGAAACCGGGGCTCCGCATCGGTTATGTCCCGCAACGCCTGCATGTGGATCCGACCTTGCCGATCACGGCGGAGCGGTTCCTGCGTCTGCCGCGTCATGCGGGCAGGGTGGCGCTCGAGGCGGCGCTGGAGCGCACCGGTGTGCCGGATATCGGGCCCAAGCAAATGTCGCAGCTCTCTGGCGGGCAGTTGCAGCGGGTTTTGTTGGCGCGCGCTCTGGTAAATCAGCCTGACCTGCTATTGCTCGACGAACCCACGCAGGGGCTTGATCAACCGGCATCAGCCGCTTTCTATCGGTTGATCGAGGAGGTCCGTCATGAGACCGCCTGCTCGATCCTGATGATCAGCCACGAACTCCATGTCGTGATGGCAGCGTCGGACCGTGTCATATGCCTCAACGGGCATGTCTGCTGTCAGGGCTCGCCCGAGATCGTATCCTCCGCACCGGAATATCGCGCACTCTTCGGCAGCGGCACGGGCGGGGCTCTCGCGCTTTACCGGCACGATCATGACCATGCCCATGACGATGCCTGCACCCACACCCACCACCCGCATGAGGCGGCCGAATGATACTTGATGATTTCATGGTACGCGCCGCGCTGGCGGGCGTTGGCGTGGCCTGTGCTGCCGCACCACTGGGGAGTTTCGTTGTTTGGCGACGCATGGCCTATTTCGGTGATGCGACGGCCCATGCTGCGATCCTGGGTGTGGCGCTGTCGCTTGCGTTGTCACTGTCGGTCTTCGTGGGGGCTGTCGCGGTGGCGATGGTCATGGCGTTGACCGTGTCGGCCCTGTCCGGGCGCGGCTATGCGATGGACACGCTATTGGGCGTTCTGGCCCATTCCGCATTGGCGTTCGGGTTGGTTGCGGTGTCGTTTCTATCCGGGGTGCGCATCGACCTGATGGCCTATCTCTTCGGTGATATCCTCGCGGTTTCCCGCGCTGATCTGCTGGTGATCTGGGGCGGGGCGGCGCTTGTCGTGGCGCTGATCGCCTGGCGATGGGAGCAGCTTTTGACCTCCACCCTGAACGAGGACCTTGCCTATTCCTGCGGCATCGACCCGAACCGCGAAAAACTTGTCCTGACCCTTGCCCTGGCGATCACCGTGGCCGTTGCGATCAAGGTGGTGGGGGTGCTGTTGATTGCGGCGCTGCTTATCATCCCGGCAGCCGCCGCAAGGCCTCTGTCGCGCACGCCCGAGGGCATGGCAGTCACCGCGGCCCTGATTGGCACATTCTCTGCGGTGGCGGGTCTGCAAAGCGCCTATGTTTTCGACACGCCCGCAGGTCCCACGATCGTCTGTGTCGCTGCGATCTGTTTTGCGGTGACCAGCATGTTCAGCGTGCTGCCGCGCTCCCGCTGAAAGGCGGATTGCGCATCAATTTGCCGGGGATCGCGTTGGTAGGGCCCTGGTGCGTAATAGCGCCCCACGGCCTCTGGTCCAACACACCAACGGCGCGATCATCATCAAACTGCCCGCTGGCCGTACTCCGACGCCGCGTCGTTTTGTGTATTTGAATCACTGGCCTCTGCCACCGGCTATCGCCTTCACATCGAAGACAGGTCCTTCGCGCATCAGGAAGATTGAAAACCAACATGATTGGTGGGCATAAAAGGTCCGGAGACTGCAGGGCACACAAGAATGGATAACCTCTCAGACCTTCGCGTTTTTGTCCAAGTTGCCCTTGCCGGCAGCTTTGCCGCGGCATCGCGTGTACTTGGGATGACCACCTCTGCCGTATCAAAAGCCGTGCAGCGGCTCGAAGCAGAAGTTGGTGCAAAGCTCCTGTCGCGAACGACGCGCGCGGTCTCGATGACTGTTGAAGGGGAGCGGTTCCTGGAAGGTGCGCGCAAGCTACTGGATGATGCGGATGCCCTGAAATCCGAATTCACGGACAGCCTGGAAGAGCCGCGCGGAAAACTGGTCGTGTCCGCGCCTGCCGTTTTCGGGCGGGTCTGGCTGATCGAGCGTGTGCTGGACTTCATGTGCCGTTTTCAGGACGTGGAGGTCGAGCTCAAATTTGAGGACCGCATCGTCGATTTCATGAGCGAGGGGATCGACGTGGCGATCCGCCTTGGCGACCTGGGCGACAGCGTCAATCTCGTGGCGCGCAGGCTTTTCGAGGACACGATTCATACCTGCGCTGCGCCATCTTACATCGAAAGGTATGGACAGCCGGAGACGCTGGAAGAAATCGCGTGCCATCGCGGTATTCACTACCGGGTCCAGAACACCGGGTTGCTGTTCCCATTCATCTTCGATTGCAAGGGCGAAACCGTGCGTCGCACGCTTGATCCCGTCCTGGTGGGAAATAATATCGATGCGATCCACCGCGCTGCCGAGGCCGGGTTGGGTTTGGCACAACTGCCCAGCTTTCTCGTGAGAGAGTCGTTTTCATCCGGACGTCTTGTCGAAGTGATGAAGGACCACAGGATGGAGCGTTTCCCTTATTCTATTGTATATCTCGACCGCCGATTGGTGGCGCCGCGTGTGAGGGCTTTCGTGGATTTCCTGGTGTCCGAGCCGCCGAACTTTCTGGATCCCGACGCCTGATCGCACCCCGGTCTGTCTGATTATGTCCTGACAGGAAATAGTGACCGTCCCCGCGACGGGCTACCCAAGCCATGCCATGATGCGACATTCTACTCCCAAGACGGGGCACTCGCCTCATTGCTTAGGATAGAAAAAATGGCAAATCAGACTTCTCTCTTTTCAGGTGTCGCCATCGGTGCAGTGCTTGCCGCGGGGGCCTGGTACGGCTCTTCGCAAGTGGATATCGCCGGCCTCGTCCGCCCGGCCGAAGCCTCCGCAGCGCCGCAGGAAATGCAAGCGCCGACGGTGGACGTTTTCACCGCTGAACGCCGGACCATTACCGAATGGGACGAATTCACGGGTCGTTTTGAACCCGTTGACGAGGTGGCGATCCGTGCCCGGGTATCGGGCTATCTGGAGGCGGTCTATTTTCAGCCCGGTGATGTTGTCCAGAAAGGGGAGTTGCTCTTTTCGATTGATCCGCGCCCCTATCAGACAGCCCTCGCCGAAGCTGAAGCGCGCGTAACCGAAGCCAAGGCGGCAGCAGAACTGGCGCAAAGCGAACTCGGACGTGCGGCGCAGCTCAGCGATAATGGCCATATCAGCCAATCGGTCCTCGACAGCAGGTTGCAGGACGCGGCGATTGCCGAGGCCAGCATTGCCTCAGCCCAGGCCGCCGTTGATCGCGCCCGGCTGGAGCTTGGTTTCACGCAAATCCATGCGCCCGTGACGGGCCGGATTTCGGATGATTTCGTGAGCCGCGGGAACCTCATATCCGCGGGTGCCGCATCGGATGCGCTGACCACTATCGTGTCGCTTGATCCGATCCACTTCGTTTTCGATGCGACGGAACAGCAATTCCTGGACTACATCCGGGCCAATGAAAACACCGGTTTCCGCGCCGCCGCCGCGACCCTGCCGGTTGCCGTTCAGCTTGTTGACGAGGCCGATTTTTCCCACGAGGGCCGGATCGACTTCATCGACAACCAATTGGACCGTGCGACCGGCACGATTCGCGGCCGCGCCGTTCTGGACAACCCCAATGGCACGCTGACGCCCGGCATGTTCGGCAGGATGCGCTTGGCCACCGATACCGACAGCGAGCGGGTCCTGATCCCGGATCGCGCCATCGGCTCGGACCAGGCAACCAAATTCGTCATGACCGTCGATGCCGAAGGCACCGTCGCCCGTCGCGAGGTTACATTGCACGATCAACATGACGGCCTGCGCATCGTCGACGGCCTGGCGGGCGGCGAACAGGTCATCGTGACCGGCCTGCACATGGTGGCCCCGGGCGCGCATGTTGCCGTGCGCAGCCATGACATTTCCGAAAACACGGATATCGCGATGCGCTAGCGCGTCGCGACCCTAGGTGAGGACATTCCAATGAAACTTCCGCATTTCTTTATTGATAGACCGATTTTTGCAATCGTGATTTCGGCCTTTATCACCATCGTTGGCGCGCTCAGCTACTTCACGCTGCCGGTCGCGCAATATCCCGAAGTGGCCCCGCCCACGGTTCAGGTGCGCGCCCAATATCCCGGCGCGTCGGCTGAGACCATCGCAGCCACGGTCGCCACCCCGCTGGAGCAGCAAATCAACGGTGTCGAGGGGATGCTTTACCTCTCGTCCCAGGCCACCGGTGACGGCAACCTGACCATCACCGTCACGTTCGAGCTGGGCACCGATCTGGATGCCGCGCAGGTGCTGGTGCAGAACCGTGTTGCCATTGCCGAGCCGCGCTTGCCGGAAACCGTGCAACGGCTTGGTGTGATCACGCAAAAGGCCTCACCTGACCTCCTGTTGGTCGTGCATATGTATTCGCCCGACAATTCGCGCGATGATCTTTACATCACCAATGCGGCGCAGCGTGTCCGCGATGAATTGACCCGGTTGGGCGGCGTTGGCGATGTGACGATCTTTGGCGCGCGTGATTACGCGATGCGGATCTGGCTTGACCCGGAACGTATCGCCGCCCTTGGTATGACGCCCGGTGAAGTGCTGACTGCCTTGCGGGCTCAGAATGCTCAGGTCGCCTCGGGCCTTCTGAACCAGCAACCCACGCCTGAAGCCGCCGACTTCGAGGTTTCGGTGCAAACCGCTGGTCGCCTGGCCGATCCTGCCGAGTTTGAGCGGGTGATCGTGAAACGTGGTGAAGATGGCCGGATTGTCCGTTTGGCCGACATTGCCCGCGTGGAACTGGGCGCGGCGAACTACACGACGCGCGCCTATCTGGATACCAACCCCGCCGTCGCCATGGCCGTGAACCAACGCCCTGGTACAAATGCGCTTGAGACCGCGGCCGAGGTGCTCAGCACCGTTGAACGATTGAGCGAGGATTTCCCCGAGGGCCTGACATATGACGTCATCTACAACCCGACGGAGTACATCAGCGCCTCTATCGACGCGGTGATCACCACCATGGTCGAGGCCGTGATCCTCGTAATCGCGGTCGTGCTTTTGTTCCTCGGCACCTGGCGGGCGGCGGTGACACCCATTCTGGCGATCCCCGTCTCCTTGGTCGGCACTTTTGCTGTCATGTCCGCGCTTGGCTATTCGATCAACAACCTGTCGCTCTTCGGCCTCGTTCTGGCCGTGGGCATCGTGGTTGACGACGCGATCATCGTGGTCGAAGGCATCGAAAAGCATATCCGCGAGGGTCTGTCGCCCCGTGAGGCCGCGCGCAAGACCATGACCGAAGTTTCCGGTGCTCTGATCGCGACCTCCCTGGTCTTGGCAGCGGTCTTCATCCCGACCGCGGCAGTGGCCGGTATTTCAGGCGAGTTCTATCGTCAGTTTGCGGTCACCATCACCGCAGCCACCGCGATTTCGCTGCTGGTCTCGCTGACCTTGTCGCCCTCGCTGGCTGCAATGCTGCTGAAGCCGCATAGCGAGAAAAAGCACGGCCTGCTGATGCGGCCGGTGATCTGGGCATTGTCGAAGTTCAACACGGGCTTTGATCGCGCCTCGGACGGCTATGCCTGGGCAACGACACGCCTCGTGCGCGTCCCTGCCATCATGCTGAGCGTCTTCGCCGGCCTGATGATCCTGACCGATGCGCAGTTCTCCAAGGTTCCGGGCGGTTTCGTGCCGGAGCAGGACCAGGGCTATTACATTACCGTTGTTCAACTGCCCCCGGGTGCGTCGCTTGAACGGACGGACACGGTTGTGCGCCGTGCGGTGGACGAGCTGCTGGACATCCCGGGTGTTGAAAACGCCGCTGTTTTCTCGGGCTTCAACGGTGCCACCTTCACAACGGAATCCAATACCGGTGTGATCTTCTTCACCACGACACCGTTCGAGGAGCGCGAGGAACAAGGCATCGTTGCCGCAGAGGTCCTTTCCGAAGCGCGTCAGCGTATGGCGGCGATCAATGACGCGGCGATCTTCGTGATTTCGCCTCCGCCTGTGCGCGGCATCGGGACCGGTGGTGGCTTCAAGATGATGCTGCAGGATACCGGTAACGTGGGCCCTGTCGCCCTTGAACAAGCCGCCCGCGCGCTTTCTGCCGAAGCCAATGCCGATCCCGGCCTGGTGGCCGTCTTCTCGCTCTACTCCACGGGGACACCGCGGGTCTGGGCCGAGATCGACCGCGAACGCGCAGAGATGCTGAACGTGCCGGTGAGCCGGGTCAACGAGGCACTCGAAGTCTATCTTGGGTCGTCCTACGTGAACGATTTCAACCTCTTTGGCCGGACCTACACGGTGGTGGCACAGGCGGACGCAGTCTTCCGCGAAACGGCCGAGGACGTCGCGCGCCTGCGGACCCGCTCGGACGATGGTGCCATGGTGCCGTTGGGGGCTGTGGCCACGTTCGAGGACACCACCGGGCCATTGCGTCAGCCGCGCTACAACCTCTTCCCTGCGGCCGCTGTTCAGGGGCAAACCATGCCTGGCGTATCGTCCGCAGAGGCCTTGGAGAAGATGGAGGCACTGGCCGAGCGTATCCTGCCTGCTGGCGTCAGCTATGAGTGGACCGAGTTGAGCTACCAGGAGAAGAACACCGACGATACCGCCGCAATCGTCTTTGGCTTTGCCGTGCTCTTCGTCTTCCTGGTTCTGGCCGCGCAATATGAAAGCTGGGCCCTGCCGGCGGCGGTGATCCTGATCGTGCCCATGGTGCTTTTGTCAGCGATCACAGGCGTTTGGATCGCAGGTCTGGACAATAACATCCTCGTGCAGATTGGCTTCGTGGTCCTCGTCGCGCTTGCTTCGAAAAACGCCATCCTGATTGTCGAGTTTGCCCGGCAGGCCGAAGATGAAGGTCTGGATCGTTGGGCCGCCGCCGTTCAGGCCGCCCGCACCCGCCTGCGTCCCATTGTGATGACCTCGCTGGCGTTTATCCTCGGTGTGGTGCCGCTGATGCTGGCCACTGGCGCCGGTGCCGAGATGCGTCAGGCGCTGGGTGTCTCAGTCTTCTCCGGGATGCTTGGTGTCACCCTGTTCGGTCTGCTCTTTACCCCTGTCTTCTATGTGATGCTGCGGGCCACTGAGGAGAGGTTTTCGGCGAGGCGACCGGCTGGGCTGCAGAACGATGCGCGCAAGATCCCCGGTTTCGGCGTCTGACCCCTCACCTCAAGACGCCCTCTGGGAGCCCGGCACTGGTTGTCGGGCTCCTTCTTTTGCAAGCACAGGCATGCAAACACCCGAATGGCGCTATCACCAGGCCGCCTTGTTTATGCGCTTCCTCAAGTGTCACCAGTTCTGGTGCCCTGGGAAAAAACGGTCGAAGGCAAATATCTTGGTTGTTGGGTCATGAATGCGCGGTCGCGGGAAATACAAAGGTCGTAGGTCCGGAGCAAGAGGGTTGTTTGGCTTCTGAAATTCAGGCAGGTTTCGGCTACGACCCCAAAAAATTTAAAAAAACAGGGAGAGTAATATGAAGATAAGTATTTGGTTGGGCGGTGCGATTACCGCCGCTTCGATTGCATTGAGCGGGTTGGCCGCCCATGCGCAAAAGGCCGGTGGCACCCTCGTGATGCTGGTCCAGCCGGAGCCACCGTCGTTGGCCTCTTACATTTCGACATCCGGCCCGATCGGGCTTGTTGCGCCGAAAATTTATGATGGGTTGCTCGACTACGACAAGGACCTGAAAGAGATCCCGTCGCTTGCCGAAAGCTGGGAAGTGAGCGAGGACGGCAAGACCGTCACGTTCAACCTGCGCCAGGGTGTCAAATGGCATGATGGCGAACCTTTCACCTCGGCTGATGTGCAGTTCACGGTGATGGAGGTACTCCGGAAAGTGCACCCGCGCGGCCCGAATTCGTTCAAGGAAGTCACCTCGATCGACACGCCGGACGAGCATACCGCCGTCTTCAACCTGGCAAATCCCGCGCCTTACATGATGCGCTCTCTGGGCGCCTACGAGTCGCCCATGGTGCCGAAACACCTGCTCGAAGGGCAGGACGTCAAGAGCGCGAGCCTTGCCAACAACCCGGTGGGGACGGGGCCTTTCAAGTTTGTTGAATGGAAGAAGGGACAGTTCATCCGCCTCGACAAGAACGAGGAATATTGGAAAGAAGGCCTGCCCTATCTTGACCGGATTGTAGGCCGGTTCATCCCCGATGCGTCCACGAGGGCAGCGGCGATGGAAAATGGCGAGGTGCATTATGGCGCCTATGGTGCGATCCCGAATGTGGACGTCGTGCGCCTGCGCGAGCTTGACAGTATCGGTGTGACCACCGACGGCTATGCGATGATCAACCCGGTCTCGCTCATTGAGTTCAACACGACCGAGCCACCCTTCGATAACCCGGCGATCCGGCAGGCCATTTCGACGGCGATTGACCGGCAGTTCCTGATCGACAACATCTGGTTCGGCTATGGCAATCCCGCGACCAGCGCCCTGTCGAGCAGCTATGCGGCGACCGGGCTTTATGCGCCGGGCATGCCGAACTATCCGGCCAATGCGGATGTGGCCGCGGCGGTCAAGATCCTCGATGACGCCGGGATCACGCCCGACGCGAATGGCGTGCGGGCCAAGGCGGTGCTGGATCTTATTCCTTATGGCGAAGATTGGCGCCGCGCGGGTGAGTACATGAAGCAGGCGCTTGGCGATATCGGTATCGAGCTGGAATTGCGCTATGAGGACGTGCCGACCTGGCTGAAGCGGGTCTATGCGGATTACGATTTCCGCATGAACGTCAACTACTTCTACCAGCTTCCTGATCCGGTCCTCGGCGTGCATCGTCATTACGGCACGGATCAGATCCGGCAGGGGACGCATTTCGTGAACTCGTCACGCTACAGCAATCCCAAGCTCGATCAGTTGCTGGCCGATGGCGCGCGGGAAGCCGATGCCGACACGCGCAGTGCGATGTACAAGGAAATTCAGGAGATCCTGGCTGACGACATGCCTGTTGTGAACCTGTTCGAGATGAAGTTCCTGACCGTCTACAACTCCAAGCTCAAGGGTCACGACCTGTCGGGCTTTGGCGCGTATGGCTCTTTCGACCAAGTCTGGTTCGATGACTGACGCGGCACTCAAGGGTGTCGGCCTTGACGGGCCGGCACCGCAATGAGCCACACTGCAAAACGCCTGCGATACGTGCTCAAGCGCCTGTTGCAGGCGATCCCGATCGTCTTTGCAATCATCGTCGTCAACTTCTTCCTGCTGCAATTGGCGGAAGGGGATGCGGTTGACGTGCTCGCCGGGGAGGCCGGGTCGGCCACGCCCGAATACATGGCCGAACTGCGCGAGAAATTCGGCCTCGACAAACCCCTGCCGGTACAACTGGCCGTCTATCTCAAGAACGTGCTGGCTTTCGATCTGGGCTATTCGTTCCGCCATGAAATGCCGGTGCTTGATCTGGTGCTTGACCGGTTCTTCCCGACGCTCCTCCTGATGACCAGCACGATTGTCCTGGCCGTTGGGGTGGGCATCGTGCTGGGCCTTCTGGCGGCGACGGGGCTCAATACCTGGCGCGACACGCTGATCTCGGTCTTTGCCTTGTTGACCTATGCGACGCCGCTCTTCTGGGTGGGGCTGATGTTCATCGTGGTCTTCGCGCTCAATCTCGGCTGGTTCCCGACCAGCGGAATGGAGAATATCGCGGCCTTCCACGAAGGCTGGGACCGGGTATGGGATATCGCGCACCACCTTGTGTTGCCGACGATCACGCTCTCGCTCTTCTACCTCGCGCTCTACACGCGGCTCATGCGGGCCTCGATGCTGGAGCAGGCGGGGATGGATTACGTCACCACGGCACGGGCCAAGGGCCTGACCGAGCGGCGGATCATGTTCGTGCATGTCCTGCGCAACGCGCTCTTGCCGGTTGTGACCATGGCGGGGGTGCAGGTCGGTGCACTGATCGGCGGATCGGTGATCGTGGAGTCGGTCTTTGCCTGGCCGGGCCTTGGCATGCTCGCGTTCGAGGCGCTCTTTTCACGCGACCTGAACCTGCTTCTGGGGATTTTCCTGCTGTCGGCACTGCTGGTGGTGGGGGTCAACCTGATTGTCGATATCATTTACTCATGGCTTGATCCGCGGATCGAGGTGGACTGATGCGGGATTTCTGGAAACTTTACCGCCGAAACCGCTCCGCCGTCGCGGGGCTTTTCATCCTCGGGCTGGTCATCCTGATGGCGGCCACGGCGCCGCTCATCTATCCCGAAGACCCCTTCCGGCTGGCCGGAGCTTCGATGCAGCCGCCGGGCGAGGGTGGGTTCCTTCTGGGCAGCGACAGCCTTGGCCGCGATGTGGCCGCGGGCATTGCGCATGGGGCCAAGACCTCGCTCCTGATCGGGTTGCTGGCGACCATCGTGGCCGTCGGTTTCGGCACGGTCATGGGCGGGCTCGCGGGCTATTACGGCGGGCGCATCGACAATCTCCTGATGCGCACGACCGAGATGTTCCAGACGATCCCGTCTTTCGTCTTCGCGATCCTTTTGGTGGCGATCATGAAGCCGTCGATCGAAAGCATCGTGATCGCCATCGCGGTGGTCTCCTGGCCCGCCGTGGCGCGGCTGGTGCGGGGCGAATTCCTGTCACTCAAGAACCGCGAATTCGTGCAGGCCTGCCACACGATCGGCATGGGCGATGCGCAGATCATGCTGCGGGAAATCCTGCCCAATTGTCTGTCGCCGATCATCGTCATCGGTTCCCTCATGGTCGCCACGGCGATCCTGATCGAAAGCGGTCTGGCCTTCCTGGGCCTGGGCGATCCCAACATCATGAGCTGGGGTTTCCAGATCGGCGCCGGGCGCACCTTGCTGCGGTCCGCCTGGTGGGTCTGCACCTTCCCGGGCATTGCGATCCTGATTACCGTGCTGGCGATCAACCTGGTCGGTGAAGGCCTGAACGATGCGCTGAACCCGCGCCTGCGAGAACGCCAATGAGTGCACCGCTTCTGGAAATCCGCAACCTGCACATTTGCCTACCGGAAGGGTCCGAGCGCCCCTTTGCGGTTGAGGAGGTCGATCTTGATCTCGCGCCGAATGAGATCCTTTGCATCGTTGGTGAAAGCGGCTCGGGCAAATCGCTCACGGCGCGGGCGGTGATGGGGCTTCTGCCCAAACCGCATGTGCGCATCGCCGATGGCAGCATCCGCTTTGGCGACGAGGACCTAGCCGATGTGTCGGACGCCCGTATGCGGCAGATCCGCGGCAGCGAAATCTCGATGATCTTTCAGGAGCCGATGACCGCCCTCAACCCGGTCATGACCATCGGCGACCAAATCGACGAGGTGTTTCGGTTCCACGAAAACATGGGCCGCAAGGAACGACAGGAGCGGGCGATTGGCTTACTGGGTGATGTTCACCTGCCCGATCCCGCGCATATCATGCGCTCTTACCCGCACGAGCTTTCGGGCGGGCAACGGCAACGGGCGATGATTGCCATGGCCCTGGCGCTTGATCCGAAAATCCTGATCGCGGATGAGCCGACAACCGCGCTCGATGTGACGACGCAGGCGCAAATCCTCAAGCTCATCAAGGAGATGCAGGCCAGCCATAATACTGGCGTGTTGTTCATCACCCATGATTTCGGCGTGGTGGCTGATATTGCCGACCGCGTGGCAGTGATGCAGCAGGGCAGGCTGGTCGAGGCGGGTACCGTGGACGACGTTCTCAACAATCCGCAGCATCCCTATACCAAGGATCTGATTGCCGCAGTGCCCAGCCTGACGCCCCGCCCGCCGCGGGCGCAATCGGCGGAGCCCGTGTTGCAGGTAGAGAACCTTGAAAAGGAGTTCCGCAGCGGTGGCGGGTTTTTCGGCTTCGGCGGCAGCGAACGTGTGGTCAAGGCTGCGCAGGACGTGAACCTGGAGCTGCGGCGCGGGGAGACGTTGGGCATCGTTGGCGAAAGCGGATCGGGCAAATCGACCGTGGCGCGGTGCATCGTGCGGCTGGTCGATGCGGATAAGGGCAAGATCCTGCTTAACGGCACGGATTTGCAACCGCTGAACCGGGCGGAGATGCGGGCGCACCGTTCCAGCATCCAGATGATGTTCCAGGATCCCTTTGCCTCGCTCAATCCCCGCTCCAAGGTGGGCCGGATCATCACCCAGGGGCCGTTGCTCCAAGGTGTCGACAAGAATGAGGCCGAAACGACCGCGCGAGAGCTTTTGTCGGTGGTCGGCCTTGATGAGCGGGCCTATGACCGCTACCCGCACGAGTTTTCCGGCGGTCAACGGCAACGCATTGGTATCGCCCGCGCGTTGGCGCTCAATCCAGATGTGCTGGTCGCGGACGAGCCGGTCTCGGCTCTCGATGTGTCGATCCAGGCGCAAATTCTCCGCCTGCTGGATGAAATCCGCGAACGCATGACCTTGTCGATGATCTTCATCACCCATGACCTGCGTGTGGCGGCGCAGGTCTGCGACCGCCTTGCGGTCATGCGATACGGCGAGGTTGTCGAGACCGGGCCAACGGCGGAAATATTCCGAGACCCGCAAGCCCCTTATACCAAAGACCTGCTCGCGGCGGTTCCCGGAAAATCCTGGCGCTCGGCCTGATATCCCGTCCGGCAACGATGATTGGGGTCGCTATGTCTGGGTCATTGCCGCGCCCGCCGCGCGGGTAAACGCTGCCCGTCATCACAATGATGTAGGTCTCTCTTTCAGATGGACCTGCCGACGGGTACAAGGCGGGACAAGACGGTCGTGTCGTTCAACCTCGCAGCCCGGCCGGTGCGGAAACATGTAAGACGGACGCATTACTTGATCAGGCCGCTAGTCAATCTCTCCAAGGATCTACCGGATACGGGCGGTGCAGGACGCGGTGTCGCGATGCCAGCGATCTTCTTTGCTGCGCGGGGACACGCATGATCCGGCGCTCTATCCTGGTCGGCGTGATGGCGGTCCTGATGTCCTTGCTCGTGCATGGCCTGGGCCTGAGCATATCGTCCCGCGAGGCTCAGCCGGAACAGGGGCAGGAAAACCCCGTTGACGTGGCCGATGTGGGGGGCGCTTTCGAGGATTTTACCGAAGCCGTGGCCGAACCGGCTCAGCCTGAGGCCGCGCAGGTGCCGGACGTGCCGGATGTGACGCCGCCCACATCCCGGGCCCTGGTGGCTTCGGACAACCCGCAGGATGTGACCGCGCCGGATACCGGGCTGGCCGAGGCGATCAAACCGGACGGTGCCGCGCCCGGTGGTGGTGAAGAAGATACAGTTGCCGATGTGGCCGCCGAAGACACAGCATCGGTCAACCCGGATCCACCGGTTGCCGAAAGTTCGCCCGAGCCGGCTGAGGCCGAGGCCGACGAACCATCGGCCGAACAACCTGATCCCGTCGCCTCCGACGCGGTTGCTGCACTCGCTCCGGACAAAACGATTGCTGCGACACCTGACGCCCCCGAGATACTGACTGCTGAAGACGTTGACGAAGAGACCGCTTCGGCGGTCACCCGGTCCTTGCGGCCACCGCCGGAACGGCCTTCTGCCGAGGCACTGGGTGTGCCGGACAGAACACAGCAGCAAGCTGCGGCCCGCGTGATCGAGTCGCCGCTTACCGCCTATAAGCGAAGCGGTGTCGATCTGCTCCGCGGTGGCGGTTCGGGTGCCGGCGGCTTCAGCGGGTCGCGCGGCGTCGGGAACGCCAGTGTCACCAACTACGCGGGGCAGGTCCTGAGCCGGCTCAATCGGGCACCGATCGTTTATGCCTCCGCCCGGGGGACGGCGCGCGTTTCGTTCCTCATAAATTCGGACGGCTCGCTGGGGTGGGTCCGGGTGCTGAACAGTTCGGGCAGCAGCGATATCGAAAAAGCCGCGCGCGCGCAGGTCCGAAGCGCGGCCCCGTTTCCACGACCGCCGGACGGCACCAGCCAGCGGTTCGTGTTCAACTACCGAAACAGGTGAGCGAATGGATCGTGGCGCGCACCGATATCCGAGATCAAAATGCCCTGTCATCGAAACCGGCAGGCGTTATGTTCCAGAAAAGGAAGGACAGATATGAAGATGATGCAGATGGCCCGGGCGACGGTTCTTGCCGTTCTGGGCTGTGCCAGCGCAGCGGCGGCGCAGGATGACGACCTTGGCGCGGCTGTCCTGATCGAACTCAATGCGGCGAAGACCAATGAGGGCAGTTGCACGCTCTCGTTCCTCGTCCTCAATGGCCATGCCGGTCAAATCGACAAGGCGGTCTATGAAACCGTGCTTTTCGACGCCGCGGGGCAGGTGGACCGCCTGACGCTTTTCGATTTCGGCACGTTGCCGCCCGGCCGTCCGCGGGTGCGGCAGTTCACGATCCCCGGCGCTGCCTGTGATGGTTTCAGCCGTATCCTGATCAACGGTGCGCATACCTGTGAGGCCGCTGACCTCGCCGATGGCGCGTGTGAGACCGGGCTGCTCCTCAAGACACGCACGGAAATCGAGGTGATCGGATGAATGCAATTCTCGAAGGTCTTCGTCAGACGGTCGATCTTGGCGGCCCCGTTGTCGTGATCCTGCTGGCGATATCGGTGGTGACGCTTGCGACGATTTTCTACAAGCTGTGGCAGTTCTCCGCAGCAGGTGTCGGACGCCACAGGGCGCTCAAGGATGCTGTGGCGGCATGGGACAAGGGCGACCGGGCCGCGGCGGGTATCGCCTTGTCAGCTTCCAGCAGCTACCTCGCCCCGGTGGTCGAAATGGCCTTCAACGCCGGGCCGGAACACGCCAAGAGGCTCGAAGCCGAGGCTGAGACAAGGTTCGCCCGGCTCGAAGGTGGGTTTCGCCTGCTTGATAACGTGGCGCAGCTGGCTCCGCTTCTGGGGCTGTTCGGCACCGTTCTGGGGATGATCGAGGCGTTCCAATCGCTGCAGGATGCCGGTGCGCAGGTTGATCCGTCGCTGCTTGCGGGGGGGATCTGGGTGGCGCTCCTGACGACGGCGGTGGGGCTTGCGGTTGCCATGCCCACGGCCATGGTCCTGAGCTGGTTCGAGGCCCGCATGGACGCCGAACGTGTCACCGCGGAGCGGGCGATTGCCACTGTCCTGCGTCCGCAGGGGCGCCCTGCAAATCAGGCAGCGCGGGCCGGTGCGTAAGGCGGCCCGAACCCGGCGTTTGTCGATGACATCCCTGATTGATGTCATCTTCCTGCTGCTGCTTTTCTTCATGCTGTCCTCGACGTTCTCGCGGTTTTCCGAGGTCGAGCTTTCGGCGGCGGGATCGGGCGGCGCGCCCGCCAATGACGTCAAGATGACCTTCCTGCAATTGGGGGCCGCGAACCTGAGCGTCAACGGCAATGATGTGACGCCTGAGGCGTTGCCGGACATGTTTGCTGCGCTTGCCCCAGAGGCCGAAACCCTTCCCGTGCTCATCAGCCTTCGCGACGATGTGACGGCGCAGAGGCTGACTGACATTCTGGTCATTCTGCGGGGCATTGACCGGCTGAGTATCCGGGTGTTGGGATCATGATGCGCAAGCGGCGCCACAGCACGCGGCGCGAGCCGACGATTGCGCTTATCAACATCGTTTTCCTGATGCTCGTTTTCTTCATGGTTGCCGGGACCCTGGCCCGCCCGCTGGATGCAGAGCTGCGTCTTGTGCGCACCGCCGAGCTCGAAGGGCGCGCGCCGCCGGATACGCTCGTGGTGCATGCGGATGGCCGGATGATGTACCGTGGCGAGGCCATCGCCTCGGCCGAAGCCTTCTATGCCGCGCGCCCCGAGTTGGAGCGTGACCGGGTGCGGATTGTCCCCGATCAGGCGTTGCCGGCGGTTACACTGGTGAACCTCGCCCGCGATTTGCGCGCTGCCGGGGCATCAAGCGTGGTCATTGTCACTCAACGCGGACTGAACTGACCGTACCGCGGCGGGTGCATCGCGAGGCCGTACCGCTTGGTCCGCAGATCGGCTAGGGCGCGGCCTTTCGGTAGACATGCACCCGATGGGTCACGTCTTCGGCGCCATAGGGCATGGAATGCAGGCTCGGGCTGCTCCAGATCTCGGTCCAGGCCTTGGCGGCGGTCAGGGCGGCGACCCTTTCGGGATAGGCGGGCTCCTGCGCCGGATCATCGCGCAGACTGAAGACAATCGGCGCACCGGGCTTTGCCGCGCGCAACAGCCCGTCAAGGCTGTCGGGCGGGGCATGGTTGGGCGTGATCGTCCCGATACAAAGCACCGCGCCCATGCTGTCATCTGGGATCTGCAATTGCGGACCCAGAGCGCCCTGGTGCAGGTCGGCATAGATATCCTTGCGCCGCGCCACGTCGAGCATCCCCGGCGACAGGTCCAGCCCGATGAGCGGACCGTACCCCAGGAGCGATAGTGCTTCCGCCTGGATCCCGCCGCCACATCCGGCGTCCAGAATGGGGCCGGTATCGAGCGGGACAAAGCGGGCGAAGGCCCCGGCGGCGATGGCGGGCAAGCGATACCCCATCGCGCAGAGGTCTTGCTCATAGCTTTCCGCCCATTTGTCATAGGTGGCTTGTTGCGCGTCGGGGCCGGACTTTTCGTAGGATTTGAGAACCTTGTTGTCGGTCATTTCGTGAGCCTCTCGTTTTCGGGATCCCACGGCGCATCCCGCAGGACCCTGGCCTTGATCCGCGCGCCGAGCAGGGAGATTTCGAGCAATGTACCAGCCGCGCGTGCCTCATCGCGCAGAAATGCGATCGCAAGGGAGCGCCCAACGGTGTGGCCATAGCCCGCGGAGGTGACCGACCCGACAAGTGTGCCGTCCTTGAAGACCGCTTCGCCGATCAAGGCGTCGGTCTCTTCACCGTCGAGCGCCAGCAGGGCGATGCGGCTTCGGGGGGTGCGGCGCAGCATGGCGTCACGTCCCACGAATTCCTTGGAATGATCCGCGAAGCGTTCCTGGGCGACATCCTTGTGGCTTGCGTCATTGGCCAATTCGTGGCCCCCGCGATAGAATTTTTCGAGCCTGAGGGCATCAAGCGCCTTCGACCCGAAGGGTGCGATGCCATGGGGCTGCCCGGCCTGCCAAAGCGCATCCCAGAGCTTTTCAAGCTGATCGTTGGGCGCGTGCAGCTCATAGGCCAACTCCCCGGCGAAACTCAGCCGCAGTGCGAGGAGAGGCACGCCCACAATCGTCATCTTCTTGACGCCGAGCCAACGCAGGGCGTCATTAGACACATCATCCGGGGTTGCGGCCGCCAACACGTCGCGAGCGCGGGGACCGGTAAGGCAAAGAATGCCGGTCTCATCGGTGATATTGGTCATGGTGACGTCCTTCATTGCGACGCCGCAATGAAGGGTCAGCCAATCCCAGACCCGGCGCTCGGACGGCGCGCCGGTGACGAGGTGGAAACTCTCCGGGCCGATGCGCGCAATGGTGGCCTCGCCCTCGATCGTGCCCTTGCGATTGAGCAGGAGGGTCAGGCAGGTGCGCCCCTCGAGCGGCATCCGGTTGGCGCAGACGGCGTTCAGCCAGTCTTCGGCGCCCGGACCTTCAACCCGAAACTTCGCAAAGGCCGAAAGGTCCGCAAGACCGACCCGCTGCCGCACCGCCTCGCATTCCTTTGCGACTTGGTCAAAGGCATCGCTTCTGCGCCAGCTCAACGGTTCAGGCCCGTAAAGGCGTGGCCGTTCCCATCCGCCGACCTCTTCGAAACATGCACCGAGGGCCCTGGTGCGCTCAAACGCGCCGGATGTCTTGATGTTGCGGCACCGCTCGCGTTGATGCTGCGGGTAGGGCATCGCCTGGCGCAAGGTGTAATCTTCGGTCGCCCGCGCCCGGGCATATGCCGCATCGGCCCAGGTGCCGAAACGGCGCGGATCGAAGCCCCGGGTCGAGATATCGGCGGAGCCGTCAATCATCCATTGCGCCAGCGCCCGCCCGGCACCCGGCCCCCAGGCGATCCCGACCGTGGCGCCACAGGCAAGCCAGTAGTTCCTGAGGCCCGGCGCGGGTCCCAGCATCATCGCGCCGTCGGGTGTGTACGTAATGCCGCCATTCACCACCCGCTTGATCCCCCGGTTCATCAGGGCAGGCATGCGTTCGAAACAGTTCTCAAGCCAGGGCGTGATCCCGTCCCAGTTCGGCTCGAAAAGTTCGTTCGCGCTCTCCCATGGGCAGCCGTCAAGCCACACCGACTGCGGGTCCTGCTTATCATAAAGGCCGATCAGGGCCGATGCCTGTTCGCGCCGAATATACCCGCAGAAATAGTCGTCCCGTGTCACGGGGATTTCATGCTCCATGTCACCGAATTCCGGCACAGCGTCGGTCACAACGTAATGGTGCAGCATCGTGGTAATTGGCAGGTCCAGTCCCGCCATCGCGCCGACCTGACGGGCGTGGTAGCCGGCGGCGTTGACCACGTGTTCGGCAAGGATGCGGCCCCCGTCGGTCGTCACTTCCCATTCGCCGGATGGCAATTGCCGTGTTGCGGTGACGCGGCAATTGCAGATGACCGACGCCCCCATCTGCCGTGCGCCCTTGGCCATCGCCTGACAGGTGCCCGAAGGGTCGACATGCCCGTCATCAGGCGTGTAGATCGCGCCCAGAACACCCGCCGCCGCGACGTCGTAGAGCGGATTGAGGCGCGCCACCTCGGCCGCGTCGATGATATGTGCTTCCTGTCCGCGTGCCAGCACCGCATCGCGGATATGGTTGATCCAGTCCATGTGCTCGGGGCTTGTGGCCACCCGAAGTGAGCCGCAGCCGTGCCAGCTCACGCCCACATCGGTTTCGCGCTCGATCCGCTTGTAGAGATCGACCGCATGATCGTGGATCGCACCCAGGGCCTGCCCGCCGATCATGCGGCTGACCAGCCCGGCGGCGTGCCATGTGGCCCCGCTCGTCAGTTCGGCCTTTTCGATCAGGACGCAATCGGTCCAGCCCATATGGGCCAGGTGATAGAGCACGCCCGCCCCCATGTTGCCGCCCCCGATCACAACGACGCGCGCGTGGCTTTGCATGGGCTACCTTCTCAGATTGACGGGGGTATTGGCCCAGACGATCTGCGCCTCGCCGGTGCCGGTATTGCTGTAGCGATGCGGGATGCTGGCCGCGAAGGAGAAGCTGTCACCCGCTTCAAGGTGAAACACCTTGTCTTCGAGATGCAGGTCAATCTGCCCCCGGATGACCAGTCCCGCCTCTTCGCCATTATGGGTGTAAAGCTCATCACCGGTATTGCCGCCGGGCTGATAAGTCGACATGCCAAGCGCAAGCTGCCCGTCGAGCGTGGCTGACAGAAGATGGTCTTCGAAGCCCATGTAATCGGTTGAGCCAAGGCCCGAATAGCTGAGCTTGCGACGCCGGTTGGCGCGTACGATGAACGGGCGCTCGTCGGCGGGGGAGGGGCCGTCAGTCTCGAAGAACCACCCGACCGGCACCCCCAGTGCGCCCGCAAGCTCCTGCAGGGTCGTGACCGAGGGTCGAGCCAGCCCGCGTTCGATTTTCGAGATGAAAGAGACGGATTTGCCACTCGCCGCGGCCAGGTCTTCGAGTGTCAGCCCCCGCGCGCGGCGCAGGCCACGCAGATCCTCGCCCAATTGGTTCAGCGCGTCGTCAGGGTGTGTGATATCATTTTTCTTGACCTTCATGAAAAATTGATGCCAAAAATTTTCCCATGAGGCAAGATCGAATCCATAATTCCATCAGGGGCGACCGATGAAACCCGAACGCTGGAGCGATCCAACCAAGAAGATTTTCCCCCATCAGGTGGGCTTTACCGCACCGCCGCATGATTTCGACGCCGCGCCCCATGATTTTCTGCGGATCGCGCCGGAAGGGGTCGGGGTGCATGGCCGGCTGATCCATGTCGAAGACTATGCCCACCAACTGTCGCAGCGGGTCGATAACTTCCACAAGCTCGAAGAGGTCGTGCATTGCATGTCCAATGCCGGGGCCGATGTGGTGGGGCAGGTCGGCACCAACTGGTCCCATGCCGGCGGCAAAACCCCGCAAGACATTCGGGATTTTTGCGACCGGATGGCCGACACGTATCGGGTACCCCTGCACATGGCCGGCCTGTCGCTGGTCGAGGCGCTCAATGAGATCGGCGCGCGGTCCATTGCCGTCAATGGCGGGTATTTCTGGCCGGACTGGCGCGAAGGGACCACGCGGTTCCTGGCCGATGGCGGGTTCGATATTCTCTACTCCGGCAATTTCGTGGATCACGGGTTGATGGCGACGCAGGAAGAGGTGAACGAGGCGACATGGATTTTCCCCGGTGATTTCGCCATGCGCTCGTTTGAATATGTGGCGGAACAGGCGCCGAAGGCCGATGCGCTGGTCATCATCGGCATGCCCAATTTCCGACGCGCCGATGGCTTGCCGCAGCGACCGGTCAGTCTCCTGCGCGAAATCGAGGCCGCCATTGGCAAGCCCATCGTCGCCTCCGATTGCGCGCTCTACTGGAATGTTTTCCGCACTCTTGGCGTGGCGCCCGTCGGCGCGCAACCGCATCTTCTGGCGACATTGCAGGAGGGCGGCAGATGACCGGGCATCCGATCTATTTTCTCTGGGCCACGCCGCGATCGACCTCAACGGCGTTCGAATGGATGATGCGCCAACGCGGCGATCTTGCCTGCTTTCACGAACCGTTTGGCATGGCGTGGTACCAGGGTCCGCAGGCCCGCGCGCCCCGGCCTGCGCCACCTGACCGACAACGACCGGAGGCGACCTTCGAAAAAGTCTGGCACGATATTCTTGAGGCCGCCGAAAAAGCCCCGGTTTTTGTCAAGGACATGCCGCATCATACCGATCACATGTGGACCGATGCGTTTCTGGACCGGATCAACCACAGTTTCCTGATCCGTGATCCGGCCAAGGTTCTGGCCTCGCTCCACCGTTCCTATCAAAAGGCGGGGATGACGGACGGTTTTGAGGCACATGAAATCAGTTTCGGACCGCAGCAGGCCCTTTTCGATCTGTTGCACCGCCGGAGCGGTGTGATGCCGCCGGTCCTGGACAGCGATGACCTCTTGGAAGACCCCAAGACGATGGTGCAGACCTATTGCGAGGCGATTGGTATCACCTTCATTCCAGAGGCCTTATCGTGGGAGCCGGGCGCGCGCGATGACGTGCTGTGGTACGACGGCAATGACGAGATCTGGCATGCGTCCTTGCGCGACAGCGATGGGTTGAAACCAATCCCGCGCAAGCATCAGGACCCGGCAGACCTGCCACCCAACCTTTCGGGCCACCATGCCACGTTCCGGGGCCATTACAACGCGCTTCATGCGCACCGACTGCGGCCGCAAACGGTGCCCTCATGAACCGCAGCGATATCCGCTCCCAGGTCGTGGCGCTCATCGGCGAAGAGGGGCTTGCGCAGGCGTTTGCCTCGATCGAAGACGCCAGCGGCCTGCCCAATGCGGCCTATTGGTCCGATGATTGGCTGGCGCTGGAGCAGGAACACTGTTTTCGGCGCTCTTGGGTTTTTGCCGGTGCCGAGGCGGAACTGCCGGAACCGGGGGACATGAAACCGATTGAGATCGGCGGCGCCCCCCTGATCATCCTGCGCGATCAAGCGGGAACCATCCGCGGGTTCCACAATGTCTGCCGTCATCGCGGTGCGAGGCTCTTGACGGCGCCCTGCCGGAAATCGACCCTGACCTGTCCCTATCATGCCTGGAATTATGCACTGACCGGCAAGCTCCGCTCCCGGCCGCATTTCAGCGGCCCGAACGTGGTGGACAAGTTCGAGGATGGCGGTGGCGACAAGCTGGACCTGATTGAGATACGGGTCGAGACATGGAACGGCTGCATCTTTGCCAACGTGTCAGGGGATGCCGAGCCACTTCTGGACTGGTTGCACCCCCTGCTGGAGCGGACCGGGCAATATGATTTCTCGGCGATCCGGTGGGCCGGCAAGCTCGACTTCGAGGTCAATGCCAACTGGAAGCTCGTCTATGAAAACTACATGGAGGGGTATCATGTTTTTGCGGTCCATCCCAAGCTGCTGAAATTCGCGCCGATGAACGTGCGATGGTCGGGCGAATGGGACCGTCATGTCTTCTACAACGACTATGTCTTTCCCGAACTCGAAGAGGGCCGTGGCGAGGGCCTGCCGCACTACCCGGGGCTGTCCGAAGCGGATGCCAAGCGCGGTCTCTGGTTCCTGTGTTTCCCGCATTTCGCCGCCGAGGTTTTTCCCGATCAGTTCTCTGTCCTCGTCAGCTACCCGGTCGCGCCCGACAAGACCCGGGAGGAGTTGCATGTTTTCCTGATCGGCGATGCGGCGCATTCGGATGAACATAAGGCGGCGCGGGAGGCGACCCTGAACATGTGGGATGATCTCAACCGCGAAGATCTTGGTATGCTGGAGCTGTTGCAGCAGGGGCGTTTGTCGCCCGCCTATGACGGTGGCCGCCTGAGCCCGCATTGGGAAGGGCCAACCCATGATTTCGGGCGCCGGGTGGTCGAACGCATCCTGTCGTGATCCCGTCGGTCGGGGTGAGCCGCCTTCGTCATGGTTACGATCGGCTGAATTCTTAGAATCGACGCTACTAACAGACCCAGCATTTCCCGGACATCGCCTAAGAAGACGTTTCCCGCGAAAACGCCCGCCGCAACATTCTGGAAACAAACGATAATTGCGGCGATTGAAGCGGCAAGGAACATGGATGTGCCTTCAGAGGGGCCGTTGTAGTTAAAGATGTAAGAGCTTGTATCGCATGCATGAAAGCCCTTACATTTTCTTGCTGCATATGGCGGTTGCTGTGGTATCTTCGGGCGATGATCAATTTGGGCGATACATGAGCAGCACCAGGACGGCCCCGACCCTCGACGATGTGGCAAAAGCAGCCGGCGTCTCTACGGCGACGGTATCGCGGTGTTTGAACACGCCGGACCGGGTGATTGAAAGCACGCGGAAGCGGGTGACGGACGCGATTGACGCGCTGGGATATACGCCGAACTTCGGCGCCCGCGTGATGGCGGCCAAGAGGACCTTCACCATTGGCGCGATCATTCCGACGATGGAGAATGCTATTTTCGCACGCGGTCTGCAGGCGTTTCAGGAGGCTTTGCACGACCGCGGGTATAACCTTCTGGTGTCAAGCTCCGCCTACCGGCCGGAGATCGAAGAAGAGCAGATCCGGGCGCTCGTGGCGCGCGGGGCGGATGGGTTGCTTCTGATCGGGCATGACCGGGATCCGGCGATTTATCCCTATTTGGAGCGGCAGAATGTGCCGGTGCTGGCCGCCTGGACCTATGCGGACGGCGCAAGCCTGCCGTCGATTGGGTTTGACAACCGCGCAGCGATGTCGGCTTTGGCGGAAGAAGTCCTGGCGCGTGGACATCGGCGGATCGGCGTCATTTCGGGCGCGACTGCGGGTAATGATCGCGCGCGGCAGCGGGTTGAAGGGATCCGGGATGCGGTGGCGGCCCATGGTCTTGATCCGGCGGCTCTTGCCATCATCGAAACGACCTATCAGATCGAAAGCGGCGGCGATGCGTTCGATACGCTGATGGGGGCGAATGACCCGCCCACGGCAATCATTTGCGGCAATGACGTTCTGGCCGCCGGGGCGGTGGCGCGGGCGCGGGCGCACGGGCTTGACGTGCCGGGCGATGTCTCGGTCACCGGGTTCGACGACATCGAACTGGCCCGCATCGTGTATCCGGCGCTGACCACTGTGCATGTGCCGCACGGCGAAATGGGTCGCAAAGCGGCCTGTGCGCTGGTCGACATGGTCGAAACCAAGCAAGCCGGCGTTTCGATACGGCTCGATACGTCGCTGCGTCTCAGGGGGTCGCTTGGCCCCGCGCCCCGTCAGGGTCACGGCCCCCGCTGATGCTCTGCGCCTGTTTGATGATCGCACGGGCCGAGAATTGCGCCATTTCTCCGCGCCATATCTGTCGGCTGAAGCAGAAGGCCGTCCCCGATGGATCGCGTACCAACTGTTCTTGTTCGATGCCCGATTGATAGGGCATGAGGCCCAGCAATCCGGCTTCTTCGGGGGCGAGGGCGCGCATGCGGATGACAATGTCGGCGGTATGGCCCAAGGGGCTGTAGCGTTGTTTTTGAAGGAAGCTTTCGGGGTGCGGCGGGGTTTTGGGCAGCAATCCCGCGCACCTGTCGGCCAGGACGGTTTCGGTTTCAAGAAACGTGGCGTGGCCTTCGCGCCGAAAGAGCCGGGTGTTTTCGTAGAGTGCTGTGCCTTCCGGGACGGCGAGGATCTCCGCGATGCTGCGCCCCGCCGGGAGGGACCTGCTCTCCAAATGCTCGACCTGGAGGTCGATCCCCCGGGCCGCGGCGCCGGAGATGAAATTCGACATGCTGCTCACGTCGTAATCCAGCCGTTTCGGCGAGACGAAACGCCCCTTGCGGTCCTTGCTATAGGCCAGCCCCTCGGCCTCAACCGCCTCCAATGCGCGCCGGGCGGTCATCCGGCTGACCGCGTGCAGTTCCGCAATGGCGCGTTCGGACGGCAGGGGCATATGCTCCGACAAATCCCCGGAGACGATACGGCTCTTCAGGTCATCCACGATCTGCCGGAAGAGCGGCAGCGGGGCAGGGGTCTGGTGGCTGGTGGTAGACATTTTTCAACACCGGGTGATTTTTTCGGATTGCTTAACATGCTAGCTGGTATATACCAAGTGGATATCTGGTATATACCAACTTGGGAGAGAATTGATGGCACATCTGACGCAAGAGCAGAAAGACCAATTCTGGCGCGATGGGGTTCTGGTGGTCGAGGACGCGGTGACGCCCGACCAATTGGCCCGCCTGCGGGAGGTTTTCGCGGCATGGGTCGAGGAGAGCCGGCAGCATGATGCAGATTACGGCGAGACGCTCGATGGGCGTCCCCGGTTCGATCTGCAGCCGGGTCATACGGCAGAGGTGCCGGGCCTGCGCCGGGTTCAATCGCCCGAAGAGGTGTCGGACGTCTATGCCGACGTGATGCGCAATGCCCGCACGGTCGATATCTGCGCAGAACTCATCGGCCCCGCGATCCGGTTCCACCATGGCAAGGTCAATTCCAAACTGCCCGGCACCGCGACCAAGGTGAACTTCCACCAGGATTTCCCGTTCGAGCCGATGACCAATGACGACATGATCACCTGCCTTCTCTTCATCGACGATGTGACGTTGGAGAACGGCCCGCTCGAAGTGGTGCCCGGCACCCACAAGGGGCCGCTTTATTCGCATTGGCATAATGGCGTTTTCACCGGCTCGGTCTCGGATACGGTGCTTGAAGAGCACAAGGGGAACATCGTGAAATGCACCGGTCGGGCGGGATCGGTCTGCTTGATGCATGCGAGCCTTCTGCACGGCTCTGCGCCCAACTTGTCGCAGGCCTCCCGCACCCTCTACATCTCGACCTATTACGCCGAGGACGCCATTGAACTGAGCCCCAACCACCTGCCCAGCACCCTGACCCATGAGCTTGTCCGGGGCGAGGCGTCGGGGCGGGTCCGCTGCACCCCATACGAGATGCAATTGCCCGAAGTGCCGAAAGACACGTCCTTTTTTGCGCAGCAGGCCATGGCCGATGCTGGATAAGCGAAACGTCGGGGCGGGGGCGGCGATGGATATGGATACGCGGCAGGCGCGGATCGAACGGCTGAGCTTCACGACGGACCAGGGGGCCGGGGAGCGGGCGCGCCTTGGTCTTCTGGTGCTCGAATCCGATCAGACGATGGAATGGGAATTCCGGACGCTGACCGATCTGCCGGGTGTGTCGGTCTATCACGCGCGGCTGGCCAATGATGTGACGGTCACACCGGAAACCCTGGGCCGGATGGCAGACGAACTGCCCGTAGCGGCGCGACTTTTGCCGGACTATCTGGGCCTCGACGCCATCGGTTATGGCTGCACCTCGGGCGCCACCATCATAGGCGAGGACCGCGTGGCGGAGATCTTTGAAGGCATCCATCCCGGCGTGCCGTCCACCAACCCGCTGACAGCGGCCAAGGCCGCGTTGAAGGCCCTGGGGGTGCGGCGGCTCGGGTTGGTCACGCCCTATTCGCCGGAGGTGACCGAGGCCATGCAGGCCAGGTTCATTGCCGCCGAGATCGAGGTGACCGTTGTCGGGTCGTTCTACGAGGAGAGCGATTTCAGCGTGGGCAAGATTGATGCGGAATCCATCCTTGAGGCGGCGCTCAAGGTCGGGCGTTCGGCGGATGTTGACGGGGTCTTCATCTCCTGCACCAGCCTGCGGGCCGCAAGCATCATCGACGCCGCTGAAACGACGCTGGCCAAACCCGTGACCGCCAGCAATCACGCCCTGGCCTGGCACCTGCTCCGGCTTGCGGGGATCAACGACACGCGGACCGGCGCCGGGCGGCTCTTCCGTAAACCATTGACGCCTGGCGCACTCTGACAGGACAACTCCGAATGAGTAAAAGCCTCCCCTCCCACGCGCAGGTCGTCATCATTGGCGGCGGTATTCATGGTTGTTCGGTCGCCTATCATCTGGCGCGCGAGGGCTGGAATGATGTTGTGCTCCTGGAGCGCAAGCAACTGACCAGCGGGACCACCTGGCACGCCGCCGGGCTTGTCGGGCAGCTGCAGGGCAGCCATGCCACGACCGCCATGGCGAAATACGGCATCGAATTGCTGGAGCAGATCGAGGCCGAGACCGGCCAGAACCCGGGCTATCGCCGGTCGGGGTCGATCTCCATCGCGGTTAACGAAGAGCGCCATGCGGAATTGAAGCGCAAGGCGGATTTCGCACGCCTCTTCGGGATCGAGGCCCATGCGTTGTGCCCCGAGGAGATCGCTGAACGCTGGCCCCTGATGAACCCCGACGGTGTGTTGGGCGGCATCTATATGCCGAGCGACGGATCGGCCAACCCGATTGATCTGACCATGGCGCTGGCCAAGGGCGCGCGGATGCATGGCGCGCAGATCTTTGAGCAGACCCGCGTCGAGGAGGTCTTGGTCGAAGGCGGACGCGCCAAAGGGGTGCGGACCGGCGCCGGGACGATCACCGCCGATTTCGTGGTCAATTGCGGGGGGATGTGGGCACGCGAACTGGGCCAGCGGAACGGTGTGGGCGTGCCGCTTCATGCGTGTGAACACTACTACCTGGTGACCGAGGCGATCCCGGATCTGCCAAGCGATCTGCCGGTGCTGCGATCCTATTGCGATGGCACCTATTGGAAGGAGGATGCGGGCAAGCTCCTCTTCGGGTTCGCGCATTTTCACGCCAAACCTTGGGCCGTGGACGGCATCCCCGCCGCGTTCGAATTCGACAGTCTGCCTTTTGTCGAAGAGGACGTGATGGAGGTGCTGGAGCTGGCCATGAACCGGGTGCCAATCCTGCAGGAAACCGGCATTCGCACCTTCTTCAACGGGCCGGAGAGCTGTTCCTATGACGGTCGGTTCACCCTTGGGGAAGCGACTGATATCAAGGGATATTTTGTGCTGGCCGGGGTGAATTCGACCGGTATTCAATCCGGCCCCGGGGCGGGTAAGGCACTGGCTGACTGGATCAGGCTGGGCCATCCCCCAATGGACCTCGCAGAGATGGACCCGAAACGCTGCGAAGCCTTCCAGGCGCGTGATCTCTACCTGCGCGAACGCTGCCCGGAGACGCTGGTGTTGACCTACGCGATGCACTGGCCCGGTCGGCAGCGCGAGACCGCCCGCAACCTGCGCCGCACGCCGTTTCACCATGCGCTGAAGGCCCGCGGCGCCTGCTTTGCCGAGGTGCAGGGATGGGAGCGGCCCGGGTGGTTTGCGCCCGAGGGCGTGGCGCCGGAGTACGACTACAGCTTCCACCGCCCAAGTTGGTTCGATCACGTTCAGGCCGAGCAGAGGGCCGCGCGCGAGGCGGTGGCGATGATCGACTATTCCATGCTGGGCAAGCTCATGGTCGAGGGGGCGGATGCCGAGAGCTTCCTGCAACGGGCCTGTACCAATGACATGGCAATGAAGCCGGGCCGCCTCGCCTATACCCTGATGCTGAACGACCGCGGGGGCATTGAAAGCGATGTGACCGTGGCGCGCCATGGGGCGCAGAGTTTCATGGTGATGTCGTCGATTTCGCATACAAGGCGCGATTACCTGCATCTGCGCGATGCGATCGGGCCGGGGGAGGATGTGCGCCTGCGCGATGTGACCGCGTCTTATGGTGTTCTGGCCGTGATGGGGCCGCAGAGCCGCGCGTTGCTGACCGAGGTCAGCGATGCCGATTTGTCGAATGAGGCGTTCCGTTTCAACAGCTTTCAGAGCTTTCATATCGGCCACGCGCAAGTGACCGCGCAGCGCCTGTCCTATTCCGGCGAACTCGGGTGGGAGGTTTTCGTGACGCCCGATTTTGCCGAGCATGTGCTGGAGGTGTTGTTTGAGGCCGGAGAGAAATACGGGCTGCGCCTCATCGGGGGCGAGGCGCTCAACGCGCTGCGCCTGGAAAAAGGGTTTCTGCACTGGGGCCATGACATGGCCTATGCCGAAGCGCCGCATCAGGTCGGGCTGGAGTTTGTCTGCAAGCCAGACAAGGCGATCCCGTTCGTTGGCCGCGATGCCTATCTTGCCCGCAAGGCCGAGGGGCAGGGGCCGTATCTCTGCTCCGTGAAACTGCGCGATCCCGGACCGCTTTTGCATCACAATGAGCCGGTGCTGCGCGATGGCGCGGTGGTGGGATATGTCACCGCCGGGGCCTTCGGGCAGTCCATTGATGCGGCGGTGGGCCTCTGTTTCGTGTCGGTCCCCGATGGCGGGGCCGACAAGACGGCGATCGAGGCGGGCAGCTATACCGTTCTGATCGAAGGTTGCGAGGTTGCCGCCGATGTCAGCCTGACACCTTTTTACGATCCCAGAAGCCAGCGGATGCTCTCATGAGGCGGCATGCCTGACATCCCACCAAGAAAAAAGGGCCGGAAAAACCGGCCCTTTCGCATTGGATAATCGCGCCCGTCTTAGGCGAAGGACCAGCGTTCCGCCCAGCGTTCGCCGTCCATATCCCAGTTCGAGCCGAAGCTCTCGGGGGTTGCGATCTTCTTGGAAGTCGCGAAGACGTAGTTCGCGAACATCGGGATGATCACACCACCCTGGTTCGACACGATGTCCTGCATTTCGTAGTACATCGCCTGGCGCTTGGCCGGGTCCAGCTCGGCGCGGGCTTCGACCATGAGCTTTTCGAACTTGTCGTGGCACCAGAAGCTGTCGTTCCAGGCCGCGCCGCAGCTATAGGCGGTTGCGAACATCTGATCCTGCACCGGACGGCCCGACCAGTAAACGGCCGAGAACGGCTTCTTCATCCAGACATCCGACCAGTAGCCATCGTTGGGCTCGCGCACGACCTTGAGGTCGATACCGGCGGCCTTGGCGGAGTTCTGGAAGAGAACGCCCGCATCCACCGCACCGGCAAATGCCGCATCGGCGGCCGACAGGCTGACTTCGAGGCTGTCGAGACCGGCTTCCTTGAGGAAGAACTTGGCCTTGTCGGGATCGTAGGTCTTCTGCTCCAGCTCCTTGTTGAAATAGAGCTGACCCTGACCAACGGGCACGTCATTGCCGACCGAGCCGTAACCGAAGAGGATCTTCTCGACCATTTCTTCACGGTTGATCGCGTATTTCAGGGCCTGACGCACGTTGTTGTCGTCAAACGGTGCCTGGTTGGTGGACATCGCGAAGGTGAAGTGCTGCGTGCCGGCGACCGAGTTGATCTGGATGTTCTGGTTACGCTCCAGCAGGCCAACGGTTTTCAGGTCCAGACGGTCGATCACGTCCACATCGCCCGATACGAGGGCCGTGGTCCGCGCGTTCTGGTCAACCAGCGCCAGCATTTCGATCGAGTCGAAGAAGCCTACATCGTCACGCCAATGGTTCGGGTTTCGCTCCATCGTGCAGGAGACGCCGAAATTGTGGTTCTTGAGGATATAGCTGCCGCAGCCATCGCCGGATTGCCAGTCGATGCTGTCATCCTTGGCGGGGTGGATCGTCAGGTGATAATCGCTGAGGATGAAGGGGAAGTCGGCATTGCCGCCCGAGAGGTCAAACACGACCGTGTCGCCCTCGACGGTGATGTTTTCGACCGGCGCGACGAGCGGGCCCGCGGCCGAGGTCGAATCTTCGCCACGGTGGAAGTTGATCGAGGCGGCCACGTCTTCCGCGGTGAGCGGCTTGCCGGAGTGGAATGTCACACCCTTGCGGATGTTGAACCGCCAGGTCTTGGCGTCCGGTGTCGCTTCCCAGCTCTCGGCCAGCTCGGGCGCGAGCGAGCCATCGCCAAGCACCTCGGTCAGGCGGCCATGGATGGCGAAGGCCATGCCGATGGTGAAACCGTTTTCCCAGGTGCCGGGGTTCAGCGTGTCGGTTGTCTGACCGTGGGCCTTGCCGACGCGCAGGTGGCCGCCGCGCTTCGGCGCCGCCATTGCGCTGCCCATGGGCAGGGTCGCGGCCATCGCCGTTGCTGCCGTCGTCTGCAGAAAGCGGCGACGGTTCAGACCGCCGTTTGATAGGATCGTCATAAAGGTATCTCCCTGATTGTTTTCAGTTCATGGGGCGTCGCCGCTGCAGGGCAGGGCTTTTCCGAATGCCATTTTGTCGATCGAGATGTGCCGCCTACGGAAACATTCGTCAAAGAAACGGTTGTTTTCGTCATTTTTGAACACACACCGGCTGCACACCAACAATCGTTGAACGGCCAGAGCTTAGGCCGACCCTTCGATCATGTGCAAGTTCATTGTGACAGACAGATGTATTGTGGGCGATCAAGCGGCACCATTTTTATTGATTGACGAGTCAATTAAACACGACTACGACCGATTGGCAATTCAAAATAAAGGGGGGTGCCCGTGCCGAAAGTGGGGATGGAACCGATACGTCGTTCGGCGCTGGTCGAGGCGACGATCCATGAGATCGGCGCCCACGGTACGCTGGATGTCACCGTCAGTCAGATCGCCAAGCGGGCAGGGATGTCGAGCGCGCTGGCGCATCACTATTTCGGCTCCAAGGAGCAGATTTTTGCCGCCGCCATGCGCCACATTCTGACGCTCTACGGGGCGGAGGTGCGTGGTGCGATGCTGATGGCGAAAACACCGCGTGATCGGATCGAGGCGATCATCCGCGCCAGTTTCGCCCCGGCGCAGTTTCGCCCCGAATTCGTTTCGGCGTGGTTGAATTTCTACGTGCAGGCGCAGAAATCCGACGAGGCCCGGCGATTGCTGCATATCTATCAGCGCCGGGTGCGGTCGAACCTCCACCAGGCCTTTCGCCAGATCGCCGGTGCCGATGCGCGGATGCTGACCCGCGGGTTGGCCGCGATGATTGATGGGCTCTACATCCGGCAGGCGCTGCGCGAGGACCCGATGTCACCGGGGGCCGCGATTGATGTGCTTCTGCATTACCTCGATACCAGTCTGCCTAAAGGATCACATGAATGACTGCGCCCAACATATTGATTTTCATGGTGGATCAGTTGAACGGGACGCTCTTTCCGGATGGCCCTGCGGATTGGTTGCACGCGCCAAACCTGAAGAAGCTGGCGGCGCGCTCGACCCGGTTTGCGAATGCCTATACCGCCTCGCCGCTCTGCGCGCCGGGACGGGCGAGTTTCATGTCGGGCCTCTTGCCTTCGCGCAGCCGGGTTTATGACAACGCGGCGGAGTTTGCCGCCGATATCCCGACCTACGCCCACCATCTGCGCCGCGCGGGGTATCAGACCTGCCTCAGCGGCAAGATGCATTTCGTGGGCCCTGATCAGATGCACGGGTTCGAGGAGCGCCTTACCACCGATATCTACCCGGCGGATTTTGGCTGGACCCCCGATTACCGCAAACCGGGAGAGCGGATCGACTGGTGGTATCACAATATGGGATCGGTCACCGGCGCCGGTGTGGCCGAGATTTCGAACCAGATGGAATACGATGACGAGGTGGCCTATCACGCTACGCGCAAGGTTTACGATCTGGCGCGCGGCCATGATGACCGGCCCTGGTGCCTGACGGTCAGCTTTACTCATCCGCACGACCCCTATGTGGCGCGCAAGAAATACTGGGATCTCTACGAGGATTGCGAACATCTCGCTCCGCAGGTGCCGGCGATGGAGTACGACGATCACGACCCCCATGCGCAGCGGATTTTCGACGCCAATGATTGGCGGTCTTTCGACATCACCGAAGAGGACATCCGCAAGTCGCGCCGGGCCTATTTCGCCAATATCTCCTATCTCGATGACAAGATCGGTGAGGTAATGGCGGCGCTGGAGACGACGCGGCAGGAGGCCGTGATCCTTTTTGTCTCCGATCATGGTGACATGCTGGGCGAGCGGGGCCTCTGGTTCAAGATGTGCTTCTATGAGGGGTCATCGCGCGTCCCGCTGATGGTGTCGGCGCCCGGTATGGCGCCCGGGCGGATTGAGGCGCCGGTCAGCACGATCGACGTCTGCCCGACGCTGTGTGACCTGGCCGGTGTGAGCATGGATGAGGTCGCACCCTGGGTCGAAGGGCAAAGCCTTGTGCCTTTGGGGCAAGGGGCGGAGCGGGATGCGCCGGTGGCGATGGAATATGCGGCAGAGGCGTCCTATGCGCCGCTGGTGTCGTTGCGATACGGCAAGTGGAAGTTCAACCGCTGTGCGCTTGATCCAGATCAGCTTTTTGACCTGGAGGCCGACCCGCATGAGTTGACCAACCTGGCCGGCGATCCGGCCCATGCGGGCACGTTGGCGCAGCTGCAGGCCAAGGCCGAAGCGCGGTGGGATCTCGACGCCTTTGACGCGCAGGTCCGCGAAAGCCAGGCGCGGCGGTGGGTGGTTTACGAGGCGCTGCGCAAGGGCGGCTATTATCCTTGGGACTATCAGCCGCTGCAAAAGGCGTCGGAACGCTACATGCGCAACCACATGGACCTGAATGTGGTTGAGGAAAACGCGCGCTTCCCGAGGGGCGAATGATGCAGGTCGCGCGCGGTATTAAGCGGGGTCGTCGCATTGGCACGTCGC
>NZ_JASHJC010000037.1 GCF_030733385.1 Roseovarius sp. MMSF_3359 | reverse complement strand
TGACCTGAGCCCCTGAATCTCCTCCATTTTTGTGTAGAGTCCGCCCAACAAAAGGACGGACAAATGAAGTCGAGATTCACCGACGAACAGATCATCCAGATGATCAAAGAACAGGAAGCTGGCGAGAAGACTGCGGATGTGTGTAGGCGCTACGGGATCAGCCAAGGCACCTTCTATAAGTACAAAAGCAAATACGGCGGTATGGAGCCGTCGGACGCGAAGAAGCTCCGAGCATTGGAATCTGAGAACGCCAAGCTGAAGAAGCTGTTAGCCGAACAGATGCTGGATAACGCCATGCTTCGGGATGTGAACGCAAAAAAGTGGTGACGCCCGATGCCAAGCGGAAGGCTGTGGCACATCTGATGGCAGCGCATCAGGTGAGCCAGCGTCGGGCGTGTTCTGCTCTTGATGTGGATCGGTCGATAGTACGATATCAATCGCGCCGGGCGGATGATGTCGCGCTGCGCGATGCCATCAAACGGGTTTCCAAGGAACGCCGTCGGTTCGGCTATCGCCGTATTCACGTGATGGTCCGGCGCGAGGGTTTCGAGGTGAACCACAAGAAGCTCAGGCGCATCTATCGCGAGGAGAAGCTTCAGGTGCGCCGCAGGGGCGGACGCAAGCGCGCTTTGGGAACACGCAGGCCCATGGTGGTGCCGGACGGTCCGAACCAGCGTTGGAGCCTGGACTTCGTTTCAGACGCATTCACCGATGGGCGAAGGTTCCGCATTCTGGCGGTTGTTGACGACCACACGCGCGAGAACCTGGCCCTGATCGCCGACACATCCCTCTCTGGACTGCGTGTCACGCGTGAACTGAACCGTGTTATCGCTGAGCACGGAATGCCGGGAACGATCGTGTCTGACAATGGCACCGAGTTCACAAGCATGGCCATCTTAAGGTGGGTGCAGGAAACCGGAATTGAATGGCACTACATCGCACCGGGAAAGCCGACCCAGAACGCATTCATCGAAAGCTTCAATGGCAAGTTGCGCGACGAATGCCTCAATGAAACCCTATTCAGTTCACTGTTCGAGGCCAAAGAAACGCTGGAAGCATGGCAAGAGGATTACAACAATCACCGACCACATTCGGCGTTGGGAAACCTGACGCCCAGAGAATTTGCAGAGAAAACAAACATAGACAAACTGGCCGCGTAAGGCGATCAAACCCAAACCAAGGACTCTCCGCAAGGTGGAGGAAACTTGGGGCTCAGGTCA
>NZ_JASHJC010000036.1 GCF_030733385.1 Roseovarius sp. MMSF_3359 | reverse complement strand
CGGATGGGGTGGATGGCTCCTGCTCCCCCGGCGTCGCGATGCGCCATACTGCAGTTGTCTATCACTGCTAGGAAAGGAGCCACCCAATGCAGGTTACAACAGTCGGCCTAGATTTGGCCAAGAACATCTTTCAGGTCCACGGGATCTCAGCGGACGGAACCGTCGCGTTCAATAAGTCACTCAGGCGCGCACAGCTGTTGGACTTCTTCAAGAACCTTAAGCCATGTCTGATTGGGATGGAGGCTTGCGGATCAAGCCACCATTGGGCGCGTCAGTTCCAGAAGCTGGGCCATGAAGTCCGGCTGATGCCGGCCATGTACGTGAAAGCCTATGTCAAACGTGGAAAGTCTGACGCGATCGATGCAGAGGCGATCTGTGAGGCCGTAACGCGTCCGACGATGCGCTTTGTCGCGATCAAGACCGAGGAACAGCAAGGTGTCCTGTTCCTCCACCGCGCCCGAGACATGATCGTGCGGCAGCGGACCCAGCTCAGCAACATGTTACGCGGACTGTTGGGTGAGTTCGGGATTGTGATCGCTCAGGGAATTGGTCGCGCCGTGAAGTTTGCAAAGGGAGTGTTAGACGGAGACCTCCCAAGCATTCCCGATGTCGCCATCGATGTGTTGACGAACCTGTGCAACCAGATGGTTGCTCTGCACTTGCGCATTCTCTGGTACGACAAACGCATCCTGCTTGAAGGTCGAAGAGACCGCCAGGTCATGCTATTACGAACCATCCCTGGTGTTGGACCCGTAACCGCCTCGGCGATTGTCGCGACCGCGGGCGACGGGCATCAGTTCCGCAATGGACGAGAGTTTGCTGCCTGGCTGGGACTGACGCCTATCAACCGATCCAGCGGTGGCAAGGAACGCCTCGGACGCATCTCAAAAATGGGAGACAGATACGTCAGACGGCTATTGGTGGCAGGCATGACGGCACGACTGAGACACATGAAGGATAAACCGGACCGCGCAGATCCATGGGCAATCGCCCTGCTGGAGCGAAAGGCTCCAAGGTTAGCAACCGTGGCCATGGCCAACAAAACCGCTCGGATCGTCTGGGCCGTGCTGACACGAAACGAACGATACCAACCCCATGCGGCATAAGGGACAAGAGGAGACACAAGAAACGCAAGACCACTGAGATGATGGAGCCATGTCAGCCCGCCTACCTAGATACCCCGTCGAATGTCAGGGACACCAAGTTGTCCGTATTGCGGTTTGGGACTTGGTCAGCGGAAACCATTAGGGCCAGCAGCCGTGTGCGCTGCGCAAACAGGCCGGACACACGACTGCATCTGACAAGCGCTCAAATCAGCTCAAAAATTGTCTTGCAATGCAGGAGCCATCCACACA
>NZ_JASHJC010000035.1 GCF_030733385.1 Roseovarius sp. MMSF_3359 | reverse complement strand
CAGGTACTCCCGGCGCTCGCCGATCAGTTCGCCCGCGCGTTTGAGGATCTCGCTGCGCTCGTAGCGGGTGAGTTTCGATTTGTAATTCGCGGCGATCTCGAAGGCGCGGGCAGCATGTTCGGCGGTGCCCGCAGGCACGGTCCCCACGACCTCGTCGGTATAGGGGTAGAGCACTTCGACCACGCCCTCGGTAAAGACGGTCTCGCCGCCGATGCGCATGCCTTCGTTGCGAACCTCGATTGTATCTTTCATATCGCGTTCCTTCCTCAGAACGGTTTGATTTCAAATGGCCTCGGCCTGTCACCGGTCCCGGAGATCGGAGCCGCGCGATTGCCAGACCGCGGGATGGCGATCCGACCTTAGTGGGGTGCACTTTATCTCTGCCAAGTCAGTGAATCCTCAAGACAATGCGCCAGCGCCAGCAAATCGCCAGCCCGTGCGGGCGGTCTGGCAATCGCGCGGCGGCCTTCGGCCTTGATTCCGCGCGGGGGACGCCTTGTTGGACGCGAACCTCCGGCATGGCGATGCGCGTTCATCGGACTTACGCCGCGCCACCGGTGTAATACACCTTCTTCGCCTTGCGCCTTGATTCCGCGCGAGGGGCAAGATTTGAAGACGGCTCCGCTCATGCGTACTCCCGCGTGAGGTCCCGGGTCAGGCCCGGGACGGGTGGGTCTCTGACCAGGCGTTCTAGAGCGCCGCGGCCATGGTGGCATAGAAGAACGCGTCGAAGTTCCTGAGTTCCGGCGCGTCGGGCAGGTCGATGACCCGGTTCACGATGAACGGCACCTCCTGCTCGGTCAAGCCGCCATGGCTGCGCAGCGGTTCCTTCAGCGCCGCCAGGTCGTGGCGATGCTCGGACGTGCCGATGCAGATGTTTTCGCCCGAGACCATGACGATATCGCCGATCCGGTCGCCGGGCAGCTCGAACCGGTCGATGGCCTCCGCCTTGGTCAGCACATGGGTGATGCCATCGGTCGCGCGCAGCTTGGCGATGATATCGGCCTGATCCGCCCCCTCGGGCAGATAGGCGGTGGCAAAAGACCCGAGCGCGCCGTGATGGACCACGTAAGGGTCGGTGATCGGCAGGATCACCCGCGCCGCATCCTTGCCCAGCCAGTCGTCCATCAGGTCCTGGGCATAGATCACGTTGGGGCGGCCATCGGCCAGGTGCTTGGGCTTCATGCCATGGTCGGCGGTGACCACGATCGCCGCGCCAAGCGCATCGAGCTCGCCCAGGTAACGGTCGAACATCGCGTAAAAGTCGAGCGCGCCCTGCTGCTCCGGCGCGTATTTGTGCTGGATGTAATCGGTGGTCGAGAGATACATCACGTCCGGCTTGAACTCCTTGAGAAGCTTCACCCCGGCGGCAAAGACAAACTCGGAAAGCTCCGCCGAATAGACCTCCGGCACCGGCATGCCGAGCCAGTCGGAGGCGTTGTCGATCCCGTGCTCGGCCTTCGTGGTCTCGCCCGAGCGTTCCGAGGAAAACGCCACCGCACGGTCCTCGTCGAACCTGAGCCCGGCGCCCAGAAGTGCCCTGAGCTTGTCCTTGGCGGTCACCATCGCGACCCGGCTGCCGGCCTCGTAGAACTGCGAGAAGATCGTCGGCGCCCGCAAGAAGCGCACATCGTTCATCATCACCTCTTCGCCGGTGTCCGGGTCGATCAGGTAATTGCCGCAAATCCCATGCACCGCCGGCGGTCGTCCCGTCGCAATGCTGAGATTGTTGGGATTGGTAAACGACGGAATGACCGAATGCGCCAACCGATCCGTCCCCTCCGCCCGCATCCGCGCCAGGTTCGGCATCAACCCCTTGCCAATCGCAACATCCAGATATTCAGGCTCACACCCATCCAGACATATCGCAACCGCACAAACCTTCGGCACCAAATACTCCCGATCATTCGCCAAAACCGGCAACTGAATGTTCATGTC
>NZ_JASHJC010000034.1 GCF_030733385.1 Roseovarius sp. MMSF_3359 | reverse complement strand
AATCTCGACTTCATTTGTCCGTCCTTTTGTTGGGCGGACTCTACACAAAAATGGAGGAGATTCAGGGGCTCAGGTCAAATATAGTGGGAGAACATGGAAAGGTTCTCCGAAAAGAGTGGTTCGACTCCAGAGAGACATTTAACAGCTCCTTGCGGGGAATCTGGAAAAAGTGTCAGCACCTCTTGAGTCTATCTTTTGAGTGCTCTCTGACTTTGTTGAACGCCATTCAGCTAGACCATCAAGTTCTCCAATTGGATTAATCGAAAAGATCGTAAGCTAGCTGTTGTCGATCAACTTCCAACGAGTGACTTTGCAATCACTAAAACCTTAGAGATTTTTTTGCCAGCATTATCACGTCAGGTAACCCACTGGCCAAGATAGATTATGCCTCAACCCGCAGACAGGAACTAAGAATAACTGCACCAAGACGATGTCGTCATTTAACCAAAACGAAGCAAACAAACCCTTAGAGTGTCCTCCGCGCAGAGGCAATTCCATCGGATTTGATCGCGTGAAAACGGAGCCCATGTTTGCAGGAGTGGCTTAAATGACCATACAACAAGACCAATCTACCTCGTTAGCGCTTGGCTTGAAGGCTGAGTTCTTCTCGCTCGGTAAGAAAACGGGATCTCTAGGTGCCGTCGATTTTGGTAAGGAACCAGATTTAACTGGCAAGGTGGGCGAGCTGGATTTCTTTCAAACCAATTCTCCTTTTGTCGAGAATGGCAAAAGCGACCACTTTGCGGCCCATTTCAGCGGCAACCTGAACGTCGATGAAGGCGGGAAATACAACTTTTTCTTGTCCTCGGACGATATCGCCAAGCTTTACATCAACGGTAAACAGGTCGTCTTCAACAGGCATTCGGATTCCGAAGATCCACGCACAAATTCAAAATGGATCACGCTGGACGCCGGATCACATGAGATTGATATCTACTACATCGAGAACCGCGGAACTCAGACGCTCAAACTGGAGTGGCAAGGACCCGATTCCCAAGGAAAACGCGAGACCATCACCAACGCGAAACTGAGCCATACCAGTTCCGACAACAGTCACGATCAAGACAACAGTGCGGAAGCGCTTGGCTTGAAGGCTGAGTTCTTCTCGCTCGGTAAGAAAACGGGATCTTTAGGTGCCGTCGATTTTGGTAAGGAACCAGATTTAACTGGCAAGGTGGACGAGCTGGATTTCTTTCAAACCAATTCTCCTTTTGTCGAGAATGGCAAAAGCGACCACTTTGCGGCCCATTTCAGCGGCAACCTGAACGTCGATGAAGGCGGGAAATACAACTTTTTCTTGTCCTCGGACGATATCGCCAAGCTTTACATCAACGGTAAACAGGTCGTCTTCAACAGGCATTCGGATTCCGAAGATCCACGCACAAATTCAAAATGGATCACGCTGGACGCCGGATCACATGAGATTGATATCTACTACATCGAGAACCGCGGAACTCAGACGCTCAAACTGGAGTGGCAGGGACCCGATTCCCAAGGAAAACGCGAGACCATCACCAACGCGAACCTGAGTCATACCGACGGCGACAATCATGGCGACGGTGACAATCACGGCGGTGGTGACAATCATGGTGATGGTGACGGCCATGGAGATGGCGATAACCACGGCGGTGGTGACAATCACGGCGATGGCGACAATCACGGCGATGGCGACAATCACGGCGACGGTGACAACCACGGCGACGGTGACAACCACGGCGGTGGCGATGGTGACGGCGATAACCACGGCGATGGCGACAACCATGGCGGTGGCGACGACCACGGTGGCGGTGACAACCACGGCGGCGGGCATCATCACGGCGATGACACGCCCCCCATCCCCCTGCCAACGACGCCTGATGAGATCGAAGACTACGTTATTGCAGTAAAAGCCGAAGCGGAGCATTCTGCTCATATGGACGATTCGCAAAAGGCCACTGAACACGGCCAACTGCTGGAGCTTGTTCCACGCGCTGAGGCCACGCACATTGCCATCGGCAATGGCGATTGGTTTGACCCTGATACCTGGTATAACGGCGAAATTCCGGACACCGGTGCGAAAGTTCTGATCCCGCGTGGTGTGTCAGTCACCTATGAGGGCGAAAGCGACGAATCGCTGTTCACGGTGCGCGTCGATGGTGAGCTGTCCTTTGCGACCGATGCCGATAGCAAGATGCTGGTGGACACGATGGTTGTTGGGCCGTCGGGCAGGCTCGAAATCGGGACCATGGACAATCCGGTACAGGATGACGTCAATATCGACATCGTGATCGCCAATAACGGCGATATCGACGTGAGCTGGGATCCGTCGCTTCTATCACGCGGTGTGATTTCTCACGGCCAGGTGGAAATTCACGGTGCAGAGAAAACCGTTTCGCTTTCCGTGGCTGACACCCCGATGGCGGGCGACACCACGATCAAGCTGTCGGAAATTCCGGATAACTGGCAGGCCGGTGATACGATTGTCCTGACCGGGACACA
>NZ_JASHJC010000033.1 GCF_030733385.1 Roseovarius sp. MMSF_3359 | reverse complement strand
GGCCTCTGCCTCGGCCTCCGCCTGGCTCAACCGTTCGGCCCGGGCCTGGTCCGAGGCGGCAATGCGCGCCTCAAGCGGCAGATCGGGATAGCCCGGCGCACCGATCTGTCCGTAAAGCGCCAGCGCCCCCCCGAGCATCAGCGCGATCAGCGCAACGGCCACGACGGCAGATCCCTTGCCGCTCTGGCCGGAGGGGGCCTGTTGCGCCCGCATCTGCGCATCGGCGGCCAGAAGGCGACGCGACACCTCGGTGCGCACCCTTTCGGCCTCGGCTTCGGGGATCACACCGCGGGCCAGATCCCGGTCCACCTCTTTCAACTGATCGCGGTAGACCTGCATGTCATAGGCGGCCTGCGGCACGGCCTCCGCGCGGCCCCGAAGGAGCGTGAGTGCCAACACCGCACCGACCCCGATCGATAGTGAGGCTATGATGATCCAGAAACCCATGATGTCTCCTCGACTTCCTCATCATGTAGCCGCGCGCCCCTTGGGAAAAAAGGCCAAACACGCTGCAGGCCCCCTTCGAAACCAGCGCCATGATGCCGCAATGTCGCGATTTCGATGTTTTGTGCCGCCGTCAGAGTGCTTTTGCGCCACGATTAGGCGCATTACAGCCCCAACCCGCTGCCAATTGCGAATCCACCCCGAACCCGAGAGTGCGCATGAAACGTTATTCCGCTTTTGCCGTCGCCCGCGAGGCCGCCCGTTTCCACATGGGATGGGAGCGCGCCTGGGCATCGCCCGAGCCGAAACCGAAATACGACGTCATCATCATCGGCGCGGGTGGGCATGGTCTGGCCACCGCCTATTATCTCGGCAAGAATTTCGGCATCACCAATGTTGCGGTGCTGGAAAAGGGCTGGCTGGGCGGCGGCAATACCGGGCGGAACACCACGATCATCCGCTCGAACTATCTGCAGGATCCCTCCGCCGCGATCTACGAAAAGGCCCGCTCGCTCTACGAGACGATGAGCCAGGACCTGAACTACAACGTGATGTTCTCGCCCCGTGGCGTAATCATGCTGGCCCAGACCGAACATGAGGTGCGCGGCTACAAGCGCACGGCCCATGCCAACGCGCTGCAAGGGGTCAAGACCGAGTTCATTACCCCCGCGCGGGTCAAGGAAATTGTGCCGATCATCAATCTCGACGGGCCGCGTTACCCGGTGTTGGGTGGTCTCTGGCAGGCGCGCGGCGGCACCGCACGTCACGATGCGGTGGCCTGGGGCTATGCGCGGGCGTGCTCGGACATGGGCATGCACATCATCCAGAAATGCGAAGTCACCAGCGTCCGGACCGAGGGCGGCAAAGTCATCGGCGTGACCACCAACAAGGGCGATATCGACTGCAACAAGCTCGGCATGGTCGCCGCGGGCAATGCGGGGCACGTGGCGGGGATGGCCGGTTTCCGGCTTCCGGTCGAATCCGTGGCGCTGCAGGCGCTGGTCAGCGAGCCGATCAAGCCTTGCATGGATTGCGTCGTCATGGCCAACACTGTGCATGGCTACATGAGCCAGTCCGACAAGGGTGAAATGGTCATCGGTGGCGGCACGGATGGCTTCAACAACTACACCCAGCGGGGTAGTTTCCACCATATTGAGGAAACCGTGCGCGCGCTGGTCGAAACCTTCCCGATGGTCGCGCGCCTCAAGATGCTGCGGCAATGGGGCGGGATCGTGGATGTGACCGGTGACCGCTCGCCCATCATAGGCACCACGCCGGTCGAGGGCATTTTCATCAACTGCGGCTGGGGCACTGGCGGCTTCAAGGCAATCCCGGGCTCCGGCTGGGGCTTTGCCGAGTTGATGGCCAAGGGCCACTCACCCCTGACCGAGGCGTTCGGCCTCAACCGGTTCTACGAAGGCCGTTTCATCGACGAAAGCGTCGCCGCCGGGGTGGCCCACTAATGTGCGTCCCCTCTGCTCCTGCCATGCATGCGCTTCGGGCGGATACCAGCCGAGGCAGAGCCGCCGGATTCGCGGGGTTTGGCCGGTTTGAGCCGGGGATTTCCGCTTATTCTTCTCAACCACAGGCTGCGTCCCCATCCTTGTTTGTGCAAGGAAAGGAGACGATCCAATGTCAAACTACGATCAGTGGCGCGACACGCATAACTTCTCGCGCGGTGCAATTGACACCGGCAGCACCGGCTCGGGCCTGCTTTGGCTCTTTGTCGCTGTGGCTGCCCTTGGGGTGCTTGTGCTTGTCGGCTCTCTCGGCGGCGGCTCGACCGCTGTCCAACATCCGGGCGGTGCAGGCGCTGAGCCTGTCATCGCCCCGGCTGAACCCGAAGCCGGTGCAACAAGCTCAACCGGCGGCGAAGCTGCCGGCACAGTACCAATCGAATAACACCAAAACTCACGGACACGCCTTGGGCGGGGGCCATGCGGTACCCGCCCTTGGCGTGTCTTTCCAAGATGCGGTCCAGGTGATTTGCCGGAACTTTTTTCGGGCCACCGACGTTCAGATGATGAAACCTACGCAAAACGGAGGATCGTCATGTCTGACCAATCGCAAACCACGTCCGGTTCCAGCAGCAATATGCTCGCCTTCATCGTCGGCGCACTCGTCGTCGCGGTCGGTGTGCTCGGCTGGATTGTCTATGGCGGCGGTGACCTTGATGGCAGCGATGATGTCACCATCTCGATCGAAGGTGGCGGCGAAGCCGTCGAAGCCATCGAAGGTGCCGTCACCGGCGGCGAATAACACCACATCCACAAGATTCAGTTCGCGATCAGGGCGGCGCCTCCGGGCGTGCGCCCTTTTCGTCATGTTCAACGAGAAACGGGAGTGCGCATCATGCTGATCCTGACCTGCCCCTGTTGCGGCGTCACCGGCGAGGAAACCGAGTTTCACGCGGGCGGCGAGGCGCATATCAAGCGTTTTGGCCCCGGATCGTCCGAGGATGAGTTCCACGGCTATCTGTTCACCAAGGAAAACGCCAAAGGGGTTCATTTCGAACGCTGGCGGCACAACAATGGTTGCGGCAAGTGGTTCCACGCCGCCCGCTGCACCGTCACGCTCGAGGTTTTCGGCACCTATAGCGCCCAGACCTATGAGCCCCCGCAAGAGATCAAGGACAAAATCTCGGCCAAACGGCCGGGCTGGAGCTGGAGAGAGTTCGCATGAGCACACGTCTGGCCACGGGCGGCCGCCTTCTCAACAAGGACCGCGCGTATCAATTCACCTTCAACGGCAAACGCCTCAGCGGGTATGAGGGCGACACGCTCGCCTCGGCGCTCTTGGCCAACGATCAGATGCTGATCGGCCGGTCGTTCAAGTATCACCGTCCGCGGGGCGTGGTGGCCTCGGGCGCCGAAGAGCCCAACGGCATTGTCGGCCTCGGCGAGGGCGCGAAGTTCGAGCCCAACCAGCGGGTCACCACGACCGAGCTTTTCGATGGGCTGACCTGCGCCAGTCAGAACCACTGGCCCAGCCTCGAATTCGACGTGGGCGCGATCAACACCAAGCTCTCGCGCTTCTTGCCCGCGGGGTTCTATTACAAGACTTTCATCAGCCCGCGGCCATTCTGGAAACATGTCTACGAGCCGATTATCCGCAAATCCGCCGGTCTGGGCAAAGCGCCGAAGGACCGCGATCAGGATACGTATGAGCATTTCTACGCCTTCTTCGATGTGGTCGTCATCGGCGGCGGTGTTGCAGGGCTGCAGGCGGCGCTTGCCGCCGGGCAGGCGGGTGCCAAGGTTCTGCTGATGGAGCAGACTGCCCATTGGGGCGGGCGTGCCGTGGTCGATTGCCATGGCGTTAACGAAGGTGAAGAAAACGTTAACGGCACCCCTGTGGATAAGTTCGTGGACGAAATCGTCGCCGAGCTGGAAAAACTCGATAACGTGACGATGCGCACCCGGATGATGGGGGCAGGGGTCTATGACCACGGCTACCTCATCGGGTATGAACGGGTGACGGACCACCAGCCCGAACTTGATGGCCCCCGCCACCGCCTGTGGCGCATCCGCGCGGGGCAGATCGTTACCGCAACGGGTGCGATTGAACGTCCGCTCAGCTTTGCCGGGAATGATATCCCCGGCGTGCTTCTGGCCTCGGCCATTCGCGATTACGCGGTCAACTACGGCGTCTCGGTCGGCGATCGCACCGTGGTCGTGACCAATAACGACGATGCTTACCGTACGGCAATCACCCTTAAATCATTGGGCCTCGACGTCCCAGTGATCCTGGATGCGCGGGTTCTGCCCGAGGATAGCGCACTGATGGCGCAGGCCAAGGCGCTGGGCATCCGCGTGATGATGGGCCATGGCGTGGCCGCGGTGAAGGGTGGCAAGCGGGTCACCGGCGTCGAGGTCTGCTCGCAGGCCGGTGAAGGTGCGGTGCTTGAGACCATCGACTGCGATGCGGTGGCGATGTCGGGCGGCTGGTCGCCGGTTGTGCACCTCTGGTCGCATTGTGGCGGCAAGCTCCTCTGGAACAACGATTTTGCCATGTTCCAGCCCGATGTGGATAATCCGCCGCGCGGCGCCGATGGTGAGGGTTTCGTGATCCCCGCCGGGTCGGCCAACGGGGCGCTGGACCTGTCCGGTATTCTGGCCGATGCGGATGCCGCCGGGAAGGCCGCCGCCAAAGCCACGGGCCATAAGCCGGGCAAGGGCAAGGCCCCCTCGGTCCAAGGGATCACAGAGGCGCCGATGGCCGCGGTCTGGCTCATGCCGCAGGGGGCGGGCGTCAAGAAGCGGATGAAAGCCTGGCTCGACTATCAGAACGACGTGAAGGTCAGCGATGTGCAACTGGCCGCGCGCGAGGGTTTTGAGAGCGTCGAGCACGCCAAACGCTACACCACGCTCGGGATGGCCACGGATCAGGGCAAGTTGAGCAACATCAACGGCCTCGCGATCCTGTCGGATGCGCTGAACCAGCCGATCCCGCAGACCGGCACCACCACCTTCCGCCCGCCTTATACGCCGATTTCGCTCTCTGCGATTGCGGGTGAGGCGCGCGATGAGCGGTTCCAACCCATTCGCAAGACGCCGATCCATGCCTGGCACGAGGAAAATGGCGCGTTCTTCGAACCCGTCGGTCAGTGGCGGCGCCCGTACTGCTATCACAAGCCGGGTGAAAGCAACCACGACGCGGTCAAGCGCGAGATCAACCAGACCCGCGAGAGCCTCGGCCTGCTCGATGCCTCGACCCTGGGCAAGATCATCGTCAAGGGCCCAGATGCGGGCAAATTCCTCGACATGCTCTACACCAACATGATGTCGACGCTGAAACCGGGGCGCTGCCGCTATGGCCTCATGTGCAACGAAAACGGCTTCCTGATGGATGACGGCGTCGTGGCGCGGATCGACGAGGATACGTTCCTCTGCCACACCACCACCGGTGGGGCGGAATCGATCCACGGCCATATGGAAGAGTGGCTGCAGACCGAATGGTGGGACTGGAAAGTCTATACCGCCAACGTGACCGAGCAATATGCCCAGATCGCCGTGGTCGGCCCCAAGGCGCGCAAGACGCTGGAGAAGCTGACCGATGCCGATATCAGCGCCGATGCGCTGCCGTTCATGGCGTGGGCCGATATCACCATTGGTGACGGCATCCCGGCACGGGCCTACCGGATCTCTTTCTCGGGCGAGCTGAGTTACGAGATCGCCGTACCTGCCAGCCGGGGGCGTGAGTTCTGGGACCTGCTGTTGGCGGTGGGCGCCGAGGACGGCATCACGCCCTATGGCACCGAAGGGCTGCACGTGATGCGGGCCGAAAAGGGCTTCATCATGATCGGGGACGAAACCGATGGCACGGTGATCCCGCAGGACCTCAACATGCAGTGGGCGATTTCCAAGAAGAAGGACGACTATCTTGGCAAACGCGCGCAGGAGCGCAGCCATATGGCCGATCCGAACCGCTGGAAACTCGTGGGGCTTGAGACCGTCGATGGCTCGGTTCTGCCCGATGGCGCCTATTGCGTGGGCGAGGGTACGAACGAGAACGGTCAGAAGAACGTGCAGGGCCGCGTGACCTCGACCTACTATTCGCCGACGCTCGACAAGGGCATCGCGATGGGGCTGGTCCATAACGGGCCGGACCGCATGGGCGAGGTGATTGATTTTCCCAAGGTGGACGGCGCTGTCGTGAAAGCGAAAATCGTCGATCCCATCTTCTACGACAAGGACGGGGAGAAGCAGAATGTCTAATCCGGTCAGCGCGCTGCAGGGCGCATCCTTTGACGGTTTTGCCAAGGTCGAAGAGGCGGGTCTTTGCGGTATGATCACCCTGCGTGGTGATCTCGCCTCTGCCAAGGTCAAGAAGGCGGTGGTCAACGCGACCGGGACCGAGATGCCCGGGCAGCGGGAGGTCAAGGTCGCGGGCGAAAACGCCCTGGCCTGGATGTCGCCCGACGAATTGCTGGCTCTGGTGCCCTACGGTGAGGTGACGGACAAGATCGCAGCCATCGACAAGGCGCTTGCCGGGCAGCACTACCTGGCAGTCAACGTCTCGGACGCGCGCGCGGTGTTCCGCGTGTCGGGGACGGGTGTCCGCGAGGTGATTGCCAAACTGTCGCCCGTGGACCTGAGCGCCGATGCCTTCACCCCCGGCATGATCCGTCGGACCCGCATGGCGCAGGTCCCGGCAGCGTTCTGGATCGGAGAGGATGGCAGCGCCACGGTCATCTGCTTCCGCTCGGTCGCAGAGTATGTCTTCAACCTGCTCAAGGGCGCTGCCGCGCCGGGCAGCGAGGTCGGGTTGCTCGGCTGACTGCCCAGTGGTCTTCGCCGGGACCGCCGTCATTCGAGAGCGATCCCGGCAGAACTCCGGAACCGCAAGACCCCTGGCAAAACGCTTGACCGGCAAAGACCAGAGTAGCGCGCTGAAAGTCCTTGCAGGCAGCCCTTCGGTGCGAAAATCTGCATCCTGCCGGCGTTGTGAACGAAACTGCAGCTCGACTTTCACTTCTCGCGCGGAATCAAGGCGCGTAGCGCCGCCGCGTGATCGCCAGACCGCCCGCAAGGGCTGGCGATCTGGTGAGGCTACGCTCCGAATTGCGGTTTTTCGGATTTGGCAAAGATAAAGCGCGTTTGACGACGGTTGATCGCCATCCCGCGGTCTGGCAATCACACGGCTTTTGACCCAGGATGGAGATATCCACCTTAGGCTACAACGGACCATTCCCAAATCTGCCCTCCACCGTCTTGCCTGAAGTACTCCGTGTGGGGCTGGGCAGAGTCTCGATCGGTCGACGCCAACTTGCGGCGCAATCAAGGACTAATTTGCGTTCATTCCAGACCAAGGCGGATTAAGTGCTCAGCTCATCATCCCAGGCTAGTCCGAAGCCCACCTATTCCCGCTTGTGGGTGGAACCGGAAGAACGGGGTTGACGTTAACCCCATAGCCCTACCATGTAGGGCCATGGATTTTTGAACCAACGAACAGGGGGCCCAAAATGGCTTTTGAACTTCCCGATCTTCCTTATGCCCACGACGCGCTGGCCGATAACGGCATGTCGAAGGAGACGCTGGAGTACCATCATGATCTGCACCACAACGCCTATGTCACCAACGGCAACAAGGCCATTGAGGGCACCGAGTGGGAAGGTAAGTCGCTGGAAGAGATCATCGTCGGCACCTACGATGCGGGCGCGGTCGCGCAGTCGGGCATTTTCAACAACATCAGCCAACTTTGGAACCACAACCAGTTTTGGGAGATGATGGGGCCGGGCGCGTCGTCGATGCCGTCGGAACTTGAAAGCGCGCTCAAGGACAGCTTTGGCTCGGTCGATGAGTTCAAGTCGCAGTTCAGCGCTGCCGGTGCCGGCCAGTTCGGCTCGGGCTGGTGCTGGCTTGTGAAGGACAAGGATGGTGGCCTGAAAGTGACCAAGACCGAAAACGGCGTCAACCCGCTCTGCTTTGGTCAGACGGCACTGCTCGGCTGCGATGTGTGGGAACATTCCTACTACATCGACTTCCGCAACAAGCGCCCGGCCTACCTGACCAACTTCCTCGACAAACTGGTCAACTGGGAAAACGTCGCCTCACGAATGTGATCCCGATCGTTTTTGGCGAAGCTAACCCGTCAGCCCCATGGCTGGCGGGTCTCTTTTTTCACAAGTGTCAATGCCTGCATTGAGCCCATTGCGGACATTGGTCCCGCCCGGAATCAAGGTGCGCAGCACCGCCGGGCAGCGCCCGACCGCCCCATGGACGGGCGCTTCGTCAGCGTTTCAATCTCAACCATCGTTGGAGGTATGCGTCACCATAAAGTGCGATGCACCACCTGGGTGCGCCCACCCGCGGTCGGGCGATGCCCGGCACTGCTCGGCTGCGATGTGTGGGAACATTCCTACTACATCGACTTCCGCAACAAGCGCCCGGCCTACCTGACC
>NZ_JASHJC010000032.1 GCF_030733385.1 Roseovarius sp. MMSF_3359 | reverse complement strand
GTTGCCCTGACAGGGGGCCTTCCCGGGCGCCGCAGATCAGTTCACGAGGTTGGGGGGCGTCTCGCCATCAAGGAACACCCGCAGGTTTTCCACCGCCATTAACCCCATCGCTTCGCGCACTTCCAGCGCCGCAGTACCCAGATGCGGCAGCAGCACGACATTCTCCAACGCCGCCAACGCCTCCGGCACCTCTGGCTCATGCTCATAAACATCAAGGCCCGCGCCGCCAATCCGCCCCGCCTGCAGGGCCGCGATCAACGCCGCCTCATCCACGACATCGCCCCGCGCCACGTTAATGAGGCGCGCATGCGGGGCCATCATCTCCAACGCTTCCGCCCCGATCAGGTGCCGCGTCTCGGGGTTGGCTGGGACACAGAGCACCACGAAATCTGCCTTTTTCAACAAAACATCCTGCGTGACGTGCTTGGCCGCGAATTTGAGCTTTTTTTCGCTTCGGCCCGCATAGATCACTTTCATCCCGAACCCGTGATGGCACCGCGCCGCCACCGCCTGCCCGATCCGACCCATGCCAATGATACCGACAGTCTTGCCGGTCATGTGCAGGCCCAGCATCTGCGTCGGCTCCCAGCCGGTCCAGGCGCCTGCGCGGACCAGACGCTCCCCCTCTCCGGCCCGGCGCGCCGACATCAGCATCAGGGTCAGCGCGATATCCGCCGTCGCATCGGTCACCGCGCCCGGCGTATTGGTCACCGACACGCCAACGGCGCGGGCCGCATCCGCATCAATATGATTAAACCCAACCCCGAAATTCGCCAGGATCTTGCAACGCGGGTTCTGAAACCCGTCGAAAACCTCGGCCGAGAACATGTCGCCCAGGGTCGGCATCACCCCATCGTAAAGCGCCAATGCCGCCCGCATCTGACCAGTCTTCAAGGGCACCGCTTCTTCGCGGATCTCCACGTCAAAAATCTCGCGCGCGGCGGCCACCACGCGCTCCGGCATCGGCCGGGTCAACAAAATTCTTTTCAATGCATTCGCTCTCCGACGGGCACGTCCTGGTCCGGGCGTAGCAGAACGATCTCCCCCTGGCCATCGGATAAGCCAAGTACCAGAACTTCGGACATAAACCTGCCGATCTGGCGGGGCGGAAAGTTAACAACGGCCATCACCTGACGCCCGATCAGCGCCTCGGGCGTGTAATGCGCCGTCACCTGGGCCGAGGTCTTTTTCTCACCGATCTCCGGACCAAAATCTATCCACATCTTGATCGCGGGTTTGCGTACCTCCGGATAGGGTTCTGCGCGCATGACGCGGCCCACCCGGATATCAACCTTGAGGAAATCGTCGAACGTGATCTCATCCGCCATTGGCCAACTCCTTCGACCGGTCCGTCGCCGCCTTCACCGTGGCCGCGATCAGGGGCGGCAGGCCCGCGGCCTCATCCATCAGGACCTCAAGCCCCGCCTGCGTCGTGCCGTTGGGGCTGGTCACGTTGACTCGCAACTGCGCCGGGGTTTCCTCCGCCGCCTCGGCCAACGCCCCGGCACCCGCAACCGTCGCCTGCGCCAGCTGCATCGCCAGTTCAGGTGCCAATCCTTGGGCCTCACCAGCCGCGGCGAGGCATTCGATCATGTGAAAAACATAGGCCGGACCGGAGCCGGAAACGCCGGTGACCGCATCCATCTGCGCCTCCGCCTCAAGCCGCACGACCTGCCCCACGGCGCGGAGCAGCCCTTCGGCCAGGTCCATTTGCGCAGCATTTGCATGGGCATTCCCGATGATCGCGGTGATCCCCCGACCCACGGCGGCGGGCGTGTTAGGCATGGCGCGCACGATTGGGCTTTGTGCCCCCAGGGCGGCCTCGAAGGCCGCGATCGGCGTACCGGCGGCCACGGACACGAAAAGCGTCTCGCCATTGCCCATCGCCGCGATAGCCGGAAGCGCGTCGCCCATCATCTGCGGCTTGACCGCGATCAGCACGATTGCGGGGTTTTCCGGCAATGTCGCATTGATACCGACCCCGGTCGATTGCAGCCAATCCGAGGGCTTGGGGTCAATCACCGATACCGATGCCGGGGGCAACCCATCGGTTAGCCAGCCCTGCAGCATGGCCGACCCCATCTTACCGCATCCCAGCAAAACCAGGCCACGTTCGGCCACAAATGACATGTCCATGAAAATATCCCCGCGTTGATCGTTATCGTCGCGGGGTCAGGTTTACGCCCGCCCGTAGGCCTCTGCAATGGCGACTTGCAGCGCGTCCTGCGGATCGCGGTCACCCCAGACGACAAGCTGGAAGGCCGGATAGTACCGCTCGGCACTCATGACCGCGGCGGTGATGAGCGTGTCGATCTGCTCCGGGCTCGGCCCCAGACCGCCCGCCATGACCAGCCCATAGCGATAGACCATCAGCTTGGTCTCGTTCCAGAAGGTGAACGCCCCCGCCCAGCATTGGTCATTCACCTCGTTCAAGGCGTGATAGAGCGCCGGTATCTTATCCTCGGGCGGCTCCATCTCGAAGCTGCAGACCAGACGCAGCGTCTCGTCATAGGCGGACCAGGCAAGGGTGATCGAGTAGGTGCGCCACTGCCCTTCAACGGCCATCGCGATCTGATCGTCGGCGATACGGTCAAAATCCCAATCGTGATGCTCGGCGATATGTTCAACGATATCAATCGGGTGAAGGTCTTCTTGCAAAAACTGCTCGGACAAGGCCATTGCGCCACCTCTTTTTGTTGTAGCGTTTGGGGCCTGGCAGCGCCCCAAGCGCTAGGTGCCTGCTCTACGAACGGGGGCTAGTCCCCGCGTTCATACTAGATATGGTGCGGGTTATCGGGCGACCTGTAAAGCTATTTGTTGGGGATAACCGCAATAAGTTGTGGATGACTGCGCCTGTATCCCCAATTATGGCGAGTCTGCAAAACACAGGAAAAATCAATCAAGGCCGATCGCACGCCCGTGTGCGACCCGGCAACAAAACCGCAGGTTTGGTTAAATCCGCCTTAATCGGAGGGGCGGCCCCGCAAAGCCTTCTGGATCGCCACGATTTTCGCGTCACGCCGCGCGGCCAGATCCTCGACCGGCGCGCCCCCGGTTGCCTCCCGCAGACCGTCCACCAGCACCTGGGTGATCTCCGGGGTCAGGTGCGGTGTTCCCAGGTCATCCCACCAGCCGTTGAACGTGTCGGTGAAATGGTCGCAGAAAGCCGTCAATCCACCCGCCCCAGCGCCCAGACCAAAGAGCGTCGTCGGCCCCATCGCAGCCCAGCGCAAACCGGGACCCGCCGACATGGCCTTGTCCACATCCCCCACGCTGGCCACGCCGGATTGCACGAGATGTATGGCCTCGCGCCAGACGGCCGCCTGCAGACGGTTGGCCACATGGCCCGGCACTTCCTTCTGCACCCGGATCGTGACCTTGCCTATATCGGCGTAAAAGGCTTCGGCCCCTTCGACCACGCCCGCCGCCGTCCGCTCGTTGCCCATGACCTCAACCAAAGGAATGAGATGCGGCGGGTTGAACGGATGGCCCAGCACAAAGCGCGCCGGGTCGCTCCACCCGCCCTGCATCTGCCCCAGCGTGAGCCCCGAGGCGGAGCTGGCCACGATGGCCTCCGGTGCGAGGACTGATTCAATCTTGGCAAATGTCGCGTGTTTGACGGGGAGCCGTTCAGGGACGTTTTCCTGTATGAAACCGGCGCCTTCAACCGCCTCGGCCGCCGAGGTGTGAAAGCTGATCCGGCTCGGGTCGCCGCGGGCCGTCAAACCCAGTTCGGTCATTGTGGCCCAAGCCTGCTCGATATAGGCGCGCACCGCGCCTTCTGAGTCTGGTGCGGGGTCAAAGACCGCAACCGACCGCCCGGAGGCCAGGAACAGCGCGGCCCAGCTTGCGCCGATGACGCCTGCGCCCAAGACCGCCGTGTGAGAGGTATCCGCCATCAGAAGAGCCCCGTGTTGATGGGCGATGCGGCGGTCATGCCACCATCGACGGTGAACATCTGACCGGTGGCAAACCCGGCCTCGTCCGAGGCCAGCCAGACCGCCATCGCGGCGATATCCGCTGGCTTGCCAAAGCGGCGCGTGGCATGGCGGGCCAGTGCGTCCTTGCGCGCGGCCTCCGGATTTTCCGAAAGGTCAAACCCGGCTTCCAGCATACCGGTTTCAATCCATCCCGGACAGATCGCGTTGCATCGAATATCCGGCCCGTGATCCACCGCGATGGAACGTGTCAGCCCATGCACAAAGGCCTTGGACGCATTATATAGCGCCATCGAGGGGTCCGCGACGCGCGCCGAGATCGACCCGATATTGATGATCGACGCGCCCTTGGGCATCTGCGGAATGAACGCCCGGCAGGTGTTGAACACACCTCGGCAATTCGCCCCAATGACCAGGTCCCAATCGGCATCGCTGCTGTCCGCGACGGTCTTTTCCACCTGAACACCTGCGTTATTGACCAGAATGTCGATCGCGCCCGCAGCCTGGGCAAGCGCCGTCACCTGCGCGGGGTTCGACACATCCGCGCTCTGCCAGCCGCACCCTTCCGGCAACCCGTCGGGCTGTGGCCCGCGCCCGCAGGTCATTACCTCGGCCCCCTCGGCCAGAAATGCCTCGACAATGCCGCGGCCGATCCCCTGCCGCCCGCCGGTGACCAGCGCCCGTTTCCCCGCGAGCCGCATCAGTGTGCCACCATCACGTGACGGATCGAGGTATAGGCATCGAGTGCATAAACGCTCATGTCACAGCCCGTCCCCGACCCTTTCATCGCCGCCCAGGGCATTTCCGCCGTGGGCATCCCGTGGGTGTTGACCCATGTCATGCCATAGCGGATTTCCGCACTCATCCGCATCGCGGTCGAGAGATCGCGCGTCCAGATGGACGATGCCAAACCGTAGCGGCCTGCATTGGCGATCTTGAGCGCCTCATCCGCGTCCTTGAAGCGCGATAGCGTGATCACAGGGCCAAACACCTCGGAACAGGCAATTTCGGCGTCATTGTCGACATTGGCCACGACCGTCGGCTGGTAGAAGAAGCCCGCGCCTTCGCCCATGCCACCGCCCACGGCGATCTCGGCACTGCCACGGGCGCGGTCGACAAAACCCGCCACCCGCTCGCGCTGTATTTCTGATACGATGGGGCCCATTTCCGTCCCCTCGGCCTTGGGCGCGCCAATCTTGATCTGCGCCACCTGATCCGCGATGGCGGCGACAACCTTGTCATAAACACCTTCTTGCACCAGCACGCGACAGGGTTGGGCGCAATCCTGCCCTGCATTGAAGAAAGAGCCAAAGCGAATTGTTTCCGCCAGCGCGTCGATATCGGCGTCGTCAAAGGCGATCACCGGGGCCTTGCCGCCGAGTTCCAGATGCACGTGACGGATCTGGTTCGAGGCCGCGCGCATCGCCGCCATGCCTGTGGCAGGTGAGCCGGTAATCGAAATCCCCTCCATCCGTGGATCGTTGATTAGCTTGTCACCCACCGAGGCCCCGCGGCCGTGGATAACGTTGAAAACGCCCTTGGGCAGCACATCGGCCAGAAGTTCCGCCAAACGCAGCGTCGCCAGCGGTGTGACCTCGGACGGTTTCAGAACCATCGTACAGCCCGCCGCCAGGGGCGCCGCGATCTTCCACGCCGCCATCATCAGCGGGTAGTTCCAGGGCGCAATCGACGCCACCGGGCCAATCGGGTCACGCCGGATCATGCTGGTATGGCCGGTCACGTATTCGCCCGTCGCCGAACCGGTCATCGTCCGCGCGGCGCCCGCCATGAAGCGGAACGTGTCGATGGTCAGCGGCATCTCCTCATCCCGCGCCATGGGCCAGGGTTTGCCCACATCAAGCGTTTCCAACTCGGACAATTCTTCGATATTGGCCTCGATCACATCCGCGATGGCGTGCAAATGCGAGGACCGTTCGGAAGGCGTGGAGAGGCGGTAGGTCTCAAACGCCTCATGCGCAGCGACCGCCGCGGCTTCAACCTGGTCTGGCGTCGCCTCGTTGATCCGCGCCACCTCAGCGCCGGTGGACGGGTCGAGTACGGCAATCGCCTCCCCGCCGCCCGCGACCATTTCCCCGTTGATGAGCATCTTTGTCTGCATAGTCGCCCCCTAGAAATTCACCTGATCGCCACCTTTGAGGCCCAGACGCGTGCGCGCTTCTTCGGGGGTGGCGATGGTTTTGCCAAGATTTTCAATGATCGAGCGGATCTTTGTGACCTGCTCAGCGTTGGATGTGGCCTTCTGGCCGGGGCCGATATAGAGGCTGTCCTCCAGCCCCACACGGACATTGCCGCCAAGCATCGCGGCCTGCGTGGTAAACGTCATCTGGTGGCGCCCGGCGGCCAGCACCGACCATTCATAATCATCGCCAAAGAGCTTTTCGGCAATCGTGTGCATGTGCATTAGGTTGTCCAGATCAGCGCCGACACCCCCTAGGATGCCAAACACCATCTGCACGAAAAAAGGCGCCTTGACCCAGCCCTGATCCACGACCCAGGCAAGGTTATAAAGATGCCCCAGGTCGTAGCATTCGAATTCGAACTTGGTGCCGTGGGCATCGCCCAGCTCACGCATCGCGTATTCGATATCCGCAAACGTGTTGCGGAAGATGAAATCGCGCGTCATGTCGAGGAATTCCGGCTCCCATTCATGCTGCCAGCCGGAATATTTCTGCATCATCGGGAAGATGCCGAAATTCATCGACCCCATGTTCATGCTGGCCATCTCCGGACTAGCCTTGAGCGCCGCGCGCAGGCGCTCTTCGCGCGTCATGCCAAGCCCGCCACCAGTCGAGACATTCATCACCGCACCCGTCGCCTGCTTGATCCGCGGCAGGAACTGCATGAAAAGCTCCGGATCAGGATCCGGCTTGCCATTCTCCGGATTGCGCGCGTGCAGGTGGATGATCGACGCCCCGGCTTCTGCCGCGCCAATGCTGGCCTCTGCGATCTCATTGGGGGTGATCGGCAGATGCTCGGACATGGTGGGGGTATGGATGCCGCCCGTGGGCGCGCAGGTGATGATGACGGGCTTACTCATGTTTCGGGGTCCTTGGCGTTATGAACCAGCCGTAAATCCGGTTTGCTTCGGGCCGGTTTCAGGGTTGCCTGCCACGCCAGTTCACCAAATGCGTATTGCGGCGCTGCATCGGCATCAGATCTGACCGGGGACGTGGTTTTCATAGCTTCATCTGCTGCACTTGCGCCGAGAGGCCGCCATCCAGCACCCAGAGCTGCCCCGAGGCATAGCGCGCCTCGTCGCTCGCCAGCCAGTTGACCAGATTGGCGATATCCTCGGGCGTGCCATAGGTGCGCATCGGATGCACGTCGCGGACGGCCTGCTGCAACTGGTCAATCGTCTTGCCACCTCCCCCCGAACCGTCACCGGTAAAGAAGCTCTGCAACATCGGCGTGTCCACATAGCCGGGGCAGATCGCGTTGACACGGATACCCTCGGGGCCATGGTCACAGGCCATTGCACGCGTCAAAGCATGCACCGCCCCCTTGGTGGCGCAATAGGCTGCAAGCCCGGGATCGGCGATAAACCCATCGTAAGAACCGAAATTGATGATGCTGGCGCTCGTCCCGCCTGCAGCTGCCTTGCGCATCAAGGGAAGCGCATATTTCGACGTCAGAAACGTGCCGGTCGCATTAACCGCGAAGGACAGGTTCCATTCCTCCAGCGAGGTTTCTTCGATCGTCTTCTCGATCTCGATGCCCGCGGCGTTCACAAGGATGTCGAGCTTGCCCGCCTCTTCGCCAACCTGTGCCATCGCGGCAATCGCATCGGCTTCCCGCGTGACATCCAGTTTAATGAAATGACTGCCATCGTCGTCATGCGCCGCAAGCGACCCCTGCAGTGTCAGGTCCGCGGCATAGACACGCGCACCCTCGCGCAGGAACCGTGCGACGATGGCCCGCCCGATCCCGCCACGCCCGCCTGTTACCAGCGCGGTTTTGCCCTCCAGCATCATCTGTCTGTCTCCTTCAGGGGTGGGAACCGGTAGCGGCTCGCGGCCTCGGTCCAGTCCATATGGTTGCGCACATATTCCTGGCTGGCGTCGCGCGGCGGGTTGAAATCCCACGCTTCGCCCGCACCTGCCTCCATCGCCGCATGCAGCGCCCGGCGGGACTTCTGCGTCGCCATGATATCGCTGCGCAGTTTTTCACTATCCCAACGCTCGGCCACTTCGGCAGCGAATGCCGCGGCACGGTCCTTGTAGAGCGGATCAGCCGCGACGTTCTTCTTCTCCAGCGGGTCCAGTGCCAGATCATAAAGCTGCGGTGGATCAGGATCGCAATGAATGTATTTCAGGTCCCCGCGCCGGATCATGAAGACCGGATAGGGCGTCATCTCGGCACAATATTCGCCAATCGCCTCATCCACCGGATCGACCTCACCGCGCGCCAGTGGCATCAACGACCGTCCATCGACCGGTTCGCCAAACATGGCCGCATCGCCCCCTGCGATATCAACAAATGTGGGCATCAGATCCACCAGCGAGCAGGCATTGGCGGCAGTGCCCTGCACCACCCCCGGTCCCGCCATGATGAGTGGCACGCGGGCCGAATGCTCAAAGAAGTTCATCTTGTACCAGAGGCCACGCTCACCAAGCATGTCGCCATGATCGGCGGTGACGATGACAATGGTGTTGTCAATCTCGCCGGTTTCTTCCAGCGTGCGCACAACCTCGCCCGCCTTGCTGTCGAAATAGCTGACATTGGCCAGATAGGCGCGGCGTGCCCGACGGATTTCCTCTTCACTCAAAGGCACGACACTGGCCTCGATCCCGTCCATCACCCGGCGCGAAAACGGATCCTGATCCTCCAGCGCCGGAACAAATGCCGGCATGTCGATCTCCGCGTCATCATAGAGATCCCACCATTCGGGCCGCGCCACATAGGGGTCATGCGGATGGATGAAACTCGCAACCATCAGAAACGGCGTCTCATCCCCCAACGTCCGGTCACGTGCCCGGTCAAACAGCCAACGGCGCGCGGCAAAACCAACCTCGTCGTCATAATCGATCTGGAACGTGGCCTGCGCAACCCCACTTTCCTTGACCGTCGCCATGTTGTGATACCACTTGTCGATCCGCTCGTCTGGTGCCTCCCAATCGGGGGTCCAGGCGAAATCGGCCGGGTAGATATCGGTCGTCACGCGGTCCTGGAACCCGTGCTTCTGGTCCGGTCCAACGAAGTGCATCTTGCCCGAAAGGCAGGTGCGATAGCCCAAGGCCTTCAGGTAATGCGCGAATGTCGGCACCGAGGCGCGGAATTCGCTGGCATTGTCATAGGCGGCGATCCGGCTGATGAGCTGCCCGGACATGAAAGCGAACCGCGATGGTGCGCAGAGCGGCGAATTGCAATAGGCCGCGTCAAACCGCATCCCCCGTGCTGCCAACGCATCCATATGCGGCGTCCTGGCAACGGCATGGCCATAAGCACCGGTCCACTGCGGCGCCAGTTGATCGGCCATCACAACCACGATGTTCGGCCGCATCAAATGCCCCTCCACGCGGGTCTGCCCCGCCGCGCCGGGCTGGGCGAA
>NZ_JASHJC010000031.1 GCF_030733385.1 Roseovarius sp. MMSF_3359 | reverse complement strand
CCGCATCTGGCGCAACGCCAGCCCGCCCACCCCGTCGCACCAGATGCGGGGCGCGGGTGGCAGCGATCGAGCTCCTGAAGATAGGTGCATGCGCAATCCGCGCGTGCGTCGCAGGTTTTTCGCAGGGGACAAGAAGTTGCCCCCGGACCGATGCGGGGCAGCGCATGACAGTCCGGGGGCTATTCTGAATACCTGGACCGGGGGATGCGTCCGGGCCGGGCATTCGCTGCATATACCTATTTCACTCGTTACTCTTCCAGGTCGGGCAGGTTCCGCCTGTTGGCCTCGCGACGTTGCGCGACCATCACTTTGTAGATCTCCTGGTCCACGGTTTCTTCGATCCCCGGACGCGGATTCCCTTCGATTTCGCGCCACCCGAAAGGTGACACCGCTGGGTTCTGCGGCCCATCAAACATCTCACTCATAAAACAAGTACTCCTGTCAGGATGTCCCACCATCTCCTAACGAACATTCCGGGTTTTTCACCACGCACTACCTTTCCCCGGCTGCAGCCTTCAACCAGGGTTCACTCGTTACCTGCTGCCTGATGGCAGCCACACAAGGCACGGGACAAAAACACAAACCCAGAACCGTTTCGTAGAAGTCGCGGACAGAAAACAAACGCGGGAACAACACTTTCATACCGATACTCTCACGATCACTCGTTACCCTTCCGGAAACAAATTTTCGCATTTGCTTTCTGCCGCTTTCCTTCGATACCTAAATATTGCGCCTAAATTTAAACATTGCCAGTCCCTTTTTGCGGATTGATCTCGAGTGGAGCGGAATCGGCGTTTTTCGAGTGTCGCCGGATGTTCAACAGTTTCGGGTGACGCCACGGAAACAGGGGGAAAATCGGGCAACTGTTTCATCTGAACCCCGCGAAAGTCCTTAATTCAGGATAAATCGGGCGCAGACCGCGCGGATTTCTGGATCGTTCTCAGTTTGGAAAATATCTGTTCAATGCAAGTAATCCCGATTTTCCGGCGGATCGGGAAACCGTTAAGGTTGGAAAAATACAACCCAGAATTTAGTAGTGTTTTTGACGAATCAATCTTGGACTGTTGGGAGCCGCCGCGAAACGAGTCAGGCCGGGGCGTGCTGCTGCAGGATATGCAGCGGAACGATGTCGAGCGCACGCTCATGGGTCGCCTCCAGCCGAACCTGCGGGGCGCAGCCTTCGTCATGGGCCTGGAGAAACCGCGCGGCACAGAGGCACCACTGATCCCCGGGCTTCAATCCTGGAAATCCGAATTCGGGATGGGGGGTGCTGAGGTCGTTGCCGACATACTTGGAGAAGGCCAGAAACTCCGCCGTCATCAGCGCGCAAACCGTATGGCTGCCGCGGTCCTCGCTGCAGGTGTTGCAATGGCCATCGCGAAAGAAGCCCGTCACCGGATCTTTCGAGCACATCTCAAGGACGCCACCCAGGACATTGATCGCCGGTTCTTTGTCAATCATCGCACGTCTCCCCTGTGGCAACCTAGTCCGGTGCAACGGCCAGGGCAATTGCGCGAAACATCGCGACGTTGTCATCGTTGACACCCGGTTCGCGAAAAAGCCGATCGGCGGCGGTGGTGACGATGACGACGCCACGGGGGCGGTCGATGTAAATATACTGGCCATAGATGCCGCGCGCCATGAAGATGCCGTCGGGCGCGCCCTTTGGGATCCACCATTGGTACCCATAGCGGATCTTGCCCGGCGCGGTCGGGGCGCTGGCGGTCGTCGAGGCGGCGACCCAATCCGCCGGCACGATCTGCTGCCCCTGCCATTGCCCTCCTTGCGCGAACATCAGGCCGAAGCGCGCGTAGTCCCGGGTGGTGAGGTTAAGACCGCCAAGGGCGAATGCCACGCCGCGCCCGTCGGTCAGAACATAGGGCGCGGCCTGCAACCCGAGGGGCGCGATGATCTTTTCGGCCAGCAGATCGGGCAGGTCCCGACCGGTCGCCCCGCGGATCACCATGGCCACCACATGCGTGTCGATCGAGACGTATTTCCAGCGATCGCCGGGATCGCTGGCGCGGGCGTCGAGGCCTGCGGCAAAGCCATCCATCGACCCCCCAAGGGCCAGCACGCGGCCCATCTTGTTGATGTCCGAATGGTAGTCCAGGTAATCCTCGTCAAACTGCACGCCACTGGTCATCTGCAGAACCTGCCGGATCGTGACGCCGTCATAGGCGCTGCCGGTCAGGACGGGCGCGTATTTGGTGACCGGGTCATCGAGCGCGCCGATTTTGCCCTCGGCCTGCACAATCCCGAAAAGCGCCGAGACAAAGCTCTTGGCGATGGACCACCCGATGCGCAGGTCCTCCGGCCCGGTGCCCAGGTGATAGCTTTCATGCACGATCTGGCCGTCGTCGAGCACCAGCAGGGAGGTGACCGCGCGTGCTGCGATCCAATCCTCGATCTCGGGCGGCAGGTCCGCCTCCGGCCCCATGGGAAGCGGGCTGACCGGTCCGTCGCCGCGTGGTATCGGGCGGGTCAGGAAAGCCTTGTTCATGTTCGAGAAATTGCTGACGATCTTCTCGGCGGAGAAGAGCGATTGGACCGCCAGAAGGCGGGTGATTTCTTCGCGCTTCCACAGCCCTACGACAAGAGCTGCCAGTGCCAGCGCCAGAACGACGCGCCCAAACCATTTCAGAAGTCGCCGCATGTTCACCTGTCCACCTCGTTCACCAGCAAAACATCCCTGGCCAGCGGGGACAAGCCTTGCTGGTCTTTACCGGAACTTGTCGATCAGGCGCTGCATCGCGCTGCGTGTGTCTTCGGGTTCTGGAGCGGGTCCCGGGACGGGGTCGGGTTTTGCCTTTGATGCGGGTTTTGGTTTGGGGGTCGTGGTGGATGACCGCGCCGGGGCCACGCGCTGTGCAACGGCATTCTGAAACCGGTCATTGGCCCCTTCGGCCAGATGCACCGCGCCATCACTAATCCCGCGAAGCATGTCGTCGAGCCAGTCGACATCTGCCTTGGCGAAGTCCTGCAACACGTAATGCGGCACCAACTCCTTGCGCCCCGGATGGCCCACGCCCAGCCGGATCCGCTGATAGGCGTCACCGATATGCTGATGCACGGAGCGCAGGCCGTTATGGCCCGCATGGCCGCCGCCCTGCTTGACGCGCAGCTTACCGGGGGCGAGGTCGATCTCGTCATGGATCACGGTCACGTCTTCGGGGGCGAGCTTGTAGAACCGCATCGCCTCGCCCACGGATTGACCGCTGAGGTTCATGAAAGTCTCGGGTTTAAGCAGCAGCACCTTTTCTCGGCCCAGCCTGCCTTCGGTGATCTGCCCCTGAAACTTGCTTTTCCACGGGCCAAACCCGTGATCGGCGGCGATCTGCTCCACCGCCATGAAGCCGATATTATGCCGGTTTTTCTGGTATTTGGCGCCCGGATTTCCCAGGCCGACAATCAGTTGCATGATGCGTGGCCTTCTTCATATCGCGCCATGGGTCTACGCGGGCATCGCGGGGGAATCAATCGTTCACGACCAGTGCGCCACGAAAAACGCGGCCCCGATCGGAGCCGCGTCGATTGCTTTCTGACAGAAGCGCCAGAGGATTATTCTTCGCCGCCCTCGGCTGCGTCGCCCTCGGCTGCGTCGCCTTCTTCGTCACCGACGGTTGGCACTTCATCTGCATCTGTCTCATCCTCGTCATCCGAGTCGGATTTCAGAGCCGACGGCGCGGCCGCGTTACAGATCACGAAGTCACGGTCGGTAATGGTCAGCTTGGCGCCGGCCGGGATTTCCACGTCCGAGATGGTGATGGTGTCGCCGATATCTTCCAGCTTGGACAAATCAACGGTCAGCTGCTCGGGGATATCACCCGCGGTCACGATCAGCTCAACCTCGTTCCGGATCACCGTCAGAACACCACCTTTGCGCAGGGCAGGGCAGTCTTCTTCGTTGATGAATTCGACCGGGATGAAGAGGTTGATCTTGGTGGTCCGGCGCAGACGCATCAGGTCCAGGTGCGTGGGCAGGTCTTTGACCACATCGCGCTGCACATCGCGGCAGATCACGCGGACGTCGTCATGGCCGTCAACCTTGAGGTTGAAAAGCGTCGACTTGAAGCGACCAGCTTTCAGCGATTTGAGCAGGACGTTGAACGGTACGTTGATCGGCAACGGATCGGTGTCGCCCCCAAAAACGATCCCCGGAACCATGCCTTCGCGGCGTGCTGCACGAGCGGCGCCCTTGCCCGTCCCCGTGCGTTCCTGGGCGTGAAGATCAGGAATTTCTCCAGCCATGATAATTCTCCAATTGTTAGGGTGGGGCTCCTCCAAGGCTGTAGCCCCACGTGAAGCCGCGCGTATAGACCGGAATTCCGCGGTAGAAAAGGGCTAAAATCGCCGTTTTCGGCCTTTGTAGCAGTTCCAGTTCAAATTGAATCGCTTGTTTGCTGCCTCTCGCTTTGCTCGAACGCGAAAAGCGATGTGAGATGCATCAATGATAACTGGACGTGCTTTATTGCCAGCGGTCCGAGAAATCGCGCGGGATCATCAGGATGTCGCGGTCGACGCTATTGATGTCGCGGTGTCCGCAGAAGGCCATCGACACGTCAAGCTCCTTGTGGATGACCTCCAGCGCCTTGGTCACGCCGGCCTCGCCCATGGCACCCAGGCCATAGACGAAGGCGCGCCCGATATACGTCCCCTTGGCACCCAGGGCCACGGCCTTGAGCACGTCCTGACCCGAGCGGATGCCGCTATCGAGATGCACCTCGATCTTGTCTCCCACGGCATCCATGATCTGCGGCAGCGCGCGGATGGCAGAGAGTGCGCCGTCCAGCTGCCGCCCGCCATGGTTCGACACGATGATCGCGTCGGCACCGACGTTCAGCGCCTCAAGCGCGTCGCGCGGATCAATGATACCCTTCAGGATCAGCGGCCCGTCCCACATCTTGCGGAACTCGCGGATACGATCCCAGTCGAGTGCCTCGTCAAAGGCTTCGGCGGTCCAGGACGAAAGCGAAGACGGATCACTGACGCCCTTGGCGTGGCCGACGATATTGCCGAAGAACCGCCGCTTGGTGCCCAGCATGCCCAAGCCCCATTGCACCTTGGTCATCATGTTGGCGACGGATTTCACGGTCAGTTTCGGCGGGGCAGAGAGGCCGTTTTTGAGGTCCTTGTGACGCTGGCCCAACACCTGCAGATCGACCGTGATGACGGCTGCAGAGCACTTGGCCGCCTTGGCGCGGTCGAAAAGCCGCTGCATGAAATCGTCGTCCTTGAGCGTGTAGACCTGCATCCAGAAGGGCTTGGTGGTGTTTTCGGCAACGTCCTCGATCGAGCAGATCGACATTGTGGAAAGCGTGAAGGGCACGCCGAACTTCTCCGCCGCCCGCGCCGCCTTGATCTCGCCATCAGCGCATTGCATCCCGGTCAACCCCACCGGGGCCAGTGCCACGGGCATCGACACATCCTGCCCGATCATCTGCGTGGCCGTGCTGCGGTTCGACATGTCGACTGCGATGCGCTGTCTCAGGAGTATCTCGCTGAAATCGCTGGTGTTCTCACGAAAGGTCTGCTCGGTCCAGCTGCCGCTTTCGCAATAGTCGTAAAACATCCGCGGCGTACGACGGGCGTAGATGCGTTTCAGATCGTCGATGTTGGTTATGACAGGCATCGGATGACTCGGATGTAAAATTGGTTAGGTTTAGTTACCAATTATTCAACCTCATCGCAACCCACCCGTGGTTGTGGCACATCCGCGCATCCTGCACGCCACCGGAATCGACGTGACCCCCGCTATTCAGATGAAGGTGTTCTGGCCTCCTGATAGGCCATGCTGAGCGCGGTTGCGGCGAGCAGGGTCGAAAAGCAACCCAGCAAAGTCGCGCCGAAAGATAGCACATAGTAGAAAATTCCATCTGCCGCTGTCTGGTAACCGAAGTAAACCGAAACCGAAACATATGCGGCGACACCGACCATGGAGAAGCAGAAAAAGCCGATGAACAATCGCCAAAGCGTTATCCAGAACCGTGCCTTACCCCTGGTGAATGCCGCGCTTAGGCTTGCGTCCGCGTTGATCGACGCCGCCGGAAAAACGGTCCCGAATAGGGCAAGGGCAATGCCATAGAAGGGAAGAGCGATCAGCGCGGACAGCAGGAACCCGATAACGAAAACATCCGGACCCTGGAGTGCGCTTTCCACCACTCCGCGAAGCTGGAAGAAGATCGCCGTTGCGGAGAGGATAAACAATGTTGTTGCCAACAGAAGACGCCACATGAACGGCCAGAGCCTGATGCTGTTCCCGAACTTGCTTCGTTTGGCAATCACCTGATCCCATCCGAAATCGTCGCCGAGCAGGATCATCCTGTGGCAGTAGAAAGCGAGCAGACCCGAGAGCACTATTTTGACACCGACGAAAGACGACCCGAGATCAACTTCGTCGAGGAACGTCGCCAGCGCCGCGAAGGCGAGAAAAATCGAGAAATGGGCGACGAAGGCGCCAAATGCTTGTTTGTACATCTGAATTCCGAGTGCGAGGTAGCGTCAGACGCTATGTGCGCCGTCGGCCAACGTCTTGACGAAGGCGAGGACCTCACCCGCGGATTTGCCATCGGCGATCTGGCTGACGATGGCGCTGCCCACAACTGCGCCGTCGGCGACGGTGGCGATGGCGCGGGATTTTTCCGGCGTATTGATGCCGAAGCCGACGATGACCGGCAGGTCGGTGGCCGATTTGATCCGGGCGACCTCGGGGCCCACGTCGCCTGCTTCGGCCTCGGCCGCGCCGGTGATGCCGGTGATCGAGACGTAGTAGACGAAACCGCTGGTATTCTGCAGCACCTTGGGCAGGCGTTTGTCATCGGTCGTCGGCGTGGCTAGACGGATGAAGTTCAGACCCGCGGCATTCGCGGGAATGCAGAGTTCTTCATCTTCTTCAGGCGGCAGATCAACCACGATCAGACCATCAATCCCCGCCGCCTTGGCATCCGCCAGGAACTGGTCGACGCCGCGGTTGTAGATCGGGTTGTAGTAGCCCATCAGCACAATCGGCGTCGTGTCGTCACTCTTGCGGAACTCGGTCGCCATTTCCAGTGTCCGCTCCAGTGTCATGCCGGCCTCAAGCGCGCGTTGCCCGGCCAGTTGGATCGTGGGGCCATCGGCCATCGGGTCGGTGAAGGGCAGGCCAAGTTCGATCACGTCAACGCCCGCCCCCGGCAGGCCTTTGACGATTTCAAGCGCGGTGTCATAATCCGGGTCGCCCGCCATGACATAAGAGACAAACGCCTTTTTCCCGGCGGCGTTCAGTTCGGCGAATTTGGCGTCGATGCGGCTCATGTGCTTTTCCTGTCTTGTTGCCCCTCCTTTGCGACAGGGGGCGGGGAAAATCAATGCCATCCGGGGATTTTTCGCGGTGCTTTGTATTCACGTCCGGAATGGGGGCACGCACAAATTACAATTTGATCTGTCCGCCGGTGCCGGTCATCTCTGAACCGAGCAAAAGCGGGAGACCTCTCATGAATGTACAGAAACTGGCCTCTTTCACATATCAAGGCGATGGCGGAAATCCGGCGGGCGTGATGATTGGCGAAGAACTGCCCGATCCGGCAGTGATGCAGGATATCGCGGCGGAGGTCGGATTTTCGGAAACCGCCTTTGCCGCACCTAAGGGGGATGGGTTTCGCGTACGCTATTTCGCGCCGTTGGCCGAGGTGCCGTTTTGCGGTCATGCCACCATCGCCTTGGGTGCCGCTTTGGGTGAGGCGTTTGGCGAGGGGCAATATGACCTTGTCCTGAATGATGCAGAGATTTCCGTGACCGCATTTCGCGAGGACGGGCAACCCGGGGCGACGCTGGTGTCGCCCGCGACATCTTCTGAGCCGCTCAATGACGGGATCCTCGGTGATTTCCTGTCGCTCTTTGGATTGCAGCGGTCGGACCTTGATCCGGAAATCGCGCACGCGCTCATCAATGGCGGCGCGCAGCATTTGCTGTTGCCGCTGGCCTCGCATGGGGCGCTGCAGCAGATGAGTTACGATTTCGACGCCGGTGCGAGGCTGATGAAGGCCCATGGGCTGGTGACGATCAACCTCATCTGGCGTGAGACAACCAGCCGGATACACAGCCGGAACGCCTTTGCCAGCCACGGGGTCTATGAGGACCCGGCGACGGGGGCCGCGGCGGCGGCGCTTGCGGGATATCTGCGGGATGCGGGCATTCAGTCCGGACCGTTCGAGGTGTTGCAGGGGGCGGAGATGGGAGCACCTTCGTTGCTGCGGGTTGTGCCGCAGGCGGGCAGGGGCGCCCCGATCGACATTTCAGGCACGACGCGCGCCTTGGCCTGAGAGCCGACAGGCGCCTCCCCTAATTACCTCTCATCGCTTGCGTCCGGACCGGCCTGCCAATAGAAGCGGCGCTGCGTCATCAAAGGGGTGCATCATGGGTTTCAAAATGGGGATCGTTGGCCTGCCGAATGTGGGCAAGTCGACCTTGTTCAACGCGCTGACCAGAACTGCGGCGGCGCAGGCAGCTAATTTTCCGTTCTGCACGATCGAGCCGAATGTCGGTGACGTGGCCGTGCCCGATGCGCGCTTGGATAAACTTGCGGCGATTGCGCAGTCCAAGCAGATCATTCCGACGCGGATGACCTTCGTGGATATCGCCGGCCTGGTGAAGGGCGCGAGCAAGGGCGAGGGCCTGGGCAATCAGTTCCTGGCCAACATTCGCGAGGTCGATGCGATTGCCCACGTCCTGCGCTGTTTCGAGGATGGGGACGTGACCCATGTGGAGGGGCGTGTCGATCCGGTGGCTGACGCCGAGACGATCGAGACCGAGTTGATGCTGGCCGATATGGAAAGCATCGAGAAGCGGTTGCAGAACATCGTGCGCAAGGTGCGCGGGGGCGACAAGGAAGCGGTGCAGCAGGAGCGTCTTATGAAGGCGGCGATGGCGGCGCTTGAAAACGGCCAGCCTGCGCGCAGTGTCGAGGTTGATGACGAGGACCGGAAGGCGTGGAAAGGGCTGCAGCTTCTGACCACGAAACCGATCCTTTACGTATGCAACGTGGATGAGGGCAGCGCCGCCGAGGGCAACGCGTTTTCGGCGAAAGTTGCCGAGATGGCCGCGGAGCAGGGGGCGGCGAGCGTTGTGATCTCGGCCCAGATCGAGGAAGAGATCAGCCAGCTTGACCCCGATGAAGCTGAGATGTTCCTGGAGGAAATGGGGCTTGCCGAGGCCGGGCTGGACCGGCTGATCCGCGCCGGATATGAGCTTTTGCATCTTGAGACCTATTTCACTGTTGGCCCCAAGGAAGCCCGCGCCTGGACGATCCGCGCCGGAACAACCGCGCCCAAGGCCGCGGGTGTGATCCACGGCGATTTTGAAAAGGGGTTCATTCGGGCCGAAACCATCGCCTATGACGATTTCGTCTCACTCGGCGGCGAGCAGGCGGCCAAGGAAGCCGGCAAGATGCGCGCAGAGGGCAAAGCGTACATCGTCAAAGACGGTGACGTGCTGCACTTTCTCTTCAACACCTGACGCGCAGGGGGCAGAGCGCCCCGCCTCCGACGGGCAAGCCCGCCCTCGGCGGGGCGCGCGGGGACGGGACCCCGCGGGCCAGTTGCGAAGGGTGGAAAAAACTGAAATGGGGTCTTGTTCACCTTCGTTTGACCAATTAGACGGGTCAGTGGAGCTGTGGCCGAGTGGTCGAAGGCGCTCCCCTGCTAAGGGAGTAGGCCCGGAAGGGTCTCGTGGGTTCGAATCCCATCGGCTCCGCCATATTACAATCAGGCACGAAATTCCCCCCTAACGCTCTGAACGGAAATGATAATTCCGGGGTTCGAAACCCCAAATTCCGGTCATAGGGCAACCTCTCCGAAAACGTCAGTTTGAGTACGAGTCGTTGCAGCTCGAAGCGACCAGTTTCCCAGAATTTACAAAGGCTTGCGGGAAACTGCATGGCGAGTTCGAACATCTGCTCGAAGGGGGCGCGCGGTTGTCCGACTCGGGCGGCTTTTTCGGTCAGGATCAGTCTTTCCTCATCAAGATCAGAAATCCGCTTTTCATAGGCTTTGATGATGGAAGCGTTCTCCGCTTCAACGAGACGGTCGAGCAGTTTGGCGCTTTGCGTCTCCAGGTCTTTAATCTTGGCAGCGTAGAGAGCGGCATGTTCCTGGGCTTTTTCCATGCGCGCATCCCAGATCGTCGCAAACATCTTCGCTGCGATTGAGACCTTGGTCTCGGACGGGCGCACGGTCTCAAGCAGGTCAGTGAAGTCACCTTCGAGCTGATCGCGCCTGATGGATTTGCGATAGGAGCCGCACTCTTTATTGAAGCACATATAATAAGGGTGCTTCTTTCCGGTCTTGCTCTTCGACCAGCAGGAGGTGAGCGGCTTTTCACAGTCGCCGCAGGTGACAAAGCCACGCAGCGGGAAGTCTTCATTGATATCTTTGCGGGCGGTAACACGTGCCCCTTCCCGGATGCGCTCTTGGATGCGGGTGTAGGGGGAGAACGAGATCAGACCTTCGTGTTTGGCTTCCTGAAGCCTGATGCCCCAGCGCGGCACTTCGATATACCCGGCGTAATGCGGGCGGGTAAGGAGGCGGATCACTTCCTCGTAGCGGACAAAGCCGTTTGGAAAACGGCTGGCAAAAGCAGGCTCACTTTCGAGGAACGACTTCACTTCGCTTTGGGACTGGAAGCGACCGGAGGCAAAACCTTCTAGGGCTTCCTGGATGATGGAGGCGAGAGGTTCATCTCGCACCAGCAGCTTGCCGTGACCTGAGACCTGCTGATAGCGAAATCCTGGCGGCGCGGGGAAACACCAGTAACCGTTCATGGTGCGAGCGCGCATGCGGTTGGTGGTCTGTTCGCGGTTTTTCTGGCGCTGGTGCTGTGAGACCGAGGCCAAGAGATTTTCAATGAGGACGGAGTCCGAGTCCTCCCCGAAGGTGATCGACGGGCTTTCGAGTTTGCCGCCAATATCTTTGAGTGTCCTGCGCAGCGTCCAGTGACTTTCAATATCACGAGCAAAGCGGCTGATATCATCGATGATAACTACCATACCGTCCTGCCTGCTGGCCTTTATGAAAGTGATCAGCTTGTTGAATGAGGGACGATCCATCAGGCCGCCGGAGACACCTTTCTCATGGAAGACCTGGACGACTTCATAGTTCTTGCGCGCGGCATATTCACGGCAGCGCGTGGCCTGGGAGTCGAGGCCGTGGCCTTCTTCGACCTGTTTGGCGGATGACACCCGGCAGTAGATGACGGCCTTAGTCTGACTGCTGTTCTGACCCGCAATGGAAAACTGTTCGACGCTCATGGCTGCTCCTGTTTTTTTTGTGGTTTAGGGGAAGCCACTGTTTCAGGCGCTGTCGTCTCAAGTGTGAGATATCTTAACACATCATCGAAGCCATGGTCAGCGCCGGGCGCGAATTTATCCCCAGGCTTCACGGAAAACCCGAGATCAACAAAGGCGACCATCAACTGCCAGAGCGCAAGAAGTGACCTGAGCCCCTGAATCTCCTCCATTTTTGTGTAGAGTCCGCCCAACAAAAGGACGGACAAATGAAGTCGAGAT
>NZ_JASHJC010000030.1 GCF_030733385.1 Roseovarius sp. MMSF_3359 | reverse complement strand
CCTTTCCTAGCAGTGATAGACAACTGCAGTATGGCGCATCGCGACGCCGGGGGAGCAGGAGCCATCCACCCCATCCGGAATGACGGGCCGCACCGCAGCGGCGTAGTGTGGTGATCAACGTCGGCAATGGGCCGCGGGCGATGTCGCAGGGAAGAGGGCTTCTGAACAGATCCGATTTCTTCGAATGACGGCACCGAGCCCATAGATACCAATGCTGCGGTTCGAATGAACGGCGGCTTTGGTATCAAAAAACGAAGGCCCTGGTTTCAAACAGGAGATCTATCATCGCCTCTCGGGACGAGAACCGTTCGTCATCCGAGATGAGTTATAAATTGTTCGTTGTAGGCCAGGGTGGCGATTTTCCTCGCTTGGGCGGGCGTTTCGCGAGAAATTACCCATTCAAATACCGGTTCTTGTTTTGGTCCACGCTCTTCCGATGGAGTGCCCGCGGCAACCGAGGACGTTTCCTGCGACTCGGTTCCGACCGAACCGGATACGACATATACGAACTCATCCCCAGTTGTTTCGAAAGTGAACACTGGCTCCGATGTCTCGCTGGCTGGCATGTCGCTCTGTTCTTCTATTTCAGTGAGAACGATCGTCAAGTCGATGTCGTTGGGCTCTCCGCTGGTGACTGATGGACCGCCCGTCGGGTTCAAATCAACGCTGGCTGAACCTTCATATGCTCCTGCGCTAGCTGAGTTTTGGTCGAACTGCAGTTCCCAATCCATATCAAAAATAGGCATAACTATGTTCCCTTTAATGTTTGTTGGCTTGCACAGGTAGATACGAAGCCCGTGCGCTTATTGTTTCACGCTTCCGCTTCACGAAACCGTGAGCGTCAGGACCATTGGCCTGCCCCAGAAATATTTCCTGCTATGTGGTCCGACGGAGATTCCGGGCCCCTAGCACCAAAATCAGACATTCGTGCAGGACCCGCAAACTGACGCTCCGTCCCGCGATGGGTGAGTTCGATCAAGCCCGAAGTTTGCGTCCGCAGCGAAGGACCGCAATGCGGGCTGCGACCGCAGCATCTAGATGAGGTGGTCAACGGCAGCAAAGGGCCGATTCAAGTATCCGCTAGAGCTTTTGGGTTGGTTTGGATTGTAGTGTCGGCGTAACTGCTTCGCACCAACCACTTGGTTAGCGTGCGCGCCATGAGTTCGTGCCCAGTGAGTGTGATATTACCGTTGGCAATTTCACGTTCAAAGGAAGAGTGGCCCATCCAAGCTGCCGTTAAGGCGCGAAGGTCGCCAACGATGTAAAGATCAACATCAAATTTTGGATCAACATAACAAAGGTCAGCTTCCTCGCCGGGTTTCGAAACGATCCAGTAGTTCGATTTGCCACCTTCCGGCTCGTCAAGAATGAACTGGATGACGCTCTTGCGCTTGGGTAGCTGCAAAAGATCCATCTTGGTTCTGATTTTCCACATCAGCATGCGCGCATCGAGATCTTGCAGCGACACTTCACAATCGATATTGCGGTGCGCCCATTCTCCAAGAGCGTTTATGAGATCTTCCAGTTCGTCAGCGACAGGTGTCGTGAAGTATTCAGCATGGGCACCCGGGCCAGCGCCACGGCGGACAATCAACCCATTGGCCTCCATTTCCTTAAGCCTTTTGGACAACAACCCCGGCGACATCCCGGGCACGCCGCGCTGTATTTCATTGAAGCGTGTCGATCCGCACCACATTTCGCTCAGGACCAACATTGTCCAACGGGGCTCAAGCAGGCTTGCGGCCATGGCGATCGGGCAAAACCTTGGATATTTCGACTCTGACATCTGGGACCTCCTAGCATAGCTAACCATTTCGGCCATGTCGCCGTCCACTTCAGAAAGTGTAGTGGGTTTCCTTCATTTGATGAACTGGCTGGAGCGCCGTCGCGTCAGGCAAAGTTCACGCATCAGACATTCAAACAAAGGAGACATGACATGCCACTGGTCGATATCGAAGTTATCGAAGGCGTTTTCGACGAAGGTCAGAAGGCGCAGATGATCCAAAAAGTCACAGACGCAATGGTCGAAGTTGAAGGTGAAAACATGCGGTCCGTGACTTGGGTGCGCCTCAAGGAAGTGCGCAGCGGTCAATGGGGCATCGGGGGAAATACCCCAAGCGCCAGCGACATCAAAGCCATGGCGGCCGGCTGAAAGGTGATTTGGGCCGGCCGTTCTAACTGGCTTAGTGCCGGCCTTATGACCCTTGGGTATTCAATTGAATGAGTAATGACATGATTAGATTTGCAACATCGCTTATCCTGGCAGGCTTTCTGCCCGTCGCGGCCAATGCCGCAACCGTTTCAACAACGGTAGAGGCCATCACGGTCTATCCCGGTGGCAGTATCGACAATCTGGCACAGGATAGTTTCGACAGCTCGACGCAGGAAATTGGCGTATCAACTGTCGACGCACAACCGCCCTCAGCCGTTGGGCGATCCACATCCAGTGCATATTATACAGACTTTGGTCAGACCCTGGGTGTCATAGCCCGCGCTGACAAGACTGCAACGACGGCACCAAGCGCACATAACGCGCGGGCAGCTCTGTCTACGACTCAAACCTACAGGGCCTTAGGGTCGGGTATGGTCACAGTCAGTTTGGATCTTTCAGGTTACATCTCAGTTGTAAGCGACTTGCAGGATCGCCCATCGCTGGCCCATGCCCTTGGCGGCTTTTTCCTGAACGGGCCGGGCTTTTTTGATGAGAAGATATTCGCAACTTCCCGGTTCCCCGATCCGCTTTTCACGGCTGACGGCGGCGCTTTCCAGACGACTCTGACGTCAATGTTCAATATCGCTGACGGAGAAATGTTCACTCTGAGTGCAAATTTCTCCGCTCACGCCGGAAAGCTTGAAACACTGCGGCAGTTCTTTGACGCAGACGTGGAATTATCAGGCGTTCTATCCGTTTCGGCTGACGGGTTCACACTGGAGACCGGTGACGGCAGTATCCCTGCCGCCGTGCCTTTGCCAAGCAGTGCATTTTTCATTCTTGCTTCGCTTGGCGCTCTCGGAGCCATGCGCCGCGCCAAAACTGGAAAATAGTCAACGAAAGCGAGTGCACATCATGGACAGAGATATTCACGCAAGAAACGCACAACTCCGGGCGATAGAAGTTTACAACAAGCGCCCCCAACTTGCTCGTGCTTGCACGGATGGCACGGCCGAGGTGTGCGATGGTTTGGGCTGCAACTACATGGAAGGCGATTACAAACAGTGTATCGATATGCCTGTTCCAATCGGCGGCACTGGCGAGGCCCCGACACCTGGGTTCTTTGGACGAGCCGCCATCAGCGGATGTATTGCGATCGGTATCAAGATGATGGCTACGCGTGAAAACATCGCTGTCGATCGGATTCGCGTAAGGATCGCCCAGGAATGGGATAACCGCGGGGTGCTTGCCATACCTGGCGCTGACACCATCGCCAGACAAACCTCGATCGTGATCGAATTTCTGAGCCACGAGGATGACGAAACGCTCAATAGCTTGGTCACCCAGGCACTGGAGTTCGATCCCTGGTTTCTTGCTTATCGCGATGGGCAATCAGTGCAGGTATCCGTCCAAGTCTTGGAAGGAATGGAGCAATGAACCCTCGTGTGCAACTCCGCATCCAACGCTATGGCTGGGATGCCGCCGCGCCATTTTATCACGATGGTTGGGAAGCACAGCTGCGTGGGGCTCACGCTCACCTGATGCGTTTGGCAGACATTCAAGCCGGTCAGCACGTACTGGAAATTGCCTGTGGCAGCGGGCTCGTCACAACCCAGATCGCACAAGCAGTAGGCGAAGACGGCGACGTCTTGGCCACTGATATCTCGCAAGGCATGTTGGACGATCTTGAACAGCGGCTTCTTCCAAATCTACGCCGGCGCGTTACCTTCAGGCGCATGCCCGCCGAGGCCCTCTCTGTCTCGAACGGCACATTCGACGCTGCCGTCTCGGCCCTTGGTCTGATGTACACCACCGACCCGGGCACGGCCCTTCGGAATATGGCTCGGGCTGTCAAGAAGGGTGGCACCGTCGCCGCTACCGTCTGGGGGGAGCGCAATAATTGCGGCTGGGCTGAGGTCTTTCCAATCGTCGATGCCCGGGTTTCATCGGAAGTCTGCCCTTTGTTCTTCAGAACTGGTGCACCCGGTGCACTTGTTCGCCAGTTCCACGACGCAGAAATTGAAAACATCACCGAACATCGCCATTCTGAAATCCTCAATTTCGCCTCTGATGATCAACTCGTGGACGCAGTTCTCCTTGGCGGGCCGGTTGCGATGGCGGTCAAACGGTTCAATGAAACAGATTGGCATGACGTGCGTCAGGAATTTCTTGAATCGGTCAGCGCATTCAAACATTTCGATGGTAGTTATCACATTCCAGGAGAGTTCTTGACAGTCAAAGGTATTCGCCAAGTACTTCAATAGTCGACCTCCACTGGCGATTATCCCCAACCATAACGAATGTCTGCTTTCGGGAAATCAAGTGGTCGGTGCTACGACCAGACGAACGGCAGCTAAGGGGCCGTGTGCGCTAACCAACGGAGCTCATGATTGCGGCACCGTTTGAATCTTCATCGCAATGTCGATGCGAAAGTAGCGGGTCGAAGGCAGCGCACTCTACAAGGATAGCGCTGCGTTCGACCTTTGTGACGTTCAGGCCGCTCAAGCGGCAACTGTCTCAGCTGCTTGCCCGGCACGCCAGCGTACCGCAGCCTCAGCGACGCGACGTCCAAGGAATTCTGCGGTTCTAAGGTCCGAGCCTGCGGGAGCGACTTCTGGTGGGACATCGGCATCTGCTTGAGACATTGCACCAAGAAATCCGCCCAGACGGTTCAGGTCATCCGGCGAACCGGTACTGGTGTTGTTTCCGGGTGGCAAGCCGAGTCCGATCCAGATCATGCCGTGTTGCATGGCGAAATGGTTGATCTGCTGAAGCGTCGCCAGTTTGTCGCCACTCATGCCAGCGGAATTAGTGAATCCGGCTGCTAGCTTGTTTGCCCATCGGCCCTCAAGCCATCGGCCCGACGTCTCATCCAACAGTTCTTTTAGCTGCGCAGAAGCGCTCCCGAAATAGGTTGGTGACCCGAAGATGATTGCATCCGCTGAGTCGATGAAATCCCAACTTTCATCGCGGTTCTCTACTGGTATCAGGGAGACGTCCGTTCCTGAAACCTCGCTCGCACCGCGGCGTACCGCCTCGGCCTGAACCGCTGTGTGGCCATATCCACTGTGGTAAACGATTGCTATCTTCACCATTGCTTTCTCCATCTTGGTCGCTCCGACCTTGCGGGCCAGGGCGCAGTTTGAGGAAACGCCGACGAACTGGACTGCAGATGCAACCATCTCGCCGTGTTGCCGTCTTGCTTGGAAGTAGCAACGAAGATCGTCGATTGATAATATCGAGTTCTCATGCTTACGATCGCAAAAATAGATCAGTGGATGACCTCATGACTCTAGATCAACTTGTTGCCCTCGACGCGATTGTCGCCGCTGGAACCTTCCGAGGCGCGGCCGATCGGTTGAACAAAGCGCAGTCCGCTGTCAGTCACCAAATCAAGAAGCTTGAGGACGAGTTGGGATTCAATCTCTTCTCGCGGGATGCCTACCGTCCGCGTTTGTCGCCTGAGGGTGAAGTATTTTTTCGTGAAGCGACGCGGGTTCTTGAGCAGGTGCACGGCCTCAAGGCCGTTGCTGCTGGTCTACGGAGCGAGCAAGAGCCCATGCTTTCAGTTGCGATAAGCGCCACGATGTCGCTCGATCCAGTTTTGGAGGTTTTCGGGGAAATCGGCACCGCATATCCGGGAACGCATCTCAAGCTGGTGACCGAAATGATGGGTGGCCCGTTGGCACGTCTAATGGAAGGAGAGGCCGACCTGATCATTGCCGGGCTGGACGGTGTTCCTATCGACGACGTCGAAACCCTTCCGGTCGGCTCGATCACGATCCGACCCGTAGCCAGCCCGGACTTTCCGGCTGCCAACCGACCAGGCGTTAGATCGCGCCGTGAAATGCAAAGCTATACGCAGGTCATCGTATCGGGGACGGGTGGTAAGGAGTTCGACCAGAGCAGGGACCTTTTGTCAGGGGGGCAACGTTGGACGGTCTCGGATTTTCAAGCCAAGAAGTCGATCATTAAGGCAGGACTTGGATGGGGCGGCATTCCTGAGCACTTGATGATCGAAGATCTCAAAGCGAGCGCGCTCGTTCCATTGGCAATCGAAGGCTACCCGCCGCGACACACTGAGATATTCGCAATCAGACGCCGAGATCGACCGATGGGAACGGTCATGTCGAGCTTATGGAGAAGCTTGGCGAGCGCATCAATGTAGACCGATCCGTCTCAATCAGTCAGCTCGAAACGCGTAGATGGCAGCGGACTTGCTGGTCTCCGCGATCTGCTCCGCAATTGGATCCGACCCAGCGGCCCGCGCCACGATAAGAGCACCGATCAGTGACGTTAGAAAGGACCAGGCTCTCTGCTGTTTCTCATCTTCGGGAAGCTCTCCGGGAATCCCTTTCGTGACTTCATCGACAATCCTCTGCATGAGGTCTGAATACGCCTGCTGAACATCCGGGTCGGCGCGCACAACGTCGGGCGATAGACCTGCCATAGCACAGCCGTTCTCGATATCAGTCCGGTGCGCCTCTCCAAGATAGTAGTCCGCAAACGCATTCGGCCAGTCTGCCCCATAGTCTTCGCGGAACTTGGGCAAAGCGGTCAGCACATCCTCCAGCCCGGCAAGCAAGGCTAGCTGAAAAGCTCCATCCTTGGACTTCAGATGTGCGTAGAACGCACCGGATGTGACCCCCGCCTCTTGGGCGATCGAGTCCACGCCGACTCCTGCATATCCAGCCCTGCGGAAGTTCTTCCCAGCTGACTTGACCAGTATCGCCTTTGTTCTCTCAGCTTTTTTCATCTGTTTTTCAGCCCTTTATGCCAAAAATATAGGGTTCGTTATTTTTTGTATTGACGATGGTCGGCGACGCATCTACCAAAATATAGTAATCGTTATATTTTTGCGTGCCGTACAAAGCAAGGCTTTCATCGGGGACGCTGAACTCGAAAGGAACAAGAAATGACGCACCGCATGATCACTCATGCGAACAGTGGAGGTGTGCCTGTGACAAGGCGTGCCTTCTCCACCGCGCTGGCAAGCCTGCCCTTCGTCCTAACTGGGGCATCGCGAGCCGCTGCATCGCTTTCATCCAAGATAGAAGAGGAGCCCTCGTGCATGACTCGACGCGCATTTGTCTACACCGAAACACAAGCAAACATTCCGTTTCGCCAGGTTCGTTGGAACGAGGTGAACGAGGGAATAGCCGAGCAACCAGGCTTCATCGACAAGACATGGTTGTCTGGCCGTCAGACCAACTCGGTCGGAGGACTTTACAGCTTTGGCAGCATTGATGCCGCGCTGTCGTTCTGCACTGACTTCTTCCCCGCCTTGGCCAGAGATCTCGGGGTTGCCCATTCCACGCGGGTCTTCGACGGCGTGGCAACAGCGGAAGCTAGCGCGGATATGAATGCGCCGCAGTTCGGTGGAACAGTCGAGGAAGAGCCTGGTGCCTTCGTCTACACCGAAGTGCAGGTTTCGCGATCCTTCGAAGATGCTCCCTGGCGTGAACGGAATCCCGATTTGCGCCGTCAGGAAGGTCTGATCTCGAAACTCTGGTTGAGCGGACACAACACCCGGACCCTCGGTGGGCTCGATGCCTTCGACAGTGTCGAGAGCGCATTGGATTTCGCCATCAACGTGTTTCCGAAGACAGCCGCGGCAATGAATGCGGCGTTCTATACGCGCGTGTTCGATGCGCGTGTCACCGAGGCCGCAAGCCGTGGCCTCAATTCTCCCTACTATCTCTAACCAATCTCCCTGAAAGGAATGACTATGAAGGTCACAACGATTGCAAGGGCCACTCTGGCTCTTGCGCTTTCCTCGACTGCCGCTCTTGCTGACAATTGCATCGAAATGGGCGGTGTCGGTATTCCCAACTTCTACCCTGAAGGTGAGGGGCAGCCGATTATCATCTCGGCAACGCTCACGGGAACGGTTGAGCATGCCAGCGGCAAAATCATGGCCACGCGTGAGACCGAGACAGGTCTGGAGATGGACATGGAGCACTATTTCGGACGTGGAGATGGCGGCGGTTTCCAGACGCGCGATCTTGGCATTCTGACGGCGGTGCCGGGCAAGCCTGGGCGCTTCATGATCGAGATTACCTACGACCTCGATCCGTCCGTTACGCGGGGCACCCTCGAAGGCTATTCCGGCCAATTCAGGAGCTACGGTTTGGTCGATCTGCGCGACGAAAACAACCTCGTCGGCCTCGTGCGCTATTCCGGCGAAATCTGTCGCTGACGATCTGCGTTTCAGGAGGCGTGCACCGCGCGCCTCCTTCCCGGTCCTATTTGGAGCAAGAGAATGTTAGACCTGCCAAGCGCGGACGTTGTTCCGCAAAAGATACTCTACACGATGCTTCGCGTGTCCGATCTGGAGGCGTCGATCGCGTTCTACCGTGATGGCCTCGGGATGTCAGAGGTGCGCCGCGAGACGTTTCCGGAAGGCCGATTCACCCTGGTTTTCATGGGCTATGTCGATGATCCGGAGGGCCCAACAATCGAGCTCACGTGGAATTGGGAAACCGAGACCTATTCGCCTGGCACCGGCTTCGGTCATATCGCCCTGGCTGTGCGCGATATCTACGGTGCCTGCGCCCGGCTGTCCGGAATGGGGGTGAAGGTCATCCGCAAACCTGGGCCGATGACCCATGCCCCTGAAGAGACCGGCATACATGAGGTGATTGCCTTTCTGACCGATCCGGACGGCTACAAGATCGAGCTGATCGGTCATGCGGAGTGACGCTGCCAAATCCAATCGCAACCGGATGCCTGCAGCCTCGATTGATCTGCTTTCAAGATCGAAACCATGAAAACTCGATATTATCAAACGAAGGTGTGGGTTGCTAAGTCGAGGCGAAACCACAAAACGGAGTGTCCAATGAAATCTTCAATTTCCCCGGTTTGCGCTTGTCTGGACGTCATTGCGCGCAGCGCTTTCGGCACGCGTTCCTTGGCGCCTGGAGGATCAGGGCAATGACGACTGATGCACGCGAGGCCGAAGTGCGCGAGCTTCTGAAGCTCTACTTCGATGGTCTTTATCAATCGAGCAGTGACGTGCTCCGCGCCGTTTTCCACACCGATCTCGCCTATGTGAACGGGACTGCCGGCAATTATGAGCGGATGGGTCTCGAAGATTACATGGCGCGCATCGACGCGCGTACGCCGCCGGCTTCTCGTGGCGACCTTCGTGAGGAGGTCATCGAAAGGATCGAGTTCAAGGGTGATCGCATCGGCATCATCGAAGCGCGGATGACGATGATGGGGCGCAATTATCAAGATCTGCTGACGATCATCAACACGGATGACGGTTGGCGCGTGCTCACCAAGGTTTTCTCATTCGTCGAACGAAAGGACTAGTCACATGCCATATGTCAACATCAAGGTCACACAAGAGGGCGGCCCCGACGGTACCGGCCCCTCGACGGACGAAAAGCAACAGCTTGTCGCCGGAGTGACGGATCTGCTGTTCAGAGTTCTTGGTAAGAACCCGGCCACGACCTTCGTGGTCATCGACGAGGTCCCGATGGAAAATTGGGGCATGGACGGTCGACAGGTCAGCACAATTCGGTCCGAGCAGGCCTGAAGTCTTCCCCGCCGCAACCATCAGCTCATTCCGGCGCGCCATCGGGCGCGCCGGAACAAGGGACCTTTCAGATGCCTCAAGTTCGTTGGACTATCCTGATGTCGCCATCACGTCACAATGCGGCAAACAAGACGCCGCACGTGAATTGGTACGCCCTGAGAAACGCGACAGGTCATGTTCTTCTACCGGAACTGCCCTCCGAGTTGGTGTCGCGCGCAATCCACGATGACTCGTGAGATGAAGTTTCTTGGCTCCTCTGCCGCATCGCTTGCCGGATATGCCTGGATGTCGCTCGCAGTATTGATCTGGGCGAGTTGGCTGGTACTGACATCCTCTGGGCGCACGACGACGCTTTCCGTCATGGATTTGGCCAGCTTTCGCGCCATTGTTCCGACTATCGTTCTAGCTCCGCTGCTTTGGCGCAACCGCCAGGTGGTTCTTCGGATTGGCGGGATGCGATGCCTGCTGCTTTCCGCCTACGGCGCGCCCTTCACGCTCCTTGTCGGATATGGGCTGGAATTTGCGCCGGTCGCGCATGCAGGTGCCTTGGTGCCTGGCTTGATGCCTGTCTTTGCTCTTGCATTCGCCTGTCTGATTTTTGGGGAAGAGGTGGGTCGCAAGCAGGCCATCGCGGTCGTGCTCATTCTTTGTGGGGCCGCAACAATCTTAATGCGAGGCACGGAACCCTTGCTGGCGCAAGACATGTGGCGGGGGCATCTCCTCTTCCTCGCTGGGGCTGTGTGTTGGGCCTGTTTTACCGTGACGGCCCGCAGGATCGAGATATCGGCGTTTCTCTCGACAGGCATCGTTGGCGCGATGTCGACGGTCGTGCTTGTGCCGATCTGGGTCTTTTTCGACTTTTCCAGACTTTCAACAGCGCACGGGGCCGACATTGCATTTCAGGTGGTCTTTCAAGGTGTCATCGCGGGACTGGTTTCGATGTTTGCGTTCGGTCGGGCGCTCAACCTCATTGGCGCACGTGCCTCCGCCCTGTCCGCGTTGACGCCCGGCGTCGCGGCCTTGCTGGCGGTTCCGATCCTCGGCCAGATTCCGCAAGTGACAGACATCGTCGCGCTCTGTCTCGTGGTGACTGGATTGGTCGCGTGGAACCGCAGCCCCAGCCAAGCGGCACAAGCCACGGTCACAAAAGACGACGGCGGATGAGGCACATGGAACTGACACACGATCAAGAACAGATGTGGGTAATTCTTCGGACCGAAGCCCTCGCTCTCGCAGAGAGGGAGCCGGTACTGGCACCACTCCTCGACCAGGTGTTCCTGTCCACGACGTCGTTGCTCGACGCCTTGGTGGTCCGGCTGGCGTCCTTGCTTGCAGCCACTGACGCGGATGAAGAGACATGTAAGAGGTTGCTGTGGGAGGGTGTTGAATGCGACCCGTCCGTCTCACAAGCCGCTGTGCAGGACCTTTATGCCATCCACGTGAAAGATCCTGCATGCGGCACGCATTTGCATGCCTTTCTCAATTACAAGGCATTCCACGCCGTCCAACTTCATCGTATAGCCCATTGCTTCTGGAATTCCGGCAGACACGAACTCGCGGCGTGGCTATCGAACCGAGTTTCGCGCACTCTTGGCCCTGACATCCACCCGGCTGCCCGTCTGGGTACCGGGGTCATGTTGGATCATGGGTCTGGGATCGTGATCGGCGAAACGGCCGTTGTAGAGGATGACGTGACGATCCTTCAGAACGTGACTTTGGGTGGAACAGGCAAGGTTGCGGGCGATAGGCATCCCAAAGTCCGGCGCGGCGTGATGATTGGTGCGGGCGCGAACATCTTGGGAAATGTCGAAATCGGTGCGTTCAGCATGATCGGCGCCGGCAGCGTTGTGCTGAAAGATGTCCCCCCGTGGTGCAGCGTTGCCGGCGTTCCGGCCCAAATCGTACGGCTACATCCGGTAAACGAATTTGCAAGAGGTGCGAACGCGCTCGGCTCGAAGACACAGGACGCATCCGGGCCTGAACCGTCTCAGACGGTCAAACACCCTTTTTTGTTGGGTAGGAGACGCACGTGAAGATCCATCAATTACGGAATGCGACGATCCTTCTGGACTTTCGCCGCGTGCGTTTGCTCGTTGATCCGATGCTCATGGAGAAGCACACGCTCCCGCCCTTGCGGCTGTTCAAGTATCGTGAGCGCAACCCCGCAGTTGGGCTTCCTAACAATGCAAAAGAGATCCTCGGCCGCGCCACGCACTGCCTCATCACGCATTTTCAGAAAGGGCACTTCGATCATCTCGACAAGGCTGGTGTGAAGTGGCTGAGGGAGCGACGCCTCCCGGTGTACTGTATCCCTAGAGACGCCGACGTTCTGGCGAAGAAGGGTTTGGACGTCATCCCTTTGGAACGCGATTTTTCCGAACCCCAAAGCTTTCTTGATGGCACCGTCCGGTTGACGCCCTGCCGACATGGGCGTGGGCTCGCTGGCTTGTTCATGGAACACGGTGTCGGCTACTTTATCCGCATACCGGGAGAGCCGTCTGTGCTCGTCACAGGGGACACGATCCTGACGCCCGAATTAAGGGCGTTCGTAGGAACGCATGTGCCCGATATTGTCGTCGCACCAGCCGGTGGCGCGCGTTTCGACATTGGCGGAGAGATCATCATGAACGCCAACGACATGGTGGAACTGGCGCGCCTCACGCCGGGGAGAATCATTGCAAATCATCTGGGTGCGATCAGCCACTGCACCGTGACACGCGAAGATGTTGAACAGCGCGCGCTTCAAACCGGGTTGCAGCACCGCATATATGCCCCTGCTGATGGAGAGACGTTGGAACTCAACTGAGGTTCGAGACGGACTCAACCTCAAATCAACTGTGCCGCCGTCAGCCAGCACGCCGCGGTCGTCGCCGCCGATAGCGTTCTGACGTGGTTCAAACGGGTCCATCGGCGCGTATAGTTGGGCCAATACGCCGCAAGCGCGTCCGGCGTTGTGGACAGGGCGCGAAGTCGTGTGTTCATCGGAACGTTGCCCATAGCGGTCACGACCATCACCCCTGTCAGATAGGCGACCGACCCGATCAAGACGAAGACCAGCGCGGTGCCGGGCCATTGCCAGTAGGCAAAGACCGAAAGTCCCACGGCGACGGGAACAAGCCCCAGCAGCATCACCATGAAGACTGATCGATAGACGGTCTGGTTGAGTCCGATCATGCCGTCGGCGCCCCTGGTATGGGATGCCAGTACAAGTCCGCGCATGACGAAGTCCGAAAAACTGAGGAAGACGCCGGCGACCAAAGCCGCGGCGAAACCGGCGAGCGTCAGGATCAATGCCATTGCGGCGATCCTCAGCTCGACAGACCAACCGCGCGACCGACATAGGCGCGGTCAGCCAGTTGCCGGGCCAGAAAGCGGGCCACGTCACGACGCGCGATCTTCAGGTCGAGGCCGCGCGCAGTGGAGGGAACATCCTCGATGACGTCCCTTCGGGTTGGCGCGTCCGTGAAAGCTCCGGGTCGAACGATCGTCCAGTCAAGCCCGCTCGCCTCGACCAGTTGTTCCTGCAGTTCATGATCGCGGAACACCGGGGCAAGGAGCGCACCGAACATCACGTGTTTCCACCAGAAGTTCAGGTTGCCCCAGCTGTCCCGCGCTCCAAGCGTCGATTGGCAGATCAACCTCGACACCCGATGGGTCTGCATGGCCTTAATGATGTTCAACGTGCCTTGAGACCGGATGACGCTCTTTCTCGACATCCCGGCGCCTAGGGTCACAACAACCGCATCATGCCCCTGCACGGCCTTCGAAACCTCAAGAGCATTCAGCGCATCACCGGCAAAGAGCCTGAGGTTCGGGTTCTTAATTTTCAACTTGTGCGGCGCGCGCGCGAAAGCGGTAACGGTATGCTCCTCTTCCAGAAGGCTCTGGACAGTGAGCCGGCCGACAGTGCCCGTCGCTCCAAAGACGATAACGTGCATGAGTAATCTCCTTGACACAGTGTAAAGTTGACACGGTGTCAATAGGTGATAACTTTACATCATGTCAAGCTTTTCGTCCGACACCCGAACCCGTATTCTCGAAGCGACATGGAGTCTCCTGGAATCTCAGGCAAAAAACGTTCGAATGTCAGATATCGCGAAAGCGACCGGTATCAGTCGGCAGGCGCTCTACCTGCATTTTTCGAATCGAGCCGAGCTTCTGGTTGCCACGACGAAACACATCGATTCCGTCAAGGATGTCGATGCGCGCCTGGCTGAGAGCCGGGCGGCAACGACAGGCATGGAAAGGTTGGATGCGTTTGTCACGGCATGGTGCAACTACATCCCCGAAATCTACAGCGTATCCGTCGCCCTGCGCGCCATGCGCGCAAGCGACGCCGAAGCCGCGCAAGCCTGGGACAATCGCATGCAGGCCGTTCGACAAGGTTGCGCCGCAGCTGTTGCCGAGCTCGCAACCGATGGGATGCTGAACCCGGACCTGAGCGAAAACACCGCGACCGACCTTCTCTGGACATTGCTGTCAGTGGAGAACTGGGAGCGTCTGGTAAGGGAATGTGGGTGGAAACAGGCTCAGTATGTGTCGTCAATGAAGTCTCTGACTTCTTCCGAATTAATTATGGGCAACAGCAAATCCTGAAAGTCATTTGGCTCGTCGGCTAGCCGAACTGATGGCTCTAACAGACGCTTCAGCCCTAAGGACCAAAATTCTTCCGGCATGGCGGTGGTCCGGATCTCATTGCACTTCGCAGAGCTTGGCCAAAGCGACTCGGTTCTCTGTGCTCAAGAAATTGTTCGAAAGTTTATCGCAGCCTCCAGGGTTCTTGTTGGTGACTGTGCATCTGCAGCGAATGTCGTGTGTGGATGGCTCCTGCATTGCAAGACAATTTTTGAGCTGATTTGAGCGCTTGTCAGATGCAGTCGTGTGTCCGGC
>NZ_JASHJC010000002.1 GCF_030733385.1 Roseovarius sp. MMSF_3359 | reverse complement strand
AATCTCGACTTCATTTGTCCGTCCTTTTGTTGGGCGGACTCTACACAAAAATGGAGGAGATTCAGGGGCTCAGGTCACGTATAGGCCCAAACCGTCGGGTCCGGCGGAAGGTCGAGCACCTTGTTATATGCAGCGGCGATCTGGCAGATCAGCGCGTCTATGGTTCTGATCTCAACCGCGTTGCGAGAGACGCCCCGTGTTCTTTCTCCGAATACGTCGCAAGCCGCATTGGTATGAGTAAGAATCAACATCCGGCCGTTGCCAAGCGTCGGTGCGATGTCATGGGCATATTCGGCGCCCTGATAGGTCTTGCCACAACCCGCAGGTGCCTCAATCACGACCAGGGGTTCATCGCTCCGCAGCAAATCGAATACGGACTGATCAGGCATTCGCAAGGTCATGGGCAACGGTGAGCCCGACAGTCGCCAATATGGCTGCAATCAAGGGAAGCAGGCGCTCCGAAAGGCCGTTCCATCCACCAAGCGCTATCGCCTTTTGGGCAAGTTCAGCACCGCCAGCTTCAGACTTGAACCAGCTGGACGAATGGCTCTTCCAGGCTTTTTTCTCTCCTTCGGGCGCGTCGTCCGAACGCCCGCTTGCGGCCTCGATAACAAGCTGCTTCAAGGGTTTTCCGGTACTGGCCAGAGCTGCAATAATGCTGTCCAGCGTCCTTTCTTCGGCTCCGCAGCGAACTTTCAGGTGTTGTAGACGGGTGCCAGTCTTATCTTCCCCTACGGCGCCGATCAACGCGGGGATTTGATCTTCAGGAATGGCAGAGATGACCGCTTCTTCAGTACAACCTTCCTCCCATTGAAGAAGTAAATCACCCATCTTCTCTTTTAACTCTGCCCAGCTATCGGTTTTGACACCTTCATTGTCGGCCAAGCCTGCAAATTTGAGTCTTGCCTCTTCAAGAGCTTTGAGCAGCTTTCTCGTGTGGTCGTTGCCTTGGCCGTTGCAGACGCGAATTCCGTGATCGAGGGGGGCGCACCCTAGTGCCAATTCGAGAAGGTGATTGAGAAAACCCACTTCTGTGACGCCCTCTGCGATAACTGCAACGCGCGACAAGAACGTCTCGGGATCGTTCTTTTGTTGTTTGCCAACTAGCTCGGACGGCAGTGTGCCCAAGCGGCCGGAGCTATCCATGTACCACAGGTGCGCTTCTGGCGCGGAAGCTATTGCTATTGGGCTATGCGTCGTGACGAATTTCTGGCCGTCTTGCTCGGAAAGATCGGCGAGAAACTGTCTTAGCCGGTATGGCTCTAGCCCACGTTCGATTTCCATCCACGGTGATGAAAGAGGGCGCAGTGCTATTGGCCGCCCCGATTTCAAGGCTGGCTAAACGCCTGGGTCCGGCTCCCCAACTCGAAAGCGGAAGTTGCGTGTCCGCGCTCTTTTCAGCCAGCAAACCGACAAGTGCGCCAATCGAGATGCCCTTAGAGCTCGTCAATCCAATCGACACGCCGCCGGGAAGGGCTTTTTCTACGAACTTGGCATCAAGTGCCGTCAGTGCCTCCTTTGCCTCTTCCGATAGTTTGCTGTGAACCGGACTCTGTAGACTTCGTTGTTTTCGCCGTTCTCTTCGTTATTATCTGGAACAACGGCTTCCTTTCCATCCCAATGCCAAGGGTAGGCCATGTTCGACTGGGTGTTGATATCGATCTCGTTGCCCAGGCGAACTACAGCTTCGATAACGAAACTGGTTGCGGTGTCCCGCATCCAGTAATCTGTCTCGGAAACGTTAAATGAAGTCGATGGCGAGAATAGAAGATCTACGGCCTCTAACACTGTTGTCTTTCCAGTGTCGCCGCCACCCAAAATGAAATTCATCCCTTCGGAAGGGAGCCACTCAAGCTCTTGAATACCTCTGAATTTGCTAATCGTCAGTTTGAGAATTCTCGATGACATGCTACTGGCGCTCTCTCAGTACAATTTGTGGATGAGAATGCATTCAGCGAACGAATGGCACAACCGAAAGCTGAAACTATGGAATGTGAAGGTCGGCTATCGCGTCGCGAGCACCGAAACGTCGCTTCTGCAGCGAAGGTCGGCAAACCGCCCCAGGTGCCGATTTCCAAACCGCAGGGCCGCATGTGCTGCGGTGGTTTTTGGAAACGATCAAATCAGCCAACTAGCCTGAGAAGCCACTATCCGTTGCGCTGAATTCGCTGAAAGTTGCGTTCTTGGCCGACAAAAGTTGGCTTTCTAGCTGGACAAGTCGCGATTCACACCGGACGACACATCTGAAAGTGTTTGGCTGGGGTGGTAGGATTCGAACCTACGATACACGGTACCAAAAACCGCTGCCTTACCACTTGGCTACACCCCAACGGTGACGCGCTAATTACTCTGGACCTTGGCGCGGTTCAAGAGCGGAAAGGAAAAAAATGACGTTATTGGGGGCGTTGGTCGGAGGCCGGGTTAGACGGCGGTTTGTCAGTCCACGATTTCGTCCTGTTCGACACCCCAGATACGCGCCTTTGGCGCCCAGCCTTTGTACCCCGCGGCAGAGAGGCGGCACCAGGTGGCGTCACATTCGATCACGCGGGCGATGACCCCCAGTTCCAGCCTTGCGACGATCATGGATTTTTCTGCGGGCTGGGACAAAAGCTCCATCATGTCATGTTCGACAATCGCAGTGCGGGCACCGGATAGCAGCGAATAGTGGATCCAGCCGCCGACGCCGTCGCGGTCGCGTACCCGCCGCCAATGGCCATGTTCGGCGGTGATCTCAAGCGGGACATCCTTGCGGGTGAATACCCAGTCGATCCGGTGGGTCAGGCTGGGTCCGCGGCGCACGTTGCCTTCGCTGGCCTTGAGGGACACATAGCGTGGCAGGGGCAGGTTGGTGACGGGGCCACGATCCTGGGCTGTCGCGATTCCACTCGCCAAAAACACTGCGACCACAGCCCCTAAAACAACCGATTTCATCGCCTGCACCTGAATTCTGCTCAAACTATTTCGCCGGGGTTCTTGTGCCTCGACCTTTCCTGCGCCACTCTGTCATCAACGCGCCGAGATTGCAAAGGACAAGGAGAGGCCGGATGCCATCTGCACGCCTGAGTGTTGTCATAACGCGACGCCTGCCGGAGCCCGTGGAAAAGCGTTTGGGTGAGCTTTTCGACGTGACGGTAAACACCACCGACGAACCGATGAGCCGTTCGGATCTGGCTCAGGCGGTCAAGACCGCAGACGTCCTTGTGCCCACGTTGAACGACCGCATTGATGCCGGGTTGATTGCCCAGGCCGGGGATCAGCTGAAGCTGATCGCGAATTATGGTGCCGGGGTCGATCATATTGACGTCCACACCGCCCGGCAGCATGGCATTCTGGTGTCGAACACGCCCGGTGTGTCGGCGGATGATACGGCGGATATTACCGTGGGGCTGATACTGGCGGTGACGCGGCGGATGCCCGAAGGATTGGCCGTGATGCAGGCCGGCAATTGGGACGGCTGGGCGCCGACGGCGCTTCTGGGCGGTCGGATCTCGGGCCGTCGCCTGGGCATTCTGGGGATGGGGCGGATCGGGCAGGCGGTTGCCCGGCGCGCCGCTGCGTTCGGGATGCAGATTCATTATCACAACCGCCGACGGCTGCGCAGCGAGACCGAAGAAGAGCTTGGCGCGACCTATTGGGAAAGCCTTGACCAGATGGTGGCGCGCATGGATGTTTTGAGCGTCAACTGTCCGCATACGCCCGCCACCTTCCATTTGATGAACGCACGGCGGTTGAAGCTGATGAAACCCGATGCGGTGATCGTCAATACGTCACGCGGTGAGGTGATTGACGAAAATGCGCTGACCCGGGCGTTGCGCGCGGGCGAGTTGGCCGGAGCCGGGCTTGATGTCTATGAGAACGGCTCGGACGTGAACCCGCGCCTTCGGGCGTTGAACAACGTTGTCCTTCTGCCGCACATGGCCTCGGCCACCCAGGAGGGCCGGATCGAGATGGGCGAGAAGGTGATCCTCAACATCAAGACTTTTGACGACGGCCATCGCCCCCCCGATCAAGTTGTGCCGGCGATGCTGTGAATTGACGCCGCTCAGGGGCAATCGCCCCTTTCAGACGGTCCTGACCGCCTTCAAGGGGCGATGGGGGCTCCGTGGCCAGGGTTCGCGCAAGAAAAGAGAGGTATCCACCATGTTCCGCAGCTTGTGTCTGATCAGTCTCTTCGCCATGTCATCGCCGCTTGGGGCGCAGCAGGCCACTGATGCCATCGCTCCCGAGGCGGCAGGCGCCGGGCAGGTCGTCACGTCGGTCGAGGCGCAAGCGGCGCTGAAAGCCAAAGCTGCGGGCCAACCGGTCGAAGCGAAAGAGTGGATGGTGAGTGCCGCCAATCCACTGGCGGTGGAGGCCGGTGCCAGGGTGCTGCGGGCGGGCGGAAGTGCGGCCGATGCGATGGTGGCCGTGCAGGTGGTCCTCGGGCTCGTCGAGCCGCAGAGTTCGGGTCTGGGCGGTGGTGCTTTCCTGGTCTGGTATGACGGCGAAACCGGTGAGCTGACCACGCTTGACGGGCGTGAGACCGCGCCGCTGGCCGCAACGCCGCGCCTGTTTCAGGACGCCAGCGGCGCGCCGCTCGGGTTTTTCGATGCGGTTGTGGGCGGGCGATCTGTCGGCACCCCTGGCACCCCGGCACTTCTCCATGCGGCGCACACCCGGTGGGGCCGATCGGACTGGGCCGGTCTTTTCGATGACGGCATCAAGCTGGCGCATGAGGGGTTTGCGGTCAGCCCGCGCATGGCGGCCATGGTCGCGGGCGATGCCGAAAGACTGGCGCGCCATGACACGACCGCCGCCTATTTCCTTCCGGATGGTGATCCGGTGCCGGAAGGGCGGATCCTGACCAACCCGGCCTATGCCGATACACTGACCCGCCTTGCGACCGAAGGGCCGTCGGCATTCTATACCGGCGACATCGCCGCCCATATCGTCGCCACCGTGCAGGGGGTGGCGGACAATCCAGGTGTGCTGTCGGAGGTCGACCTGGCGATTTATACCGTCAAGGAACGTGAGCCGGTTTGCGCGCGTTACCGGGATTTTCAAATTTGCGGCATGGGGCCGCCGTCCTCCGGTGCGCTTACCGTTGGGCAGATATTCGGGCTGCTGGAAGGGTTCGAGGTGGCCACACTCGGACCCGAGGCACCCGAGGCATGGCGCCTCATCGGGGATGCAAGCCGTTTGGCTTTTGCCGACCGGGGACGGTACATGGCCGATAGCGATTTTGTCCCGGTCCCGGTCCCGGGCCTTGTAGACCCCGGTTACCTCGCTCGCCGGGCCGAGTTGCTCAAAGGTGATGATGCCCTGCCCGAAGTCGCGCCCGGGACACCCGAGTTCGATCACGGTCTGCTCTGGGCTGATGACGAGGCGATCGAGCTGCCATCAACCTCGCATATCTCGATCGTCGACCAGTATGGCAATGCGCTCTCGATGACGACGACGATTGAAAACGCTTTCGGCTCCCGCGTCATGGTCCGGGGGTTTCTGCTCAACAATGAACTCACGGATTTCTCGTTCCGCAGTCACCGCGATGGCGTGCCGATTGCAAACCGCGTCGAGCCGGGCAAGCGGCCAAGGTCGTCCATGGCGCCGACAATCGTGATGCAGGACGGCAAACCGGTTCTGGTGATCGGCAGCCCCGGTGGCAGCCGGATCATCGGCTATGTCGCCAAGACGATCATCGCGCATCTGGATTGGGGGATGGACGTGCAGGCGGCCATTGCCCTGCCGCATCTTGTGAACAGGTTTGGCACCTATGATCTTGAAATCGCTACCGACGCGCTGGATTTCGCGGCGCCCCTCAAAGAGATGGGGTTCGAGGTCGAGGGTCGCCCCCTGACATCCGGGCTGCATGCGATTTCGATTGGTGAGACCTTGCGGGGCGGCGCCGATCCACGCCGCGAGGGGATCGCATTGGGAGAGTGACGGTGCATGGAGCCAGTTCGACGGCAGGACCCAAAGGCCCGGGGATGTAGGTGGATTGCGCGAAGGGTTCGAACACGGACCCCGTCGACGCCAACCGGCTTTCCGAACCGCCAGCGCCCCGCTATGATTGATCCGTAACCAAACCGGCCGGCATTGCGATGAACAAGAAAATTCAGGAGACCGCGGCGTCCATCACCGTATCGCAGCCCATCGGGGCGACGGTGCAGATCGTGGTTGATACGCTTTTTGCCCGTATCAAGGCCGAGGAATACCCGATCGACACGCGCCTGCCCTCGGAACGGACGCTTGCGTCGGAACTTGGCGTGGCGCGGAATACCGTGCGCGAGGCGCTTGATGTGCTGGAAAGTCAGCGGGTTATCCGCCGCCGGGCTGGGTCGGGCAGCTTTGTGACCTATCAGTCAAGTACGCCGCAGGGAGCGCCGGTTGGATCTGTTGCGGATGAGACAAGCCCGCTGGATCATCTGGTGGTCCGCGGTATTCTGGAGCCGGAGATGGTGCGCCTGGCCGTTGTGAACATGACGCCGCGGATGATCACGGAGCTGAGCGAAACCCTGTCGCAAATCGAAGCCATCCAGACCGATGTCGACCAGTTCATCGAGTTGGAAGAAAAGCTCTATACCCAGATCGCCGAGGGGACTGGCAATCCGCTTCTGGCGTCGTGTTACCAGCTGTCTATCGACACTTACCGCCAGAGTTTCCGCACCAAGCTCCGTCGCCGGAACCTGACCCCGAAACGCATTCAGGACTACCAGAAACGCTACAACACGCTCTTCAATGCGATCGCGTCACGTGACGTGGCCTCTGCGGTGGAGTTCATCAAACTGCACCTTGTCGAGGAGCAACAACTGCTCTTGCAGGAGTTCTAAGCCGCGCGCCTTTTCAGAGCTGCCCGCCCGTCGCGGTGTGGACGCTCGACGTTGCACGTCTGGGTAAACTCATCCCCATCCATCCGTCCATTCGTCGTATCGCGCCTCGATCTGGTTCTTGCGGAACCGGATCCAGCGGACACGGATGGCCCAGTAGGTCGCGAAAAGGAAGGTCAGCAGGCCGATGTTGAACCAGGGTATGATCCGGACATCCGGCCCCGAAACCTGCCACACGCCGACCGCATTGGGGAAGATCGACAGAAATTCGTTGCGCCACCCATAGTGCTTGATCACGACCCACTTGGGCGCTTCGGCGGTGGACTTCAGGTCCGCTGCTTCGGCCTGCAGGTTCGAGGTGTCGAACTTGAAATAGGGTGGCCACCCCCATCCGGTGTCTTCGTTGCGATAGACCATGACGCGATCATTCGTACGTTTCGATTGGATGAAAAACACATCGCGATTGAGGGCCGTCACATCGTTTCCAACATCCGCGCTGGACCAGAAAATCGAGTTTTCTCCGAAGTCTATCCGCTTTTCGTAGGTGTCCGTCACGCGGGCAATATCATGTTGCGGCAAGGTATAATGGAAAAAGGCAATGACCAGCAGCCAGAAGCAGACCCGGAACACCCATTTCACATATACCATTCATTTCCCCTATCTGACGCGCTTCCGGTTTCGGGTCGCAGCATGGCGATCTATCGCCCAAACGTGACTGGCCACAGCGGCAACCCATGCTAACCTTGCCTCATTCTATAACCGGAAACGATGGGAGAAAACCATGTGCGATATATGTGTGATGAACGCGGTCAAAGACAAGATGCTGTCGCGGCGTTCATTCTTCACCGCGAGTGCCGCCGCGGGGGCAGCGGCTGCATTGGGTACCGTCACGGCACCGCCGGCCATGGCAATGGGACACGGGACGGTGGAAGATCTGACGCATACCTATGATGCCGAGTTTCCGACCTATTTCGGTAAGCCCGGCATCGACATGAAGCAGGAATTCAACTTCGCCGACAATGGCTTCAACCTGTTTTCGATGTCGTTGAACGAACATACCGGCACGCATATCGACGCTCCGCTGCATTTCTCCGCCGATGGCGCCTCGGTTGACGAGATCCCGGTCACATCGCTTGTTGCCCCGCTTTGCGTCGTCGACATCGCCGCGCGCGCCGCCGAGGACGCGGATACGCAGCTTACTCCCGATGATCTCAAGGGCTGGATCGACGCGAACGGAGAAATCCCTGACAATGCCTGTGTCGCGCTTTATTCCGGGTGGGGGGCCAAGACCGGCGGTGACGGGTTCCGCAACTCCGACGGTGACAAGATGCATTTCCCCGGTTTCCATGTCGAGGCGGCGCAAATGCTTCTGGAAACCGGTGCGGGGTCGATCGCCAGCGATACGCTGTCGCTGGATCACGGCCCGTCGGCGGATTTCGCCACCCATTACGCCTGGCTTCCCACCGGCCGGTTCGGGATCGAGAACATCGCCAATCTCGACAAGATGCCCGCGAGCGGTGCCACCATCATGATCGGGGCGCCCAAACATCGCGGCGGATCCGGCGGCCCGGCGCGCATCTTCGGCATGGTGTGACCCGTGCCATGACCTTGGGTTTCGGCCCCGCCTTCTGTATATGACATGAACATGGTTCAGGAGGACGGGGCCGATGACCGGCAAGGTAAAACAGCGGCGCACGGAACTTCGGCAGCGCCTCATTGATATCGCCGAAGCCCGGATCGCCGAGGACGGCATGGCCGCGATCAAGGCGCGTGACCTGGCAAAGCGGGCGGATTGTGCCGTGGGCGCCATCTACAACGTCTTCGGTGACCTCAACGACATCATCATCGCGGTCAACGGGCGCACGTTCCAACGGATCGGGGCCGCCGTCGCAAAATCCCTTGAGGGACGCGAGGGTGATACTCCCACCGACAGGCTGATTGCGATGTCTTTGGCCTATCTCGACTTTGCCGCCGCCAATCCCAAAACCTGGCGCACGCTTTTTGATATCCGCATGTCGACCGAGATGGCCGTGCCGGATTGGTACATGTCAGAGCTGGGTCGCCTGTTCGGCTACATCGCGGGTCCGGTCAGCGAATGTTTCCCCGACATGTCCGACGACGAGGTGAACTTGATGACACGCGCGCTGTTTTCCTCGGTGCATGGTATTGTCCTTTTAGGTCTCGAAAACCGCATCTCGGGCGTGCCGGGGGATGAACTGGAGCGGATGATCGCGCTGGTATTGGTGCAGGCAACCGGAAACAAATAGTTTCTGAACATTGTTCAAAAATATTCTTGAACACAGTTCACGATTGCCTATCTTCCTGTCGTGAACGTTGTTCAAGAAGGAATGAAGATATGATTAGGACCTTTAGAACCCTCTTTGTCGGGGCCAGCGCCCGGGCGGAAGAAAGGGTCACCGATGCCTTTGCGCTTGAATTGATTGACCAGAAAATCCGCGAAACCGAAATGCACCTGAAGGCGGCCAAGGCAACGCTGGCGACACTGGTGCAGCGGCAACGGTCGGAAAAACGGCTGCTTGATGCCATCAGGGCGCGGTCGGAGTCCATGGCCCTGCGTGCTCGTGAGGCGCTGGATGCCGGTCGTGACGACATGGCCCGGCAGGCCGCCGAAGCCATCGCCACGATGGAGAACGAAGCCGCCTTGCGGCAGGAAACCCTCGACCGTCTTGAGACCCAGACGACCCGCCTGCGCGCCTCTGTCGAAGCTGCGCATCGCCGGATCATCGACCTCAAGCAGGGCGCCATTACCGCCCGTGCCATCCGCCGCGAGCAGCAGATGCAAACCCGTCTGAAGACAACGATCGGCAGCACTTCAAGCGCCGACGAGGCGCAGGAGTTGATTACCCGGGTGATCGGCGCGGACGATCCGTTCGAGCAGTCGCAAATCCTGTCGGAAATCAACGCCGACCTGAACCATGACAACCTTGAAGACCGGATGGCCGCCCGCGGCTTTGGCCCCTCTACCAAGGTGACAGCGCAGGACGTGCTGGCACGGCTCAAACAGGACTAAACCCCAACAAATTCTCTTATCTGAAAGGACATTGAAATGTATACGCACGAAAAACCCGACAACACCGTCATCATGCTCTTTAACCTCGCGGGCGTGGCCGCTGCCTATATCCTGCTGGGTTATTCGCTCTGGCTCTCGACGGACGTGCCGCTCTCGACCAAAGGGTTCTGGGGCATCGGCATCCTGCTCCTGACGCTCAGCCTGGTGAATTTCGTCAAATACCGCTTCGACAACCAGGCCCGCATCGACCGGATCAACCAGATCGAGGAAGCGCGCAACGAGAAGCTTCTAGAGGATTATGTCGGCGACACCAAAGACGCCGCATAACCCGATGGCGCAGCCACCCAAGCTCGGTGGCTGCGCCTTGTTCTCCCCTGCAAGAATTTAACACCCCTTACATTTCATTTTTACCATTAAAATCAACTACCTCACCATGTCAGAAAACCAATCCGAACCTCATGCCGCAGTCATCCCGCACGCAGAACTGCGTAGATGCTGGGTGAAATCGTCGCTCCTCATCTGGGTTGTCTCGTCGCTCGTCTACGCGTTTTTGATAGGACCCGAGGTGGCGCGGTCAGTTTCTGTCAGCCGGGCAACTTTCTTGCCGCTCGGATTTTGGGCACCGGCCGGCATGTTTGTCCCAAGCCTCGCGCTTGGGCTTCTGTTGGCCTGCTACATGCTTAACCCGCTTTCGCATTGGCGGCTGCTCCGCCCCACACGCGCGCGGGTGCTTGGTGCAATCGGTTTTTGGTTCTGGCTTCCGGTTGCGGCGATTGCCCTGATGCCGGTGGTGGCCGGATATATAAGCATCGTGTATTTTTCATATCATGCGAAACACAGCGACCATCTTATATTGGATTGGCAATTTGTTTCAACAATGTGCGGGGCGCTGATTGCCAGCTATGTCATCTCTTGCCTGCTAAGTTCCGCCTTACCTGAATGGCGGCGCAGAACATTGGCATACCTGTTGGCCTGGAGCGGTTTTTATTGGCTTACTTTCGCCACCGGTACGGCTGTGCGTTCATTTCTGTAACGGCGCTTTGCATTAAAATTGCAAGCTTGCCCGGCACGACAAGGGCGGCTCACATGAACCGCCCTTCTCAATCGCAATGGCTTGATTTCCGCTTATCCGACCACGTTGAATTCCGGCCCGTAGGGGTAGCCGGTGATGTTTTCGTTGCCGTCTTCGGTGATGACCAGCACGTCATGCTCACGGTAGCCGCCCGCGCCCGGTTGCCCATCGGCGATGGTGAGCATCGGTTCCATCGAGATCACCATGCCTGGTTCCAGAACCGTGTCGATGTCTTCGCGCAGTTCGAGGCCCGCCTCGCGGCCATAATAGTGGCTTAGAACACCGAAGGAGTGGCCATAGCCGAAGGTGCGGTATTGCAGCAGGTCACGCTCGGCAAAGAAGTCGTTGATCTTGTGCGTGACCTCGGCGCAACTCACTCCGGGCTTAAGGAGTGACATGCCGTACTCATGGGCCGCGACGTTTGCCTCCCAGATCTTCAGGCTGGCAGCATCTACCTCGCCCACGAACATAGTGCGCTCCAGCGCCACGTAATAGGCACTGACCATCGGGAAGGTGTTGAGGCTCAGGATGTCACCGCGTTGCAGGTGGCGCCCGGTGACCGGGTTATGCGCGCCATCGGTGTTGATGCCCGACTGGAACCAGACCCAGGTGTCGCGGTATTCCGCATCCGGGAAGACGCGGGCAATCTCGACCTCCATCGCGTCGCGACCGGCCATGGCCACGTCGATCTCGCGGGTGCCTTCGCGCACCGCGTCCTTGATCGCGTAGCCGCCCACATCGGCAATCGCCGTGCATTGACGGATCAGCGCGATTTCGGCCGCGGATTTGTGCATCCGTTGCGTCATCGTGTGGCCCGCAATATCCACGGTTTTGGACGGCTTCAGGAACGCCTCCAGCTTGCCCTTCTGCATCAGCGTCAGGTGATCACCCTCGTAGCCCACGACGCGGCCTTCGCCCGAGACCGACAGGATCGCGCGCCAGTAATTGTCGCGCTGCCAGTCGGTATAGGTGATGTTGTCGCAGAAGGAGCGCCGCCAGGGCTGGCCCGCGTCGATGCCTGCGCTGATCGTCACACATTCGGTCGCGGTTACGACGAGGCCATAGGGGCGGCCGAAGGCGCAATAGAGGAAACCTGAGTAATAGGCGATGTTGTGCATCGAGGTGAAGACGGCGGCATCGACGCCCGCCTGGGCCATGATGCGGCGCAGACCGGCAATACGCGCCTCGTATTCGGCGACGTCAAAGGCCAGAGGGGCCTTCTCACCGTTGTGAAAGCGGTACATTTCGGGGCGGGATGTCCCGCCGAATTGGGTGGATTCTGGATGTGCAGTCATAGTGACCCTCCTGAAAAGAAAGGTCCCGGCGTTCAGGACTGTTTGGGATATGTTGGGGCCTATGGGGCGACGCCATCGCTCCGACCTGCGCCCCTTCTTGCCGATCCTGCGCAATCTGGCAAGATGTTTTGCGACAAGTTGAGGGACGTTTTCAGATCATGAGTGCACAACCGGGACCATTGAACCTTATCACCGATATCGCGGGTCTGCGGGTCGGCAATGCGCAGGATGACGGGATCAGGACAGGGGTTACGGTCGTTGTCGGCGACGCGCCATTCACCGCCGGAGTGCATGTCATGGGCGGTGCCCCGGGGACACGCGAAACCGATCTTCTGGCGCCGGACAAGACGGTGGAACAGGTCGATGCGCTGGTGCTGTCAGGTGGATCGGCCTTCGGGCTTGATGCGGCCTCCGGTGTTGCAGACGGGTTGCGCGCGCAGGGTCGTGGCTTTGCCGTGGGCAATCAGCGCGTGCCGATCGTTCCGGGCGCGATCCTTTTTGATCTGCTGAATGGCGGTGACAAGGATTGGAGCGACAATCCCTATAAGCGGCTTGGGCAACAGGCACTTGATGGCGCCGCCCCAACCTTCGATCTCGGCAGCGTCGGCGCAGGGACGGGCGCAACTACCGCCAATCTGAAAGGAGGGCTTGGGTCGGCGTCGCTGCGCCTGCCGTCCGGCCAGATGGTCGGCGCACTGGTGGCCGTGAACGCGCTCGGATCGGCCATTGTTGGGGACGGACCGCATTTCTGGGCTGCACCGTTTGAGATGGGCGCAGAGTTCGGCGGCCTTGGACCGGCCACGACCTACCCGGATCTGCAAACGCCTTCAACGAAACGATTGCAGCATGCCAACACGACAATCGGCGTCGTCGCCACCGATACCACCCTGACACAGGCGCAATGCACACGGCTTGCGACCTCGGCCCATGACGGCTTTGCGCGGGCGCTCCTGCCATCGCATACCCCGATGGATGGCGATTTGATCTTTGCCGCGGCGACCGGGGACAAGCCACTTGCCGAGCCTGTCGCCGATACCTTGATGCTCGGCCACGCGGCGGCTACCTGCATGGCGCGCGCCATTGCCCGTGCCGTATTCCGCGCCCGCCCGGCAGACGGCGACACGCTCCCCTGTTGGTCAGACCTGCACGGTTAGGAGAGCAAGCGCCGAACCATCGAACTGTCGGGATATTTGAGCGCATCAATCACGTCGAAATGGTGCCGACCCTCCTCGACCACATGCGCAGCGTTCCATGCCTCGGCCAGCCACCGCGCCTGATCGAGAAACACCGGGCGCTCATCGCAGCCCACCCAGACCGTGACCGGCACATCAAGTGGCTTCATCAGGGCCGGGCTTTCGGCCTTGGCCGATGCCTCATCCAGCCGGAAGTCGGCATTCATCGAGGTGTTGACAAGCGGGCGCAGGTCCGAGACCGGGGAGATCGGCATGACATGCTCAATGCGTTCAAACACATGCGGAGGCAGTGCCCCCTCAACGCACATCCGCGCCACAAGGTGGCCCCCCGCCGAATGGCCGGCAAGGCGGATCGGTCCTGCAACCCGCTCCGACAGAGCTTCGATGGCATCGGCAATCTGACAGGTGATATCGGCGATCCGAACCTGCGGGCAGAGGTCATAGGATGGCATGGCGACGGTCCAGCCCCGTGCCAACAGCCCTTCGGCAAAATGAGACCAGAAAGTCCGATGAAATTTCAGCCAATAGCCTCCATGCACGAAGACACAAAGCCCTAGTGATGCGCCTTCGGGAGTGAATAGGTCAAAGCGCGCCCGGTCCGATGTGCCGTAGGCCACACCGAGCTCTGCGCTACCCACGCCGCTCAGCTTGCTGCGAAAAGCCTCCGCCTCCGCGGCCCACCTGTCTGGATAGGCCTCGGCTCCCGGGATGTAAGGTGCGTTGGCATAGGCATCGTCCCAATCCATACGTGTAACTCCCCTGCGGTACTGGACAAGCCTAGCGCAAGATGCTTTGGCTGTGCGAGACCAATTTCGGAGGAAACCGCCATGACCGACACCAATTTGAAATCGCTGCTGAAGGATCCGTCACTGCTGGCTGAAAAGGCCTATTCCGGTGGCGAATGGGTGGATGGCGACGGTGGCACTTTCGACGTGACCAACCCGGCGCGCGGCGACGTGATCGCCAAGGTGGCCGACATGTCGCGTGCGCAGGTGGGCGAGACCATCGCCGCCGCCGAAGCCGCGCAGAAGGATTGGGCGAGTTGGACCGGCAAGGAACGCGCCGCGGTGCTGCGCAAGTGGTTCGACCTGATGATGGAAAACGCCGATGATCTGGCCACCATCCTGACCGCCGAGCAAGGCAAGCCGCTGGCCGAGGCCAAAGGAGAGATCGGCTATGGCGCGTCCTTTATCGAGTTTTTCGCCGAAGAGGCTAAGCGCATCTATGGTGAGACCATCCCCGGCCATCAGCGCGACAAACGCATCACCGTCATCAAGCAGCCCATCGGTGTGGCCGCGTCGATCACACCGTGGAATTTCCCGAACGCGATGATCACGCGCAAGGCCGCCCCGGCGCTGGCGGCGGGCTGTGCTTTTGTTGGACGTCCGGCGGCAGAAACGCCTTTGTCGGCAACGGTGATGGGTGTTCTGGCCGAACGCGCGGGCATCCCCAAGGGTGTGTTCAACATTGTGACATCCTCGCGCTCATCGGATGTGGGCAAGGAATTCTGCGAAAACCCGGCCGTGCGCAAGCTGACCTTCACAGGCTCGACCGAAGTGGGCCGCATCCTCTTGCGCCAGGCCGCCGACAGCGTGATGAAATGCTCGATGGAGCTGGGCGGCAACGCGCCATTCATCGTGTTCGACGACGCCGATCTCGATGCCGCCGTCGAGGGCGCGATCATGTGCAAGTTCCGCAACAATGGTCAGACCTGCGTCTGCGCCAACCGGATCTATGTGCAGGCCGGGGTCTATGATGCCTTCGCTGCCAAGCTGAAGGAAAAGGTCAGCCAGATGAAGATCGGCGACGGCATGGAGGACGGCACCGCCCTTGGGCCGCTCATCAACGCTGATGCCATCGACAAGGTGCAGGAACATGTGGCCGATGCGACATCAAAAGGCGCCGAGGTGATCTTGGGCGGGGGTGAGCCGATGGAAGGCAGCGGTTACTTCCTGCCGCCGACGATCGTGGTCGGCTGTACGCAGGACATGCAGGTTGCCACGGACGAGACCTTCGGCCCCTTCGCGCCGCTCTTCAAGTTCGAGAACGAAGATGACGTGATCGCCATGGCCAATGACACGATCTTTGGTCTGGCCAGCTATTTCTACGCCAAGGATCTGAGTCGCGTCTACAAGGTGGCCGAGGCGCTGGAATATGGCATCGTCGGTGTTAACACCGGCATCATCTCGACCGAGGTCGCGCCCTTCGGTGGGGTCAAGCAATCCGGCCTCGGTCGCGAAGGCAGCCATCACGGGATCGAAGATTACCTTGAGATGAAGTACATCTGCATGTCAGTTTGATACCCCCTCAAAAACAGTAGAAGGCGCCAGGAGAAGTCCCGGCGCCTTTTTTGCATGTCCAATCCGTTAAGTGCCTACTTAGAGCCCAAAGCAGAAACGATAATATCTCGCCGTGCGGGTTCACAGAGCAAAACATGCCGCAGGTGCGAAACCAAGGTGCCGCTGTACAACGGAAATATCGGCCATTCATGCATTCTGCAGCGAGAATTGCGGGGGAAATTACCAAGTCGCGGGACAAGGGAGCAATTTTCTTTCAGTATCTCAAGGACCGCTGTCGTGAGTGAGTATCGCGCTGCTGTAGTATTCTCGGTACCAATCTGTTCCTCGAATTTTCCCGCTCTGCGTGTGCGCTACAGAATTGTTGCTACATTGGAAAGGCGATCCGCGTAGCACCACGGCTCTAGAAGTCATCGCTCAGGATGGGCGCAGCATGATAGAGAACACTCTGAAAGAAATGAAGAAATACAGCGGGTGCTAAAGAAATCGCGAAACTGTTTTCAGAATCTGCATTTTTGGGTTAGAATGCTCGTATTGATTGAAGAGATTTGGTGTCGCTATGTTCAAGAATTTTTTTTCAGCGTTGCTGTTGGCGGTTTTGATTTCCTTTAGCGGAGTAGTTCAAGCACAGGCTATTTTGAAAGACGGCATTACATTTGCACAAGGCTTCCGAGAGGCAGAACCATTCCTAGTGCAAGACGTTGTCGTGTCTGCGCCAACGGAGCCACAAGCCAAGAGAATTTTCTTGTTGACCGAACCTCCAGCTGATGCTTTCGCACGCCGCGAAATCTGGATTCCAAAGATATTTGGAGACTTGCTGCTCGGCCATACAACCTACGAGCACGGTATCGGATTTGATGGCTTCGTGCGCGATATCGTCATCGAGAGTGCGGCGCTTGATGCCCAAGATATGACTCGGATCATCGAGAAGATACATGAGGAGTTCTTTGGCACGGGTTACAAAGCGGCTTACCGAGTATTCGATCCTAAGAGTTGGAACAAGAACCGCAGTGGGCCGAGGCGCGTCGGTCCAGAAAACCTAGAGGTGAGCGCGGCATCAATGAATGAATGGCTCTTTGGTGAGAATGCCGTGGCGTTCTCATCTGACCCGCTCGATACAGATGCGCCTTTGACGGACGCTGAAAGGGCGATCTCTTTGAACAAAGAGCAGGTTGGGGTTTATTATAGCGATCCGGCGGGCCTTGTTGTCTTGGTTGTGCCGCGCCAGAAAGAATTGAACGACGCGATCGCGAGCATGCGGCGCTTTGTGGTGGATACAGATACCCTTTTGGGGGCCGCAGTCGGCGGGGCGAACAGCCAGTGGCTGATGTTTGTCGGCAGAGAGCGAACAACTGGCATGCCAAACATGCCGCCACTAAGACTGGATACGATTTTCACATTGGCGGCTGGCCAGAGTAAGAATCTTGCCCAAAGCTATCAACGCACAGCGCCGTTTGCAGGCCAGATTACAGATCCCGATCTATTGACGACGTTGCACTCGTCCCAAAACGTTGAAGCATTTGAGGCCAAATTCCTTGAGTCCTCTGATCGGGCGCAAGATCCGCTTGGACTCGCCGGGATGTGGGATTATTTGCATGCAGTCTCGATGACGGTCGATTGGGCACCGATACTGCTGAGCCGCGAGTTGACCCATACGGAGTACGGTCAGTTGCTAAACATCACGGACCAGATGCTCAAGGGGTGGTCCAGCGCCAATCGTATAAATTATGTCGCCTTTCCATACCCCAAACCCTTTGGGAACCCGGATGCTGACAGCCTTCATAGTCGTCTTCAGCGCGAGATGAACCAGAATTTCAGCCAACTCACCTTCAACTGGAATACAGCCGGTTTTGGGTCTTGGGCAGAGTTTGGTGAGGTCAAGATCTTCACGATGTTCAGAACTGGCGCGCTGCCGACATCCTACTTTCCAGATGATGGAAGTTTCGAGATAGACGGGGCCGCGGAAAACATCATCAAGGCAGCGGAAAACGATTACTGGGATTTCTTTTCAGGACTGCGTGATCCCTACTTGGCTCGCGCCGCCCAATACGCAGCTTTGCACATTATTTTCCAAGCCTATCCTGTTCAGGCAGTGCGGACCGAACCGCTGGTTGGGCAAACCGCTTATGAGAGTCGGTGGAACGCGTACATTGAGACGGTGGAGGCCGCTCTTGTAAACATGCAGCGGTACAATGGCGCCGAGACCGGCTCTGTCGACAATGCACTTGGGCTCGATCTGGGCAGCGATCACCACTGCTTTCGACAAGTGCTTGAACCAGAAGACCAGACAACGGTAGCGCTTGTGCAGCGGTTGAAGAAAGCCGCCGTGCGACTTGGCGGCACTAAGAAGTTGGCGACGCTGATCTCCTATCCAGAGCAAGTCTACACTGAATTCTATGATGATGTGGATAGATACAATGCGCGGGCCGAAATTTTGGACGCGGAAATCGATCAGTTCAACGACATGGTTGATCGTTGCAATCGCACACAAACATGTTCGACGACCAGGATCGAACGCGCGCGAGACACCTTGATGTCCAAACAAAATGCTCTTGAAGCAGAGGAACAAAGGCTCGAGGATCGTTATACGCAGCTTCAAAGTGCAAGTGATCTGTCCAACGAGTTGAGGAGCAGGATCCCTGACTTTGGAGAGTGCGATGCGGCATGGGCAGCCGTAGTCGAAGGCGTGCCGCCCGTGGCCGACGCTGTGTACAAGACGCCCGGCATCGTGATTTCCAACGACGCTTATGACTTTGGTTCTGTCGGCGGACACAATCTGGATGGGCGGGCTGTGCGCGTCGTTCCAGACACCAAAGTCACCAAAGGGACTGTTTCGATTGATGCCGAAAATGGGGTCATCCGGCTCAATCCGGCGGAAATGGGAAACGCCCACACGGTCGCTCGGACGTTTGAACGCGACTTCAGACGCTTTGTGTCAGAGGGCCCGCAATTTCAACGCAAAGTTATTCGGCGCGTGGAAGCCGCGCTTGCGCATGATACACGTGCAATCAAGGCGTTCGACACTCTTGCATTGCAGCGCAGTGGCCGCCCATTTTCTGCGGAACGCGGGCTTCGAACGGTCCCAGAAGACGTATCGACGGCACCGGCCAATTCATCGCATGTTTTTGTGCGCTCGCAAGCGGTCGCACTTGACGCACGCAAGGCCGAAGAACTGGCAACGTTGCTGAACGGCGATACTGCGGCTGCGGCCGTTCGAACACTGGAGAACGGTACGATCGAGCTGTCCTGGCCCGGAGGCAAACCACCAGTCGCCATTCTCACCAGGAACCAAGCGGATTTGCCCCGCGCCATCGAAGAGATCGTTGCACATGTTGCGAACAGCAATGCAACTCCAAACGGCACATTGCGCATTGTCAACATCGACGGTGCTTTGTCTCTGCGGGACATGACCGCAATCAAATACTCAGGTGTTGGACGTCCGACGGCCGGTAGTGGCGGTGGCATGGGTTTGCCCCCCGGTGGCGGCACGCGTGTCGCGGCGGCAAGCGATGGTGGCAATCGCGGCGGCGGTTTCTTTTTCCGCCGTTTCGCAACCGGAAAGAAAATCGCTGTTGGCTTCTTTAAACGCCAAGGGGATGCGGCCAAAAAGCTTCTGCGCACTGATTTTGATTGGGCAAACGCAGAAGTAAGTACAATTGCCTTGCGCAATCTTCCTGGCGACGGGGGATATCTAGCGACGTCAATTCGCATCTCGTACAAATCGGCGGAGTCTGGACAACCTTTGCTGGCACGGCTTAGGGCTTTTCTGCCTGGTCGAAAACCGACGGATGCCGATGCCGCCGCCCTAAGAAAGGCGATCGAAATGGCGCGATCCAACCCCGAAGAACTGCCCCTTTGGCAACAACTTGAAGCAATCCGGTTGGAATTCGGAGCCAACATTGATCCATCGGATGCACCCCGCCTTTTATGGCGAATGCAAGATACGGTTGATGATTTCTACGTTGTCGAAAACGATCAGGCGATGCCCCCGGCGCAAACACGAAATGGATAGCCTTTTTCACAAACCAGTTGGGCCGGAAGACCTGGCATTGGTGGTTGGTTTGCCACTGGATGACGCGACCTTCACCGCTGATGTCACGTTCAGAAGGGAGGTGCCGACAGACGGGCGCGGTGATTTCGCGGCAACCCAAGTTGGGAGCAATTGCAGCGCAGTGACACACCTTGCCAGACAACATGCGCGGTTGATGGAGGATCTGGTTGGGACGGCTCGACGTGCCGGCTTGCCTGAAGACAGGCTGTTCGATCAGGCCGACTTGGACGGTTTCAACAATGCGTTTGAATGTGGTGCGCAGGTGATCATCTTCCTTGCCCATTGGCGGCAAGCACCGCTGTCGCGGTGGGATTTCGACGATGAAGCGATTGCTGCTGTTCTCGAACATATCAGATCCGGCTCTGACGGCGTTATGGATCGGCTGCGGGCGTTTTGGCCTGCAGGTGTTGACTTTAGCGCGCCGATCAGAGCCTCGGAACTTGCGGATATCATAAACGATTTCATCGAGCATTTCGCGGCTGGGAACGAAGAAGATGTCAGCGTCGTTCGCGATGCCCTGGATGCTTCTCTGCGTTTCATCGCACCGGGGAACGCCATCGAGTTTCGTGATGGTGTTCACAAAGCAGATACGCTTGCCGCCGAAGTCCCAGATAACTGGTCCGGCATTATTGATTTGGGTGTATGCCATTCTCTTGCGCTCGCCCAAACTCTTAAAGGCGATCGCGACGACCGATACATCATTGCGAACCGTGACCAGAAGTTCTTGGACCGCATCGTTCCAGAGCTGCGCGAGTTGTGCCTGCGACTTCAGCGCTCACACCAACCTTACATCCCACTTAGATCGCGCTTGTCGCGCGAATACGGTCGGATGATTCTGGAGGCGTAGATGGCAAACCCAAAACACATTGCCCCACGGCTCAGACGTACACTCGCTGAGGTTATTAGCCCGGTACGTGCGCTCGGTGGTGATGCGCCTTCAAAGCAAGTCAGCACTTTAAGAGATCGACTATTTGACGAAGCGTCCCGGGCGACTCGCGTTTACAATGTCGTCTTGGCTATGACCCTCGCGGTCTTTGTGCTGATGTTATACCTGCTTGCGGTTAATGCGAGCCAACCTCAGTCATTTATTGCCATTTCGGGAGCGGCGGGCGTTTCGATCACCGGGTTAATCTGGCTTGCGATGCGAAGTGCGCGCGAAAGTACCCAAGCCATGCTGTTGATTTTGATTGTCGAGCAGTTGCCGAGTGAAGACGCGCTTGCAGCGCTTCAGGCCGTTTTGTCCGGTCAAGCTGGTATACCAAAAACGGGCTAGTCAACTTTTGGGAGTGTTCAGATGACTTTATTGAATTGGGTTCTTGGCGGTTTGGTTGTCGGCGTCGGTGCGATGTCCATCTACAATGGCACACGCCTCGCCGAGATGCAGGAGCAAGTAGTCGCGTCAGAAACAATTATCGCGGCTATTTCGCAGGATTTGGAAGAGCTAGAAAGTGAACAGCAACTGCAGACCAAAAAGGTTTCTGCTATTGGAGAACCCGATGACATCGCCCGGGTGATCGTCGAAGAAGAGTTCTCAGGGTTGGTCGCGGCAGTTGCGCAAAACTTGATGTTGGATCCCGAGAAAGTGGCTAAGCTAACCGGACCCGAGGGGCCTTCTCCCGATACCGATGCTTTGGTCGTGGAGTTCCTGGATGGAGGAATCGCAGAAAAAGTTGCCAATCTGATCTGGGAAGACCGGTACAAGGAACTGGCCGTTATGCCCGAGGTTTTGGCGAGCGTGGCCCAGGAGGTTTACCGGATTTATGGGGATGAATTGCGTGGCAAGGACGGGGCTTCAGCCGAGCCGGACGTTGTCGCGCGGGCACTCGCGCTCGATCCGGAGTTTCAGTTACTGTTGAGTCTAGAGTTGGCTGAGTAGTAGTTTCCTTCGGGTGGATTGCGCGAATTGGCATGATGCTGCAAGGACTCCTTTACGTTGAGACGAGCCCGAAGTACCCGGCCACAGCCAAGCGGGTGAAACTGTCTTCCCGGGCATACTGCATGTGGCTTTGTTCTAAAGATCACGTGCTCCGGGGGTGCTGCTATATAAAATGTTATTGGAAACTCTGGACACAAACAAATTGTAAGCGAATGTCCTTTGGGCGGTCACCAAAGCATAACTCTAGTCTGTAGGAAGTTCTGCACCTTGTGCGTTTGTGCTGCGCGCTGCGAATTATCGATTTGGGACTCGTACAAAGCAGTGCCGGTGAATGGCCGGAAATGAGTAATCCGCCGCACTGCCGCGGAACTCACGCCGCGATTACGAATTGATGCTGCGACAGCAAAGGTTGCACGAGCAAAAGGCGGCTCTGTCCGCAAACCAGCCTTTCCCTTTCTAAGCCACCGACGGGTTTAGTTCACCGCACAGTGGGTCAGAGAGAAACTGCCGCCGCGCCATCGCATCGCCACTTTCACTCAACGCCATGATCATCTTGGCATATCCTGCTTCCATCGTCATGTCGCGCCCATCGACCGCGTTGTAGCGGGCGAGGATGGCACCGGCGGCGTAGGTCCCCAGGGCAATGCCGCCTTCAGGGCACTGGCTCACTGCCAACACGGGCACACCGCGCGCGTCGGCAATCCGGAGTGCTTCTTCGGTATTCGGCGTGTTGGGGATGGTCCCCGAGCCGAAACAGCGTAAGACCATCCCGTCGCAGGTCTGAGCGGCATGCAGAAGCAGGTTGCCTGCCCCGCCGGGTACCACCGGCAGCACCGCAACATCGGGCGACCCGAAGGTATGACGGACCAACCCGAATTCGCCTCTTCGCCGGGGCGGCGCTTCGCTTGGCACCTCGGCAAAGGCATCGAAGGAGTGCGAATGCGTCTTTCGAATTCGGCCACCATGCAGCAGCCGTCCGGCAAATTGCACCCACACGCCCGATGGCGCAGCAACCACCGCCGCAAGCGCCTCCGACAGGTTGCGCGCACCGTCATTGCCCGGCTCGGTCAGGGGCAGCATGGATCCCGTCAGGATCACTGGTTTTGCCAAGCCCTCCAGTGCCAGGGTCAGTGCCGCCGCCGTAAAGGCAAGCGTGTCCGTGCCATGGGTCACGACGAACCCGTCCGCGGCGCCGTATCCAGTGACGATGGTCTCGGCGATCCGGTTCCAGTCCTGCGGTGTGGCGTTTGCACTGTCGATCAGCGGCTCCAACGCGACGATCTCAATGCTCAGGGCCGCATGTTCATTCAAAAGAAGCCGGGATATTTCAGCCTCAACCACCCCCTTGGCCGGGGTGAACCCGTCGCCCGAGCGGATCATGCCGATGGTACCGCCGGTATGGATCAGCAGGATGTGTTTTTCAGCCATTGATTTTTCTCCGGAGACGTGTCGGATGTTGGCGATAGCATGGTGGCGATGCCGATAACAGTGTCATGGCTCCCGCAGGGTTGCTTGCCGCCGGGTGGAAACTACTGGCAATTGTCATCATGGCTTCCAATACGGGCGAAACTCATGTATGGCCCGCTGCATCTGAGACGTGATGCCTTTTGACCCCGGGCGCATGGACTAGGATTGGGGTCGGCGGCAATGGGGCCGCCAATGAAACGGGAGACCCGGGATACGCCTGGGAGTGCTCTCAACTAGGATGTAAAAATGTTTGATATCTCAACGAAATCAATTCAGTGGGGGGAAGAAACCCTGACACTGGAAACGGGCAAGGTTGCCCGTCAGGCGGATGGATCGGTCATCGCGACACTGGGCGAGACCAGCGTCATGGCCAACGTGACCTTCGCCAAGGCACCGAAACCGGGCATGGATTTCTTCCCGCTGACGGTCCACTACCAGGAAAAATACTACGCGGCCGGTAAGGTTCCCGGCGGGTTCTTCAAGCGCGAGGCGCGCCCGACCGAAAAAGAAACCCTGACCGCGCGTCTGATCGACCGTCCGATCCGTCCGCTCTTTGTGCCGGGCTTCAAAAACGAAGTGCTGGTCATGTGTACGGTCCTCAGTCACGATCTGGTCAATGACCCCGACATGGTGGCGATGATTGCGGCCTCCGCGGCGCTGACCATTTCCGGCGCACCGTTCCGCGGCCCGATCGCGGGCTGCCGCGTGGGCTTTGAGGACGGCGAATACGTCCTGAACCCGACCGTTGATGACATGCACGAGCTGCGCAACAACCCCGATCAGCGTCTTGATCTGGTTGTCGCTGGCACCAAGGACGCGGTCATGATGGTCGAATCCGAGGCATATGAGCTGACCGAAGACGAAATGCTCGGCGCCGTGACCTTCGCCCATGAGCAGATCCAGCCGGTCATCGACCTCATCATCTCGCTGGCCGAAGAAGCCGCGAAAGAGCCGTTCGACTTCCAGCCGCCGGATTACTCGGACCTCTACGAGGCCGTGAAAGCCGCCGGTGAAAAGCAGATGCGCGATGCTTTCGCCATCACCGACAAGCAGGAACGCACCGCCGCCGTATCTGCCGCACGCGAGGCGATCAAGGAAGCCCTGAGCGAAGAGCAATTGGAAGATGCGAACCTCAGCTCGGCGCTGAAGAAGCTCGAAGCGGGCATCCTGCGCGGTGACGTGGTAAAAACCGGCAAGCGGATTGATGGCCGTGCGCTTGACACCGTGCGCCCGATCGTTTGCGAAACCGGCCTTCTGCCGCGGACCCATGGCTCGGCGCTGTTTACACGTGGCGAGACACAGGGTCTCGTGGTCACGACGCTCGGCACCGGCGACGATGAGCAATTCATCGACGCGCTGCATGGCAATTTCAAATCGAACTTCCTGCTGCACTACAACTTCCCGCCCTATTCGGTCGGTGAAGCCGGTCGCGTGGGCCCTCCGGGTCGCCGCGAGATTGGCCACGGCAAACTGGCGTGGCGGGCGTTGCAGGCGGTTCTGCCCGCGGCAACTGACTTCCCCTACACCGTGCGGGTTGTGTCCGAGATCACCGAATCCAACGGCTCGTCCTCGATGGCGTCGGTCTGCGGCGGGTCCCTGTCGATGATGGATGCGGGTGTGCCGCTCAAGGCGCCGGTGGCCGGTGTGGCCATGGGTCTGATCCTCGAAGAGGACGGTGACTATGCGGTCCTGACCGATATCCTGGGTGACGAAGATCACCTTGGGGACATGGACTTCAAGGTGGCCGGTACCGAAAAGGGCATCACCTCGCTGCAGATGGACATCAAGGTCGCGGGCATCACGCCCGAGATCATGAAAACCGCCCTGGCACAGGCCAAGGAAGGCCGTCTGCATATTCTGGGTGAGATGTCGAAAGCCCTTACTGAGGCGGGCGATTTCTCGGTCCATGCACCGCGGATCGAAACCATGCAGATCCCCACCGACAAGATCCGTGAAGTCATCGGATCGGGCGGCAAGGTCATCCGTGAGATCGTCGAAGTGTCGGGCGCCAAGGTCGATATCAACGACGAGGGCACCATCAAGATCGCTTCGCCCAATGGCGACTCGATCCAGAAGGCCTATGACATGATCCACGCGATCGTGGCCGAACCCGAGGAAGGGGCCATCTATACCGGCACCGTCGTGAAGATCGTCGATTTCGGCGCCTTCGTGAACTTCTTCGGCAAGCGCGACGGCCTCGTTCACGTCAGCCAGATCGAAAACCGCCGCCTGAACCATCCGTCGGATGTGCTGAAGGAAGGTCAGGAAGTGAAAGTCAAACTTCTGGGCTTCGATGACCGCGGCAAGGTGCGCCTGTCGATGAAAGTCGTCGACCAGGAGACCGGCGAAGAGGTCAAGGCCGAGAAGAAAGAAAAAGACGACGCCTGATAGCGGTTACGTTGAAACGAAAGGCCCCGGTGGAAACGCCGGGGCCTTTTTCGTGTGACGTAACGTCTTTTCGCAAAACCTTGGCCAAACGCGGCGGCACCACGTTAACTCTCTTCGATTCTATCTCGCGGGAGGAGGGCGATGATGAAGGTTTTGTACGCGGCCGCAATGGCGGTCGGACTGAGCGGCGCAGCGCATGCGGCCAGTTTCACGGATATCTATACGGGGTTCTACAGCTTCGGTGACAGCCTGAGCGACGACGGGAAGTTCACCCAGCTGGATCCGCCGAGTTTTGGTGGACGCTTCTCGAACGGTCTGGTCTGGGCCGAACGGATCGAAGACCAGTTCATCGCGGCGGGTCATGACACTGGCAATCTGGCGCTTGGTGGCGCGACGGCGACCGGTTTCAATCCTGCGGTGCCGCTGTCGACCTTTGCGGGGCAGGTCGCCACCTTCTCCGGTGCAATTGCGGGTGGTTTTGGTTTGCCGACGCGGGTGTTGCCCAGCGTGGAAACAAAGCCGGACGCACCGGCCCCCGGCACGAACCCACTGTTGTCGGTCTGGTTCGGGGCAAATGATATCTTTCAGGGCTTCAGCCCGATTGATGCCGCCAACGCGGTGGCCGATGGCATTCGTAACCTCAACAAGATCAACCCGGGCGTGTTCGACGACTTCCTGGTCGTGAACCTGCCGGATATCGGCGCCAGCCCAGCATTCTCCGGCGATGCAGCCAAGGATGCGACGAAGGCGTCGAAGCTGTTCAACTGGCAACTGGCGATGAATGTGCTCGATCTCGAAAACGAGGGCATCAACATCATCGGATTTCAGCCCAACCGGATCCTGAGCAGGATCATCGAGGATGTGGAAACGGGCCAGTTCAGCTATGGCATCTTCGATGTCACGACGCCCTGCACGCTGAGCGTCGGCGCGCCGCTGAACCCCGATGTGACCAACCCTGGCAGTTGCCTGGATTTCGGCACCGATCCCAATACGCTGCTCTTTGTTGACGGGGTTCATCCGAACGCAAAAGCGCATGAACTATTTGCCGAAGCCGTTGGGACTAAGCTCTCGTCCGTGCCGGTCCCGGCGGGGCTTCCGCTCTTGTTGAGCGCACTGGCCGGTCTGGGCTTCGCCGCACGTCGCCGCAGCGCCTGAGCCGTACCATAAACCTTCTCAAAAAGCCCCGGATTGTGCGGGGCTTTTTTTGCACGCGCGGCCGAAGGTAAGGATTTCCTTACGGGGCGCGTTGGTTGTTTTTTCCCCATGAAACCATCGCCGCCACCCCGCATATTGCAGGTGTAACAAGTTGAGGCGCAAGCCTTTGGGGGTCAACAGTAAGGGTGCACAAATCCACTGCTCACGGAAGAGGATGTGCATGAGGGGGCCTCGGTGACGTCACCGGGGCCTCTTTGGTTTTTTAGACCGGCAAGGCGGTTGTCTTGAAAACGGTTCGCAATGCAAAACTCGACTGCATCTTGGCGACGCCGGGCAGCCGGGTCAGGTATTGCCGGTGTATCCGCGCAAAATCTTCGGTATCTTCCGCCACGACCTTGAGGATGTAATCAGCCGCCCCCGCGGTCAGATGGCATTCAAGCACATCGGGGATCCGCTGCACTGCCTTCTCGAAGGCTTCCAGAACATCGTCGGCCTGCGTGGACAAGGTGATCTCGACAAAGATCGTCGCAGGCACCCCCATCTTGCGCGCATCCAGAAGGGCCACGTAGTTGCGGATAAACCCTTCGGCCTCCAGCCGTTGCACGCGGCGGTGGCAGGCGCTGGCCGACAGGTTGACCTTCTCCGCCAGGTCCGCGTTGGAGATTCTACCACGCCGTTGCAATTCACCAAGCAGGCGACGATCAATCGGGTCCAGGGACATTTGCGCAAGACCTTTCGCATAAAGATGTCAATCATCGAATAATATTCGGAACTTTCCCGGTTTGGCGAGGGGGAATTCAAGCTAATTGCGCCAAAGCTGCGCCAATATGATCAAAACTCTGGGATGAAGAGGAGACTTGCCATGAAGATCGGATGCCCAACCGAGATCAAACCACAGGAATTCCGCGTCGGGATGACGCCCAATGCCGCGCAGGAAGCCGTCGGCCACGGTCACGAGGTCATTATTCAGGCCGGCGCCGGCAAGGGCGCGGGGTTTGAGGACGCGGACTATGTGGCGGCCGGGGCGGCCATCATCGACACCGCTGAAGAGATTTTCGCGACCGCCGATATGATCGTGAAGGTCAAGGAGCCGCAGGCGGGTGAGCGCAAGATGCTGCGCGAGGGGCAGCTTCTTTTCACCTATCTTCACCTGGCACCTGATCCCGCGCAGACCAAGGACCTGCTGGAAAGCGGCTGTACCGCGATCGCCTATGAAACGGTGACCGACGATCGTGGTGGCCTGCCGCTCCTCGCGCCGATGTCCGAGGTTGCGGGACGCCTGGCGCCGCAGGTTGGTGCCTGGACCCTGCAAAAGGCCAATGGCGGTCGCGGCGTGTTGATGGGCGGCGTCCCAGGCGTTGGCCCGGCCCGCGTTCTGGTGATCGGTGGTGGTGTCGTGGGGACACATGCCGCCAAGATCGCGGCGGGTATGGGCGCAGATGTGACCGTGCTGGACCGGTCGCTGCCACGTCTGCGCTATCTCGATGACGTCTTCGGCGGCACGTTCCGCACTGGCTATTCCTCGGCGGGTCTTCTGGCCGAGCACCTGACGGAGGCCGACATGGTCATCGGCGCGGTTTTGATCCCGGGAGCCGAGGCACCGAAACTGGTCCGCCGTGAGCAATTTGCCAGCATGAAGCCGGGTGCGGCGCTTGTTGACGTGGCGATTGACCAGGGTGGCTGCTTCGAGACCTCCAAGGCCACGACCCATGCCGACCCGATCTATGACGTTGACGGCATTATGCATTACTGCGTCGCCAACATGCCGGGCGCGGTTGCGCGCACATCCACCATCGCACTTGGCAACGCCACGATGCCCTTCATGCTGTCGCTGGCCGACAAGGGATGGAAACAGGCCTGCGCCGATGACAAGCACCTGTTGAACGGCCTGAACGTCCATGCCGGTCAACTGACCTACTACGCGGTCGGCAAGGCGCTTGGTATCGACGTGATCTCACCCGAAAAGGTGATCAAGAGCTAAGCTCTACCGCGAGATATCGGCACCGCCCTCGGCGGTCCGCCGGGCGATGAAATCGTCCATCTCTTCCAGCCGCGCGGGGTCAAACCCGGGCGGCTGACACGCTTCCAGCGTTTCGTTGAAAATCTGGTTGGCGCGAGTTGTGGCGTCCAACGCGCCGCGTTCTGACCAGTTCTCGAAATTGTTCCAGTCTGACAGGAGCGGTGAATAAAACGCCGTCTCGAACCGGTCGAGCGTGTGTTGCGTGCCAAAGAAATGTCCGCCGTGACCGACATCGTTGATGGCATCGAGGCCAAGGGTCGCCTCGCTCACCTCGACCGGTTTGAAGAGTTCGGCGAACATCTGCAGCACTTCAACGTCGATGATGAACTTCTCCGCCGAGATCGTTAGCCCGCCTTCCAGCCATCCTGCCCCGTGCAGAAGCAGGTTGGTGCCGCCCATCAGCGCGCCCCAGAGCGACATTTGCGTCTCATAGGCCGCCTGCGCGTCCGGCGCGTTTGACGCCGTTGGACCCGAGGACCGAAGCGGCAGGTTGTAACGCCGTGCCAGTTGCCCCGAGGCAAAAGCGGCGCGGACGTATTCGGGTGTTCCAAAGGCCGGGGCGCCGGTTTTCATGTCCACGTTGCTGGTGAAGCTGCCATAGCAGACCGGTGCACCCGGGCGGACGATCTGGCTCAGGCAGATCCCCGCCAGCGCCTCGGCATTCTGCATGACCAACGCCCCGGCCAGCGTCACCGGCGCCATCGCGCCGGCCAGCGTGAAGGGTGTGAGGACCATCATCTGCCCGGCACGGGCGCTGTCGATGATCCCTCGGCACATCAACTCGTCAAGTTGCAGCGGCGAGTTGGAATTGGCCACCGAATAGCAGGTGGGCGTGTTGAGGAATTCCTCATGGGTCAGGCCATTGGCGATGCGCAGGATCTCGTAACTGTCGGCGATCGCCTGTTTGCCGCGGAAATAGACGAAGGGGATTTTCTCGGTCAGGGTCATCACGGCGCGGGTCATCCCCAGATGGCGCAGGTTCATCGGCACATCCTGGGGCTCCACCACCGGACCAAAGAGGTGGATCACGTCAAAGGCCTGCGCGACCTTGCAGTAGTTTTCGAAATCCGCCTGTGTGCCGGGGCGACGACCGCCTTGCAAATCGGAACAGTTGGGGGACCCGGCGGACGTCGTCACGCCCACATTGCGTCCGCCAATGACGACATCGCGCCCCTTGGTGCGGCTGTGCAATGTCACGGTGGATGGCGCTTTGGCGATCAGCTCCATCACAAGACCGGGATCGAAATGGATTACGTCATCTTTGCCATGGGTCATTCCGGCCCTGGTGTAATGTTCCCGCGCGGGGGCGCTCAGTACCTTGATACCGGTCTCGGACAGCACCCGGAGGGAGGCCTCATGAATTGCCTCGATCTCATCCGCGCTGAATTGCGCGATCGGCGCGTATGGATTGACCCAGTTCCGCCAGGCGGCGTCGAAGTGTTTTTCCGCGGTGCTTTGCCGTTTTGCCGCACGCCCGCTGCGCCCGCCGGATCGCCGGTTACTCATCTCTTCGCATCCTCTTCCAGAAACTTCGCGGATTGGCGCGCGGCCGCCTCGGCGTCGATTTCGCGACCCGTGAAGGCGCGGAAATACGCCGCAAGATAGCTGATCCTGTCGGCCATCGGTTCCTGCACGTTGAGCGCGTAGTAGCTGAGCTGCGTGAAATAGATGACCCGCGCCCGGATGAAAGCCTCGGTCGGGTCATACTCGAACCGCTGGAAAAACGCCGCGATCGCAGCCACACGCGCGTCATCCTCGGTCTGGACCGTATCGCGGAGCGCATCGGCATAACGGCTCCAATCCCGGATGGCCTGGTCCAGTTGCGGATCAAACCGGGTGTGATCCGTCCAGACGGCAAAGAGCGCAAGGATGCCATCGTCGAGCGTCTTCGCATCGGCAATGGCTTCGACCATGACCCCGGTGTTACGGGCCTGCCATTCCGCAAGCAGCGCGTCCAGAAGCGCCTCGCGGCTATCGAAATGCCAGTAGAAGCTGCCGCGCGTGACGCCCAGTTTACGCGCCAGCACGGTGATCTGGACCGCGTCGATCCCGTCCGCGACCAGCATTTCAAGCGCCGCTGTGACCCAATCGTCGCCTGTCAGGCGGGGTTGGCGGTCCGTCGGACGGGTGGTGGTTTGCAAGGCCATGGGCGATTTCCATACAGGGTTGCATGGATCAATACAGGGCTGTATGTTTTGCGTCAATATCTTTGGGAGGGCTCCGCAGATGACCAGCAAAGCACCCGCACGCGTCGCATCCTTGTCTAAGGCGGCGTTCGTGCCGCGATTTGAATATGGCGAGATGGCACAGGTATCGGTCGTGACGGGCAAGGATGGTGATGGCACGCGCCTGGGCAGCGGGTTTGTCCGTATGAAGGACGCCGAAATCCCGTGGACGATCCGTTATGACGAGGTGATCCTGGTCCTTGAAGGGGCGCTGACCATTCGGACCGCAGAAGGTGATCTGGTGGCGGGCCCGATGGAATGTATCTGGCTGCCGGATGGGACGGAGCTCACCTATATCGCGGAACATGCGCTTCTTTTCTACGCGATTGAACCGGCAAACTGGGCGGAGGGACATGACGATGAAGATTAACCGCCTTCCAAAGGATGACAAGACCAACGGCTGGAGTGCGGTCCTGCCGGAACGGATGCCGAAACCTGCGGTCGCGCGGGATGTCACCGCCGACTGGATCGTGCTCGGCGCGGGATATGCCGGCCTGGCGGCGGCGCGGCGGTTGGCGCAGAATTGTCCGGATCAGCATATCGTCTTGCTGGATGCCGGTCAGGCCGGTGAGAATGCGTCAGGCCGGAATTCGGGCTTTGGCATCGACCTGCCGCATAATGTTGGCTCGTCGCTGGATGAGCTTGAGGGATCGCACCGGTTCATGCGCCTGGCCCGGATGGCCATCGACCATCTCGAAGACGCGGTCAATGACCATGGCATCGCCTGCGACTGGTCCCGTGACGGCAAGTACCATACTGCCGTCTCGCCCCGCGGTACGCGCGACGTGCTGGAGCCCTTCGTCAAGGAGTTGGAGGCGCTCAACGAACCCTTCACATGGATTGAAGGCGACGCATTGCGCGCCAAGCTCGGGTCCGATCATTTCACCGCCGCGGTCTATACGCCCGGTTGTGTGTTGATGAACCCTGCGGCGCTGACGCGGGGGTTGGCGGATCATCTCCCGGAGAATGTCACGCTTTTCGAGAACACACCGGTGACGGCGGCGCAGTTTGAAAACGGAGTGCAGTTTACCACGCCCGGTGGGTCGGTGCGCGCGCCGAAACTCATTATGGCGGCAAACGGCTTTTCCGAGCAGTTCGGGTTTTTCCCGCGGCGTTTCCTGCACCTCGTGGCCCATGCCAGCCTGTCGCGGCGCCTGACCGAGGACGAACAGCGCGCCTATGGCGTCGCTGTGCCCTGGGGTCTGACGCCGGTCAATGCCTTCGCGGGCATCACCATGCGCTATACCAACGACAACCGTATCCTCATCCGGCAGGGCCTGAGCTATTGTCCTGGTCAGCGTGTATCGGTGGCCGAGCAGGCCGCGGTGAAACGCCGGCACAAGCGGCTCTTTGACCAACGCTTCCCGATGTTGCCGGCGGTGGAAATGGAGCATACATGGAGCGGGATTGTCTGCCTGTCGCGCAACGGCGCGCCAGGCTTTGGGCAACTTGCCCCCAACATCTGGTCCGCCGTGTGCCAGAACGCGGTTGGGGTGACCAAGGGGACGTTCGGCGGCATTCTGGCGGCGGATATGGCTACGGGGCGGGAGAACCCCTTGATCGCGGACATGCAAAGCCTGGGCGAACCAGAGATGCTGCCGCCCCGTCCGTTTCTCGACCTGGGCGTGCGCACCCGCTTCCAATGGGAGTTGTGGACGAACCGGCACGAGGCGTGAGAATTCAGGTCTGAACTTGGCGGACGAAGCGCCCTCCGATAGGGCTGGTGCCGCCATCGTCGCTTGGGCCGATGACACGCAATGGCGGGAGTTGATTCCCGGCTGGGTTTGGTGCCTTAAACCAACAAAGGCCGAAAGTTTTCCGCTGCTTCTCGGCGGAGGCCCTTTGCAACAGCCAAGGTCATGCTGCTGGCTTGGGTCAGTTGGTGGCGTCGATCTTGCCGATCACCACGCCCCAAAAAAGAAAACCGCGCCCCGGGTTCAACGCGGGACGCGGTTTGAAATCTTCGCTTGGACCGGCTTAGCGGCGGATGCCCAGGCGTTTGATAAGGTCGCGGTAACGCGCCTCTTCCTTGCCTTTCAGGTAGTCCAGAAGCTTACGACGCTGTGCGACCATCTTCAGCAGACCACGACGACCGTGGTTGTCTTTCTTGTGGGTCTTGAAGTGTTCGGTCAGCGTGTTGATGCGCGATGTCAGAACGGCAACCTGTACTTCGGGCGATCCGGTGTCGCCTTCCTTGGTCGCGAATTCCTTCATGACGCGGGCTTTTTCTTCAACAGTAATCGACATCGGGGTCTCCTTGTTCAAAAGGGGTGAAGGGCGCAAGCCGGGATGTCGTCCAGCAGGGTCCTATGGAGATGTCTCCCGAAGGATTCCCTCGAGAGATGCGCGCGTATAGGAGATATTCCGCGGAAAGAAAAGCAAAAATGCCGGTGCAGGTTCAGGCGGCGGCACTTTCCGTTGTGGCATAGTCCTGGCCATGCAGGCCGCTTTCCGGCACGAGGGCGATATGCTCCAGGGTCAGCCCCTCGCTCACGTCGACGGTCGCGATCCGGACACCGTTCAGCGTGACATGGCTGCTGACACCGTCGGTTTCGACGCCAAGTTCCGGATCCGGATCCGCGGTATCGTCGAAAACCACAACGAGCCTGTCACGATCCGGCAAGAAATCCGCGACGTTTTCCTGGTGCTGCTGCATCAACGCCGGATGCAGGGTATCTGACGCGGCCTCTTCGGTCTCGGTCGTCTCTGCCAGTTCTTCCGACAACGCGGCGTCGAAGAAAACGGGTGTGTCATTGACGACGCCAATCGTACCTACAGACCCAACCACGTCGTCGTCCGCCGTATCGTCGTCTTCATCCTCGTCGTCGAGCAACCAACCGCCGCCCATGAAGGGGTCATCCATTTCATGGACATGTGTTGCTGGGGGGGTCATCGGGACGGCTTCGGCCAAATCAGCGGCCAGCTCGATCAAATCCTCGTCGCCTCCGTCCGCGGTGTCTTCGACGGTTTTGTTTTCGGCTTCGGTGGGTGAGGGATGAGGCGTATCCGCATCTTGATCCGCCCTGCGCCGGCTCGAAGTTTCGAACCAAACGAGAGCGGTCGCACCGATCGCCAAGACGCCCATGAGGCCTGCGAGTAACAACATCGTACCAATCCAAAAACTGCCCCAACGCAGTAGGCCCCAATCCGCGGCCCTAATCAATTTATATTGGCGATCTTGGTAAAATAACCCTTAATTATCAGGGTTATAATTGTCAGTGCTGTAGGGGCCTTGCCGGTTCGGATCAATCTGGTCGGCCAGTTGGCCGAGCCAATCCCCGATGAGCGGTATCCAGTCGAGATGGGCGAGCCAATAGACCACCACCGATAACAGTGCAGTCGCGCCGACGACGGAACCGAGGCCAAAAGCCATCCCGCGCATGAAGTTGAAGGTCAACAACCGCCAAAGCGAATTATGCATCCGAATGAACCTATGTCGGTTCAGCCGGTGTAATTCGCGTGACAGCCCGGCCAAGGTTTCGGTCTGGTCCTGCGTCAGAAACTCGCTGTCCTGCTGGTTCTTCTTCAGCTTCATCGGCATCTCCCGGTTGCTCGCGCGGATAGGCTGTCACCCATGAGTTTAAGGCCATCACGGACCCTAGGCCAACACGCGAATGCACCTCTGCGAAAAAGACCTGCGATGCGGCGTATTCGGACATATGCAGCTTAGGGCGCAATGCCTATAACGAAGCCTGGTGGAATCATTTTTCTTTGCAATTTCGCGGATAAAGTTTTACCAACTGGTAAAAAATAACAATCAACCGGGAGAAAATCACATGAAACGGACAAACTTCGCGCCGATGTCACGGCGGGCATTTCTGGGAACCACGGCGGGGGCCACGCTGGTTGCCGGTGCGCCGACGCGCTTGCTTGCGGCCGATCCGATCAAGACAGCTGGCATCTATACTGTGCCGGTCGAACAGCAATGGGTCAGCCGTATCCACCAGGCGGCGGTGACAGCGCAAGATCGCGGCGATATCAGCTATACCTATTCTGAAAATGTCAGCAATACGGACTACACCCGCGTGATGCGCGAATATGCCGAGCAGGGTCACAAGCTCATCATCGGCGAGGTCTTCGGTGCCGAGCAGGAGGCCCGTGAAGTGGCGGCGGAGTATCCCGATATCGCCTTCCTGATGGGGTCGAGCTTCAAGGAAGACCCCGCGCTGCCGAATTTCTCGGTTTTCGACAACTACATCCAGGACGCGTCCTACCTGTCGGGCATCATCGCCGGGGCCATGACCGAAAGCGCCAATATCGGCATGGTCGGCGGCTTCCCCATCCCCGAAGTGAACCGCCTGATGCATGCGTTCATGGCCGGTGTCCGCGAGATGAAACCCGACGCCACCTTCCAGGTGAGCTTCATCGGCTCCTGGTTCGATCCGCCCAAGGCCAAGGAAACCGCCTTTGCCATGATCGAAAACGGCGCCGACCTGCTTTATGCCGAACGCTTCGGCGTGTCGGACGCGGCGCAAGAAAAGGGCATTCTCGCCATCGGCAACGTGATCGACACGCAGGCCGATTACCCCGAAACGGTCGTGGCTTCGGCGATTTGGCATTTTGAGCCGACATTGGACGCGGCCATCGCCAAGGTGCAGGACGGGTCCTTCGCCGCCGCTGATTACGGCACCTATTCCTTCATGAAGGAAGGTGGCTGCTCATTGGCGCCGCTCGGTACGTTCGAAGGCAAGGTGCCGCAAGAGGCGCTCGATCTGGTGGCCAAGCGCACCGAGGAAATCAAGTCGGGCGCCTACGTCACCGAGATCAACGACGAAGAGCCGAAATCCTCGTAAATGATGAGCCAGGACGACGCGCAGGTCGTCCTGCGCCTCAGCAATATCACGAAACGATTTGGTGCGCTGACCGCGAATGATGCGGTCAGCCTGTCCTTGCACCGCGGCGAGGTGATTGCCCTTCTGGGTGAAAACGGCGCGGGCAAGACCACGTTGATGAACATCCTGTTCGGTCAGTACACGGCCGATGAGGGCACCGTGGAGGTGTTCGGCGCCGAGCTGCCGCCGGGCAACCCGCGCGCCGCGCTCGATGCAGGCGTGGGTATGGTGCATCAGCATTTCACCCTCGCCGACAACATGAGCGTTCTGGAGAACGTGACGCTCGGGACGCAATCCTTGTGGCGGCCCGGGCTGGACCGGGCGGCGGCGCGGGCGAAGATCCTGAAGCTGGCCGAGGATTTCCGCTTGTCTGTCGACCCCGACGCACGGGTTGGCGCGCTGACCGTGGGCGAACGGCAGCGGGTCGAAATCCTCAAGGCGCTCTATCGGGACGCGCGCATTCTGATCCTTGATGAACCCACGGCGGTGCTCACGCCGCAGGAAACCGACGACCTTTTCGAAACTCTGCGCGAAGCGGTGGCGAAGGGGCTGTCGATTGTTTTCATCTCGCACAAGCTGCATGAGGTGATGGCGATCTCGGACCGGGTGTTGATCCTGCGGCATGGGAAACTGGTCGCCGAAGAACGCATCGAGGATGTGGACAAGCACAAGCTGGCGGCCCTGATGGTGGGCTCCGAAGTGGCCGCGCCCGAGGTTGCCCCGTCAAAGGCCGGAGATGCGCTGATGAGCCTGCGCGCCGTCGGCACGCCGGACCGGGGGAATGCACCGGGGCTGAAAGACGTCACGCTGGATCTGCGGGCCGGGCAGATTACCGGGCTTGCCGGCGTGTCAGGTAATGGACAGGCCGCGCTGGCGGATCTTATCGGGGGACTGACGCAACCCGAAAGCGGTACATTGATGCTCGCTGAGGAAAGCCACCCAAATTGGACGCCGCGCGAGGCGGTCCAAAGCGGGATCGCGCGTATCCCCGAAGACCGGCACAAGACCGGCACCATCGCTGATTTCGACCTGACCGAAAACGCGATCCTGGAAAGTTACAGGGATGCGCCGTTCAGCCGCCGGGGCTGGATGAACTGGTCCCGGGCGGAGGCCTTTACCCGCGAGGTGATCGACACCTATGATGTGCGCTGCCCCGGTCCTGGCACACGGATCAGGCTCTTGTCCGGTGGCAACATGCAGAAACTGATCCTCGGACGGGTGCTGGAGGCAGGACCGCGGATCATCCTCGCCAATCAGCCGGTACGGGGCCTCGATATCGGCGCGGTAAACTATGTTCACTCACGGCTCTTGGAGGCCCGCGATCAGGGGGCGGCGGTGCTGCTGATCTCCGAGGATCTGGATGAGATCATGAGGCTCTCGGACGTGATCCACGTGATTTCCGAAGGGCGACTGTCGCCCGAGTTTCCGCGCGGGTCGATGACGCCCGCCGAACTTGGTGTTTGGATGGCAGGCCATGGATTTGACGGCGAGGTCGCTCATGCGTCTTGAACCCATTGCCAATCCATCGCTGGCCCGGTCCTTCACGCTGCCTTTCATGGCCATTGCGGCGACGGTGATTATCGCGTCCCTGCTGGCGATGGTGGCCGGGGCCAATCCGTTTTCGGTCCTCGGGCTGATCCTGCACGGTGCGGCCGGGTCGAAATTCGCGCTTCTGGAAACCTTGAACCGCGCCACGCCGCTGATATTCACCGGGTTGGCCGTGGCGGTCGCGTTTCGCGCCAAGCTCTGGAACATCGGGGCCGAGGCGCAGCTTTATGCGGGTGCCCTCATCACGGTGGTTCTGGGCACCGGGGCGCTGGGCTGGCCCTCGGGGCTACTCCTGCCGACGCTGGCTATCCTTGCGATGCTGGCCGGGGCGGTTGTGCTGCTGGTGCCGGCGCTCTTGAAGGTGCGGTTTGGCGTCGATGAAGTGGTGACCACGCTCCTTTTCAATTTCATCTTCCTGCTGTTCATCTCGATGCTGCTGGAAGGGCCTTTGAAGGATCCGATGGGCATGGGCTGGCCTAAATCGGCGCGGCTGATCCCCGAGGCGCGGCTGCCGCGCATCTTTGACGGGCTCAGGCTGCACTGGGGTTTCGCGCTGGCCCTGATTGCCGCCGTGGTGGTCTGGGTGATCGAACGGCGCACAACGCTGGGATACGAGATGCGCGCCGTGGGGCTGAACCGCGACGCTGCGAAATTCGCGGGCATTCCGGTGAACAAAGTTCTTATCAAGACCGCGTTGCTTTCGGGTGGGTTGGCCGCACTTGCCGGTTTCTCGGAGGCGGCGGGGCTCAAGGGCAACCTGACCTTGGACCTGTCGCCCGGCTTTGGCTACACCGGCATCATCGTCGCTATGCTCGCGCTCTTGAATCCGCTGGCCGTTGTCGCCGCAGCCCTCTTCGTGGCGGGCATCTTCGTGGGTGCCGACAGTATGAGCCGCGCGGTGGGAGTGCCCACATACCTGGCCGATATCATGCTGGCCACGGCGCTTTTGTTGATGGTGCTGGCGATCATGCTGACGCGGTTCCGCGTGGTTCGGGAGTAGCGGCATGGATATTTTCGAAATCCTCCTCTCCGCCAGTTTCTGGACCGCCGCGATCCGCATCGCGAGCCCGCTGATCTTCGCCACGCTGGGGGAATTGATCTGCGAACGCGCGGGGGTGCTGAACCTCGGGATCGAGGGGATCATGGTCGCGGGCGCCTTTGCCGGGTGGATGGCGGTCTATTCCGGGATGGGCCTTTGGGGCGGGGTCTGCGTTGCGATGGTCGTGGGGATGATGTTTGGCCTCGTGCATTCTACCCTGACCGTGCCCTTTGGCCTCTCGCAGCACGTCGTGGGATTGGGGGTGACGCTGTTGGCGACGTCGCTGACCTACTATGCCTACCGATTGGCCCTGCCAGAGGTCACCAGCCCGCCAAAGATCGAGGCGTTCCAACCGTTTGAAATCCCGATCCTGTCCGACATTCCGCTGGTTGGGCCTGCACTCTTTGCGCAGACGCCGATGACCTACTTGGCCTTCATCCTTGTGATCGTGGTGTCGGTCGTGCTCTACCGCACGCCCTTGGGCCTCGCCTTGCGCGCCGCGGGTGAAAACCCGTCCGCCGTGGCGGCGCAGGGCCTGTCAGTCACCGGTATACGCATGGGTGCGGTGATCGTGGGCAGCGGGTTGATGGCCGTGGGGGGTGCCTTTCTGACCATGTCGGCGTTTGACAGCTTCTTCTTCGAGATGGTCAACGGACGCGGGTGGATCTGCATCGCGCTGGTGGTCTTCGGGGCATGGCGGCCGGGCAAGGCGCTTTTGGGGGCGATCCTCTTTGCCGCTTTCGACGCGCTGCAAATCCGTATCCAGCAAACGCCTTTGGGGGCCAACGTACCCTATCAAATCTTCCTGATGATGCCCTATTTCCTGTCCATACTGGCGCTCATTGTCATGTCGCGCCGGGCCGAGGTGCCTGCTGCGCTGATGGTGCCGTTCAACAAGGGGGAACGCTGATGTTCGATCTGATTGTCAAGGGCGGCACGCTGCCCGATGGAACGGTGGCGGATATCGGGATCAAGGGCGATGTGATTGCCGAGGTGGGTCAGATCGACGCCGAGGCGGGCGAGGTGATCGACGCCAGTGGCGATCTGGTCAGCCCGCCTTTCGTTGATCCGCATTTCCATCTGGATGCGACGCAGTCCTATGGCATCCCGCGTATCAACGCCTCGGGCACATTGCTCGAAGGGATCGGCCTCTGGGGTGAGTTGAAAGAGGTCATGACCCAGGACGAGGTTGTCGAGCGGGCGCTCGCCTATTGTGATTGGGCGGCGAGCATGGGGTTGCTTCATATCCGCAGCCATGTGGACACCTGCGATGACCGGTTGTTGGGGGTCGAGGCGCTTCTGGACGTGCGCGAGAAGGTCCGCGATTACATCGACCTGCAACTGGTGGCCTTTCCGCAGGATGGGTTTTACCGCGATCCAACAGCACGGGAAAACACGATCCGGGCGCTAGACATGGGCGTGGATGTGGTCGGCGGCATTCCACATTTCGAACGCACGATGGCCGATGGTGCCGCGTCGGTGAAGGAGCTGTGCGAGATCGCTGCGGACCGGGGCCTGCGTGTCGACATGCATTGCGACGAGACCGACGACCCGATGAGCCGTCATATCGAGGCGCTGGCCTATGAGACGCAACGGTTGGGCCTGCACGGGCGCGTGGCGGGATCGCACCTGACCTCGATGCATTCGATGGATAACTACTATGTCTCGAAACTACTGCCGCTGATGGCGGAGGCGGAAGTTGCCGCCATCCCCAACCCGCTTATCAACATCATGCTCCAGGGGCGCCATGACACGTTTCCGAAACGCCGTGGCCTGACCCGGGTGAAGGAGATGCGGGCGATGGGTATCCGCGTAGGGTTCGGCCAGGATTGTGTGCTTGATCCGTGGTACAGCCTGGGCACCGGCGATATGCTCGATGTGGCCTTCATGGGGTTGCACGTGGCGCAGATGTCGAGCCCCGAGGAGATGCGCGCTTGTTTCGACATGGTCACAAGCGAAAGTGCCGCCATCATGGGGTTGGAGGATTATGGTTTGACGGTCGGTGCGCGAGCCTCGCTCGTGGTTCTGGATGCCGGTAATCCGATCGAAGCTGTGCGGCTCAGGGCCAGCCGGCTGCACGTCATCGCCAAAGGCAAACTGATCGCTTCGACCCCGCGCGGCGATGCGCGTCTGACCCTGCCGGGGCGGCCCGATATGATACGGCGGCGGCACGGTGCCTAGGGGGCAGGGTAGGATTGGCTTTATCTTCCTCGGGCGAATTGGCCTTGGGTGGACATTTGCAGGATAGGTACCAAGCCGTGCGATTGCCAGACCGCGGGATGGCGAGCAATCCTGTATGGCGCGCACTTTATCTCAACCAAGCGATTGAATCCTCAATGCGTTGCGCCAACGGTAGCCAATCGCCAGCCCGGGGGGCGGTCTGGCGATCGCGCGGCGGCCTACGGCCTTGATTCCGCGCGTGACGAGGTTCCGAACGTCCATTCAAGGCCATGAGCCAATGCAGGCGGTTTTGGCTGCATGCCGGTGGCTGAGCGGAACGCACCAAGACTTCCAAAAATTCGCCATATATTAACCATATCAGCGGGTTCAGATGCTGTGCCGCATGAGATTTCGTGCTATGCGTGCGCCAAAGAAGTGTGATCCTGGCGAGGAGAGAGCGGTTTGACCCAGATTACCCCAGTTTTGCTTGCCGGTGGGTCCGGTACGCGCCTTTGGCCCCTGTCGCGCAAAAGCTATCCCAAGCAATTCACCAAACTCGTCGGTGAACAGAGCCTGTTCCAGGCTTCGGCCAATCGCCTGTCGGGACCGGATTACACGCCGCCCGTCGTCATCACCGGGTCCGATTTCCGGTTTATCGCGACCGAACAGTTGCGCGATGAGGGGGTCGAGAACGGCACGGTCCTGATCGAACCCGAGGGGCGCAACACCGCGCCTGCGGTCCTCGCTGCGGCACTGTGGCTGGAGGCGCGCAACCCGGAGGGGCTTCTTCTGGTCGCGCCATCGGATCACATCATTCCCAGCTCTGCAGATTTCACCACCGCCGTGCAGATGGGCAAAGAGGCGGCGGAAGCGGGCAAACTGGTCACCTTCGGCATTGCCCCCGACCGGCCCGAGACGGCCTATGGCTATCTCGAGCTGACCGCCGATCCCGCAAGCGCGACGGGGCCAATCCCGCTGGCGCGGTTTGTCGAAAAACCCGACCGCAAGACGGCGCAGAAGATGCTGGCAAGCGGCAATTATCTCTGGAATGGCGGGATCTTCCTGTTTTCGGTCAAAGGTATCATGGCAGCATTCAATGCCCATGCCCCACACCTGGTCGATCAAGTCCGCGCAGCCGTCGAAAAGACCCAGCCCGATCTGGACTTCTTCCGCATCGACCCCGAGGCCTGGGCAGCGGTCGAGGATATCTCGATCGACTACGCGGTTATGGAAAAGGCCGATAACCTGGTGGTTGTCCCCTATACCGGCGGCTGGTCAGACTTGGGCGATTGGGACTCCGTCAGTCGCCACATGGCCCCGGATGATACCGGAAATGCGGTACATGGGACCGCCACCGCCGTGGATTGCGCAAACAGCCTCTTGCGCGCCGAAGATGACGGCATCGAGCTTGTCGGGCTGGGCCTTACGGATGTCATGGTCGTCTCAACCCGCGATGCAGTGCTGGTCGCTGACAAATCCCGCGCCCAAGACGTGAAAAAAGTGGTGGATCAGCTCAAGCAGAAGGACGCCAAGCAGGCGACCGAGTTTCCGTGGGATCAACGCCCCTGGGGGATGTTCGAGACGCTGGCCCTGGGTGATCGGTTCCAGGTCAAAAGGATCGTGGTGAAGCCTGGTGGCATCCTGAGCCTGCAAAGCCATCACCACCGCGCCGAACACTGGATCGTGGTGGCCGGGACCGCGAAGGTGACGATCAATGACGAGGTCAAACTCGTCTCGGAAAACGAAAGCGTCTATATCCCGCTTGGTGCCGTGCACCGGATGGAAAACCCCGGCAAGGTCCCCATGGTCCTGATCGAAGTACAGACCGGCAGCTACCTGGGCGAGGACGATATTGTCAGGCTCGAAGATGTTTACGACCGGGGGCAAGGGGCCAAGGGTTGAATGCGCTCTGGACACGCGGCATGGGTCTTTGAAGGCGGCAACCTTGGCTTTTGCGCCCTTTTTCGGCGTCTAGCGACGTAGTGTCACGCAGGCAAAGCGATTTCGGCGAAACCATTGAGTACAAAGAAGTAAACCACTAACCTAAAAGTTGTATCGAATCCTTTTTCGGTCGATTTTTGGAGTGGAGTGATTGGTATGCCCAATATTTTGGGATGGAAATGGGGATATCCGGCGATGGGGACGCCGGGTGGGGTCGTCACCTGGAGTTATTCCGAGATACTGCCCGAAGATGATGGCACCATCTGTGCCTGTATCACTGTCGGAAACCCGGGAGGTGATCCTGATCCTTGGCCCAATGACATCGACCGGGAACCGGAGATTTTGCGGGCCTTTCGCGAATGGTCGACCTATGGCGATGTGGAGTTCCTGAAGATCCCCGACCCCTCGGAAAGCAATTCGCGGCAGCAGCCTGACATTCGCTTCCATTTCGATGGCACATCGGATGATGAACTAACGGTGGAATTCATACCGGACGCATCCGGTAACGGACAAGGCGGTGTCATTCAGATCAACGCGGCACCTACCTATCATGGCCCGGGGCGTGCAGAATTCTACGATTTTGATCTCGACCTCTTTCGCGGCCTTCTGCTGCGCGAGATTGGCAACGCCTTGGGTCTTGGCACGGTCGACAGTGACTCGGTCATGACTGATGATGTGACCCACTCGGAGTTGCAGGATGACGACAAGCTCGGGATCCGCCAGATTTACGGCGACCAGGGGGCGGATCCAACGATCTACAAAGTGAATGGCAGAGCGCCTTTCAGCTTTTCGAACTCACCGGACAACGTCATCGTAGAGGGCAACCATCTCGGCAACCGGATCAGCGGTGGTGAGGGTACCATCTTCGGTATGGGCGGCGCCGATGTGCTGACCAGCTATAGCGGAGATTCTTCGGTTTTTGGCGGCAACGGTGCCGACAGGCTCTATAGCCTGGGGGGTTCTGATACGCTCGACGGTGGCAACGGGGCGGACCGGCTGGTAAGCGGTTTGGGCGATGACGCGCTTTTCGGTGGGTTTGGACGCGACAAGCTTATCGTACTTTCCGGTGACAACCTGCTGGATGGCGGCGAGCAGTTCGATATCGCGGATTTCAGCAATTACAACGGCAACCTGTCGGTCACCTTGATCGAAGCCGGGCAAGACCCTGCTGCCATTGGCGGAAACGTCGTCATCAATGTCGAAAAGATCTTCAGCAGCAATTCCGGTGGTCAGATCACGGGGAACGATGCGGGGAACACGATCATTGGCGGCAAGTCAGAAGACACCGTCGCCGGCAATGGCGGGAGAGACTTTATCAACGGCAAGAATGGCAACGACGAGCTTGACGGCGGGGCGGATAATGACACGGTTTTCGGTGGTAATGGCAACGATCTGCTAAGTGGCGGGGAAGGCAATGACAAGCTGAACGGTGGCTGGCATTCGGATACGCTCGAAGGTGGCGAGGGCGACGATATCCTGATCGGTGGTCACCATGCGGATGTTTTCGTTTTCGCCGACGGCCATGGGCACGACCGGATCCGCGACTTTGCAGCACGCAACACCTGGGAGCATATCGACTTGAGCGGCGTCAGCACGTTGAACAGTTTCGAGGACGTTCGCGATGCCGCAAGAAACACCCATTGGGGCGTTGTGATCGACACCGGCGACGACAGTTCGATCCGGCTGGACGGGCTGCGCTTTGGTCACCTCAACGCGGATGACTTTGTCTTCGTCTAGGGCGAAGGGGCAAAATCAGAAACGGCTTACGGCTTGGATAACGTACGGAATCAACGTCTTTGAGATCTGGTTCTGACTGACATCCTGCGGATGCCCGGATTTTTCAGAGCTTTTTCAGATACTTGCCGTAGTCATTCTTCATGTATTGCTCGGCTTCAGCCATCAACTGTTCCCGGGTGATGAACCCCATTTCATAAGCGATCTCTTCGGGGCAGCCGATCTGCTGACCCTGGCGTTTCTGGATCGTGCGGACGAAGTTTCCGGCGTCGAGCAGGCTGCCGTGGGTCCCGGTATCGAGCCAGGCATAGCCGCGTCCCATGCGTTGCACGTCCAAGGTACCTTCCTTGAGGTAGATCTCCAGCAAGGAGGTAATCTCAAGCTCACCGCGGGCGGAGGGTTTGACTTGTTTGGCCTTCTCCGGTGCGGAGCCATCGACAAAGTAGAGCCCGGTCACCGCATGGTTCGACGGCGGCACTTCGGGCTTTTCGACAATCTCACGCACGGTGCCATCCTTGTCGAAATCGACCACCCCATAGCGTTCGGGATCGGCGACCTGATAGCCAAACACTGTGCCGCCGGTTGCTTTCTTGTCCGCCTCGGCCAGCAAGTTTGGCAAGCCATGGCCAAAGAAGATGTTGTCGCCCAGAACAAGCGTTGACGGCGCCCCGCCGAGGAAATCCTCGGCCAGGATAAAGGCCTGCGCCAGCCCATCGGGCGAGGGCTGCACGATATAGGTGAACGAAAGACCCCATTGGCTGCCATCGCCCAGCATCCGTTTGAACTGGTCCTGATCCTGCGGCGTGGTGATGAGCGCGATCTCGCGGATCCCCGACAGCATCAAGACGCTCAGCGGGTAGTAGATCATCGGCTTGTCATAGATCGGCAGAAGCTGCTTCGACACGCCTTTGGTAATCGGATAGAGCCTTGTGCCCGAGCCGCCCGCCAGAATGATGCCTTTGCGTTGTGTCATGTGAGGAGGTCCCTTTGTTGGGGCTGCAATGTCAGGTTCCGGCAGCGTTCAGATCGCTCAGGATTTCGGCGAGACCCAGGCGCCAATCCGGCCGGGCGATGCCAAAGGCGGTGGCAAGAGTGCTGCAATCCATCCGGGAATTCAGCGGCCGCATGGCCGGTGTGGGATAGTCCGAGGTGGGGATATCCGCCACCTCGGAGGTGATCCCGGCCTGCGCAAAGATCTCGCGGGCGAAATCGGCCCAACTTACGTCAGGGCTGCCCGAGAAGTGATAGGTGCCGGTTTTGGACGGATCGGCCATCAGAGCCCGCGCCATCTTGTGGCAGGCCTTGGCAATGTCGCGCGCGGGTGTTGGCCCGCCGATCTGATCGGCGACGATGGTCAGGCGATCACGCTCGGCGCCAAGGCGCAGCATTGTCTTGACGAAATTGTTGCCATGAGCCGAGACGACCCAGGACGTCCGCAGGATCGCGTAGACACCGCCAGCCGCGCGGATCGCCTCCTCCCCTTCGAGTTTGGTGCGGCCATAAGCGCCAAGGGGTCCGGTTGTGTCGTCTGGTCTCCAGGGTGCGGTGCCGCCGCCCTCGAAAACGTAGTCGGTCGAGATATGCACAAACGGGATCGCCAGCTCGGCGCAGGCGCGAGCCATCGCGCCGGGGGTGTCGCCATTGATGCGTGTTGCCAGCTCTTCCTCGGATTCGGCCTTGTCGACGGCAGTGTAGGCCGCGGCATTGATAACAGCCGCGGGTCGATGCGAGGCGATCAAGGTCGCGCAGGCGGATGGGTCGGTCAGATCTGCCTGCTCACGATCCAGGCAAAGCACATCTTGGAGCGGAGCCAGTTCGGTCGCCACTTGACCGTTTTTGCCAAACACGAGAATCGTCATTGCCTGTCCTTCGCCCGTGCGGGATTGATTAGCCGGTTTTGCCCAGACGCTCGCCCACGCCCGCGCGCGATTGCAGGGCGCGCCACCAGTCTTCGTTCTCCAGATACCATTCTACGGTCTTTTCAAGGCCTTGTTCCAGTGTCACAGAGGGGCGCCAGCCCAGTTCGGTCGCGATACGGGTGGGGTCAATGGCGTAGCGCAGATCGTGGCCGGGGCGGTCGGTCACGTAGGTGATCTGTTCCGCATAAGGCGCAGCGGCGGGGCGTTTTTCGTCGAGGATTGCGCAGATCATCTTCACGATATCGATGTTCTTGGCCTCGTTTTCGCCGCCGATATTGTAGCTCCGGCCAAGCTCACCCTTTTGCAGCACCGTCAGCAGCGCATCGGCATGATCCTCGACATAGAGCCAATCACGCACGTTTTCGCCTTTGCCATAGACCGGGATCGGTTTGCCGCCAAGCGCGTTCAGGATGACCACCGGGATGAGCTTCTCGGGGAAGTGGAATGGCCCGTAATTGTTCGAGCAATTGGTCATCACGATGGGCAGGCCGTAGGTTTCTGCCCAGGCGCGGACCAAGTGATCGCTGGCGGCCTTGGACGCCGAATAGGGTGAATTGGGCGCATAGGGCGTGTCTTCGGTGAACTGTCCTTCGTCACCCAGGGTCCCGAATACCTCATCGGTCGAGATGTGGTGGAAGCGGAACCTGTCGGGTTTGCCTTCGGCGATCCAATAGGCGCGCGCCGCTTCGAGCATGTTATAGGTGCCGGTGATATTGGTTTCGATAAAATCGCCGGGGCCGTCGATGGAACGGTCCACATGGCTTTCGGCGGCGAGATGCATCACCGCATCGGGTTTGTGCGTGGCAAAAACCCGGTCCAGCGCGGCGCGGTCGCGGATATCGACATGTTCAAAAGCGTAGTTGGGATCACTGGCGACCGACGCCACATTGTCGAGGCAGGCGGCATAGGTGAGCGCGTCGAGATTGACGACTTGATGGCCGTCGCGAACAGCCTGGCGCACGACCGCCGAGCCGATAAAACCTGCACCGCCGGTGACGATCAGTTTCATGCGCTGGCTCCTTCAAAGGTAAACGGGCTGTCGAAATCCGCGAAACGGGGGGCGGCGGCGTCTTTTGCGCTCAACACCGGTTCTGCACCGTCAAGCTGCCAATTGATGTCGAGATCCGGGGAATCGAAGCGCACAGCACCATCGCATTCCGGTGCGTAGTAATCCGAGCATTTGTAGATGATTTCGGTGTCCGGCTCGAGCGTTGAAAATCCGTGCAGAAAGCCTTTAGGGACCAGCAATTGCTTGCCATTTTCGGCGCTGAGGACCGTGCCAAAAGCCTGCCCGTAGGTGGGTGATCCCTTGCGGATATCCACTGCCACATCATAAAGCGCCCCGCGGCCACAGCGGACAAGTTTGTCCTGCGCATGGGGCGGCGCCTGGAAATGCAATCCGCGCACCGTCGCTTTCCTTGCGGAAAGAGAATGATTGTCCTGCACCCAATCGTAGTCGAGGCCATGGTCGGCCATCACACGACGACTCCAGCTTTCCGAGAAGAACCCGCGTTCATCTCCGAAACGGTTCGGTATCAGGACTTTGACACCCTCTAGATTTGTATTCTCAACTTCCAAGACACTCTCCGCTGGCGCGTTCGATGGGGCCGTTTAACAAGCCCGGGCAGGCGAGTCACCCCTTGGCGTACAGGTGAATTAGGGCAGCGGGCAAGAGTGAAATCCGGACGAACGCTCCCCGCTGGTCGCCGGGCGTGAAGAAAGAGTTAAGGGGAGGGACGACCGGCACAGAGATCGGCAAGTATTGCCCGGCACCTTTCGGCGGAGTTTTCACACAGGGATTCTGAAATGCCGGACCAATTGCCCAATCTAAGCCTGCCCATCCTGTCGCCCTCACAATCTCAGAAACACGTGACCCATAACGAGGCGCTGCGAATCCTGGATGCGGTAACGCAGTTGGCGGTGCTGTCGGATACGCTTGACACGCCGCCCACCGACACCGATGCCGGTGCGCGGTACCTGGTGCCGGTTGGTGGACAGAATGAATGGTCCGGCCGGGATGGCCAGGTTGCCTGCTACGAGCAGGATGCCTGGGTGTTCTACGCGCCGCAGACCGGTTGGCGGATCTTCGTGATCGACACCGGGTTGCTGAAGGCGTTTGACGGGTCCGCCTGGCAAGCGGTTGGCGGCAGCCTTTTGGAAGATCTGACCGGGCTTGGGATCGGCGTCGATACGTCCAGTGCGCCGTTTTCTGCAAAACTGAACACCGCCCTCTGGACCGCGCTATATGCCGCCGACAATGGCAACGGTGATTTGATCCAGACTCTGAACAAGGAAACGGCACCGGATGATGCCGGTTTTGTGCTGCAGACTAATTTTGCCACCCGCGCGGTGCTGGGCCTCTTTGGCAGCGATAATCTGCGCATGGCGGTGACATCGGATGGCACCACGTTTCACGATGGGCTTGAGATCGACGCTGGCACGGGGGTGGTCAATCAACCCAACCTGCCGCGTTTTGCGGGCGTCACGAATTTCGACAATTTCGGCGCTTTCGGCACCTGGGTAAAGATCGCCATCAACACGCTGAGTTACAATGACCAGGCCAGTTTTGATGCGGGTACAAACGTGTTCACGGCCCCCGTGGATGGGTTCTATCAGTTTGGCGGTCACCTCCTGTTCAAAGAAGACAGCAGCAGCAATGCGCGGCTGAACGTCCGTCTGTTGCTGAACGGCACCACGCCGGTTGCCGGTAGTTTCGGGGGCATCACCGGCAATCATGTAGATGGTGTCACCTTTGCAAACACCCAGGCCGCGGCGCAATTGACGGCGGGTGACACGGTCGAGTTGCAGGGAATGTTTACCGGCGCGTCCGGCTACTTCCAGGCCGATGAAACGGCGTTCTGGGGCTACAAGGTAGGTTGAGCCATGGCCTCAACCCGCCTTGAGATTTGGTACAGAAAGCCACCCGCGGCAACCGATCAGAAGACAAACAAATTGTCACTGATGTGGTCCAGGCTGCGAATGCCGTGCAGGGTTATCATCTGGTCTTCGCCAAACTCGTTCTCGCCGAAGTTCAACCGGACGGACCGGCCTAAATCCTCGCCGTAAGTATCGAGAATATCGGCAACCGACATGTTGGGGTCCGAGAGCAGCGCATCGTCGATGTAAAGCGTGTCGTTCCAGCGCGAGAAATCCCTGACCCAATCGTTGCCTTCGGTGAAGTAGAACGTATCAGCACCCCAACCGCCGCCGAGATTATCGTCGCCCGCGCCGCCAATGATCGTGTCACTCCCATTGCCGCCCCGCAGACGGTCGTTGCCGGCACCGCCCTCAAGGTGGTCGTTGCCATTCTGACCGAAAAGCACATCTGCATCCGCGCCACCATTAATGGTGTCGTCGCCCCAGCCGCCCCAGATCCGATCGTCGCCTGCGCTGCCGAAGAGCTCATCGTCACCTGAGCGGCCATTGATGAAATCGCGTCCGTCACCACCATCAAGCCAGTTGTCGCCGTGATCGCCGCGCATCGCATCACCAACACTCGTGCCTTCGATGCCTTCAACCGAATAGAACTTGTCCCAGGCAACGTCGCCTCTCTCGCGGCGGCCAAAGATCATATCGACCCGAATCCAATCATCCGCGTCCTCGTAGGACACGATGTCGAATTCGTCGCCGCCGACAAAAACGTCTCTGCCGCCAGCGGAAATAAAGGTGTCGCGCCCCGCGTGGCCGAAGAGCACGTCATCACCGGCGGTACCGAAATGCGTGCTTTCCAGATTTGCCGCGTCAGGGACGTCGGTGATCATCGAATGGCTGGGGTTGATCGTGATGCGGTCCACGAGGTCGGCAGGATCAAGCGCACTGCCGTCGTGGGATTTCACGGTCATCGTGTATCCGCCAAAGGAGATATCGACACGATCGCCATACGCCAGGAAGCTCAATTGCGATGGATCATGCAACAAGAACCAGCCCGACAGGTCGAGAAGGTCTTCGGAGATGTTGAAATCTTCAACCTGACCGCCATCCTGCGCGTCGCCGAAGACGAAGATGTCAGCGCCAAGACCGCCGTTCAGGGTATCCGCGCCCTGACCGGCAATCAGGATGTCAGCGCCATCATTGCCTGACAGCACATCATTACCGGTGCCATGGCCACCGAAAAGAACGTCGCCACCAGCGGTGCCGGTCATGGTATCGTCACCGCTTCCGCCGACCTCTACCTGACCGGGCGCGGACAGATCAAACGTAAGTTCGGTGATGCCCGCTTCGGTCTCGCTGGTCGCAAAGACGTGCAGGGCGCCGTCATGTGCTTCGCCTGTCAAGGCTGTCACATTCTCCAGCGTCAGCGCATCGGTGTCTTCGATGGTCGCATGGTGGATCAGGCGCCCATCGGGCAGTAGCTCCAGAAGGGTGATGCCGTCATCAGCACCGGCAGTGAGGACAAATGCGCGACCGTTTGCATCGACAATCTCAAGTTCCGAGATAGACGCAAACCGTGTCCCTTGCCCGTCAATCACATGATCGCGGGCGGTCAGCTCACCGCTGTCGGAGATTTCAAACACGCTGATCGACGAACTGCGGCCAGCGGCGACGATCCCGAAGCTTTGGCCTGCGATTTCGACCACCCGCAGGATTTCGGGCGCGACAAGGCCAAGCCCATCGACCACGCCAAGCGTATCCACCGGCGTCAAGCTGCCGTCACCGGCAACGGTGTAGGACAGGATTTCATTGCCCGACTTGTCGATCGCAATCGCAAGACCGGTCGCGCCCAGAGAAATCAACTCGACATCGGCGATATCGCCACCGGTCACGGTGACATTGTCTGTGTTGACCAATGCCGGGTCGGAAAGCGGATCGGTTTGAACGGATTGGACCGTAAATCCCTCCTGACCCGATTGCGAGGTCGCCGCCAGGGTCGCACCACCAATGGCCGCCGTGGCAATCGTATTGAGGGCACCGGATTCTCCCGATGTCGGTGAGAAATCAATGCTGTCTCCCAACGCGCCATTCGCGGTGATGTGGTAATCGTCATGGGCGCCGTTTCCGTCACCGCTGAAAATGGCATAGTTGGCAGTGTCGATCGTGACGATATCAAGGGCGGTGACGTTAAACTGCCCGCCGGAAATGGCTTCGGCGGTGCCTGACACGGTTGTTTCCCCGGTGTTCAAAACGTCGAACACGCTGATGTCGCTTTCGATGGCGTTGGTGGCGAACAGCTTCCACTGATCACCAAAAAGCGCCATATCCAGATCGGCAATCCCGAAGAGCGGGCCATTGATCCCGCCAGAGAAAACCGAAACGTTCGAAAACTGTACCATTTACTGGGCTCCCACATGGACTTGCGCTCAAATATGCGGGTCCATGGCGGCAAATCCGCGACGAAGCTGGGCAGGCAATCTGGCGAATCCGCGACGCAAACAGACGTTTTTTGTTGATTTTTAGGAGACTACGAGACGCTTTTTCCGAGAATAAAATGTCCCGTAAAATCAATATTATATGCTTTATTTTGACAGTCCCGTGAGCCCCTGATCCCGGTGAGAAAACCTCCTGTGGATGCCAGCCTCGGCGGCGCGTCGCACCAAGCGGGGCAGTCTTTGCCACATTTGTGCCTGTATGGGCGGAAAACGGGGGCAATCATGGCGAAACTGTGCCGGATTGTCCGGCGTCAGTAGATCACATCGCTGCCACGGAGGTTGGGTTGGGTCTGTCCGATCTGCGCCAGCGTCAGGCTGACCTCTTCCGACAGAACATCCCAAAGCGTGCGCAGACCGTCTTCGCCACCGGCGGCAATGGCATAGAGCAGGATGCGGCCCAGGAAGGTGAAATCAGCCCCGGTGGCCAGTATCTTGACCACGTCTTCACCGCCGCGCAGGCCGCTGTCGTAGAAAAGCGGAAAATCCGTGCCAACGGCATCGCGGATATCCCGGAGCGCCTGCACTGGCGGGATGGCGCCATCCAATTGCCGCCCGCCGTGAGAGGATACCTGGATCGCATCGACGCCTGCTTTCTTGAGGCGTTTGGCGTCCTCGGCATCAAGCACACCTTTCACGACCAGTTTCCCGCCCCACCGGTCGCGCAGACGGTCGAGATAGGCCCAATCGGCTCTCGCACGAGATTCCGTACGATCAAACTCGCCGCCGGGGAAGTTCGCCATCTGCGGCTTGCCTTTGAAAAGCGTGGTCAGCGACCAGCGCGGGTGCAGGGCGAAATCGACAAACTGGCTCGGGCCGATCTTGAACGGCATCTTGAACCCGTGGCGCAACTCGCGTGGGCGGCGGCCCACTTCGGGCACATCGAGGGTGAGGACCAGCGTCTGGTAACCAGCGGCCTCGGCGCGGTCCACCAGTTGCATCGCGGTGCTGCCATCGCCGCTGAAGTAAAGCTGGAACCAGGCGTTACCCTCGGCCACTTCGATAATCTCTTCGAGAGAGGTCGAGGCGACGGTCGAAACACCATGGGGGATTTTGTAGTCCGCCGCCAGCCGCGCCAGCATCAGATCCGCCCCGGGCGCGGCGAGGTTGCACATGCCCATGGGCGAGATGCCAAAGGGCCGCTTGGCGTTATGATCGAACACGGGCAGGGAGAGATCGCGCTTGCTCACATCGACCAGCACACGAGACCTCAGGCGGATATCCTGCAGCGCGCGACGGTTCAGTGCCGCGCCATGTTCCTCCCCGGCTGAGCCGTCCATATAGTCAAACACCATCCAGGGCAGACGCCGCTTGGCCAATCGCCTGGCATCCGCACTGGAATGGATCTGAAGAAACGGCAACATGGTCCGTCGCTACGCCTGCACCGCTTTCATAAAGCGGTCGCGGATGACCACCGGGTCCATGGTGATGACCGGCAGCTTGATGTTGCCGCTTTCGCATTTGGCCACGATCACGGTCATTTTCTTGCTGTCGATGGCCGCTTGCAAAGTCGCGCCAGTGTCTTCGGCGGAACAGATCACGACATTTTCACAGCCACAGGCCGAGGCGACGTTTTCCAGCTTGGTCTTCTTGCCCGCATAGGTCGGCTGATCTCCGGTGGACCCGTAGGACCCGTTGTCGATGATCAGCAGGATGAAGTTATCAGCGACGTTGTTGGCAATGGTCGGCAGGGTCCCGAGGTTGGTCAGGATCGAGCCGTCGCCATCGATTGAGATAACGGTCTTGTCCTGGGCCAGCGCCACGCCCAGCCCGATGGACGAACTCAGGCCCATTGTGCCCAGCATGTAGAAGTTCGACGGTTGGTCGTCGATCATGTGCAATTCCTGGCTGGGCAGGCCGATGTTGCAGATGACCAGGTGGTCGCGAAGGATGGGCGCGATCTCGCGCAGGATTTCAGAGCGGATCATTGGTCTCCGTAGCCTCCCCAGAAATTGGCGTCGGTCAGAATGGCAACGGGTTTGTTGCACATGAAGGTGTATTTCAGGATGTTGTCGAGCTCATCCGCATCCTTCTGCCAGTGGAAATGGTAGGTCGGGATGTTGAGCTGGTTGAGTAGCGCCTTGGTGTGCACGGCCATTTCAACCTGGCAGGCCACCGGCTCGCGCAGCTCGCCGCGATAGGAAATCAGCATCGGGAGCGGCATCCGGTAGAACTGCGTCAGCGTGGCCAGCGTGTTGATCGTCACGCCGATGGCGGTGTTTTGCATGATGATGCAGGGGCGCTTGCCGCCCATGAAGGCACCAGCGCAGAGGCCCATGCCTTCGTCTTCCTTGTTGGCGGGGATGTGAAAAATCTCGGGCCGGGCTTCGACCTCGTCAATCACACCGGCCAATTGCTTGCAGGGCACGGTGGTGACGAAAGTCACGTCATTGGCCACGAGATCGTCAACGATTTTGCTGTCGATGGACACGTCGGTCTCCTTTGAAGGGTTTAGCCTTGCGGCGTCAGAATGATCTTGGGGGTGGGCACACGCCCCGCGCGGATATCGGCAAAGGCTTGCGCCCCATCCGAGAGCCCGCGTGTTTCGGTCCAGTCGAGCGGGCCGAGACGGCCGTCGAAAATGGCGGCGGCCGTCTGGCGGAAATCCTCGGCCGTGTAGGTATAGGTGCCGATGAACGTGATCTCCTGCAGGGTCATGCGGCGGATATCGAGCCCGCCCATATCCTCGCCAAGCCCAATATGAAGAATGACGCCTCCCGGCTCCGCCAGTGCCGAGGCGGTGGCGCGTGTGGCGGCATATCCCACTGCATCGACGACAATTGCGTGGGATGTCTCACAGGCGGCGACGGCGTTTTCCCCGCAGCGATCCGTCAGGAAGGCGCGGCGGGTCTCGTTCGGCTCGACAATCGTGATCGCTTCGACGCCCATGGCGCGCAGGGCCAGTGCCGCAGCGAGGCCAATGGCCCCGCCGCCCAGCACCAATGCGCTTCGGTCTGCCGACGGGTGCAGCGCCGCAAGCCCAAGGCGCACTGCGTGCCAGCTGACCGCCAGCGGTTCGGCCAGGGCGGCCTTGGCCAGCGACACGTCGCCCGGGACCGTGACAAGGTTGCTGTCGGGCATCGAAACAAATTGCGCAAATGCTCCTTCGCGGGGCGGCATCGATATGATCTGCCGCGAGGGGCAGAGGTTCTCACGGCCAGATGTGCAAGCCGGGCAGGTCCCGCAGGTCACCAGCGGGTTGATCGTCACGCGCCGCCCGTCCTGCGGGCCGCCGACGATCACGCCCGCGGCCTCATGGCCGAGGATGAGCGGGGCGGGTCGGCGGTCATCATGGCCGAGATAGGCATGCATGTCAGACCCGCAAATGCCCACACTGTCGACGCGGATCAGGTGTTCACCCGCATTTGGGATGGGGTCCGGCATGTCCTGATAGGCCATCGCTTCGGGGCCGGTATAGACAAGCGCCTTCATTTCGCCGTGAACCCCCCATCGACCATCAGAACCTGCCCGGTGACATAGGCAGAAGCGTCGGAGCAGAAGAAAAGCAGCGGCCCGTCGAGGTCTTCGAGTTCGCCATTGCGCCCGATGCAGGTCTGGGCGGCATTGCGCGCCGCGCGTTCGGGATCGTTGAAGACCGCGGCGGTCAATTCGGTGCGGAAAAACCCCGGACCGATGGCGTTGACATTGATCCCGTCACCCGACCAAGCCTCGGCCATTGCACGGGTCAGTTGCCCAATCCCGGCCTTGGTCGCGCCATAGGCGATGCCCCCCGGAAAAGCGCGCGTCGTCTGGAGCGAGGCGAAATGCACGATCCGGCCCCATCCCTTTTCCTTCATCGCAGGCACCAGCGCCTGGCTCAGGAAAAACGGTGCGGAGAGGTTGAGATCAAGCGTCATGTCCCAGCCACCCGGGGTCACGTCATCCGCAGCCTCGCGGGTATTGATGCCCGCCGCATGGACGAGGATATCCGGCGAGCCGAAGGGCTTCGCAATCTCGGCGGCAAGATCGGGCAGGCTGTCCCGGTCGGCCACGTCATGGGTCACGATGGCGGCCTTGTCGCCCACCGTACCGCGCCACTCCTCCAGCGCGTCGGCACGGCGGGCGACCCCAACCACTCGGGCACCAGCGCCCGCCAATACGGTGGCGGCACGCCGTCCCAGGCCCGAGGAGGCACCGGTGACACAGGCCACACGGCCCGTGAGGTCGAAAAATCCGCGCGACATGAATTACTCGGTTCCGACGAGATCGAATTCCTCGTCGGGGAAGTACTTCGCCAGACGCACATCGGCAGCACGGGCATGGCCTTCCATGCCTTCCAGCCGGGCAATACGCGCGGTGGCCTCGGCCACGGGTTTGTAGCCGTCGCGCGTGCCACGCTGCCAGGTGACGATCTTCATGTATTTGTGCACGCTGAGACCGCCGGTATAGCTCGCCGCACCCGAGGTCGGCAGCACGTGGTTGGTACCCACGGATTTGTCGCCATAGGACACGGTGCTTTCCTCACCCAGGAAGAGCGAGCCGTAGCAGCTCAGGCGATCAAGCCACCAATCCAGGTCGTCCGCCATCACCGTCAGGTGCTCGGGCGCGTAATCGTCGGAACATGCGGCCATCTCTTCGCGATCGGCACAGAGGATCACCTCGGCATAATCGCGCCAGGCAGCCCGGGCGTTTTCGGCGTTCACTTCTGGCAGGTCGTCTATATAGGCGGGGATCATCTCCATCACCTTTTCCGCCAGCGCCCGGTCATCGGTCACCAGCCAGACAGGCGAGTTGTACCCATGTTCGGCCTGGCTCACCAGATCGGTGGTTACGATATGCGGATCGGCGGCTTTGTCGGCCAGGATCAGGCTGTCGGTCGGGCCGGCGATCATGTCGATGCCAACACGACCGAATAGCCGCCGCTTGGCCTCGGCCACGAACTGGTTACCCGGTCCGACCAGGATTTTCGCCTTGGGCAGGCCGAAAAGCCCGAAGGTCATCGCCGCCACACCCTGCACACCGCCCATGGCAAGGATCGTATCGGCGCCGCAATAATTGGCCGCGTAGATGATGGCCGGGGCAACGCCGACGCCGGGGCGCGGGGGCGAACAGGCCGCGATATGCTTGCAGCCCGCGACCTTGGCGGTGGTCACGGTCATGATCGCGCTCGCAATGTGGCTGTACCGCCCGCCGGGCACGTAGCATCCGGCCGCATCCACCGGGATCGCCTTCTGCCCGGTGATCACGCCGGGCACGACTTCGAGTTCGACATCCGTAAGGGTGCTTTTCTGCGTCTCAGCAAAGCGGCGCACGTTGTCGTGGGCAAAGTGAATGTCCTGTTTGAGCTTTTCCGGCACCAGGGCGGCGGCGGCTTCGATTTCTTCCTTCGTCAGGATGACGTTGCCGTCGTACTTATCGAACTTGGCCGCGTATTCCATGGCCTTCGCATCGCCGCCCTCTTCGATGTCGTTGAGGATCGTGCGAACGGTTTCCCCCACATCGGAGGCGTCGGATTGCGCGGTCAAGGTGGCTTTTTTCAGATACTCTCGGGTCATTGGACAATCCTGTTTTGGTCGCGGACGGCAGTGGTCTGATGGCTGCCCGGTGTCGGACAATGATCCATGACCACGATAATCACGGGGACGCAGTTGCAGGCAAAGTTTGTCGCGATGCCGACAAGCGCATCCTTGATTCGGCTTCAATGTAAGCGTTTACATTTTGAGATGCAATCGCTTGCATTTCACTCTCCGCGAGTCATTGCCAACCGGTCGAGATCGCCCCGGCCATGGGCCGGTGAAGCGGGGCAAATGAAGAACTCTGACCGTTACTGCGCACCTCACAGGGGATTTGCACCGGGGGGCGTGAATGAACGCGGGATGCCACAAGTTTCAGATTGCGGTGCTCCCCCATGGCCTGTAGCCACAAGGGGCGATATCACCAAAAGGCGATCCGGACGCGCAGATGGCACAGAAGAAGAAATCCTGCATTTTGCATTTTGGCACGGCCAAGACCGGCACGACTGCGCTGCAATTCGGCCTCGCCGATTATGATGACGGAAAAACGGTTTTCGCCCGCCTCCCGACATCGCCTGACAATCCGAACCATAGCGAACCGTTGGTGCTTGCCGGGTTTGGCGAGGACGGCATCGGCGAATGTGCCGCGCTTTTTCCGCGCTGGAACGCCAGCCCCGACAAGTTGCGGTGGCCCAATTCGATCCCGATGAAATTCATGCAGCGGACCGGCGAAACGCCCAATGCCCGCGCCTTTCGGGAGGGGCTTGAGGCGAGCATTGCCAACGTCCCGCATGAACGCCTGATCTTTTCCGGCGAAGGGTTGTTCCCAAACCATGGGTGCGCAGCGGGTCTTATTGCCATGCTTCGGGACTCCTTCGAGCAGATCGAAGGGGTCTGTTACCTGCGGGCGTGTCCCGGGGCGTTCCTGTCGCGGTTCCAGCAGCGCCTGACGGCCTCCCACCCGGCGCTGTTTTTCTCGGCCAGCCTGCGCGAGGACCTCAACCAGTTGATCTATAACGACGCCAAGTTCCTCAAGCTCTGGAAAGAGGCGCTAAAGGGCGAGCCGCTGACCACCGCAATCTATGACCGGCAGGATATGAAGAACGGCGATATCGTGGACGATTTCTGCGACCGGCTGGGGCTCGACGTAAACCGCGCGAAGCGGATCAGAACGAATGTCAGTTTCAGCGCCGAAGCGGCGGCGGCTGTTGCCACCCTGTCCTATTTCGGAAGCGCCCCCGCCGATGCGCCGCATTTCGAGCGTAATAAACGCTTTCTGAACGTGTTGATGTACCAATTCGGCAAGGGCAAGCTCGCTTTGTCCGAGGCGTTTGCGAACCGGCTCCACGCGGCCAATGAAGAGGCGCTCGATTGGGTTGATCGGGAATGCGGTCGCGCCTTCACAAGAGAGCGCGGCCGGGGCGATTATGTCATCGACCGTCACGAAGACCTGCTGGATATTTGCCAGGACCTCTTGCCCGAGCTTCTGGATTTTCTGAAGAGGGCAGCCGGGCTGAAACTGGGCCGCCGCGCCCGCGACGTCCGGGGCTTTGCCAGGATCTTGAGCCAGCAGCTCTGCGAAAGGGACCCGTTCAAAAAACGTCAACTGCCCCAAGGGTTTTCAGCCGAGCAATACATGGTCCTGAACCCCGATATTGCCCGCACCGGCACCGATCCCGAACAGCATTTCATGATGCATGGCTGCTTCGAGGGCAGGTTTTACTGATCGTTTCCGGCTGCCTGCGGATCTAACGGCCCGTACCGGATTTCCAGTGGACTCTCGCGATGACCATTCCGAGATCATCAAATGCAACAGATGGCGCCACAATTGGCAAAATTGGTGTTTCAGCAGTGTTGCATTGCTGGACGCATGCCGCTAAAACGCGCTCGATTCCCGATGGTTCATCAGGTGTCGTTTGCTCAGGGCGCACCCATGAAGCGCCCCGGAGTGCCCCTATAGCTCAGCTGGTAGAGCAACTGATTTGTAATCAGTAGGTCCGCGGTTCGAGTCCGTGTGGGGGCACCACTTCTCCAAAAAATCCAGTGAAAACAACTTATGTGTTTTTGAATTTTTTACCCGCCCTCCTAACCACATTATTGGTTTGATTGGGTATGGCGATTTGCACGCTGATGAGTTGGCATCGAAGAAAGCGGAGGTAACCGCGACCTCCCTATCCGAGCCGTGACGGATGACTCTGATGTTGCCAGCCCGGGTGGACGCGAAACCCTGGTCGATGCAGGTAGGCCGTCACCAGATGACAAAACGAGAACGGTAAAGCCTTCAGGTTGAGCCGCAGGGCAGCCTTCAATCAAGCGTTACATTTTCGACTTGGCATGTGCAGACATAATGGTATCGTCACACCTGTTCTTGCACAGTAGAGAGGCCGCTCAATGGCGTGCATCCAGCCTGTCATCTTTGACGGCCACAATGATGTTCTTTGTAAGCTCTACCGTGCCGGCGGCGTGACAGCCGCGCGCAGTTTCATCGAGGGGCGCGATGGTGCCGTCGACCAACCCAAGGCGCAGCAGGGCGGCTTTGGTGGGGGTTTCTTCGCGGTCTATGTGCCTTCGCCCACTGACCTGGACGACAAGTATGACGAGATGACCAAACCGTCATATGACCTGCCTCTGCCCGATCCGATTGCGCTGGAAAACGCGCAATCGGTCGCGCTGTCGCAAGCGGCGACGCTGCTTGAGCTGGAACGGCTGGGGGGTCTGGTGATCTGCCGAACGGTTGCCGAGATCCGCGCGGCATTCGACGCGGGACGAATCGCGGCGATCTTTCATATCGAGGGGGCCGAGGCGATTGACCCCGATCTGCACATGCTGGACGTGCTCTACGCGGCGGGGCTGCGCTCCATCGGGCCGGTCTGGAGCCGCGATACGATCTTTGGTTACGGGGTGCCGTTTCGCTTCCCGTCCTCGCCGGATATCGGGGCGGGGCTGACGGAGGCCGGTCTGCGCCTGATCCGGCGGTGCAACGAGTTGGGCATCATGGTGGACCTGTCGCATCTGAACGAGGCGGGGTTTTGGGACGTGACGAAACACTCCACCAAACCGCTGGTCGCAACCCACTCCAACGCCCATGCGATCTGTCCGCATTCGCGCAACCTGACGGATGATCAACTGCGCGCCATTGCCGAAAGTGATGGCATGGTCGGGCTGAATTTCGCGGTGGCCTTCCTACGTGAAGATGGCCGGATGCTGGCCGATGTGCCGCAGAGCCAGGTGTTGAAGCACCTTGATCACCTGATGAACATTCTGGGAGAGGATCGTGTCGGGCTGGGGTCCGATTATGACGGCGCGATTGTCCCCGACGAACTGACCACGGTCGCGGGTCTGCCGCGGCTGAGACAGGCCATGAAAGAGCACGGATATGATGACCCGCTCATCGAAAAACTGTGCCATGGGAATTGGCTGCGTGTGCTTGAGAAGACCTGGGGGTCCTGACACCGCCGCCGCAGATTTTAACAACAGGAGAGGTAGAAAAGATGAATGTGTTTAGCAGATTGATGACGGGCGCGGCCCTCGGGCTCACGCTCGCCGTGACCGCGGTGCCGATGGCCACGGCCGAAACGCCGCCGAACATGCTGGTGATCGCCAACCGGATTGACGATATCACCACGCTTGACCCGGCCGAGAGCTTTGAGTTCGCGGGTTCGGACGTGAGCCGCAATGTCTACATGAAGCTGGTCAATTTCGATCCGGCCAATCTCGAAGCGGGCTATCAGCCCGAGATCGCTGAAAGCTGGGAAGTGAGCGAGGATGGTCAATCCATCACCTTCACCATCCGCGAGGGTCTGAAATTCCATTCCGGCAACCCGATCACGGCGGCGGATGTCGAGTTTTCGCTGCGCCGCGCGGTTATCCTGAACAAGACGCCTGCGTTCATCCTGACGCAGTTCGGCTTCACCGCCGAGAATGTCGAGGAGACGATCAAGGCCGATGGCAACACGGTCACGATCACCACCGACAAGCCCTATGCGACGTCATTTGTGCTGAACTGCCTGACATCGACCATCGGCGGTATCGTCGACATGCAGACCGTCATGGCCAACGAGGTCGATGGCGACATGGGCAATACCTGGCTCAAGACCAACACCGCCGGATCGGGTGCCTATTCGCTCGTGAGCTGGAAGCCCAATGAGAGCGTGACGCTGCAATCGAACCCTGATTTCCACCTCGGCGCCCCGGCCATGGAGCGTGTGATCGTGCGCCATGTGCAGGAAAGCGCGAGCCAGCGTCTGCTGCTGGAGCGCGGTGACATCGACGTGGCCCGAAACCTGAACCCTGAGGATATCGCGGGCGCGCGTGAAGCCGAAGGTGTCAAGATCTATGACGAGTTGCGCGGACGGCTGATGTATCTGGCGTTCAACCAGAAACATCCCGAGCTTTCCAAGCCCGAGGTGCGCCAGGCGATGAAATACCTGGTGGATTACGAGGGGATGCAGAACAGCTTCCTCAATGGTCAATACGTGACGCATCAGAACTTCCTGCCGCGCACATTCCTGGGCGCAGTGGACGAAAACCCGTTCAGTCTGAATGTCGAGAAGGCCAAGGAGATGTTGGCAGCGGCGGGTGTGCCCGAAGGGCTGGAGATCGAGGCCGGTGTGCGTGAAGCGCAGGAGCGGATCGAGATCGCCCAGACCTATCAGAACGCGCTGGCGCAGGTGGGCATCAAGCTCAACATCACCGTCGGCACGGCCAAGCAGATCCTGGCGCGGTATCGTGCGCGGGAACTGGACGTCTATGTCGGTGCCTGGGGGCCGGACTATCCCGACCCGCACACGAATGCCGGTACGTTTGCCTATAACCCCGACAATTCCGACGAGGCGCAGGCCACGGGCCTTCTCGCCTGGCGCAATAGCTGGGACACTGGTGGGCTGACCGATATGACTGCCGCCGCCGTGGTTGAGAATGACCGGGACAAGCGGGCGCAGATGTATACGGATATCCAGGCGCAGTTCCGCGAAACGTCGCCCTTCGTCGTCATGTTCCAGAAGATCGAACAGGCCGCGATGCGCGACAATGTCGAGAACCTGAACCTGGGTGGTGCGACCACTGCCGTGTCTTACTGGCCGGTCACCAAGTAAATGGCGCTGGCCGAAAATGATCGCGAGGGACGCAAACCTGCGTCCTTCGCCCCCTTTCTGAAAACCGCCGCCGGGTCGATCCTGTCGATTGCGGTGACGATGCTGGGCCTTTTGCTGGTCACGTTCATCATCGGTCGCGTCATGCCGATCGATCCGGTGCTGGCCATCGTCGGCGAACGTGCGTCGCAATCGACCTATGATGCGGTCTATGAGCAGCTTGGGCTGGATAAGCCCATCATCGTTCAATTTTTCTATTACATCAGCGATGTGGTCCGGGGTGATTTCGGCATGTCGCTCCTGAACGCGCGGCCCGTCGCTGAAGATATCGCCCGCGTCTTTCCCGCCACGCTGGAGCTGGCCACGCTGGGGACGATCTTTGGCGTTGTCGTCGGTGTCCCCCTGGGCGTGATCGCCGGTGTCAAACGCGGCTCCTGGATCGACCAGGTGGCCCGTGTCGTGGCCCTTGTCGGGTATTCGATGCCGATCTTCTGGCTGGGCCTCGTGGGGCTCTTGGTCTTTTACGGCATCCTGGGCTGGGTCGGCGGGCCGGGACGTCTCGATATCTTCTACCAGGATATCGTGCCGACACGCACCGGCATGATCCTGATCGACAGCGCGATTTCTGGCCATTGGGACGTGTTTCGCAACGCGTTCAGCCACCTGATCCTGCCCGCCTCGCTGCTGGGCTATTACTCCATGGCTTACATCAGCCGCATGACGCGCTCCTTCATCCTTGAACAGATGAGCGCCGAATATATCGTCACCGCGCGCGTGAAGGGTATGTCCGAACGCGCCGTGATCTGGCGCCATGCCTTCCGCAACATCCGGGTGCAACTGATTACCGTGATCGCGCTGAGTTACGCCAACCTGCTCGAAGGCTCGGTGCTGACCGAGATCATCTTCTCCTGGCCCGGCATCGGCAGTTACATCACCACGGCGCTTCTGAGTGCCGACATGAATGCCGTTCTGGGCGGCACGGTCGTGGTGGGGCTGATCTTCATCTGCCTCAACATTCTGTCTGACCTTCTCTACCGTATCTTTGATCCGAGGTCGAAATGAGCGACATGACCCTCCGCGAATGGCTGCTCAGCGATGCGCCCACCTCCCGCCGCCAGGCCCGGTTTGCCAGCCTCTACAAGGGCTGGCTGAACTTCCGGTCGAACACAATGGCGATGTTCGGCCTCGGTATCCTGGTCCTTCTCGTGCTGATCGCCTTTTGCGCGCCCATTGTGGCACCTCACGACCCCTATGCGCAGGATCTGGCGAACCGGCTTCAGCCCATCGGAACCGAAGGGCATCTCCTCGGCACCGACAGCCTCGGCCGCGATATCCTGAGCCGCCTGATCTACGGCAGTCGCATCACGCTCTATATCGTGACCCTAGTCGCCCTGATCGCACCGGTGGCGGGGCTGCTTGTCGGGACCGTATCGGGGTATCTCGGCGGATGGGCCGACGTGATCCTGATGCGGATTACCGATATCTTTCTGGCCTTCCCCCGCCTCGTTCTGGCGCTGGCCTTCGTCGCCGCCCTCGGCGCGGGGATCGAAAACGCGGTGCTGGCCATTTCCCTGACCGCCTGGCCGCCCTATGCCCGGATCGCCCGGGCGGAGACGCTCACGATCCGCTCGTCGGATTATATCAGCGCGGTGCGTCTGCAAGGGGCCGGGCCGTTCCGGATCATCACCAAGCATATTTGGCCGCTCTGCATCTCGTCGCTGATCGTGCGGGTGACACTTGATATGGCGGGCATCATCCTCGCCGCCGCAGGCCTCGGCTTCCTCGGCCTCGGTGCGCAGCCGCCCAGCCCGGAATGGGGCGCGATGATCTCGGGCGGACGCCGGTTCATCCTCGACCATTGGTGGGTGGCTACAGTGCCTGGCCTCGCGATCTTCACCGTCTCGCTTGCCTTTAACCTGTTGGGCGATGGGCTCCGCGACGTGCTTGATCCTAAGGGTAACAGCCAATGACCCTGCTTGATGTGCAAAATCTCTGGGTGAAGTTCCCCACGCGGCAGGGGCTTTTCGAGGCCGTGCGCGGGGTGTCGTTTTCGCTGGGCAAGGAACGGCTGGGGATCGTGGGCGAAAGCGGATCAGGCAAATCCATGACCGGGCGCGCCATCCTGCGGCTGATCCGCCCGCCCGGGATTGTCGAGGCCGATCACATCACGCTCGAGGGCCGCAACCTGCTCACGCTGACGGAAAAAGACATGCGCGATGTGCGCGGCGAGAAGATTTCGATGGTCATGCAGGACCCAAAATTCTCGCTCAACCCGGTGATGGGCATCGGCGATCAGATCATGGAAGCGTATCTCGTCCATAACCGCGTCTCGAAATCCGAGGCATGGCGCAGATCGGTTGAAATGCTGGAGGCGGTGTCGATCCGCGACCCGGAACGGGTAATGCGGGCCTATCCGCATGAAATGTCCGGCGGCATGGGGCAGCGGATCATGATTGCGATGATGCTAATCCCCAACCCGCAGATCATGATCGCGGATGAGCCGACCTCGGCGCTTGACGTCACGGTGCAGCGGCAGGTGCTTGATATCATGGACAAGCTGGTGCGCGAACGCGGCATGGGCCTCATTTTCATCAGCCACGACCTGAACCTCGTCGCTGATTTCTGCGACAGGGTGCTCATCATGTATGCGGGCCGGATCGTCGAGACCTGTGATGCGGGCAAGCTGCACGAGGCCAAACACCCCTATACCCAAGGGTTGTTGAACTCGCTGCCCCGCTTCGATCAGCCGCGCAAACATCTCGATGTGCTCAAGCGGGACGCGGCCTGGGTGAATGCCCCCGATGAGGAGGGCGCGGCATGAGCATGATTGCGATCCGTGACCTCAATGTCTGGTATGGCGCTGGGCGTGACCTCGTCAACGCCGTCCGTGACGCCGCCCTTGAGGTAACGCCGGGTGAGAGTTTCGGCCTTGTCGGTGAAAGCGGATCGGGCAAATCAACCATCCTGCGGGCGATAACCGGGCTTGCGCCCAACTGGTCGGGCCACATCGAAATCGCCGGTCAGACCCTCACCCCGGGCAAGCGGGATCGCGAGTTCTATCGTCGGGTGCAGATGGTGTTTCAGGACCCCTACGCCTCGCTCCACCCGCGCCACACGGTCGATCAGGTGTTGGGCGAAACCCTGCATCTTGCGGGGCTCAAGGGGATCGACAAACGGGTCAGCCAGCTCCTCGATGACGTGGGCCTCGGCAGCAAGTTCCGCTTCCGCTATCCGCATCAGCTTTCGGGAGGGCAGCGTCAGCGGGTCGCCATCGCTCGCGCTCTGGCCGGGGAGCCGGATATCCTGCTGCTCGATGAGCCGACCTCGGCGCTGGACGTGTCAGTGCAGGCAGAAATTCTCAACCTCCTGACCGATCTGCGGGACGAACACAACCTGACGTACCTGATGGTCTCCCACGATCTGCCTGTGATCAGCCATATGTGCGACCGGCTTGCAGTAATGAAGGATGGTGAAGTGTTGGAGACGCTGACCGTTGATGCCCTGCGAGCGATGGAGGCGCAGCACCCGTATTCGATCTCACTCCTCAAGGCGTCGGTGGTCTGACCCGGCAGTTCTTTTGTCAAACGACCGACCGTCCCACGTGGCGCTGTGATTGGATCGTCTTGCGTAACGAACAGGTCTAGTTCGTCAGGACAACCCGCCCCGTCACCCGGCCTGCGTGCAGATCAGACAGCGCATCATTAATCGCATCCATCGGGCGGCATTCGACCGGCAGCGGTTTGACCTTGCCGCTCCGCACCAGGGCGATCAGGTCCTGCAATTGCGCGCGGGTGCCAACATGGCTTCCCATGACGGTCATCGCCTTCTGCGGCAGCCAGGGTTGCGGCATCTTGAAATCGCCGCCATGCAGACCGACGACCACGTATCGCCCGCCCTTGATCAACCCGTGCACGGCGAGGCGGGCGGTTTGCGGCGCGCCAACCGTATCCAGCACGTCGGTGAGCTGGCCACCAGTCAGTTCACGCAGCCTGTCGAGCGCGTCATCCGCCCGCGTGTTCAGGGTAACGGAGGCGCCGATATCGCGGGCGGCCTTGAGGTTGGCCTCGTTGATATCGGCGGCCAGGATGTTCCGGTATCCCATGGCTGCGGCGATCGCGACGGCGTTCAGGCCCAACCCGCCGACACCAAGGATCGCGAGCCAGCTTTCGGGATGGGGGGGGTCGAGCTTGCCGAGCGCATTGTAGACGGTCAGCCCGGAGCAGGCGTGAGAGGCGACGGTGGCCGGATCAAGCCCGTCGCAATCCACGAGGGCTTCGGCATTTTCCACCAGCATATGCGAGGCATAGCCGCCATCCTGCACCAGCCCGATGATCCGCATTGCCATGCAATCATTGCTGCGCCCCTCGTGGCAGGGTCGGCAGGACCCGCATCCGAGCCAGGGAAAGACCAGCATCTTTTGGCCAATCATCGATGTGTCGGCATCAGGACCGACGGCACTGACCCGCCCGACGGTTTCGTGACCTAGGGTGCGCGGCAGTTTCATGCCCCGGTCCGCCATGCGCATCACGCCCTCTTCGCCCAGGTCGAATTCCCCGTCGATAATGTGCAGATCGGAATGGCAGACCCCGGTGCAGATCACCTCAAGCAGCACCTCTTCGCCTGCGGGCGCGCGCAAAGGGGTTGTCCGTTCTTCCAGCGCGGCGCCGAATTCCACGAGGTCGTAATGGGTGCAGTTGGTCATATCCCGTGGTCCTCAGGCGGCGGGGGCAAAGGTGCGGGCGATACCGGCGGTGCCGAGCCGGCCCTGCAAGGGTTCATCCGGCAGCCAGCCGGCGAAATCCTCGCGCAGGCGCAGGAGCGCGTCGAGATCGACCCCGGTGCGCAGCCCCATGTTTTCAAGCATGTAGACCGTGTCTTCGGTGGCGATGTTGCCGGTGGCGCCGGGCGCGAAAGGGCATCCGCCGAGGCCTGCAAGCGCCGCGTCGAACTTGGTGATGCCGCAATCGAGCGCCGCCAGAACATTTGCCAGCCCCATCCCGCGCGTGTCGTGGAAATGCGCGGCCAATGGCACCTCGCCCACCTCGGCGGCGACGGCGCGAAAGAGGCGTTTCACCTGGTGCGGATTGGCATAGCCCACCGTGTCGGCGAGGGTGATTTCGGCCGCCTTGGCCTCGGCCAGCTGCGCGGCAATCGCGCAAACCTGTGCCTCCGGCACGTCGCCCTGGAGCGAGCATCCGAAGGATGTGGCAATGGCCACGGTGACACGGGTCTGCGGCGCGTTTTGCCATTGCCAGTCGAGCAAGCCACGGAAAGCTCGGATTGATGCCTCGGTGCTGCAGCGCACGTTGGATTGGTTATGCGCCTCCGAGGCCGAGAGCACGAAGTTGACGACTTGTGCGCCCGCCTGCAATGCGCGGATGCCGCCCTTGAGGTTCAATGCGAGGGTCGACGCGGTCAGGCCGGGGACAGCGTTGGCGCTCATTGTGACCTCCGCCGCATCGGCAAATTGGGGCATCAGTTTGGGTGGGACAAAGGATGTCACCTCGATCTCCTTGAAGCCCGCTGCGGCCTGCCGTGTGATCCAATTGAGTTTGGTTTGCGTGGGCATGACTGTTCCGACCAGTTGCAGGCCATCGCGCGGGCCGACCTCGCGGACTGTAACTGGCTCTGACATGCCCTATCGCCCCTCGAATTTCGGTGTGCGTTTCTCGTTGAACGCGGTCACCCCTTCGCGCCGGTCGGCGGTGGGAATGGTGCGGTTATAGGCCTCGATCTCGAACGCCAGCCCGTCGGCCAGGCCCATCTGCAACCCCTTGTGAATGGCCTGCTTGGCCTGCCGCGTGGCGATCGGCGCGTTGGCCGCGATGTTCTTGGCGGTCTCTATGGCCGCGGGCAGGAGGTCGTTCTGTGGATAGACCGCGTTCAGCAGACCCCATTCCAAGGCCTGCGCGGCGGTAAAGGGGGTGCCGGACAGGATCAGCTCCTTGGCGCGGCGTTCGCCCACCGCGCGCGCCAGCGTCTGGGTGCCGCCGGCGCCAGGGATAATGCCGATCTTCACCTCGGTCTGGGCGAATTTCGCGCCCTTGGCGGCGTAGCAGAAATCAAGTGCTGCGACCAATTCGCATCCGCCGCCATAAGCCGCGCCATTGATCGCACCGATGGTCGGCACCGGACAGCCGATGACCGCGCGGACCATGCGTTCATATACCAGATGCTGCGCACCCCAATCCGCGTCGCTCATACCGTGGCGTTCCTTGAGATCGCCCCCGGCGCAGAACGCGCGGGTGCCGGCGCCGGTCAGGACGATGGCGCGGATATCGTCTGTGTTCAGCGAGAACGCTTCGAAAAGCGTTATCAGATCCTGCGCCATCTGCGTGTTGAACGCATTCGACGCCTCGGGCCGGTTCAGCGTGACCAGCAGGACATGTGGCGCAGGGATTTCCGTCAGAAGGGTTTCGAAATCGTGGTTCATGATGTGCTCGTTCTCGGGGTCTGAGGGCGGGTTGGCCAATACAATCTAGTGAATATTTCTATCGCATCCGGGCATAGACATCAGTTGACGTCCAGGGTCGTGCGCCAGTTTCCATCGGCGCGCATGGCCGATAGGACGTCACAGACCGCATCCTGAACCGCGCCGGTTGCGCGGGTCTGGGGCCGCATCGACGAACGCGACAGGATCAGTTGCCGTTCGGCGGGTCCGGGCAGGATCCGGCGCAATTCGAGCTTGCCCTCGACCTCCAGCGCGGAGACCGATGAGACCGGCATGATCCCGTGCGACAAGCCTGAAACGGCCATGGCGACGGCGATGCCGAAACTGTCGACGGCATATTTCGGCGTCAGTTGCACCCCGGCAGCCCCGGCCAGTTTGTCAACGATCAGGCGCGGGCCAAAGGGGCGGTTGGGCATGGCCAGCGGCAACCCGGCGAGGTCCTGGACATGGATGGTGGTGCCTGCGTTCAGGATGCCGGGTGGGCTGAAGAGGACGATCTCGTCAGTGACGATATCGATTGACTGAAACTGGTAGGCGCGCGCGGGGCCATAAAGGAAGCACAGGTCGATCTCGCCCGATTGCAGCCATTCAATGAGATTGATGGAATAGGCCTCTTTCACATGCAGTGAAATACCGGGGTACTGCGTTTTCAGATGCTCGAACAGGCGAATGCTGAAGCTGTCCGGTACGGTCGGCAGCACGCCCAGCTTGACCTCGCCACTGATCTCAGCCTGAAGGGATTTGACGTCCAGCACGGACTGCTCCAACTGGTGCAGCGGCCCCGAGATACGCTCCAACAGCGCCTGGCCGGCCTCGGTCAGGACCATGCCGCGGACATGGCGGCTGAACAATTCTGCCCCGACGGTATGTTCCAGCAGCTTGATCTGCCGCGACAGCGCCGGTTGGGCAATGCGCAGCCGTTCCGACGCCCGGCTGATCGAGCCGCATTCCGCCACGCAGATGAAGGTTTTCAACTGTTTGAATTCCAACGCGACACCTTTCGCAAAACGGCATAGAAGCCATAGTATCATTTTTCTTTCTTTATAGTGAGTGCAAGATAGATTTTCGCTATCTGCCAATGGTGACGTAGAAAGGCGCAAGATTGGGGCTATCCCGGGAACTTGACGGATTACTGGTTGTCTCGCTGGAGCAGGCGGTGGCGGCGCCCTATTGTGGATTGCTTCTGGCAAACTCCGGCGCGCGGGTGATCAAGGTCGAACGGCCCGAGGGCGACTTTGCCCGCGGATATGACGCAGGCGCGGACGGCCAGAGCACGATTTTCGCCTGGCTCAACCGCGGCAAGGAATCAATCTGCCTCGATCTGAAATCACCCGAAGACATGGCGCTGATGCACGCGATGCTGGCCCGTGCGGATGTGTTCGTGTCGAACCTCGCGCCGGGGGCCGTGGCGCGGATGGGCTTGGATCATGAAACGCTGCGCGGCCCTAATCCGGGGCTCATAAGCTGCACCATCACCGGTTATGGCGAGGGCGAGGTGGCCGCCAAAAAGAAGGCCTATGATTTCCTTGTGCAGGCTGAAAGCGGTATCTGTTCGGTCACCGGCAATCCCGAGGCCCCCGCGCGTGTGGGCGTATCGCTGACCGATCTTTCTACCGGGCTCACCGCCTATTCCGCGATCCTCCGGGCGTTGATCCAGCGGGGCCGGACGGGAAAAGGAACCGCGCTCAGCCTGTCGATGTTCGACGTGATGGCCGACTGGATGAACATGCCGCTCCTGGCGCATCGCTACATGGGTGGAGCGCCGGCGCGGTCGGGTCTGCAACACAGTTTCATTGCGCCCTACGGGGCTTTTACCTGCAAGGGCGGCACGCAGGTGCTGTTATCAGTCCAAAGCAACCGGGAATGGGCGGTGTTTTGTGCGGACGTGCTGGACCAGCCAGACCTGATCGACGATCCACGGTTCCGCGACAATCCGGATCGCTATGCCAACCGCGCCGCACTTGATGCGCTGGTGAACGCCACCTTTGGCCAGTTCGATGCGACCGATATCATTGCCCGGCTGGATGCCGCCAAGATCGCCAATGCGGCGCTGAATTCGGTGGCGGACCTGTCGGATCACCCGTTTTTGCGGAATACGCAGGCGACATACAACAGCGTCGAGATCGACATGGCAGGGTTGCCGATGCCGGATAGTGACGGCGAACCTCGACAGGTGCCAGACCTTGGCGCACACTCCGATGCGATACGGCGCGAATTTGAAGCGGGAGAGCCATGAAAACCTACGATCACTATATCGGCGGGGCAAATGTGGCCCCGGCAGCGGGCGCCTATTTCGACACCGACAATCCCTATACCGGGGAAATCTGGGCGCAGGTGGCGCGCGGCACCGCAGAGGATGCGGACCGCGCGGTCCAGGCGGCCAAGGCGGCATTTGACGCTGGTGAATGGGCCGAGATGCGCCCGACAGCACGGGGCAAACTGCTGGTGCGTCTGGCCGAAATCATTGAACGCGAGGCACCGCGCCTGGGCGAGCTGGAAGTGCGCGACAATGGTAAGCTGATCGCCGAAATGGGCGCGCAGGCCAAGTACCTCGCTGAATGGTACCGCTATTTCGGGGGGCTGGCGGACAAGGTCGAAGGTGCGGTTCTGCCCTCGGACCGGCCCGGTATCTTCAACTTCACCCGCTACGAGCCACTGGGCGTGATCGCGATGATAACCGCCTGGAATTCGCCGCTGCTTTTGCTGGCGTGGAAACTCGCTCCGGCGCTGGCGGCGGGCAACACGGCGGTGGTCAAGCCGTCGGAATACACCTCTGTTTCAACACTGGAATTCATGGATCTGGTCAAGGAGGCCGGGTTTCCGGACGGGGTGGTGAACTGCATCACAGGTTTCGGTGCAGAGGTCGGGCAACCGCTGGTCGATCACCCGGACGTGGCCAAGGTCGCCTTTACCGGATCGGACATGGCCGGGCAGCGGATCTATGAAAGTGCCGCGAAAAAGATCATGCCCGTGACGCTGGAACTGGGGGGGAAATCACCCAATATCGTGTTCGACGATGCGGATTTCGAAGCGGCTGTGATGGGCGCTATCTCGGGCATCTTCGCCGCCACCGGGCAGACCTGCATCGCGGGCTCGCGGCTCTTGGTGCAACGCTCCATCCATGACCGCTTTGTGGAGCGACTGGTCGAGGTGGCAGGTGCGGCCAGGATCGGCGACCCGATGTCGATGGACACCCATGTGGGCCCCGTGACCACCGCGCCGCAATACGAAAAGATCCTGCATTACATGGATGTCGCCCGCGAAGATGGTGCCACCTGCGTGCTGGGCGGCAAACCCTATACTGGTGAGGGCGCCAAGGGTGAGAGATTTGTTGAACCCACGATCTTTACCGGCGTGACCAACGACATGCGCATCGCGCAGGAAGAGGTGTTCGGCCCTATCCTGTCGATCATTCCCTTTGACACCGAAGACGATGCGGTGGCGATCGGCAATGACATTGTCTTTGGCCTCGCTGCCGGGGTCTGGACCTCGGATATTGGTCGCGCGCTCAGGATGTCCGAGCGGCTCAAGGCGGGCACGGTCTGGGTGAACACCTACCGCGCGGTCAGTTTCATGTCGCCCTTTGGCGGCTACAAGCGGTCCGGTCAGGGGCGCGAAAGCGGGCAGCAGGCGATCAAGGATTTCATGCAGATCAAATCGGTCTGGATCGCTCATGAAACCAGTGCTGCCAATCCCTTCATCATGCGTTAGGAGCCGCCATTGAGCTATGACCTGGATCACCCGGAAATCCGCGAAGGCGTTTCGCGCCTCTGTGCCGATTTCCCCGGGACCTATTGGCAGAAATGCGACCGCGAACAGGCGTATCCGGCGGAGTTCGTAAAGGCGCTGACCGAGGGGGGTTACCTTTCGGCCTTGATCCCCGAAGCGTATGGCGGGCTGGGCCTCCCGATCTCTGCGGGCGCGGCGATCCTGGAAGAAATCCATCGCGCGGGCTGCAATGCGGCGGCCTGTCACGCGCAGATGTACACGATGGGGACGGTGCTCAGGCATGGCTCGGACGCGCAGAAATCGGCGTTCCTGCCGGGTATCGCCGAAGGGTCTCTCAGGCTGCAAGCCTTTGGCGTGACCGAACCGACCAGCGGCACCGATACAACATCCCTGCGCACCACTGCGCGGCGCGACGGCGACCGCTATATCGTCAACGGTCAGAAGATCTGGACCAGCCGGGCGGAATATTCCGACCTGCTGTTGCTGCTGGCCCGAACGACGCCGCGCGATCAGGTGGCGAAAAAGACCGACGGGCTGTCGGTCTTTCTCGTGGACATGCGGGCTGTCCGCGGCCTGACGATCCGGCCCATTCGCACGATGATGAACCATGCCACGACCGAGCTTTTCTTTGACGACATGGAAATCCCGGCCTCGTCGCTGGTGGGGGACGAGGGCAAGGGCTTTCGCTACATCCTGTCGGGGATGAATGCCGAGCGGTTGTTGATCTCGGCGGAATGTATCGGCGATGCCAAGTGGTTTATCGAAAAGGCGTCGGGTTATGCCAGTGACCGCGAAGTGTTCCAGCGCCCCATCGGCCAGAACCAGGGCATCCAGTTCCCCATCGCCCGCGCCTACAGCCAGATGCGCGCGGCGGAGTTGATGCTTCGAGAGGCGCTAAAACTCTATGAAGCGGGTGAAAATCCAGGCGAAGAAGCCAACCTGGCCAAACTTCTCAGTGCCGATGCAAGCTGGGCCGCGGCCGAGGCCTGTGTGCAGACCCATGGCGGTTTCGGTTTTGCCGAAGAATACGACGTGGAGCGCAAGTTCCGCGAGGCGCGGCTTTACCAGGTGGCGCCCATTTCGACCAACCTTGTACTCAGCTACATCGCCGAGCATGTGCTTGGCATGCCGCGATCATACTGATGCCGGTCACCGATAGACTTGTCGAGTTTATCACGGCGCGGCGTGCCCCACCCCCAGACGTGACCCGGATTGTCGATCTGTGTCTGCTGGATTGGTCCAGCGTGGCGATTGCCGGTCGGAACGAACCCGTGGCGCGCTTGGTGCGAGAAAGGGCCGCGCAGGAGGGCGGCGAGGCCGAGGCGGAGGTCTGCGGGACAACGCAACGCTTGCCCGTGCGGGCGGCGGCGCTGGTCAATGGTGTGACCTCCCATGCGTTGGACTACGATGATACGCATTTTGCCTCGCTCGGTCATCCGTCGGTGACGGTGATCCCGGCGGTCACTGCACTTGCGGACCGGACCGGCGCGTCGATGGATGAGGCCAAACAGGCTGTGCTGACCGGTGCCGAGGTGGCGATCAGGTTGGGCGTCTGGTTGGGGCGCGATCATTATCGGACGGGATTTCATGTCACCGCGACGGCAGGCGCGTTTGGTGTGACAGCGGGCGCCGCACGGCTTCTGCAATTGAACGCGGTCCAGACCCGCATGGCCCTCGGCCTCACCGCGTCGCTCGCAGGTGGCGTCAAGGCACAGTTCGGCACCATGGCCAAACCGATGCACGCAGGGCTGGCCGCGGCCGCGGGTGTGGACGCGGCGCTCTGGGCGGAGGCGGGGATTGTCGCGGCCGAGGATGGGCTGGAAAGCACCCAAGGATTTGCAGCGACCCACCATGCCACCCGCGATGACCGTGCGTTTGACGGGTTCGGCCGGGAATATCTTCTGCCCGAGGTCAGTCACAAGTTTCACGCTTGCTGCCATGGCACCCACGCCATGCTCGAGGCGTTGCGGCGCTTGCGCGATGCACACGAACTGACCCGCAAGACCGTCGATTCGATTGAGATCACCGTGCATCCGCAATACCTGGACATCTGCAACATTCCCGATCCCCGGACCGGTCTGGAGGCCAAGTTCAGCTATCGGCAACTGGCCGCCATGATGTTGAGCGGCGTGCCGACGGACAGGCTGGAAAGCTACAGCGACGACATGCTGGCCGATCCCGATCTATCGACCTGTCGCGCACAGGTGCGCGTGCGGACCGACGGATCAATGCGCGAAACCTGTGCCCGGGTGGAAGTCTGGACACATGGTGGCGATCATCTGGTTGCCGATCACGATCTGGCCGCACCTATGGGGAATGACACGCGCCTGGCGCGGTTGCTGGCCAAGTCGGCGGCACTGATTGGAGAAGCGCGCAGCCGTGAGTTGTGGTCTGACATCGTGGCGTCACCCGAAACACCCGACCGAAGCCCGGGGGCCGTTCTGCTGACCCTATGAACCCGCTTGGCCAGGCATCGCAAATCGGTATGGTTCGCATAGTTCTATTCTATTTTTTGAAAGACCGGGTCCGTGCAACCCTGTGCCCGGCTGCTGCAAGGCTGTAGGGGAAACTTTACAAATAGTTCCAACTGGAACAAGAATGGGTAGTTCCAAAAAAGACAATCCAGCCTGGTGTGCGCGCCGGGAAACGGGATTGCCAACAGAGAAAACGGGAGGATGCATATGGAAACGCATTCAAGGATCACGGCATTCGCACTGTCGCTCGCCGTGGCGGGCAGTATGGCAATGGCCGAGGAAAACTGGTCGATGGCGACGTCTTGGGGCGGTGGGCCGCCGCTGGAAACCGCCGCCAAGGGCTTTGCCGAGATGGCCGAGTTCCTGACCAACGGCGAAATCAAGATCGAGGTGTTCCCCGGCGGTACACTGGGCAGCGCGCTGAAGGTGACTGAAACCGTGTCGAGCGGCGTGGCTGAGATGGGCCACCATTGGGGTGGCTATGATTGGGGCGTGGACAAGACCACCGTCCTCTTCGGCGGCTGGACCGGCGGGCTGAACGCCGAAGAGATGCAGCACTGGATCTACGAAGGTGGCGGTCTGCAGACATGGATGGACTACCGGATGGAGAAGTTCGATGTTGTGGCTTTCCCCTGCGGTCAGTACCCGCGTGAGGTGGGCTTGCACTCCACGAAGAAGGTGCAAAGCCTCGCGGATTTCAACGGGCTGAAGCAACGTACCGCGGGCGCCTGGGCCGAGATCTCGGCCGAGCTGGGCGTGTCCACCGTGATCCTGCCCGGGGCCGAGGTCTATCCGGCGCTCGAGCGTGGCGTGATCGACGCGGTGGAATGGTCGACGCCCTATCTCAACAAGTCGGCGGGCTTCTACAAGATCGCCAAATACATCGTCCTGCCCGGGTATCATCACCCCACGACCGTTCTGGAATGTGAGGTCAACAAAGAGGCCTGGGACCGGATCGGTGAACGCAATCAGGAACTTCTGCTGCTGGCGGGCAAGCTGACCACGATGAAGGTGTATCAGGAAACCGGGCATGAAGATGCTGGCGCCTATGCCTTCTACGAGGAAAGCGGCAATGAAATCGTCGTTGTGGACGATGAGGTTCTGGTCAAGACGCAGGAATTGGCGCAAGCCTGGGCGGACAAGACCGCCGCGGCTCAACCCGACGACTGGTTCAAGAACATCCTCGCGGACCAGAGGGCTTACAAGGAGCTTTGGGCAAGCGCCCATAAGTACCGCGACAGCAAGGAACCGAACTAGTTCTTTTGATAAGGTCAGGGGGATCGACGGGTTCGCCCGCCGGTCTCTTTTGTCTGGAGAGGTGAGATGCGTTCCATCCTGATCGGCATGATCCGGATCATCGAGGCGGTGACCGTCTGGGCTGGCTGGCTGGCGGCCGTCACGACCGTACCCCTGGCGCTCTTCATGGTTTACGAGGTCGTGGCCCGCTATGCGTTCAACGCGCCGACCTTTTGGGCCTATGAACTCGCCTATATGCTGATGGGCGGTGGGCTGATGCTGGGCATCGCCTACACGATGAAGATGCGTGCTCATGTGCGGGTGGATTTTTTCTATGCCTCCTTACCAAAGCGGGGACGGGCGGCGATCGACCTGCTTGGGTACCTGGTCCTTCTGCCTATGGTGCTATGGCTGTGCGTCGGCCTTTGGGAGTACCTGATGCGGGCCTACATGAGCGGTGAGGTGTCGGGTGAAAGCGCGTGGAACCCGGTGGTCTGGCCCTTCCGGGTGACCTTCGTGGCCGGTTTCGGGCTGTTCGCGGCGCAGACATTGGCTGAAATGCTGAAATCGGGGGCGGTGTTGTTCACCGGGCAGGCCTTGGTCCCGGAGACTGCTGGGGGTCACGCCTGATGGATATCGCGCTGATGATGTTCCCGGCGCTGCTGGTGCTGATTTTCCTGGGCATCCCGGTGGCCTATTCGCTGATGGGGGTGAGCCTCGTTTTCGGGATCATGCGGTTCGGCGACAAGGCCGTGTTCCAGTTCGTGACCAAGGTGCAGGACGTCGCGGGCAACTACGTTCTGGCCGCCCTGCCGCTTTTCATCTTCATGGGCGCGATGCTGGAGAAATCCGGCATCGCCGAGCGATTGTTCGAAGCCATCCATATGTGGACGCGCCGCCTGCCGGGCGGGTTGGCGGTGGGGTCGATCCTGATGGGCGTGGTCTTTGCCGCTGCGTCGGGGGTCGTCGGGGCCACGGAAACGGTAATCGGGCTGCTGGCGATCCCGATCATGATGAGCCACAATTACGACAAGTCGCTGATCTCGGGCACGATCTGTGCGGGTGGCTCGCTCGGCACGATCATCCCACCCTCGGTGCTGGTCATCATCCTCGCGCCGGTGGCCGATGTCTCGGTCGGGGATCTTTTTGCCGGGATCATGTTCCCGGGCTTCATTATGGCAGGTCTCTTCATTCTCTACGTGTTGGTGATCTGTACCATCGACCCGTCACGCGCACCCTACAAGGCGCCGGACGGTCCGCTTCCGACGATGGGGGAGAGGATCGTCAAGACCCTTGTCGCGCTGGTGCCGCCGCTGATCCTGATTTTCGTGGTGTTGGGCACGATCCTGCTGGGCTGGGCCACGGCGACGGAGGCCGCGGCCTGCGGTGCGGTGGGGTCGGTCCTGCTGACGGCGCTTTACGGCAATTTCAGCATCCGCACGCTGCTGACCGCCCTGCGCCAAACGGTGCTGATTACGGTCATGGTGCTGACGATCCTGCTCGCCGGGAACATGTTCGCGGGGGTCTTCATCGCCTCGGGCGGTTTGGGCGCCACGAACAGCATCCTTGCGGCGGCCGAGCTTGGCCCTTGGGGAACGCTGGCGCTGATCCTGTTTATTACCTTCCTGGCGGGGTTCGTGCTGGACCTGGTTTCGGTCATCCTGATCGTTATCCCGATCGCGATCCCGATCATCAAGATCGCCGGGTTCGATCCGATCTGGTTCTGCATCCTCTTCCTGGTGATGCTGCAAACCAGTTACCTGACCCCGCCGATGGCGCCGTCAATCTTTTACCTGCGCGGCATCAGCCCACCGGAAATCACGCTTCGGCATATGTATTGGGGTGTGATCCCCTTTATCGCCATGCAACTGGTGACCCTGGCGCTGGTGCTGGCCTTCCCGCAACTGGCGCTCTGGCTGCCGTCACAATTACTGGGCGGTTTCTAGGGTCAGGTGGATACCGCCGCCTTGCGCAACAACCGGGCGAGGTCTTCGCGCTCCCGGGCCGTCAGACCCGAAAGCACATTTTCCTGCCGTTGGCGGATACGCTCGGAAATCTGGGCATGCAACGCCCGGCCCGATTGTGTGATCGTCAGGCGTGCCTGGCGCCCGTCGGACGGATCGGGCGCGCGTTCGATATGGCCCACCGCCAGCATCCGGTGCACCGCCCGGCTGATCGAATTTCGGGGCCGGCCGGTCAGGCGGGAGACGTCCTGCGCGGTCAGCACCGGATAATGCGACAGGCACAGGAGCAGCATGTATTCTGGCCGTGCGATGCCCAGGTCACGTTTGACCGCGTCATAGGCCGGGACAATGATTGAACTGGTCAGGAACGACAGCAGCGCAGCATCGCGGAACTCGACACGGGCTAGAAAATCCTCGGGTTCGGGTCTCGGTCGGTTTTGCTTGTTCATGCGGTTCGCTTCTTGTCAGGGCATCGGACAGGTCCCGGAGCCGCAGGGTAAAAGTTTCTCTTGAAGATGAAAAGAACTCGAGTCAATATTGTTCCAAATGGAACAATAAGCGCGATATGACTGACAGGGTAAAACTGACGATCCCCGACCTTGCGGCAAGGAAGGCCGCGGGTGAACGGCTGGTGATGGTGGCCGTGGGCGAGGCGATGACCGCAGCCTGGGCCGAACGGGCGGGCGTCGATATCATCGGGGTTGGCGACAGCCTGGGGATGACGCTGCACGGGCATGAAAACACGCTGGCGATGACCGTGGACCAGATGATCGACCATTGCCGCGCGGTGCGCCGCGGGGCGCCCAACACCTTCTGCCTCGTGTCGATGCCTTACGGTTCCTACGCGACGCCGGACATGGCGGTGCTCAACGCAATTCGCCTGATGAAGGAAGGCGGGGCCGAGGCGGTCAAGCTGCAGGGCGGGCGCGAGATGTCTCATATCATCAAGGCCGTGGCCGATGCCGGCGTCCCGGTGATGAGCCATGTCGGCCTCTTGCCGCACCGGGTGCATCTGGCGGGCGGTTTCAAGATGCAGGGCCGCACCGCAGACGGGGCCATGACCATCATCGACAACGCCCGCGCCATCGAAGAAGCCGGGGCCATCGGGCTTGAGATCGAAGCGATGCCTTACGAGGTTGGCAAAGCGGTGGACGAGGCTGTCGGCATCTTCACCTTTTCCATCGGTGCGGGCGCGGCAGGCACCTGCCAGCTTCTGAACGGCTATGACCTGATCGGCGCGTTCGACACGTTCAAACCCAAGTTTGCCAAGCGTTATGGCAATGTCGCCGAAGTTGCCACCAGGGCCTTCGCCGACTTCGCCGCCGATGTGCGCGCGGGCAGTTTTCCCGATGCCGATCATTCGTACCAGATGAAACCCGAAGAGGCCGACGCCCTCAGGCGGCGCCTTGCAGAGGAGGAATGACATGGACGGTCAGGACCAGACCAGGAACGGCCAGCGCATCCCGAACGGCATGCTGCAGGACAATTACCCCCGCAACATGTGGTGGTGCGCTGCCCGCGCCAATGAGGTGACGACCAAACCGCTGGCGCGCTGGCTCTTGGAAACGCCGGTAGTGCTCTATCGGCTGGAAGATGGCACACCCGCCGCACTTTACGACCGCTGCCCGCATCGCTGGGCGCCGCTGAGCGAGGGGCATGTCACCGGGGACAAGATCATCTGCCCCTATCACGGGATGGAGTTCAACACCGGCGGGCACTGTACCAAGGCCCCCACCCAGACGATGATGCCGAAGACCGCGCAAATCCCCGCCTTTGTCGTACGCGAAGCAGGCGCGTTCATCTGGATCTGGATGGGCGATCAGGAGGCCATCGATTGCGACCCACCCGATGTCGCCTATCAGACCGATCCGGGCTGGTCGTTCATTACCGGCTATTACGAGGTGGCGGCCAACTGGGTGTTGATCCGCGAAAACGTGCTGGACCTCACCCATATCGCGTTCCTGCACAAGAACACGTTCAAGCAGGATGATTGGATCACGGCACCCGATACCTACATGGAGGGGGAAACCGTCTGTTACGAGCAGGAATTTGACCTGGCCCCGCTGTCGCCACTCTTTTGTGCCGGTATGGGCCTGCCAGAGGACAAGCCGATCAAGCGGGTGCAAAAGGGCCGGATGCCGACGCTGGCGATCTCTTTTTCTGACTGGAACGTGCATGATCCAAACCCCGATGCCGGTGCGCGATCGGATTTCATCATGCGCGGCTGCCATATCGTCACGCCCGCGCAACGCGGCAAAACCCACTATTTCTGGGGCGCGGCCTTTGACGTGCCTGAACTGAGCGAAGATGTGGCCACCAAGACCAAGGCCAGCGTCACCGCCGCCTTTGACGAGGACAAGCACCTGCTGGAGCGGATGCAGGCGCAGATCGAGGCAGATCCGCGCGGGCTCGACTTTCTTGAAGTCACGCTGGGCGCCGATGGTGCGGGCATCAAGGTGCGCCAGATCCTCAACAAGAAACTGGCCGCCGAAGGGCGGTCTTTGACCTAAGGGAGATCAAGATGACACCGGAAGACATTCTGAAAGAACCTGCCCGCGTGCTGACGCAGGCGCAGCGGGAGAAGTATTTCGAAGATGGTTTCGTGAGCGTCGAAGAGCTGGTGCCCGCAGATGTGCTGGCTGAGCTGCAACGGGTCACGGCAGAGTTTCAGGACAAAAGCCGCGCGGTCAGCGCGTCGGACGATACCTTCGATATCGGCCCGGGCCACAGCGCCGATGACCCCGTCCTGCGCCGCCTGAAAAGCCCCGATATTCAACACGATGCCTATTGGAATTTTTCGACCGGCCTGATGGCCGATGTGGCCGCCGACCTGGTGGGGCCGAACGTGGTGTTCCATCACTCGAAACTGAACTTCAAATGGTTCGATGCCTCGGACACGGTGAAATGGCACCAGGATATCCAGTTTTTCCCGCATACCAATTACAACGTCCTGACCATCGGCTGCTACCTTACCGATACGGACATGTCCAATGGCCCGCTTGCGGCACTGAAGGGGTCACATAACGAAGACCTGTACAATCAGTACGATGCCGACGGGAACTGGACCGGGATGCTCTCGGACGAAGATGCGGCGGGCGTCGATACGGGCCGCGTGGAATACATGACCGGCAAGGCGGGCAGCATCACCGTGCACAACGCCCGCACGCTCCATTACTCGCCCGCTTCGAAAAACCCGGTCCCGCGGCCGCTCTTGCTGAACTGCTACACATCCTCGGATGCGAAGCCCTACACCGCTCATCCGCAACCGACGCGCAACACCTACAAGGTGGTTCGGGGCGCGCACGTGATCTGGGCCGAACATGACCCGCGCCCCTGTCAGATCCCGCCCAACTGGTCGGGTGGCTACACCTCGATCTACGCGGCGCAATCGGGCGAGGACAAGACGGCGGGCGGCATGATGTGAGCCTTCGCGAAACGGCATGGGTGGCAGAGCCATATGATATTTGGCGGGCTGCCCGGGAAGGTGCATGACAATGCCATGAACCACCAAACACGAGATTTTGCGATGCGTGATATCACTACGACGATGCCGCTGACCGTGCGGATGCGGCGGTCACCCTTCTGGGCGCGCAGCCATGCCGCCGGGGCGCAGGGGTATATCGTTTACAACAACATGCTGATCGCCACCGGTTTCGCGTGCGGCGAAGAGGATTACCGCCATCTCAAATCCGCCGTGCAGCTCTGGGATGTGGGTTGCGAACGCCAGATCGAGATCAGCGGGCCGGACGCCGCCAGGCTGGTGCAGATGTCGACCCCGCGCGACATCTCGAAGATGGTGGATGACCAGTGCTTTTATATTCCGACCGTGGATCGCCGGGGGTACATGACCAACGACCCGGTTCTGCTGCGCCTCGACGAGGACCGGTATTGGGTCTCGATCGCCGACAGTGACCTGATCCTTTACTACAAGGGGCTGGCCGCAGGTCTTGGCCTCGACGTGTCAGTCCACGAGCCGCAGGTGGCGCCTCTGGGCATTCAAGGGCCAAAAGCCGACGAACTGGCCGCCCGGATCTGGGGTGCGCAGGTCAAGGATATCCGGTTTTTCCGTCACGCCCGCGTCGACGTGAACGGCACGCCCATGGTGCTGGCGCGGTCGGGATATTCGGTGCAGGGTGGGTATGAGCTTTATTTCGAAGGGGAAACAGGTGGCGATATCCTGTGGGATCAACTGATGGAAGCGGGGCGAGACCTTGACGTGTGCGCCGGGTGCCCGTGTCAGGCAGAACGGGTCGAGGCGGGGCTTTTGTCGTATCTGAGCGATATCACCCCGGACATGACACCCTTTGAGGCGGGTCTTGGTCGGTTTTGCGACATGGAGCGCGATCCGGGATGCCTCGGATGGGATGCCTTGCAGGCAAAGCAAACCCCGACACGTCAGATACGCCCGATCGAAATTGCCGGTGATCCGCTGCCACCGCAGGGCACTTTCTGGCCGGTCGAGGCGGAAGGTCAGCGCGTGGGGCGGATTTCCTCATCCTGCCGCGCCTACGACTTTGATTGTAATGCCGCGATCGGCCTGATTGATGCGTCCCATTGGGAGCCTGGCACGGCGGTGCAGGTTCATACTCCGGCTGGTATGCGCGAGGCTGAAATCAAGGAAAAATTCTGGGGAAAGTTTTGATGTCTGACCGTATGTTTCGCCCAAGGCGCAGTTTCATTTTCACGCCTGGTCTGCGGCCTGAGATGTTTCCCAAGGCTTTGGCGAGTGGGGCGGATATTGTTTGTGTTGAGTTGGAGGATGGGATTGCGCCGAAGGACAAGGCGGCGGCACGGCGCAGTGCCTTGGCGTTGTTCGAGCAGCCGCAGGCGGAGGATGGGGTGGAGCGGATTGTGCGGATCAACTCGATGCGCGAGCGGTTCGGGATCGAGGATGTGAATGCGGTGCTGGCCACGCAGACGCCGCCGCCGGCGCTGATGATGCCCAAGGTGCGCACGCCCGATGAGGTGGTGATGCTCGACCAGCTTCTGACCGAGGCGGGCCATGCGACGCGGCTGCATGTCATCATCGAGACCAACGAGGGGCTGGAGGCGGCGTTCGAGATCGCGCGCTGTTCGCCGCGGATCGACGCGATGTTCTTCGGCGGGGTCGACATGGCCGCCGAGCTCAGGTGCCAGAACAGTTTTGACGCGATGATCTATGCGCGCTCCCGCGTGGTGCATGCCTCGGCGGCGGCGGGGCTTGATGTGATCGACGTGCCGTTCCTGGACCTCGACGACCCCGAAGGCATGCGGATCGAGGCGGAGAAGGTGCGCGACCTGGGTTTTGCCGGCAAGGGTTCGGTGCATCCCAAGCAGATCGCCGCGCTGAACGCCGTCTTCACCCCGAGCGAGGCGCAGATTGCCCGCGCCCGCCGGATCATCGCCGCGTTCGAGGCGGCGGATACCGGCCTTGTGGTGATCGACGGCAAACTGATCGAAAAACCGGTTCTGCGCGACATGTACCGCATCGTTGCCATTGCCGACCGGATGGGAGGTGAGCAATGACGGATTGTTGCGGACCGGGCTATGCGAGCCCGCAGGCGGCGATTGAGGCGCCGCGGGAAAAGCTGCTTTATACGATCGCGATCTATACCGGGACGGGCATCCAGAAGCCCGATTACCTGGCCACCGTGGATGTGGACCCCGACAGCCCGACCTATGGCCAGGTCATTCACCGGCTGGAGATGCCGGGGATCGGGGATGAGCTGCACCATATGGGCTGGAACGCCTGTTCGTCGTGCCATGATGACAGTTCGATGAGCCGCAGATACCTGATCCTGCCGGGGGTGCGGTCGAATAACCTGCATATCGTCGATACCGCCACCGACCCGCGTGCGCCACGGCTGCACAAGGTGATCGAGGGTGCCGAGATCAAGGCCAAGGCCGACCTAAGCGGCCCGCATACGGTGCATTGCCTGGGCAGCGAAATCATCATCTCTTTCCTCGGCAATGCCAAGGGCGAGGCGCCCGGCGGCTACCTGCATCTCGACAAGGCGTTCAACATCGTCGGCCGGTGGGAGAGCTCGATGGGCGAGATCAAGTTCGGCTATGACTTCTGGTACCAGCCGCGCCACAACGTGATGGTTAGTTCCGAATGGGCCGCGCCCAACACCTTCATGCCGGGGTTTGACCTGGAGGAGGTGGGGCACCTCAAATACGGCCGCGAGCTGCACTTCTGGGACTTCGAGAAGCGCGAACCGGTCGAGAGCTTTTACCTGGGCGAAGACGGGCTCATCCCGCTGGAGGTCAAGTTCCACCATGACCCGGACAGTACGCACGGGTTCTGCGGCGCGGCGCTGAGTTCGAACGTCATCCATTGGTGGAAAGACGACGGTGGTAAATGGCAATGGGAAAAGGTGGTCGATGTCGAGAACGAGATGCATCCCGAATGGCCGATCCCGCTGCCGGGGGTGATGTCGGCGATCCTGATCTCGATGGATGACAGGTATCTCTACCTCAACAACTGGCTGCACGGGGACATGCGGCAATATGATATCACCGACCCGCATAACCCGGTGCTGACGGGGCAGGTCTTCATGGGCGGGCTTCTGGGCAAGGCGCCGGTGGTGAACGGGGTCGAGATGGCCGGCGGGCCGCAGATGTTCCAACTGAGCCTCGACGGGCGCAGGCTCTATGTGACGACCTCGCTCTTCTCCACCTGGGACAACCAGTTCTATCCGGAGATCCGCGAGAAAGGCGGGGTGATGGTGATGATTGATTGCGACCCGGAAAACGGCGGGATGAAGATCAACGAGGATTTTATCGTGGATTTTGGCCAGGAGCCGGGCGGCCCGGCGCGGTGTCACGAAATGCGCTATCCCGGCGGCGATTGCACATCGGATATCTGGCTGTGACGCCCGTGTGTTTTGCAAACCTTCCGCCCGGCAGTGCCGGGCAGCCCCCGACCGCCCCCATGGGCGGGGGCGTCTCCCCCGCCCGCGACCGGGGAATGCCCTGTGTGGGAAAGGGGTGGCGATGACAACCCACACCGTCACCATCGCCAATCGCGGCAATGCCACCTACGTGGTCGATGCCCGCCGTCCGTTGCTCGATGCGCTGCGCGACCAGGGGGTCGATCTGCCCTATGGCTGCAAATATGGCGGCTGCATCACCTGCGCGGCCAGGCTGACCGCCGGTGAGGTCAATCAGCGCCGCCAGGTCGCGCTCAACAACCGCCAGATCGCCAACGGCTACGTGATCCTCTGCGTTGCGCGGGCCATCTCCGATATCACCCTCGAGATCGGCGTGGAAAGCCACGGGGACCTCTACCGCAATCCGTTCCTCGACCCTTTGAAACCCCATGAGCTCAAGGCGGATATCGCCACGCCCAAGCCCTCAGGCCGCGCCGCGGCAGGGCAAGGAAAGAAAGCACAAGACAATGCCTGAAGCAGATATCGACCGCCTCTATGATTACGACCCGAAATACCTGGCCGACATCCTGAGTTCGGTGCGGTCCATCGCCATGGTGGGCGCCAGCGGCGACAAGACCAAGTTCAGCTATGGCGTGCTGCGGCAACTGAGCGAAATCGGTTATGACATCCTGCCGGTGAACCCCAATCCGAAACTGACCGAAATCCGCGGGTTGAAAGTCTATCACAGCCTGGAAGAGATCGACAAACCGGTCGACATGGTCGACGTCTTCCGCCCCAGCGAAGAACTCTACGGCATCACCGAAAAAGCCATCGCCATCGGCGCCCGCGTCCTCTGGGGCCAAATCGGCGTCTACGACGACAAAGCAGCCAAACTGGCCGAGGACGCCGGCCTCAAAGTCGTCATGAACCGATGCCCCAAAATCGAACTCTTCAGACCATTCTGGAAACCAAGACTGGATTTGAAAATATGAGCGAACGCTCAAAGCATATCTGCGGTTGGGCAGGTGATCGGACCGCTGGGTAATGTCACGCGATCATCTTGGCCGGCATCGAAAAACGAAAAACCCCGCCGAAACAGGCGGGGCATTTCTTTCTTCACAAAAGTGACGGCGGTTCAGCCTTGGCGGGCTTTGAACCGGCGTTGGGTTTTGTTGATCACGTAAACGCGGCCTTTGCGGCGCACGACGCGGCAATCACGGTGCCGGCTCTTGAGCGAGCGAAGCGAGTTGCGAACCTTCATGGTCCTCTCCTTAATGTCGCGGCGCGGGCCAGCGCCTGGGGTTGCGGGTGCGCCACCGGGGTGACGCAACGAATATGGTGGGCGATACAAGGATCGAACTTGTGACCCCTTCGATGTCAACGAAGTGCTCTACCGCTGAGCTAATCGCCCGTTAAACCCACGCGTCAGGTGCCCCCAATAAATAGGGGCGCGGAATCCCGCGCCGGTTCGGAGGTGTCTATAAAAGGAGTCGGGTGAGGGATCAAGGGCTTTTAGAATGCCAATTTGCCTCTATGATAATCTGCAACAGGAGGGAAGATGCCCAAAGTTGCCTATCAGTTGATCCACCCCGAGCGGCGCACCACCAGCGTGGTCTTCGCCTCGCCCCATAGCGGGCGGGATTATCCCTGGCATTTCATCCGGCGCACCAACCTGAACGAGCATACCGTGCGCAGCTCGGAAGATGCATTTGTCGACCAACTCTATGATTGCGCGCCACAATTCGGCGCGCCGTTTCTCAAGGCCGGTGCGCCGCGGGCCTTTGTTGACCTGAACCGGAGCCGAGATGAGCTTGATCCGGCGTTGATCGAAGGGGCGCAGCGGCAGGGCCATAACCCGCGTGTGGCGTCGGGTCTGGGGGTGGTGCCGCGGGTCGTGGCCAATGGCAAGGCGATCTATTCCGGCAAGATTACCATGGCCGAGGCCGAGCGACGGATCGACCAGTACTGGCGCCCGTATCATGAGGCGCTGGAAGCGCAGCTGGATCAGGCGCATCTGATGTTTGGCGAGGCGATTCTGATTGATTGCCATTCGATGCCCCATGAGGCGATGGACACGGTGGCGCGGTCGGGCATTCGTCGCCCCGAGGTTGTCTTGGGCGACAGGTTCGGAGCTGCTGCCGAGGAGAGCGTCGTGGACCGGATCGAGGCGGCATTTGTCCGCGCGGGATTGGCGGTGACCCGCAACACTCCCTTTGCCGGCGCCTATATCACGCAACATTACGGCCGCCCGATGCGACGCCGTCACGCGGTCCAGATCGAGATTGATCGTGCACTTTACATGAATGAACAACTGATCCGGCCGAACAGCAGTTTCGAGAGTTTCCGCACACTGTTGCAAGGGGTCGTGGCCGAGATCGCAGATATTGGCCGGCCTGCCGAGAAGTCTCTGGCGGCTGAATAGCCTTTTCCCGAGCACGTGAGGCACAACGGATGCCCAAAGGCACGACGGGCCTGATACCTACTGCGCGTAGAACTGAAAATGTTCGCTTTGAACCCAAAGCAGCCAAGGGCCAATATGCTTGGAGTTTGTAGCAAAAGGTATAAGTTGGCACCGAAATGGACAAACGGCTCGTAAAGATCAGCAAGTACCTGGCCAAAGTTCTCCGTCACAACCCAGAGAGAATAGGCCTAATGCTGGACGCCCAGGGTTGGGCGAAAGTCGACGACATCATCCGGTTATCGAACAACATGATGACGCGCGATGAAATCGAAGATGTCGTCGCCATGAATGACAAAAGAAGATACGCCCTATCCGAAGACGGTCAGTTTATTCGAGCAAATCAAGGACACTCCATTGCCGTTGACCTGCAACTCAATCCGGTAGCACCTCCAGAAATTCTGTACCACGGGACGGCTTCAAAGAACTTGGAGAGTATCCGGGAAACCGGCCTTGTAAGAATGAGCCGCCAGTATGTGCATCTATCTTCTGACCACAACACGGCAATCAAGGTGGGCGGCCGCCATGGTAAGCCAATGGTCCTGTCGATGTATGCTGGCAGAATGCAAGAAGCCGGGCATGCATTTTATCTTTCGGCCAACGGTGTCTGGCTTACCGAAATTGTGCCGGCCAACTTCATTGAGTTACCCAGCAAACGTTCAGTGTAGAAAGACCGCTTGGTCAGCACTGCTCCCAATTGCAGCTTAGAGTGCACTTTGGACGTTCAGAATTTCTAACCGCGCGGAATCAAGGCGCGTAGCGCCGCCGCGCGATCGCCAGACCGCCCGCAAGGGCTGGCGATTGGGAGAGGTTGCGCACCGATCAGAGGTCTTCCGGACTTGGCAAAGATAAAGTGTGCCTAAGAACGGTTGATCGCCATCCCGCGGTCTGGCCATCGCGCGGCTCGTGCATGGATGTCCGCTTCGTCCGCTTAGCGGTGATTTGATGTTGGACGGTAGTGTTGTTCCTCTTTGATATGTCGACATGCATTCGCTCCGAGCGAACAATTGGCCAGATCCGAACCATCACGACATTACCAAATCCCTGGAGGCCGACACTAGCGCAGGGATCGCCCCTTGAGGATCGCGTCGGGGCCGAATTTCTGGCGGATGCTGTCGGTGGCGCGTTCGGCTTTACTGCGCTGGTTGGCCTGCGGATCCAGCAGGTCGCCGGAACGGTCGGCGCCGTCCTCGGGGATCAGGTCGGAGATGCCCACGCCGATCAGGCGAAACGGTGCCTCGCCCTCGACCTGGTCAAAGAGGTTGCGCGCGGTGCGATAGATCGTGTCGGCCATTTGCGTCGGATCGCGCAGCGAAAGGCGGCGGGTGATCTGCGAGTGATCGGCGCGCTTAAGCTTCAGCGTGACAACCCGCCCTGCGATCCCCTTGGCCTTGGCGCGGTCCGATACTTTTTCCGAGAGCCGCCAGATATGGCCATCGAGAATTTCGGCATCGCCGGTATCCTCAAAGAACGTCGTCTCGCTGGAGATCGACTTGACTGGCGCGTGGGCCGAGACGCGGCGTCTGTCCTGTCCGCGGGCGAGATGCCAGAGCCGGTCGCCCATCGACCCGAACCGCGCGATCAGGTCTTCGCGCTCCCACCGCAGCAAGTCAGCGAAGGTGCGGATGCCCGCCTTGTCGAGCGAGCTGCGCGTGGCCTGACCCACGCCCCAGATCAGGCTGACTGGCTTGTCGCGCAAAAACGCAGCGGTCTCGGCCTGGCCGATTACCGAAAACCCATGCGGTTTGTCGAGGTCCGAGGCCACCTTGGCCAGGAACTTGTTATGCGACAGGCCAATCGAGCCGGTGAGGCCAAGCTCGGTCTTCATCCGTCGCACAAGACCGGCCAGCATCACCGCAGGCGGCACACCGTGCAGGCGTTCCGTCCCGGTGAGGTCGATAAACGCCTCATCGAGCGAGAGCGGTTCGATCACAGGCGTCAATTCGTCCATCATCGCGCGGATGGCGCGGGACGTGTCGGCATAGACATTCATCCGGGGCTTCAAAACGACCGCATCGGGGCAGAGTTTGAGGGCCTGGAACATCGGCATGGCGGAGCGGACGCCGCGAATGCGCGCGATATAGCAGGCGGTCGAGACCACGCCGCGCCGTCCGCCGCCGATAATCAGCGGCTTGTCGGCGAGTTCTGGGTTGTCGCGTTTCTCGACACTGGCGTAGAAGGCATCGCAATCCATATGCGCGATGGTTAGGTCAAAGAGTTCGTCATGCGCCGTGATCCGCGGGCTGCGGCAGGCGGGGCAGCGCGGTCCGGCATCGAACTGGGTCAGGCAATCGCGGCAAAGGGCAGGCATGGGACGGGACCAATGAGTGAGAGTGCAAGTGTATCACCGGCAGAGACCGAGCGCAGCCGTTTTCACGGTGCCAAGCTGGCCTTGTTTATCGGTGACGATCTGGCGGTGATCCTGCGCGATGAGCGGCGGGATATTCCCTGGCCCGGGCATTGGGACCTGCCCGGTGGCGGGCGCGAAGGGCAGGAGAGCCCAGAGGCCTGCGCCCTGCGGGAGTTGCGCGAGGAGTTGGGGTTGCAGCTTGCGGTGTGTGATCTGCACTACGCGCGCGCCTATCATCGGGACGGGCATGTCTTCTGGTTCTTCGTGGCGCGGATGCCGGCGGTTCTGGTCGATGACGTGATCTTTGGGGCCGAAGGGCAGTTGTGGAAACTGATGCCCGCGGCGGAGTACCTGTCGCACACAAAGGCTGTGCCGCAGTTTCAGACGCGGTTGCGGGATTATCTCGATATCTGCGGTTGAGCCGCCTTAACGGTTCGGGTGCAGCGCCTGCGGTGAGGCGATTTCCGACAGGATGCTTTGTGCAGCCACACGTGGATCGTCGGCGCGGTGGATCGGGCGGCCGACAACGACGTGATCGGCCCCGTCGGCAATCGCCTGCGCCGGGGTTGCCACCCGTTTCTGATCGCCGAGATCGGCACCTGCGGGCCGCACCCCGGGCGTCACGATCAGCCGGTCCGCCGCATTGGGCAGCGCGCGGATCATCGCGGCCTCTTGCGGTGAGGCGATGACGCCATCGGCACCTGCGTCAAAGGCGCGTCCGGCGCGTTCCGCGACGATATCCGGAATGTCACCTGCGCGGATCAGACCGGCATCAAGGTCGGCGCGGTCCAGCGAGGTGAGGATCGTGACCGCAAGGATCTTGAGGTCCTTGCCCGCGGCCCCTTCCTTGGCGGCGCGGACCACGTGCGGATCGCCATGCACGGTCAGGAAATCGAGATCGAACTGCGCCAGCCCGCGCACGGCGCTTTCGATCGTTGCGCCAATGTCGAAGAGCTTCATGTCGAGGAAAATGCGCTTGCCATGCTCCTGCTTAAGCTCATTGGCCAGCGCCAGCCCGCCCCCGGTCAGCATCCCGAGCCCGATCTTGTAGAAGGACACGCTGTCGCCCAGCTTCTCGGTCAGTTGCAGCCCCTCAAGGGCGTTCGGCACATCAAGGGCAACGATCAGGCGGTCATCGGACATAGGGTGGCCCCTTTGCAGCAGGATTTCGGCCCTTTTCGCGGCAGCATCCCGCCCCGTCAAGCACCTATCGCCATGGGGCGTGACCATCGGAGCGGCCGGGTGTTCACGAAGTCCTCACGAAGCGATCAACCACTGGCACAGGAATGTCAGGAGACGTGTTTTCCGAAGTCCTTGAAGACAAGGCAGGTTGCCCCCAGCCGCCGGACTTCTCCGGCGGTGTTACATGGAGAGGAGTTTGTTTATGAAAGTTCCAAAGATATCGGGTCGCGGGATCGTCGCCTCGGTGGTGGCCAGCGTTTCCTTCGCGGCTGCCGCCCAGGCCACGACGCTTGAGATCACGATCACAAATACCGCCCAGATCGGCGGCTTTGCCATCACGCCGGTCTATTCCGCGTTCCACGATGGCAATTTCGATGCCTTCGACGCCGGTAGTGCGGCAAGCGCGGGTGTCGAACTGATCGCGGAAACCGGCAGCCCCGGTGGCCTGCCGGCAGAACGGTTGGCGGTGTCGCCTGATTCCGTCGCGACGGTTGTGGCGGCTCCGGGCAGCGGTCCACCCACCATCGACCCGGGCGAAACGACCACGGCCACGATTGATGTGGACGGCTCGATCAACCGCTACTTCACATTCCTGTCAATGCTGGTGCCGTCCAATGACACCTTCCTCGGTAATGATGATCCGCTGGCCTATTCGCTCTTTGACGATTTCGGCAATTTCAGCGGTGAGCGGGTGATTGACGTGACCGCATCGCTCCTTTGGGACGCGGGGACAGAGGTGAACGATCCGCTGGGTGGTCCGGCCTTCGTGGCGATGCAGGACGCGGCGGATGGCGTTGCGGAAAACGGCGTTGTCCACGGTGTCGAATCCTTCGCGGCTTTTGCGGGGGTCGAGACACCGCTTGGCATCCTTGATGGCAACCTGATCGACTTCGGCAACGATCTCAGTCAATTTTCGGTTGCGACGATCACGATCCGTGAAGTGTCGGGCGTGGTGCCGCTGCCGGCTGCGGGTCTCTTTGGTCTGAGCGGGTTGCTTGGTCTGGGTGGCCTCAGCGTGTTGCGCAGACGTAAGAAGGGCAGCCAGTCTGCCTGATCTGGTCCCGCCATGATGAAAGAACGGCCCGCGTCAGGCGGGCCGTTTGCGTCTTGACTGAAAAGTGGCTCGGGTAGGGTTATGCGGCCAGCGCGCGCAGCATCCGCATCATCAGGGGCGTTTCGCGCAGTTGCGGTGCAGGGCGATTGACGGTCTGCACCGGTGCGACGGCTTTGCGCATCCGCAGGGCGGGTGACGCCGATTTGTGCGCGCGATGTGCCTTTTCCACCAGTCCGCGGGCGATCAGGGCAAATTCGGCCTGTAACGGCGCCACGAGGTGGGTCGGATATTCATAGGTTTCACCGCGATCGTGAACGCGGATGATCGCCTCGAACGCGCTGCGCTCGGGATTGTAGCGGACGTCGGAAAGCTGAAGTTTATCAGTACGCATAAAAAACTTCCTTCTGCTCGAGCCTCTGATGGGCCTGTGGATAACTATGGGGATAACTATGACAGGATCATGAAGTTCCAAGAGGCTTCACGAAAATGTTTGAGGCTGCAATTTTTTGTCGCATCGGGCGGTTGAAGATAACGGACCCGTTACCCATTTAGATCATAAGGTTCCCGACCGGCATATGCCTATCGAAGGGTGTGCCATCCGGGGTAACGCTTGCAGTAAGGAGAAGGCCCATGGACTTGTCGAAGTTCACGGAGCGGTCGCGCGGTTTCATTCAGGCCGCCCAGACGATCGCCATGCGGGAAAGCCATCAGAAACTGGCACCCGAACATATACTCAAAGCATTGATGGATGACACCGAGGGGTTGGCGAGCAACCTCATCAAACGCGCGGGCGGAGCGCCCGATCGCGTGGTCGAGGCGCTCGATGCCGCGATGCGGAAGATCCCGCAGGTGAGCGGCGATGCCGGTCAGACCTATATGGATCAGCAGACCGGCAAGGTGTTGGACGAGGCCGAGAAGCTCGCCACCAAGGCCAAGGACAGCTTTGTCCCGGTCGAGCGGATGCTGACCGCGCTGGCCATCGTGAAATCGCCTGCCAAGGACGCGCTGGAGGCCGGTGCGGTTTCGGCCCAGAAGCTCAACGAGGCGATCAACGATATCCGCAAAGGGCGCAAGGCCGACAGTGCCAGCGCCGAGGATACCTATGAGGCGCTTGAGAAATATGCTCATGACCTGACCCGTGCGGCCGAAGAGGGCAAGATCGACCCGATCATCGGCCGCGATGATGAAATCCGCCGCGCCATGCAGGTATTGAGCCGCCGGACCAAGAACAACCCTGTTCTCATCGGCGAGCCGGGCGTGGGCAAGACCGCGATTGCCGAAGGGCTGGCCCTGCGTATCGTGAATGGTGATGTGCCGGAAAGCCTGGCCAACAAGCGGCTCTTGTCGCTGGACATGGGGGCGCTGATCGCCGGTGCGAAGTATCGCGGCGAGTTTGAGGAACGGCTGAAAGCGGTCCTGAACGAGGTAACGTCGGCTGCCGGAGAGATCATCCTTTTCATCGACGAGATGCATGTGCTGGTGGGTGCCGGTAAGGGCGATGGCGCGATGGACGCGGCCAACCTCATCAAACCGGCCTTGGCACGGGGCGAATTGCACTGCGTTGGGGCGACCACGCTGGACGAATACCGCAAGCACGTGGAGAAAGACGCGGCGCTGGCGCGGCGGTTTCAGCCGGTGCTGGTCGAGGAACCGACCGTCGAGGATACGATTTCGATCCTGCGGGGCATCAAGGAGAAATACGAGCTGCACCACGGGGTGCGGGTGAGTGATTCCGCGCTGGTGGCGGCGGCGACGCTGTCGCATCGGTATATCACCGACCGGTTCCTGCCGGACAAGGCCATCGACCTGATGGACGAGGCCGCGAGCCGGTTGCGGATGGAAGTGGACAGCAAGCCCGAGGAATTGGACGCGCTGGACCGTGAGATCCTGCAAAAGCAGATCGAAGCCGAAGCTTTGCGTCGTGAGGATGACGCGGCGTCGAAAGATCGGTTGGAGAAGCTGGAAAAAGAGCTATCGGATCTACAGGAACGCTCAAGCGAGATGACCGCGCAATGGCAGTCGGAACGTGACAAGCTGGCCTCGGCCCGTGACCTCAAGGAGCAGTTGGACCGCGCCCGCGCGGAGCTGGAGATTGCCAAGCGAGAGGGGGATCTGGCCAAGGCGGGGGAGCTGTCTTATGGCGTCATTCCGGGGCTGGAAAAGCAGTTGACCGAGGCCGAGCAGGCCGAGGAAGACGGTGTGATGGTCGAGGAGGCCGTGCGGCCCGAACAGATCGCGCAGGTGGTCGAACGCTGGACCGGTATTCCGACGGCCAAGATGCTGGAGGGCGAGCGCGAGAAGCTGCTGGGTATGGAAGACGGGCTGCACAAGCGCGTCATCGGGCAGAACGCCGCCGTGAAGGCCGTGGCCAATGCTGTGCGGCGCGCGCGCGCGGGGCTCAATGATGAGAACCGACCGCTGGGTTCGTTTCTGTTCCTGGGGCCGACCGGCGTGGGCAAGACCGAATTGACCAAGGCGGTGGCCGAGTTCCTGTTCGATGATGACGCCGCGATGGTACGGATCGATATGAGCGAATTCATGGAGAAACATGCGGTTGCGCGTCTGATCGGTGCCCCTCCGGGCTATGTCGGTTATGACGAAGGCGGTGTGCTGACCGAAGCGGTGCGGCGCAGGCCTTATCAGGTCGTGCTGTTCGACGAGGTCGAGAAGGCGCATCCGGATGTCTTCAACGTGCTGTTGCAGGTGCTGGATGACGGTGTGCTGACCGATGGTCAGGGGCGCACGGTCGACTTCAAGCAGACGCTGATCGTGTTGACCTCGAACCTTGGGGCGCAGGCGCTCAGCCAGTTGCCGGAAGGCGCCGATGCCTCGGACGCCAAGCGCGATGTGATGGACGCGGTGCGGGCGCATTTCCGCCCCGAGTTCCTCAACCGTCTGGATGAGACGATCATCTTTGACCGGCTGGCGCGGGCGGATATGGACGGCATCGTCGACATCCAACTATCGCGTTTGGCGAAACGTCTGGCGGCGCGGAATATCTCGTTGGAGTTGGACGACGCCGCACGGCAATGGCTTGCCGATGAAGGCTATGACCCGGTCTTTGGCGCGCGCCCGTTGAAGCGTGTGATACAGCGCGCGGTGCAGGATCCGTTGGCCGAGATGTTGCTGGCCGGTGAGGTGCTGGACGGCGCGGTGGTGCCGGTCACCGCAGGCCCGGAAGGGCTTCTGATCGGCGATCGTGTCGGCACCTCGGGGCGCCAACCGCCAGAAGATGCAGTTGTACATTAACTGATGGAGGCACCCCGCGATCCTCTTCGCGGGGTGTTCTCGTTAAGGGTTGTCAAAGGGAGTGCGCTTGCGCGCACGCTCGATATCTCGTCCTTGACCTCCGGTCGCGTCCTCGGGGGCGCGGTGGCGAATGTGACGCGCAGAACAACCCGGATCGGCGGGGTGGCAGCGTTGCAAGACGGTTGCGGTTAGCGAAACAATAACCGAGGACCAAGACGGTTGTTGCGTGGATTTGGCCACGGCGCCTATACTGCGGTTGGCAGTTCTTGCTGTCCCATGAACAAGAAACAAAGAACGAGCAATGGCAGATCAGGCACCTGCACAGGAAGACGGCCAGGGGGTTCCCCGTTGGCTTGATGACATTCGTCCCGGTGGCAATGGCGAGGGGTTTCTGGAGAAGCGTCTGCGTCACAGCCTACTTTTCGTGCGCCGCCCGGTGAACCGATTGCTGGTGACATTCGACAACCTGTCGAATGTCGGCGATACGTCGGTGGAGCGGGAGCCATGGGCCTTCAAGTTTGCACGGGACGAGAACATCTCGCATCTGGGTATCATGGCGCATGTGAGCGACTGGTATCGCGATCCTGACCTGATTGCGCGCATGCGGAAGCTGAAGCGGGACGGGTTTTTCGATGGCTATGATAGGGTGGTGTTTGCCGGTGTGTCGATGGGCGGATATGCGGCGATTGCCTATGGCTCGATCGTGCCGGGCGCCCATGTGGTCTCGGTCAATCCGCAAAGCACGCTCAATCCCGATCTGGTTCCGTGGGAGACGCGGTATGAGAACGGACGGCGGCAGGATTGGTCCTTGCCCTTGGGCGATGCCGCCAAGCTGACCACGAAACTGGGCCGGGTTAACATCTTCTACGATCCGTATCACGCGCTTGATCATCAGCATGTCGGGCGGTTTCGCGGCAAGAACATCCAGGTGTTCAATTGCTGGTTTTCCAATCACAAGACGGCGGTTTTCCTGCGCAAGATTGATGCGCTGAAACCGGTCATGCGGCATTGCATCTTTGACGAATTGACTGCGCCTGCGTTCTACAAGCTCTATCGCGGGCGGCGGAACCTGCCATGGTATCGTGGGTCCTTGTCGTCGTATTTTCGCGATCTGGGACGGGACGGTTTGGCGGATCGGGTTGACGTGGCTTTTCGGCACCGGCTGCGGGACAAGGCGCCTGAACCGGCGGACCCGGGCACGGCCAAGCCGCCGGCGGCCCCGGCGATTTCCACGACCCCGGTCAATATCGAGCGGCGCAATACCGGGCGTTCTGCGATCATCACGACGATGAAGAACGAAGGCCCGTTCATGTTGGAATGGGTCGCCTATCACCGTGCCATCGGTTTCACGGATTTCCTGATCTACACCAACCATTGCGATGACGGGACCGACAAGATCGCGATGCGGCTTGAAGAGTTGGGCATGGTCAAACATGTCGAGAACCGGTTCAAGGCCGGGGCCAGTCCGCAGCGGGTGGCGTTGCGGCGTGCGCTGAAGCAGGAGGTATACCTGAATTGCGATTGGGTGATCTGTGCCGATTGCGACGAGTTTCTCAACATTCGTGCGGGTGGTGGCAAACTGGACGATCTGTTCGAAGCCACCGGTGAGGCCGACGCGATTTCCTTTTGCTGGAAACTTTTCGGATGCGGCGAGCAGGTCACATATGAAGACAAGTTGATCACCGAGCGTTTTACCTGGTGTGCGCCGGAGGGGTACCGGGGCAAGTATCGCGCGCTTGGATTGAAGACCATGTTCCGCCCCTCTGCCAATATCCGGAAATTCGGCGTGCACCGGCCGAAATTCGATGACCGTCCCGCGGGGTTCGTGTGGAAGGACGCCGGAGGTCAGGTGATGCCCGAGAAGTATTTCGAAGCGGGTTGGTCGGCGCATCAGGAGTTCAGCCATGAGCACGCGCGTCTGCATCACTACGCGGTTCGATCGGTGGACAGTTTCCTGGTCAAGCGGGACCGCGGCAGGACGAACCATGTGGGCGACGATCAGGGGGTAGCCTATTGGGCGGACATGAACCTCAACATGGAGCAGGATGAAAGCCTTCTGCCATCGGTCAAGGCCACCCGGGCTGAGGTCAAGAAGATGATGGCAGACCCCGAGATTGCGCGGCTGCACGAAGCGGCCTGCGCGTGGCACCAGGCAAAGGTTGACAAGCTGAAGTCGGACAAGGATTGGCTGGCGCTGCACGCTCTTCTGAAAAAGATCAATCGACCGGGTGAGCAACCTGTGACACGCGATCAGTTGATGCAGGATCTGGCAGTCGGATGAGCCGCCCGACACTGGTGTTGCATGGCGGGTTTCACAAGACCGCCACCAGCCATATCCAGTCGCTTCTGGCCCGCAATGCCAAGATGCTGGAACGGTCGGGGGTGCAATATCTGCATCATCGCGACACGCGCAAGCAGCTGACCGTGCCGGTGCAATGCAATGTCTATACCTCGGTCGGGATGGACTGGGACCCCAAGATCAGTGATGTGGAGCTCGCCGAGATGACCAGCGTGTTCTTCGACGAGGTATTGGATACCAAGGCCGGGCGCATCATCCTGTCGGACGAGAACATGGCCGGTCATTGCGGCCATTGCGTCAAACGCGGTGTCCTTTATCGCTGGCGGCGGAAGCTGATCGAGACCTTCTCGGCGCAGTTTCCCTATCCGGTGAGCGAGGTCTACCTGGGCGTCCGAAACTATGCGGATTTCTTTGCCTCGGCCTATGTCGAATATCTGCGCTCCGTGCAGGAGCGGTGGTTCATTGATGAGCCGGTTTTCCGCCGCAATGTGCTGGAAAACATGCCGAGCTGGCACAATGTGCTGAAATCCATTGTCACCCTGTTCCCGGAGGCGCGGGTCACCGTCTGGAAATACGAAGATTTTCGCGCGCTGGACACGGAGATCCTCGGCCTGCTTTGCGGCCCCGATATTGATGTGTCCAAGCTGAAGGAACCCAAGGACAAGAACAAGCGGCCTACCGCGTCGGGCCGGGCAGTGGCCGAACTTCTGAAACTGATCCATGAGCGCGGTGCGGCGCACGCGCTGGATGAACGGGTGGCGCTGCAGGAAAGATACCCGCGCGGCAAGAAATACGGCGGCTATGACCCCTGGACCGCGCAGGAGCGGGCGCATCTGACACATGTATATGAGCGCGACATTGATGACATTCGGGCCAACCCGGCCATTCACCTTCTTGAACCCGGTGGGTCATGAGCGGGCAGGGGCGTTTGGCTGCAACACTTGGCGCAGGCCAATGCCGTTCGGCCGCCGAATTTCTTGCGTGGTGCGGGGCCGGCCCCTACAAATCCGGAAAAAACACCCGTCGGGCGCGGGATGCGCGCCGCGGACAGAAGAACGAGGGTCGAGATGGGCAGGGATTATGAGATCGGCATGCTGTGGGTCGAGGGGCCTCTGAGCTATGTCGAGGTGCTATGCGCGCAGTCGTTCCTCGACGCCGGGCATCACGTCAAACTCTATCACTACGAGGATGTGCAAAACGTCCCCGACGGGGTTGAACTGGTCCATGGTGACAGCGTCCTCAAGATTGACCGGTTTATTCAGCATGGCAAGACCGGTAGCTTCGCGCTTTTTTCCGACGTCTTTCGCTATCACCTGCTGCAGCAGAATGACCGGATGATCTGGGCCGATCTTGATGCCTATTGCGTCAAGAAGTTCGAAACCGAGACCGGGCATTTCTTTGGCTGGGAAAGCGCGCGTCATATCAATGGCGGTGTGTTGGGCCTGCCGCAGGACAGCGAGGCGCTTGGCCATCTGATGGAGATGACCAAGGATGAATACGCGATCCCCGAATGGCTGTCCGAGAAGGAAAAGGCCAAGCTGCGGGCGGCGCAGGAGGCGGGCAAGCCGGTGCATGTCGGCGGCATGTCGTGGGGCGTCTGGGGGCCGCATGCGGTGACGCATTTCCTGCAAAAGACCGGCGAGGCGAAATATGCATTGCCAATCGAAGGGCTATATCCCGTAGGCTTCCGGCAGCGGCGGCAATTGATGCAGCCGAAATTGAAATCGAAGATCGAAGAGGTGGTGACGCAGGATACCTATTCGATCCATTTCTATGGCCGCCGGGTGCGGGAGATTTTGTCGGAATGGGGCGGCGTGCCTTACGAGGGCAGTTACATGGATATGCTTTTGAAGAAGCACAAGATCGACACCGAAGCGGCGCCGGTGTTGTCGCGCGAGGAGAAAGCAGCGTTGAAAGCAACCGAGCAGAAGGTCAAATCGACTCCGCCTGTCGCCACCGGCAAGGGCGGCGAGAACATGACCGACCTGGCCGACCGGTATGGTTCGGACAAGGGATCGACCAAGCACCGCTACACGGAGCTTTACCACATGCTCTTTCACCCCTACCGGGGGCGTAAGATCACCTTCCTGGAAATGGGCCTGCTGATCGGCGGGCCGGAACACGGCATCGACAAGGACCGCAAGACCGATGATGTGCCGTCGATCCGCATGTGGCTTGAGTATTTCAAGAAGGCGCATATTCACGGGCTGGACGTGTCGGATTTCAGCTGGTTCAAACATGACCGCTTCACCTTCCATCGCTGCGACATGGATGATCGGTCCGAAATCGCCCGTGCCATCGCGGAAATCAGCCCTGCGCCCACGATCGTCGTGGATGACGCGAGCCATGCAAGTCATCATCAGCAGAACGCTTTCCTCGAGATCTTCCCGCGGCTCGAGTCTGGCGGCCTTTATGTGATTGAAGATCTGCGGTGGCAGCCGAAACCCTATGAAAAGCCGGGGATCACCAAGACCGCGGCGCTGTTCCGGACTTGGCTCGACAATCGCGAATTCGAGCATTCCGACCCTGCCATCGCGGCGGAGTTCAATGCGATGAGCGATCAGATTTCCGGCTGCATCATCGAGCCGGTCAAATTTCAGAAGGGTCGCAAGGATCAGGTGGCAGTGATCCATAAACGCTAGGCATGAAAAAGGGCGCGACATTGCGCGCCCTTCTGCTGGATTGGATTACTCCGGGATGATGACCGCGTCGATTACGTGGATCACGCCGTTCGAGGCTTCGATATCCGCGCTTACAACATTGGCGCCGTTCACGGTCACGCCATCTTCGGTCATGATGGTCAGGTCGCCACCTTGCGCGGTGGTTGCCGTCATGTTGTTCGACAGATCACCAGACATCACCTTACCCGGCACCACGTGATACGTCAGGATCGAGGCAAGCTGATCCTTGTTCTCGGGCTTCAGAAGCGATTCAACCGTGCCATCGGGCAGGGCCGCAAAAGCCTCATCCGTGGGGGCGAATACGGTGTAGGGACCTTCGCCTTTCAGCGTATCCACCAGATCGGCGGCTTTGGCCGCGGCAACCAGCGTTTCAAAGTCACCCGCGCCGACGGCCGTATCAACGATATCCTTGCCGGCGCTACCGGCGAAGGCGGGACCACTGATGAGGGCGGCGGCGGTCAGGGCGAGGTAGGTTCTACGAAACATTCTGATTTCCTTTCATTATGTTTGGACAATGCCCGTGCGGACACATGCGGCGGTTACGACGAGGTGATCGGATTGGATCTCCGGCGTTTTCCGCCGATGCGATTTGACAAAATGGCCGCGCCGCCTAAGCCGCGCCCTTTTGAGATTTCAAATGACAAAGATGTTATTGACCGTTTCAAAACGGCCTGGAAATTGCCGGGTTGCGGCGCTTGTCGTGCCGGTGCTTCCGGCGCAAGATGACCGTGATCGGCGATGGTGACCGAAGGGGATGCAAAGAAATGACCTATGCGATGAACGTGCTGCAGGTAATGGCGCTTCTCTTCGTTCTGGTGCTTGGCGTCATCGTGATCCTGGTGGTGGCCTTCTTCATCCTCGACAAGACGCAAAAGGGCGATGCGATCCGGCGGAACTATCCGGTGATCGGGCGGTTTCGCGGGCTCTTCACCAAACTTGGCGAGTTCTTTCGCCAGTATTTCTTTGCCATGGACCGCGAGGAGATGCCGTTCAACCGCGCGCAGCGGGATTGGGTTGCCCATGCGGCCAAGGGTGAAAGTAACACATTGGCGTTCGGATCGACCCGCAATCTGGGTATTCCCGGCACGCCGATTTTCGTGAACGCGGCCTTCCCGCCGCTGGACGATCAGTTTGCCGCGACCGAACCGATGGTGATCGGCCCGACGGCGGCGGTGCCTTATAGCGCCAAGTCGATCTTCAACATCTCGGGCATGAGTTTCGGCGCGATTTCGAAACCGGCGGTCGAGGCGCTGAGCCGTGGTGCGGCAAAAGCCGGGGTCTGGCTCAACACCGGGGAAGGGGGGCTTTCGCCTTACCACCTGAAAGGTGGCTGCGATATTGTCTTTCAAATTGGTACCGCCAAATACGGTGTGCGCGACCGTGATGGCAGGCTTGATGACGAGAAGCTGCGGCAGGTCGGGGAGAACCCGATGGTCAAGATGTTTGAGTTGAAGCTGGCGCAGGGGGCGAAGCCGGGCAAAGGCGGCATCCTGCCTGGTGACAAGGTCACCCCCGAGATTGCCGAGATCCGCGGGATAGATGTCGGGCAATCCAGTATTTCGCCCAATCGCCACTTGGACGTGCATGATTTCAACGACCTGCTCGACATGATCTGCCACATCCGCGAAGTCACGGGCAAACCGGCGGGGTTCAAGACCGTGGTCGGTGCGTCCGAGACGTGGGAAGAGCTCTTTACCTTGATTGCCGAGCGCGGATCGGACTGCGCGCCGGATTTCATTACCCTTGATGGCGGCGAGGGGGGGACCGGCGCCGCGCCGATGCCGCTCATGGATCTGGTGGGCATGCCGATCCGCGAGGCATTGCCCCGGATTGTCGATCTGCGCGATCAATATGGGCTGAAGGACCGCATCCGGATCATCGCGGCGGGCAAGCTGGTCAATCCCGGCGATGTTGCCTGGGCGATCTGCGCGGGGGCGGATATCGTGACGTCGGCGCGCGGTTTCATGTTTGCCCTGGGCTGTATCCAGGCGCTGAAATGCAACAAGAACACCTGCCCCACCGGGATTACCACTCATGATCCGCATCTGCAGGCCGGTCTGGTGGTCGAGGACAAGTTCGAAAAGGTCGCGCATTACGCCAAGTCGATCATCAAGGAGGTTGAGACGATTGCCCATTCGGTGGGCGTGTCGGAACCCCGGCAGATGCGGCGGCGGCATGTGCGGATCGTGCAGCAGGATGGTACGTCGGTCCCGATGAACCAGATCCGGCCCAGCCATGATACCGGGGCTGCCTGATGGCGTTGTTCGGCGGGGTGGTTCGCGCGGTGATCTTCGACTGTGACGGCGTGTTGGTGGAAAGCGAGAGCATCACGAACAGGCTCTTGCGCGATGATCTGGCGACGCGCGGTCTTGATCTGCCGCTGAGCGAGGTGATGTCGATTGCCTGGGGCGGCACGATGGAAGGTGTTGCCGCCGAAGCCACGCGGCGCGGCGCAGACCTGCCGCCGGACTGGGTCGACCTCTTCTATGTCAAGATGTTCGCGGCCCTCGACGCGGAGGTCGAGGCCATTCCCGGTGTTGCGGATCTGCTGGACGGTCTGCACCGGGCGGGGATCGCCTGCGCCGTGGGGTCGAACGGACCGCTGGCCAAGATGGATATCACGCTGCGGCGCACAGGGCTTTGGAATTGGCTCGCGCCGCATGTCTACTCCGCCCGCGAATTGGCCAATCCGAAACCGGCGCCTGACATATATATACATGCCGCGGATCGCCTTGATGTTTCGCCCGATCATTGCGTCGTGGTCGAAGACAGCGCGTCGGGCGCGCGCGCCGCGAAGGCCGCCGGTATGCGCTGCATCGGGTTTGCGGCGGCGGGGCAGGATGACGTGTTGGCGCCCCATTGCGATGCGCTGGCATGGGACATGGCAGCGGTGGGCAGGTTGCTGGGCGTCTGACGCCCGCTTGTTTCAGGTATCTGAACTCATTGTGAGCAGTATTGTTTTGCCCCCGCAAACCCATGAGCTTTAGACACGGAAACGATAGAGTTTGTGGAAAGGACCCGCTGCGTATGGCTTATCGCTGGAAGAACACGCTGAAAGAAAGTGACGTGACATCCGAGGCGGTGTTTCTCGACCGGCGTCGTTTGATGGCGGGCATGGCCGGAAGTATCGCCGCGGGCGCGTTGGCAGCACCCGCCGCTGCGATGGGGCCTTCGGCAACCGCGGAGATGGGCGAGCCCAACAGTTGGGAAGACATCACCAGCTACAACAACTTCTATGAGTTTGGCACCGGCAAGGGTGATCCGGCGCGATACGCGCATCTGCTGACCACCAAGCCTTGGAGCGTGAAGATCGACGGGTTGGTCGACAACCCCGGCGACTACGCCTTTGAGGACATCATGGCCAAGATGACGATCGAGGAGCGGATCTATCGGTTCCGCTGTGTCGAACGCTGGGCGATGATCGTGCCATGGAACGGATTTGAACTGGCCGACCTTCTGGCGCTGGCCGGGGTGCAGAGTGATGCGAAATACGTCGCTTTCGAGACCGCGCTGCGTCCTGACGAAATGCCGGGGGTCAGCCAGCCGGTGATCGACTGGCCTTATGTCGAGGGTTTGCGGCTGGACGAAGCAATGCACCCGCTGACCTTCGTGGCGACCGGTATCTATGGCAAGGACATCCCGAACCAGAACGGCGCGCCGCTGCGCCTGGTGGTGCCGTGGAAGTATGGCTACAAGTCGATCAAATCCATCGTCCGCATCACCCTGACCGATCGGGAGCCGCCCACCGCCTGGAACAAGTACAGCGCGCGGGAGTATGGCTTCTATTCGAATGTGAACCCGAACCGGGCGCATCCGCGCTGGTCGCAGGAATATGAGCAGCTTCTGGGCCAGGGGCTTTTTGCCGAGAAGATCCCGACGCGGATGTTCAACGGCTACGAGGAAGAAGTCGCGAGCCTTTATGAAGGCATGGACCTCATCGAGTATCATTGAGCCATATTGCGGATCTGTCCTAAGCTGACGCTGACATGAGTATCTCAGCCACGATCAATGGCCCGGTCCGGGCCGTGCCGACTTGGCCCATTTATCTCGGCAGCCTTGCTTATGCGGGCTGGCTTCTGTGGCTCGGTATCGACGGGCGGTTGGGGCCAAACCCGGTTGAGGCGCTGGAACATGCCTTGGGCGAAGCCGGGCTTTACGTTCTGATCGCCGGGCTGGCGATCACGCCCCTGCGCCGGCTCACTGGCATCAACCTTCTCAAGTTTCGCCGCGCCGTCGGTCTGTGCGGCTTCTTCTTTGTCACGCTGCACCTGATGACCTGGGCCGTGCTGGATGTGCAGGCGCTCGACCGGGTCTGGGCGGATATCCTGAAGCGCCCCTATATAACGGTGGGCATGGTGGCCTTTGTCCTGATGATCCCGCTGGCGCTTACCTCCAACTACTGGTCGGTCCGGCGGATGGGAGGTTCCTGGCGGACGCTGCACAAACTGACCTATGTCGCGGTGCTGCTCGGGGGCGTGCATTACCTGATGCTTGTCAAAGGCTGGCAGATCCGGCCGATGATCTTCGTGGCGATCATCATCACGCTTTTGCTGTTGCGGCTGCTCAAGCGTCCGCGGGCGGCGAGGTCCTAGGACAGGCCGACCTCTCCGCGGCCCGGTATTGCAGTCGCAACCGCCGACTCGCGCTGAATCGGCTCTTTCGACTCGGATGAATCGCCTTTCGCTGCCCGATTTCGGGCGATTCACGGATTCGATGCGAGATTCTTGGCCGAGACTCAGGTGATTTTGGCGAGATTCATGGGGTGAGTCTGCCCTCACTTGGGGATAACCCGGTGGAAAACCCAATATATGGGGGTTTCGGCTCGGCGGACATGGCAAGAAAATTGCGCGGAAATGGCGTGTGTTGAAATTTTTGGGACGTAAGTCGTTATTTTCACGGGAAAAAACAGAAATACGAAAAAAAGATGACGTTTATCGAAAAAAGGGGTTGCGGGGGCCAGCGGCAATCCGTAAATACCCCCTCACCGGCGGCGCTGAGGCGCACAACGGAACGCCAGACGGAATGAGCGGGACACACTCGCAAGGGACGCCAGGCAAAAAACACTGAGGTAACTGACGCAGGTTGCGCCAAAAAGATTATGGCGCTTCGTGTTGATTTTGTCTCTACGCTCTTTGAAATCGATAGTATCTGAAGAGATATGTGGGCGGTTTGGTTCATTCGATGAACAAACAACTGCACATATATCGCGCTACTAGACTTCGGTCGATTATGTAGTGTCAGCTTCACTGTTTGGACGGTTTCCGGTTTCTTATGAAACCAGAAGCACAACAAACAGTTCGATCCGGTCATGCCGGCCGGATCAATATGTGCAGAGGTTCGAACGTCAAGGTTAAGCTGGTAACAGCTTTTCAACTTGAGAGTTTGATCCTGGCTCAGAACGAACGCTGGCGGCAGGCCTAACACATGCAAGTCGAGCGCACCTTCGGGTGAGCGGCGGACGGGTTAGTAACGCGTGGGAACGTGCCCTTCTCTACGGAATAGCCATTGGAAACGATGAGTAATACCGTATACGCCCTTCGGGGGAAAGATTTATCGGAGAAGGATCGGCCCGCGTTAGATTAGATAGTTGGTGGGGTAACGGCCTACCAAGTCTACGATTTATAGCTGGTTTTAGAGGATGATCAGCAACACTGGGACTGAGACACGGCCCAGACTCCTACGGGAGGCAGCAGTGGGGAATCTTAGACAATGGGCGCAAGCCTGATCTAGCCATGCCGCGTGAGTGATGAAGGCCTTAGGGTCGTAAAGCTCTTTCGCCAGGGATGATAATGACAGTACCTGGTAAAGAAACCCCGGCTAACTCCGTGCCAGCAGCCGCGGTAATACGGAGGGGGTTAGCGTTGTTCGGAATTACTGGGCGTAAAGCGTACGTAGGCGGATTAGAAAGTTAGGGGTGAAATCCCGGGGCTCAACCCCGGAACTGCCTCTAAAACTACTAGTCTAGAGTTCGAGAGAGGTGAGTGGAACTCCGAGTGTAGAGGTGAAATTCGTAGATATTCGGAAGAACACCAGTGGCGAAGGCGGCTCACTGGCTCGATACTGACGCTGAGGTACGAAAGTGTGGGGAGCAAACAGGATTAGATACCCTGGTAGTCCACACCGTAAACGATGAATGCCAGTCGTCGGGCAGTATACTGTTCGGTGACACACCTAACGGATTAAGCATTCCGCCTGGGGAGTACGGTCGCAAGATTAAAACTCAAAGGAATTGACGGGGGCCCGCACAAGCGGTGGAGCATGTGGTTTAATTCGAAGCAACGCGCAGAACCTTACCAACCCTTGACATCCTGATCGCGGTTACCGGAGACGGTTTCCTTCAGTTCGGCTGGATCAGTGACAGGTGCTGCATGGCTGTCGTCAGCTCGTGTCGTGAGATGTTCGGTTAAGTCCGGCAACGAGCGCAACCCACATCCCTAGTTGCCAGCAGTTCGGCTGGGCACTCTATGGAAACTGCCCGTGATAAGCGGGAGGAAGGTGTGGATGACGTCAAGTCCTCATGGCCCTTACGGGTTGGGCTACACACGTGCTACAATGGTGTCTACAGTGGGTTAATCCCCAAAAGACATCTCAGTTCGGATTGGGGTCTGCAACTCGACCCCATGAAGTCGGAATCGCTAGTAATCGCGTAACAGCATGACGCGGTGAATACGTTCCCGGGCCTTGTACACACCGCCCGTCACACCATGGGAGTTGGGTTTACCCGAAGGCCGTGCGCCAACCTTTCGAGGGGGCAGCGGACCACGGTGAGCTCAGCGACTGGGGTGAAGTCGTAACAAGGTAGCCGTAGGGGAACCTGCGGCTGGATCACCTCCTTTCTAAGGATGTTCCTAGCATCACAGAGCTTGCTCTTGATCGTGGAACACTTAGCAGAAGATTGGCAATCAAAGCCGATCACATCCGTTGGATTTGCCTGGCAAATACCAACGTGGGCCGGACCGTCCTCATATCTCTTCAGGAATTGATTTCAGGCCCTACCGGCCTGTCTGGGTCGGTAGCTCAGGTGGTTAGAGCGCACGCCTGATAAGCGTGAGGTCGGAGGTTCAAGTCCTCCTCGACCCACCAACGTTCACATTTGCGGAGCAAATTGAACGGGCGGCAGTTGATTTTCGCAGAAAATCGACGAGAGCCATCATGAACCACCGGGCGCGCCGCAAGTTTTGCACGCAAAACTCGCTTACCGCGTTCGTCGAATTTGCGCAGCAAATTCAACTGGGGCCTTAGCTCAGCTGGGAGAGCGCCTGATTTGCATTCAGGAGGTCAGCGGTTCGATCCCGCTAGGCTCCACCAATTCCAATCAGATCATCAAGCATTCGCGTGAATGTTTGATCGTCCGATTGGACGAATTGACATCGTATAGAGAGATACAAAATATCAACACTGTTTGATGCCCGTAAGTACGCGGCGCATCTCAGTTTGGTTCCACCTTCGGGTGGAAGGCATCAGAATAGGCTGCTTCCTCAACCTACCTGGTGTATCCCGGGCTGAAACGAACAGAGTTGTCCAAGTCAAGTACACTAACCCGAGTGTTCCGCAAGGAATGCTCATTGTCCGCTTCACCGACATGAAGCGGGCGGGAAAGTATGCTTTTGGTTCAGAATAAGGATGACAGTTTCTTACCAGCTTCTGTTATCGCGCAGGACGCAAGTCTTGCTTTTTCTGGATCAAATCAAGCGCGAGAAGGGCGTTTGGTGAATGCCTTGGCAGTAAGAGGCGATGAAAGACGTGATACTCTGCGATAAGCCATGGGGAGCTGAGAATAAGCTTTGATCCATGGATTTCTGAATGGGGCAACCCACCTGACAGTTTGTTATAATTGCCTTACGGCAGCTTATAACTTGCTGAAACAGGTACTTAAGGACTGAATACATAGGTCTTTAAGAGCAAACCCGGAGAACTGAAACATCTAAGTACCCGGAGGAAAGGAAATCAATTGATACTCCCCTAGTAGCGGCGAGCGAACGGGGACCAGCCGAGCCATGATTGTGAATAGAACGTGTTGGGAAGCACGGCCATAGTGGGTGACAGCCCCGTATATGAAGCATGATTGGACGTATTAAGTAGGGCGGAACACGTGAAATTCTGTCTGAAGATCGGAGGACCACCTTCGAAGGCTAAGTACTCCTTACTGACCGATAGCGAACCAGTACCGTGAGGGAAAGGTGAAAAGCACCCCGACGAGGGGAGTGAAACAGTACCTGAAACCGAACGCCTACAATCAGTCGGAGCTTGACTGGACTCTAATGACAATCCAGAACGTGACTCAATGAATCACGGATGGAGCAACACGTGTCAGACCTAGCTTTTATTACCGATGGAACAGCTGCAGTCGTCTTCCTGGTCGCAGGATTGATAGATGCAGGTGTCAATCACTGCCCGAATGAGGGCTGCTTCGCCAAGAACGAAGTACAGGCCTATAACAGCTTGTCGGTCGGAAACACGTATTTTCAGGACGGTGAGGTTGGAGAAGAATTCTACTTCCGCCGCGAAACGGCCCATGCAGATGGTCCTTTCCAGCGGGTGTGGGGCATCTCTGCTTCTACTGACGGCGAGTTGTGGGCCGGTGTGGGTCATGCCTACACGATCACAAATCGTAAGCAGAACCTGTTCCTGCAACTCAACGCCATGACCGGCCTCTATGAAGAGGGCAGCGGCGTTGACCTGGGCGGACCGATCGAATTCAGATCGGGTCTGTCGGTCGGATATCAGAACAAGGCGGGCGTTCGCATGAGCCTGAGCATCGACCATCGGTCGAACCTCGGGATCTACAGCGACAACCCGGGTCTCGAAACCGTCCAATTCCGGGTCTCAATCCCCACGAAATAACCCCGCAAAGGTTGTCATTAGTGTCCAGTCTTGTGACGGCGTACCTTTTGTATAATGGGTCATCGACTTGGTCTATCTAGCAAGCTTAAGCCGTTAGGTGTAGGCGCAGCGAAAGCGAGTCTTAATAGGGCGAATGAGTTAGATGGATCAGACCCGAAACCGAGTGATCTAGGCATGGCCAGGTTGAAGGTAAGGTAACACTTACTGGAGGACCGAACCCACATCTGTTGAAAAAGATCGGGATGAGCTGTGCCTAGGGGTGAAAGGCCAATCAAACTCGGAGATAGCTGGTTCTCTGCGAAATCTATTTAGGTAGAGCGTCATCCGAATACCCTCGGGGGTAGAGCACTGGATGGGTAATGGGGCCCCACAGGCTTACTGATCCTAACCAAACTCCGAATACCGAGGAGTACTAGATGGCAGACACACTGCGGATGCTAACGTCCGTAGTGGAGAGGGAAACAACCCTGACCTACAGCTAAGGCCCCCAATTCATGGCTAAGTGGGAAAGCAGGTGGGACGACCAAAACAACCAGGAGGTTGGCTTAGAAGCAGCCATCCTTTAAAGATAGCGTAACAGCTCACTGGTCTAAATAAGTTATCCTGCGGCGAAGATGTAACGGGGCTCAAGCCATGAGCCGAAGCTTAGGATGCCGTAAGGCATGGTAGCAGAGCGTAGTGTGACATAGTCTCATTCCTCCTTAGCGGGATCCGTCCCGCATTGGAGGAGAGAGGCTTTCGATGAAGCCGGCGCGTGAGCGATCCGGTGGAGAGATCACTAGTGAGAATGATGACATGAGTAGCGACAAAGAGTGTGAGAGACACTCTCGCCGAAAGTCCAAGGGTTCCTGCTTAAAGCTAATCTGAGCAGGGTAAGCCGACCCCTAAGTCGAGGCCGAAAGGCGTAGACGATGGGAATCAGGTTAATATTCCTGAGCCAGATGGAAGTGACGGATCGTGAAGGTTGTTCACCCTTATCGGATTGGGTGGGCCGCTAATCGGTTCCTGGAAATAGCTCCATCATCAGATCGTACCCTAAACCAACACAGGTGGACTGGTAGAGCATACCAAGGCGCTTGAGAGAACGATGTTGAAGGAACTCGGCAAAATACCTCCGTAAGTTCGCGAGAAGGAGGCCCAGTTTCTACGCAAGTATTGGCTGGGGGCACAAACCAGGGGGTGGCGACTGTTTACTAAAAACACAGGGCTCTGCGAAGTCGCAAGACGACGTATAGGGTCTGACGCCTGCCCGGTGCCTGAAGGTTAAAAGGAGAGGTGAGAGCCTTGAATTGAAGCCCAGGTAAACGGCGGCCGTAACTATAACGGTCCTAAGGTAGCGAAATTCCTTGTCGGGTAAGTTCCGACCTGCACGAATGGCGTAACGACTTCCCCGCTGTCTCCAACATCGACTCAGCGAAATTGAATTACCTGTCAAGATGCAGGTTTCCCGCGGTTAGACGGAAAGACCCCGTGCACCTTTACTACAGCTTCACACTGGCATTAGGCCGAACATGTGCAGGATAGGTGGTGGGCTTTGAAGCAGGAACGCTAGTTTCTGTGGAGCCTCCCTTGAGATACCACCCTTGTTCTGCTTGATGTCTAACCGCGGACCGTTATCCGGTTCCGGGACCCTGTGTGGCGGGTAGTTTGACTGGGGCGGTCGCCTCCTAAAGCGTAACGGAGGCGCGCGAAGGTTGGCTCAGAGCGGTCGGAAATCGCTCGTTGAGTGCAATGGCAGAAGCCAGCCTGACTGCGAGACTGACAAGTCGAGCAGAGTCGAAAGACGGCCATAGTGATCCGGTGGTCCCGAGTGGAAGGGCCATCGCTCAACGGATAAAAGGTACGCCGGGGATAACAGGCTGATACTGCCCAAGAGTCCATATCGACGGCAGTGTTTGGCACCTCGATGTCGGCTCATCTCATCCTGGGGCTGGAGCAGGTCCCAAGGGTACGGCTGTTCGCCGTTTAAAGAGGTACGTGAGCTGGGTTTAGAACGTCGTGAGACAGTTCGGTCCCTATCTGCCGTGGGTGTAGGATACTTGAGAGGAGTTGCCCCTAGTACGAGAGGACCGGGGTGAACGATCCACTGGTGGACCTGTTGTCGTGCCAACGGCAGTGCAGGGTAGCTATGATCGGACAGGATAACCGCTGAAGGCATCTAAGCGGGAAGCCCCCCTCAAAACAAGGTATCCCTGAGGACCGTGGTAGACCACCACGTCGATAGGCCGGAGATGTAAGCGCAGCAATGCGTTCAGTTGACCGGTACTAATTGTCCGATAGGCTTGATTTGATCCAGTAGAAGCGAGACTTTCGCGCGCTCAAGTAGCGTAGCGGTAGCGCACTAAACTGATCGAAAGCATACACTTAAACAGCGTACGCGACTTGGAATTAAGGGTTTTTCTTGGTTTGGTGGTCATAGCAAGAGCAAAACACCCGGTCCCATCCCGAACCCGGCCGTTAAGTGCCTTAGCGCCGATGGTACTGCGTCTTAAGGCGTGGGAGAGTAGGTCGCCGCCAAACCTAGTAAGACCCTTGAAATTCGTATCTCTCTAACGATGACGCCCCATATCTTTGCTGAACTGGGGCGCGCAATTGGCGCGGGATGGAGCAGCCCGGTAGCTCGTCAGGCTCATAACCTGAAGGTCGTAGGTTCAAATCCTACTCCCGCAACCAAAACACCGCCCTCCGGGGCGGTTTTTTGTTGGCCAGCACGCGTGTCGGTCTGCAAATTCTTTCTGCGACTTCAATAATTGACCTGTCCGATTTGAGCCCAACACAACCATCTGAAACCACTTGAACTTTTGATGAGGTGTTTAGAGTGTAAACGCATGCAGGCTTGAACCAATCGGAATGGGACATGAACAGATCTTCCATCCAGAGAATTTTTCTCGAAGCAAAGGCCTCTTTGGAATTGGCACGTACTGATGCCCCAATTTTCCTTGATGTGCTAAATTTCATGAAAACGCAGAATTTCTCTGCCGAAAATATTAGCGAGATCCACGGACGTGTTCCTGCGCACAAGGAATTGCTTCGTTCCGCCATTTCCAAGGTGCCGGACAACCCGTTTTTGAACCTGAAATCCGCATTGCTGGCTGGCTATGAACATTTGCATTGGCGGGTTGATGACAGCGGCTTTTATGCAAAAGGCGCTGATGTCGGCCATGGATATAGAAGTGGAAACATGCACGCCTTGCTGATTGGACCCGAGGATTGCCCGTTTCAGGCAGATGACTTTCTTCTGGGGTTCTTCCTCTTGGCGCCGAATACTCTTTACCGGGACCACAACCACCTAGCTCCCGAAATTTACATCCCATTGACCGGCCCAAGCGGCTGGCGGTTTGAGCAAGGCGCATGGGAGGATCATTTTCCAGGCGAGATGATCTACAATGCCCCTGGTGTCGTTCACGCGACAAGGGTCTACGAAACACCATTCTTTGCGCTGTTTGCCTGGTCGCAGGATGTTGAGTCAGCCTGCAATGTTGTTTTTGCCGACGACTGGGAGAGTATTGAGACAGAGCTTCTGAGGTAACTGAAGCAAAATGAACGCGATGGCCTATGTCCGACTTTCGGGCGCTTTGGAACTGACAAGCCTCAAAACACACCCATGCTCAACCCGGCGGCCAAGGCGAGGCCAAGCTCACGGCACCTCTCTAATTCATCGTCAGGAATAGTCTTCTTAGCCAGAATCTGTTCCGGCGTTTGCGCGTGGGTGCAGATGACGATTGGCTCCTGCACGGGCTTGAGGCGCCAACCCTGGGCGATGCGGGCAATCTGGCGGACAGCGTTTTCGCCGTCCGACCCGGCGCAGACCATCTGCGCATAGGGACGTCCTTCGATCCGGCCCAGAACGGGATAGTAGCAACGGTCGAAGAAATCCTTCATGACCCCGGCAATGGCGGCCAGGTTTTCCGGGGTGCAGAAGATATAGCCGTCGGCGCCGAGAAGGTCGTTTGGCTCCGCCTTGTCAGCGGTCAATAACGTCGTTTCGGTTTCATCGCGCGCCGCTGAATAGGCCGCTTCGGCCATTTGTTGGCTGCCGCCAGTTTTGGAGTGGTACACGATCAAGAGTCTTGCCATTGCGGAGAGCTTAGGGGGGTTTTCGCCGACTGACCATAGTGACCGCCCTCCCGGTACCATCACCCCATTGGCCCCATCGCGGAACTGAGGCATGATCGGGGGATGGCAGATTTGGAGCAGAAAATTGCGCAAGGGCGCGGGGATAAACCCGCGGATATTGTGCTGCGGGGCGGTCAGGTTTTTGATCTTGTCACCGGAGAGATGATTGCCGGCGATGTGGCGATCTGTGGCGATAGCATCGTCGGTATCGCCGCGTCCTATGACGGCTGTGAAATTATCGACGTGACGGGCTTGACGTTGGTTCCGGGCTTCATCGACACGCATCTGCATATCGAAAGCTCTCTTGTCACACCCTTTGAGTTTGACCGCTGCGTCGCCCCCCGGGGGATCACCACGGCGATTTGCGATCCGCATGAGATAGCCAATGTGATCGGTGTCGAGGGCATCCGGTATTTTCAGAAGGCCAGCGAGCAGACGGTGATGGATATCCGGGTGCAGCTTTCCTCCTGCGTGCCGTCGACGGAGATGGAAACATCCGGCGCGCGAATTGATGCCGGGGAATTGTCCGCGTTGATGGGCCATCCTTCGGCGATCGGGTTGGCGGAATTCATGAACTATCCCGGGGTTATTCACCGGGACCCCGCGGCGATGGCCAAGCTGCGCTTGTTTGGGGGCGGGCATGTTGATGGTCATTGCCCGCAGCTTTCGGGACGTGACCTCAACGCTTACATTGCTGCGGGCATCCATACCGAGCATGAGGCGACAACCGCCGAAGAGGCGCGCGAGAAGTTGCAGAAGGGCATGCGTGTCCTGATCCGCGAAGGATCGGTCAGCAAGGATCTGGAGGCGTTGCAGCCGCTATTGACCGAGCGCACGTCGCCCTACATGTGCCTCTGCACAGACGACCGCAACCCGCTTGATATCGCGGAACACGGCCATCTGGACTACATGATCCGCACCTTGATCGCGCTTGGGACACCTCCTCTGGCGGCGTATCGTGCGGCGTCGCTTTCCGCGGCGGAGGCGTTTGGCCTGAAGGATCGCGGTCAGATCGCGCCAGGAAAGCGCGCCGATATCGTGGCCCTCGGCTCGCTTGAGGCGTGTGATGCGCGGCTTGTCCTCTGCGCGGGGCGGGCGGTCGATGACACCGCCTTTGCCGCCCGCGACAGCTTGCCCCCGATTGGGCGCAACTCTGTCAAGGCGCCCGCGGTGTCCGCCACGGATTTTCGCACCACTGGCAATCGCGAAGCGACCGATGTGATCGGGATCATCGAAGGCAAGATCATAACCGAGCATCTGCACGAGGAGATTGCCATCGTCGATGGCGACAAGCCGCCCGATCCATCGCGCGACCTCGTGCGGATCGCCGTGATCGAGCGGCATGGCAGGAATGGCAACATCGCCACCGGGTTCGTGCGCGGATTTGGCATGCGGGGTGGGGCGATCGCCTCGACCGTTTGTCATGACCACCACAACATCGCCTGCGTGGGGGTGGGCTACGACGATATGGCGCTGGCGGCAAACCGGCTGAGCGAGATCGAGGGTGGGTTTGTGGTGACGGCAGATGGCAAGGTGCGTGCGGAATTGGCGCTGCCGGTGGCGGGGTTGATGACCCTTGAACCATTTGAAGCAGTTCGTGATCGCCTGATCGCGTTGCGTGATGCGGCGCGGGAATTGGGCGTGGTGTTGGAAGAGCCGTTCCTGCAACTGGCGTTTCTGGCCTTGCCGGTCATACCGGCGCTCAAGATCACCGATCGCGGTTTGGTCGATGTCGAAAAGTTCGAGGTTATTCCCTAGAGCTTCATGATCGGGCAATCGGTAGCTTGAAACCGAGCCGGGGTGATTTCGAGCTGTGTACATAAGGCAGCGCGCAAAAGAAAAAGGCACGCCCAATTCTGGACGTGCCTTCATTCAAGTATTCAGGCTTGAGCCACTACATCTTGCACTCGTCCACATAGACATTGGCGTGATTTTCCAATGCTTTGCCGGTGATCTTGTTGGTGTAGACGTCGCCTTCCTTGATAACCTCGCGGACATAGATCGTTTGCACCGGATGATGGTTGGCGGCGAATTCGAAATCACCCCGGGTGGAGGCGAAATCGGCCTCCAGGAGGGCGGCGCGGAACGCATCGGCATCGGCGACATCAGCCTTGGCCATTGCGCTCAGGAGCAGGTTGGCGGTGTCATAGCCCTGGCTTGCATAGAGCGACGGCAGGCGGCCATATTCGGCCTGGAACGCTTCGACGAACGCGGCATTGGCCTCGTTGTCGATATCCTTGTTCCACTGGCTGGTGTTCTTCACGCCCATGGCCGCATCGCCCACGGCCTGCAGAATGCCTTGATCGAAGCTGAACGCGGGACCGACGACCGGCAGGTCAAGGCCGCTGTCGGCAAGCTGCTTGAGGAAGGAAATCCCCATGCCACCCGGCAGGAAGAAGAAGATGCTGTCAGCGTCACTGGCGCGGATCTGCGCGATCTCGCTGGCGTAATCCTTCTGACCCAGCTTGGTGAAAATCTCACCGGCCAATTCGCCTTCATATAGGCGCTTGTAGCCGGTCAGCGCGTCCACACCGGCGGGATAGTTCGGCGCCAAGATGAATGTCTTCTTGAACCCCGCGGAATTGGCGTAACCACCCGCCGCCTCGTGCAGGTTGTCGTTCTGCCAGGCGACGTTGAAGTAGTTCGGATGACAGCCCTTGCCCGCCAACGCAGAAGGTCCGGCATTGGGCGATAGATAGAACTTGCCCTGCGCAGTGGCTGCGGGGACAACCGCCATGGCAAGGTTGGACCAGATGATCCCGGTCAGCACATCGACCTTTTCGGACTGGATCATCTTGTCGGCAAGCTGTACGGCGATCTCGGGCTTGCGCTGATCGTCCTCGACCACGATTTCGAGATTATCGTTCCCGGCCATCTTGGCCGCCAGCATGAAGCCGTCACGCACGTCGATGCCAAGGCCCGCACCGCCGCCCGAAAGCGTGGTGATCATGCCGACCTTGACCTTACCGTCGGCGGCCAATGCGCCCGTGCCAAGCGCGGCCATGCAGGTCGCTGCAATCAGTGATTTCAGTTTCATATTCCCTCTCCCTTGATACTCAGAACGCTTTGAAGGTCAGCGTCGTCTCTGTCCGCTCGATCCCGTCTATATCGAGCAGTTTTTCGTTGATGAAATGGCCCACATCCTCGCTGTCCTCGATATAGAGCTTCAGCAGCAGGTCAAACGGCCCGGATGTGGAGTAAAGTTCGGAATGGATTTCGCGCAGGGCGATTTGCTCGGCGACCGCATAGGACGTTCCCGGTTTGCAGCGGATATTGACGAATACGCAGCGCATCTTGATCCTCCCGTTTCTTTGGTCGCCATTAAGACCAAAATCGCGACGGAAGGAAAGGGCTTAGACGGTCAGGTGCCGTGCCCGCGCGCCGCGCTCGATGGCGGCGGCATGCAGCCGGTCGATGTTCAGCTCATAGCGGATTTCTTCGAGAATACGCAGTTCGCTTTCATCAAGCGTGCCATCGGCGGCGGCCACGTCACAGGCCAGCGCATAGGCGGTCTCGAAAAGGTGCTCGGGCAGGTTGTCGCGCACAAGGCCAAACAGCGCATCAAGCCCGTCTTCGACACTGAAGAGGTCGAACACCATCTGCGAGGTTACACGCATCCGGTCCACGTCATAGCCTGCGAAAACCGGCAGGTTATTGACGGCAACCTCGATCTTGACCAGTTCGGCGGTGCGGATGTCTTCATCCGAGGCGGAAACCGCGATCATGACGGCCACCAGACAGTCCTGGGGGGTCAGCGGATGCTGGATTTGATCGTTCATCGGGTGTCCTTTGCAATGCGGCGTTGCAGCACAGAATATTGACTGTCCGCCCGGTGAGCAATAGGAAGCGCACACCCTCGGGCGCGACGAATGCGCCGGGAAAACCGGAGACCATCCCATGTCTGATTTGCGCGATGCGGCAATGCAATCGAAAGCCTGGCCTTTTGAAGAAGCGCGCCGCATTCTCAAACGCTATCAGAAGGCACCGCCTGAGAAGGGATATGTGCTTTTCGAGACGGGCTATGGCCCCTCGGGCCTGCCACACATTGGCACCTTTGGCGAGGTGGCACGGACCACGATGGTCAAGCGCGCCTTTGAGGAGATCAGCGATATTCCGACCAAGCTGATCTGTTTCTCGGACGACCTGGACGGGATGCGCAAGGTGCCCGGCAATGTCCCCGACCCCGCGCAGCTTGAACCTTACCTGCAGATGCCGCTCACGTCGGTGCCGGATCCCTTTGGCACGCATGACAGTTTTGGCGATCATAACAACGCGATGCTGCGGCGGTTCCTCGATACGTTCGGGTTTGAATATGAGTTCTATTCGGCGCGTGAATTCTATCATTCCGGGCAGTTTGACGAGATCCTGAAACGGGCGGTGGAGCGGTATGACGAGATCATGGCGATCATGCTCAAGAGCTTGCGCGATGAACGGGCGGCGACCTACTCCATCTTCCTGCCGCTGCATCCTGAAACCGGGCGGGTGCTATATGTGCCGCTGAAGAAGGTTTGCGCCGAGACCTACACGATCACCTTCGATGACGAGGATGGCAAGGAATGGACCGTGCCGGTGACGGGCGGCAATGTGAAGCTGCAATGGAAGCCGGATTTCGGGGCGCGTTGGGCCGCGCTTGGCGTCGATTTCGAGATGTATGGCAAGGAACACGCCACTAACGAGAAAATCTATGACGCGATCTGCCGGGCGCTTGGCGGTCGTGCGCCGGAGCATTTCTCGTATGAGCTTTTCCTCGATGAAAACGGGCAGAAGATTTCGAAATCATCGGGCAATGGCGTCAGCATCGACGAATGGCTGACCTATGCGTCGACCGAAAGCCTCTCGTATTTCATGTACCAGAAACCGAAGACCGCCAAGCGGATGCATTTCGACGTCATCCCCAAGGCGGTGGACGAATATCACCAGCAATTGCGCGCCTATCCCGATCAGGATGCCAAGGCGCAGCTCAACAACCCGGTCTGGCATATCCACGGCGGCGATGTGCCCGAAAGCCATATGGTCGTGCCGTTTTCGATGCTTCTGAACCTTGCGTCGGTATCAAGCGCCGAGGACAAGGATCAGCTTTGGGGCTTTATCCAGCGATATGCGCCCGAGGCCAGCCCCGAGACCAACCCCGACATGGATCAGGCCGCGGGGTTTGCCGTGCGGTATTTCAATGATTTCGTGAAACCGGCCAAGACCTATCGCCTGCCCACCGACCTGGAGCGTCAGGCGCTGGAGGATTTGCGCGGGCAATTGGCGGCGTGGCAGGGCGGTTTGGACGCCGAAGAATTGCAGAGCATCGTCTTTGCCTGTGGCCGCGAACGGTTCGACCCGCTGCGCGACTGGTTCAAGGCGCTTTACGAGGTGCTGTTGGGCGCAAGCCAGGGGCCGCGTTTCGGCGGTTTCATCGCGCTTTACGGTGTCGAGGAAACCATCCGCTTGATCGACGACGGCCTGGCGGACAGGCTCGTCAATGGTGACGGTTAACAGAAAATAAATCCGGGCCTGATAGGCGCGTAGAAAAATTCCCCTGTCTTGACCCGCACCAAGCAGTGCAAGGTCCGGGCAGACCAACATGGAGAGAAGAAATGATCAAGACTTCCAAGACGATGCCCCTGCTGGCCTGTGCCGCTTTGCTGGCGCTGACCGGCTGTATCGACCCCAAGGATTACGAGACGACGCCGGTGAAGGTTGAGACCTCCAAGGGAGTTGTTGTCTGCCAGCTTTACAAGAAGCGGCAGGTGATCTGGGACGAGGCGGTTTCCATCCCGCCGGGCATGACCATCAAGGAAGGCGATCAGATCTGCATTAACGAAGGTCTGCGCCGCCTCAAGAGCTGACGCGCGGTTTTCGGCGGGTCGCGCAGGGATTTGCGCCAGATCAAGTCTCTCTGCCCGGGTCCATGAGAGGATCGGGGCAGGAGGTTTGTGATGAGATATCTTATTCCGCTGCTACTGTTTGTGGGGGTCGTTGCCTGCGTGCAGGTGTCGATGCCCGAGGCGCCCGAGGGTCAGGTCTTGTACGCCGAGAACTGTGCGCAATGCCACGGACCGAGCGGCAAGGGCGATGGCCCCTGGGCCGCCTCCATGCGGCCGCGCCCGGCGAACCTGACGCAGCTTTCGGATGATGGCGTGTTCCCGCGCGCCCGGGTTCTTTCGGTGATTGACGGCTATGACCGCACGGGCCTGCCCGGCCATGAGATGCCAGAATTCGGGTTGCTTCTGCGTGGCGACACGGTGCCTGTCGATGTGGGTGATGGTGTGCTGACGCCAACGCCTCGTCCGCTGGCCGCCTTGCTGGCCTATCTCGAAAGCATTCAGGGTTAGCTGCCGCCGCGCCGCAATTCCACGATGGATTTGCCCAGGCGGAACGGTGCGGCGAAACTGACCAGGCAGAGCGCGATGATTTGCAGCGCGAGGATATGGGAATTGGCCTGTAGAAACTCCCATTCCTCCTTCAGTTTTCCAACATGCCGTATCAGGTCGGAATAACTCTGCGCGATGATCTGGAAATCTGCGGCGAGTGCCGGGCGGCGCGGGCGCAGGTCTTCGAGCGCGGGCCTGGTGGTGTCGTCGAGCGGTGCGAAGGCCAGGAACTGCGCCGCGTCAAAATTCTCGACCTTCTCGACCATCATGTCGATGTCGTCTTTGTTGCCCTCGCCGCGGACGATGAAGTTCAAGCCACGCAGTGGGGCCACTTCGTTCGATACAGCAATGAAAAGAGGCAATTCGGCGTTTTCCGCGGTCGAGGCAGAAAGAAAATCGACCTTGTCGCACAGGATTATGACCGCCGTATCGGTCGGTTTCTGACAATGGGTCAGGCGAAACCGCCCCGCATCGCGATCAAAGGCCGCCGTGGCGGCATAGGCGATGTCGATCTGCCGGTCGATCCGGCCGCTATCGGTCTTGTAGATCCCGGCCAGCCCCGCCACCAGCGCCCCGAACCCGCCCAGCACAACCCAGATCAGATCGGCAAGAAGCCAGGCCCGATGCCCCGGTGGCTTGCGCGAGATAAGAAGCGTGCCAAACATCCCGGCCGCCGCGAAGCCGAAAAGCAGGAGAAATTGGTTTTCAATCATGAACATGGAAGGGCCTGATCCTGAGCGGTTGCAGGTTAGGACGGGCGGTATGGAGGGGCAAGTCACATCGGTGTTTGGGCGCGGCAGGGAGTTGTGATAGCCTGCCGGAACAAATTTATTGGGGACGACCATGAAGATTGTAAAAGTTTCAATGATTTCACTTGCTGCTATCCTGATGATAGGTGCCTGCGCAGATCAAAACGACCCGCTGGGCGCCCATCGTGCGGGGGCATTTGACGGCGGAGACTGATCCGCGTCGTCAGCTGCAAATTCCGTTCAACTTTGCGTCTTTCCAGGGGATGAGGATCTTGTCCGGGATCTTCAGGTCCTGCATCGGCATGGTCTCGGAGATCAATGACTCCAGCCTTTGGGTCCGGCTGCCTTCCGGGTCCAGGGCGGCGCAGCACACGAATTCCTCGACGATGCTGGCCTGCTGTTCATAGCCGAAATCCAGGAAACTCGCCTTGGTATTGATGTCATAGAGATACGGATCGGCCCCGCCCTTGTGTTCGCGCGCGGCGCGAAAGGGGCTGTAACCTGTTTTGGCGCGGTTCTGCCATTGCCAGACATGGGTGATCTCATGGGCAAAAAGCATGGTAGTCAACAGGTCGAGCCGTTCCGGGTAGTTCTGCATGAAATCATCAAGGTACCAGTCACGCGCGTAAAACACCTTGTTGTGCAACACCATCGCAACCGGGGTCACGGTCACGAGGTCTTCGGTGGGCTCCGGCAGGATCAATTCGCGACAGGCAAGGCGCGGGCGTTTGGGCCGCTGGAAGGTGAAGGATCCAACCGGCGAGCCGCGAATGGCCCGTATCCGCGATGTGTCGATCGTGTCGCCGTGAAGCTGCGTGGCAAAATTCTTCTCGGCGGGCGTCAGGGGGCGGCCGCAAGCGGCGAGGACGAAAATCAGGAAAATCAACACGCGCATGGGCGGCAGGTTAGCAACAGATTGCGCGCCGGGCGAGGGGGAAAGAACAGATGCCGCGCGCCTCAGCGTTCCGCGGCCAACTCTGCCAGGATCTCGTGGGTATGCTGTCCGCGCGTCGGCGCCTCGGGGATTTCCTTGCGCCTGCCGTCGAAGCGAGGCGCCGGGGCGGGTTGCAAGGCGCCATGGGTTGTTTCCCAGGTTTCCCGTGCGGCCATATGCGGCTCCTGCGCTGCTTCTTGCGGCGACAGGACCTGCGCCACGCAGGCATCGGACCCGGCAAAAAGGGCTTCCCAGTGGGCGGCGGGACAGGTGGCGAAGATCTGCGACAGCTTTTCTGTCTGTGTGGGCCATTGGTTGCTGTCGAATTGCTCGGTGAAGACCGGATCGTCGGCAAGGCCCATGAGGCGCAAAAAGAGCGTGTAGAACTTGGGTTCCAGGCATTGAACACTGAGGTGGCGGCCATCGGCGCAGGTGTAGCAGCGTGACCAATGCGGCCCGTCTAGAAGGCTTTGACCGCGTGTCATGCTGAGGTTACCCGAGGGCTGCATCGCCATCAGCAGCGTCATCATATGGGCCGAACCGTCGACGATTGCCGCATCGACAACCGTTCCCTTGCCGGTGCGCGCGGCGTTGAGCAGCCCGGCCAGCATCCCCGCCACCAGATAGAGCGCGCCGCCGCCGATATCACCCACCAATGTGGCCGGGGCGAGCGGCGGTGTGTCGGGCAGGGAGGTGTACCAATACGCCCCGGAGGTGGCGATGTAGTTGTAGTCATGCCCGGCGGTCCCGGCGCGGGGGCCGTCCTGCCCCCATCCGGTCATGCGGCCATAGACAAGCCGGGGATTGTCCGCATGGCAGACCTCCGGGCCGAGGCCAAGGCGCTCCATCACCCCGGGGCGGAACCCTTCGATCAGCCCGTCGGCGCGGGCGATGAGCTTGCGGGCAGTCGTGAGGTCGTCAGGGTCCTTGAGATCAAGCGTGATCGACCGTTTGCCCCGGTCCAGAAGGCTTGGATCGCCGGTGATATCGGGGGCGGGGCCGGGGCGGTGGATGACCGTCACCTCCGCGCCGAGATCCGCCAGCATCATCGCGGCGAAGGGTCCGGGCCCCAGCCCTTCGATTTCGACAATCCGAATGCCCTGCAACATGATCTGCCCTCTCGTTTCCGAGGCACCTTAGGGGTCGGACGAGACCGGCGAAACCCTTGATCAGAAGCGGCGATGCGCCTCGGTGTTGGCCAGGGCGCGCAGTTTCTTCTGCCGTTCCCGCACAAAGACGAAAAGCCCCGACCCCAGGATCAAAAGGATACCTGTGGTCACGGCCATGTCCGGCAATTCGCGCCAGATGATCCAGCCCCAGAACACCGCCAGCGGGAGGCCCAGATATTCGAACGGCGCGATGATCGCCGCGTCCGCCTGCCGGTAAGCCTGCGCCAGAGTATAGCCGATGATCCCGGCGTTGATCCCGAGCAGGAGGAAAAGATAGATGTCGCGTCCCTCCGGCCAGACCCAGGCGCGCAGCAGGAAGACGAGGCTTTCACTTTCCAGCCCTTCGGCATATCGCCCGTCCCCCGCCACGATCCAGAAGCCGATGCTGACGAGCATGAATAGCCCTTGGAGATAGGCCGCGAGTACCGAGGCCTTGGTTGTGGTGCTGAGCTTGCGGGTCAGGACCTGCGTGATCGCATAAGCGAGGGCCGCGACAGCCGGCAGCAGGTAGATCAGGAACGAGATGTCGCGTTGATCCGCGCTGAGCCAGGGACGGGTCATGATAATCACCCCGATGAACCCCACCACCACCGCGCCCAGGCGCAGCGGGCCGACCTTTTCGCCAAGGATCGGCACACCCAAAAGTGTGATAAGTAGCGGCCCGATGAAGAAGATGGCCGTGGCCTCCGCCAGCGTGAGTGCCGCCAGAGCGGAGAAGAAGCAGAGATTTGCAAGCACCAGTGTCGACGCCCGCAGGAAATGCAGGCCGGGTTGATCGGTGCGCAGGATGCGCCAGCCGCCTTCGATTTGTACCAGCACCAGTGTGAAGCACATGCCGATAAGCGATCGGGTAAAAACCATCTGATGCAAGGGGTAGCCGCCCGAGAGCAGCTTGATCAGCATGTCGTTCACCGAGATGGTCAGGATGCCCACGACGACAAAGGCGATGCCAGCGGTCGGGTTCTGTAATCGTGTCTGCGTCGTCATCGGCGGCCCTTTCCCACGATGCCTAACACCTTCGTCTAGGGCCGTCATGCAGGTTTGCGACTTTTCACAAGGTACCCGGCGGGGTAGAATTCGCGATGAAGCCGAGCGGAGGGTCCAAGCGATGAAGATGACCGGAGAGAGAGACATCAAGGCAGACCGTTCTACGGTTTGGGCCGCGCTGCTCAGTCCCGAAATGCTCAAGGAATGTGTCCCCGGCGCGCAGGAGGTCACCGGCACGCCTGAGGACGGGTTTGAGGCCGTCGTCGTGCAGAAGGTCGGACCGGTCAAGGCCACGTTCAAAGGCATGGTGACCCTGTCTGACATGGTTGAGGGCGAAAGCCTGACGCTTACCGGCGAGGGCAAAGGCGGCGCTGCGGGGTTTGCAAAGGGTGGCGCAGATGTGCGGCTCGAAGACAGCGAGGACGGGACGCGGTTGATCTACGACGTCGAGGCCAAGGTCGGCGGCAAGCTCGCGCAGCTTGGCAGCCGGATCGTCGACGGGTTCGCCAAGAAGATGGCGGACCAGTTCTTTGCCCGTTTCGAAGAGGTGCTTGAAGGACCCTCGGAAGAAGACGAGGCACCCGAGGCCGAGAAGAAAGGCTGGCTCAAGCGGCTTATCAGTTAGAGCCAGTGACCGTTAGGTGAACGGTTGCGTCAGATGACTGCATTGAGCCCGGAACAGACGTGCACGCTTTCCACCCGCGCGGAATCAAGGCCGCAGGCCGCCGCGCGATCGCCAGACCGCCCGCAAGGGCTGGCGATTTGAAGGGGCTGCGCACCGATCAGAGGTTCTCCAGACTTGGCAAAGATAAAGTGCGTTTAACGAAGGTTGATCGCCATCCCGCGGTCTGGCCATCGCGCGTCTCGCTCGCGGATGTTGGCTTTGTCCGCATCGCGCTCATTATGACCCACATCTGCGCGGCTCGGGCTTGGCCATCTTTATGGTCCCAGAGTTTTGTGCATGGGCGCAGAGTGGCGTCTGCTCCAATCCGGCATTTTCACGGGCTTGTGAATGGCCTAAATGTATCCGATCAAACACAGGGTACAGCAATGTCCATTGTTCAAGTCAACGATCTGCGCAAGGTCTACAAAGATGGGTTCGAGGCGCTGAAGGGCGTCACGCTCTCGATTGAAGAGGGTGAGATACTGGCGCTGCTCGGGCCGAATGGTGCGGGTAAAACCACCCTGATTTCAACCCTATGCGGCATTACAACGCCAAGTTCTGGCAGTGCCAGCGTCGGCGGAAATGACATCCAAACCGGCTATCGCGCGGCGCGGCAATTGATCGGGCTGGTGCCGCAGGAGGTGGCGCTGGAGCCGTTCGAGAAGGTGATCAACACCGTGCGCTTTTCCCGCGGACTTTTCGGCAAGAAACGCGATGATGCGCTGGTCGAACGTATCCTGCGGCAGTTGTCGCTCTGGGACAAGAAGGACAACCGCATTCGGGAACTGTCGGGCGGGATGAAACGCCGGGTGCTGATCGCCAAGGCGCTCTGCCATGAACCGCGCGTTTTGTTTCTCGATGAGCCGACGGCAGGCGTCGATGTGGAGCTGCGCAAGGACATGTGGCAGATCGTCGAAGAGCTCAAGGCCAATGGCGTGACGATCATCCTGACGACCCATTACATCGAAGAGGCCGAGGCGATCGCGGATCGGGTGGGCGTCATCTCCAAAGGCGAGTTGCTTCTGGTCGAAGAGAAGAACGCCCTGATGGAGCGGATGGGACGCAAGACATTGAGGATCGACCTGCGCGATCCGGTCGAAGCCGTGCCCGAAGCTCTGGCGGAATACGACCTCGAACTGGCCGCGGACGGTGCCAGCCTGACCTATCACTACGACACGCGCGGTGAGGGCACGGGGATCACCCGCCTGCTGCAATCACTGGCGAAAGAGGGGCTGTCGCTGCGCGACATTCAGACCACGCAAAGCAGCCTTGAAGAAATTTTTGTGGGCCTCGTGAAAGAGGAGGATGCCGCATGAACATTCCTGCGATCACGGCCATCTATGTCTATGAGATGAAGCGGTTTTTCCGCACGTTGATGGAAAGTTTCCTGTCTCCCGTCATCTCGACCTCGCTCTACTTCGTGGTCTTCGGCGCCGCCATTGGCAGCCGCATCGACCAGGTGGACGGGGTGAGCTATGGCGCTTTCATCGTGCCCGGGCTCATCATGCTGAGCGTGATGACGCAATCCATCTCAAACGCGTCTTTCGGCATCTATTTCCCGAAATTCATCGGCACGATCTTCGAGTTGCTCTCGGCCCCGGTGAATTTCCTTGAAATCGTGCTGGGCTATGTGGGTGCGGCGGCGACCAAATCGCTTTTCATCGGCGTGGTGATCCTCATCACGGCGGAATTCTTCGTTGATCTGGACATCCAACACCCTTGGGCGATGCTCGCATTCCTGGTGCTGACCTGCCTGTCTTTCTCGCTCTTCGGGTTCATCATCGGCATCTGGGCCGAGAACTTCCAGCAATTGCAATTGATCCCGCTGCTGGTCATCACGCCGCTCGTGTTTCTTGGCGGCTCGTTCTATTCGATCTCGATGTTGCCGCCGGTCTGGCAAACGGTCACGCTCTTCAACCCGGTGGTCTACCTGATCTCTGGTTTTCGCTGGTCGTTCTTCGGGACCGCCGACGTGGCCATCGGTTACAGCCTCCTTGCCATCGGCGCCTTTACCTGCATCTGCCTTGCGATCATCTGGTTCATCTTCAAGACCGGGTACCGGATCAAATCTTAACCCATCGGCGAGCGGCGTGACTTATTTGCCCTTGGGGTCCAACTTTTTCGGCCCCTATGCGAATGCATGCCCCTTGCCGCCTTGTCTGGAGGCCATGGGCATTCTACATCGGGCTGCATGAAACGCTGGATCCCTTTCCTTAAATCCGATCCGACCGTCGCCGTTATCCGCCTTTCCGGCGCGATCGGCGCGTCCAGCCGTGCGCAGCTTAGTGATGAAGCCATGGCACCGGTGATCGAAAAGGCCTTCAAACGCGGCAAGCCCGTCGCGGTCGCGCTGGCTATCAATTCGCCGGGCGGCTCGCCGGTGCAATCCTCGCTGATTGCCGCGCGCATCCGGCGTCTGGCCGACGAAAAGGACGTGCCCGTTCATGCCTTTGTCGAGGATGTTGCGGCATCCGGTGGTTATTGGCTGGCCACGGCGGCAGATGACGTCTGGGTCGATCCGGCCTCGGTCGTGGGGTCCATCGGGGTGATATCCGCCGGGTTCGGCGCGCCGGTCTTCCTGGCCCGTCAGGGGCTTGAGCGTCGGGTGCATACTTCGGTCAAATCCAAAAGCATGCTGGACCCGTTCCAGCCGGAAAAACCCGAAGACGTGGCGCGCCTCAAGACGATCCTTGAGCAGATGCACACCACCTTTACCGATCACGTCAAGGCCCGCCGCGGGGATCGGCTCGCGGACAAGCAGGATCTGTTTACCGGAGAGTTCTGGCTGGGCCGCCGCGCGGTTGAGCTTGGGCTGGTCGATGGCATCGGGCACCTGGTGCCGAAACTCAAAGAGCTTTACGGCGACAAGGTGCGGCTTGCGAATTACGGGCGCAAACGCGGATTGCTGCAACGGTTCGGCACGAATGTCGCACAGGATGCGATTGCCGCCATCGAAGAACGCGCGGATTTCGCGCGGTTCGGGCTCTGACGTGATCGTCAAGATCGTCATACTCTTTCTGGTCGCGATGGGGGTGCTGGCCATGTTCGGGCGACTGCGGTTCCCGGGACAGCAGAAACTCGCTTCGGCAAAATGCCCCAAATGCGGCCGGTTTCGGATCGGCAAAGGTCCCTGCCCGTGTGGGAAGGGGGGTGCAAAATGATCCCCTGGCTGCTTGCGGGTCTGGGCCTTGTGATCCTGCTTCTGGCGGGGGATGCGCTGGTCAAAGGCGCGGTGAACCTCAGCCTGCGCGTTGGTATCCCCGCTTTGATCGTCAGTCTGACAATCGTTGCCTTCGGTACTTCTGCGCCTGAACTGCTCATCTCGATCAACGCGGTGCTCGAAGACAAGCCGGGTCTGGCGCTTGGGAATGTCATCGGGTCAAATACCGCCAACGTTCTCCTGGTGTTGGGCGTGCCGGCCCTATTGGCGGCGCTTCACACAAGCGGGTGCGATTGCCGCAAGACCTTTTGCTTCATGCTGGCGGCCACGCTGCTGTTCATCGGGTTGGCATTTACCGGCGAGTTCACCTTTATCTCCGGCTTGATCCTGCTGGCGGCGCTGACCTTTGTTCTGGGCGACGCTTTCCGCGAGGCCAACCGGCACCGCAAGGAGGTCACAGCGGCCATGTTGGCCGATCCCGAAGAGGGTGAAGAGGTCGAAGGCGCCGACCCGGACATGCCCTGGTGGCAGATCTTCGTTTTTTTGGTCCTCGGCCTCATCGGCCTGCCGCTGGGCGCTGACCTTCTGGTCGATAACGCTTCGATCATCGCGCGGCGCTATGGGGTCAGCGATGCGGTGATCGGCCTGACGCTGGTGGCCATTGGCACATCCCTGCCGGAACTGGCCACGACGGTCATGGCCGCGCTCCGCAGACAGGCGGACGTGGCGCTGGGCAATGTCATCGGGTCGAACATGTTCAACCTCCTGGCCATCATCGGGATTACCGCGCTTGTCGGCAACATCCCGGTCGATCCGCAATTCCTGCGCTTTGACCTCTGGGTGATGCTTGGGGCGTCGCTGATGCTGATACCTTTTGTCATCTTCAAGCAGGATATCGGCCGTGTTTGGGGTGTTGCCTTGACGGCCCTCTATCTGACCTATGTAACCGTCGTACTGATCTGAACGGAGAGGCGCGATGGCACGGGCATTGGTAACGGGGGCGGGCAAACGGCTGGGCCGGGCGATGGCGCTGGAACTGGCGCGGCGTGGGCATGACGTGGCCGTTCACTACGCGGCGTCCGACGCGGAGGCGCAGGGTGTCGTAGCCGAGATCGAAGGGCTGGGCCGCAAGGCGGTGGCGCTGGGCGCCGACCTCACGGACGAGGCGCAGACCGCGACATTGGTTGACCGCGCCGTAGAGGCGCTTGGCGGGCCGCTTCTTGTTCTGGTCAACAATGCGTCGATATTCGAATATGACACGATCGAAACCGCGACCCGCGAAAGCTGGGACCGGCACATGGAAAGCAACCTGCGCGCGCCTTTCGTTTTGACGCAGGCCATGGCGCGGGACGTGCCTGATCCGCTGACCGATGCGGCGGGCGAACCGGTAGCACAGGGGCTGGTCATCAACATGATTGACCAGCGGGTGCGCAAGCTAACCCCGGAATTCATGACCTATACGCTGGCCAAGATGGGCCTCTGGGCCTTTACGCAGACCGCGGCGCAGGGGCTCGCACCCCGGATACGGGTCAACGCCATCGGACCGGGGCCGACGCTGCGCGGCGGACGCCAGAGCGAGAGCCATTTCGCCCGTCAGCGGCAGGCGACAGTGCTGGAGCGTGGGGCGAATGAGGCGGATATCGTTGCGGCGCTTGGTTACTTTCTGGAGGCGCCAGCAGTCACCGGACAGCTGATTTGCGTGGATGGCGGTCAGCACCTGGGCTGGCAGACGCCGGACGTTCTGGGCGTCGAGTAAACCGGGTGCGTCCGGGAAGTTTTGCACCTTTGACCAGATGTTTAAAGAATCGTTACAAAACCTTCAATGATTTCAATATTTTGGCGTTTTTGAAGGTTTTTTTCTTTTTGAATCAACGGGTTGAAAAAGTGCCTAAAAATTAGGCAAATCGGGGAAGTGAGCAAAAAACAAAGGAAAATTTTCGATCACGGAAAGTTATCAGCAGAGTTATCCACAAGTTACGTGGAAAGGTTTCCTCTTGCCCCTCAGGCGATATGGTTGCAGCCAGGTCAGAGAATCATACCCAAAAGAATATGACAGACACTTCGCAGGAAAACCCGCCCCCGACCGGCCATAAGGTGATCCAGTCCTACCTTCGGACGTTGGATGCCTCGCCCGGGGTGTACCGCATGCTCGATGGGCAGGCGCGGGTGCTCTATGTGGGCAAGGCGCGCAACCTCAAGGCGCGGGTGTCGAGCTATGCCCGGCCCACCGGCCACACGCCCCGCATCGCGCGGATGATTTCGCAGACCGCGTCGATGATGTTCCTGACGACCAAGACGGAGACAGAGGCGCTGCTCTTGGAGCAGAACCTCATCAAGCAGCTCAAACCGCATTTCAATGTGCTGCTCAGGGATGACAAGAGTTTCCCCAATATCCTCGTCACCAAGGCGCATGATTTTCCGATGATCAAGAAGCACCGGGGGGCCAAGAAGGAAAAAGGCGCCTATTACGGCCCCTTCGCCAGCGCCGGAGCGGTGAACCGGACACTGGCGCAGTTGCAGCGGGTATTTTTGCTGCGCAATTGCAGTGACGCGATGTTCGAAGGCCGCACGCGGCCCTGCCTGCAATACCAAATCAAACGCTGCACTGCGCCCTGCGTCGGGCATATCTCCAAGTCGGACTACGCTGCATCGGTGGCAGATGCCGAGCGGTACCTGTCCGGCAAATCGACCGAGATTCAGGCCAAGCTGGCCGCGCAGATGGCCGAGGCGTCGGAGGCGTTGGAATTCGAACGTGCCGCCGCCCTGCGTGACCGGATCAAGGCGCTGACCCAGGTGCAGACGAACCAGGGGATCAATCCGCGCACAGTAGATGAGGCCGATATCGTGGCGCTGCACCTTGAAAAAGGGCAGGCCTGCGTGCAGGTGTTTTTCATCCGCGCGGGGCAGAACTGGGGTAACCGTGATTTCTATCCCCGCGTTGGTGCCGATGTGGAGGAGGCCGAGGTGCTGGAGGCCTTCCTTGGGCAGTTCTACGACACCAAGGAACCGCCGCGTCAGGTGATCCTGTCGCATCCCATCGAGAATACCGACCTCATGGCAGATGCCCTGACCGGCAAGCTCGGCCGCAAGGTCGAGGTTTTGGTGCCGAAACGTGGCGAAAAGGCCGAGCTGGTCGACGGGGCCGTGCGCAATGCGCGCGAAAGCCTGGGCCGGAAGATGGCCGAAACCGCGACGCAGGCCCGCCTGCTCAAAGGGCTGGCCGAGGCGTTTGAACTCGACGCCCCGCCGCAGCGAGTCGAGGTCTATGACAACAGCCATATCCAGGGCACCAATGCGGTGGGCGCGATGATCGTCGCTGGCCCCGAAGGCTTGATGAAAAACAGCTATCGCAAGTTCAACATCCGCGGCGATGACCTCACCCCCGGCGATGATTTCGGCATGATGAAAGAGGTGCTGACGCGCCGGTTCAAACGGCTCCTGAAGGAAGACCCTGACCGCGATCAGGGGCTTTGGCCGGACCTCCTGCTGATCGACGGCGGCGCCGGGCAGGTCAGCGCGGTGGCCGGGATCATGCGTGAGATGGGGGTTGAGGATATCCCGATGGTAGGCGTGGCCAAGGGTGTGGATCGCGACCATGGCAAGGAGGAGTTTCACCGAACCGGCAGACGCCCCATGGCCCTTCGGCGCGACGATCCGGTGCTTTATTTCGTCCAGCGCCTGCGCGACGAGGCGCACCGTTTTGCCATTGGCACGCACCGGGCGAAGCGGGCGAAATCCGCGGTGGCCAATCCGCTTGACGAGGTGCCCGGTGTGGGCGCGGCCCGCAAACGCGCGCTTCTGGCACATTTCGGGTCTGCCAAGGCGGTCAGCCGGGCCAACCTGTCGGACCTCAAGGCGGTTGACGGCGTGTCCGAGGGGCTGGCGCAGAAGGTCTATGATTTCTTCCATGAAAAGGGCTGATCCGTCGGTGCTTTCCCTCGGTCAAACTTGGCTGTAGAACCAAGGCATGACGTGGACGATCCCGAATATCCTGACGGTCATCCGGTTGCTCGCCGCCCCCGGCGTGGCGGTGATGTTTCTATATTTCACAAGACCTTACGCCGACTGGTTTGCGCTCCTGCTTTTTGTGGGCGCGGCGATTACCGATTGGATCGATGGGCATCTCGCGCGGAGCTGGAAGCAGGAAACCAAGCTGGGCGCGATGCTCGATCCGATTGCCGACAAGGCGATGGTGGTAATCGCGCTGATGGTGATCGTGGGCTATTCAAGCTATTCGCCCTGGCTGGTGCTGCCGGCGACGGTGATCCTCTTTCGCGAGGTCTTTGTTTCTGGCCTGCGGGAGTATCTTGGCGATACTGCCGGGACGCTCAAGGTCACGAACCTGGCGAAGTGGAAAACGACGGCGCAGATGGTGGCCATCGCCGTGCTTTTTTCGCAAGGCGTGTTCGAGCATTATTTCGGAATGTCGATCATCGGCATGGACGAAGCGATCGTTATCAGCATTCTTGAAGGTCGCGAGGAAGACGTGCTTGGCCTCAGGTGGAAACTGACTGCGATGGAATGGGCTGGGTTCATCGGCCTCTGGCTCTTGTGGCTCGCGGCGGCGCTGACCCTCATCACCGGGTTCGATTACTTCCGCAAGGCGGTCCCACATCTGAAGGATGACCATTGATGGATGTGCTTTACTTCGCCTGGGTCCGAGAACGCATCGGGCATCCCAAGGACCGGATTGACACGAACCCGGCCACGGTCATGGACCTGGTTGAGGAGTTGCGCGGACGCGAAGACCGCTACGCCGCGGCATTCGCCGATCTGAGCGCCCTGCGCGTGGCGATTGACCAGGAGCTCAGCGATTTTGACGCCTCATTGGACGGTGCCCGCGAAGTGGCGTTTTTCCCGCCGATGACGGGGGGCTGAGCCGTGGAGATTCGGGTTCAGGACGCACCATTTGATCTCGGCCTTGAGGCGACCCGGTTTGCCGAGCGGCAGACGGGCATGGGCGCGGTTGTGACCTTTACCGGCATCGTGCGTGACTTGGGCGAGGGTGATCTGCATGCGATGGAGATCGAACACTACCCCGGCATGACGGAAAAAGCGTTGGAAGAAATCGCGCGGGAGGCTGCGAACCGCTGGTCGCTCGGCGATATCCTCATCATCCATCGCCACGGCGTGTTGCGGGCGCAGGACATGATCATGATGGTCGCCACCGCGTCGAAACACCGGGTGGATGCGTTCCAGGCGGCGGAATTCTTGATGGATTTCCTGAAATCCCGCGCGCCGTTCTGGAAAAAGGAAATTTCTGCGGAAAAGGCCGATTGGGTTGCCGCCCGTGACGAGGATGAGGATGCGCTCAAACGCTGGTGATGTGACGCTGGGTTTCGATTGCGCGTCTCGACCGGCTGGTCGATGGTGGCGGGACCAAGGAAAGGGCGCAATATGAGCGACGTGGTTCAGGCGTATATCGACAATCTGCAATCGAAGGCCGAGGGCAATATTCGTGGCACGGCCAAGCTGGTCATCACCGGTGAGGGGACGGTGATGCTGGACGAGGGCGGCGCGCGGGCCGGGGATGATGACGCGGATGTGGTGCTGATCGCCAGTGACGCGGTGTTTCGTGACATCCTGTCGGGGGATCAGAACCCTGTGATGGCTTACATGTCCGGCAAGCTGAAGGTCGAAGGCAATGCGCAACGCGCGCTCAAGGTTAGCAGTATCCTGACAGGCTGAGGTGTCGCGCAGGCGCTATGTTGGTATGCCGTTCTCGGTGGCCATCTCACGCAGATAGTCGATAAAGAGTGATTTCGACCCGGTGAGGTCGTCGGTCCGCCAAAGTGCCACGGTCTGCAGCCGCTCGCTCACGCCCTCCAGGTCAAGAGGTACAAGGCCGTTTGTCAGGGAGCTTCGCACGCTCTCCGTAAGGATGGTGACTCCCATCCCGCAAGACACCAGCCCCAGGATCCCGGCGGAGTTATAGGCCTCCTGCACGATATTGGGGACGAAACCGGATCTGCGGCAGAGTGGGATCAGGTAGGAATAGAAATACTCCCAGTCCTTGGCCGGGCCATGCACGAAATCCTCATTGGCAAGGTCTTCGAGGCGGACACGCCCGCGACCGGCCAGGGGGTGGTTTTCATAGACCACGCAGACGAGGCGCTCCGACTGGATCGGCAATTGCCCATACTCTTCGCGGCTGATCGGGCCGGTGACGCAGCCGATATCAAGCTCCCCCTGGTCCAGCTTCTGCAACTGCGCGGTGGTGACATCGTGATGCGGTTGCAGGACCACGCCGGGCTGGCGGACCTGAAACGCCTTGAGCAGGGTCGGCAGGACGCCCGCGATAGCCATGTCGGTGTATCCGATGCGCAGGCTGCCGATCTGACCGCGATCTGCGCGTTTGGTGTCTTCGATCGTGTGATCCAAGGCGTTCATGATGCTGCGACACCCGTCCAGGAAAACACGGCCCGCATCGGTGATCTGCACCGCCCGGTTGGAGCGCTGGAAAAGCGCGACGGTCAGTTCCTGCTCAAGATGCTGGATCGCGCGGCTCAGCGCCGGTTGTGCCACGCCCAGCCGTTCCGCCGCACGCCTGAAATGCAGTTCTTCCGCGACCGCGATGAAGTACCGGATATGCCTGAGGTCAATTTTCATGATGCCTATCTGTTATCATTTAGAACCTAATTGATATTATACTTGCAACATGACCTGTGGCAATCTCGTCCGATAACAAGAAGACCAACATGGGAGAGATCAATGTCACATTTCAAAAAGGTGCCCGTCGCGGCATCCCTCTTGTCCCTCGGGCTATCGGCCCAGGTGGCGCTGGCCGAAGATGTCGTCATCAACCTTGGATATGCGGCGGCGGAGGGCAGCTCTTATTCGGTGCTGGCCAACAAGTTCGAAGAACTGGCCGAGGAGTATTCCGGCGGCACGATCGACGTCAAAGTGCGCTGCTGCGGGCAGTTGATGGGCGAGGATGAAGCGTTCAAAGCGATGCAGCTTGGCACCGTCGACATGCATGTCATCACCGGCAATAACATTTCGCCGCATTTCCCGCTGATGGATGCTTTCGTGTTGCCGTATATCTTCGAGGACAAGGACCATGCCTACCGCGTGCTCGAAGGCGATGTGGGGCAGAATTTCGCGGCGCAATTGCAGGAGGCCACCGGCGTGCATCTGCTGACCTTCGGGTTTGTCGGGGACCGCGATTTCTATAATTCGCGGAACCCGATCACCAAGATGGAGGATATGGCTGGCCTCAAGGTACGTGTGCCCAAGAACCAGGTGATGATAGACACCTTCACCGAGTTTGGCGCGGCCCCCATTCCGCTGCCCTGGGCCGATACGCCCACGGCGTTGCAGACCGGGACGGTCGAGGGTGCCGATAACGGCACCTCCTTCATCAAGTCGCAGAAATTCTACGAGATCATGCCGCATTTCACGGCGCTTGAGCATTTCACCTACTTCTCGCCGCTCTTTGCCAGTCAACGGATCATGGACAAGCTCGACGATGATCAGCGCGAGGCTGTGATGCGCGCGGCCCGCGAGGCAGGGATCTATCAGAAGGAGGAAATGACCAAGCAGGTTGATGATATCCGCGCGTTCCTCACCGGGGAGGGCGGCATGAAAACCGCCGAGTTTGACCGCACGGATTTCATCGCTGCCGGTCAGCGGGTGCAGGACAAGTACGCCGCCGACAAGGGCGATGATTTCAAGGCGCTGGTTGCCGAAATCCGCGCCGCCGCCCAATAGCCACCACTCTCCCTGAAACTTCGGGCTGCAACCGGATCGTTGCAGCCTGCTTTTCACCCGCCGCCGAGGGGATGACCCATGCTGGACAAACTTGACCGGTATTTCGAGGAAGTGCTGTGCACGATCTTCCTTTGCGTCGTGGTGGGGTCGGTCCTGATGCAGGTGCTGATGCGCTTCTTCTTTCATTCCGCCGCTGCCTGGGCCGAAGAAACGGCGGTCTATGGCATGATCTTCGCGGTTTACCTGGGGGCCACCATGGCCGTGCGGGACCGGGCGCATATCCGCATCACCCTGCTGGTTGCCCGACTGCCACGTGGCTTGCAGGTTGTCTCGGTCGTGCTGGCGGATGCGCTCTGGTTTGCCTTTGTCGTCTTTATGATCGTGCAGACCACGACCTATACGCAGCTTTTGTTCAACGTGACCTATCAAACACCGGGCCTCGGGATCGAACAACGCTGGGTGCAGATGTTCATCCCGGTATTCTTCGGCCTCATGCTGTTTCGCATTCTCCAGGTCTACTGGCGCTGGAAGAAGGATCAGTTCCGGGGGCTGCCTCTATGAACCGGGCCGAGACACGACAAACGGGCCGGGGGGTCATCCCGTCGATCATCTTCGGCCTTATGATCCTGGCCGTCGCGGCCACCTATGCGGCAGGACTTGACGGCCCGATCACGATGGCGGTGGTCTTTGTAGTGGCGATGGCCATCGGCGTGCCGATCCCCTTCGCCGCCGGGATCGCGACGGTTGCCGGGCTCTATATCGCCGATATCCCGATGACCCTGATGGCGCAGGCGGCCTGGACCGCGTTCGAGCCATTCCCGTTGGTCACGATCCCGCTTTTCGTGCTTGCCGGGCAGTTGATGGAGCAGGGCGGCATGTCCGAAAAGCTCGTCAATATCGCGCAGAAACTCGTGGGCGCCTACAAGGGCGGGCTTGGCCTTGTCACGGTTGTGGCCTGCATGTTCTTCGCCGCCCTTTCCGGCTCGGGCCCCGCGACCACCGCCGCCATCGGGTCGATCACCATTCCCGCGATGCAGGAGGAGGGGTATCGCTCGCGCTTCGCCGGGGCGATTGCTGCCGCCGCTGGCGCGCTGGGCAGCATGATCCCGCCTTCGAACCTGCTCATCATCTTCGCGCTTGTGACCGATGTATCGATCCCGCGCCTCTTTCTGGCGGGCATCGTGCCGGGCATCGTACTGGGCCTGATGCTGATGGTGGTGGTCTTCATCATCTCGGCCAGGAACGGCTATGGCGGTTCAGGCGAGAGATTCCGCTGGGGGCCGCTTCTGGAGGCGTTCTGGGAAGGCAAATGGGCTGTCTTCGCGCCGGTCATCATCCTCGGTGGCATCTACGCGGGCATTTTCACTCCGTCCGAGGCCGCAGGTGTGGCCGTGGCCTATGGCCTGTTCGTGGGGCTGTTCATCTATCGCGGGCTGACGCTGGCCAAGCTGTTCCATGCGTTCAAGTTCACCGCCATCGTGATCGGCACGGTTCTGTTCATTCTGGGTTCGACCAAGGCGTTCGGCCAGTTGGTCACCATCTTCGACATCCCCGATGCGGTGCTGGGTCTATTCCGCGGGCTGGTCGATTATCCGTGGCTGGTGATGCTCCTGATCGGGGTGTTCTACATCCTCGTTGGCATGTGGCTTGAGAGCATCCCGCAGATCATCATCTTTACCGCCGTCTTCTTCCCGCTGGTCACGAGCCTCGGCATTGATCCGGTCGTCTTTGGCATCTTCACGGTCATGACCTGCGAAATCGGGTTCCTGACCCCGCCGATCGGCGTGAACCTCTTCGTCGCCGCGCGGATCAGCAAGATCAGTATCGAGGAGATTTCCGTGGGCGTCCTGCCGCTCCTCATTCCCTACATCCTGATGATCCTATTGCTGGTCTTTTTCTCCTCCTGGGTAACATTCCTGCCCGATCTGGTTTATGGGCCAATGCGATGACTGAACCGCGAAAAAACCCGCCCCTTCTGGGCTACGTGGATCACCTGTCGGCCCGGCCCGGTGATACGCTTTCCTTCAAGGTGTCGTCGCTCTCTGAGCGGCCCTTTACCGCGCGGCTTCTCCGCTCGATCTGCGCCGATCCAAACCCTGCGGGACCGGGCATCGTTGAAGAGGACGCCTCGGCCTATTTCGCCACCCAGAGCTTTCCGTCGGTCGAGCAACCCTTTCACGGTGGCTCCTACGGGATTGGGATGGCGGAGGTGTCGGCAGCCCCCGGCGCGGCGCTCGCCCTGTCAGTGACGATTTTCCCAACCTATCGGTCGGACCAGTGTCAAACCATCCTCAACATCGGGGACTATGACCTCCATCTCGACCCGGCGGGCGCGGTGGCCCTTCAGGTCGGCGATCATCTTCTGTCGACCAAAACACCGCTGCGTCTGCGCCACTGGTACCGGATCGACGCACGGATTGCGGAGGGCAAGGTCACGCTGACCCACACCGCGCTTGGCAGCTCGCCCGACCCGGTGGTTGAGGTGACAGACACCCTGACCGAAACGCCCCCCTTGTCCGGTACACCGATCGTTGCCGCCCGGTGGCGGGATGGGGTCGCCACACACCATTTCAACGGCAAGATCGAGGCCCCTGCCATCACGGTGGACGACACGCCGGTCTGCGCCTGGGATTTCAGTCAGGACATATCGTCTTCCACCGCACGGGCCACCACAGGACCTGACCTGACACTCGTCAACTTCCCGACCCGCGCTGTGACCGGTGCAGAGTGGGATGCGTCCGAGATGAACTGGACCCACAAGCCCGCGCATTACGCGGCGATCCATTTTCATCAGGACGACATTTACGACTTCGGCTGGGAGACAGATTTTACTTTCACCATCCCCCAAGACATGCCGTCAGGTGCCTATGTCATGCGCCTTGATTGCGACGGTCATGAGGATGCCATCCTGTTTTTTGTCTGCCCGCCGCAGGGGCAGCGCAGCGCCGATTTCTGCGTCCTGGTGTCGACCTTTACCTATACGATCTACGGCAACCACGCCCGACCCGACTTCACGCCCGCATGGAAAGAAAGGTTTGCCGAATTTGACGCCTATCCGCATAACCCGGCGGAATATCCACAATATGGCCTCTCAACCTATAATTATCACTGCGACGGGTCCGGGATCAGCCATGCGTCGCATCATCGGCCGCTATTCAACCTACGACCCGGCTATATGACCTTCGGCAACACCGATTGCTCCGGCCTGCGGCATTTCCAGGCGGACAGTCACTTGCTGTCCTGGCTGCACGCCAAGGGCATTGCCTATGACGTCGTGACGGATCGCGAATTGCATCGCGAGGGGGTCTCGGCCATCGCGGGTTACAAGGCTGTGACCACCGGCACCCACCCGGAATACCACACCGCCGAAACGCTTGATGCCCTGCGGGAGTATCGCGATACCGGTGGCAACCTCATGTATCTCGGTGGCAACGGGTTCTATTGGCGCATCGCGATCCATCCCGAAAACGACAGTGTGCTGGAAATCCGGCGGGCCGAGGATGGCATTCGCGCCTGGGCCGCGGAACCCGGCGAATATTACAACGCCTTCGACGGCACCTATGGCGGGCTCTGGCGACGCAACGGGCGCGCGCCTCAGGATCTTGTCGGTATCGGGTTCGCGGCGCAGGGTGAATTCTATGGCGATCCCTACCGGCGCGTTTCGACCGATCCGGCCTATGACTGGGTGTTCGACGGGATCGAAGGTGAGGTCATTGGCGATTTCGGCTTGTCCGGCAATGGCGCGGCGGGGTTCGAGCTGGACCATATCGACCATCGTTTGGGCTCACCCGACAACATCGTGCTGCTGGCCCGTTCGGTCACCCGTGAAAACGGCTTCATGCTCGTCCCCGAAGAGCAGTTGACGCACCTGACGAACCTGACGGGTGGCCCGGAGAAAGACGCGCTGCATGCCGATATGATCTGGGCGGACTACCCGTCTGGCGGGTCGGTCTTCGCCACCGGGTCTATCACCTTCTGCGGCAGCCTGCCGTGGAACGGGTTTGACAACAATGTCTCAAGACTGCTGCAGAATGTCGTGACCAGGATGCTGGCTGACTGACCGCCCTTTACCCCGCCGACGCGGCCCAGTCCCAATACATCTCGCGCACCCGGCGGGTCATCGGACCGATCTGATAATTGGTGTCGTCAAAACCGGTGACTGGCGTGACCTTCGCCATGTTGCCCGACAGGAACACCTCATCCGCGTCGTGGAATTCATCGAACCCCATGACCTTTTCATGCACCACCACCCCATCGGCCCGTAGGTTCGTGATGTGCCGTGCCCGCGTAATGCCCGCCAGGAAGGTGCCGTTCGGGACCGGCGTGAAAACCTCGCCATCCTTGACGGCAAAGACATTCGCGGTCGCGGTCTCGGCCACATTGCCCAAGGCGTCGGCGACCAGCGCGTTGTTGAACCCTTTTTGGCGTGCCTCGGCCAGCATCCGGGCGTTGTTGGGGTAAAGACACGCCGCCTTGGCGTTCACCACCGCGTCCTCCAGCACCGGACGCCGGAACCGCGTCCGGGTCAGGGTTGTCGAGGCTTCGGGCGCGGGCATGGGGATCTCTTCAAGACAGACGGCAAAACCGGTCTCGCCGCCGTCCTTGGGGACGATGGCCGAATGTCCGCCTTCGATCGCCCAATACATTGGCCGGATATAGATGGCCGCATCTGGCGCATAGGCCTTGAGGCCCTCCTTGACGATCTCGACCATCTCTTCCGTCGTAACGCTCGGCGTGACCATCAGCGCCTCGGCTGAGGCATTGACCCGTGCGCAATGTTTGTCGAGGTCAGGCGTCAGCCCATTCGCGAGCCGCGCGCCGTCAAACACATTGCTGCCGAGCCACATACCATGATCTGCGGCCTTCATGATGGCGATGTCGCCCTCGTGCCAGGTACCTTTGAAATAGGTGCGGATGTTCTTACCAGTTGCCATGATCCCTCCCGGATTCGGCGCAGAGCCTATGCCGCAGCACGAAGGAGGTCCAGCCTCAGCGCGGGGCTTCCGCCAAAAGTTTGTCGATGTCGAGTGGACGATTGACCATCGCCAGAAATCCCTCCTCGTTTCGTGGCCAATCCGCTTCGGGGCGGTCCCGGTAAAGCTCCACCCCGTTGCCATCCGGGTCGGAGATGTAAACCGCCTCGCTCACCCCGTGGTCCGCGGCACCCTCGATGGGAATGCCCGCAGCTTTGATCCGCGCCACAGCATCTGCCAGTTGCACCCGGTCGGGATAGAGGATGGCGGTATGATAAAGCCCCGTATGCCCCTTGGGGGCTGGGGTGCCGCTAAGGCTGTCCCATGTGTTCAGGCCAAGATGGTGGTGGTACGCCCCCGCGGCCAGGAATGCCGCCTGGGCGCCGTATCGCTGCATCACGTTAAATCCCAGAACGCCACTATAAAACCCGATTGCCCGATCCAGGTCGGCCACTCTCAGGTGTACATGACCGATACGGGTTTGGGGGTGGATTGCATCTGCCATCGGATCACCTCGCTTTCTCGACAAGCAAGCTAGGCATGGCGCCCGGTCCCGGCAATTCGCTCTCTGCGCTCAGCTCCTGTGCATTACACAACAACATTGGATCATCGCGTCACGCCTGCCATAGAGCCCCCCGAGGAGGAGGCCGGAGGCCCGACGACGAGATATCCAGCGTGCGCGGCAGCGCACTCCTTTTGATAACAAAAGGGATCAGGCGCCGACCATACCGATGATCTCATAGGTCTTCTTCAGGATCGGTGCCGCGATGGCACGGGCACGATCCGCGCCATTGGCCAGGATACGATCAATTTCGCTCGGATCCTGCATCAGCCGGGACATCTCCGCCGAAATCGGCGCCATCTGCGCCACGGCAAGATCCGCCAGCACCGGCTTGAACTCGGAAAACGCCTTGCCACCCAACTCTGCCATCACCTGATCGACCGACTGGTCCGAGAGCGCCGCGTAGATGTTGATGAGGTTGCGTGCCTCGGGGCGATCCGCCAACCCGTCTGCGTCAGACGGTAGCGGTTCAGGGTCGGTCTTGGCCTTGCGGATCTTCTTCGCGATCGTGTCGGCATCGTCGGTGAGGTTGATCCGGCTCATATCCGACGGGTCCGATTTCGACATCTTCTTGGACCCGTCGCGCAGGCTCATCACCCGGGTCGCCGCGCCCTCGATCACCGGCTCGGTGATGGGGAAGAAATCGACGCCATAGTCATGATTGAACTTGGTGGCGATGTCGCGGGTCAACTCCAGATGTTGTTTCTGATCCTCTCCCACCGGCACGTGCGTCGCGTGATAGACGAGAATGTCGGCGGCCATTAGCGCAGGATAGCCAAAAAGCCCCAAGGACGCGTTCTCGGCATTCTTGCCCGCCTTGTCCTTGAACTGCGTCATGCGCTTCATCCAGCCCATGCGCGCCACGCAGTTGAAAATCCAGGCCAGTTGCGCATGTTCCGCAACCTGGCTTTGGTTGAAAAGGATGGATTTCTCCGGATCCAGACCCGACGCGATGAACCCTGCACAAAGCTCGCGTGTGGCATGGCGCAGCTTCTCGGGGTCCTGCCAGACGGTGATCGCGTGCAGATCGACCATGCAATAGATGGTCTCGATCCCCTGATCCTGCGCCTTCGCAAATCGCTTGAGCGCGCCCAGGTAATTGCCAAGGGTCAGGCCGCCCGACGGCTGGATGCCTGAGAACACGCGCGGCGTGAATGCGACCTCGGTCATTTGTCATCTCCGACTGGATTTATTCGTCCGCCTCGCTTACCCATGGGCCAAAGCCCCGTCAAGGAGAGCAGGCATGAGCAGCCCTGAAAACATCAGCCCGGTCAATCCGTTGCCGCCCGTCATCGTGGCGCTTTTCCTCCTCCTGCTCGGGATCGAACTGGTGTTCCAGATGGGCGCCAGGGGATTGGCAGGCGGCCCCGGTGCCATCGGCTGGCGCAGCTCAGCGATCCAGACCCATGGGTTCAATGCCGATATCATGGGCTGGATGCTGCAAAACGGGCAGTACCCGCGCGAGCACCTGATGCGCTTCGTAAGCTATATCTTCGTCCACGGCACCTTCACCCATGCGGCTTTTGCCGGGGCGATGCTGCTGGCGCTCGGGAAATTCGTGGGTGAGGTCTTTAGCCAATGGGCCACCCTGGCGCTTTTCCTGGCCTCGTCGATCGGCGGGGCATTGATCTATGGGTTGTTGTCCGCGCAGGGGCAGCCCTGGCTTGTCGGGGCGTTCCCGGGCGTCTACGGGCTGATCGGCGGGTTCACCTACCTGATGTGGCTGAAGCTGGGGCAGATGGGTGCGCAACAGGCGCGCGCCTTTTCGCTGATCGGATTCCTCCTGGCGCTGCAACTGATCTTCGGCCTGCTTTTTGGCAGCAATGGCGAATGGCTGGCGGATGTGGGCGGCTTTGCCTTCGGCTTTCTCCTGTCCTTCTTTTTGGCACCCGGTGGCTGGGCCAAGATCCGGGCGCGTATCCGGCGACACTAGGGTCAGGCCGTTTGGCCAGCCTTCAAGGCGCATGGCGTCGTGATCTCATGAAGATTTGGCCCTGAAGGGTCGCTTTCTGGCGCGTCGTTGCTCGCATCGCGCCTAATGTCAGGGCATGTCAAAACCCTATCGCCTGCATTATGCCCCCGACAACGCCTCCCTGATCGTCCGGCTTGTTCTGGAGGAGATGGAGCAACCTTATGAAACCGTCCTGGTGGATCGACGGGCCGGCGCACATAAGTCCCAAGGCTATCGCAAGCTCAATCCCGCCGGGCTGATCCCGGTATTGGAAACGCCGGACGGGCCGATTTTTGAAACCGGCGCCATTCTCCTCTGGCTGGCAGACCGCCATGGCCTTATGGCGCCTGCGCCGCAGCTGGCCGACCGGGCGGATTTCCTGAAATGGCTCTTTTTCACGTCCAATACCCTGCATGCCGGCATGCGGATGCTGTTTTACCCGGAGCAGTATATTGGTCCCGATCCAACCCGGCAGGCCGATCTGCGCCTTCACATGCAAGGTGAGATGCGCCGCCACCTCTCGGCGCTGGATGCGTTCGCCGGAGAGAGCCCACCGTGGTTTGGCGCCACGGCCCCGTCGGTCCTTGATTTCTATGTTGCCTGCCTGCTGCGCTGGATGGTCTTGTACCCCAAGGGTGGCTCGGGCTGGTTCGATCTGGCATATTGGCCGCATTTACAGGCGTTGGCGGCGCGTCTGGAGCCTTGCGTCAGCGTCAAACGTGCCATAGATGCCGAGGGTCTCGGGCCGTCCCCATTTACGGCGCCGGTTTATGCCATTCCGCCAGAAGGGTCTGTTACCTGATGTTCCTGTCTGTCTTCGATATGTTCAAAGTGGGCATCGGCCCGTCCTCGTCGCACACGATGGGGCCCATGGTCGCCGCCGCCCGGTTCCTGGACAAGATGCGTGCGGCGCCATTCGAATGCCATGGCGTCAAGGGCTCCCTGCATGGATCGCTGGCCTTTACCGGCGTGGGCCATGCCAGCGATCGGGCAACCATCCTTGGCCTCGCAGGTTTCGTGCCGGACACCTATGACAACGACAAGGCCGAGGCCACGCTCGAACAGATCCGCGAGACCCATACGGTGCATCCCGCGGGGTTGCCGGAGTTGAATTTCAACCCGAAAGAAGACCTGCTCTTTGATTTTGGTCCCAACCTGCCGGGCCACGCCAACGGGATGATCCTGATGGCCACGGACAAGCAGGGCGACGTGATCCTGCAGGAGACATATTACTCCATCGGTGGCGGCTTCGTGATGACCGAGGCCGAACTGGCCGCGGGCCGCAATACTGATGAGGGCGAACCGGTCCCCTATCCGTTCAAATCCGCCGCCGAGATGCTGGAGATGGCCGAAACCTCGGGCAAGAGTATTGCCGAGATGAAAAAGGCCAACGAACATGCCCGCGGTGGTCCCGAAAGCCTCCGGTCCGGGGTGGCGCGCATCTGGCAGGTGATGGACGATTGCATCGAACGCGGCATGCATTCCGACGGTATCCTGCCCGGCGGGTTGAACGTTAAACGCCGCGCAAAAGGCATTCGCGATGCGCTGATCGATGAGCGGGGCACGAACCTTAATGCGCCGCACAAGATCAACGACTGGATGAGCGTCTATGCCATGGCCGTGAACGAGGAAAACGCGGCCGGAGGGCAGGTCGTGACCGCGCCCACGAACGGCGCGGCGGGGGTCGTGCCGGCGGTTATCAAGTACTGGCTCGAGCATGTGCCGGGCGCCTCGGAGGCGCAGATCGAGGATTTCCTCCTGACTGCGGCGGCCATCGGCGGGCTGGTCAAGTTCAATGCGTCGATCAGTGGCGCCGAAGCCGGGTGTCAGGCAGAAGTGGGGTCTGCATCGGCGATGGGCGCTGCCGGTCTGGCGGCGGTTCTGGGTGGCACACCGGAGCAGATCGAAAACGCCGCTGAAATCGCGCTGGAGCATCACCTGGGCATGACCTGCGACCCGGTCAAAGGGCTGGTGCAGGTGCCGTGCATCGAACGCAACGGGCTTGGCGCGATCAAGGCGGTGAGCGCCGCGTCGCTTGCGCTGCGGGGCGATGGCACCCATCTTGTACCGCTCGACGCCTGTATCGAGACCATGCGTCAGACTGGCGCCGACATGAGCGAAAAGTACAAGGAAACGTCGCTGGGCGGGCTCGCGGTCAACGTCCCAAACTGCTGATCTACGGTGGAATTCGCCAAATTTCCTCGGTCCGGTCAAAATTTCGCCGGGAAATACACGTGTCGTTCGTTCAAGTTTTATTTGAATTGAGGACATCGTGTCATGCGGTTGATCTTTTCGCTATTCGCCCTGCCATTCTGGGTGTTTCTGGCCGCCGCCGGGGGCCTGCTTTACCTTGCAGAGTTGAGCCATCGCGACACGCTTGCGCAAAATGAGGAAATGGCGCGCGCCCTTGCAGGGCCACCGCCGGACACTGTCAGCCTTGCCGAGTTTTCGCGGCAGAATGATATCGGTCTCGCCGACGAGGTGTCGGTTCAGGGCGTGATCAACCCGGCCTACAATTATGAACTGACCAAGAAGCGCAAGGGGCGCGACACGACGCGCTTCATGTATGTGCTCTTCGATGCGTCTGATCCCGAAGAGAGCAAGGTCGCACGAGGCGCGCTTGTCCTGTCTGCCGCGGAAAAGGACAAGTTCGTTGACGAATACTACGTCGAAAACGCCGAGCTTGGCATTGGCGCCGCGGGTTTCATCAGCGTCGTGACGTTGAATGGTGTGGCGGAAAACTCCTCTGATCTCACGTCGCTGGTCAATGATGCGTTTGATGAACAGAACCTCACCAAGTCCGCTGATTTCATCTATATCGAACCCTTTCTTGAGGGGCGCGAGGTCGGCCTGACGCCAACCATGTCCGCCGACGAGATGCGCAACATCATCCGCGGTGTCGCCTTGGTGGTGGGATTGATCGGGCTGGTGAAACTTGCCTTGCGCCGCCGCCGGAAGCCTGTCACGCCCGCGCCGGCAGAGGCCGCTTTTGCAATGGACACTGCCCCGATCTCCGCGGGACAGATCAAACCCGCTGGCCAAGCATTGGCTGAGCCAGAGGCGCCCGCGGCATCGCCTGAGTCAAAGCCGAAAAAAACATTTCCGATCAAGGCGGTGGCAGTCATCGCCTTGCTTGCCGCGGCGATCTATTCGGGGCATCTGGCCTATGTAGCGGTCGCCGCACTTCTGGCGTTACAATTCCTGGCCGTCAAGAAGACGCGCCACCTGATTACGGGCGTCTTGGCCAAGGTGACTGGCCGGGGTGCGACAGACAATACTTCCGAGGAAAAGATCATGGATAAAGTCCAGGACGCCGTACGTGATGACATGGTGGCGCAAGAAGAGGCGGCGGGTGTTTCCGATCCCGAACTGGCGCCTGTCAAACCCGCGAAACGCGGCCTCTCGCTTCCTTTTCTGAAGCGTGGTGAGGAGACCGAAGTAGCGCCGCAGCCCGATGAGGTGCAGATGCGGCCGGATGAGGCGACCGCCCCCAAACGTGGTTTCTCGTTGCCTCTGCCGGGTCTGCGCCGTGGCCCGAAGGACGAGATCACCGCGAAAACCGACACTGTTTCGGCCAAGACCGTGCCGGTGGACGATGCGCAGACCGAAAAACCGAAACGCGGTTTCTCACTCCCGCTTCCATCGCTGCGGCGCAAGTCCCAAGCGGATGACGACGTATCCACCGCCGCGCCCTCGACGGTGAAAAAGCCGCGGAAAAAGGACGCGTTCCAGGCGGAAGAACTCTTTGCGTCGGATGAGACTGCCGAAGCGCAGGGCATTTCCGAAAAGGTACAGCTTTTCATGGCGCGGATGACACCAGCGGAGCGGCAACCCAAGGCATTCGCAGGCCGCCCCGATCCTTTCGACAGGTTGGCTGCCGAAGTGGAGCGCACAGCCGCGCGTTGAGCGCAGAAGACACACCCGATATTCGCTGATTGCCAAAACGTGGCGGCGCGCATAGCGTCGCCGCATGGGCAGGGATCACACCCTTTACGGTATTCTTCTGATGGTGGGGTTTTCGCTGATTGCCCCGCTGATGGACAGTATGGCCAAGCTGATCGGCGATGCGGTCGCCGTGGGACAGATCGCAGCCACACGGTTTGCGGTTCAAAGTGCGCTGCTGCTGCCGCTGGCGGCTTTGATGGGATGGCTTCACCGGCCTGATCGGACCGAACTGGGCCTGCATCTGGTGCGCTCGGTCTTGTTGATGGTGGCAACCGCGTTCTTTTTCACCGCCGTGCGGTTCATGCCGATTGCCGACGCCATCGCGATCTTCTTTGTTGAACCGTTCATCCTGACGCTCCTGGGTGGCTGGCTCCTGGGCGAGCAGGTCGGCCCGCGCCGTTATATCGCCTGCGCCGTGGGGTTCGGTGGCGCACTCCTGATTATTCAGCCGAGTTTTCAAGAGCTTGGCGCAGTTGCCTTACTGCCGCTGGTGACGGCGCTCTGCTTTGCCTTCTACATGATCCTGACCCGGCGAATGGCCACACGCATGCACCCGATCACGCTGCAGGTCTATACCGGTCTGGCGGCGCTCGTGGTGGCGGTGCCGGTGCTTTGGTCCTTCAACGGCGGCGGTATCGGCCCGCTCGACCCAAGTTGGCCGGAAGCGCGCGAGCTGAAACTCCTGGCGGCCCTGGGCCTCATCGCGACGATCAGCCATGTCTGCATCAGCTTCGCTTTGTCGCTGGCACCCGCCTCGGTGCTTGCGCCTCTGCAATATATCGAAATCGTCGGCGCGACCTTCTTTGGCTTCTATATCTTCGGGGATTTGCCCGATGCCCTGACTTTCGTGGGGATCGCCTTGATCGTCGGCTCCGGGCTCTACGTTTTCGTGCGTGAACGCGCCATGCAACGTCGCCCGACCCCTGCGCCTTGAACCTCGCGGATCAGTCCCAGGAAGAGACCGTTTCCAGAAGAGCCCCGGCAACCGCCTCCAGCGTGTCATGCGGCAAGATCACCAGCATCTTGGGCGCGGTCATGGTGAGGAAGACCGGGCCGGTGGTCCGGTTCGACGTTCCCACCCGACCATCGGGTGCGAAATTCAGCCCGGCGATCGGCCAGTGCAACCCGTCCGAGATACCTTCGACAGCCCCCATTGGGAAAAGCGACAGGGCCGTACCGGTCGGCAAGTCCAGGCGCAGCGACGGTGGACACAGGAAAGCGAGGTCAAGATCACCCATGAGGACGCAGCGTTGCGTCGGGTGCCGCACCAGCGTGTTGAACGCCGCCAGTTGATGGTCGAGGCGCGCGCCGGAAAAACCGACGCCGATGATAAGGGGCGCGTTGATGTTGCCCAGGCATTTATCGAAATCGGTGCTGTCCTGATCCGCAACCGGATGCTGATGCGTGGGCGGAATCACATCGCGGGCCGATTCGCTGATCGAGTCGAAATCACCGATTACGGCGTCGGGCGTCACGCCGTGGATCAGCGCGGCATCGGCGCCCCCATCTGCCGCAACGATCCCCGGCGCCAGCGCCAAAGCACGCTCAAGCCCTTGATTGTTTACCTCTGCGCCACCAATCAGGGTGACAGGATGAGATTGTTGAACGATCATTTTTTCCCCGAAATTAACGGCTATTTATCGAAGAGAACACATTCTCGCCACAAAATGGTACGGTAAAACACAAAGAATCGGGCGGCTTTCGTCCCGAGGATGATGGTAAACACCGTCTTTGCAGGCAAAGCAAAGCGAGCGACAAAATGGTTAATACAAGTAAAATTCTTACGGTCTCCTATGGCACCTTCTCGTGTACGCTTGAGGGGTTTGACGATTCATTCGAAACGATGAAGGCGATTGCCGAGTATTTCCGGGATCTGGCAGCGGATGACCGCTATTTTGGTGCGGAGCCGCCGACCCCGGATGCGGACATGCTGGCTCGTATTGCCGAACGTGAAATCGCGCGTCGGGTGGAAGCCCACGAAGAGCAGGGCAAGATTGTTCTGCGGGCCGAAGACGCCCCAGCACTTGCGGCGGCGGCAGATGCCGCGCTGAGCGAACCCGCGGCTGCCCCTGCACCCGTTGCGCCGCAGGTCGACGAGATCGAAGAACCGGCCGAAGAAATGTCTGAGGAAGCGGTCGCCGAAGCGCCCGTCGAAGAAACCGAAGAGCCTGTCGACGAAGAACCAGTGGTTGAAGAGCCTGCCGCCGAAGCGCCTGCAGCAGAAGAGGTTGTGGAAGCCGAACAGGAAGAGGTTGAGGCGGTCGAAGAGACCGTGACGCCGGAACTCCTAGCAGACGAGGTCGCAGAAGACGCTGTTGATCTGTCGCCGGCTATGGCGTCCGACACCGTATCGGAAGATGATGCACCCGCCGAGATGGAGGCCGAGCCCGAAGCCGCCGTAGATCTGAGCGCGGACGCGAGTGAGGAGACGGTTGCGGAAGATATTGCTTCTGAACAACCGGACGACGAAGACGTCATCCCCTCGGAAGAGGCGTTTTTCCAGAATTCACCACAGCCCGATGCGCCCGCGTTCTACGAGGGTGAAGAGGCAGAGACGCCGGTTGCTGATTCTGACAGCGTAGCCGCCAAGCTAAGCCGTATCCGGTCAGTCGTGTCGCAAAACGATCAGTCCTACGAGGCTGATGACTACAGCGAAGATGAACACGCTCAGGATTTCCTGAACGAGGCCGCCGCCGATCTTGATGCGGCTCTTGCGGTCGATGATGCCGCAGAACTTGAGGCGGAAGACCAGTCCGAAGATCAGCCGCTGTCCGATGCGGAGCTGCTGAAATCGCTTGCAGGGAAGCGCGCCCGCGAGATCGAGGAATTGTCCGCGGCGCCCGCGGAAGAGCCCGAAAACGACGAGATGCCGGTTCTGGACGAAGCCGATGCCGAAGATGGCCTGGAAGATACGCTTTCGCAGCTTCTGGCGGACTCCATTTCCGCAGAGGATGAGGCGGAAAGCGTCGAAATCACATCTGAAGAAACACCTGCTGATGAGGCGATCACCGAGGACGCACCGATCGAAGCTCTCTCGGGCGAGGACGCCCTTGAGGAAGAGGCGGCTGAGCACGAAGAAGTTGCAGATCTTGTCGTCGATGAGGAAGATGCGGCGTCTGATGACGATGCAACGCATGATCCTGTCAACGCGCGCGTCATCAAGATGTCGAACGAAGATTTCGAAGCGGCTCTTTCCGAAAGCATGGCGGAGGAAAATGCCGACGCTGCGGCCAGTGAAGAGGTCACAGAAGACCTGCTAAGCCCTGAGCAGGAAGAAGATCTGCAACGCGCATTGGCGCAAGTCGAGGCGGATCTGCCTGCTGCGGAAACTGGTGAAGACGACGCTATCGCCACGGATGACATGGACGTCGATACCGAGGTCGACCTTGCCGAGAATGCGGAAACGGCGGATGCAGAAGAAGAGGCAGCCCCTGCGGCAGCTCTTGAAGGGCGGCATAAGTTCGATGCGGCGGACGGCAATTCGGATATCGAACGGATTTTCGACGAGGCCGACAGCCAGCTCGAAAAACCAGAGTCGAACCAGCGCCGCAGTGCCATCCAGCATTTGCGTGCCGCTGTAGCCGCAACCCGTGCCGAAAAGAAGGCCGGGGCGGATCTTCAGAAGAATGTGGACGACGCGCCCTATCGCAGTGATCTGGCCAGTGTGGTTCGCCCCCGCCGACCCAGCACGACCGATGGCGCGCGTTCAGAACGCCCTTCTGAGAGCCGTCCTGCGCCTTTGAAACTGGTGGCGGAACAGCGTGTGGATACGGACCAGGCACCGGTCCGTCCGCGCCGCGTATCCGCTGCGGTCGAGCAGGCCGAGAAATCGGAAACTGCGGAGGCATCGGATAGCAACTTCACCGAATACGCCCGTGAAATGGGGGCCACCCAGTTGCCGGAACTGTTGGAAGCCGCTGCCGCCTACATGTCCGATGTTGAAGGCCGCGCGCAATTCTCGCGCCCAATGCTGATGCACAAGCTGCAAGAGGTCGAGAAAGAGAACTTCTCACGCGAGGATGGCCTACGCTCTTTCGGCAAGCTGCTGCGCGACGGCAAGATCCAGAAGATCAAGGGCGGCCGCTTCACCGTAACCGATGAAACGGAATTCCGGGGCGAAGCCCGCCACGCGGGATAACGCCGCTCCCTATTGAAAAAGTAGACCCCCGGGAACAGGATTTCCGGGGTCTTTTCTTGAGGTTCCGGGATTTCGATCGGTGTTCAGGATCGCAAAATGCCGCCAAACGCATGCTGGCGGACCTGGCCGGGCAGCTCACCATATTTTTCGATGAACCACTTCTTCATCAAGGTCACGTTTGAAAATCCGCAAGCCACCGAGATTTCGTTCAGCGGCATGGAGGTCTGCGCCAGAAGGCTCCGGGCGCGGTCCAGCCGCAGGTCGCGGTAGACCTTCAGCGGCGTCTGGTTAAGCAGGTCGCGAAATCCGCGTTCCAGTTTGCGCGGCGATACGTCCAGGATTTCCGCAATCTGTCCCACGCTGAGTGTGTCTTCCAAGTGGTCGAGCATGATCTTGAGCGCGTCGCTGATGACCAGGTTGCCCTGCGCCAGACGCTTGTAGCGCCAGTGTTCCGCCTTGCCGATATCTTCGTCCGGGTCGCTGAGGCCCAGGTATTTCGTCAACGTGGCACGGGTAAATTCGCCGTCGCGCGCGCCCACCAGTTCAACCATCATCCGGATCGCGGCGGCGGGACTGACCGCACTGCTGAGGGCCTTGTGATGGCATGTCGCGCCTTCGGTCAGCTCCAAAGTCCGGCCCGTTTCCCGCACGCCGGGGCGGAAATTGGGATGAACCGAAAGCTGCTTAGTGCCAAGGACACCGGCGGCCAGGGGAACGAAGACGGCAGAGCCGACGATGCAGACGCGCGCCGCATTCCGGATGCAGGCCCGCAGGTCGAGCAGGTGTTCCTGCGAGGGTCGCCAGGGATTCTCGACCCCACCGACCAGGACCAAGGTCTGTTCCGGGCCGCAGATTGGCCCGTCGGCCAGACACGCCTCGCCCGTGTAATGGGTCCAGCGATAGCCCTCCTCGCCGGTCAACCGGTTGGCGGATCGCAACACGTCAATGCAGGCCTCGGCCGCGAAGGCCACGCTGGCGTCTTGTGACAGAAACACGAAATCCCCGGAAAGACTGCGCCGGCAATGCATCGCCGAAGGAACGGGGGTCTGGTTGGTGTTCAGCGTATCAAGATACATCGTGGTTTCCCTTCTCTGGCGTTGTCGAACCGGGGCTGATCCTCATGCGGTATTGTGGATGGACGTTTCGACCGCGTGCAGAAATGACTTGGCGGATGAGCTTGCGGAGAGCAGCAGGAACGCATCGCCGCCCGTGCGGATGATGAGCGTGCCCAGGTGTTCCATCGACGTCCGTGCGGCATCCCCGTCGGCAAAGGCATCCGCATGCAGGTCGATGGGGCAGATCCGCTCCAGCGCCGTGCGCGCCTTCGCACCGGAGATCTCAAGCGCGCTCCATACGTCCGTCTGATCCGTGGTGTAGGCCGCGCCCTTCAGTTTTTCGGCGACGTGAGGTTCGGCATCGGGTGTGGCATGGGTAAAGATCACGAATGCCGCATCCGATGACAGCCGGACCAGACGGGCCAATCCGTCCTTGGACAGAACCGATTTGCCCGGCGCGGGCAGGGCGGCGCCATAGGCGGATTTGATCGCCTTTTCGGCAGCGACCTCGCCCCCAAGCGGTAAAGCGATGGACACAATGGCCAGATCGACCGGCGCGCCCAGTTTGACGCCATCAAAGCTCTGGTCATACCCGGCAAGTGGCGGGGCGGAGGTAAGCGTGAACTCAGGCACGGAGGCGTTCTCCTTCGGGGTCGATGAAATGCGCCGATACGATTTCGACGTCCATTTCCGTGTCATGGATCGGGCTTACGGCGCGGACGATTTCGCCCATGCGCTCGTGACCGGATTTGATGAACCCGAGACCGATGGAATGACCGAGCGAGGGCGAGTAGGCGACCGACGTCATCCAGCCCTGATCGTTGGCCATCTTGGCCTCGTCATCTTTGTTGATGAAATGCGACCCCGCGATCAGCTTCAGGCTCCGGTCCACCGGCCGGAAACCCACCAGGCGGATCGCATCATCGCGGTTCATCTCCGGGCGCTGTGACAGGGTCTTGCCGATGCAGTCCTTCTTGGCCGAAACCATTCCGCCGAGGCCGAGGTTCAGCGCCGTGGTCTGACCGTTCAACTCGTTGCCCGCCGCATGGCCCTTTTCGATGCGCATGACGCCAAGAGCCTCGGTGCCGTAGGGTACGGCATCGAATTCTTCCCCGGCCTGCATCAGGACGCCCATCATAGAGTTACCAAACCGGGCTGGCACGGCGATTTCATAGGCGAGCTCGCCCGAGAAAGAGATCCGGAAGAGGCGCGCAGGCGTGCCGCCGCAGACGGTGACTTCACCGCAGGCCATGAACGGGAAGGCCTCGTTCGAGATATCATGTGCCTCGTCCACCACCTTGCGCAGCAGGTTGCGCGCATTGGGTCCCGCCACGGCGAACTGCGCCCAGCCATCGGTGGTTGAGATCAGGTGCACGTCCATGTCCGGGCAGAGGCATTGGCGCACGAATTCCATCCGGCGGAAAACCAGGACCGCATTGGCGGTGGTGGTGGTCATGACGAAGTGATTTTCGCTCATCCGCGCCGTGGTGCCGTCGTCATAGCAAATGCCATCCTCGCGCAGCATCAACCCGTAACGGACCTTGCCAACGGGCAATTTGCCGAAGGCGTTGGCATAGACCACGTTCAGGAATTCGGCGGCATCCTTGCCCTGAATATCGATCTTGCCCAGCGTGGTCACGTCGCAGATGCCGACCGATTTACGGGTCATCAGCGCCTCGCGATCCACGCTGTCGCGCCAGCCCTGCTCGCCGGGTCGGGCGAACCATTGCGCGCGCAGCCAGTTGCCGACCTCGACAAAGGTGGCGCCGTTCTTTTCGGCCCAGTCATGCGAAGGCGTCAGGCGGTAGGGCCGGAAATCCTTGCCACGGGCGCGCCCGCCGAGCGCACCCAAGGGGATGGGCGTGTAAGGCGGGCGGAAGATCGTCGTGCCGGTCTCGGGGATCGACTTGCCAGTGCATTCCGCCATGATCGCAAGCGCCGGGATATTCGCGGTCTTGCCCTGATCCGTGGCCATGCCAAGGGTGGTGTACCGCTTGAGATGCTCGACGGAGCGGAAGCCTTCGCGATAGGACTGCTTGATGTCCTTGACGGTCACATCGTTTTGCTGATCGACCCAGGCGCGGTTCTTGCTTTCGCCAACATGCCACATCGGCGCGCAATCGCGCGGCTCGTCCTCGGCCTTGGGGGCGGCTTTGCGGGAGGCGGTAAAGCCCAGATCCTTGATCTGTTCATTCGCGACGCTGCGCCCTTCGGCCAGCGCGGCGGCCAGGGTCATAGAGCCGTTCGCGGCGCCAGCAACGGCCATGCCGGCGGGCAGGTCGGCACCGGGGACAAAGGCGCTCAGGTCGTCGCGCCATTCGGGGCGGCCCCGTTGATGGCAGGTCAGGTGGACATTGGGGTTCCACCCGCCCGACACCGCCAGACAATCGGCCGGGATCACCTGACCGCTGGTCAGGGTGACGGATTTCAGTCCCTTGCGTCCGACCGTGTCCATCACGGCGGCATTGCGGATATGGCGCGCACCGGGAACATCGCAGACGGCGGGGGCATCGCGTGTGTCGATGATGGTCGTCACATTGACGCCCTTGCCCGCGAGATCGGATGCGGTGCGCCAACCGTCGTCGTTATTGGTGAAAACCGCGACCTCCTGGCCGGGCGTCACGCCGAAACGGTTTACATAAGTGCGCACAGCACCCGCCAGCATGATGCCAGGCCGGTCATTATTGCCGAATGCGATGGGGCGCTCGGTCGATCCGGCGGCAAGCACCGCGCGTTTCGAGTAAATCCGCCAGAGCACCTGACGCGGTTTGCCATCGGCGCTGGCCAGGTGGTCCGTACAGCGTTCCAGCGCGCCATAGATCCCGTGATCGTACGCGCCATAGATCGTCGTGCGCGTCATGATCCGCACATTGTCCATCGCGGCAAGCTCGGCAATCGCCTGCGCGGCCCAATCGGCGCCGCTCATGCCATCGACCTCGAGCGTTTCGGCGTTGAGCCGTCCGCCAGGGGTGAAATCCTCGTCGGCGAGGATCACCCGCGCGCCGCTGCGCCCGGCGGCCAGAGCGGCACTCAGACCCGAGGGGCCTGCGCCAATCACCAGCAGGTCGCAGTGGATGAAGCCTTTGTCATAGCTGTCGGGGTCGTCCTTCATCGACAGGCTGCCGAGGCCGGCGGATTTGCGGATCACCGGCTCATAAAGCTTTTCCCAAAACGCCTTGGGCCACATGAAGGTCTTGTAATAGAACCCCGCGCCGAGGAAACGTGACATCAGGTCCGTCACCGCCATCAGGTCGTATTCCAGCGATCCGCGATGGTTTTGGCTGGTCGCTTTCAACCCGTCGAAAAGCTCGGTCACCGTGGCGCGGGTGTTGGGCTCCTGATGGGCGCCGCTGCGCAATTGCACGAGGGCGTTGGGCTCTTCGCTGCCGCTGGTCAGGATGCCGCGCGGACGGTGGTACTTGAACGACCGCCCCACGAGGCGCTGACCGTTTGCCAGAAGCGCCGAGGCCAGCGTATCCCCGGCAAAGCCGCGCATATGTTTGCCGTTGAAGGTGAACTTCACCTCCTTAGAGCGATCAACCTGACCGCCGTCGATCCGGTTCACTTGAGTCATTTGCTGCGTCCCCGGGCGCGCGCCACATCGCGGGCCATTTCTACCTTGGTGATTTCATGTGTCAGCGTGTTGCGCGTCACGACAAGCCATGAACGGTCGCCCTGTTCGTGATACCACAGCTCCTGGTGTTCGCCCGCCGGGTTGTTACGCAAGTATCCGTATTCATAGAACTTTTCCGTGGCGTTTTCGTCCTGCCAATCGGGCCTGTCGATCAGGCTGGCATCGCCCAGATAGATAAATTCTGCGGCGTCGCGAGGGCCAAGATGCGGATGGTTGATGATCATGTTCCTGTCCCTCCGTCAGTGCAGGTTGGGCTGATTGCCCTGACCTTTTTCGTCGATGATATGGCCGCGCTTGAAGCGGTCGAGGCGCATTTCGGTGGCCACCGGATGCGGCGTGTCACGGGCCAGCAGATGCGCGTAGCAATAGCCGCTTGCCGGGGTCGCCTTGAAGCCGCCGTAACACCAACCGCCGTTGAAATAGAGACCGCCGATATGGGTCTTGTCGATGAAGGGCGAGCCATCCATCGACATGTCCATGATCCCGCCCCAGGACCGCAGGAGCCGGGCGCGTCCGATCATCGGCATGATCGCCATGCCGCCCTCGGCGACGTCCTCGACCACCGGCAGGTTGCCGCGTTGCGCATAGGTATTATAGCCGTCGATATCGCCGCCAAAGACCAGCCCACCCTTGTCGGACTGACTGACATAGAAATGCCCTGCGCCGAATGTGATGACACCCGGAAGCACGGGTTTCAGCCCTTCCGAGACAAAGGCCTGCAGCACATGGCTTTCGATCGGCAGGCGCATCCCCGCCATCGCCGCGACGCGACCGGACGAGCCGGCGACACACATCGCGACCTTCTTGGCCCGGATCGGCCCGCGCGAGGTCTGCACACCGCGGCAAACGCCGTTTTCAATGTCGATGCCGGTGACTTCGCAATTCTGGATGATGTCGACACCGCGGCTGTCGGCACCGCGCGCATAGCCCCAGGCGACCGCATCATGGCGCACCGTGCCGCCGCGCCGTTGATAAAGCCCACCCTTGATCGGGAAACGCGCGTTGTCGAAGTCGAGGAAGGGCAACTCGCGCCGCAGCTGTGCCTCGTCGGCATATTCCGCATCTGCGCCCGCCAGGAACATCGCGTTGCCGCGCCGGATAAACGCATCGCGCTGCGCGTCCGAGTGTACCAGATTGAGGATCGACCGCTGCGAAATCATCGCGTTGTAATTGAAGTCCTGCTCAAGGTTTTCCCAGAGTTTCATCGAAAATTCGTAGAAGGGTTCATTCCCGGGCAGCATGTAGTTTGAGCGGATGATGGTTGTGTTCCGCCCGATATTGCCCGACCCGAGCCAGCCCTTTTCCAGGACAGCCACGTTGGTCAGCCCGTATTCCTTGGCCAGATAATACGCCGTGCTCAGCCCATGCCCGCCGCCGCCGATGATGACAATGTCATATTCCGGTTTCGGGTCCGGTTCACGCCAGACCGGCTTCCAACCCTTGTTGCCGGTGAGCCCTTGTGTGAAGATCTTGAAAGCTGAGTAGCGCATGTGCCAACGGTCCCTGAATCTCAATGGTTAAGCATCGCGAGTATCAAGCGAGTCGACTTTCCTGAAACAGACTGTTATTTTTCTAAAATGGACAAAATTGGTACTCAGATCGAAACGCGCAGGATCGGTGTGCTGACGCTGAACGGCTTTGCCTTGATGTCCTATTCCTCGACGGTGGAACCGCTGCGGGCAGCGAATCTGCTGGGCCGCCGGACGCTCTATGATGTCGTGAATATCGGGATGACCAGTGACCCGATCCCAAGCTCCGGTGCGGCGGTTGTCATGCCGCAGGCCACCATCGCGGATGCACCGAAACTCGACTATCTCTTCGTCGTCGCCGGGGGTGATCCGGCGCAGTACAACGAACGACCGCTGTTTCCCTGGTTGGTCCGTTTGGCGCGGGCCGGCACGCGGCTTGGTGGGGTCTCCGGCGGACCGCTCGTGCTGGCACGGGCGGGCTTGATGCAGGGGCGGCGCATGACCGTGCACTGGGAGCACGCACAGGCCCTGGCCGAGATTTCGCCACACCTGATGATCGACCGGACGCTTTACGTGATCGACCGCGACAGGGTGACATGTGCGGGTGGCACAGCGCCGCTTGACCTCATGCACGCGCTGATCGCGCGGCACCACGGCGCCCCCTTTGCGCGGATGGTCAGCGACTGGTTCATGCACACCGAAATCCGCCCCTCGATCGGGCCGCAACGGGGCGGCTTGATGGACCGGGTCGGATCGACCAATCCGGTCATCCTTGATTCGGTCAAGGCGATGGAAAGCAATGTTGCCGAACCTGTGGGCCTCGAAGAACTGGCCGCGGCGGCGGGCGTTTCGCCGCGTCAGTTGAACCGCTTGTTTCGGGAAAAACTGGGCCGCTCAACGATGGGATATTACCGCGAACTACGATTGGACAAGGCGCAGAGTTTGCTCAGGAATTCGCCGCTGTCGCTCACTGAAATCGCGCTCGCGACGGGGTTTGCGAACTCTTCGCATTTCTCGCGCGCTTTCACCCAGCATTTCGGTCAGCCGCCATCGGCATCGCGCTAGGCGGCTTGCGCTGATCGTGACTTGCGGCATAGGGTCGGCCAAAATTGGAGGGCCTCATGCACATACTGGTTTTGCAACACGAGCGCGTCGAACATCCCGGCATTTTCCGTGATTTTTTGAAGGAGGACGGGCATACCTGGGATGCGGTGGAACTGGACGAGGGTGAGGCGCTGCCGGACCTGGAAGGCTATGACGCGCTTTGGGTCATGGGCGGGCCGATGGACGTCTGGCAGGAGGATGAACATCCCTGGCTGAAAGACGAAAAAACCTTTATCCGCAATGCGGTAGAGGAAAAGGGGTTGCCGTTCCTGGGCCTCTGTTTGGGCCATCAGTTGCTGGCCGAAGCCCTGGGCGGCAAGGTCGGACCATCGGATATCCCCGAGATTGGCGTGATGGAAGTGCAATTGACCGAAGCAGGGGCAACGGGAGTCCTCTTCGACGGCCTGCCCGAGAAATTCGAGACGCTTCAGTGGCACTCAGCCGAGGTCAAACAGATGCCCGCGGGCGCGCAATGCCTGGCCACGTCACCGGCCTGCGCGGTTCAGGCGATGAAGTGGGGCACGCGCGCGGTGTCGATGCAGTTTCACGTCGAATTGGAAGGTGACACGGTGCGGAACTGGGCTGATATTCCTGCCTATGCCGGGGCGCTTGAGAAGGCGATGGGCAAGGGCGCGGTCGACAGGTTCGATGAGGATTGCGCGGCACGGATGCAGACCTTCAACGACATGGCCGAACGGCTCTACATGAACTGGCTGCAGATGACGGCCAAGGCGCGCTAGGTTTCCGCCGCGCGGGTCAGGGACAGGCGCGCGGTCTCAAGATGCTCTTTCATGATATTGGCGGCACGCTCCGGCTCGCGGGTGCGGATCGCGTTGAGGATCTGCCGGTGCTGGGCGTTATACTGCTTGATCGTCATGGCATCCAAGGTCAGGTGCCGCATCCGCGTCCAATCATCCTGACTTCGCACATGCCCGATCTGGTCGATGATCCAGATGAGCAGCCCGTTGCGGGTTGAGTTGGCCAAGGCTCGGTGAAACTCGGAATCCACTTCCGAGAAGGCGACCGGATCGTCCAGCAGTGTTTCCATCCTGGCGCAGAGGCTCTCCATGGCGTCGAAATCCGTGCGCCTGCCATGCAGAACGGACAGCCGGCAGATATGCGGCTCAAGCGCGAATCGCGTGTCCATTAGTTCGAGTGGTGTGGCGTTCTCGACGGCGTCGGATGAGGTGTCCGCGGGCATATGCACCACATATGTACCACTGCCCGGCCGGATTTCGACGAACCCCTCACTTTCGAGCAGGTTCAGGGCCTTCCGGACAGTTCCGCGCGCCGCACCATAGGTTTCTGCCAAGACCCGTTCCGGTGGCAATCTATCGTGAAGATGCAGGATTCCTTTGGAAATTTCCCGCCGCAATAGCGCGGCGATGTCAGTTGCCCCCAGTTTCTGCTCGGATGACGCGGTCATTGCGATCCTTCCTCAAATGGACCAAAAATAAACCAAAAATGCAGGTATTTTGCGGAAAACCGCGCCATTGGATCAAAAGTGGTTGACTTTTGGGTCGCGGAGAGGAAGAATTTTGTTAACACTCGAGACACCGTTTCGATTTTGCACATCAAGCCACCCAACTTTGCTTAGGGAGCCCACGCGGATGACGTTGAAGGATCAAGCTGATTTCCTGATCGCAGATACCGGTATACACGGTGCATCCCTCGCATGGAAGCTTGGTGCCACTCGCGACGAAGAGCATGCTCGGACGCGCGTGTTTTCTTTCCGTCATTTCACCGCCCTACCACAGGCCGACAATGTCGATGCCGCGCCGATGCCAGGCGCAGCCGGTGATGTACCAATTTCTTTCAATCGGACTGCCTTTGGTGGCACGCCGGTATCAAATGGCTCCGGCAAACGGGGCTGAACCAACCGCCGATGCCGAGGTGAGGACCTGGCGGGTGCGGCATAATCAGGGAGACTAAGACAGTGGCAACAGATCTGGAAAAATTCGTCGAAGCCGAGGGGCGCGCCGAAAAGATCAAGCAGGTTCGCGAGATGATTGATGCCAAGGGCATCGAATATCTCTATCTGCAATTCGTTTCCGTGACCGGCAAGATCATGGGCAAGGGCATTCCCGCGGACCATTGGGAAAGCGTTGCCATGAAGGGTTTCCAGCTGGTCTATGGTGCCACGGTGAACCTCTTTACCGACCGCGCGGGCAACTACCTGGGCTATGGCCCGGAAGCTGCGGAGCTGGTCGGCATCCCCGAGCCGGAAACTTTCATGCAGCTGCCCTGGGCACCGCAGATCGGCCGTTTCTACTGCACGCTCTTCCGCAACCGTGAGGAAAAGGAAAATCCGGGCGGGTACCTGACGTCGGATTGCCGCGGCAACCTGCGCCGCATGCATGAGGACTTCAAGGCCAAGCATGGCCGCAGCCTGCGCATCGGTACCGAGCCTGAAATGATGTGGCTGAAGTTCGACGAGAACGGCAAGCCGAAGGACGGCTACTCCAAGCCCTACTGCTATCACATCGACCAGTTTGAATCGCTGCGTCCGGTCTCCATGCAGGTCATCAAATACGCCCGCATGATGGGCCTCGACATGATCCAGGGCGACCACGAAGACGCGCCCGGGCAGCTTGAGTTGAACTGGATGTTCGACGATGTGCTGCGCAACGCTGACCGTCTGACGACCTACCGCCAGATCTGTGCCCAGGTGGCGCGCGAAAACGGTATCTTCGCCTGCTTCATGACCAAACCGTTCATGGGTGTGTCGGCCTCGGGCTGCCACCACAACATGAGCCTCTGGCGCGGTGGCGAGGATCATTTCGTGAAATGCGGCAACAACCCGGATGATCTGCCGGGCATGGCCGAGAACTACATGTATGTGCGTGGCGGCGAAAACACCTTCATGCCCGACGATGACGATCCGCAGATGCCCGGCAAGGAAGGGCTTGAGGCGATCGGCGGCGTGGTCCACCACCTGCAGGCGCTGACCGCCGTGGGCTGCTCGACCGTGAACTCCTATCGCCGTCTCTGGGACACAGGCTTCTGGGCGCCGGTCTTTGCGGATTGGGGCTTCCAGAACCGGACCACAGGTCTGCGCGTCTCGGCCCCGGGCCGTTTCGAATACCGCTCGGTCGACTCGATGGTGAACCCCTATCTCATGGGCACAACGCTGCTCGCTGCGATGGACGACGGCATCGACAACAAGCTCGACCCCGGCGCCCCGGAAGAGCGCAACATCTACGAGGCGATCAAGGACGGCAAGCAGGTCAAGAAACTGCCGATGTCCCTGGGTGAGGCCCTCGAATTCCTGGAAAACAGCGAGGTCGTTCAGCGCGGCATGCCGGGCGAGATGTATCGCCTCTTCCATGAGTACAAATACGACGAATACGCCCGGTTCATGTCCACCGTGACCGATTGGGACAACGACACGTATATGGAATGTCTTCCCTGAGGCATTCCTAAACCTGGCGGCAGGTTCCCTATGCCTGCCGCCCCTTCTTCTGAACTTGAACTAGCCAACTTAAAGGAGGCGTATCCAGATGTGTGGAATTGCTGGATTGATACACAAGGGCAAGAGCGCGAATGTCGGGTCAGAAATGACCGCGATGCTCCAGGCCCTCAAACACCGGGGGCCGGACAGCACCGGTTATGCGGTCTATGGCGAGCCTGTCGAGGGCGACTATGTCATGCGCCTCAAGGTCGCCGAGGCCGAGGATATGGATCGCGGCCGCGGTATTCATCAGGTCATCGCGGACCGGATTGCCGAGGTCGAAGCGATCCTCGAAGAGCATGGCGCCAAGGTGAAATCCAAGGAAGCGCCGCGTGAATACTCGCTGCGCTACGTGCTGAGCCATGATGGCGACACCGGCGAGATGGCGACGCATATCGAGGAAACAGAAGGCGTCGAGATCCTGAGCATGGGCAATGGCCTGGAGCTCATCAAGGATCTGGGTGATGCCTCCGTGGTAGCCGAAGCCTATGGTCTGAACGACTTCAACGGCACGCATGGCATTGGCCACACCCGCATGGCGACCGAATCGGACGTGGACATCAAATCGGCGCACCCTTACTGGGCGTTCCCCTATAACGATGTGAGCGTTGTCCATAACGGTCAGATCACCAACTACTGGATCATGCGCCGCGAAATGGAGCGCAAGGGCCACCGGTTCATGTCGAACTGCGACAGCGAACTCCTGGCGGTCTACACGGCGCACAACCTGGCCAATGGCGTGTCGCTGGAAGACAGCCTGCGCCAGTCCATCGACGAGATCGACGGCGTCTTCACCTATCTGGTCGCGACCAAGGATCAGCTTGGCATGGCCAAGGACACGATGGCGGCGAAACCGCTCGTGCTCTACGAATCGGACGACCTGATCGCCATGGCTTCCGAAGAGGTGGCGATCCGCGCGATCCTTCCCGAAGAAATCGACACAACTGATCCCTACGACGAGGAGGTCCGGGTATGGCAAGCGTAAGCGACGCAGAACTCAAGGCAATGACCCAGGAAGAGCGGGTCACCGCCCTGGGCATGCGCACCGAACAGCTGACGGGCAAATCGCTCTATATCGAATTTGACCCTGATGCGTCTGAGAACTTCACCTACCCGTGGGCGCCCGAGGTTGACTTCAACAAGCGGACCGAGCTGGATTGCGATGGCAAGACCACCACGGAAGTGAACTCGAACATCCGCGAGTTGATGAAAGAGGGCTATGGCACGATCGTGCTCCAGAACCCGCGCGGCATGCACTCGTTGGGTGTTGGTATCCTCAGCAAGCTCAACCTCATCATCGAGGGGTCTACCGGTTACTTCGCGGTGGGTCTGATCGACGGGCCGAACGTGCGGATCAATGGCCGCGTGGGCTGGTCATGCGGCGAGAACATGATGTCCGGCACGATCATGATCGAGAAAAACGCTGGCTCGACCTTCGGCGCGGCCATTCGTGGCGGTGACCTTGTCTGCCGCGGTTCGGTCGGTTCGCGGACCGGCATCGACCAGAAGGGCGGCACGATCATCGTCGGTGGCGACACCGGTGCGCTTTCTGGCTTCATGATGCAGCGCGGTCGGATGGTTGTCTGCGGTGATGCTGGCAAGAACCTGGGCGACTCGATGTATGACGGCACGATCTTTGTCGGCGGTGAAATCAAGTCTCTCGGCGTTGACGCCGTGACCGCTGAACTCACCGATCTCGACAAGGCGTGGCTGACCCGGAAGCTCAAGCAATATGGCCTTTTGCCCGAGAAAGGCGTCGATCACTTCACCAAGGTGGTCGCTGGCAAGCAGCTCTGGAACTACGACAACCTCGAGCCGTCTGAGAAGAAACTCATTCTGTAATCTTTGGGCCCCGGCCCCCCAACGGGGGCTGTGCCATTCCACCTAGGAAAGGAAAACAACATGGCTGACGGTGATCTGCCCAAAAAACCAGCACTGGCGCGCGATGTAAACCGCATCGGCGACAGCTTCATCTTCCCGCCGGCGGTGATGGATGACATCCACATCAAGTCCGAACTTGGCCGCTACCGGATGCGGGGGTTCTCGCTCTTCAAGAAAATCCCGCACTGGGACGACCTGACCTTCCTGCCCGGCACGCTGACGCGTTTCGTGATCGAAGGCTATCGCGAGAAATGCGAAACTAAGACGGTGATCGGCCCCCGTGCCAAGACCCCGCTGGAACTTGATATCCCGGTCTATATCACCGGCATGTCCTTCGGGGCGCTGTCCTACGAGGCGAAAACCGCCCTGGCGCGTGGCGCGACGATGGCCGGTACCGCAACCTGCTCGGGCGAAGGCGGGATGATCCCGGACGAACGGCGCTATAGCTCCAAATGGTTCTACCAGTGCATTCAGTCGCGCTATGGCTTCAACCCGAACCACCTGGTTCTGGCGGATGGCTGCGAATTCTTCATCGGCCAGGGCTGTAAGGTTGGCCTTGGTGGCCACCTGATGGGTCAGAAAGTGACCGACCAGGTTGCCGAGATGCGTTCGCTGCCTGCCGGTATCGACCAACGCTCGCCCGCCCGTCACCCCGACTGGCTGGGACCGGACGATCTGGCGCTCAAGATCCAGGAGATCCGCGAAGCCACAGATTGGCAGATCCCGATCCAGCTCAAGCTCGGCGCCTCCCGCGTCTATGATGACGTCCGCATGGCGGTCAAATGTGACCCGGACAGCATCTATATCGACGGCATGGAAGGCGGCACCGGTGCCGGTCCGCACCTTGCGACCGAAGACACGGGTGTACCCGGCATGGCGGCCATTCGTCAGGCGCGCAAGGCGATTGACGACCTGGGCAAACGTGGTGACATCACATTGGTCTATGCGGGCGGTATCCGTAACGGTGCCGACGTGGCCAAGGCGATTGCCCTTGGTGCGGATGCGATTGCCATCGGCCACTCGGCCATGATGGCGCTCAACTGCAACAAGGACATCCCCGAGGCCAATTTCCCCGAGGAGATCGGTGCAGAGCCGGGCTATTGCTACCACTGCCACACGGGCCGTTGCCCGGTTGGCGTGGCCACGCAGGATCCGAAACTGCGCGAGCGTCTCGACCCGGATGCGGCGGCGGAACGTGTGTACAACTTCCTGCACACGCTCACCATCGAGGCACAGCTTTTCGCCCGTGCCTGCGGCAAGACTTATCTCCACTCGCTGGAGCCCGAGGATCTTGCGGCGCTTACGATGGAAGCCTCGGCCATGGCCGGTGTCCCCCTTGCGGGCACAAGCCACACGGTCGGCGTCGAAGACTATCACCACCTCTAATGCGTGGACGGCCTGTGCGGTGGCATGACCGCCGCGCAGGCCCCACCATCCGACAAGGAGAAATCAAATGGCTGGAACACAGTACCGCGGCTCGGAAATCACCGATGTCGATCAGTTCCTGAACGACGCGGACGGCCTCGGCTCGGAACGCGAAAAGGAAATTGGCCAGCACATCGGCTATCGCTACGATGTGAACCTGGTGCCCGATTACAACCGCATCACGCCCTATCTTGAAAAGTATATGGAAGTGATGGGCTGGGACGACCTGAACTGGCTCGAAGATGTTCACATGGGCTATGAAGAAGGCTCGCCTGCGGTGTTCGACCGGAACAACAACGGCTGGATTCGCGTGCCCGACACGATCGCACTGCCGGACAACCAGCAGGACCGCGACATGATCGCGCGCGAACTTCTGCTCAAGTTCCAGATGTCCGACCGTCACCCGCTGGTCAATCTGCGCAAGGCGTATATGAAGTTCTGATATATGCCGCGCCCGCTTGATATCGCCTGTCTTCAGACACGGCCCATGCCTGACTTCGCGCAGGCGTTGGACGAGGCGATGCCGCTGGCCAATTCGGCGGTTACGGCGGGCGCGGATATCCTTTTTCTACCGGAATATTGCGGCGGGCTGGCCACGGATGGCCCGCGCGTGACGCCTCCATCAGCGCCCGAAAGCGCGCATCCGTTCTTGCTAGAGATGCAGGAATTTGCCGCAAAGCGCCGGGTCTGGATCAACCTTGGGTCCATTGCGGTCGATGGCCCCGACGGGCGGATCATCAACCGCGGTTACATGATCGACGACACCGGGCAGGTCCGTGGGTCCTATGACAAGATCCACATGTTCGACATTCAACTGTCCGAGGCGGAGGTTTACCGCGAAAGTGCCTGCGTCAGCCCCGGCGCAACGGCGGTCATCCACGACACGCCCTTTGCCCGGATCGGCCATACGATCTGCTATGATCTGCGCTTTCCGGACCTCTTCCGGACCCTCGCGCAGAACGGCGCCGAGATCATCATCTGCCCCGCGGCCTTCACCCGCAAGACGGGCGAGGCGCATTGGCATATCCTCAACCGCGCCCGCGCGATCGAAACAACCCGCTTTGTCATCTCGCCCTGCGCCATCGGTCCCGTGCCGGGGGGCGGCGAAAGTTATGGCCATTCGCTCGTGGTCGATCCCTGGGGCGAAATCATTAGCGATGGCGGGACCCTGCCGGGGGTTGTGCAGGCGCGCATTGATCTCGATAAGGTGTCCGAGACCCAGGCCCGTATCCCCAGCCTTGGACATGACCGGCCCTTTTCGCTGGTCAATGATGCAAAGAGGAATGTTGCATGAGTTCTGTCGCCTCCCAACTGGGCGAAAGCTATTCCAATCATCCGCTGCGCAAGGCGTTCCTGCGCTGGCAATGCCGGGTGCGACAAATGTCGATGCGCGATCAGGACGGACGGCCCGATGATGCGATCATGCCGGGGGTGACCCTGCCGGGCGAAGACGAACCGATGGGGCACATCATTACCGTCATGAGCAAGGCTCCGGCCTATTCGGTCACGTCCGAGCTGGTGCATATGTCGGCCAAGACCAACGATCCGGCGCAGCGCCGCGACAACGCGCTTCGGTTCCTGGCGGCGGGGTACTATCAGAAGGCCGAGGAATTCTCTGATATCCTGACGGCCACTTTCCCCGCCGGATCACCGGGGGCGGCACAAATCCATGAGGCGGGCGAATGCGTTCTGCAATTCGACGCCTACGCGCAGAAATTCGACCTGCAGTGCAAGGTCTGGCGTCTGGCACCGCATAACCTGCTGCATCAGGCAACGATCGCCCATAACAAGCTCTTCAACCCGGCATTGCCGCCGGATACCGAGGTGCTTGGCTTCGAGCCCAATTGGACGGCGAGCAGTTCGGATCCGTCATACGGCTGATTCTGACCGGTGGCGCGGCCTGTATCGTTCGTTTCCCACTGACTGAAAAAATTGAAACACAAATCCCCTGCGTGGGACCGCAAATTGAAACATGCGGTCTCTATCTCCGCCATCACTATATTTGAAAAGGAATATAACGATGGCACATATTTTTAGTATTTCTCACCGCCGGATGCGTCCTGCGTCGCTCGTCCCGCAAGGTCTGGCTCTGCGTCTGAGCAAGGCGATGGACCGGCTCAAAGCGGCCCGCGAAACACGCAGGGCGCTCCGGCAATTATCGTATCATACCGATGCGCAATTGGCGGATATCGGGTTGACGCGCGAAGACCTTGCACGGTGTCGGTTTGACCGCGCTGCCGATGAACGGGCCGAAGCGATCTCGCGGCTCTACCGATAACGGCCAACGCGCATTAAAAAACAGCGGACATATACCATGTCCGCTGTTCACTGTTTCTGAGGTCGTCATGACCGCGTCCGTTAGGACGGCATCTTGGTCTTGCGCAGATAGGGCAGGATCGTCTCGAACTCGCCGAACTTGGCCTTGGCGTCATCATTCGACACCGTGGGCGGGATGATGACATCCTCGCCCATCTGCCAATCCGCCGGGGTCGCGACACCTTTGCCGGTGCTGGTCTGCAACGCATCCAGCGCGCGCAGCACTTCGGCAAAGTTGCGGCCCACGGTCATCGGATAGGTCATGTTGAGCTTGAGCTGCTTGTCCGGCCCGATGATGAAGACGCTCCGCACCGTGGCGCTGTCGGCCGGGGTGCGGCCATCGGGCATGTAAGCCTCAGCCGGCAACATGTCGAAGGCTTTCGACACGGCAAGGCCCTCATCGGCGATGATCGGAAAGCCGGGTTTGGCACCGCCGACCTGTTCGATATCGCCTTTCCATTTCTTGTGATCCTCAACCCCATCGACGGACACGCCGATCACCTTGGTGCCACGTTTCTCCCATTCCTCGCTCAAACGGGCCACGGCGCCGAATTCGGTCGTGCAGACCGGGGTGAAATCCTTGGGGTGCGAAAACAGGATCGCCCAGCTATCGCCGATCCAGTCATGAAAGCTGATCGTTCCCTGATCGGTTTCGGCGGTGAAATTCGGTACGGTATCGTTGATACGCAGTCCCATGTCGTCTTCCTCTTCAGTTGTTTTATCGTCTTTTCCAGAATTTGATCAAATTTTCCGACCCGACCGAACTTCTCATCTTGCAGGCCGGCATTTCCCCTGACACAGTGCCGCGAAATTCACGGAGGTCAACCATGATTGAGAAACGAGACTTCTACATTAACGGGTCCTGGGTCCCGCCTGTAAAGGCCAATGACCACAAGGTGATCGACCCCTCCACCGAAGAGGCTTGCGCCGTTATTTCACTGGGCGATCAGGGGGATACGGATGCTGCGGTGGCCGCGGCGAAGGCGGCACTGCCGGGCTGGATGGCAACGCCCCCGGCCGAGCGGATTGCCGCCGCCGAGCGAATCCTCGCGATCTACGAATCGAAGGCCGAAGACATGGCCAAGGCGATCAGCCTGGAGATGGGCGCGCCGATCGACATGGCGCGCCAGCAGCAGGTGACATCGGGAAGCTGGCATATCGGCAATTTCATCAAGGCCGCCAAGTCCTATGAGTTCGATGCGCCTCTGGGTGATCACGCGCCGAATGATCGGATCATTCACGAGGCCGTTGGCGTTTGTGCGCTGATCACGCCGTGGAACTGGCCGATGAACCAGGTCACGCTCAAGGTCGTGGCCGCGCTGATCGCCGGGTGCACGATGGTTCTCAAACCGTCCGAGGAATCACCGCTCAACGCCATACTCTTTGCCGAGATCATGGATGAGGCCGACATTCCGCCGGGTGTTTTCAACCTGGTCAATGGCGACGGGGCAGGCGTCGGCAGTCAACTGACCGCGCATGCGGATGTCGATATGGTCAGCTTCACGGGGTCGAGCCGCGCGGGCAAGCTGATCTCCAAGGCTGCAGCCGATACGCTCAAGCGCGTGAGCCTGGAGCTTGGTGGCAAAGGTGCCAACCTGGTCTTTGCGGATGCCGATGAAAAGGCCGTCAAACGTGGTGTTTTGCACTGCATGAACAACACCGGCCAATCCTGCAACGCACCGACGCGGATGCTGGTCCAGCGGGAGATCTACGATCAGGCGGTGGAAACGGCGGCGGAAGTTGCGGGCAAGGTCACCGTCGGTTCGGCCCATGAAGAGGGCCGCCATATGGGGCCGGTGGTGAACGAGGTGCAGTTCAACAAGATCCAGGACCTGATCCAGAAAGGCATTGACGAAGGCGCGCGGCTCATCGCCGGGGGCACGGGGCGGCCTGATGGGCTGAACCGGGGGTTCTATGTAAAACCCACCGTCTTTGCCGATGTCACGCCGGATATGACCATCGCCCGTGAAGAGATTTTCGGGCCGGTTTTGTCGATCATGGCATTTGACGACGAAGAGGACGGCATCGCGATTGCCAATGACACGCCCTATGGTCTGACCAACTATGTCCAGACGCAAGACGCGGCGCGGGCCAACCGGATGGCCCGGCAATTGCGTTCGGGCATGGTCGAGATGAACGGCCAGGGTCGCGCGGCGGGATCGCCTTTTGGCGGCATGAAGCAGTCGGGTAACGGGCGCGAAGGCGGCACCTGGGGCATCGAGGATTTCGTCGAGGTCAAGGCCGTCTCGGGCTGGACCCCGGACGCCTGACATGCAGCTTGGCGCTTTTGTCCTGCATCTGCTCCGAGCAGAGAAACGCCGGGCGAATGCGCATGCACTCAAAGAGACCTGCGGGCTGGATGCCGAGATCTGGCCCGCGGTCGATGGCGCCGCGATGGCGTCCTCGGACCTGCAGGGGCTTGTGCGCAAAGGCCTCTTTGAGCCGACCTATCCCTTTGACCTCAAGACCGGCGAAATCGGCTGTTTCCTCAGCCATCGCCAGATGTGGGCCGAGATTGTCCGCCGGGGCATCCCCGCGGCTTTCATCATTGAGGATGATGCCGGAATAGACCCGGGCGTTTTCCCCAAAGCCCTTGATCTTGCGGCACAAAATATTGACAGGCTAGGGTATATCCAGTTTCAGACCCGCCCCTATGATGGCCCCAAGACGCTGGTCGATACGGCCGGTGGCTGCACCCTTTTCGTGCCCGAACAGGGCGGGTTGCGCACCACCGCGCAGATGGTAAGTCAGGAGGCGGCGCAGCACCTTCTGGACCGGTCGAAGACAATCGACCGTCCCGTCGATACTTTTGTGCAAAGTCATTGGTTCACGGGCCTGCGACCGGCGATGATCCTGCCTTCGGGCGTGATGGAGATCGCCGATACGCTCGACGGGTCCACCATCCAGGCCGGGCGGAAGCCGCTGATGGAGAAGCTCACCCGCGAGGTGCGGCGCGGGCGGTATCGCAGCGCCGTCAAACGCCTGTCGCGCCACAGCGAGGCCCCGAAGGAGGGTGGATTGCATGGCTGATCGCATCATCTCGCGTCTCTTTGGCGGGGCCGGGAACCAGCTTTTCCAATACGCCGCGGGTCGCGCCCTGGCCGACCACCTGGGCTGCGATCTGGTGCTCGATTCGCGCTATGTCGCCGGAAGTGCGGACCGGGGGGATTGTTTCGCGCATTTTGCGAACGCCCGATTCCGCCGTGACGCAAACCTGCCGCCGGCGAAATCCGACGGTGCGCTGCGCTACGGGCTTTGGCGCAAATTTGGCCGTGATCCCAGGTTCCATCGCGAAAGCGGCCTTGGCTTTGATCCCGGCTTCTTTGACTTGCCGCCGAACATCTATCTGCACGGCTATTGGCAGTCGCAGAAGTATTTCGAGACCATCGCGGAGCAGCTTCGCGAGGATTTGCGGTTTACGACCGAACTGAACGCCGCCAATGCCGCGCTGGCCGCCGAAATCGCCAGTGCGGACACGCCTGTCGCCTTGCATGTGCGTCGGGGCGACTACGTGGCGTCGGGCAGCTATGCCGCCTGTTCGCCCGCCTATTACCGCGCCGCCGCCGATCTTTTGTCGGCGGAACTGGGGCGGTCTCTCACCTGTTTCGTGATTTCAAACGATCCTGCCTGGGCGCGAGACAACCTTGATCTGGGGCAGGAGACGGTCTTCGTGGACCTCAACGACGAGACGACCGGCCATTTCGACCTGCACCTGATGACGCTTTGCGCGCATAATGTGATCGCCAACTCGACATTTTCGTGGTGGGGGGCGTGGCTCAATGCACATCCCGGCCAACTGGTCGTGGCGCCGAAAGACTGGTTTGCGACCGATGCGCTGAACAACCCCGATATCTGCCCCGAGGATTGGCTGCGCCTCTAGTGCCGCTTCGCCAAACCCTCTAAGACAGCACCCATGACACCGGACCAGGACATCGCGAACGCGCCATTCGTGGCCGATACCGTGCACAAGCGCGATATCTTTTCCGAGACGATCTCGGGGACGCTGGACGGGGTTGCCGATTTCCCGGTTGTGCTGCGCAAGCTCGACGGCGTGCCGTTCTATGCCCGCCCGATTGCCTGGTTCCTGGCGCGCAAGGAAATCAAAGGCTTGCGGGCGGTGCAGGGGATCGAGGGGACGCCGGTTCTGGTGCGGGTCGACAAGACCGGATTGCTGCGAAGCTGGACACAGGGCACGCCGCTGCAACTGGCGAAACCGGCCGATCCGGAATGGTATCGCGATGCCAAACGCCTGCTGCGTGAGATGCGCCGCGCGGGCGTGACCCATAACGATATCGCCAAACCGCAGAACTGGCTGATGACGCCGGATGGCCGCGCGGCGGTGATTGATTTCCAACTGGCCTCGGTGCATCGCCGCCGTGGGGTGCTGTTCCGGACTATGGCGCGCGAGGATCTGCGCCATCTGCTCAAGCAGAAGCGCGCCTATGCGCCCGATCTCCTCACCCCGTCAGAGCACCGGATGCTGGCGACCAAGGCGCTGCCTGCGCGAATCTGGATGGCGACGGGCAAACGACTCTATAACTTCATCACGCGGCGGTTGATGAACTGGTCCGATGGTGAAGGCACAGAAGACCGGATCAGCCGGGATGGCCCGGCGCTCATCGCCGCGCTGACCGCGCATCCGAAGGTCAATGAGGTGGCGCTTTTCACCTACGCGCTCCCGGCCAAGGGTGTCGGGCTTTATGCTTTTGCCGAAACCCCGCTTGCGGCATCGGAACTGATGGCGTTGGCCCCTGATCCCAAGCCCGAATTGATCCAGCCGGTCGAAAAACTGCCCCGCACGGCGGATGGCACGCTCCGTGACGACGTGCTGGCGCTTGTGGCGACCAACCGCCTTGATGAACTGGCCCTGTTGCAGGCGGATGATGCGGCGCTGGCCGAGACCCTCAAGCCGATCATCGCCGGGCGTCTCAACCTGACAGACCGGGTCTTGCGCGCCTAGAACAGTCCCTCGGGCGGATCGGCAATTATGCGACCGGCTGTCAGGTCAACGGTCGGGACGGCCGCAAGGGTGAAGGGTAGCAAGACGGTTTCGCCCCGTTCCGGTTTGACCTCCAGCAGGTCGGAAGCCCCGTGGTTCAGCACGCTTTCGACCCGGCCCAGCAACGTGCCGCCGGTGTCATAAACTTCAAGCCCGATCAGGTCCGCGTGGTAGTATTCATCGTCGGGGAGCGTTGGCAGCACATCGCGGTCCACAAAAAGGCGCACACCCTTGAGCGCATCGGCCTCTTCCTTGGTCTGAACCCCGGTCAATCGCGCGGTAAACCCGTTCTTGGTCTGGCCGATCAGGCTGACACTAAAACGCCGCTGGCCATCTTCGGAAAAGAGCGGGTTGTATTGCTCGATATCGTCGGGAACCGCGGTAAAGCTCTTGAGCCGCACCTCGCCCCGGACCCCGAAGGCACCGGCGATGGCGCCCACACAAATGCGGTTTTGATCGCTCATGGCTCCGTCTCCCCGGTTGCGCCGGTGCAAAGGCCCGATTGCATCTCGCCCCCGGCAGCGACGCAGCGTTCGCCATGCTGGAAGCGTTCATAAAAGACACCGGCGATGAAGACCACGGCCATCGTGATAAGGGTGCGGATCGGGCGGAACATGATCTAACGCACCTCGATCGGCAGGGTGCCGCGGCGGGCCTCCCACCCGGCGGTTTCAAGCTCGGGCGTCAGGGTCTCTTCCTCGGGCCAGCCGACGCAGAGATAGGCCACCAGCCGCCAGTCCCCGGGCGCCTTCAGGTCGCGCGCCAATGCCAACGGATCAAGGATCGACACCCAGCCGACGCCAAGGCCGCAGGCCCGCGCCATGAGCCAGAATTGGGTGATCGCGCCCACCACCGAATAGGCCCGGGTTTCCGGCATTGTGGCCGCACCCAGCCCGTCGCCCTTGGCGGTGTCATCGGCGCAGAAGATGGCAAGTTGCACGGGTGCTTCGCGCATGCCTGAGAGTTTCAGACCGCTATAGAGCTTGGCCTTGTCGCCGTGATAGCCCGCCAGCGCATCGGCATTGGCGGCCTGGAAATTTCGCAAAGCCGCATCGCGGGCGGCATCGCTTTGAACCCGGACAAGACGCCAAGGTTCGCTGAGGCCCACGGAGGGCGCCAGCAAAAACGTGTCGAGGCACCGCATCAGCAGCGCCTCATCCACGGGATCCGTACGGAAGCGGCGCACGTCGCGCCGCCACCGCATCAGATCGAGCAGGTCGTTCTGGAAGTCTTGGGTGAATTGGGACATTCCAGCCTGTGCCTGTCTTACTCTTCTGCCGCTGCTTCTTCGGCGGGTGCCTCCTCGGCGGGGGCTTCTTCTTCGGCGGGCGCGGCGGCAGCTTCGGCAGCGGCTGCTGCTTTGGCGGCTTTCTCTTCTACGCGCTCTTTTGCTTTCGCGCCAGGTTCACCCTTCTGCGGGTTGTTGCGCTCTTTCTTGTCCAGAACGCCAGCGGCTTCGAGCATACGGCTGATCCGGTCGGTGGGCTGTGCGCCCTGACCCAGCCAGTATTGCACGCGCTCGAGGTCCATTTTCACGCGCTCTTCGCTGTCTTTCGGCAGAAGCGGGTTATAGGTGCCCAGTTTTTCGATGAAACGGCCATCGCGGGGCATCCGCGAGTCGGTCGCAACAATGCGGTAGAAGGGACGTTTTTTCGAGCCGCCACGGGCGAGACGAATTTTCATAGCCATGATGTGTTCTCCTATTTCCTAGCTATTTGAGGGGCGATTGCCCCATCATTCCTGGTGTTTCTTGTGGTGTTGGATGACTTCGCCAATGATGAAGTTCAGGAACTTCTTGGCAAATTCGGGGTCGAGATCGGCATCCATCGCCATGCTTTGGAGCCGTTCGATCTGCTGGCTTTCGCGCAGCGGATCAGAAGGGGGCAGGGTGTGGCTGGCCTTGAGCTGGCCCACGGCCTGCGTGTGCTTGAACCGTTCGGCCAGCGTATAGACCAGCACCGCATCCAGGCGGTCGATGCTGTCGCGATGCTCCTTCAGGAGCTCGGCGGCCTTGAGGGAATGATCATCAGTCAACGGGCATTCCTTTCGGTTTGAAAAGCGGGTCGCTGTAGTGGCTGATTTCAAGTTCGATCCCGTCCGAGATCTGGCTTGAGCGGAGTTGTGCGGGCGTGGGGTGGCGATAGACCGCGTCGCTGCCGTCGATTGTCGCGGCATCGTGGTCCTTTTTCGCCCCGAGGCGTTCGGCCAGGCGGATGCTGTCGAGGTTCTTGGGGTCGATGTAGCTCACCGCGCCGTCCCATCCGAGTTCGGCATAGAAATATGCGCGCGCCGCATGCGTCGCCTCAAGCGCATAGCCTTTGCCGGATTTCTCTGGCCAGATGATCCACGCGATCTCGCGTTCCGGCCAGGCGGCAGGGAACCAGCCCCCGGCCATGCCCAAGGTGCCACCGGTGGCGCGATCATGGATCATCCACATGCCATAGCCGCGGATGTTCCAATGGCCGATCTCGGCGGCATAGAGCATCCATGCCTCGTATTTGTTCAAAGGTCCGCCCATGAAGCGGGCGCGATAGGACGTGAACGTCGCCTTGAAATCCGGATAATCCTCCGGCTCGGGGCCACGCAGGACCAGGCGCTTGGTTTCGATCACGGGGATGGCGGTACCGCTCATATCACTGCGCCTCCGCCGATGGATGGCGCCAAACCTGGCAAGGGTGGCCGAGGACTTCACCGGCGCGTTCGAAACTCGCATCAAGGCGTTCGGCCAATGCAACCGATCGGGTGTTTTCCGGGTCGATGTAAGAGATCACGCGGTCAAGGCCGAAATGCCGGGCCGAATAGCGCCGTGCGGCGATGGTTGCCTGATAGGCATAACCTTTGCCTTCGAAGCCATCATAGATGTGCCAGCCCAGTTCCGGCTCGTCCCATCCGTCGTTGAAGATCATGCCAACACGACCGGCCACCTTGCCGGTTGCGCGATGTTCTACCATCCACATGCCATAGCCGCGCAAGGTCCAGTGGCCGATGCCCGCCATGAAGGACCGCCAACTGCCCCAGCGGTCTTGCGGACCGCCGACGAATTTTGCCCGCTCCGACGCGCCGAAACCGGCAAAGGCCTCGAAATCCTCTTCGCGGTAGCCGCGCAGGATCAGGTCTTCGGTTTCGACAACAGGGGCGTGGGAGGGCGCGATCATGCGTAGGCCTCCGGGCTGCCGTCGTTATCGGAGTTCAGCCCCAGATCGGCGGGCGCGGGATGGCGATAGAGGTGATCCTCGCCCAGATGCACATTTTCATAGCTGCGCTCGAACCGCGCGCCCATCCGTTCGGCCAGGGCGACCGAGCGATGATTGCCGGGTTTGATATTCGAAGTCAGGGTCTCAAGACCCAGATCGGTGTAAGCCCAGAGACGCGCGCGTTCGGCGCCTTCACGGGCGAGGCCCTTACCCTCGAAGCCCTCGAACACGACCCAGCCCAGTTCCGGTTCGGGCCAGCCCTCGGGGTTCCAAAGTCCGGTCAGGCCGCAGGCGGTGCCGCTGTCCTTCAGCTCCATCGTGAAGAAGCCATAGCCGTGCAGCGCCCAATGACCGATCGACGTGGCCAACCATCGCCAGGCTTCATCGCGCCTCATCGGTCCGCCAAAGCCCCAGGAGCGGCTTTCGTCAGCGTAGAAGTTCGCGATCGGCTCGAAATCCCGCGCGTCGGGTCCGCGCAGGATCAGCCGGTCCGTTTCCAGTCGGGGGATATTCAGCGTTAGGCTCATGCGGCGGGCCCCGCCGCAAAATGGCGATAGCTGTCGCAATTGGGTACAAGATCATCCACCGCCGCCTCGAACCGGGCACCAAGCCGTTCGGCCAGTTGGCGGGAGGGTGCGTTCGCGCGGTCGATATAGCTGATGACGCTGCGCCAGCCGTGGGTCGTGAACAGGTGGTCCAGAACGCCGCGGCAAGCTTCCGCAGCATACCCTTTTCTCTCGAACTCGGCACTTGTCAGAAGCCAGGACATTTCCGGCTCGTCGAAGTGGTCGGGGTGAAACGGCCCGGCCATGCCGATGCACTGGTCGGTGTCTCTAAGGGCGACGCTGAACATGCCATAGCCGCGCAGCACCCATTGTCCGACATAGGCGGAAAACTTGTGCCAGCCGTCAGAGGCGTTCATGGGGCCGCCGTAAAACTCGGCCCGGTCCGACGCAAGGAAACCCAGCATAGGCGCCGTGTCCGCGACGCCCGGAGCGCGCAGGATCAGGCGTTCGGTTTCAAACCGAGGGATATCCACCGCGACCACCATGCGTTACTTCTTCTTGCCAAAGCCCGAGAGGCCCGGGGGCAGGGGCATCCCACCACCGCCAAGACCCGGAAGACCACCACCGGGCAGGCCCTTGCCGATCTGCTTGGCCGCCTGTTCAAGTGCCTTGGGGTCCATGCCCGCGGCCATTTCCTCGGGCGAGGGGCCGCCCTTGCCGAACATGCCCTTCATGGCCTGTTTCAGCATGCCGCCTTTGCCCATTTTGCCCATCTTCTTCATCATGTCGCCCATCTGGCGCTGCATCTTTAGAAGTTTGTTGAGCTCCGAGACTTCCATGCCCGCGCCCTTGGCGATGCGTTTCTTGCGGCTGGCCTGAAGGATTTGCGGGTTGGCGCGTTCCAGCTTGGTCATGGACTGAATAAGGGCGATCTGCTGTTTCAGGATCTTGTCGTCAAAACCGGCATCCTGCACCTGCTTGGCCATCTTGCCCATGCCGGGCATCATGCCCATGACACCTTCCATGCCGCCCATCTTGATCATCTGCTCAAGCTGCATCTTCATGTCGTTCATGTTGAAACGGCCCTTCTGGAACCGCTTCATCATCTTCTCGGCCTGTTCGGCCTCGATGGTTTCCTGCGCCTTCTCGACCAGGCTGACGATATCGCCCATGCCGAGGATACGGCCGGCGATCCGTTCGGGCTCGAAGGTCTCGATGGCGTCCATCTTCTCGCCGAGGCCCACGTATTTGATCGGCTTGCCGGTGACCGCGCGCATGGAAAGCGCCGCACCGCCGCGCCCGTCACCGTCCATCCGGGTCAGGACCACGCCCGACACACCGATCTTGTCGTCAAACTCGGTGGCGACGTTCACGGCGTCCTGACCGGTCAGACCGTCCACCACCAAAAGGGTTTCGCGCGGGTTGGCCACATCGCGTACATCCGCGGCCTGCTGGATCAGTTCGGCGTCGATATGCAGCCGTCCGGCGGTGTCGAGCATGTAGACGTCATAGCCGCCAAGCCCGGCCTGCGTTTTGGCGCGTTTCGCGATGGCGACGGGGTTTTCGCCCTTGACGATGGGCAAGGTGTCGACGCCGATCTGACGGCCGAGGATCTCAAGCTGTTCCATCGCCGCCGGGCGGTTCACGTCAAGCGAGGCCATCAGCACGCGCTTGCCGTCTTTTTCCTTCAGGCGTTTGGCGAGCTTGGCGGTGGTGGTGGTCTTACCCGAGCCTTGCAGGCCGACCATCAGGATCGGCGCGGGCGGGTTGTCGATCTTTAGGGCACCCGGTTCGCCTTCACCGGTCAGCGTATCGACCAGCGCGTCATGCACGATCTTGACGACCTGCTGGCCGGGCGTGATCGACTTGGTGACCGCCTGCCCGGTGGCCTGTTCTTGGACTTTTTTGACGAATTCACGCGCGACGGGCAGCGAGACGTCGGCCTCAAGCAGGGCCACGCGCACTTCGCGGAGCGCGGTCTTGACGTCATCCTCGCTCAGCGCGCCTTGTTTTGTCAGCCGGTCAAAGACGCCGGACAGGCGTTCGGATAGATTTTCAAACATCGCCGCGGCCTCCTTTGCCGGTTACGTCCTTGCCGCCCTAATTTAAGAGCAACGGTTCAAATCACAAACGCCCCCGTGGGCGCAACGCGCTGACGGAGGGCGATCCCGGGAGTTTCCCAAGGGACCGGAAGTTTTGACAGACTCCCGGAGTTGCATGGCTTCTATGCCCGCGTTGCAGGTGAGTCAAGCTGAGCTTGGCTGGGGGGCGTCGGACAATGTGTCGGTGCCGCGCAGGTCCTTGAGCCAGCCATTGACCGCGCGGGTGACGGTGGCCGCACCCTTGCCGCTCGACATGACCGATGTCAGCGGCAGGATGGTCGTCGCGCCGGTCCCCGAGCCATCTCGGATCACGAAGATCAGTCGCGACATGGTGCGGCGTGGTCTTGACCCGTCGCGATTGTTGCTGAGCCCGCTTTCCGTTTCCGCGCGGAGCACATCACCAAGCGGGATCACCGTTTCCGAATGACGGAAAATCGTTCGGCTGCGCAAGGTCAGCGTCTGTGCGCGGGCGTCGAGGATAACCTGCAGCCGTTCCACAAAGACCCCCATGGCACCGAGGCCAAGACCGCCACCGAAAATGATAAAGATCAGCCCGGCCCAATGCTGCGTGAGCGTCAGCAACCCGATGGCTGCGAAGGTCAACGTGAAGAAAAGCAGCATGATCGCCATGAACCACGGGGTTTCACCGGCGATCAGCAGGTCGGGGGTGTTTGTCTTGATCTTCATGAGGCGCAGAATAGGGGTTTCACCGACAGATGAAACACCGTCTTTCGCCAAAGAGAAAAACCGGAACCATTCAGCGGCGAAGAGGGGCATGGAACGCCGTGCAACGTCGAGATTGGAAGGATTGGCAGCGGCCTGCCTTTTGCAGGCTTTCGCCGCAGGTTGTGGTATCGGTGCGAGATCAAATATTGCAACTTCGAACCTAATTGGCGAAGAAGGTGGGGCGTTGTGCGAATGCGCGCAGAATAGTCTTGCAGGGAACGCATGGATAACTGGGACGAGATTAGAACAGCTTACAACGTGGCGCGGATCGGCACGGTTAGTGGCGCGGCGGAAGTGTTGGGCGTGCATCATGCGACGGTCATCCGGCATATTGACGCGCTGGAGGAGCGGCTTGGTGTGCGGCTGTTTCAACGTCACGCCCGGGGCTATACGCCGACCGAAGCGGGCGATGACCTGCTCAGGGTGGCGCAGGCGACTGACGATCAGTTCAGCCAGCTTGCGGGGCGGATAAAGGGGCAAGGAGATGCGGTGAGCGGCGAGTTGGTGGTCACGTCCCTGGGCGGGTTGAGCCACCTTCTGGTCCCAGTATTGGCGGAGTTCCAGTTGGAGTATCCCGACCTGATCGTGAGATACCTGACTGGCGACCGGCTGTTCCGCCTGGAATATGGTGAGGCACATGTGGCCGTGCGTGCGGGATCTGTCCCGGACCAGCCGGATAACGTCGTGCAGCCCTTTCACCGGCAACAATATGCGCTTTACGCGAGCGAGGCCTATGTCGCGCGCCATGGCATGCCCGGTCCGGTGGCGGAGTATGACAGGCACCGGTTTGTCGGCACCGACGATCCCAAGTCGCGCGCGCCCTTCTATCGCTGGATGCGCGAGAACGTCCCGTCGGAGTGTATCGTCTTTCGCAGCGGTGACGTGCATGCGATGCGGCGGGCGATACAGGAGGGGATCGGGATTGGCTTCATGTCGCAGCTTCATGCGGCAGAACTTGGCGGCTTGACCGAGGTTCACCCCCCGATCGAAGAGTGGCACGGGCCGCTCTGGTTGGTGACGCATATGGATCTGCACCGGACGACCAAGGTGCAGGCCTTCCTGTCCTTCCTCAAGGATCGCGCAAAAACCTGGGACAGCCAATGACCGAAGCCCTCCGCGGCCACCTGGCGATGCTGTGTTTTTCCGGGCTGATCGCCGGTTCCTTTGCGCTTGGGTCCATGGCGGCCCCGCATATCGCGCCCACGGCGCTGAACGCCGTGCGCTTCGTCCTGGCCTCGGTGCTGGTCGGGGCTGTCGCTCTGGGAACAACCGGCATTTCGCGCAGCGCACTGGACGCCCCCTGGCGTTACCTGCTGATGGGCGCGTCGATGGGCATCTACTTTGTCCTGATGTTCGAGGGTCTGAAAACGGCGCCGCCGGTCTCGGCCTCGGCGGTCTTTACCCTGACGCCGGTGATTTCCGGCATTTTCGGCTATTGGATGCTGCGGCAGGTCACCACGCGGCGCATGGCGCTGGCGCTGGCCGTTGGCGCCGCGGGCGCTCTTTGGGTGATTTTCCGCGCGGATTGGCAGGCCTTGGTGGCGTTCCAGGTGGGTCGGGGCGAGATGATCTATTTCGTCGGCTGCGTGGCGCACGCCTTCTACACCCCGCTCGTGCGCAAGTTGAACCGTGGTGAGCCGCCCGTGGTGTTTTCCTTCGGCGCCATGGCTGGCGCGGCGATCCTGATCGCCCTTGCCGGTTGGGGGGACATCCGTGCCACCGATTGGACCGCGCTGCCGGGCATCGTGTGGATCACCATTGCCTATACGGCGGTTTTCGCCACGGCCATGACCTTTGTCCTTTTGCAATACGCCACACTCAGGCTGCCCAGTGCCAAGGTGATGGCCTATACCTACCTCACGCCGAGTTGGGTCATCCTGTGGCAATTCATGCTGGGTCATGACGCGCCGCCGGCCCTGATCTATGGCGGCATTGCCCTCACGATTCTGGCGCTCTTTATGCTTTTGCGGGATGACGAAGCCTAAGTACGACGGAAAACCATGGAACCCCGGGACGCTTCAGGGCGTTAGCTTGCAGTGCAACAAAAAGAGGGGGAGTTCTCATGCGCAACATCATCTATCTCGTAGGCCTTGTCGTCATCGTTTTGGCAATCGTGCAGTTCGTCCTCTGAAAACCGGCTGCGCGACGTTAAGTTACTTTTAGAGCGCCTTTCGCGTCGCTGATGACCAGCCTGTGACCCTTTCCGCCAACATCTTGGGGGAAAACCTGCGAGGTTTTCCCGTTTAACGGGTGTGTCACCGCCATCTAGAAGCATGTTGCTGATTAGTTGGGGGGATTTTCCATGGTGAATATCGAAAGCATCGTGTTGATCGTTGCGGCAGGGGCGTTAGTCCTGGGCTTCTTCTGAGCCGTCATTATCCAATTCGACTTCGAGAAACCGTTCGAACGCGTCGAGGTTCACGGGTTCAAACTGCCCAAATCCCTGCATCCAGACGCTGGCCGCTTTCATCGCGTCCGGCTCCAGCTTGCACCATTTCACACGGCCGCGCCGTTCTTGGCTGATGAGGCCCGCGCGGCTGAGGATGTTGAGATGTTTGGAAATCGCCGCCAGCGACATCTCGAACGGCTCGGCCACATCGGTCACCGCCATGTCATCCTCGAGCAGCATCGACAGGATCGCGCGGCGGGTCGGATCGGCGAGGGCGGCAAAGACGGTATCGAGAGGATCGGCCATGGCAACGGTCGTACGGGGAATGCAAAGCGGACGTCAATTGCTGAATTTTCCGCCGGGTTCGTTGCGCAATCGTTCATTTAACCGTGCGGTGGTTGCGAAATTACGGCTGAATCCGAAAAATCGCTGGCCGAGTCGGGCGCTTTACAGTAGCGAAATCCCATGATGGCGGGTAAACCCAAGTATCGGAACACTCTGCTGGCGGCACTGATTGTGCTGCCGCTGTTGCTTCTGTCGGTCTTTCCCCAAGGCACCATGGCGGTGCGGGGTGCCGATGGGATTGAGGTCGTGCTCTGTACCGGTGACGGGCCGCTCACGATCCTCGTGGATGAAAACGGGACACCGATCGACGATCAGCATGCGGATGTTGCCGGTTGTGATTGGGTGCTTCTCGGGCAGTCCATCGTTCTGGCCTCGTCGCTGGAGACCAGCTGCGCCGCTCCGATTGTTGCAGAGCGGATCACCGGGTTTGACGAAGGCAGCGCGGACCTGCCGTCCCCGCATCGCACTCATGCCGCCCGGGCGCCGCCCGTGGTCTGATCTGACCCCAAAAATACCCCAAAACTAAAGATCAGATAATGGAGGGACCCATGGTCTCGATGGACGGTAATTCCGTGGCTGGACGGGTGGCGGACACCCACGCGTCAAACAAATTCTACAAGGCCGCATGGCGGTGGCATTTCTATGCGGGCCTCTACATCATCCCGTTTTTCATCCTTCTGGCGGTGACCGGCATGACCATGCTGTGGCTGGCCTATGTGGATGGCCGGGACGGCGAGCGTATTCCCGTTGTCCCGCAGGAGCAGACGCTGGCCGTGTCAAAGCTCGCCGATGCGGCCCTCAGTGCCGTGCCGGAGGGAGAGTTGAAAACCTACCTCGCCCCGCATCGCGAAGACATGGCGGCGGTGTTCCGCGTGGACCGCGATGGCGCCGCCAACATGGTGGCCATCAACCCCTATGACGCAACACTCCTACAGATCTATCCGCGCCGCTCCGGCTGGTATGATTTCATGGACAACCTGCATAGTGACCTCATGCTCGGGGTGACCGGCGACCGGATGCTCGAAATCGCGGCATCGCTTGGCATGGTCCTGATTGCCACCGGCCTTTACATGTGGTGGCCGCGCGAAGGCGGTTGGCGTCAGGCGCTTTTCCCGTCGCTGGGGCGCGGGCGCAGCCTTGTGAAATCACTGCATGGCGCCGCTGGCTTCTGGATTTCCATCGTGCTCACCTTCTTCCTGATTTCCGGCCTTGCCTGGACAGGTGTCTGGGGCGAGAAGATCACCCAGGCCTGGAGCCAGTTTCCCGCCGACAAGTGGGATGCGCCGCTCTCGGACATCACGCATGCAAGCCTTAATGGCGGTCGCAAGGAAGTGCCCTGGGCGCTGGAGCTGACCCCGATGCCGGCCTCCGATCCGCATGCGAACCATGGCGGAAGTGCCAGCACCCCCGATGCGGCGGGGACTGACACCGAAGCGGGGCCGGTTACCAATCCGACGCTTGATCAGATGGATGCCCTGGCCCGGGAGATCGGGTTTGACGGCCGCTATCAGCTCAGTACGCCGCAGGGTGAAACCGGCGTCTGGACCTTCAGCCGCGACTCCATGAGCAATGATGACCCCAACCCGACGACGGACCGCACGGTGCATGTGGATCGTTACACCGGTCAGGTACTGGCCGATGTGCGCTACGAGGATTACTCTTGGGCGGGCAAGGCCATGGCCGTGGGCATCGCGCTCCATATGGGGACGCTGGGCCTGTGGTCGGTTCTGGCCAACACGCTGGTGTGCCTGACGGTGATTTTCCTCTGCGTGAGTTCCGTCATCATGTGGTGGATGCGCCGCCCGGCCAAAGCCGCCCGCCTTGCGGCACCGCCGATGCCGTCCTCGATGCCCTTCTGGAAGGGTGCGGTCCTCGTTGGCCTTCTGGTGTCGATGGCATTCCCGATGGCGGGGATCACCCTTCTGACGGTCATGTTGCTGGACCTCCTGGTGATTTCCCGGCTGCCGGGGTTGCAGAGGTTGGTGTCCTGAGGACGTGAATGGCGCGCCCCGTTGCCGCAATAGCGCGGCGGGGCGCGTTCCTCTTTCCGCTTGACGCAGAACAAGGTGTCGCCCGCGGGCCGCGCCTAGGATGGGCGGAATACCGACAATCGGAAGGGGGAAGAAAATGTTCAAGCAGATCATGGTGCCATACGATCTGTCAGCCCGCGAGAAATGCGCCAAGGCGCTCAAGGTCGCGGGCGATCTGGCCCGGCGACACGAGGCGCAGATGACGCTGGTCAGCGTGGGTGGCGGCACAAACACGTTGATATCCCATTCGGCCGATGAGCTGGAGCGATTGCTCGGGGCCTATGCGGCGCAGGTCTCGGCAAGCGAAAAGGTTGAGGTGGCAAGCCGTTTCTACGACGTCACTGACCCGCGGGCCGAAGTCGACCGCATCCTGATCGAAGCGATTGGCGACACCGGTGCCGATCTTGTGGTGATGGCGTCGCATCACCCCGGCTGGGTCGAATACCTGATCAACTCGCACGCGGGCAGGGTGGCATCGCGGGCGCAGGTGTCCGTCTTCGTCGTCCGCGACTAGACCGTCACTGGGGATGTCGCCGCTGCCGTGCCGTTTGCAGCGGCTTGGGGGGACGCCCGAACAGGGCCTGTAGCGTCACGGCACCAAGGACGATCGCACCGCCGAACATCTCCGGCACGGTCATGGCCTCATTGACAAACAGCCAGACCCAGATCGGCCCCAACACACTTTCCAGCAGGACAAGAAGGCTGACCTCGGCGGCGGGGACATAGGGGGTGCCCCAGGTCACGAAGGCGATCCCGATGCCGATGGTAAAGCCGCCCATGAACAACGTGATCCAGAAGTCATGCGCCGAGACCTGCAGGCCGTTTCCAATGACCAGGGCGCAGCCCGCGCCAATCAGGAGGCAGAACACACCGCCCAGAAAAGTGCCGCCCAGCACGTCTGGTTTGCGTGACCTGCGCGCCAGGGTCAGCATCAGGGCAAATGTCACCGCCGAGATGAAGGCGATAATATTGCCTGTGGTGCGGCCCAGGTCGATGCCGCCCTGGACCATGACGCCAACACCGACCACCGCCAGCGCCATCGAGGCCAAGGTGATGCGGGTCGGCCGTTCGCCGATCCACGCCCAGGCCATGAGCGCGGCACAAAGCGGTGTCGCGGACAGGATGAAGAGGGCCGATGCGACCGAGGTGTTGAGCATCGCAAAGACATAGGCCGTGAACGCGACGGAGAGCGCGAGGCCCATGCCGAGGTCATAGCGGTCAAGGCTGGCCAGAAACCGGGTCGGCGCGGTTTTGCGCCGCAGGCAGGCCACGAGCGCGACCATCCCGGCAAGCGAGATCGACCGGTATGTCAGGATCTGGAACCCGTCCGCCGTGTCGATCAAGCGCATCAGCAGGCCGACGAAGCTCATGAACGTCGCCCCAAAGAGGATAAGCGCCATCGCCTGTGTTTTTCCCATCGACCGTCCCCCGCGGATCCCCGTTGCAGGCTTATCGGGGACCACGGCATGCTGTCCAGAACGGAAATCAGCGCTGGCGATCAACTGCTCTGCACCCACCTTCGCAACGCGCCCTGCGGTCGGGAGGCGTCACAAAGATCAACCAAATGGTTGAATATCGTGAATCCGGTCTTTTGGCGCAAACCGCATGGTTGGACGATTCCCGGTGCGTTGTTGGTGGTAAAATAAACGCTTATAATTCAGATGTTTATTACGTCCTTCGAGGGTCGGCGGCCATGCTTGACTCGGTTCCTCCACGCGCATAGCAAAGGGCATCCATTTGATGGGGGTAAATCCGCGTGACAGAGCCTGATCAAAGCGAGCGCCTGGCGCAGCTTGAGGCCAGGATCAACGCGCTAAAGGCGAAGGACGCGCCGAAGCCCCATCAGGAGACCCACTATTCCCAGGCACATCTGGCCTGGCGCATGGTGATTGAATTGGTGGTCGGTCTTTTGATCGGCTTTGGCATGGGGTACGGGCTCGACAGCCTGTTCGGGACACTCCCGATCTTCCTCGTGATTTTTACATTGCTGGGTCTGGCGGCAGGCATCAAGACGATGATGCGCAGCGCACAGGAGATCCAACAGAAGAAAGAAGCGGCAGATGCCGCGGGCACCGCACCCTCCGGGGGTGATGACGAGAGGACAAAAGATGGCGACTGAATCGCACGATGGCGCAGAAAAAGGCGCAGAGCTGGTTTTCCACCCGATGGATCAGTTTATCGTCAAGCCGCTTTTCGGTGACGGCGCGGTTGGCATGTTCACGGTCACCAACGTGACCCTGTGGATGGCACTGACCATCGTCTGCATTATCGCGCTGCTGGTTCTGGGCACCTCGGGCCGCTCGGTCGTGCCAAGCCGCATCCAGTCGATTGCTGAGCTTTGCTATGGCTTCATCCGCAAGATGGTCGAAGACGTCGCGTCGAAAGAGGCGCTGCCTTACTTCCCCTATATCATGACGCTCTTCATCTTCATCGTCTTCTCGAACTTCCTCGGGCTCTTGCCGGGCGCGTTCACCACGACCTCGCATATTGCCGTGACGGCGGTGCTGGCGATGATGGTGTTTCTGACCGTAACAATCCTGGGCTTCGTCAAGAACGGCATGGGTTTCCTCAGCCTGTTCTGGATCAGCGCGGCCCCGCTGCCGCTGCGGCCGATCCTGGCGTTGATCGAAATCATCTCTTATTTCGTCCGCCCGGTGAGCCACTCCATCCGTCTTGCCGGTAACATGATGGCCGGCCACGCGGTTATCAAGGTTTTCGCGGCCTTCGCGCCCATGGTCCTGATCTCGACCGGTATCGGCCTCGTGGTGACACCGCTGTCGATCCTGGCGATCACCGCGATCTACGCGCTGGAGGTCCTCGTGGCCTTCATCCAGGCCTACGTTTTCACGATCCTGACCTGCGTGTATCTCAAGGATGCGCTGCATCCGCACCACTAAGGGCAATGAAACAAAGGCGGGTCCGCCCGCCACATGAACAATCGAAACAACTCAATTCCATCGTAAGGAGAAATCAAATGGAAGGTGACGTCGTACAAATGGGTGCATACATCGGTGCTGGTCTGGCCTGTACAGGCATGGGCGGTGCTGCTGTTGGTGTGGGCCACGTTGTTGGTAACTTCCTGTCGGGCGCCCTGCGCAACCCGTCGGCAGCCGGTGGCCAGACCGCAACCATGTTCATCGGTATCGCGTTCTCGGAAGCGCTGGGGATCTTCTCGTTCCTCGTAGCCCTTCTGCTGATGTTCGCCGTCTAAACTTACGGAACCTGATCCTTACGGCCGGGTGGCGGGGCTTGACCTCCCACCCGGTGTAAACGGAAAGTTTCCTTAAGAGAGGACGACGACATGGCAACCGAAACGCACGATACGGCCAACCAAGCGGCCAGCGCCTGCGTCGACTCGTATGGCGGCGCCATCGGCATGCCGCAGCTCTGTGGCGAATGGTTTGGAAACCAGATCTTCTGGCTTCTGGTCGCGCTGGTCGTGATCTTTTTCATTCTGTCGCGGGTCGCCTTGCCGCGCATCGCGTCGATCCTGGCGGAACGTCAGGGGTCGATCACCAATGATCTGGCTGCTGCCGAAGACCTCAAGGCCAAGGCCGTCGAGGCCGAAGAAGCCTATAATAAGGCGCTGGCCGATGCCCGTGCCGAAGCACAAAACATCGTGGCGCAGGCCAAGGCGGAGATTCAGGGCGACCTGAACGACGCGATTGCCAAGGCTGACGCCGAGATCGCCGCCAAGTCCGCCGAAAGCGAAAAGGCCATTGCCGAGATCCGCGCCAGCGCGCTGGATAACGTCAAGACCGTCGCCAAGGACACAGCCAAGGAAATCGTGGCGGCCATGGGCGGCAAAGCCGACGCCAAGACGGTAACCGCGGCAATCAACGCGCGGATGAAGGGGTAAGGACATGCGCAAGACACTTGCAACACTGATCGCCCTGACCACGGCCAGCCCCGCGCTGGCGGCATCGGGTCCATTCTTCTCGCTGGCCAACACCAACTTCGTGGTGCTGGTGGCCTTCCTTTTGTTCGTCGGGGTGCTTTTGTACCTCAAGGTGCCGTCGCTTCTGGGCGGTATGCTCGACAAGCGCGCTGAAGGCATCGCTGCGGAACTGGAAGAGGCCCGCGCCCTGCGCGAAGAGGCACAGACCCTGCTGGCTGGATACGAACGCAAGCAGAAAGAGGTCCAGGACCAGGCCGAGCGCATCATTGCCCACGCCAAGGAAGAGGCGACAGCCGCGGCCGAGCAGGCCAAGGAAGATCTGAAGGTCTCGATCGCGCGCCGGATGGCCGCCGCCGAAGATCAGATCGCCTCGGCCGAGTCCTCGGCCCTGAAAGAGGTCCGTGACCGTGCCGTTGCGATCGCGATCGGCGCCGCCAAAGACGTCATCGCCAAGCAGATGACCGCGGCTGAATCGAACAAGCTGATCGACAGCGCGATTGATGAAGTGGACGCAAAACTGCACTAAGGCGCCAGTTTTCTGCGAAAAATAGGAACCCCGGGCCGTTGTGCCCGGGGTTTTTTGTAACGAAACCACCCCGCGCATCACGCTTGACGTTGAGTTTCGTTACGTCAATTGGCGGGATTCACCGCGAAACTGTAAGAATTCTCACAGGATGGTATACAGTTGCACACTAAACGGTGACTTCGCCCGTCGCTGCGTTGATCGGCACCGATCCGTTGGCATATCAACTCCACAAGAAAATTCAGATGTCAGTGGAGACTTAAACAATGAATGCAGCACTTTCCCATCCCCGCCCCATCGGCGCCTTGCCGTCGATCAATGTACAAACCGTCGGCCTCATGTTCATCGCGGGTTTCGTCGCGACGATCGCTTTCGACCTCTGGGGGCAGCTTATCAGCCCCGGTCTCGGTTTCGCCGCGCTCTCGCCCCATGGCCTGGCGCGCAGCCTTCTGGGAACGCTTGGCCTGCCGAATGGCGCGTTTGCCGGTAACTTCGTTCACTTCTACCTCGTTGGCCTGATCGGCTACCCCGTTGGATGGCTCTTCATCTTCGCCCCGATCTGGAAACGGGTGATCGGCCAGACCCATTGGTTCCTGCCCTCCGCCATCTATGGTTTCGGCCTCTGGGTTTTCGCCATCGGCGGCATCACGTCGGTTGCCGGTCTGCCGTTCTTTCTGAACTTCACCGGCATCACCTGGGTCGCGCTGGTCGGTCATGTCGCTTACGGGATCGTCCTCGTGGCAACGCTGCGGGTCATTGATCGCGACTGAGTGGCGCCAGCCAATAAAAAAGAAAGGGGGCCGTTGATCCGGCCCCTCAATCCGTCCTGCCTGGTGTCTTCAGTGAATAGTCAGAGTTCTGAAATGCCAGTGCGTTTTATCGAATTGCATCAGGTATAGGCGAGACGAATCAGGCCGGTCAACAGAAACTGATTCGAAACGCCGAATTATCGTGATTTTATTGGGGATAACGTGGATTTACCCGTGATCCCGCAGAATATGACCAGCCAGATATAGCGAGCCGCAGATCAGGATCCGCGCATGGGGCGTGTCCCGGGCGATGCGCTCTGCCGCGGCCAGGGTGCTGTCCGCTGTGCTGGCAGTGATGCCAACGGCCTGCGCAGCGGCGGCGGTTTCCTCCGCGGGCAGCGTATTGGCCTCTGCGGGGATCGAGACGGCGGTGAGGCTATCGGCGTGCCGCGCCAGCGGTTTCATGTATCCCGACACATCCTTGGTGTTCAGCATCCCGCAGACCAGATGGGTGGGACGTTTGGGCAGGGTCGAAAGGTGACTGCCGAGCGCCTGACCCGCGGCGGCGTTGTGGCCCCCGTCAAGCCAGATCTCGGCCTGTGGGGCGGCCTCGACCAACGGACCGGTGGCGAGCTTTTGCATCCGCGCCGGCCACTGCGCCGAGGTCACAGCCGCCTCGCAAGCCACCTCGCCGAGACCCAAGTGACGCAGGACCGCCAATGCTGCCCCGGCATTGTCGATCTGATGCGCGCCGGGCAGGTTTGGCATCGGCAGGTCCAACAGCCCCTGTTCGTCCTGAAAGACCAACCTGCCGCGTTCGGGGAAGACATGCCAGTGCTGGCCCTGCGCAATCAATGGCGCGCCGAGGGTCGCGGCGCGCGCTTCGATCACGTCCATCGCGTCTTCTGCCTGCGGCCCGACCACGCAGGTCACGCCCCGCTTGATGATCCCGGCCTTCTCACCGGCAATCTTGGCCAAGGTGTCACCCAGGAACTGTTCATGGTCGATAGACACCGGTGTGATGACCGTCAACGCAGGCTTGGCAATCACGTTGGTGGCGTCGAGCCTGCCGCCAAGGCCGACTTCAAGTAGCGTGTAGTCCGCAGGCACCCGGCTCATCGCCAGGATCGCGGCACAGGTGGTGATTTCGAAATAGGTGATCGCCTCATCGCCATTTGCGGCATAGCACTCGTCCAGAACCGCGGTCAGATCGGCCTCGGAAATCAGCTCACCGGCAAGGCGGATGCGTTCGTGAAACCGCGCCAAATGCGGCGAGGTATAGGCATGCACACGCTTGCCCGCCGCCTCGAGCCCCGCCCGGATCATTGCCTGGGTCGAGCCTTTACCATTGGTGCCGGCGAGGTGAATGACCGGCGGCAACCGGTCCTGCGGATTGTCGAGCGCCGCCAGAAGCCGCCAGACACGGTCCAGTGTCAGATCAATGATCTTGGGGTGCAGCGCCATCATCCTCTCAAGGATGATGTCCGAATGGGGCGCGGTCATTTTTCCGCGGGCTTTGCGTCGGGGGTCTCGGCCTCTTTGACGGCCGTGGGTGTCTCCGGTGCGGGCAGGTCGCCTTTGACCGCCGGGGGCAGGCCCATCAGCATGCGCGTGATGGTAATGAGCTCATCGCGCATCTGCGGGCGCGGGGTCACGCGGTCGAGCATACCGTGATCGAGCAGGTACTCGGCGCGCTGAAACCCTTCGGGCAGCTTCTCGCGAATGGTCTGTTCGATGACACGCGGCCCGGCGAAACAGATGAGTGCATTGGGCTCGGCGATATGCACGTCGCCCAGCATCGCATAGCTCGCCGTCACGCCGCCGGTGGTCGGATGGGTCAGCACGACGATATAGGGCAAGCCGGCCTCTTTCAGCATCTGCACGGCCACGGTCGTGCGCGGCATCTGCATCAGGCTCAGGATACCTTCCTGCATCCGCGCGCCGCCCGCGGCGGAGAAAAGGATCAGCGGGCGTTTCAGGCGCACGGCTTCTTCGGCGGCGGTGATGATTGCGTTGCCGACATACATGCCCATGGATCCGGCCATGAAGCTGAAATCCTGCGCGGCGGCCACGATCGGGGTGCGCCCCATCTCGCCGGTGGCCACGAGCATCGCCTCGGCCTCACCGCTGGATTTTTGCGCGGCCTTCATCCGGTCGGGGTATTTCTTCTGATCGCGGAATTGCAGCGGGTCGGCTTTTGGCGCGGGCACTTTCAAATCGGTGAAAATCCCGCCGTCGAATAAGGTCTTGAACCGTTCGCGCGGCGTGATCGCCATGTGATGGCCGCAACCGGTGCAGACAAACAGGTTTTCGCTGAGTTCCCGGTGAAACAGCATCGTGCCGCATTCATCGCATTTGGACCAAAGGTTTTCGGGCATCTCACGGCGCGAAAAGATCGAGTTGATCCGCGGGCGCACGTAATTGGTGATCCAGTTCATGTAGCGATGGTCCGGTTGTTCGTGTTGCGGATCAGAAATAAGGGGCCGCGCGGGGAATTGCAATCAACGACGCAGGGCTAATCGCGCGGTCAGCCAGCAGCAAAGCAGGATCAGGAGGTCAACCGGTGCCCACGTAGTCAGGGCATCCGTTGATGCCAGCGAAAAGGGAAATGTGTAGAGGGCCAACCCGTCAAATGGCCCCTGCGGGGCGGCGATGGCGATGGCGCTGAAGTTGTTGACGAAATGCAGGGCGATGGCCGGGCCCAACGTGCCGGAACGGGCGGTGAGATCCGCGGCGGCCATGCCGAAAAGCGTGGCCCAGAGGATCACGATGAGCGCGTTTTGCGCCGGCAGGCTCGGGTCGTAATGCACGAGGCCAAAGACCACCGATGGCACCATCAGCCAGATGACCGGATTGGGAAACCGCGCGGCCAGTTGGCTTTGGATATAGCCGCGAAAGGCCAGCTCTTCGGCGGATGTCTGGATCAGCAGGGCGATGATGGTGAGCGGCAGGAACATCACCCATTTGCCGAATGGTAGGTTAGGGAGGGGTGTGATCTCGTTCGGCATCGGCAGGAACATGGTGACCGCCAGCAGCAACACCAGGCCCACCAGAACCCGGCGGAATTGCATGATCGCCCAGGGCAACGGTCCGATGAGCGACATCAGGCCGCGCTGGTGCAAGGCGCGGACGGAGATGGCCAGGGACACCGACAGAAGCGCGAAGACCGAGAGGTTGATGATGACGCTGCCCGGTGTGCGGGATTGGTCGATCGTGGTGATGACGGCCATGCTCTGGTCGGAGGTGAGCATGGCAAAGATCACCATCCAGACCAGGTAGTTGATCGAATAGTAGATCAGGATCGTCAGGACGATCCCCGCAATGAGGAATTGCAGGCCCGCTGTTGGTCGTGCCGGGGCGATCAGGGGGTCATAGGCGTCATACCGCATGACCGCACCCTAGGCGGGGACCGGTGGCAGTGCAATCGGGCGGCTGCCCCGCCATCAGGCTTGCCCATCCCCGCCCCTTGTCCTAGACCGTTCAGGACATTTTCAAGAGGCTCGCCATGACCAAATTCGACAAAGCCAAGCTGCCCAGCCGTCACGTAACCGAAGGCCCCGCGCGGGCACCGCATCGTTCGTATTATTACGCGATGGGGATGAGCGAGGAGGAAATTCACCAGCCTCTCATCGGTGTCGCCACCTGCTGGAACGAAGCCGCGCCGTGCAACATCGCGCTTAACCGGCAGGCGCAATCGGTCAAGATGGGCGTCAAATACGCCTCTGGCACACCGCGCGAGTTCACCACCATCACCGTAACCGACGGGATCGCCATGGGCCACGAGGGCATGCGCTCGTCGCTGGCCTCACGCGAGGCAATTGCCGACACGGTCGAACTGACGATGCGCGGTCACTGCTATGACGCGCTGGTGGGGCTGGCGGGCTGCGACAAGTCGCTGCCGGGGATGATGATGGCGATGGTGCGCCTCAATGTGCCGTCGGTCTTCCTCTATGGCGGGTCGATCCTGCCGGGCCGGTTGGACGGCAAGGATGTGACCGTGCAGGACGTGTTCGAGGCCGTAGGGCAGAACCAGGCCGGGAACCTCAGCGAATGCGAGTTGGAGAAGCTTGAAAAAGTCGCTTGCCCCTCTGCCGGGGCCTGCGGCGGGCAGTTCACCGCCAACACGATGGCCTGCGTGTCAGAGGCGATTGGCCTTGCCTTGATGAATTCCTCCGGCGCCCCCGCACCTTATGAGAGCCGCGATCAATATGCCGAGGCGTCCGGATCGGCGGTGATGAACCTGCTGGAGAAAGGTATCCGTGCGCGCGACGTCGTGACCCGCAAGTCGCTGGAAAACGCGGCCCGCGTCGTGGCTTGCACAGGTGGTTCGACCAATGCCGGGCTGCACCTGCCCGCGATTGCCCATGAGGCAGGGATCGAGTTCTTCCTCGATGACGTTTGTGACATCTTCAAGGACACGCCCTATTTCGTTGATTTGAAACCCGGCGGGCAATTCGTGGCCAAGGACCTTTACGAGGTGGGTGGTGTGCCGGTCGTGATGAAAGAACTTCGCAAGGCGGGCCTCATCCACGAGGAGTGCATGACCGCCGATGGCATCACCATGGGTGAGGCGCTCGACAAGATCACCCGCGAGGCCGATGGCCGGGTGATCTATCCGGTGGACAAGCCGCTTTCCAAAACCGGCGGCGTTGTTGGCCTCAAGGGCAACCTGGCTCCGGCGGGTGCCATCGTGAAGGTTGCGGGCATGAGCGAAGAGCAGCAGGTCTTCACCGGCCCCGCGCGCGTGTTTGAATGCGAAGAGGATGCTTTTGCCGCCGTGCAGGAACGCGCCTATGAAGAGGGCGAGGTGATCGTTATCCGCAACGAAGGCCCCGCCGGCGGCCCCGGCATGCGCGAGATGCTGGCGACAACTGCTGCGCTTTCCGGCCAAGGCATGGGCAAGAAGGTGGCGCTGATTACCGATGGGCGTTTCTCGGGCGCAACCCGTGGTTTCTGCGTGGGTCATGTCGGCCCCGAGGCGGCTCATGGCGGCCCGATCGCGCTTTTGCAAAACGGCGATGTGATCACCATCGACGCGATCAAAGGCGCAATCAGTGTTGATCTGAGCGACGAAGAGTTGACCAAGCGCAAGGAAAGCTGGCCCGGCCCGCGCGAGACAATCTATGCCTCGGGCGCGCTGTGGAAATACGCGCAACTGGTGGGCGAGACCTATAAAGGTGCCGTGACCCACCCCGGTGGTGGCAAGGAACGCCACGTCTACGCCGATATCTGAATACGAATTGGTCCGACGGTAAGCCTGTCGGGCCATTTTCCTCTTTAGGACGAAGCGGGTGTTCATGAACGAGCCGCTCGATTGCCAGACCGCGGGATGGCGATCAACGGTCGTGGGACGTGCTTTATCGCAGCCAAATTCGAAATAGCCCTGATGGTTGCGCAACCTCTCCAAATCGCCAGCCCTTGCGGGCGGTCTGGCGATCGCGCGGCGGCCTGCGGCCTTAATTCCGCGCGGGTGGAAACTCAGAACGTCCGCTGAGATTTCTGAATGGACATCGGGCGACACAAGCGGACCACAGGTCATCACGTCAGGCGGTTCCATCGGGTCACTCGCAGGCCTCATGCCAAACAGGTGGATTGTTTCCAATTCGTGGTTAATGCTATGGAAGGATGAGGTGGGGCAGACTGGGACGGAGCCAGGGCAAGATGGATCCGCAATGATAAGACTTCGCAGTTCGCTGTTTGACTGGGCCCGTCACCGGCGGGAGGTACGGCGTTGGGGCAGGGTGGCGCGCGAAGCGCCGAGAATGCGGTTTTCCCTGCTGCGGGCGGAACGTGCCCGAGCGCGTAAGCTGATGTATTCATTGAATGAAATTGTCTCGGTTGCCGATAACCGACTGGCGCTGCCGATGATTGGGTCCAGTGCTTTCCCCAAGCCCCATGGGACCGATTGGTCGTGGCGTCCGTCGCTCTGGCGCGAACCTCTGGCCACGCCGGGCATGTCGTCGGTGCAGAGCAAGTCGATGTTGGGGGACGAAGTGACATTGTTTCACGATTGTGCCCATTCCGAACTGACCCTGCGCCAGATCCGCAACAGCCGGGAGGCCGATCTGGCCCCGTTCGGCCTGCGCATGGACGTGTTCAGTTTCGACGGTTCCTTCCTGTCATTGGTGCTGGATCTGCCGTTCGAAGCGGTGGATCAGCTGACCCGCAGGCACCTGATCCGCATGGACACGATCGTGGAGATGGAAAAGCCGCTGGAGATCTTCGCGCGGCTCAACATCAAGCATGGCCCGAATACGGAGCAGTTGGTACGTGAGTTGCCGCTCCACGAAGAAGACGTGATGGTCGAGTTTGACCTGGCCTACAGCCAGCTCAACGAAAAGCGTATCGAGCGCGCGTGGATCGACCTGATTTTCGAGAACCCGCAGATGAGCCAGGTGATCCTGCGTGATCTCACCTTTGGCCGCCGGCCGCGCGCCGAGTTCTGAGAGGAGGCCCTGATGGATGAGCTGACACTGACCAAGACACGGTTGTTCGAGGGGGTGTGGGAAGGTGTCCTGACCTATGAGGGTACGGGCAACTACCAGCCCGAGATCGAGGTCACCCATCTGCAGAAGCCCGTGGCCGGGGTGGAGGTGCGGGAAAAGCCCGAAGAGGGCCTCTGGGTCGTCCGGGTGCCGATCCCGGTCGAGATCATTGCCGACGGCGTGCAGACCTTTGTCATTTGCGACAAGAGGTCAGGAGAGATGCTCGACAGTTTCGCGCTGATGTCGGGCGATGCGCTGAGCTATGACATCAGGGCCGAGATGACCTTGTTGCGCGAAGAGCTCGACATGCTGAAACGGGCGTTCCGCAGGCATTGCCTCGAGACCACCTGACGGGAGGCTCAGGCCGGCTCTTCCCAGCCGTCGATAACCGCCATCGCCTCCTGCGCGGTTTCCACGAACCGGAACAGGTCGAGATCTTCGGGCGAGATGGTGCCTGCGTCCGACAGGGCTTCCCAGTTGATGATCGAGCGCCAGAACTTTTCGCCGAAGAGCAGAAATGGAACGCGATTCATGCGGTCGGTCTGGATCAGGGTGAGTGCCTCGAACATTTCATCCAGCGTACCGTAGCCGCCGGGAAAAACGCAGATCGCCCGCGCGCGCATCAGGAAGTGCATCTTGCGGATGGCGAAATAATGGAAATTGAAGCACAGGCCCGGGGTGACGTATTCATTCGGGGCCTGTTCATGGGGCAGGACGATGTTGAGGCCGATGGAATTGCCGCCCGCATCGGCGGCACCGCGGTTGCCAGCCTCCATCACGCCGGGGCCGCCGCCGGTTGCAACGACATATTCACGCCCGTAGCTCGCCATGGATTTTTCGGTCATCAGCCGGGCAAATTCGCGTGCTTCGTCGTAAAATTCAGACAGATCAGCGAGGGTTTTTGTACGCGCCTCGGATTTCTTGGTGGGGTCGGGGATGCGGGCGCCGCCGAAGAGGACAATCGTGCTTTCGATGCCGCGCTCGTTCAGGATCATCTCGGGTTTGAGCAGTTCCAGCTGCAGGCGCACGGGGCGTAATTCGTCCCGGCACATGAAGTCCAGATCGTTGAAGGCCAGGCGATAGGCCGGCGCGCGGGTCTGCGGCGTATCGGGGACCTGCTCGGCCGACGAGCGGTCGGAATGGGCGTCACGGAACTGGCTGCGGCGATCATCTTTCATATGCGGCATATCCTTGCTTGGGTATGGTTAACAAGGCGTATAGGAACGGGTCTGAATTGACCAGCGAAAGGGGCGTGGCATGGATTGGAAAACCTTGATCGGCGCGGCAGGTGACCGGATTGGTGGCCATGTACGGCGGACCCCGGTGATCGAGGTCGCGGTACCCGGTATTGCCCAGCCTGTGGCCCTGAAGCTCGAACAGATGCAGCATACCGGCAGTTTCAAGGCCCGGGGCGCGTTCAACACGCTTCTGAGTGAGCCGGTGCCGGAGGCGGGTCTTGTTGCGGCCAGTGGTGGCAATCACGGGGCCGCGGTGGCTTTTGCAGCGCAACAATTGGGCCACACCGCACAGATTTTCGTGCCGGAAATGGCGGGGCCTGCGAAAATCGCGCTGATCGAACGGACGGGTGCAAAGCTCACCGTTGTTCAGGGCGAATACGCCAATGCCCTGGCGCAGGCGCGCGAGGTCGAGGAGCGCCGTGGTGCGATGCAGGTCCATGCCTATGACGCCCCGGCGACCGTGGCCGGTCAGGGGACCTGCATGGCGGAATGGGAGGATCAGGGGCTTGAGGCCGATACCGTGTTGATTGCCGTTGGCGGTGGCGGGTTGATTGCGGGCGCGATGGCCTGGCTTGACGGGCGGCGCAAGGTTGTGGCCGTTGAGCCGGAAGGGGCCTCTGCGCTGCATGCGGCACTCTTTGCGAGCGGCCCGGTGGATGTGGAGGTTTCGGGGGTGGCGGCGAATGCCCTGGGCGCGCGGCGGATTGGTGATATCTGTTTCGAGCTTGCATCACGGCAACAGGTGTCATCGGTCCTCGTGAGTGATGATGCGATCATCGGTGCACAGCGATGGCTTTGGCAGGAGCTGCGCCAGTTGGTTGAACCGGCGGGTGCGGCGGCATTGGCGGCGTTGCTTTCCGGCGTTTATGTCCCGGAGCCGGAGGAACGGGTGGCGGTCCTGGTTTGTGGTGGGAACGTGGCGCCCGACCCGGTGGGGTGAAAGGCGCGCTCGGGCGCGTCCCGCCCACCCACCTCCGCGCCCTCACGCGCCTTTGCTGGCGCGATTGGCATCTGCCACGTCGCATTGCGCATCGCGCGTCCACGTCATATAGGCGATTGCGAGATCTGAAAGTTGACCCAAGGGAGGCCACCCATGTCGAATGCCCAGCTTGAACAAGCCATCGAAGCCGCGTGGGATGCGCGCGATACAATCACGACGGCGACGACCGGGGAAGTCCGCGACGCGATCGAGGATACGTTGCATGCGCTCGACAGCGGCACGTTGCGCGTGGCGGAGCGGCGCGAGAATGGCGACTGGCATGTGAACCAATGGGCCAAGAAGGCGGTTTTGCTGTCCTTCCGGCTGAATGATATGGCCATTATCGAGGGCGGCCCCGACAATGCCGGTTGGTGGGACAAGGTGCCGTCAAAATTCGATGGCTGGTCCGAAGATCAATGGCGCAGCGCCGGTTTCCGTGCCGTGCCGGGATCCATCGTGCGCCGGTCGGCTTTCGTTGCGCCGGGCGTGGTGCTGATGCCCTCTTTCGTCAACATCGGTGCCTATGTGGATGAGGGCTCGATGGTGGACGGTTGGGCCACGGTGGGAAGCTGCGCCCAGATTGGCAAGAACGTACACCTTTCCGGCGGTGTCGGCATCGGCGGTGTGCTGGAGCCGATGCAGGCGGGCCCGACGATCATCGAAGATAACTGCTTTATCGGCGCACGCTCGGAAGTGGTCGAAGGTTGCATCGTGCGCGAAGGATCCGTCCTCGGCATGGGTGTCTTCATTGGCCAGTCCACCAAGATCGTCGATCGTGAAACGGGCGACGTGTTCTATGGCGAGGTGCCGCCCTATTCGGTCGTCGTCGCGGGGTCCATGCCCACAAAGAATAACATCAGCCTCTATTGCGCGGTGATCGTGAAGCGTGTGGATGAAAAGACCCGTTCGAAGACCGGGATCAACGAGCTTCTGCGTGACTGACAAACCCAAGAAGAAATCGCGCCAGCAGGTCTATACCCTGCTGGTCGAAATCGGCCGCAAGGAGGGCGACGGGCTTGCCGATAAGGCCACCGGTGCGGCGCTTGTGGTTTACGCCAGCGGCGTGGATGAGGCCGAGGCGGTGCGCGAGACCGTTGCGATCCTGAAACAGGCCGATACGGCACCGCTCGACGTGTCGGGCTATGGCACGTTGGACGAACGCCTGGCTGAGGGCCATGAGATCTGCGACGAAGAACGCGATCTGATGCAGCGCGCGTTGGATGAAAACGCGGTGATCGTGGCGCAGGTGACCCCGTTTTTTGATTGAGAGGCCCGAGTCGCGGGCATAGGCCTCTTGCGGCCTGCTTCAGGCGGCTCGGTGCATGGCCAGTGTAATCGCCTCGAAGGGTTTCAGGACCGGCCAGATCGGTTTGGGATGTTCGGGAAGCTGGAACCGGTCGATGCCCGCGAGAACGCTGGCGGCGAGAGCTTCTGGCTTGCGGCGCAGCCGGCCAATGTAGAGGCTTTCGACCGGGCATCCAGCGGCCAGGATTTCCTCGTGGCCGGGAAGGAGGATATGGTGGTAGGTCACCAGATCGGGACTATCGGCGAAGAAGGTCGATACCCCGTTTACGAGGTGACGCGCCGGGATCAGGACGGCCTCCTTGCCGAACATGTATTCCACCTCGCTGCCGCTCATGACCAGCCGCTGTTGCGGGGCAACGACGATATCACGTACGAGGCCGAAATAGGGCGCGCGGATCAGAACGGGGCAAAAACTCCCGCGGGCGGGAACAGTGCGTCGCACCGTGTGCAGCACCGGCACCTGTTCACCCGTGGCCGTTTCGACAAGATCACCCCGGCGCAGACGGTCGGCATAGGCGGGGCCGTTTGGCGTGGCGACCTGTATGGAGCCGGTCAGGCCGGGCATGGGTCCGACCGGTTCGACCTCGGACGAGATGGCCAGGAAATCGACCTCGGCATGCAGGTCGCGTTGTGTCGATTCCATGATCATCGCCCGCAGATCCGTCATCGCGATCGCTTGTGGCGGCGCGAAGGCGATGGTCCGCATCCTGTCGGTTTCGGGCTGCTCCAGCGTCAGCTGCGCCCGGTTGCCGGGGATGTCCCAGCAATAACTCAGCCGGATCTTGTCGGTGCGGCTGTTTGGATCATGCGCCAGGGTTGCATGGCGAATGTCATCGCCGTCCCGGTCGATCAGAACGATGCTGCCACCGGGCAGCATCTGAAGCGAAAAACTTCCCGGTCCGGCACCGCGCCGGTGAAACTCCAGAAGGGTCTGGGGCTTCTTGTCGGCAGACAGGCTGGTTTCCAGCATCAGCGTTCCCCGCGGCAGCGTGGTGCCCTGTGCGCCGCCGCGCGCTTCTTTGCCGAGGCCGCCCGCGTCAAAAATGGCGCCGTTCCGGTCGGCGATGCCAATCCATCCCATCTCAGGCGGCCCTCGCCCGTGACATGAGCAACTGCGCCTCGTAGCGTTTCAACGTACGTCGGGCCGCGGGGCTGTACCCGGCGCCGGTTTCGGGGTCGATTTCGGGGAAGAGCGTGCAGATTTCCTCCACGATCTCGGCTTCGAAACTCTTGGCGGTCTGTGGCCCGGGCAGGAAACTCTCCGTCTCAAGACCTTCGGAAAAGACGACCTGATGACGATCAAAGAGGATGTGCACGTAATCCACCATCCCGCCTTCGACCCGTCGCACGCTTCGATCATTGACGAGGTCGCGCGCCGCGACGAGCACTTCGGCTTCGCCAAACAGAAGCTCTGCCAGGCTGTCGCGGATCAGAACGCGGTGCAGCGGTGAAAGAAGCAGTTCGCGGTGTGTGCCGAAAGTGTTTTGTGCAATGCGGATGGGGGCAAAGTCACCCGCGGCTTCAACCCGCCGCTGCCCAATCCAGCGCAGGGGTTGTGGGCCGTCATCCTGCGTCATCACCAGGTCACCGGGTGCCAGCGTCTCGACCGGCGTCTCGCCGTCCGGGGTCCGGATCAATGTCCCCGCGACAAAGCACGGGATGGAGGACACGGTCACAAAGCCGACATCGGTGCTTCCGGTCGAGCTGGACACTTCGTAGGTGAACGAGAAATCCTCGATATCGCCATCGCCAACCATGGTGATCGTGCCGTTGGCATTCAGCGTGATCTGCTGACCGGTGGACAGGGTCACGACCGATCCGGTGGTCACGGCCTGTCCGTTGATTTCGGTGATGGTTAGCGTGCCACCGGTATTGTTGATGTCGTTGGCCAGAAGATCCAGCGTCTTACTGCCGGTCGGAAAGAGGTTCGACGTGTCATCGGTCGCGACCAGCGTGGTCTGGATGCTGTCCCCAGCAATCAGAAGCGTTGAATCGTACCGGTTGTCGGCCACGTCCGCGATACCGATCCGGATCGAATTGAGCTGCCCGGAATTCACCGGGATGGTCAGGGTCATGGTGACGGTAAACCCGTCCATCTCGGTGTTGAACTGATCGGCAGTGTTGTCGATGAAGAGGTTGCTGTTGTTGCCGGAATTGAGGTTGTTTGGGTCGATATCGCCATCGCCGACGGCAAGATCGACCTGATTGCCGTTGATCCAGACGCCGACAAAATCCTGGAATTGGCCATTGGTGAACTCGGGGTATTCCTCGGACGCAAAGACGAATTGCATCGTCATCACGTCGCCCGTGGGGATGAAATCGACATCGAGGTAAGAGGCGTCGAACGTGCTGGTTCCGGCGGCGGCATTGAAGGTGGGATCGTTGTTGGGGCCACTGGAGCCGGTCGTCGTGCCGGTATTCAGGTTGGATTGCGAGGCGTTGTTCGTGAAGCCGCGCAGGTCGCCGGTGGAAAACAGGACGCCGCTGTCGCCAGGCGTGACGCCGGGCGAAATCGCGTCGCCACTCGTGTAGATGCCCGACGAATCCTGATCGCCGGTATACGACGCGCCGACAATCGTGACGCCATCGCCAAAGATTTCCTGCGCCATCTGCGTCGCAGTGGCACCCCTGTTGATCGGTAACTCTGTACCTGCAACCATTTACTGCCCCAACCCACCGTTGGAGACAGCGCAAAACGCCAGCGCAGCGGGGTTTTCCCCGCCTTGTTTTTATGGACAAATTGCTTGTCCGCTCGATATCGGGCCTTTTGCGGCCCTGCTGATTTTGCCCTGCCTCGGGTCTTTTATCGAGAGTTGGTTAGCAAGAAAAAGCGCGTCTGTTAAGAAATTTTCCTTTTGTTTGGAATGACGTGCGCGGGGTGCGACTTTTCTGCGGCATTTGCGCTTTGGTGCAAAGCGCGCTAGGCCCGCATTGAGTGTCTCCAAGACCCGTGAGGAACCATGCCAGATAGCCCCACTGATCCCGTTGCGCTGACTGCTGAACTGGTGCGCTGTCCTTCGATCACGCCCGAAGAGGGCGGCGCGCTTGTTGTGTTGGCGGATTTGCTGACGGCTGCCGGGTTTACCTGTACCCGGGTGGATCGCGGCGGGGTGTCGAACCTCTTTGCCCGCTGGGGTGAAAAGGGCGCGGCGAGGACATTCGGCTTCAACGGTCATACGGACGTCGTACCCCTGGGCGACGAGGCGGCGTGGTCGATGCCGCCATTCGGAGCCGAAATCAGGGACGGGTATCTGTGGGGCCGTGGCGCCACGGACATGAAGTCAGGCGTGGCCGCCTTTGCAGCCGCCGCCGTGGATTTCGTGCGCGATACGCCCCCTGACGGGGCCGTGATCCTGGCGATTACCGGTGATGAGGAGGGCGATGCCGAGGATGGGACAACGGCGCTGCTGGACTGGATGGCGCAGGAGGGCGAGGCGATGGATGTCTGCCTTGTCGGCGAACCGACCTGCCCCGACAAGATGGGCGAGATGATCAAGATAGGACGGCGCGGGTCGCTCTCGGCCTGGTTCACCATCACCGGTGTGCAGGGGCATTCCGCCTATCCGCACCGCGCCTGCAACCCGCTGCCGGCCATGGCGCGGCTGATGGACCGGTTGTCCTGCCATGTGCTGGACACGGGCACGGATCATTTCGATCCTTCGACGCTAGCCGTTGTCACGATCGACACGGGAAACCCGGCCACGAATGTGATCCCGGCGGAGTGCCGTGCGACCGTCAACATCCGGTTCAACGATGCCCATACGGGTGCGGGCCTATCGGATTGGCTCCGGGGAGAGCTGGACAAGGTTGTGGCGGAGTTCGGCGTCAAAGGCGATGTGCAGATCAAGATCTCGGGCGAGAGTTTCCTGACGCCGCCTGGGCCGTTGTCGGACCTTGTGACCGCGGCGGTGGAGGCGGAAACAGGCATCGCGCCGGTTCTTTCGACCACCGGTGGCACGTCGGATGCGCGCTTTGTCAAGGATCATTGCCCGGTGGTGGAATTCGGTCTTGTGGGCGAGACCATGCACCAGGTGGACGAGCGTGTGGCGGTCGACCAGATCGGGCAGCTCAAGGCGATCTATACCCGCATCCTGCGCGACTATTTCGGCTGAGGCGATGCGCCCGACGCTGGTTGTCATGCTGAAAGAGCCGCGCCCAGGCCGGGTCAAGACACGGCTGGGGCGTGACATCGGCATGGTGGGTGCGGCGTGGTGGTTCCGGCATCAGGTGAGGCGATTGCTGCGCGAGGTCGAGGATCCGCGCTGGCGGCTGGTGCTGGCCGTGGCGCCGGATGTGGCCGGGATGACATCGCGGGTCTGGCCCGGGCATCTGTCGCGGGTGCCGCAGGGACAAGGTGATCTGGGCGCGCGGATGGCGCGGCTGATGCGGGGTCTGCCGCCGGGGCCGGTGTGCATCGTCGGCGGCGATATTCCAGGGGTACGGAAAGCGCATATTGTGCGGGCCTTTCGGGAATTGGGTGGTCATGAGGCGGTCTTTGGTCCGGCGCCGGATGGGGGGTATTGGCTGGTAGGGTTGAAGCGTGTGCGGGTGCCGGAGACGCTTTTCGACAATGTCCGCTGGTCGTCGGAGCATGCGTTATCGGACAGTATGGCGAGCCTTGGGGCCGCGCGTGTTGCGCTGGTGGATACGCTCGGTGATATCGACACAGTGGATGATCTTCGCGGCGCTGTTCCCTAGAGGAGTTCGCTTCGCTCACGCCGGTCAGTTTTGCGCTCAGGGCGCGCAGCCCTTGGGGTTTCACCCCAAACCCCGGTCCAGGCGCTACCGTTTTCGCGTGTGGTGCGCCCGGGGCAATCATGTTACCTCGGCAGGATGAGTAACATGCCCTCCAAGGACGAGATCCTGCAATGGATTTCGGATAACCCGACCCAGACGTCGAAACGTGACATCGCCCGTGCTTTTGGCATCAAGGGGGCGGCACGGATAGATCTCAAGCGTCTGCTCAAGGAGCTTGAGGCCGAGGGGCATTTGCAGAAGCGCAAGAAGACCTATCGCGACCCTGACAAGCTGCCGCCGGTGGCGGTATTGCAGGTGGCGGAGGTTACACCCGACGGCGACCTGATGGCGCGGGCGATGGAATGGCAAGGCGAGGGGGATGCACCGCTGGTGTCGATTGTTGCCCGAGCGAGTGATCCGGCGATGGCGCCGGGGGATCGCATTCTGGCGCGTCTGACCGCCGTTCAGGGGGAGACGTATCAGTATGAGGGTCGGTTGATCCGGCGGATCGGGACCAATCCGCTCAAACTGCTCGGTGTCTTTCGTAAACGCACCGAGGGCGGGCGGATAGTGCCCATCGACAAGGGTGACGGCAAGGAATGGGAGGTCCTTGGCGACGCCACCGGTGGGGCGAAGGATGGCGAGTTGGTTGAGGCGGAGCAGGCAGGGCCGAAAGGCCGGATGGGTCTTCCCCGTGCCCGCGTGGTGCAGCGACTCGGTGATCCGACCGCGCCGAAAGCGGTTTCACTTATTGCCATTCATCAGCACGGCATCCCGGACGATTTTCCCGACGAGGTGATTGCCGAAGCCGACAAGATGAAACCCGCGGGCCTCAAGGGGCGTGATGATTTGCGGGACATGCCGCTTATCACCATCGACCCGGCGGATGCACGCGACCATGACGATGCCTGCTGGGCTCATGCGGATGACGACCCGAAGAACGAGGGCGGGCATGTGATCTGGGTCGCGATTGCGGATGTGGCGCATTACGTGACTTCGGGAAGCGCGCTGGACCGGGAGGCGCGCAAGCGGGGCAATTCCAGCTATTTCCCGGACCGGGTTGTGCCGATGTTGCCGGACCGGTTATCGGGCGATCTCTGCTCGCTCCACGAAGGTGTGCCGCGCGCCTGCATCGCCGTGCGGATGCAGATCAACGCTTTTGGTGAGAAGATCGGGCACCGGTTTGTGCGCGGGTTGATGCGTTCGCCTGCGTCGCTCAACTACCGCGAGGTGCAGGAGGCGATGGATGGGGCGCCGAACGAGAAATGTGCGCCGCTGATGGACGATGTGATCCGGCCGCTTTACGCCGCTCATGAGGCGCTGAAGCAGGCCCGGAAAACGCGGCAACCGCTGGAGCTTGAACTGCCGGAGCGCAAGGTGGAGTTGAGTGACGAGGGTGAGGTTCTGAGTGTCAATTTCACCGACCGGCTGGACGCGCACAAGCTCATCGAAGAATTCATGGTCCTGGCCAATGTCGCGGCCGCCGAGACGCTGATTGCGAAGAAGTCTCCGCTTCTTTTCCGGGTCCATGAGGAGCCGCCGCCTGAAAAGCTCGACAGTCTGCGGGAGGTGGCCGAGGCCGCCGGGCTGGTGCTGGCCAAGGGGCAGGTGCTCAAGACAGCGCATCTCAATGCGCTTCTGCGGGCCGCGCAGGACACGGATCACGCGGAGCAGATCAACATGTCCACCCTGCGCGCGATGACGCAGGCCTATTACGCGCCGTCGAATTTCGGGCATTTCGGGCTGGCACTGCAGGCTTACGCGCATTTCACCTCGCCCATTCGCCGCTATGCGGACCTGATCGTGCATCGCGCGCTGATCTCGGCCCATGGCTGGGGTGAGGATGGTCTGAGCCACGACGATCAGGAACGGCTTGACGGCACGGCGGCCCATATCAGCGATACCGAACGGCGATCCATGATGGCTGAGCGGGACACGAATGACCGTTATCTCGCAGCGTTCCTGTCCGAACGGGTGGGGGATGAATTCACCGGGCGGATCAGCGGCGTGGCCAAGTTCGGCGCTTTCGTGCGGTTGGATGAAACCGGGGCGGACGGGCTTATCCCGGTGCGCTCGCTGGGGCGAGAGTTTTTCAATTTTGATCGGGATGCGGCGACGCTGACCGGATCGGATACGGGTGTCGAAATCGGATTGGGTCAGCGCGTGACCGTGCGCCTGGCCGAGGCGGCGCCGGTGACCGGGGGGCTGGCGCTGGACCTCATCAGTATTGATGGCAAGGCCATGCCAAAATCCGGATCGGGCCGGCGGGGGCGTCCGGTCAAGCGGCAGTTGACCAAGGCGAAACGCAAATCGGACAAGGCGAAGCGCAAGGTCAAGCGGCGGCGTTGAGCCGTGGTTTTTGGGTGCGGCTTGCCGGTCTACCTGTTCAAACACCGCTAAAGGTGAACACCTGCCAGACGCCGCCTGGTCGAAGGGCGTATTGGCTACCTGCGGCACCGCCATCGACCCATTGATGTGCCGCGCCAGGTAAAGACGTCGCCATAGGTGTGATTTGTCGCTCCAGTGACTAGGCCCGCGCCGGTTTCAGGTGATAGGTCAGCGCATGGCGGATCAGGTGGGAGAGGCGTTCTGGCTCGATTTGCGCCACTTCATCGAACAGAATCGCGCGGTTCCCGTCGATCCTGTCCCATCCGGCGAAAGCCTGCGCATAGCTGGCGATAATCGTGCTTTGGCAATGGGCGAAAAGGGCGAAAGTGGCATCCTTGTGCGGCCCCAGCCGGAGGGTTGAGCCCACACGTGCGGGCGTCAGGTATGCCGGCTGACCCCACCGCAGGGTTTCCGCCAACGGTTGGGCCTGCGGAACGCCCTCGGCGACCTGGAAAATCAGCTCCCTCAGGCGTAACACGCCTTCCCGCACGGGCGGCTGATAGCCTGAAATGATCTGGCCGACATCAGGTGGCAGGGCGGGCGTGGTCATGATCTCTCTCGCGCTGAAGTCAAAACTCATCTAGCATCTGATAATGACAGTAATTGTCAGGATACCCGAAGATACTCCACATCATGACACGCACACATCGCCTTTTCCAACTGATGCAGGCCCTGCGCAACACGGCCCCGCCCGCAACGGCGGCGGGACTTGCGCAAACGCTCGGAGTGACGCCCCGAACGATCTACCGCGATATCGAGGGGTTGCGCAGCCTGGGCGCGGTAATCGACGGGGCCGCGGGATTTGGCTACACGCTGATCGAAGACGCGGCGCTGCCGCCGCTTAGTTTTGCGGATGAGGAACTTGAGGCGCTGGTTCTGGGCCTGCGTGAAGTCGGCGAGGTCGGTGATCCGGCGCTGGCGAAGGCAGCCAGCTCTGCCATGTCCAAGCTGCGCGCGCGCTTGCCCGCGAGCCAGGCGCATCGGCTGGAACATGCGGTGTTGACCGCTCGGCGTTTCGCTCCGCTGCCGGAGCCGGGCATTGACGTCACGCAACTGCGCCAGGCCGCATGGGACGAACGCACCATCCGGTTCGACTATTCCGATGTGGAGGCGCGCCAGACCACGCGCAGCGTCGATCCGCTTTCGATCGTCTATATGCAGGCGTCGCATTGCCTTTTGGCCTGGTGCCACTTGCGGCAGGATTTTCGCGCCTTCAGGCTGGATCGGATGCGTAACCTGGACGTGACCGAGGCCTCCTTCCGCCCGCGCCGGGTACCGCTTCTGCGGGAGTGCCTGGCGCAGATGTGCGCGTAAGTCCGGCATCTCGGCAGAACCTTGCACCTTTGCGTGATGAAACCTTTTGATTTGTCCCGGTTCAGAGTATGTTTGGGAAAAACAATAAGGGGCCGGGCAATGCACAAACGTGTTCTAGTGGCCGCAATCGCAGGCACATCAATTGGAATTTCGGCGCTGGCAGCGGCGCCGGTGGAAACGTCGCTGAGGCCGCAATTGCGCCCCGGCACGATGAGTTCGGACGCGGTTGTCATCAGTGTGGATCTGCCGGTGCGGAGCTTGCGTCCGGTGGCGCGCCCGGCGGTCGGCGCGGCAAGCGATGGCGACGTCAAGGTTATCAAGGTTGCCACCTCGAACCCGGCCTTTGACCGCTGGATCAGCAGCTTTCGCGGGCGCGCGGTGAATGCGGGGATCACGGGCCGGACCTTTGATCGGGCGTTTGCGGGCGTGCAATACAATCCGGACGTCATCAAAAAGGACCGCAACCAGGCGGAGTTCAAACGCCAGATCTGGGATTACCTCGACAGCGCCACCTCGCCGCCAAGGGTGGATGGCGGCAAGAAGGGGCTGCGCAAGCATCGCCGTGCCCTGACCCGGATCGAAGAGCGGTATGGTGTCGAAAAAGAGGTTGTTGTCGCGGTCTGGGGGCTGGAGAGTTTCTATGGCACCCGCAAGGGCGATACGCCGTTGATCGGCGCCCTCGCCACGCTGGCCTTTGACGGGCGGCGCGGGGCGTTTTTTGAAAAGCAACTGATCGCCGCGCTCAAGATCATCCAGTCCGGCGATGTGGCGCCACTCAACATGACCGGCTCCTGGGCGGGCGCGATGGGTCATACGCAGTTTATCCCGACCTCCTACCTGGCCTATGCGGTCGACTTCACCGGGGATGGCAAACGTGACATCTGGTCGGATGATCCAACCGATGCGCTGGCGTCGACGGCCGCCTATCTGAAGCGGTTTGGCTGGCGCAAGGGCATGCCATGGGGTGTCGAGGTGCGGGTGCCGCGCGGGGTGAAGCCTGGCGGGACCAAGCGGATGCCGTCGAACTGGGCCACGCGAGGCGTCGTCGGCATGGACGGCAAGCCGGTGCGCGATTACGGCTCGGCACGAATTCTGCAACCGGCGGGACCGAATGGCGCGTCCTTCATGGTCTTTGCCAATTTCGATGTGATCAAACGCTACAACAATGCCGATGCCTATGCGATTGGCGTCGGTCACCTGTCAGACCGGATCGCGGGTGGACCGGAAATTCAGGCGAGTTGGCCGAGGGGGTACACCCCTGTGACGTTTGAGCAGCGCAAGGAGATCCAACGCCTGCTGAAACGGCGTGGCTACAAGCTCGAAAAGATCGACGGGATCATCGGTCCCAACAGTTCCAAGGCGATCCGGCATTTCCAGCAATCGGTTGGTGCAAAACCAGATGGGTATGCCTCGAAAGAAGTGCTGCAACTTCTCAAGACGCGGTAGTCGCGAATGTTAGATCGGTCAAAAAGTTAAGAGAGCCCTTAGTCGACACATCCCGCGCGCGGAATCAAGGCGCGCAGCGCCGCCGCGCGATCGCCAGACCGCCCGCAAGGGCTGGCGATTGGGAGAGGTTGCGAACTGATCAGAGGTTTTCCGGACTCGGCAGAGATAAAGCGCGTTTGACAACGGTTGATCGCCACCCCGCGGTCTGGCAATCGCGCGGCCTATTCGTAAGCCTTCGCTAGGTCTCGAAAAGCAAAAGTCGGTCAATCCAGCTCAGAGCACTGATAGTGTGAGCGCGCCAGCCATTCAGGGCTGACCTCCACCCCCCAGCCGGGGCGATCCGTGACGCGGGCGTGGCCGTTTTCGATGCCATAGGGATCTTCGACGAAAAGGCCCTCCTGCCACGGGTAGTAATCCGCACCCTCGATGGAAAACTCCAGGTACTTGCCCGCATTCGGGATCGCCCTGAGCAGGTGCATCGTAAAGAGCGTGACCAGCGACAGGTTCGCGCAATGCGGCGTGATCGGTAGGCCCGCCGCCTCGGCCATCCTGCAGACCCGCAAGGTCCGGGCGATGCCGCCCAGGTAGAGAATGTCGGGCTGGGCGATATTCACAGCGCGCATGTCGATCATCCGTTTCCAGGTTGGCAGGTCGCAATCCTGCTCACCGCCGGTCACGTCGATCTCAAGCGCGTCGGTGACTTCCTTAGTCTGCTCCAGCTCCCAATAGGGGCAGGGTTCCTCGTAATGGCCAAACCCTTGATCCTGCAGCATATGCCCCACCTCGATGGCACGTGCGGGCGCATAGCAGGAATTCGCGTCGATGAGCAGATCAGCATCAGGCAGCGCCTTTCGCATCGCCGGAATGATCTCTTCGGTGCGGCCGGGCCATTCGTCCTGCCCGCGGCCCACCTCGGCACCCGCGCGGACCTTGAAGGCGGTGAACCCTTTTTCGCCGGCCAGACGCTGCATCCGCGCGGCCTCGTCCGCGGGGGTGATGTCGCGCTTCATCGAACTGGCATAGGCGCGTATTGTCCCCGCTGAGCCGCTCAGCAATTCGGCCACCGGCTTGCCGGCCAGCTTGCCTCGCAGATCCCAGATCGCCGTGTCCAGCCCGCCCATTGCGCGGCGCAGGTAGGAGCCGGGGAACTTGTGTTCACGCTCCGCGACCAGATCCAGCAGATCGTCCAGTTCGGACGCATCCTTGCCGAGAACCCAGGGCGCCACCTGCCGGTGCAACACCTGGCAGGTGATGTCGGAATGATAGGTGGAAACTTGCCCCCATCCCTGGTTGCCATCCTGATCGGTGACCCGAACGAACCCCACGAATTCATTGGTAAATGTCTCGATACGGATCGGTGTCATGCTGGTGGCTCTCCCTTATGCGTTGTCTTCGAGTATCATATCGGCAGCCTTCTCGCCTACCATGATTGCCGGGGCGTTCGTGTTGCCCGACGGAATGATCGGAAAGATCGACGCATCGGCCACCCGCAGCCCCGCGATCCCATGCACCCGCAGGCGCGCATCGACCACGGATTTCCCGGCGTCATCCCCCATCCGGCAGGTGCCGCAGGGGTGGAACACCGTCCAGGCATTGTCGCGCGCATAGGCGGTGAAATCCGCGTCCGTGGTCATGGCGGGACCCGGGGCAATCTCGGCGTCGATCACGTCGGCAAGTGCGGGGGCGCTGGCGATCCGGCGGATCAGGTGCATGCCGTCGATGGCCGCCTGCCGATCTTCGTCCGTCGAGAGGTAATTCGGGTGGATCTCCGGTTCCGCGAACGGATCGGCGGAGGAGATATGCAGTTGTCCGCGGCTGGAGGGCCGGCATTGGTTGAAGCCCAGCAGGAACCCGGGAAACGGGTCAGGGGTCATCAGGGGGCGCTTGCCCACCGGCGCGCGGGTATAGCTCAGCGGCGAGAAGTAAAGCTGCTGATCGGGCCGTCCGGTGCCGGGACGGGTCCGGACAAAGCCGCCGCCCTGATTGACGCTGAGGCTGAGCGGTCCGCTGCGTTTTAGCAGGTATTCAAAGGCCACGCGCGCCCGTCCGGTCCAGGGGCGCAGAACCTGGTTTAAGGTGGGCACTTTTGCGCGGTAAAGGCCGTCCAGGCCCGCGTGGTCCTGCAGGTTTTCGCCCACATGCGGCGCGTCGTGCCGGACTTCGATGCCCATCGCGCGGAGCAGATCACCGTTGCCGATGCCGGAGCGTTCAAGGATCATTGGGCTGCTGACGGCCCCGGCGGCAAGGATCACCTCGCGCCCGGCACGGATGGTCACATCGCGGCCCTTCTGACGATAGGTGAGCCCTGTCACGCGCTTGCCCTCGAAAGTCAGCCCGAGGACATGTGCGTGCAATGCCACCGTCAGGTTTGGCCGCTTCATTGCCGGACGCAGGTAGCAGGTGGCGGTCGAGGCGCGCAGGCCGTTGCGGGTTGTGATCTGATAGATCATCGCGCCCATCATCGACTGGCCGTTATAGTCGGGGTTGGTGGGGATGCCGACCTGTGCTGCGGCGCGCAGGTAGTTCTGACAAAGCGGATGCACGGCGCCGGTGATGTCCTGCACCGCAAGCGGCCCGTCGGTGCCACGAAACGCATCCTCACCGCCGGACCACGCTTCCATCCGGCGAAAGATGGGGGCCACGTCCTGCCAGGCCCAGCCCGGGGCATCCGCCGCCCAGTCGTCAAAATCCTCCGGGTGGCCCCGCACATAGACCATCGCGTTGATCGACGAGGAACCGCCGATCACCTTACCGCGCGGCCAGTAACTCTGCCGCCCGCCAAGGCCCGGCACCGGCTGCGTCGTGAATTTCCAGTTGATGCGCTTGTCGTAATAGGCCTTGCCATAGCCGATGGGCATCCGGATCCAGGGGTTGAGGTCGTTGCCCCCGGCTTCGATCAGCAGGACAGAATGACGCGCATCGGCGCTGAGCCGATTGGCCAGAACAGCTCCCGCCGATCCGGCACCGACGATGACGAAATCAAAGGTTTGGGCATCGTGGGTGTTGTCGGTCATGAGGCTCCACCGTCTTCATCCGGACAGTTAAGCCAAGGGGTGGGGTGGATTGGCAATCCCAAATACGCCCTAAGGGGGTCAATGCACGACCAAGGTATGCACCAACCGCCAGCAGGGGGCGGCATTGCGAGGTCAGATTTTCGGGGATGTTCGCGCCAGATTCTGGGTTCTGCAAGCTGACGCATCAGGTGGCGCCCCGCCTTCACGAAAAGGCAGGGCGCATTGGTTTTCTTACTTCTTGCCCGCTTCGACCACGTCCTCGACAGTGCGCAGGCCGGTCTTGGGCGATTGAACCAGCACGGCCATGTTGCCGGGCTTGTGTTCGTTGCGGCGCATTTTTACGTGTGCCGCAGGGATTTCATCCCAGGGGAAAACCTCGGACATGCAGGGGTCCAGCCGCCGTTCGACCATGAGCTGGTTGGCTGCTGCCGCCTGCTTCAGGTGGGCGAAGTGCGATCCCTGCAGGCGCTTCTGATGCATCCAGATATAGCGCACGTCGAAGGTACAGTTGTAACCGGTGGTCCCCGCGCAGATCACCACCATGCCGCCTTTTTTGCAGACGAAGCTGGACACCGGGAAGGTGGACTCGCCGGGGTGTTCAAACACCATGTCGACATTGTTGCCCTTGCCGGTGATGTCCCAGATCGCCTTGCCGAATTTGCGGGCTTCCTTGAACCATTCGGCATATTCCGGGGTGTTCACCGTGGGCAGTTGACCCCAGCAATTGAAATCCTTGCGGTTGATGACGCCCTTGGCACCCAGATCCATCACGAACTGGCGCTTGTCCTCGTCGCTGATGACGCCGATGGCGTTGCCACCCGCCGCGTTGATGAGCTGGATCGCGTAGGAGCCAAGGCCACCCGATGCACCCCAGACCAGAACGTTCTGGCCGGGCTTAAGGTCATGCGGCTGGTGGCCGAAGAGCATGCGATATGCGGTTGCCAGGGTCAGCGTGTAACACGCGCTTTCTTCCCAGGTCAGGTGGCGCGGCCGCGGCAGAAGCTGTTGCGCCTGGACATTGGTGAACTGCGCGAAGGAGCCATCGGGGGTTTCATATCCCCAGATCCGCTGGCTCGGCGAATACATCGGATCGCCGCCGTTGCAATGTTCATCATCGCCATCGTCCTGGTTGCAGTGGATCACGACCTCGTCGCCCACTTTCCAGTTCTTGACCCGGTCCCCTACGGCCCAGACGATGCCAGACGCGTCAGAGCCAGCAATGTGATAATCGGCGCCGTGCACGTCGAACATGCTGATCGGAACGCCGAGGCCAGCCCAGATGCCGTTGTAGTTGACACCGGCGGCCATCACCAGGACGAGCACCTCGTGACTGTCCAGCTCGGGCACATCGACGACTTCAAGCTGCATCGCCTGATCCGGCTCACCCTGACGTTCGCGCCGGATCGCCCAGGCATACATCTGTTTCGGGACATGGCCGAGCGGGGGCATCTCGCCCACTTCGTACAGGTCTTTTTCAGGTGCATCGTAAGGTGCGATGCCGGTTTCTGTGTCCAAAGCCATCAGAGCCTCCATATCAGAGCGTTTCGCCGCGATGCAGAATCGCGATTTCCGGCCAATAGGTAGCGTCGGATGCGCAACAATGCAATGCTATAGGTGCATTTTTTGTAATTTTATAACCGAGCGGATGCAGAAAAATCGGCGTTAATCGCTGCGGTTGCGAAATAGATGCTGAATTGATGCAGCATAATAGGCAACGATCGCGCGTTCCTCGTCCACCAGTGTCAGCGTATCCTGATCCTCTGTCACGAGGCCCCGTTTGACGAGATTACGCAGCCCGACATCGACCGCATACTCCTCGTCGTCGCGGGGCAGGTGGACATGCGCCTGCGGCAATTCCCGCATGATGTCCTGCACGGCGGCTTCCAATTCGGCTCGGGTCAATGGCCCGTCGGCCCTGATCAGTGCCCGCGCAACCATTGGCACCGGCAAGACGGGAACCTCCTCGCCAATCCGGATCATCAGCAGCCGGGCGAGATCCTTGACGTCACCGCGCGGGTGTTCCTTCTGGAAGGTGTTGAGCGAGACCGGCGCGCCGAAGCTGGCCGCGGCATAACCGTGCCGGTGATACTTGCCCGTCAGCCGCAATGTGATTTGCCTGAAGACGAAACGGGTCACGACACTGATCCGCGCCCGGAACCGGCGTTCGCCCTTCTGCCCGGCGGCGACGAGGATGCGATCCTCGAACACGCGGTCATAGTTGACCGCAACCGGTACGAAGACGACATCACGTTCGGTATTGGTGCGGCCCTCGACGATGTATTTCAGCAGGCCGAGTTTGGGCGACGCCAGCTTGCCATCAAGGCTCAGCCCGCCTTCGGGGAACATGGCTTGCGTCACACCGCCATCGGTCGCGAGCCCGACATAGCGCGCCAGAACGCGACGATAGAGGTCGTTACGCGATTTGCGCCGAATGAAATAGGCTCCCATCGCCTTGATGAGCTTACTGAGCGGCCAGACCCGCGCCCACTCGCCCACCGCATAGCTCAGCGCCGAGCGTTCGGCGGCCAGCCAGGTCACCAGCACGTAATCCATGTTGGACCGGTGGTTCATGACGAAAACGACGGTGGCATCCCTGTCCACCTTACTGAGCGAGGCGTCGTCGAAATGCCCCAGACGGACGCGGTAAAGCGACCGGCTGAGCCATTTGGCCAGTTTGATCGCAACGCCGAAATAGGCGGTTGCAGAAAACCCCGGGACGATTTCGCGGGCATAGCGTTTGGCCTGCTCAAATGCCACGTTTTCAGGGACACCTTCGGCCTTGGCGTGGTCGGCCACGGCCTGCGTCACCTCGGGGTCATAGATCAGCCGCTGTATCATGTCGTAGCGGCGCGCGAGCTTGAACGGCTCGATCGGGCGTTCCAGCTTCTGGTTCAGCCGTGCCACGGCCCGTTCCATCCGGCGACGGAAAAACCACCGTACGGAGGGAAAGAGGAAGTGCGAGGCAAAGGTCACCGCCGCAAAGAGCAATAACAATACCAGTGCCCAAAGAGGCATTTCGACCGAACGCATCATGGCGGGGACTCTTGCAGCAAAGACCCGGATGGACAATATCAGTTGCATCAATTGGCAAGAGGTTTTCATGACCGCAGTGACAATTCGGCATGGGTTTGACCCCGCGCATCGGCAGGCGGCCGCGGCGCTCTACTGGCAGGCGTTCAAGGGCAAGCTGGGCAAGGTGATGGGGCCGGACGCCCGCGCCCTGGCCTTTTTCGAGGCCACGATGGATGCGGATTATGCCTTGTCCGCGGTGGATGCCGACGGGCGCCTGCTGGGTATCGCGGGGTTCAAGACCAGCGAAGGCAGCCTGAGCGGCGGGACACTTCGGGACATGACGCGCATTTATGGCTGGTTTGGTGGCACATGGCGTGGTCTGATCCTGTCGACGCTGGAAAGGGACCTCGCACCCGGGGTCTTGTTGATGGACGGGATTTGCGTCGATGCGGACGCGCGCGGCCTGGGTGTGGGGACGGCCCTGCTGGACGCGATCAAGGAGCATGCGCGGCAGGCGGACTTGAATTCGGTCCGGCTGGATGTGATCGACACCAACCCCCGCGCCCGCGCCTTGTATGAACGGCGGGGATTCGAGCCGATGGGCACCACACATACCGGTGTTCTGCGCCATCTCTTCGGGTTTCGGTCGGCCACGACGATGCAATGCGGGCTGACGTAACGCCCCTTGCTTGACGTGCCGGTGCCTGGGAACGCTGTTGAATGGCTGTTGCTGCAACGCAGCGAATTGACATCGGTATAATATTCCAAGTATCTATCGCTTAACGTAAGAAAGTTGCGCAAGCTGATTCACGAGGCCCATCTATGTCGCAGATGCAGAAAGACCCGCAAAAGGACCGTCCCTGGTTGATCCGAACCTATGCCGGGCATTCCACGGCCAAAGCCTCGAACGCGCTTTACCGGTCGAATCTGGCCAAGGGTCAGACAGGGCTTTCGGTGGCTTTCGATCTGCCGACCCAGACCGGATATGACAGCGATCACGTGCTCTCACGCGGGGAGGTGGGCAAGGTCGGCGTGCCGGTCTGTCATCTTGGCGACATGCGCGCGCTCTTCGACGAGATCCCGCTCGATCAGATGAACACGTCGATGACGATCAACGCGACCGCCCCCTGGCTCTTGGCGCTTTACATCGCGGTGGCCGAGGAGCAGGGCGCGGATATCGCTTCGCTGCAGGGCACGGTGCAGAACGACCTCATCAAGGAATACCTGAGCCGCGGCACCTATATCTGTCCGCCGAAACCCAGCCTGAAGATGATCGGGGATGTGGCGGAATACTGCTACACGAACGTGCCGAAATGGAACCCGATGAACGTCTGTTCCTATCACCTGCAAGAAGCCGGTGCGACGCCCGAACAGGAATTGGCCTTTGCCCTGGCCACCGCGATTGCCGTGCTGGATGAGTTGAAACCACGCGTTCCGGCGGAGGATTTCCCGGCATTGGCGGGGCGGATCTCGTTCTTCGTCAACGCGGGCATCCGTTTTGTGACCGAGATGTGCAAGATGCGCGCCTTTGTCGATCTCTGGGATGAAATCCTTGAAAGCCGTTACGGCGTCGACAACCCGAAATTCCGCCGCTTCCGTTATGGTGTGCAGGTCAACTCGCTTGGCCTGACCGAGCAGCAACCGGAAAACAACGTCTATCGTATCCTGATCGAAATGCTTGCTGTGACGCTGTCGAAGAAAGCCCGCGCACGCGCCGTGCAACTGCCCGCCTGGAACGAGGCGCTTGGCCTGCCGCGCCCGTGGGATCAGCAATGGTCGATGCGGATGCAACAAATCCTGGCCTATGAGACCGACCTCTTGGAATTTGACGACCTCTTTGACGGTAACCCGGCGGTCGATGCCAAGGTGGATGCGCTTAAAGAGGGTGCCCGGCACGAGTTGAAGAACCTCGACAGTATGGGCGGCGCCATCGGATCCATCGAGTATATGAAATCACGGCTGGTGGATTCCAACGCCGAGCGCCTGAACCGGATCGAGAAAAACGAAACCGTTGTGGTCGGCGTCAACAAATGGACCGAAGGCGAGGTCAGCCCGCTGATGACCGGCGATGGCGGTATCATGGTGGTCGATCCCGCCGTTGAGGCCGAACAGATCGCACGCCTGAACGACTGGCGCAACGCGCGTGATGCCGAGGCGGTGAAAGCCGCGCTGGCGGAGCTGCGCGAGGCGGCAAGCAAAGGCAAAAACGTCATGCCCGCCTCGATCAAGGCCGCCAAGGCCGGGGTCACGACGGGCGAATGGGCCGCCCAGATGCGCCAAATTCACGGCGAATATCGTGGCCCTACCGGTGTGTCGGCCAGCCCGTCGAACAAGACCGAGGGCCTGGATGATATCCGCGAAGCGGTCGATGCGGTCAGTGACAAGCTGGGCCGTCGCCTGAAATTCCTTGTCGGCAAGCCGGGGCTCGACGGGCATTCCAATGGTGCGGAGCAGATCGCCTTCCGCGCCCGCGATTGCGGTATGGATATCGGGTATGAGGGTATTCGCCTGACCCCCGAAGAGATCGTTGCCGCCGCGCTTGAGGACAAGGCCCATGTGGTGGGCCTGTCGATCTTGTCCGGGTCGCACCTGCCGCTGGTCGAGGATCTGATGGCCCGGATGCGCGAGGCCGGTCTTGGCGATGTGCCGGTGATCGTCGGTGGGATCATCCCCGACGAGGATGCCAAACGCCTGCTCGAGATGGGCGTTGCGCGGGTCTATACGCCGAAGGATTTCGAGCTCAACACGATCATGATGGACATCGTGACGCTGGCCGATCCCAAGGCCGTGGCGGCGGAGTAAACGGCGGCTTTACTCGGGCACGATGCGCGCTAGACTCCGCGCGAAAAGCCCGAGGAAACGCCCATGACACTTCCCTCCGATGCCGATGCGCGCCGCGCGATCAAGCCGGTCATCTGTTATCCCAATGACACGCTGCCGAAACCCGATCTGGCGCTTTACGCCGCCGCGCGGGAGGGTGCCGAAAAGGTAAGCGAAGTGCTGGCCCCGCCGCGAGAGGCCGCCTGTTTCCGCGCGCCCGCCGGGCATTTCTTTCGCGTCTCGTCGGTCGAGGGGCCGCAGGTGGGTGACCTGAACCTGTGGAACGCCAATGACCTGTCGGAGCGCTTCTATTCCGGGAAATCCCGCGCCCTGCATGGCACCCACCTGACCACGGGCGAGCGGATGTGGTCGTCCTTCCCGCATTTGCGGCCCATGGCGACGATCACGACCGATACGCTGGACTGGTACGGGATCGACGATTTTGGCGGCTCGGTTCATGACGTGATCGGTACGCGCTGCGATCCTTACACCGGCAACCTTTTGAGCGGGTCGCAGTATCACCACTGCTGCCATTCCAACCTGATCCGCGCTTTGGCCGATGAGACCGGCATGAGCTATGCGGAGGCGGAGCCGCATGTGCATGATGTGCTCAACGTCTTTATGTGTACCGGATTCACCCGCGACACCGGGCAGTATTTCATGAAGGCCAGCCCCGTGCGCCCCGGCGACCACCTCGAATTCTTTGCTGAGATCGACATTCTGGGTGCCTTATCGGCCTGTCCCGGCGGCGATTGCTCATCCGAGCATTCCAGCGATGAAGCCGCGTGTCATCCACTGCTGATCGAGGTTTTTGCGCCGAAAGAGGGCGCATTGGACGGGTGGGGAAGCCCGGCGGTCAACGGGTACAACCGGCACCACCGGGATTAACGCCCCGCCCGCGTCAGGGGCGGGCGTATTTGATGAACGGCGTCAGCGTCCCGATACGGTCATAGAGCTTGCGCGCCTCTTCGTTGAAATCCTGCGTCAGCCAGTAGACCGAGGGGCAGCCGTCGGTGTCAGCAGCGGCATAGACCGCTTCGATCAGCTTTCGCCCGACGCCTGAGCCGCGCACGGACGGATCGGCATAGAGATCCTGCAGGTAACACACATCCTCCAGCCGCCAGTTATGCGGGTGATAGATGTAATGCACCAACCCCACCAGGTCGCCACCCTTGACCGCCACGAACGCCTTCTGCTTGGGGTGTTCATGGGAACAGAGCCGTTTGAACGTTGCCTCATAGACCGCGTCGGACACGCTGCTTTCGTAGAATTCCAGATAGGCGGTCCAGAGCGCATGCCATTGGCTCTGATCGCCGGGTTCAATGGGGCGGATGGTGACATGATCGGACATGATGCGCCTTCGTATCTTTGGATCGCTCAATGCGGAGATTACGGTCGGTGCCCGGAAAAAACCACGACAAACTCTATCGCACCAGGCCGGCGATGTTGACGCGGCTAATCCTTGGCCAGCTTTACGATGTTTGCCGGGTCGGCCTCGGGGGTGAGTTCCTCGAAATCGAAATTGTCGAGCCGGTCGGCGCGTTTGCCCGCGCGCGTGGCCGCCGTGATGACACCCGACACATCATCGCCCGCCTGCCGCAGATGGGTTTCGAGCTTGGTGGCCTTCTCGCCGATGATCTCCACGTCGCGATGCAGTTGTTTGAGCGCCTTGCGGATCGCACCTGCCTGTTCGCGCATCCGGGCGTCTTTGAGGATCGCTCGCATCGTGTTGAGCGTGGCCATGCAAGTGGTTGGCGAAACGATCCAGACCCGCGCGTTGAAACCATAGCGGACGACATCAGGCAGGCGGGCATGAAGCTCCGCATAAACCGCCTCGGAGGGCAGGAACATCAGCGCGCCATCGGCGGTTTCGTCTTCGATTAGGTAGCGCTCGGATATCGCGTTGATATGGGTCCGGACGGCGGTCTTGAGGTCGGCCAGCGCCCGGGCGGAGGCCTCTTTGGTGTCGGCTGCGACAAGCGCCTCGTAGGCCTCAAGCGGGAATTTGGCGTCGATCACGATGGGCCCCGGCGGGTTCGGCAGGTGGATCAGGCAATCGGCGCGGCGTCCGTTGCTGAGCGTCGCCTGGAAACTATAGGCATCGGCGGGCAGGGCCTTGGAGACGATATCGTTGAGCTGGATTTCCCCGAACGCGCCGCGGGTCTGCTTGTTCGACAGGATATCCTGCAAGCTCAACACATCGCCGCTGAGCTTTTCGATATTGGTCTGCGCCTTGTCGATGGTGGCGAGGCGTTCCTGCAACTGCGTCAGTGACTCGGTGGTCTTCTCGGACGAGCCATGCAGCGTCTCTTTCATCCGGTCCTGCATCTCGGTCAGGGCCAGGGCCGCGCGGCGGGCATTTTCGGCGAGCTTCTCGTTCATCTGAAGCTGCACATCTGCAAGGCGGTTTTCCACGGTCTGGATCACCTGCAACTGCCCATTGGCCTGGGTCTCGCTGACCGTTTGCAGGTTGCCGGAAAGCTGATGCTGGTTCTGGCCGATGGTCTGCATGTCGCGATTGAGTTGCCCGACCTGCTGCACCACGTCCTCGACCGTCCGGGCCGAGCGGCCAGCGGCGCGCACGCTCATCACGAGCAGGATCAACATGACCAGCACCGCGCCGCCACCGATCAGGGCGGCAAGGGTCAGCGGATCGCTCAGATCAAAACTATGGCTGCCGATCTGGATCATGTGCGCCCGAAAAGCCGTTCGATATCAGAGAGCTTGAGCTCCACATAGGTGGGGCGCCCGTGATTGCATTGGCCGGAATGGGGCGTCGACTCCATCTCGCGCAGAAGCGCATTCATTTCGTCGGCCTGCATCCGGCGTCCTGACCGGATCGACCCATGGCAGGCAACACGGCTCAGGATGGCCTCGATCCGCGCGCGGACCGAGATGCTGTCGCCCTGATCCGCCAGTTCATCGAGGATATCCAGGATCATCGCCCGCGAGTCGATCTGACCCAGGATGGCGGGCGTTTCCCGCACCGCGATGGTGCCAGGGCCGAAGGCTTCGATCACGAGGCCAAGCATTGCCAGATCTTCCGCGAGTTCCAGCAGGCGCGCGGCATCCCCTTCGGACAGTTCAACAATCTCGGGGATGAGAAGCGCCTGCGAGGGTACGCCGTTTTCAGCCATCTGGCGCTTCAGATTTTCATAGACGAGCCGCTCATGGGCGGCGTGCTGATCGACGATGACCATGCCGTCGGCGGTCTGGGCGATGATGTAGTTTTCATGCACCTGCGCCCGGGCCGCGCCAAGGGGAAGGTCCTGCGGCGCGGTTTCCGGCTCTTCGGTGACCGGTTCGACGCGGGCGCTGTAATCGCTGCGCATTTCGTCAAACCCGGGGGCCTGGGCCTGGTAGCTCGCTGTACGGGCCTCTGATGACGGGCGGTCCATCTGATAGACGCGTGGGCCGGACGGTTCCGGAATGAAAGCGCCCAGGGTCGCCCCGGCCACGGTGGTCGACGCGCGATGCCCGGCCTCGGCCAGCGCGTGGCGCAGCCCGGAGACGATCAGCCCGCGCGCCAGCCCCGGATCGCGGAACCGCACTTCGGATTTGGCGGGGTGCACGTTTACATCCACCAGCGTGGGGTCGCAGTCGATGAAAAGCGCCGCCGCCGGGTGGCGATCACGGCTCAGAAAGTCGTGATAGGCGGCCCTGAGCGCGCCATAGAGCATCTTGTCGCGCACCGGGCGGCCATTGACGAAGAGGTACTGCGCCACTGCGGAGCCGCGCGAATAGGTTGGCAGCGCCGCAAATCCGGTCATCCGCAGACCTTCGCGCGTGGCGTCGATCCTGAGCGCGTTTTCGGCAAAATCCGTGCCGAGGATTCGGGCAAGCCGCCCATGCAATGCGCCGAAGAGATCACCGGTTTCCGGATCGGCACGGAAGGTCACCCGGCCTTCGCCGCCGCCCGAGACATCGCGCAGGGTGAAACCCACGAAAGGTTCGGCCATGGCAAGGCGTTTGATCGTGTCGGTGATCGCCTGCGCCTCGGCCCGGTCCGTGCGCATGAATTTGAGGCGCGCGGGGGTGGCATAGAAGAGATCGCGCAGGGTGACAATCGTGCCGGCGTTGAGGGCCGCGGGTTTGACCGCGCTCATCTCCCCGCCATGGACGTTGATTTCCGCCGCCTCGTGCCCCGCGGCGCGCGAGGTCAGCGTCAGGCGGCCCACCGCCCCAAGGGAGGGCAGCGCCTCTCCGCGAAAGCCGAACGTGTGGATGTTCAGGAGGTCCGAGCCGTCGATTTTGGACGTGGCATGGCGCGAGAGCGCCAGCGATAGATCCTCGGGCGCAATGCCGCAGCCATCATCCGTCACCCGGATCAGGGTCTTGCCGCCATCCGCATAGGCAATGTCGATCCGCGTGGCCCCGGCATCGAGCGCGTTTTCCACCAGTTCCTTGACCGCGGAGGCGGGCCGTTCCACCACCTCGCCCGCGGCGATCCGGTTGATCGCGGCATCGTCAAGTTGGCGAATAACGGGACGGTTTTCGCTTATGTGGGGGGCGGATTGGGCCATACCACAAGACTTAGCACAATATGTCGCGATTCGGGAAACGGATATCGGTGGCAGATCACCCTTTGCCCGAGTAGACTTTGCCGCGTAATCGCCGGTCAGAAAAGAGGTTGAAATGCAGAGCGAAGATATCGGGAACGCGGTATTGGAGACGTGGACGGTTGAGGAGGTCGCCGCGGCCTGGGAAGCGGATGAGATCGTTTTGATCGACGTGCGCACCGTGCAGGAATACGGGCTTGAGCATATCGAAGGCGCGTTGTTATCGCCAATGTCGTTCTTCCGTGCCGAAAAGCTGCCGGGTCAATCGGATAAACGGATCGTCTTTCACTGCGCCGGTGGCGTGCGGTCGGAGAAGGTGGCCAAGGCGTGTCTCGAGGCGGGCATGGACCGGGTTGCGCATTTGGGCGGCGGGTTTGCGGCGTGGAAGAAGGCCAAACAGCCCTATCTCGGGATCAATATGGGGACCGGCGCACCGCAAAGGATCAACGCGGGTTAAGGTCAGGAGGCCCGAGCCGGTTTGGGGCGTCAAGGTAGCGGGATAAACTCCTGGTCGTCGCCCGGCGGGAGCTGGAAGCGGCCATGGGTCCAGTCACCGGCGGCCCAGGCTTCTTTTGCGGCGTCGATCTTTTCGCGCGAGGACGCGACGAAATTCCACCAGATATGGCGTGGGCCGTTCAGGGTTTCGCCGCCAAGCGCCATCAGGCGTGCACCTTGTTCGCCCGCCCGGATGGTGATCGCATCACCGGGCCGGAAGACCATCATGCGGCCCGCCTCGAATGTCTCTCCCGCGATCTCGACTGAACCGGTCGTGATGTAGACGCCGCGATCCTCGTGATCTTCGGGCAAAGGCAGCATCGCGCCCGGCTCAAGCACCACGTCGGCATAGAACATGTCGGTAAAGGTGCTGACCGGTGCTTTTTCGCCCCAACCACGGCCCATGATCAGGCGCAGTGATTTGCCCTCTCCTTCGAGGAGGGGCAAGGCGCCTTCGCCATGATGTTCAAAACTGGCGGTGTTTTCCTCGGCGCTTTCCGGCAGTGCGACCCAGGTCTGGATGCCGAAGAGTTTGCTTTCGCCTTTGCGCGTGGCTTCGCTGGTGCGTTCGGAATGGGTAACACCGTGGCCCGCAACCATCCAGTTGACCTCGCCGGGATAGATCATCTGATGGGTGCCGAGACTGTCGCGGTGCTCGAACTCCCCCTCGTAGAGATAGGTCACAGTCCCGAGGCCGATATGGGGATGCGGGCGGACGTCGATCCCCTGGCCGGTCAGAAATTCCGCCGGGCCCGCCTGATCGAAGAAGATGAAGGGTCCGACCATCTGCCGCTGCGGGGCGGGCAGGGCGCGGCGGACTTCGAAACCGCCCAGGTCGCGGGCGCGCGGGATGATCAGGGTTTCGATGTCGTCAAGTTGGCCGGCATCAGGGCAAGTCGGATCAAGTGTCGGGTTCCAGCTCATCTCGTGTTCTTTCGCGTTGGCGTGTCAGGAAAGCACATCATGCCATTCAGTATGACGTCGGAATTGCGCTGCGGCAAAGGGGCAAAGCGGGACGATCTTGACCCCGGCCTCGCGGGCATCCGTGACCGCACGTTCGACCAGGGCGGCCCCATATCCCTTGCCGCGCAGGGCCTCGGGCACCTCGGTATGGTCGATGATCATCAAGGTATCGCCCGCGCGGGAATAGGTCATATAGGCTTGCCCACCCTCGGGGGCAGATACCGCATAGCGACCTTTGCTGTCGCTTGACGTGTGTTGAATATCCATCGCGCTTTTCCTGTGTCTTTTTCGGAAATCTAGCCCGGGTGCGGGTTTTTCCAAGTCGCAGGTTTTGCACAAGGGATGTGCGTCCCATGGAGGCCGCTCACGAAAATACCCCGGGCGCGAACGCCCGGGGCCACTTGGCTTGGATAACAGGATTCCGGTCAGGTGGCGGAGAACTCGGGATACGCCTCCATGCCCAGTTCCGCCATGTCGAGACCGTTGATCTCGACCTCTTCGTCGACACGCAGGCCCATGGTGGACTTTAGCACGACCCATACAATGGCCGAGGTGATCGTCACGAAGGCACCGACCACGAGGATGGCATAGAGCTGCGTACCGATATTGGCGGCGTCATTGGTGAAGACGACCGCAATCGTGCCCCAGATGCCGGCGAAGAGGTGCACCGGGATGGCGCCCACCACATCGTCGATCTTGAGCTTGTCGAGCATCGGCACCGCAAAGACCACGATGGCGCCTCCGACCCCACCGATCAGGGTGGATTGGATCAGCGACGGCGTCAGCGGTTCGGCGGTGATCGACACGAGGCCCGCCAGCGCACCGTTCAGGATCATCGTGAGGTCAGGTTTCTTGTACATGATCTGCGTCATGATGAGCGCCACGACCGCCCCTGCTGCGGCAGCGGTGTTGGTGTTGGAGAAGATGCGGCTGATATCAGCCACGTTTCCGGCAGTGTCCATGTAGAGCTGCGAGCCGCCGTTGAAGCCGAACCAGCCCAGCCAGAGGATGAACGTGCCGAGTGTCGCCAGTGCCAGATTGGACCCGGGGAAGGGCGTGACGCGGCCATCCTTGTACTTGCCAAGGCGCGGCCCGAGGATGATCGCGCCAGTGAGCGCCGCCCAGCCACCGACGGAATGTACAACGGTCGAGCCAGCGAAATCCTGGAAGCCCATGCCGTCAAGGAAGCCACCGCCCCATTTCCAGCTCGCCTGGATCGGGTAGATCACCGCGGTCAGCAGGACGACGAAGACGAGGAAGGGCCAGAGCTTGATCCGCTCGGCCAGGGCGCCCGAGACGATGGATGCCGTGGCGGCGCAGAACATCAGCTGGAAGAAGAAGTCCGAGCCAACCGAGGCATAGGTCAGGTCAGGGTCCGCCCCTTCGAGGCCCACGGGTTCAAGGGAGGTTACCGAAAACGCGCCCAACATGCCGTCGATCGACCAGCCATCGCCCGGGTACATCAGGTTGTAGCCGAGGATGTAGTAGAAGAGCGACGCCAGCGAAAACAGCGCCACGTTCTTGGTAAGCTGCATCGCGACGTTCTTGCCGCGGACCAGCCCGGCCTCGAGCATGGCGAACCCGGCGGCCATGAAGAAGACCAGGAAGCCCGAAACGAGGAACATGAACGTGGTGAAGATGAAGCCGATATCGGCGTTGAGAGGCGTCGTGTCGGCCTCCTGCGCGAGGCCCATGCCGGGCAGCATGACAAGGGCTGCGGCAAGGCCCGTCTTGGGTAGGGATTGCATATGGTTTCTCCTGTAGTGGGATGGTTCAGAGGGCGTCGTCATCGGTCTCGCCGGTGCGCACCCGGATGGCTTGCTGGAGGTCGAGGACAAAAATCTTGCCATCGCCGATTTTGCCGGTCCGCGCCGCGCCGGTGATGGTTTCAACCACCTGATCGGCCATGGCGGCACTCACCGCGATTTCCAGCTTGATTTTGGGGACGAAGTTCACGGCATATTCGGCGCCGCGATAAATCTCGGTATGGCCGGACTGGGTGCCGAAGCCCTTGATTTCCGTTACCATCATGCCGCGGATGCCGATATCGGTCAGCGCCTCGCGTACTTCGTCCAGTTTGAAGGGTTTGACCGTTGCTATGATCAGTTTCACCTTGGTTCCCCTTTTATTGGTGGCCTGTCGGACACATATTTCGATGAGCCAGAGGTGAGTTGATTCTGCGGTGCAGCGAAAGATTGGAGCGGGGAATGGCGGGAAGAATGCGGGGCTGTTGCGGAAAATTTGTGCAAAATTTCAGAGATGATTGAAAATTCAGCAGCTCAAAAAAGCCCCGATGCCGCGCGACCGGGGGTCTACATTTCCCCCGTGGCAGGGTAGAGTGCGCCAAAACAAAAGGGTCCGGGCAGGGCAAGCATGAGTAAATCCGGTGGGAAAAAGCCGCCTTTGGTGGCTGAAAAACGCTATAGCAAGAGCAGGTCCAAGTCCAAGACGACGACCCGGCGCAAGCCTGCGGCCAAACGCAAGCGGCGGGCGCCCGCGCGCAAGCGCAATCCGATTGTCGCCTTTTTCCTGCGCATCATTCGGTGGTTTCTGCGGATTGTCTGGTGGGTCACCTGGCGGGTCACGGCGGTCGTTGCCGTGGTGGTCGGCCTGGCCGTCGGATATGTCTACACAACGCTGCCGGATCTGACCGAACTACTCGACGGGCGGGCACGGGGCTCTGTGACGCTTCTCGACCGGGAGGGCGACGTGTTTGCCTGGCGCGGGGATCAGTTCGGTGGCGAGGTGTCGGCCGAGACGGTCAGCAAGCATCTCAAGAACGCCGTGGTTGCGACCGAGGACAAGCGGTTTTATCGCCATTTCGGGATCAGCCCGCGGGGCGTCGCCAGTGCTGTGCGCATCAATCTCAGCGAAGGGCGCGGGCCGCTTAGCGGGCATGGTGGATCGACCATCACGCAGCAGACCGCGAAGCTGCTCTGCCTGGGCGTCGAGTATGACAAAAGCCAATGGAAGGACGAGGCGGCTTATGTGAATGACTGCCGCCGCGGGTCGATGTCACGCAAGATCAAGGAGGCGGTCTATGCGCTGGCCATGGAGGCCAAGTACAGCAAGAACGAAATCCTCTCGATCTATCTCAACCGGGCCTACATGGGCGGCGGCGCCTATGGGGCCGAGGCCGCGTCCCAACGTTATTTCGGCAAATCCGCCGCGCAGGTGAACGCCGCCGAAGCGGCGATGCTGGCCGGTTTGCTGACGGCACCCTCGTCATTGGCGCCCACCAGTAACCTGCAACGGTCGCAGGACCGCGCGGCAACCGTGCTGCGGCTCATGTATGAACAGGGTTACCTGACCTCGGCGCAGATGCGCGACGCGCAGAACAACCCCGCCACCTTGAGCAAGGCCGCCAAGGCGCAGACCGGTGGCTATTTCGCCGATTGGGTCATGGATAGCGGCCCCGAGTTCTTCACCCGCGACACGACTGAAGACGTCATCATCCGCACCACGCTGGACCAGCGGATACAGAAGGCGGCGGAAGAGGCGCTGGACTATATCTTCGAGAATAAGGTGCGCGAAGGATCCAAGGCGCAGGCGGCGATCGTCGTTATGTCCGCGGACGGGGCCGTGCGGGCCATGGTTGGTGGACGCGATTCCAAGGTCGTGGGCGCCTTCAACCGCGCGACGCAGGCCAAGCGTCAGACCGGATCGGCTTTCAAACCCTTTGTATATGCCACCGCGCTTGAGCTTGGGCATCACTGGAATTCGACGGTAATTGATGAGCCTTATTGCCAGAACATTCCTGGCTCGGGCCGTTGGTGTCCGGAGAACTATGATCGGAAGTATCGCGGCAAGGTCAATCTGGTCCAGGCCCTGCGGCAATCGCTCAATATCCCGGCTGTGAAGGTCAGCGAAAGCGTCGGTCGCAATCTTGTGCGAGACGTGGCAACTGGATTCGGCATCGACAATGCGCTTGCCGACGGTCCTGCGCTGGCGCTGGGCGTATCGGAAAGCACACTTCTGGAGATGACCGGGGCCTATGCAGGCATCCTCAACGGTGGATCGTCGGTAACGCCCTATGGTCTGACCGAACTGCGCCTGCTGGGGGATGAAGAGGCCACCATGGATCAGACTGGCGGCATCGGCGAAAGGGTCATCCAGGAAGCCGCCGCGCGGGAGCTGACGTGGATGATGTACCAGGTGGTCAATGGCGGTACAGGTGCGCGGGCGAAACTCGCCGACCGGGATGCCGCGGGTAAGACAGGTACGACACAGGCCGCCCGCGATGCCTGGTTCCTCGGGTTCACGGCGGATTATGTGACCGGTGTCTGGATGGGCTATGACGACAACACGCCGCTGTCCGGGGTGACCGGCGGGGGGCTTCCGGCGGAGATCTGGCACGAGACGATGACCCGGGTGCACGAGGGCACGCCCGTCCATCCGCTGCCGATGACGCGGCCTGCCCCCGAAGCGGTTGTCCAGGACAACAATCGCCGGCAGCAGCGCCGCCGGAGCGGCAACCCGATCGAGAATATCCTGCGCGAAATCTTTGGACGGGAACGGTAAGGTCGGATCGACGACCCTTGGGAGGTGATGTGCTGGGTCCACGTTGGGGCAACGGGCGAGGGGCTGAATGACCCGCGGCCCCGGCAAACCTGCCGCTTAACAAGTCACATCTGAAATGCTAAAGTTGCGCCATTAGACCTTCGCAATCGCTCTGATTGAGGGCGGCAAGACAGGGGCGGTTCCCGGTCAATGCAGGCGGAGAAAAGTGAATTTGCAGCCGCCCGGCCTATCGGGGCCGGTCCATTTTAGCGAACATGTCTTTGCCCGTCGCGGCAAGGGAGGCGATTGATGAAATGTAGTTCTTGTCAGTTTGAAAATCCCCCATCCGCCCGATTTTGCGGCCAATGCGGCCGTGAGCTGGAAGCCGAGGACAAGGGCCTTTTCACCTGGCTCACCACCAGTGCGCAGCCGGGACTGGCGGGCAAGGCGATCATTGCACTCAAGTTGATCGGGGCATTTTACGTCTCGATGATGCTGCTCGGCGTCCTGCTTTACGGCTTCTGAACCCGGCTGACCGGTGAACGGGCTGGACATGAACGGGCGCTGCGGTTTGATGAAGGAACATTGAATGGCAACGGCGATAAACGGCGAAAAGATCTTTCAGGACATCGTGGTCGCTGTCCTTGAGGATCTGGTCGGGACGGCGATTCCGATGCAGCGCACGGTCTATGCGCTTGCGAAACATGCAACCGTGGCCGCCTATCGTGTCATCAACAGGCAGTTTGCCGAGGCCCAGCCCGAGGCGATGGTCGCGGTGTCGAACCTGAGCTATGCCGAGGCCCATGACATTGCCCGGCGCGAGTTGGACCGGACCAGCATGGATCAGGCCCAGAAGGATGAACTGGTCAATTACCTGGCCGCGCTTCCAATGACCTCACGGCAGGCGTTGCGGCGCAGTGGCGATGATGGCCATGTGACCACGATGGTCTCGCAAGTCCCGCAAAGCGCCGAAGAGATGGCCAAGTTCGTCCCGATCCGCGCCCCGCGTTTCCAGCCGAATTACAAGCTCGAGGGGCATGATTTCAAACTCGACACCCTGTTGGGCATGGGCGGATTTGCCGAGGTCTGGAAAGCCTATCCGACGGAGTTCAACCGCACGCGGCCCGTGGCCTTGAAGTTCTGTTTCGACAAGGTGCTGCTGGCGGGGCTCAAGAATGAAATCCGCGCGCTGGACACGATCGGGGCGCATGACCCGACCAAGGATTTCGTGCAGCTCATGCAAACCAACTTTACCGCTGATCCGCCGTTCCTGGTGTTTGAATACATGGATGGCGGCAGCCTGGTGAATTGGGTCGAAGGGTTCGGCAAAGCCAGGCCGCAGGTCACCGATGTGGTGAGCGTGATGAAGATGGCCACCCGCGCGATGCAGCTGGCGCATGAAAACGGCATCGTGCACCGTGACCTGAAACCCGCGAACCTGATGATGTCGTCTGATGGCCGCGTGAAGATCACCGATTTCGGGATCGGTTATGCCCTGGCGCAGTCAGAACCGTCAGGCGATGACACCGATGCCGACATTTCCAAAAGCGCCTATTTTCCGGGCGCCTTCACGCCGATGTATGCCGATCCGATGAAGGACCCTGCCGAGGGGCCGCACCCGCGCGATGATGTCTATGCGCTTGGGGTCATCTTCTTTCAGCTTCTCATGGGATCGGTCACCTACAAGATGCACGGCAACTGGCAGTCCTATCTGCGTCACGCCGATGTGGATCATGACCTGATCCGGATGATCGAAACCTGTACCGCGCCGCGCATGGAGCGGTATGAGAACGCCGGTGCGATGCTGGCGGCGCTGGAGCGTTTCGGCGCAGATATCCCGGCCGATAACGACAAACACGATGAGCGCGCCTCGGGCCGGTCTGACGGGACTGTCCACCTGGCCTATTGCACCAATTGCGGTGCGGTGCGAACCAGGGGGCATCGTTTTTGCACCAATTGCGGAACGGATCTCACCACCGTTTGACGCACTTTTTTGGTGCGGGCTGCTGGTGATGGGCCGCGAAAGGCAATTAATCGACCGGCCGTGGCCCTAGAGGTCGAAGGTCGCGAAAACCGGTGCGTGGTCCGAGGGTTTATCCCACCCCCGCGCGTCCCGCAGGATGCGACTGGAATGGGCGGCGTTGGAGATATCCGGCGTGGCCCAGACATGATCGAGCCTGCGCCCTTTGTCGGCCGCGTCCCAATCCCGCGCGCGATAGCTCCACCAGCTATAAAGCTGCCCCTCTGGGATATCGGCGCGGGTCACATCCACCCATTTGCCCGCATCTTGGGTTTCGGCGAGGTGATCGACTTCGATCGGCGTGTGGCTGACCACTTTGAGGAGTTGCTTGTGGGACCAGACGTCATCTTCGCGCGGCGCGATGTTCAGGTCGCCGACGAGGATGGACTTCTGCGGTGTGTCGCTGTGGAACCAGTCGCGCATATCGGTCAGGTAGTCGAGCTTCTGGCCAAACTTCTCGTTTTTCTCGCGATCCGGCACATCGCCCCCCGCTGGGACGTAGAAATTGTGGACGGTCACCCCGTTCTCCAGCCGCCCGGCGATGTGGCGCGCATGGCCCAGATCTGCGAAATCCTGCGATCCGACCTCTTCGATCGGCAGGCGCGACAGGATGGCGACGCCGTTATAGCCCTTCTGGCCGCGCGCGATCATGTGGGTGTAGCCGAGGGCGGCAAAATCCTCGACCGGGATCTTGTCGACCGGTGATTTGCATTCCTGCAGGCAGAGCACATCGGGGGCCTCTTCGCTCAAGAGCTTGCAAACGATCGGGGCGCGCAGGCGGACCGAATTGATGTTCCAGGTGGCGAGTGTGAAGGGCATGGCTTTTCCTGTCGGCTCAGTTCCCTGCCTTCATATCGGAAAGCACGGAGATGAGAAGGGCCTGAAATGCCTCGGGCGCCTCTATCTGGGGGATATGGCCAACATCTGTCAGCAGGTGCGGCGGCCCCTGGCCGATCAGCGCGGCAAGCTCATCGGCCTGTTCGGGCGGCGTGACCGTGTCCTTGTCCCCCCAGATCAGCCGGGTGGGCAGGTCCAGCGCGCGGAAATTGTCGGGGCGGGTGCTAAGGGCCGTCTTGGGCGGCACCAGAAGCGACGGCAGCCAGTTTGCGAAGGCGGCGGTTGAGCTTTCGATCACCATCGGGCGCTGCAGGATCTCGACGACCTCATCCGTGGCGGCCTCCTTGACGTAGAGAAGCTGGGAGAGGAGCGTTTTTGTCAGGAGCGGATTTGTTCCCGTGAGCGATACGATTGTCCGGCGCAGCCATGCGGGGCGCAGGGGAAGGGGCAGGGATGCTTCTGCCTCATGGCTGTTGAGGCCCAGGGCGCCGTCAACGATCACAAGCCCGGCAAATGCCTCTTGCCGCATCATCACGGCCTCGGTCGCCGGGGCGGCGCCGAAGGAATGCGCGATCAGAACCGGACGGGTTCCGAGGGCCTCCACCAGCGACAGGATGCGCCTGGCCTGGGTTTGGCGGCTGTAATCACCCGCCGGGTCGCGGTCAGAAAAGCCGAAGGGCGGCATGTCAAAGGCGATCACCCGGTATCCCTGCTCGGCCAGCGCCGTCATCGTCTCGGCCCAGAGGCCCGACCATGCGGCCGTCCCATGGGCCAACAACAACGGGGTTCCCCCCACTGGCCCGACCTCCTGCACATAGATCGCGCCAAGGCCCGTATCGACCATTCGCCCGGTTTCGGGTTGTGCCTCCGCGGCGGTTTGGGTTTCGCGCAGCATGGCCGCACCGCGGAAACCAAGCGACGGCAGCAGTACCACGATCAGCAGCGCGATCACGAGACGTTTGAGGCGGATCATCGCTGTCCGGCCCTTGCCAGAGGTAGTTCCGTGGTGTGTTTGATCTCCTCCATCACGAAGCTGGCGGAGACATCACCCATTGGCACCCGCGCGATTAGGGTTTGATAGAGCCGGTCGTAGTCGGCCATGTCGGCCACGCGCGCGCGGATCAGGTAATCGAGGTCGCCGGTCATGCGATAGACACCAGTCACCTCCGGCGTTCCCCGTGTAGCGCGGGCAAATTTTTCGAGCCAGGCGGCGTCATGTGCGGCCGCCTTGACCTGGATGAACACTTCAAGACCCAGGCCAACCGCCGCCGGGTCCAGCAGGGCCACCTTGGCGCGGATGACACCAGCGGCCTCCAGCGCCTTGATCCGCCGCCAGCAGGCATTGCGGGAGAGACCCACGCGATTGCCCAATTCTTCGAGAGGCAGGCCCGCATCCCTCTGCAGCTCTGTCAACAATTTACGATCAATATCGTCAATAATGCTCATGAATTAATATTATTGTGGGAAAATATCTCGGCATCAATGAAATTCGGGGACTCTTTGAGAAAATTTCAACCTGTTGATGGGCTAGTTTTGATGAAACGCCACTCACTGAACAGGAACAGACCCATGATGAACCGCATTTTTCTTGACCACCCCCGCAGCGTTGATGAGAGCTATTTCGAGCATATGGCCTTTGCGGGCAAGTTCAGCTTCCGGCTTTTTGCCGCCGGGTTCTGTGCGCTGATCCATGCCATCATCCCCTGCGCCTTCGAGAAAACCGCGAGCCGGATGATCGCGCAGATGTACGCCAAGACCCACAACCGGGGTCAGTAAATGTGCCGCTGGGCCGCGTGGATCGGTCAGCCGATTTTTCTTGAGGAAATCATCAGCCGCCCTGACCATTCCCTGATCGTGCAGAGCCGGCAGGCGGATGAATGCAAGACCGCCACCAACGCGGATGGTTTTGGTATCGCGTGGTACGATCACCGCACTGAGCCGGGTCTTTACCGCGATGTCTATCCGGCCTGGTCCGATCCGAACCTTGCGGCCGTGGCGCGGCAGGTGAAATCGCGGCTCTTTCTGGCGCATGTGCGGGCGTCCACGGGTTCCGCGATCAGCCGGAACAATTGCCATCCCTTTGCTGTTGGCCGGTGGAGTTTCATGCATAACGGCCAGGTCGGCGGGTTCGAGGCCGTCCGCAAGCAGGTCGATATGGCGATCCCCGATGCGCTCTACCCTGACCGTAAGGGCGCCAGTGACAGCGAGGCGATCTTTCTCACCGCGCTGGGTCTTGGTTTGGACACCCGCCCCGTCGCCGCGATGGAAGAGGCCGTCGCGCAGATCCAGCTTTTGTCCGAAGACCGGGGCACCGCGCCGCATATGCGCCTCTCGGCGGCCTATTCCGATGGCGCGTCGCTTTACGCGGTGCGCTATGCGTCCGACACCCGGGCGCCGTCGCTCTACTACCGGTATTGCCGGCAGTTGCGGGGATACATGGTGGTTTCCGAGCCGTTGATGACGGGCGGTTCCGGTTGGGAAGAGGTGCCACAGGGCAGCATCTGCACGTTCACGGACACGGGAGTGGAGCGCCGGGACTTCCTGAGCGATATCCCTTCGGATTGCGCCGCGTAGGGGTCCGGCACGCGCCCGCATCCATTTCAAGGGTCAAACGAAAAAGGCGGACCAGAGTGGCCCGCCTTTCTGCGTTTATCAGGCGCGTTACCCGATGATGCCGTTGAGCGTGGCGCTGGGCCGCATGACGGCGGCCAGCTTGTCGGGATCGGCGGTGTAGTAGCCACCGGTATCGGCGGGCGATCCCTGAGCTGCGGCCAGTTCGCTTGTGATCTGAGCCTCGTTTTCGGTCAGGGCGGCGGCAATCGGCGCGAATTCCGCGGCGAGTTCTGCGTCCTCATCTTGTGCTGCAAGAGCCTCGGCCCAGTAGCGCGCGAACCAATAGTGGCTGTCACGGTTGTCCGGCTCACCGACCTTGCGGCTGGGCGAGCGGCCATGGTCAAGGATGCCTTGCGTTGCAGCTTCGACCGCTTCGCCCAGAACCCTTGCCCCCGCATTGCCCTTGGCATCGGCGAGGAACTTGAAGCTTTCCCCAAGAGCGCAGAATTCACCAAGGGAATCCCAGCGGAGGTGATTTTCCTCCTGCAATTGCTGAACATGCTTGGGGGCCGAGCCACCGGCGCCGGTTTCAAACAGCCCGCCGCCCTGCATCAGTTTGACAATCGACAGCATCTTGGCCGAGGTGGCCAGTTCGAGGATCGGGAAGAGGTCGGTCAGGTAGTCGCGCAGCACGTTGCCGGTGATGGCGATTGTGTTTTTGCCTTTGGTAATGGTCTCGAGCGAGGCACGGGTGGCCTCGCGCGGGGCCATGATTTCGAACTTATCGGCAACACCCTTGGCTTCGAGGATGGGTTTCACATAGGCGATCAACTCCGCGTCATGGGCGCGGTCGGCGTCCAGCCAGAAGATCGCGCGGTACCCGGTTGCCTTCTGGCGTTCGATGGCGAGGTTCACCCAATCTTCGATCGGGGCCTTGCGGGCCGAGGCCGAGCGCCAGATATCACCCTTTTCGACATTGTGCGAATGCAGCACGGTGCCATCGTCGAGGATCATCTTGACCACGCCGTCCTGCGGGATTTCGAACGTGGTCGGGTGCGAGCCGTATTCCTCGGCCTTTTGTGCCATCAGGCCAAGGTTTTGCACCGTACCCGCGGTCGCAGGGTCGAGCTTGCCGTTGGCCTTGAAGAAGTTGATCGCCTCGTCATAGACCGGCGCATAGCTGTCATCGGGGATGACGCAGACTGTGTCATGCTCTTTGCCATCCGGGCCCCAACCCTTGCCGCCCGCGCGGATCAGGGCGGGCATCGAGGCGTCGATGATGACGTCCGACGGCACATGCAGGTTGGTGATGCCCTTGTCGGAATTGACCATGTACATCGGGGGGCGGTCGGCCATGCAGGCCTCGACCGCAGCCATGATCTCGGCATTGTCCGCGACTTTCTCCAACAGCGCCCCAAGACCCTGGTTGGGGTTGACGCCAAGCGCCGCCATCGCGTCGCCATGCGCGTCGAACACAGGCGCGAGGAAGGTCTTGACCGCGTGGCCGAAAATGATCGGGTCCGAAACCTTCATCATCGTTGCCTTCATGTGCAGCGAAAAGAGGACGCCGTCGGATTTGGCCCGGTCGATTTCGGTGGCGAGGAAACTGTCGAGCGCCTTGGCGGACATGAAGGTCGCATCGACAACAGTCCCCGCGGGATAGGAGATATCGTCTTTCAACACGGTCTCGCCCTGGGCCGTTTCAAGCACGATCCTGGCGGTTGACGCACCGTCGAGCGTGGCCGACACTTCGTTGGAGAAGAAGTCATTGCCGGACATTGACGCAACGCGGGTCTTGCTATCGGCGGACCAGTCGCCCATGCGGTGCGGGTTGGCCTGGGCAAATGCCTTGACGGCCTTGGCGGCACGGCGGTCGGAATTGCCTTCGCGCAGGACCGGGTTCACCGCTGAGCCCTTGATCGTGTCATAGCGGGCGCGCACCTCTTTTTCCGCATCGGTTGCGGGGGATTCGGGGTAATCCGGGACGGTAAAGCCCTTGGATTGCAATTCTTTGATCGCGGCCACAAGCTGCGGCACGGAGGCCGAGATATTCGGCAGTTTGATGACGTTGGCCTCGGGTGTCTTCACCAGCTCACCCAGTTCGGCAAGGTCATCGGCGATACGCTGATCGTCGGTCAGGTGATCGGGGAAGGTCGCCAGAATGCGGCCCGCAAGCGAGATATCCTTGGTGCCGACCGACACGCCTGCGGCGGCGGCAAACCGTTGAATGATCGGCAGGAGCGACGCGCTGGCCAGCTCGGGGGCTTCGTCAACTTTGGTGTAAATGATGTCGGGCGTGGGTGTGTTGGCCATCGGTGACCCCTTTCGATCCGGTTGACGTTTTCGCCGTATCCAAGGGGATGCGCGGCGGTGATTCATATGCGGTATGCAATAGTATACAAATAAAGTCCAGCCCTAGCCGGCAAATTCTTCAACCCGCTTCAGCCGTACCATTATCACCCGCCCGAGGAGGGTACAAACCAGTACGCCGAGGATGAGCGGCACGGGGGTTCCGTCGAAGGCGAGGCCAATGGGAATGGCCAGCAGTACCGAGCCGACGGTGGCAATGCCCGAGATGACGCTGGCCGCCATCCCCGCGATATGGCCGAGCGGCTCCATCGCCAGCGAGGTCAGGTTGCCAAGCGTTAGCGAGACCATGGCAAAGACGCTGGCCTGCCACGCGACGTAGATCGCGAACTGGGTGCCGGGGGGCAGGTCCAACCGCAGCACCACAAGCGCCAGAAGGCAGGCCACGACTTGTCCGCCAAGGGCCACATTGACCAGGCTGCGCATGCCGAAGCGCATGACCAATGCGGCGTTCATCAGGCTGGCCGCGCCGGCGATCAGGGCGATCATCCCAAACCAGTAAGGGAATTCACTCGGACGCCCGAAGGTATCGCCCATGATTTGTTGAATGGAACTGAGCGATGCCCAAAGTGCCGCAAAACAGAGTGTCATCACTGCGGTGGCCAGCACGACGGTGCGATCCGACATGACCTCTTTGACTGCATGCCAGAGGGTCGTCGCGCGGAAGGGTTGGCGTTTGGCACTTGGCAGTGGCTCGGTCAGGCGGGTGGTCATCCAGAGACTGTAGATCGCCGTGAAGATCACAAAGCTGCCAAAGACGCCGCGCCAGCCCGCCAGTGCGATGATTCCGCTGCCGATCAGGGGACCGATCGCCGGGACCAGGGTGAAGACCATCGTGACAAATGACATGAGCCGGGCCATTTCACGGCCCGAATAGAGGTCGCGGATGATCGCCATCGACACGATCCGCGCGGCGGAGACGCCAAACCCCTGAAAGATCCGCGAAACAATCAGAAGTTCGAGGGAGGTTGTGATGATGGCCACCAGCGCGGCCAGCGCAAAGATAACCGAGCCCGCCAGGATCACCGGTTTGCGCCCGAAGGCATCCGACAGCGGCCCGACCAGGAACGTCCCGAGGCCCATCCCGAAGACGAACGAGGTCACGATCAACTGCGCCCGGTTCAGCGCATCCGGAGACAGTTCGGCACCGATCCGCGGCAGGGCAGGCAGCATCGCGTCGATGGCAAAGGCGACCACGCCGCCCATCATCGCCATCAACAGGATGAATTCCACCTTGCCCATACGGGTGCGGGCCGCTGATCCAGTCGTCTCGGTCATGGCTGTCGCCTATCACTCCTTGCGGCATCGGACCAGAGTGCGCAGCGCACAGCCCAAGACCCAAATCCGCACAGGGCCTGCGGGGTCAACCTTTGGCCGGATCTTCCGGAGATGTGGCGCCTTCGACCGCGTGGCGTGCCATCCGTTGCGCAAGCCGCTCTGCGTGTTCTTCGCGTTTGCGCACAGCGAAGGAGGCAAATTGCTGTATGGTCAGGGCAAAGACACCGAGGCCGGTGAAAATGAAGATCGTCGTGCCGATCTTGCCCAAGGCCGTGGCGGGAACGAGTTCGCCATATCCAACGGTCGAAAGTGTTACGACGGTAAAGAAATAGGCGTCGAGCCAACTCCATCCCTCGACATATCTGAAAAAGATCGTGCCCGTCGTGATGATGAGGGGCAGGGTCGTGATCAATGTGAGTAGTCTGAACATGGCGGTTCCTCACCTGTTTGATGGGTGGGCAGGGCGCATCACAGCCCAGAGGGCCAGTCCCCAGATCAGGAGTTCCAGCAGGAATACCGGGTGCAGGATAAAGTTCAAGACCCAGTGGCCATACTGCGCCGGGATGTCGAAAAGCCTGTAGAGTTGATCCGAAAGAGGCCAGAGCCATTTGATACCGCCCGCCACCGTATCAAGGCAGAGATGCATGAAAATACCTGCGAGAAAGGCCAGCGCCGGGTGCAGCCAATGGGGCTTCGTTACCTGAAGGACGGGAAGGACAAGCGCCGCCAGCATGAGCCAGAATCCGGGGATGTGCACCCAATAGTGATGGTGATGAAACGCCCGGTTGTCGACGAGGTAGAACCAGATGAGGTCGAGATCCGGCAGGACGCCACCAATCACCGCCATCCACAGACAGGTACCTGAATGCGCGATCGCGCGCCCTGTCAGGTATCCGGCGGGGAGATGGGCGGTTATCACGCCTCGCTGGCTTGGTCGGCCTTGGCGGTGAGTTCGTCGATGACCTTGAGCCAGAGTTCCGCCGGTTGGCATCCGGGGACGGCCTGCTGACCGCCAACGATAAAGGTCGGCACACCGGTCACGCCCATTTCGCGGAACTGCGCATCGCGGGCGCGGATATCCGACAGGTCCGATGTGCTCTTGAGCAGGCGCTGAACCACCGCGCCGTCCATGCCAAGGCTATCGGCAACATCGGCCAGCACCTCGGCGTCGCCAATGTCACGGCCTTCGTCGAAATAGGCGGCAAAAAGGGCCATCGCCATCTCGTCCTGCTTCTCCTCGATACCCGCCCAATGCAGCAGGCGGTGGGCGTCGATCGTGTTGGGCGTGCGTTTGATCGCGGCAAAGTCGATGTTGAGGCCCGCCGCCTCGGCCCGTTCCAGTACCGGCGCATAGGCCCTGACCGCTCCCTCCTTGCCGCCAAACTTGGCCTCGAGATATGCGCGCCTATCCATGCCTTCTGCAGGCATGTCGGGGTTGAGTTGAAACGGATGCCATTCGATCACGAAGGGGTGGTCGGGCCGTTCCGCCAACGCCTGATCCAGGAGGGTCTTGCCGATATAGCACCAGGGGCAGATCGGATCGGAAATGATGTCGAGCTTGATCATTGCAGGCCTTCATAGATCGGGCGCAGTTCACGCCGCAGGAGTTTGCCATTGGCCCCGGTGGGCAGGCTGTCGAGGTGGTAGTAGCCGCGTGGCCGTTTGTAGGGGGCGAGGTGATCGGCGGCAAGGGCCTGCAATTCGTCATCGGGCAGCGGGGCAGGGCCGGTATAGAAGGCCATGATGAGGCGCGCATCCTGCTTGACCTCGATGTCCGTCACGGCGGCCTGCGTGATCCCGGGATGCGCGTTGAGCACGGCCTCCACCTCCAATGGTGAGACGCGGTAGCCGCCCGCGTTCATCATGTCATCGGCGCGGCCGTGGTAGGTGATCTGACCGTCTTCATCCATGCTTCCCTGATCGCCGGTGATGAACCAGTCCCCGCGATATCGCGCGGCGGTGTCGTCCTCGGCATGCAGGTATCCCAGCATCAGGCCGGGGTCCGAGCTGTGGATGGCGATGGTGCCCTCTTCGCCGAGGGGGACCGGGCCATCGTCGCCCATGATCGCCACCCGGCGCCCGGTCTGGGGGCGGCCCAAGGCGCCCGGTTTGGCCGGATGGGCCGGGCTGCCGGAAATGAAGGTCGAGCATTCGGACATGCCATAGGCTTCGTAAACCTTCGTCCCGGTGGCCTCGTTCCAGGCGGCGCGCACCCGGTCGGGCATCTTCTCCCCCGCCGAAAGCGCATGGCGCAGTTTCGGCAGGACGAGGGGCGTGTCGTCCCGCAGGAACTTGCGAAAGACACCCGGGGCGGCGGCGAAAATCGTGGCATCGTGACGTTTCATCAGTAGGGGAAGCTGTTCCGGTGTGATGCCGGGCGCGGCGATCAGGGCCGTCGCGCCGACCGTCCATGGGTCCATCAATCCGGTCCCAAGCGTGTAGGTCCAGTTGAAGGCCCCCGCATGCAGCAGCCGATCCTCCGGGGTCAGGCCGTACCAGCCGTCGAACATCATCTGCCGCGCCCAGATGGCGCGATGCGCATGGGCCACTGCACGCGGCACCCCGGAGGTGCCGGAGGTATAGATGATGTAGGCGAGCCGGTCGGGATCGCCCATGTCATAGTCGGCGGGCGGCAGGCTGCGCATCTCTTCGAGCGTGGCCTGATCGAGCGTCAGGATGGTGTTTTCCGGGCAGGCGATGCCATCACCCAGAAGGATCGCCTTGGGGGTGAGCGTTGCGATGATGCCTGCCACTTCGGTCTCGGTCAGTTGCGAGGAGGTCGGCACCGGGACCAGTCCGACACTCAGGCAGGCCAGGTAGGCAATCGGAAACTCCACCGTGTTGCCGAGCCGCATCAGGACGATATCGCCCGGTGCAAGGCCAGCGTTCAGGAGGCCCGTTGCGGTGCCAAGCACCGCTTCCTTGATCCGCCCGAAGCTCCAGCGTTCGGCACCGGAGAGGCCAAGGACCGCAAGAGCCACCTTGTCGGGCGACGCATCGGCACGGCCCAGCACATGGGCCGCCATGTTAAAGGATGCGGGGCAGGACGGGGGCGGGCCTTGGTAGAATTCCGATCTCATCCTGTTGGCTTAGGGCCGAGTTGCGCCGGTTGCAAGTGGCCGCTGCGCTGCGATAAAACAGGGTATGACTCAGACCCACGGCACATTGATCCGTATCGCACGTGAAAACGGCAAGAACACCGAGACCGAGCCCCTTAATCTCGGCGCCCGTGTGCGCGAGCTGCGCAAGGCGCGCAAATGGACGCTGGAACAGGCCGCGACGCAGGCCGGGCTGGCGCGATCGACCCTGAGCAAGATCGAAAACGGGCAGATGTCGCCTACCTATGACGCGCTGAAGAAACTGGCCGTGGGGTTGGAGATTTCGGTGCCACAGCTTTTCACACCGCCGCAGCGGGACAAGATCAACGGGCGGATGTCGGTGACGAAGGTCGGGAGCGGCGCACATCAGGCGACGACGACCTATGAGCATGAACTGTTGGGCGAGACGCTCACCAAGAAGCAGATGCTGCCTTATCGCGCCCGCATCCGCGCCCGCAACATCGAGGAATTCGATGGCTGGGTCCGCCATGACGGCGAAGAGTTCCTCTATGTCCTGACCGGTGTGATCCGGCTCTACACCGAGTTTTATGAACCCATCGAAATGCGCCGCGGCGATAGCGCCTATTACGACGCCACGATGGGCCACAATGTCGTGTCGGTCAGCGACGAGGACGCGACGATCCTGTGGGTCACATCTCTGGTCTGACGGACGGGCGATGACGTGACGATAGCACGGCGTTGCACGGGCTTGACGTCGTGCGGGGGCTTCAAATCACCCGCAATCCCGACATTCAGCTAAACCGCTTTCTTGCTCTTTCTTGCGGCCATCACGTCGCGGCCCAGGGTGAGCGTGTAGGCTTCCAGCTCGTGCAGCGCGGCTTGGGCGGCTGCGGGGTCCATGCCTTCGATGGCATCCGCGATCCGCGTGTGCAGGCGCACGATTTCTTCGCGCGAGCGGGCGGTGAAGGTGATCATGTTCATCAACGGCTGCATTGCCTCGACCGCGCCAGCAAGCTGGTACGAGAGCACCGGATTGCCCGCCGCATCCACAAGGGCGCGGTGGAAGGTCACGTCGGAGGCGCAGAAACTTTCGTCGCTCAGACCCGGCTGCCCTTGCCGGTGAATTTCCGCGCGCATCGTTGCCAGATGATCGGGCGAGCGACGCTCGGCCGAGAGCGGTGTGCAGGCCCGTTCCAGCGCATAACGCGCCTCGCAGGCGACGTCGAAGCTGACCGCGTTCATGCTCAAAAGCAGGGTCGAGGTGGTGATCTGCTGCCCGTAAGCCTCTTCGTAGCTGAGCCGATTCACAAAGGCCCCGCCAAAGGCCCCGCGCTGCGTCCGGATCAGGGATTGCGCCGCCAGCCGTTTGAGCGCCTCACGCACCGTCGGGCGGGAGACGTCGAACTGATCGGCAAGCTCTGCCTCGGATGGCAGACGCTCATCCACGATCATGTCGCCGCTGACAATCGCATCGCGGATAGCCTGCGCGATCTGCGCTGACAGATCCGCCTTTTTGTCGGGGTCAATTTTCATTTGTCTTACATTTAAATGTCTGACATTTTAAAAGCAACCCCAAGAACACTCTTTGAGTCGGAGAGGCGACCCGGTGAAGGCCATCTTTGAGACCCCCATGCGAACCCTGCTCTGGCTCGTGTTCTTCGCGGCCATTCTGGCGGCGTGGTGGGTGATGTATGTGATGGCAATGGACATGGACCTCGACCTGATCGGGCGGCCGGGGGATGCGGGCCAGGCCATGCGCCGGATGGATCCGCGCATGGACATGTATATGCCAATGGCGCATTTCGGCCCGCTTTTCGCGATGTGGGCGATCATGATGGCGGCGATGATGCTGCCCACGCTGGTGCCCACCTTGCGCGCCTACGAGGACCTGATGACCAGTGCCACGGGCACCCGCGCGGGCTGGCTCGGCGTGTTGCTCGGGTATTTCCTGGTCTGGGTCGCCTTCGCGGCGCTCATTACCGGGGTGCAACTGGCGCTCCTGTTCGGGGGCGTTGTCGATATGCTGGGGATCGCGAAATCAACGGTTTTTGCGGGTCTCCTGTTGCTGGTGGTGGGGGGATTCCAGTTCACCCGCGCCAAGGAAATCTGCCACGGGGTCTGCCACAGCCCGATGACCTATTTCCTGGGCCACTGGCGCGTGGGCTTTGCCGGGGGGCTGCGCATGGGGCTGGGACTGGGCGCGTTTTGCGTTGGCTGTTGTTGGGGCTTCATGGCGCTTGGTTTCGTGGGCGGCGTGATGAGCCTATTGTGGATGGGCCTGGCCACGCTTTTCATGGTGCTCGAAAAACTGCCGCAGATCGGTCACCGGGTGACGAAACCGATGGGTGTGGCGCTGATATTCGGCGGGTTGGCTGTGCTGGCCCTGCCGCTTGCTAACGGAGGATAGACAATGGCGATCAAACGCAAACCGGACGCTGACAAGCTGCCGGTCTCACAACGGATCGACAACCGGATGCCCAATCCCAAGCGGCGCAAGATGTCGCCCACGGAATGGGCCATCAAGGGGGAGCTTTTCCTCAACTGCTCCTGCACGGTCTTCTGCCCCTGTGTGGTCAGCCTTGGCGCGCACCCGCCGACCGAGGGCCATTGCCACGCCTGGATGGCGATTGCCATCGACGAGGGCCATTTCGAGGGCGAAGACCTCGGCGGCCTGAATGTGGGCCTGCTCGTGGATATTCCGGGTCGGATGGGCGAGGGCAACTGGAAGGTTGCGGCCTATGTGGACGAACGCGCAAGCGGTAAGGCCTATAACGGTATCCTGCAGATATTCTCGGGCCAGGCGGGCGGCACGACCGGCCTTTTCACGATGCTGGTCAGCGAGATCATCGGTGCCGAGCGCCAGAAGGTCGAGATCGTGCGCGAGGGCAAGAAACGCGGCATCTATATCGGCCGCAAGATCGCCGGTGAGATCGAAATGATCGACGGGCTGAGCCCCGATCACCCGGTGATGGTCAGCAATTCGAAATACTGGATGGGGCCGGACATCATCGCGGCCAAGGGGATCAAGTCCAAGGTGCGCGATTACGGGCGCGTTTGGGATTTCGGCGGCAAATCGGCAGAGATCTGCCCGATTGATTGGAAAGGCCCCAAGTAAAATGGCACTACTGTCACCGTCACACCGGCTGCGCCGGACGCCGTTTTCCGAAGGTGTCGAGGCCGCCGGGGTCAAAGCCTATACGGTCTATAACCACATGTTGCTGCCCACGGTGTTTCGCAGCCCCGAAGAGGATTACCGCCACCTGAAAGAGGCGGTGCAGGTCTGGGACGTGTCCTGTGAACGGCAGGTCGAGCTGCGCGGCCCCGATAGCGGACGGCTGATGCAGATGCTCACCCCGCGTGATTTGCGCGGCATGACGGTGGGGCAGTGCTACTACGTGCCAATCGTGGATGAAACCGGCGGGATGTTGAACGATCCCGTGGCGGTCAAGCTGGCGGAGGACCGGTGGTGGATCTCGATTGCCGACAGCGACCTGCTCTACTGGGTCAAGGCGATTGCCCATGGCTGGCGGCTTGATGTGCTGGTGGATGAACCGGATGTGTCGCCCCTTGGTGTGCAGGGACCAAAAGCCGACGACCTGATGGCGCGTGTATTCGGTGATGGCGTCCGCGATGTCCGCTTCTTCCGCTATGGTATCTTTGATTTTCAGGGGCGGGATATGGTCATCGCGCGCTCGGGCTATTCCAAGCAGGGCGGGTTCGAGATCTATGTTGAGGGTGGCGACATCGGCATGCCGCTCTGGAACGCGCTGTTCGAGGCCGGAAAGGACCTTGATGTGCATGCCGGATGCCCGAACCTGATCGAGCGGATCGAAGGCGGGTTGCTGAGTTACGGCAATGACATGAACTCCAACAACACGCCCCATGAATGCGGCTTGGGCAAGTTCTGCAACACCCATACGGCGATTGGCTGCGTCGGGCGCGATGCGCTGTTGCGGGTGGCCAAGGAAGGTCCGGTGCAGAAGATCTGCCCGGTCGAGATCGACGGACCAAGGGTTCCGGTCTGTGACCGGTGGTGGCCTGTGACGGTGGATGGCACAAGGATCGGGCGGATCAGTTCCGCCGCCTGGTCGCCCGATTTTGACACCAACGTCGCCATCGGCATGATCCGCATGACCCATTGGGATGCCGGGACGGAGTTCGATGTCGACACGCCCGACGGGACGCGCCGCGCCCGGGTGCGCAGCGGATTTTGGAGCTGACGAAAGTTTTAGGGCATTTGCCCGCCCCGGACACGGTCCGGTTGGACCCAGAGAGATGAGAGGAATGAGAGATGTTCAAGGCATTGGTCGTTGAGAAGGATGAAGAGAGCGGCAAGACAAGCGCCGCGGTCCAGGAACTGGGCATGGAGGACCTGCCCGAGGGCGAGGTGACCGTCGCGGTCGAGTATTCGACGGTCAATTACAAGGATGGTCTCTGCATCGGGCCGGGCGGTGGCTTGGTGCGCAAGTACCCGCATGTGCCGGGGATTGATTTTGCGGGCACCGTCGAGGCGTCATCCGATGACCGCTACAAGCCCGGCGACAAGGTGGTGTTGACCGGCTGGCGCGTGGGCGAGGCGCATTGGGGTGGCTATAGCCAGAAGGCCAATGTGCGCGCCGATTGGCTTGTGCCACTGCCCGAGGGGCTTGATACCCGTCAGGCGATGGCCGTTGGTACCGCCGGGTTCACCGCGATGCTGGCCGTGATGGCGCTTGAAGATCACGGGTTGGAGTCTGGCCATGGTCCGGTTCTGGTGACCGGTGCCGCGGGGGGTGTCGGGTCCGTGGCGACGGCGATCCTCTCCAACCTCGGCTATGAGGTTGCTGGCGTGACCGGACGGCCCGAGTCGGCGGACTACCTGAAATCCCTGGGCGCAACTCAGATCGTCGCCCGCGAAGAGATCAACGAGACCACGAAGCGCCCGCTTGAGACCGAGACATGGGCCGGCTGCGTCGATGCGGTGGGTGGCGCGATGCTGGCCCGCGTTCTGGGGCAGATGAAATATGGCGCGTCGGTCTCGGCCGTGGGCCTTGCGGGCGGGGCGGGGCTTCCGGCGACGGTCATTCCGTTCCTCTTGCGCGGCGTGAACCTGCTGGGCATCGACAGCGTGATGCAGCCCTACGACAACCGCGTCCGCGCCTGGCAACGGATTGCGCAGGACCTGCCCATGGACAAGCTTGAGGCAATGGTCCGACCGGCCACCCTGTCCGATCTGCCGGGGCTCGGAGCGGATATCCTGCAAGGACAAGTACAAGGCCGTGTCGTGGTCGATGTGAACGGCTAAACCCCCGCAAAACAAGGCTGAAATGCTGATGCGCCCGGTCCCTGGACTGGGCGTTTTCAGGAAATAATGATAAACTTTCGCCTGTTTTGTGCCTAATTTCGAACAAATGACCTGAGCATTGTCTTCTGAATTGATTTCAGGAGGGTCAAGATGGATTTCAAATACGATTTCGATATGTTTTCGGTGTTCCCGGACGAAGTGCGTCAGGAATTCCAGGGCATGTTGAACGAGATCGGCATGGGCGCCATCGGTTCCGAACAAAAGGCCCTGTTTCGCGACTCCGCCCTGGTCGAGGCGCTGCAAGGCGCGGATGAGGCCGTCAAGAAGGTCTTTCTGGATGCGGGTTTTGGCCTCAACGTCTATGACAGCGGTGCCCCCGATGGGCGGTATCCCGGCCATGACGAGGACGCGCGCAACATCTGCGTGCACAAGCTGGCCGAGAACATTGCCGCTGCCGAAGATCTGGGCGATGCCAACTGGAATGGTTTCGATATCGGTGAATTCCTGACCTACCTGTCGACGGCCAAACCGATCGACGCGACCGAAATGCAGGCCGCCACCGCACCGCCACCCCCCGTCAAGAAGCGATCCTTTTTGCGCTTGGGTCTTTTTGCAGGCGGAGCGATGGTCATGGTCTCCACCGTCGGCATTCTGCTGGGTACGATCGGCAGCTGACCACTTTTTGCCGGGTGGCGTTGTGCAAATAGCGCAACTCCGTGACAATGAAATTCACCTGCCAGAGGTCGCGTGACAATGGGCGAAATCACTGCAATAGATCTCCGCAAGATGACGGATTTTGGTAAGGTAAATATCCGGCTGGCGCGCGATGGAGAATTCGACGCCATCTGGCCTATTCTGCGGGGGGTGATCCGGGCCGGCGAGACCTATGCGATCGACCCGAAGATCAGCCGTGAAGGCGCGTACGAGCTCTGGATGAATGCGCCGCGGGCGACCTATGTTGCCGAAGCGGACGGTGAAATTCTCGGCACCTATTACATCAAGACGAACCAGGCCGGAGGCGGCGCCCATGTCTGCAATTGCGGCTACATGGTGTCGGAGGCGGCCCGGGGCCGGGGCCTGGCCGCGCGTATGTGCGAGCATTCCCAGGCTGAGGCATTGAAGCTCGGTTATCGGGCGATGCAATTCAACCTTGTCCTGGCGACGAATACCGGCGCCATTCATCTTTGGCACAAGCTGGGGTTCGATACGGTGGGTCGGCTACCGCTGGCCTTCGATCACCCGCAGTCAGGGCTTGTCGATGCGCTTGTCATGTACAAATGGCTGGAGTTCTAAGCCAGGCGTTTCGGACAAATTTCCTCCGGACAGGTAAGACCCCAGGCAAGGTCAGCTTTGAGCCCGTTGCAGGCATTGCTCCAGCCCGGAATCAAGGTGCGCAGCACCGCCGGGCAGCGCCCGACCGCCCCATGGGCGGGCGCTTCCTCGTCGTGTCAATCCGAACGATTGTTGAATGTACGCGTCACCATAAAGTGCGATGAACAACCTCAGCGGCGCCCACCCGCGGTCGGGCGATGCCCTCTGTTTCAATGGTGATCGAAGGCCCGCTTTGTCCGAAGAACCAACAACTGTCCGATGCTCCTGTCGTCGCTTGCCTGCGAGCCCTCAGCGTTTCCCGTAATAGAGGCCAACCACATGTTCGGCTTCTGCGAAGAACAGCCAGCGGGAGGCTGCGATGCCCATCAGGTGCATCACGATCGCGACCAGGATCAACACATGGGCAAACGGGATCAGGATCAGCAGGACCGGCATGATAAACCCGAGGATCAGCGCCATTGCCCGGACCTTGAGCGCATGTTTGCGGCCGACCTGGAACACCAGCTCGCGAAGCAGGTAGTTGGTGCCGGTATGGGGCGGCTCGAACGCGCGGACGGTGCCGATATTGCCCAACCCTGTGGCGCTTGCCATATCGGTGCCGCTTTGTTTGAGGGCGTTATCACCCCGCACCCACCAGATGACCTGAATGACGGCGGCGATGGGCAGAAGGATCTTGGCGGCGGCAAGCTGCCCGGCCAGAAGCGCGCCGCCCGCGAGCGAGATCGACAGCAGCAACGCCGGGGTCAGCGCGGTTTTCCAGCGTGGCACGGTGGTGAGCTGCGCATAGATCATCGACGTGGCATAGACTGTCGCGAGGCTGAGCGCCGCGCCGATCCAACCCAGAGGCGCCAGTTTCTTGTCCAGAAAGATGAGCGCAGCGGCATAGATGCCCATGATCACGAGCGCGGCCACAGCAGCCACGCCCTCGCGGCTAAGCCAGCTTGAGCGCCACTGGCTGAACGCCTTGATCGCCCGTTCCGGATGACCCAGGTGGAAGGTCGAGGCCAAGAGCCCGCCCACTGCCAGGCCGAAGCCGAGCGCGAAGAAAACAAAGGCAACCCAACCCGAGACGTCCGGCAAGCCAAGGCCAAGAAAGAACAGCAGGCCAAAGCCCAGACCCGACAGGGTGGTGAATACGATGACAGAAGGTGCGGGATGCATCTCAGATTTTCTCCAATGCCTTGTCGAGCCAGCCGAGGAAGCCTTTGGGCTCTTCCATCACCGGCTCAAGGAAGGGGGCGAGGATGTCGATTTGCTCGGACTGATCCATCTGATCCTTTGGCCGGGGGGGCAGGTATTTGTTGACGGGTTTGGTGCCCTGCTCGGGCATCAGGTCCATGCCGCCGCGTTCCGCCGATAGTTTGCTGACATTGCTTTCGGGGTCGGCGAAATCACCGAAGTGGCGGGCACCGGCGGGGCAGGTCCGCACACAGGCGGGGACGCGGTCTTCTTCTGGCAGATTGTCGTTATAGATCCGGTCAACGCAGAGTGTGCACTTCTTCATCACACCCTCGGCGGCGTCAAGCTCACGCGCGCCGTAAGGGCAGGCCCAGGCGCAGAGGCCGCAGCCGATGCAGTCGCTTTCGTTCACAAGAACGATGCCGTCCTCAACCCGCTTGTAGCTGGCCCCGGTCGGGCAAACGGTGACGCAAGGTGCGTCTTCGCAATGCAGGCAGGATTTCGGAAAATGCACCAGTTGCGCCGCCGGGTGCGGCATGGCGGAGGTGGCCAGCGGCTGCACCTCGTAACTGTGGACGCGATTGAGGAACGTCCCTGAGGCTGCGCCGTCATACGCATTCTGGTCGGATAGCGGCGCGCCGTAGTTCTCGGTGTTCCAGCCCTTGCAGGAGATCACGCAGGCATGGCAGCCAACGCAGGTATCAAGGTCGATCACAAGGCCCAGCTTGCGGGTGGTGTTTTCGGGAAGGGTTGTCATTTGCCCACCTTCCATGTCAGTTCCTTGGGGCCTTGGCCCACGGGGGATTTGATCGGGTCGAACGCAGGTTGGCTGACATCCGGGGGGGCGCTGGCCTTCTCGATTTTCACGCGCAGGTCGAACCACGCGGCCTGGCCGGTGATCGGGTCGGAATTGGACCATCGCAACCCGTCGCCCTTGGGCGGTTGCAACTCGTGGATCAGGTGGTTCAGAAGGAAGCCCCTGGTCGTCTCCGACGCGTCATTGCCGAGCGCCCAGGCCCCCTTGCGTTTGCCAATCGCATTCCAGGTCCAGATCGTGTTTTCGTTCAAGGCGGCCATGTGGGCCACGGGGACGGTGATCTCGCCATGGGCGGAGGTGACCTTGGCCCAATCGCCTTCGGCAAAGCCGTTCTCTTCCCAGATCTTGGTGGGAACGTAGAGCGGATTGCGGCCATGGATCTGGCGCAGCCAGGCGTTCTGCGTGCCCCAGGAGTGATACATCGCCATCGGGCGCTGCGTCAGCGCGTGGACCGGGAATTCGGACGTATCCACGTTGTCGTCCTCAAAAGGCGCATACCAGATCGGCAGCGGGTCCATCGTCTGTTTGATCCGTTCGCGCAGGTGATCGGGCGGTTGCCGGTCCCCATGGCCTTCGGCGGCCAGTTGGAACTTGCGCATCGTCTCGACATAGAGGTCGAATACGTAAGGCTGAGGGCTGTCATAGAGGCCGATTTCAACCGCCCAGTCCTGATATTCCTTGTTCCACGGCTTGTAATAGTTCGAGCCATCGGGGATGTGCTTCACGAAGAAACCGCCATTGGCGATATAGCTCTCAAGCTGCGATTCATTCGGCGCACCGCGCCCGTGCTGCAGCCCACTTTTGCCCATGCGCCACCCGGCCAGCGGCCCGACGCCCGGACGGCGTTCGTGGTTGACCATGTAATCGGCATAATCCTGATACTTGGCGCTGCCGTCTTCGTTGGTGAAACCCGGCAGTTTCATCTTGTTGGCCAGTTGTACAAGCGCCGTCTGGAACCCGCGCACATCGCGGTCGGGTTCGATCACCGGCCACCGGATCGCATCTGCCGCCCCGTCCGCCTCGCAGATCGGACGGTCCAGCAACGAGATGCAGTCGTGCCGCTCAAGATAGGTCGTGTCGGGCAGGATGAGGTCGGAATAAGCCACCATCTCCGAGGAATAGGCATCGGAATAGATGATATGCGGTATCACGTAATCGCCGTTTTCATCTGTGTCGGTCAGCATCTCCATCACACCGGTGGAATTCATCGAGGAATTCCACGACATGTTCGCCATGTACATGAAGAGCGTGTCGATCTTGTAGGGATCGCCCGCATGGGCGTTCGAGATCACCATATGCATCAACCCGTGGCTCGACATCGGGTTTTCCCAGGTGAACGCCTTGTCGATCCGCGCGGGTGTGCCATCCTCGGTCAGCATCAGGTCGTCGGGGCCTTGAACAAACCCCAGATGCGGGCCGTTCAGCGGCGATCCGGGCGTGACCTTGGCATGGGGTTTGGGATGGGCGCTGACCGGCTTCGGGTAGGGCGGTTTGAAACGGAACCCGCCGGGGACTTCGACGGTCCCGAGCAGGATTTGCAGCACATGCAGCGCGCGGCAGGTCTGGAACCCGTTGGAGTGGGCGCTGACGCCGCGCATCGAGTGGAAACTGACGGGGCGCCCCGTCATCTTGGTGTGTTTTTCACCGCGGAAATCGGTCCATGCGTGGTCAAGTTCAAAGGCTTCTTCGAACGCGACACGGGCCAGTTCGGCGGCGATGGTCTTGATCTTCTCAGGTCTGATGCCGCATTTCTCGGCAACGGCCTCGGGGGCATATTGCTTGTCGAGATACCGTTCGGCCATCAGGTGCATGACGGGGCGATGCGTGACGCCCGCCGCGCGGTGGGTGGCATGAAGGTCGGGGCGAACCCCCGGTTTGTCAAAGGCTGTGAGCTTGCCGGTGTTGCGGTCGATCACCAGCGGTTTGCCATCCTCATCACGCAGGAAAAGCCCGTATTCCGGCGATTTCTCATCCCCGTTCACCAGCACCGGCGCATTGGTGTAACGCGCGAGGTAGTCGAGGTCGATCTTGCCCGCCTTCATCAGTTCGTGGATGAGCGCCAAGATGAACAGCCCGTCGGTGCCGGGCGTGATCCCGACCCAATCATCAGCCACCGCGTTATAGCCCGAGCGGATCGGGTTGACGCCAATGACCCGCGCACCCCGCGCCTTGATCTTGCCGATACCCATCTTGATCGGGTTTGAATCGTGGTCTTCCGCCACGCCAAAGAGCATGAAGAGCTTGGTGTGGTCCCAATCGGGCTGGCCAAACTCCCAAAACGCGCCACCCATCGTGTAGATGCCCGCCGCCGCCATGTTGACCGAGCAGAACCCGCCATGAGCCGCGTAATTCGGGGTGCCGAAATTCTGCGCCCAGAAACTGGTGAAGGACTGTGACTGATCGCGGCCGGTGAAGAAGGCGAGTTTGGACGGGTCTTCCTGCCGGATCGGTTCCAGCCAATCCGCGGCGATCTGATAGGCTTCGTCCCAGGAAATCTCCTCGAACTCGCCCGACCCGCGCGGCCCCACCCGTTTCAGCGGCGCGCGCAGGCGCGACGGCGCATTGACCTGCATGATCCCGGCGGACCCTTTGGCGCAGAGGACGCCCTTGTTCACCGGGTGGTCGCGGTTGCCTTCGATATAGGCGACCTGTTTCTTGCCATCGGGGCCGTCCTTGAGATGCACGTTGATGCCGCAACGGCAGGCGCACATGTAGCAGGTCGTTTTGCGTATTTCGTCCGAGACTTTCGGGGAGGTGTCGATTTTGGGTTGCTGGATTGTCATCTGGCTGTTTGTTCCTCTCGTCCCGTCAGTTCAAGAACTTTATTCCTGCAAGTATCAGTCCGGCAATGAAAATCGTCTCGAGGACGATCAGGGCGATGGCGGCGCCACCGACGGAAAGCACTTGTCTCAGGTTGGTTTTCATACCGACCGCCGCGATCGCGGTCAGCAGGAGCCAGCGTGACGTCTGGCTCAGGAATTCGGTCAAAAATGCCGGGATCAGGTTGAAGGAGCTGAGCGTCGCCAGCGCTAGGAATCCCAGAACGAAGGTCGGCAGGATTGGCGGGCGGGTGCCCGACCCGTCATGTTGTGCAAAGCTGCGGATCAGGACGGAGGCCACCAGCACCACCGGTGCCAGCATCGCCACGCGGAAGAGCTTGACCAGGGTTGCCGTGTCGCCCGCCTGCTCCGAGATCGAGAAGCCTGCGCCGACGACCTGCGCCACGTCATGGATTGTCCCGCCCAGGAATACGCCCGCCGCGATATCGTCCATCTCCAGGGCCTTGACCAGAATGGGATAGGCGATCATGGCGATCGTCGACAAAACGGTCACGCCGACAACCGTGAAGATCAGCCGTTCCTCGGAGCGTTCGTCGCGTGGCAGGATCGCGCTGATCGCCATGGCGGCGGAGGCACCGCAGATGGCGACCGATCCCGCGGTCAGGAAAGCAAAGCGCCATTTGTGCCCCAGGAACCGGGCGAAGATCAGGCCGAAACCGATGGTCGCGACGACCCCGGCGATGACCAGGAGGATCAGGTCGAGCCCCAGCCCGGCCATCAGGGACATGGAAATACGCACCCCAAGGAGCGCCACACCGACCCTCAGCAAGGTGCGGGCGGCAAAAGCGATGCCGTCGACGGTCTTGCCCTCTTCGCCCAGAAAACTGACTGCGATCCCGAGAAGCAGCGCCAGCAACATGGCGGGTGTCGCATAATGATCCGACAGGAATTGCGCGGTGACGGCGACCAGTATCGACATGACGATGCCGGGGAACAGCGCGCGGGCGCGCGTCCCGATCAAGGTGCGCAGCGGTGGTTGGGATGTGTCGGTAGGCGCCATGGTGCAGGACGTATCCTTTTTCGTGGTATTGCCGGTTGCACGAGTGACCGCCCCGGGGGCGACCGCAGGGCTGCCTTGGGTTTACTTAGCCACCGATTGCAGGACGGTGACGGCGATCATTTGGGTGACGTCCTCGGCGACGCAGCCGCGCGACAGGTCGTTGGCCGGGTGCGCGAGGCCCTGGAGGATCGGGCCGATGGCGCTGTATCCACCGACACGTTGGGTGATCTTGTAGCCGATATTGCCGGCGTCGAGATTGGGGAAGATCATTACATTGGCCTTGCCCGCCACGTCCGATCCCGGGGCCTTGCTCTCGCCGACCGACGGGACGAAAGCAGCGTCGAACTGCAATTCGCCATCGGCCTGCAGGTCCGGCTGCGCCGTGCGCAGAAGGTCCAACGCGTCGGTGACCTTGGTCACTTTCTCGTGCCGGGCGCTGCCTTTGGTCGAGAAGGACAACATCGCGATCCGTGGCTCCTCGCGCATCAACGCGCGGCAGGAATTGGCCGAGGCCGCAGCAATGGCGGCGAGCTCTTCGGCGCTCGGCTCGATCACCAGGCCGCTGTCGGAATAAAGCATCGCGCGCCCATGTTCCGTGGCATTCGCGGGCGGGTACATCAGGAAGAAGCTCGACACCATCGCGGCATCGGGGGCCTTGCCGATTACCTGGATCGCCGTGCGGACGACATCGGATGTGGTGGCAACGGCACCGCCGACGGTGCCTGCGGCATGGCCCAGCCGGACCAGCATCGCGGCATAGACCAGCGGTGTTTCGGCGGCTTTGCGCGCGGCCTCTTCGTCAACTCCCTTATGCTTGCGGAGGTCAAAGAAGGCGGCGGCGAAATCCTGGGTCAGGGTGGAGGTCGCGGGGTCGTGGATCGACACCCCGTCACCGGCACTTGCCCCCTGATTGGCAAGCTTGGTTTCGATGGCCGTTTGTTGGCCCACCAGAATCACATCGGCAATCCCGGCCTTCCGGGCGGCCAGCGCCCCCGCGACAACGCGGGGATCACTGCCTTCGCTTAGGGAAATCGTCGGACGGGTGGCCGGACGCTCTGACAGCAGCAGGTCAATGGGTAACTGTGTCATGGGCTCCGGCCTATTCCCGATCAGACTTGTTGGGGACGCATGTCCGCCTTGTCGATGCCCGCCACGGCGACGGGTTTCTTCATCGCGTCGCGGCGGAACGGCTCGCCCAGTTCCTGGTTGATCATGGCCTCGATCAGCGTGGTCTTGCCCGCTTTCTGATCCTTGATCGCCTGATCCAGGGCAGCGGTCAGCTCTTCCGAGGTGCGCGCGACAACGCCCTTGAGACCGCAGGCTTGCGCGATACCGGCATAGGAGACCTGCTCGTCCAGCTCGGTGCCGACGAAGTTGTCGTCATACCAGAGGGTCGAGTTCCGCTTTTCCGCACCCCATTGGTAGTTGCGGAAGACGATCTGCGTGATCGCGGGCCATTCGCCACGACCGATCGCGGTCAGTTCGGTCACCGCGATGCCGAAGGCACCGTCACCCGAGAACCCGACAACCGGCACGTCCGGGCAACCGATCTTGGCGCCGACAACCGACGGCAGACCATAACCACAGGGACCAAAGAGGCCCGGAGCCAGGTATTTGCGGCCTTCCTCGAAGGATGGGTAGGCGTTGCCGATGGCGCAGTTGTTGCCGATATCCGAGCTGATGATCGCCTCTTTCGGCAGCGCGGCTTGGATGGCGCGCCATGCTTTCCGAGGGCTCAGCCAGTCGGGCTTGGCCGCGCGGGCACGCTCGTTCCAGGTTGTGCCGGGATCGTCCTGCTCGTGGTCGAGCGAGGTCAGTTCCTGCGCCCAGGCCGATTTGGTCTTTGCGATATGGGCCTTGCGCTCTTCGCGGCCCGCATCACCGGCGGTGTCGCTCAACTGACCCAGGATGCCGTTTGCCACTTTTGCCGCGTCCCCGATGATGCCGACGCTGACCTTCTTGGTCAGGCCGATGCGGTCGGGGTTGATGTCGACCTGGATGATCTTGGCATCCGCGGGCCAGTATTCCATGCCATAGCCCGGCAGGGTCGAGAACGGGTTCAGGCGCGTGCCGAGGCACAAGACAACATCCGCATCCTTGATAAGCTGCATACCCGCCTTGGAGCCGTTATAGCCCAGGGGACCGGCAAAAAGCGGGTGCGAGCCGGGGAAGGCATCGTTGTGCTGGTAGCCGACGCAAACCGGTGCATCGAGACGTTCGGCCAGGGCCATCGACGCGTCGATACCGCCTTTGGACAGCACCACACCGGCACCGTTCAGGATGACGGGGTTTTTCGCATTCGACAGCAGATCGGCCGCTTCGGCAACCGCTTCGGCACCGCCGGCGGGGCGTTCGAATTCGACGATCGCGGGCAGTTCGATGTCGATCACCTGGGTCCAGAAGTCGCGCGGCATGTTGAGCTGCGCGGGCGCCGAGGCGCGCTTGGCGTTCATGATGACACGGTTCAGAACTTCGGCCACGCGGGAGGGGTCACGCACCTCTTCCTGATAGGCGACGCAGTCGGCGAACATGCGCATCTGTTCCATTTCCTGGAAACCGCCCTGGCCCAGGGTCTTGTTGGCCGCCTGCGGCGTGACCAGCAGCAGCGGTGTGTGGTTCCAATAGGCGGTCTTCACGGCGGTCACGAAGTTGGTGATGCCGGGGCCGTTTTGCGCGATCATCATCGACATTTTGCCGGTCGCACGGGTGTAGCCGTCGGCCATCATGCCGCCAGAGCCTTCATGGGCACAGTCCCAGAAGGTGATTCCGGCTTCGCCAAAGATGTCGGAGATCGGCATCATGGCGGATCCGATAATGCCGAAAGCATGTTCGATCCCGTGCATTTGCAGGGTTTTGACGAAGGCTTCCTCGGTTGTCATTTTCATGGGGCGGTCCTCTATTTGCAGCGCAATTGGTGAATTGCAGTAAAATCTGGCCGGAAACTAGCGGTGCCTCCGGCGTGGTGTTAGGGCCAGTTTTCTGACTCTGGTATGTCCAGGCAAATTAAGTATTGAGATCAAAAGTCTCAAAAATGATTATTTTTTGCAAGGCACAATTTTCAAGGCACTGAAAGAAAAGCCTTGTTTTCTTATATTTCCCGGATTTCCCTGTTTTTGAGGCGGCGAAATGGGGGAATTTCAGCTATTGGCCAATTCCCGCGCCAGAATCGCCAGCCCGTCGGGGATGCGCGCCGCCGGGATTGACGAGTAGGCCAGGCGGTAGAAATTGCGGGGCGGATCATCCCCGTGAAAGAAGTGAACGCCGGGTTCAATCAGCACGCCCTTGTCGCGCAGGCGCCCGTCCACCGCCGCCATGTCCACCCCATCCGGCGCCCGCATCCAGATCGACGAGCCCCCGAAAAGGCCGCGTCCGGTCACGTCAAGCCCGAGGTCTTCGAGCGCGTATTCCATGACCCGTCGCCGCTTGGCATAGATCTGCCCCATCTTGCGGATCAGGCTGTCGTAATGACCGAGCGACAGGAAATAGGCGGCCGTGCGCTGGATATGACCCGGGGGATGCCGTAGGACGCTGGTACGCAGGGCGCGCACTTCGCGGATGAAGGCCCGGGACCCGACCAGATACCCAAGGCGCAGCCCGGGAAAGATCGACTTGGAAAAGCTGCCCACATAGATCACCCGTCCATCCGTATCGAGCGATTTCAGCGCCGGCAGGGGCGATTTGAGGAATGACATCTCGAACTCGTAATCATCCTCCACGATCAGCGCATCCATGTCCCGCGCCTTTTTCAATAGCGCCTTGCGCCGGTTCAACGGCATTGTTGCGTTGGTGGGTGATTGGTGGCTGGGCGTCGTAAAAATCACATCTGCTTGCGCAGGCAGGTCATCGGGCGGCAGGCCGTCGCGGTCCACGGTGATCGGGGTCAGGTGGCATCGCGATTGGGTCAGGATATCGCGCAAGGCGTGGTAACAGGGATCTTCGATCGCCGCCGTGCGTCTTTGGGTCAGGAGAACCTGCGCGGTAAGCCACAGGGCATTTTGCGCGCCCATTGTAATCAGGATCTCGGAGGGATCGGCGAGGATGCCCCGCCGCGGCAATGTGTGGCGCGCAACGAATTCGATCAGTTGCGGATCGTCCTGATCGTAGTAATCCGTCGTCATCGCCTGGAAGTCTTTTTGCCCCAATGCCTGCAACGCGCATTGACGCCAATTGCCATGGTCGAATAGCGTCGGATCGGCCTGCCCGTAGATGAACGGATAACGATATCGCGACCAATCCTGCGGCTTGTCGGGTGTCACGCCCCCGGTGAAGCGTCGCCCAAGCGCACGGGACCAATCGATCCGATCCTGCCGGGGATGGCGGGCGGAAAACTCCGGCGGCTCGGGCGCATTGTCGGACACGTAATATCCCGACCGGTCGCGCGCGGAGAGATAGTCATTGGCCTGTAACTCCGTGTAGGCGAGCGTTACGGTGATCCGGCTGACACCGAGGTGATCGGCCAGACGTCGGGAAGAGGGCAGTTTCTCGCCCTTGCGGAACCGACCCGACAGGATGCCCTGGGCGATCATCTGTTGGATCTGCGCCTGCAATGTCCCTTGCGCATCGGGATCGAGAAAGAAGGTTTCGACGGAAATGGCCATGGTGGCACTCTAGACTGGACTTATCCGGCGTGCAATCTGGCCTGATCCCGGCCGCCGTTGTGGGCCCTTTTTGCGTGCTGCGGGTCTGCGCGGTTAAGGCAGGGGAAATGCCTTGTCGAAAGCCGCCATGCCCCGTGGCGTAAACCGGATGATCCGTGTGTCGTCCACCCGACTGGCCCAGCCCGCGTCCTGCATATGACTGAGGAGCGCCCGGCCCAGGCGCCCGGCCAGGTGCGAGCGGCGTTCCGACCAGTCCAGGCAGTCGCGGCAGAGCGGTGCGCGCGATGGCGGCAGCGCGTCAAGGTCGATGCCGAGGCCGGCCACAAACACCCGGCCCGTGTCGGTCAGGGTGAGGCCATCGCCGGAATGGCGAAAATGGCCACGGGCGGTCATGCTGTCATAGGCACGGGTGCCCATGTCCCCGGCCAGGTGGTTGTAGCAGACCCGCGCGTGCCGCAATTCGGGGTCGCGTGGGCCAGGTCGGTGGCGCAAATGCCCCGATCCGGCGGCGAGGCCGGTGAGGGCTTCGAGCACCTGCGCCACCTCTTCGGAGCCCAGGGTGAAATACTTGTGACGCCCTTCTTTGCGGGGCCGCACGAGGCCGCCTGCCTCAAGTTTGGCCAAATGGCTGGACGTGGTCTGCAAGGTTACACCGGCCTCGCCGGACAGTTCGGTCGCGGTCAGCGCCTTGCCGCTCATCAGGGCGTTGAGGATGTTGGCGCGCGCAGGATCACCGATCAGGGCGGCGATACGAGAGATGTCGGGCATGTCTTTCATAGTTCGACCATAGCCGAAGCATTAGAGTGCGGCAATAGGATACCCTTGAGATGCCGCAACATATAGCGCGCGGACGTAATTTCGATCCTCGAAATTGCGCAACATGTACATAAAATCAGAAGGTTATAGGGAGCCGCCAAAATGCTGACCTGTATCATCCGTTATCACATTGACCCGACGAAAAAGGCGCAGTTCGCGCAATATGCCCGCAACTGGGGGAAGGCGATACCGCGCAACGTTGCGGACCTGATCGGGTATTTCGCACCGCATGAGGGCAGTGCGACCTTGGCCTATGGCATCTACAACATCCGGTCGCTGGCCGACTACGAGCGTTACCGAGTGCGGTTGGTCGCCGATCCGCTGGGGCGCGAAAATTACGCCTTTGCGCAGTCGGAGAAGTTTCTCTTGCGGGAGGATCGGACGTTCCTGAAACGGGTGGATCTGCCGGAATAACCGCCATGTGAAACCGGACGTGCCGTTGCGGCACCATACGCGGGATGCAGTCGGGCGACGGTGATCTGTGCTTGGCAAAGCCCATGCGAGGGCATAGATGCAGGTTTATGGCAAAGAACAAGTTTCATGACGGCCCCGGACCATCGCAACGGCAGTTGCGCGTCGGAGAGTTGATCCGCCGGACATTGTCCGAGGTGCTGATGCGCGGCGATATCCACGATCCCGACCTGAACCGCCTGTCGGTCACCGTGGGCGAGGTGCGTACCTCCCCCGACCTCAAGGTCGCGACGGCTTATGTGCTGCCTTTGGGCGGCAAGGGTCAGGACGAGATCATCGGATTGCTGGCCCGCAACAAATCCGAACTGCGCCGCATCATCGGCAAGAAGCTGGAACTGAAATACGCGCCCGACCTGCGGTTTCGCCTCGACGAGACCTTTGACCAGATGGACGAGACCCGCCGCCTATTCTCGCAAGACGAGGTGCGTCGGGACCTGGAGGAGTGATGCGGGCCTTCTGGGGCATCGCGGCGTTTCTGGCGGCAACGCCTGCCTGGGCGGTTGATTGCCGGGACCTGAGTTTCAAGGGCGAGGTTTATACCGTCTGCGAGGTCGATGCCCAGGCCGAAGACCTGCGCCTTTTCCTCAATGACCCCGAGACCGGCAAACCGCTCGGCAATTTCACCAGCATCGAAAACCTCGTCGAAGAGGAAGGGCAGGTGCTGGCCTTTTCGATGAATGCCGGGATGTATCACACGGATCGCCGCCCGGTTGGCCATTACGCGGAAAAGGGCGAGGTGCTGGCCCCGGTCATCACCAATGCGGGTCCCGGTAATTTTGGTCTTCTGCCCAATGGCGTCTTTTGCATCCGCGAGGGCCGCGCCGATGTTTTTGAAACCCTGCGCTACGTGGATGAGGCGCCCGATTGCACCTATGCGAGCCAATCCGGGCCGATGCTGGTGATCGACGGGGCGCTGCACCCGCGGTTCCTGCCCGATAGCGACAGCACCTATATCCGCAACGGTGTTGGCACGACGGCGGGTGGCGAAACGGCCTTTTTCGCGATCTCGAAATCGCCGGTGACCTTTCATCAGTTCGGCACCATGTTCCGCGACGGCCTCAAACTGCCGCAAGCCCTCTATTTTGATGGTAGCATTTCGCGGCTCTATGCGCCCGACCTCAACCGGTTCGATATCGGTTTCCCGATGGGGCCGATGGTGGGCGTGGTGGCGCCCCCGCCGGAATGATTGACCTATCCGCGCAGGCAGGGTAACGCCCGGGGCCTGAGGCTGAGACGAGGGATCTCGATGGGACGCAAACGCAAAGGCCGCGATATCTCGGGCTGGCTGGTGGTGGACAAGCCCGCGGGCATGACCTCGACCGCGGTGGTCAACAAGGTCCGTTGGGCGTTTCAGGCCAAGAAGGCGGGCCATGCGGGCACCCTTGACCCCGAAGCGACCGGCGTTCTGGCTGTTGCCTTGGGTGAGGCCACCAAGACAGTTCCCTACATCACCGACGCGCTCAAGGCCTATGCGTTTTCCGTGCGTCTGGGGCAGGGAACGAACACCGACGATGCCGAGGGCGAAGTGATCGCCGAAAGCGATGCCCGTCCGGATGACGCGGCGATCAAGGATGCGCTTGGCCGGTTCGTTGGTGAAATTCAGCAGGTGCCGCCCAAGTTTTCGGCGGTCAAGATCGACGGTGAGCGCGCCTACAAGCTCGCTCGCGATGGCGCCGATGTCGAGATCGCGGCGCGGCCTCTGTGGGTGGAGGAGTTGCTCCTGACCGACCGTCCGGATGCGGATCACGTGACGCTGGAGATGACCTGTGGCAAAGGTGGCTATGTCCGCGCCATTGCGCGGGATCTCGGCGCGGCGCTAGGGTGTTACGGGCATGTGGTCTGGCTTCGGCGGCTCTGGTCCGGGCCGTTTGATGCCGGTGACGGGATCAGCATGGAAGAGATCGACCGCCTGGCGCAGACGCCCGAATTGGACAACCACCTGAGACCGCTCGAAGAAGGTCTGGCCGATCTGCCGATGCTGTCCTGTACGCCCGAGGGGGCGGCGCGGCTGCGCAACGGCAACCCGGGGATGGTGATTGCGCAGGACGTTGAATATGGGGATGAATGCTGGGCCGCGCTGGACGGCAAGGCGGTGGCGGTTGGCCGCTACAAGGCGGGCGAATTGCACCCGAGCCGGGTTTTCAACACATGAGCGGGTCAGGCGATACCTGGACGCATGATCCCGGCGGCAAGGTGCGCCTGAAGCTGCCGGATGGGGTGATCGGCGGTGCGACTTTCTCGCCCTGTGGCCGGTATCGGCAGGCGCTCACGCGGGATTGGACGCCCGAGGGCGCCGCCCCGCGTGCGATCCTCTTTGTCGGGATGAACCCTTCCGTGGCCGCCGCCGACATTTCCGATCCGACCTGCCACCGGGAGTTGATGTTTGCGCGCGACTGGGGCTTTACGAGATATCTCAAGGGCAACATGCTCGACTGGCGGGCGACGTCGCCGAAGGATATCCCGGCCGATGCGGCGCAGGCGTGCAGCGCCGACAACATCCCGGCCCTGGTCGCCATGGCCGAGGAGGCGGAAACGCTGGTCATGGCCTATGGCAAGCTGCACAAGCGGTTCAACCCGGTGGTTGCCGAGGTGCTGGGCGCCATGGCCCGGACGGGCAAGCCGCTCATGTGTCTCGGCACCAATCAGGATGGATCGGCGAAACACCCGCTTTACCTGCGCAAGGATACCCAGTTGCGTGGTTTTGAGATCCCCGACCTGAGTTAGAAGGCGGCCAGCGTCACATCACAACACTTGATTTAAGACAAGGCCCGCCCGCGCGGGCGGTTTTATTGTGCAATGGGAATGTGATCCGGATCCAAGCAGTATTCGGCGTCGAATCCGAAGGTAAGCTGAGGAGAAACCCGCATGAGAATTCTGATAATTTTTGGCACTGTCGAGGGGCAGACCGCCAAGATCGCCCGTTTCCTGGCCGATGAGGCGCGCGGGGCAGGCCATGATGTCGATTTGATCGACACGGCCGACAAGTCCGCGTCGATTTCGGCTGCCGACGCTGACAAGGTGATCCTTGCGGCGTCTGTACATGAGCGCAAACACCCCAAATGGTTCGAAATGTGCCTCGCGGCGGAAGGGGACAAGCTGGCGGCGCGCGATACGATGCTATTGTCCGTCAGCCTGATGGCGGCCTTCCCCGATACGAGGTCCGAGGCGCAGGAATTCGTCGAAGAGATGAAGATGCGCACCGGGTTCGAGCCCGCGACCGAGATGCTGGTTGCCGGTGCGGTGCGCATGAGCAGCTATGACTATTTCTCGACGCAGGTGTTGCGCCATGTGGTCCTCAGGGGCGGGAAATACGATCTGGCCGAAGGGGATCACGAGTTCACGGACTGGGAGGGGCTGAAGACCGCCCTGTCGGCATTTCTGGCCGCGTAAGGGCGCGTTGCAGGCGCTCCGCGATGCGATCTTTCATAGAAAAAGCGCCCCGAGACCGGGGCGCCTTCGTCGATGAGAAGAGGACGGGCGTTTACTCGCCGTCTTTGTTCATCTCTTTTTCTTCCAGCGGCAGCGCGACAAACCGGGCGTCCTGATCGCGCACAACGCGCAGCAGGATGGATTTGCGGCCCGCCTCCTTGGCCTTTGTGACCAGCTCTTCGAAATCGGCAATGCCCGAAATCTGCAGCATGCCGGCGCCGGCCTCGGTGATCAGATCGCCGGGGCGCACGCCTTTTTCGTAGGCTTCGGACAGCTCGTCCACATCGGTAACCAGAAGGCCGGTGGTATCCGCGTCAAGGTTGAGGGCGGTGCGCGCCTCGTTGGTGATCGCGCTGAGCGACAGGCCGAGCATTTCCTTCTGCTGCGGTTCCTCGCTCTTTTCGTCATTGCCGGGCTGGGCCGCAGGGATTGCCCCTTCGGCGGCCTCACGGCGACCAAGGGTCACTTTCAGGGTTTGAGTTTTGCCGTCGCGGAAGACGATCACCCGCACGGTCTTGCCGACTTCGGTGTTGCCAACCTGACGGACGAGGCCGCGTGTATCGGCCACTTCCTTGCCGTCGAAGGACATGATGACATCGCCGGATTCCATACCGGCTTCGGCTGCGGGTCCTTCGGGGACATCGGTCACCAGAGCACCAGCAACCTTCTCAAGGCCAATCGCTTCGGCCACGTCATCGGTCACATCCTGGATCCGGACGCCCAGCCAGCCGCGGCGCGTTTCGCCGAATTCCTGCAACTGCTTCACAACCTTGGTGACCACGTTCGACGCCATCGAGAATCCGATGCCGATCGAGCCGCCATTTGGGCTCAGGATCGCGGTATTTACGCCGATCACGTCGCCGTCGAGGTTAAAGAGCGGGCCGCCGGAGTTGCCGCGGTTGATGGCGGCGTCGGTCTGGATGTAGTCGTCATAGGTGCCGGAAAGGGCGCGGTTGCGTGCCGAGACGATCCCGGCGGACACCGAAAAACCCTGACCCAGCGGGTTGCCCATGGCGACGACCCAATCACCCACGCGGGCAAGGTCGCTGTCGCCGAAGCTGACGAAAGGCAGGGGTTCCTTGGTATCGACCTTCAGAAGCGCGATATCCGTTTTGGGGTCGGTGCCGATGACCTTGGCCTCAAGCTCCTTGCCCGAATAGAATTCGATGATGATCTCGTCGGCACTTTCGATCACGTGGTTGTTAGTCACCACGTATCCATCTTCGGAAATCACGAAACCCGAACCAAGCGCAGAAGTGCGCCGTGGCCGGTCGCCATCTTCGTTGCGCTCACGGAACTGGCGGAAGAAATCCTCGAAAGGCGAGCCTTCGGGGACGATGGGAGATGGTCCGGCGCCCTGCGCCATGACCGTTGACGTGGTGATATTCACAACCGCCGGGCTGAACTTTTCGGCCAGATCGGCAAAGCTGTCGGGCCGGGCTTGTGCGGCGATCGTCTGGGCCAGCAGAATGGCAAAAGCCAGCGCAGTCAGCCACAGGGCGCGCAGGCCATTGATATTCTGCCGTGTCATTGAAACGGTTTGAACTTTCACGCGGGGTTCTCCTCTGGTGTTCGATATACGTCCGGCGACACAGCCGGTGATGTCTGGATCACATGTAGGTGCGGTTTGATGGATCGCAAAGTCCACGACAGTGTGTCACGCGCATGTGAACGAATTGTAAGGATTCTATCAGGCGCCGAGCGTTTTGGCGACCCAGACGAGCATCAGGCCGATCACGATGGCCAGGCAGCCCAGCAGACGGCGGCTTTCGACCGGCATTGCACGCAGGGCGACAAGCAGTTGGTCGATAAGCGAAGGGGCCAGTGCATAGACCAGCCCCTCGACAATCAGTACCAGCCCGAGGGCCAGAAACGTGGTTTCGATCATTGCGCGGTGCTGGCCCGGTTGGCCGCCGCCCCCTGATCCGAGCGCAGGTAGTTGAAGAACTCGCTATCGGGTGACAGGACCATGCTCGAATTCTGCCCGGTCAGCGATTGTTCATAAGCCGCCAGCGACCGGTAGAACTCGAAGAACTCCGCGTCCTGCGCATAGGCTTCGGCAAAGATCCGGTTGCGTTCGGCATCGGCCTCACCCTCGATGATGCGGGCGTCACGGCGCGCTTCCGACAGGATTTCCTCATAGGTCCGGTCGGCGGTCGCGGTCACCCGCTGCGCCGCCTCGCGGCCCCGGGCGCGTTCGTCGGTTGCTTCGCGTTCCCGTTCGGCGATCATCCGTTGCAGCGTGGCGTCGAAGTTCTGCTCGGGCAGGTTGGTCTGCCGCAGGCGCACATCGACCACTTCGAGGCCAAGCGCCCCGGCCCGGCTATCGGCGCGGTTCCTGATCTGCTCCATCAGGCCCGCCCGTTCCGGCGACAGGATGGTGTTGGAGGTTACACCGTCCGAACCTAGCACCGCCCGGATCTGACCGTCGAGGATGTCATTGAGCTGAATGGCTGCTTCGCGCTCGCCACCGGCGGCAAGGGCCTGCCGGAACTGCCGGATATCGGCAATCCGGTAGAGAACGAAAGCGTCCACCTCAAGCCGCCGGTCATCGGCGGGGGTGACTTCGATCACCGGGGTTTCCAGCGACAGGATGCGGTCTTCGTAACGCACCACTTCGTCGAGCAGCGGCAGTTTGAACCCAAGGCCGGGTTCATTCACCTCTTGCTTGATCTGACCAAAGCGCAGGACAAGGACCTTTTCACGCTCGTCCACGATGAAGATCGACGACAGTACCGCAACAACGGCAACGACGAGGATCGGAAAGAGATATTTGGTTTTTCCCATCAGTTTGCTCCCGAGTTACGGCGCAGTTCATTGAGCGGCAGGTAGGGCACCACGCCCTGACCGCCGCCATCGGTGTTGTTCTCAAGGATGATCTTGTCGACATCCCCCAGAACCTTTTCCATCGTCTCGAGGTAGAGACGCTTGCGGGTCACCTCGGGTGCTTCGCGATACTCCGCCAGAACGGCGAGGAAACGGCTGGCCTCACCAACGGCGTCGTTCACCACGCGCGCACGGTACCCTTCTGCGGCCTCAAGAAGCTGCGCGGATTCACCGCGCGCCTCGGCCAGTTTCCGGTTGGCATAGGCGTCCGCCTGGCGTTCCACCCGGTCACGCTCCTGCTCGGCGGCCTGAACGTCGCGGAAGGCGTCGATCACCGACTCGGTCGAGGTACGGCCATCGGCATCGGTAACCGTGACCGTCTGGCTCGGCGGGTCCACCTTGTTGAAGTTGACACGGATGATGTTGATGCCGGTCTCGCGATTGTCCAGCGTCTCCTGGATCAACTCCTTGACGCGGGCTTCAATCGCGGCGCGATCCCGGTTGAGGATTGGTGCCAGCTCGGATTGCGCAATCACCTCGCGCATCGCCGCTTCGGAAATGGCGCGTACGGAATCATTCGGATACTTCAGCGAGAACTTGAAATCCTCGGCGTTCTTGATGTTCCAGACCACCTGGAAATCAATATCGACGATGTTTTCGTCCGTTGTCAGCATCAGACCGTCATTGTCGCGGCCCGACCGGCGCACACCGATGTCTTCGGTGCGGTTGGTTGTGACATTGAACACTTCGTAGGTCATGACCGGCCATGGCGCGAAGTTCAGACCCTCCGTGCCGATGCCGGAAAACTCACCAAGAAAAAGCTCGATCGACTGTTCTTCGGGTTTGACCGTGTAGAAGCTCGCGGCCCCCCAAAGACCCACGGCGACCAGCGCGCCGATAAAGATCGACCCTTTGCCGATCCCGCCGCCATTGCCACCGGAACCACCGCCAGTGCCATTCGCGCCACCGCCACGGCCGCCCATCAGCACACGAAGCTGATCCTGGCCCTTTTTCACAAGCTGTTCGATCTCGGGGATCTGTCCGCCCTCAGGGGGGCGTCTGCCGCCACGATTGCCGCCGCGGTCGTCGTCGCCGCCATCTCCACCCGAGTTTCCGCCGCCGCCCCAGGGGCCGCCAGAATGTCCAGCCATGTATAATCTTCCCTTATCTCTTGCCACCTTACGGGGCGATGTACCTAACCTGTGCAGGAATGGCAAAAAATCAAGCCGTTCTGATAGGTTCCTTCATGGTCACGATCTCTTCGGACATGGTGGGGTGTACCGCCACCGTTCGATCGAAATCTTCCTTGGTTGCGCCCATCTTTACGGCGATACCCGCAAGCTGGATCATTTCACCGGCACCGGGCGCCACCATGTGGCACCCCAGAACCTTGCGCGTCGCCTGTGACACGATCAGCTTGAAGAGCACCCGATCCGGCTGTCCGGCAAACGCGGTTTTCATCGGCCGGAAGGAGGTACAATAGACCTCAACCGGTTCCTGTTCACGGGCCTCTTCCTCGCTCATGCCAACCGTGCCCATCTCGGGCTGCGTGAAAATCGCCGTCGGGATGAGGTCGTGATCGACAGGTGTCGGATTGCCATTGAACACCGTTTCCACAAAGGCCATGCCCTCGCGGATCGCCACGGGGGTCAGGGCCACGCGGTTCGTCACGTCACCAATCGCATAGATCGACGGCACCGAGGTCTGGCTGTACTCATCCACGACGATTTCGCCGCGGCGACCAATTTCGACGCCCACCTCTTCGAGGCCCATATCGGCGCTGTTGGGGTCGCGGCCGGTGGCGAAGAACACCGCATCGAAAACCGCTTCCGACCCGTTGGTGGCCTTGACCCAAACGGGTTCGCCGGTTTTGGCGTCGGTTGGCAACAGATCGCTCGCGTCACTTGCCGGCGCGCCCATGGCCGCATCCGAGGCAGTCCCGGCGTGGCTTGCCGACCGATCCGCCGAAGCAGGTGCCATTTCGAGGATATTGGTGCCCAGGTGCAGGTTGATGCCCTTCTCGCGCATCGATTCGGCGATCAGTCCGCGCGCCTCATCGTCAAACCCACGCAGGATTTGCGCGCCGCGATAGAATTGCGTGACCTCAACACCCAGCCCGTTGAGAATGCCGGCGAATTCGCAGGCGATGTAACCGCCGCCGACAATCAGGACCGATTTGGGCAGTTTCTTGAGGTGGAAAATATCGTCCGAGACCATGCCGAGATGCGCATTCGGCATGTCGGGCCGCACCGGGTGACCGCCGGTGGCAACCAGGATGTGCTTGGCGGTGAAACTCTCGCCCGTGCCGAGCTTGACAGTATGCGCGTCGGTCAGGCTGGCGCGGGCATCGAAACTGTCCACACCGCTGTTTTTCAGAAGCCCGCGATAGACCTCTTCCAAACGGTCGAGCTCCTCGTTCAGACGACCGGCAAACTTGGTCCAGTCAAAATCGCCAAGCGTCATGTCCCAGCCATAGGCATTGGCCTCTTCGGGTGCGCCGGCGAATTCCGAGGCAAAGACCATGAGCTTTTTGGGAACACAGCCGCGAATGACGCAGGTGCCGCCATACCGGTCCTCTTCGGCCAGGGCCACCTTGGCACCGCCCGCCGCCGCAACCCGCGCGGCCCGAACCCCGCCTGAGCCGCCACCGATTACAAAAAGATCATAGTCAAACGCCATGTCCGTCATCCTGCCTTGCCTTTAGTCGAGCATGTCGGAGAAGAGGTTGTCGGATTCCAAAAAATCCAGACGGTCCTCTTCCACCGTGCCCTGATTGATATCGCGCGTCTCGACCCGGCCATCGCCATAGCCCAGAACGACCACATCGCAGATATCAATGAAAAGCCCGTTTTCAACCACCCCGGGCATCTGGTTCATCGCCAGCGACAATTGCTGTGCATTGCCGATCCGGCCGAGGTGCAGATCAAGGATGTAATTGCCCTCGTCGGTGAAAAACGGTGTTTCGCCATTCATCCTGAGCGTGGCGTCGCGGCCCAGGACATCCATGCTGATGAGCAGCTCTTCGATCAGCGATTTCGTGGTCTGCCAGCCGAACGGGATCACCTCGACGGGCAGGGGGAAGGCGCCAAGGGTTTCGACCTCCTTGCCGATATCGGCGATCACGATCATCTGATCGCTGGCGGTGGCCACGATCTTTTCCTGCAAAAGCGCGCCGCCGCCGCCCTTGATGAGGTTGAGATTGGCGTCGAACTCATCCGCGCCGTCGATTGTCACGTCCAGCCATTTGGCCTCGTCGAGAGAGATGACGTCGATCCCGACTTCGCGCGCCAGGTCGGCGGTTCGGGTCGATGTGGGAACACCGCGGATTTTCAGGCCGTCCTCGCGGACCATTTCACCGAGGCAGCGCACCATCCAGGCGGCGGTGCTGCCGGTGCCGAGGCCGACGCGCATCCCGTCTTCGACAAAGTCGACCGCGCGCTTGGCGGCAACGAACTTGGCCTTGTCGATGGGTGACAATTCTCCGGACATGGCATGTTTCTCCCCGATGCTTGGCAGCGGTTATACGGGAGTCGCCCACAAGGTGCGAGAGCAATTCGGCGGTTGTTGGCCGCAGAGCCGGATTAGGTGCCGGTTCATCGCGAAGACCTGTAAATGTGAGCCAAAGATGGCGCCGGCCTGGACGGCTTCAGCGCCGCAAAGACCCGCGCAGTTCGGACATGCGGAACGCACCGATGAGCTGCCCAAAGCCGAAATAGCTCAGGCTGCCCAGGACGATCAGGACGATCAGGGCGATCCAGCGGATACCGGGAATGCCGAAGAATGGCCCCATCAGCATCCACAACACCCACAAAACGACCCCCATCAGGACCGATGCCAGGATGATCCGCCAGAGCCTTTGCTTGAAGCGGGCATCGAAACGGGCCACATCGCCGAAGCCCCGCGCCCCGCGCAGGAGCAGCCAGACCATGACCCAACCCGCGACTGTCGTTGCGATGGCCGCGGCGATCCAGCCGATGGCGTATGACAGGCCGATCGCGACGACCGCGTTGATGACCATGGCAACCACGGCATAGCGGAAAGGGCTCCTGGTATCTTCGCGGGCGAAAAACAGCGGCTGCAGGATCTTCTGTAGCACGAAGGCGGGCAGGCCCAGCCCGTAGATCGCGACGGCGGTGGCGGTGGCGGCGGTGTCGTCGGTGCCAAAGGCGCCGCGCTCGAACAGTGTCGAGACGAGGGGCAGGGGGATCACCATCAACGCCACGGCCGAGGGGATTGTCAGCGCCAGTGAGATCTCTCCGGCGCGCGACAGGGCCTCCCGTGCACCGGTCTGGTCATCAACCTTCAACCGGCGCGACAGGTCGGGCAGGAGGACGATGCCCACGGCGATGCCGACCACGCCAAGCGGCAGTTGATAGAGCCTGTCGGCGGCATAAAGCCAGCTCACGGCTTTTTCGTAATTCGACGCCACGAGTTGCCCCACCAGCAGGTTGACCTGCATGACGCCGCCCGCCAGGGCCGCGGGGATCGCGATCCGGACAAGTTGGGCCATTTCGGGCGTCCAGCGCGGGCGCGTGGGCCGGATGCGCATTCCGGCGCGATCCGCCGCGTACCAGACCAGCGCCAATTGCGCCAAGCCTGCGAAGGGAATGGTCCAGATGAGCGCCTCGGCCACCGCTTCACCGCACCACCATGCGACGCTCATCGCGGTGACCAGCATCACGTTCAGCAGGACCGGCGCGGCGGCGGCGGCGGCAAAGCGATTGGCGGCGTTCAGGACGCCGGAAAACAGTGCTGCGAGCGAGATGAAGAGGATATAGGGGAAGGTGATCCGCCCGAATTCAACAGTGATATCAAAGCGTTCATCGCCATAGAACCCTTCGGCAGTGGCCCAGACCAGCGCGGGCATGAAGATCATGGCAAGTGCCGTCAGGATCAGGAGGATCACGGCGAGCCCCGACATTGCTAGCCGGGCAAAACCGATCGGATCTTCACCCGCCTCCAACCGTTTGGAGAACATCGGCACGAAAGCTGCGTTGAAAGCGCCTTCGGCAAAGAAGCGGCGGAACATGTTGGGCAGGCGGAAGGCGGCCACATAGGCGTCCATCAGCACGCCCGGCCCGAGCAGGTTGGCGATGATCACATCTCGCACGAAGCCCAACACCCGGCTGAGCAGGGTCCAGACCCCGACGGTCAGCACGCTGGAAAGCAGGCGGATGGGTTTCATGCTCGGGCCTCTCTGCGGGGGCAATTGCCGCAGGAGTACCGGATCAGGCGATGTGGCGAAAGGGGGCGCGCGCTCTCAAAGCGCGGCTTGTGTCATCTGAGTGCGAAATCCGCGTGGTCGCCCTGGCCCCGATCCGCGACGAAACGGATGGTGCCGTCCTGCACAGCGACGATCTGACAATTGGGGCCGAGGTCGCGCGATCCCCAGTAAAGATCACGGCAGAAATAGCCTTGTTGCCATTTCCATGCGCCGAGCACTTCGCGTCCAAAGGCGTCACCTTTGATTTTGCCATTGGGCATCACGTTCAGCTTGATTCCGAAGCGTTTGAGGTCCTTGCCGTTAATCAGCGACACGAAATCGGCGCGTTTCGATATCTTGGCAAAACCGTCGGCGGACACGGGGGCGGCGATGAGGGCGGCCAGGGCGGCAAAAATGGCGTAACGCATGGATCATATCTCCCTTTGTTACGAGGGATTACGTGCCGCCGCCCGGTTTGGATCAGTTTTCGTTCAGGCCGAGCACATCAAGCATGTCGTAAGCGCCGGGTTTGCGCCCGATCCCCCAAAGCGCAGCCTTGAGGGCGCCACGGGCAAAAATGCCGCGATCGGTGGCGATGTGGCGCAGCACGATGCGTTCGCCAGGGGCGGCGAAAAGCACGTCATGTTCGCCCACGATGTCACCGCCACGAATGGCCGAAAACCCGATATGGCCGCGCTCGCGCTTGCCGGTGATGCCGTCCCTGGCGCGGTCTGCGACATTGTCCAGGGTCAAGCCACGCCCCTCCGCGGCCGCCTCACCCAGCATCAAGGCGGTTCCCGAGGGCGAATCGACCTTCTGATTGTGATGTGCCTCGATCACCTCGATGTCGAAATCTTCGTCAAGGGCCGCGGCCACGCGCTTGGTGAGCTGTGTCAGAAGGTTCACACCGAGGCTCATGTTGCCTGCCCGCACGATGACCGCATGGCGGGCCGCGGCGTCGAGCCGCTTGATATCTGCGTCGGTAAGCCCGGTGGTTCCGATCACATGGACGCAGCGCGCTTGCGCGGTGATGGTGGCAAAATCGACCGTCGCGGCAGGTGCGGTGAAGTCAATCACCGCCTGCGCATTCGCAAAGGCTTCCAACGGGTCGTCGGTCACCATCACACCCATCTCGGCCCCGCCCATGGCAGCACCCACGTCCTGGCCGATCCAGTCATGTCCGCCCCGCTCCAACGCGCCAATCAGTCGTGCGCGCGGACTGTCGGCAATGGTGCGCACCAGCATCTGACCCATGCGGCCGGAGACGCCGGTTACCACGATTCCGGGCAAATCACTCATCTTGAAAGCTCCTGGTCGTTCAGGCTTTCTGCATAGCCCGAGGAGCAGGTGAGGGACAATCGCGAAATAGAGGGCGGTCAGACGTGGCGGGGCGCAGCCATGGTGATCCCGGTACCGCCCAACGTTGGTGAGCTGACCGCCAACAAACCCTCTTTGCGCAATCTCGCAAGTTCGCTTTTCACGGTGACCATCCGCACCGCGGTGTTGATGTTTTCAACGGTGAGCGGCTTGGCAAAAAAGGCGTCGATCATCGGGGAATTCGCGGCGCGCCTCTGGTCATTCTGGTTCAGCGGGGTTGTCAGCATGACAGCAACGGTCGCTTCGAAATCGGTACCAAAGCGTTCCTGCGCCGCATCCAGAAATTCGAAACCGTTCATGCGCGGCATGTTTATATCAAGCAGGATCATGTCGACCGTGGGATTGGACGGATCACACAGATAGGTCAACGCCTCTTCGGCATAGGCAAAACTGCTTATGCGGTCTGCAATATCGTATTTCTGCAATATGCGATGATACATTTTCCGATCGAACTTTTCGTCGTCGATCAGCATCACATGTCCCAAGGTCTCTGATTTCTTCATCGAACTCTGCTTCCTGTTTAGTCTTCATTCACCCAACTTTCGGGTTGCGCTGCGACATCGGCCTGTTTCGATTGCCCGGTTGCGGGGCGCATGGCCAATCCATCCTCGGGGTGTCGCGCGAATCCTAACGATGGGTTCGCGGTCAGGATAAAAGATTCAATCTAAAGAAGGATTAAGCCGGGCCGGTCTATGCCGTGGCGCGCTCGACCCCTTCGCTGATCGCGATGCGCAGCTTCTTGTCGAGGGCTTCCTGCTTGGCTTTCGAGTGGAATTTCAGGCCAAACATGTCCTTGACGTAAAACGTATCCACGACCTGTTCGCCATAGGTCGCGATCACCGCCGAGTTGATATAGACGTTGCTGTTGGCCAGCGTGCGCGTCAGATCGTAGAGCAGGCCGGGGCGGTCACGGGTATCGACCTCGATGATCGTGTAAATCTCGGATCCTTCATTGTCGAAGGTGATGTGGGTGGGCACGCGAAAGGCGCGTTCGCGTTTCTTGATCTTGTCCTTGGATTTGATGGCCTCGCGCGCGACGACCTCGCCCTTGAGCGTCTTCTGGATCATCTGGCGCAGACGGGGCAGGCGCGCGGCCTCGTAGGGATGACCGTCGGCATCCTGAATCCAGAAGGCCGGCGTGGCATAGCCGTCCTTGGAGGTGTAGGTGCGCGCATCGACAACATTGGCGCCGACAAGCGCCAAGGCGCCGGCGAGACGCGAGAATATGCCCGGGTGATCGGCCAGCGCGAAACAGGCGCGGGTGGCATCGCGATCCTCGTCCGGGTGCAGGTCGATGGCGATCTCACCCTCCTTGAGATCGCGCAGCAGACCGGCAAAAACCGCATGCGCGGTCACATGGAGGCCCTGCCAATAGGGCGGGTAATGGCGGGCGATCTCGGTCTTGATGTCCTTGGCGTCCCAGCCTTCGAGCGCCTCGCGCAGATTGCGTTTCGCGTCCGAGCCGCGTTGCTCCCGGTTGAGCGCCTCAAGCCCGCCTTCCATGGCGCGCCGCGTCTGGCGGTAGAGTGCCCGCAAAAGCGAGGCTTTCCAGTTGTTCCACGTCCCCGGACCCACGCCGCGGATATCGCAGACCGTCAGCATCAGGAGCAGGTCGAGACGTTCGCGCGTCTGCACCGCCTTGGCGAAATCGCGCACGGTGCGCGGATCGGCGATATCACGTTTCTGCGCCATGTCGGACATCAGCAGGTGATAGCGCACCAGCCATTCGGCAGTATCGACCTCCTTGGGCTTGAGCCCGAGGCGCGGTGCGACCTTGCGGGTGATCTGGGCGCCGAGGATCGAGTGATCCTCGTCGCGCCCCTTGCCGATATCGTGCAAAAGCAGCGCGACATAGAGCACTTTGCGGTTGATGCCCTCCTCGAAGATGGTCGACGATACGGGCAGATCTTCGACCAGCTCGCCGCGCTCGATCTGGGCCAGTTGGCTGATGCACTGGATCGTGTGTTCGTCGACCGTGTAGTGGTGATACATGTTGAACTGCATCATTGCCACAATCGGTTCGAATTCGGGGATAAAGGCCGACAAAAGGCCCAACTCGTTCATCCGCCGCAGCGCCCGTTCCGGGTTGCCATGCTTCAGCAGCAGGTCAAGAAAGAGTTTCTGCGCCACCGGATCTTCGCGCATGTCATTGTCGATAAGATGCAGGTTGGCAGTGACAAGCCGCATGGCGTCAGGGTGGATCAACATGCCGGTCCGCAGCCCCTCCTCGAAGACGCGCAGAAGGTTCAGTCGATCCTTCAGGAACTTCTTTTCATTGGCGATGGCGATGCGGCCGTGGACCTCGGTATAGCCGTCCTTGAGCTTGCGTTTGCGTTTGAAGAGCCGTTGCAGAAGGGGCGCGGATTTGACATGCGCGGCTTCGAGCTTGGTCAGGAAAATGCGCGTCAGATCACCCACGACGGTGGCATGGCGGAAGTAATCCTGCATGAAGTATTCGACCGCGCGGCGCCCGGCGATATCGACATAGCCCATGCGCTCGGCCACCTCGACCTGCAAATCAAAGGTCAATTGGTCGTTGGGGCGTTTGGTGATCAGGTGTAGATGACAGCGCGCGGCCCATAGGAAATCATGCGCGCTGGTGAATTTGTCATATTCCTCTTCGGTGAACATCTTCAGGCGCACCAGTTCGGCCACATCCTGCACCCGGCGCAGATACTTCGCGATCCAGAAAAGCGACTGCAGGTCGCGCAAGCCGCCTTTGCCTTCCTTGACGTTGGGCTCCACCATGTATCGCTGGCCGCCCTGCTTTTCGTGACGCACATCACGCTCGGCCAGCTTGGCCTCGATAAACTCGGGCGCGCTGCCCTTGAAGAGGTCGTTCCACAGGCGGTGGTTCAGGTTGGCAGCCAGCTCGCTGTCACCCGCGAGGAAGCGATGCTCCAAAAGGGCGGTGCGGATGGTGAAATCCTCGGCCCCAAGGCGCAGGCAATCGCGGATGGTGCGGCTGGCATGGCCGACCTTCAGTTTCAGATCCCACAGGATGTAGAGCATGGATTCGATGACGCTCTCGGCCCAGGGCGTGATCTTGTAGGGCGTCAGGAACAGGAGATCGACATCCGATTGTGGCGCCATCTCACCGCGCCCGTACCCACCCACGGCCAGGACGGAAATACGCTCGGCCTCGGTTGGCGTGGGGAGCGGATGCAGGTGCTGGGTGGCAAGATCAAGTGCCGAAAGGATGATGCAATCGGTGAGCCAGCTATAGGCGCGGATGGTTGCGGCGGCTTCAAACGGGTGGGCGGCAAAAGCCTGCGCGATGGCGTCGCGGCCGCTTCGCTGCGCGGTCGAAAGGACCGCGACCGCCGCCTGACGCAGGGCCATCGGGTCGTTCTCGCTTTGCTGCGCGGCCGCCGCGAGGTCGGCCCGCACGGCGCCGAGATCGAAAATCTCCTCCGCCGGGCAGATCAGATCATCCGGCAGAGAGGGGTCTTTTGCCATCGTCTTGTAAGGGTCCCGGTTCAGAAGCCCGCCGCACCAAAGCCCCGAGGCGCCGGTGAGATGACCGCAACCTGGTTGTCGCGGATCGTGGCCACGGCCAGACCGCGTTCATTGCTGCCATTCGGCAGAAAGCGGAACACGCCGGTCACGCCCTGGAAACCGGCGGCCTGTGTCAGCGCCGCACGCGACAGGGCACCGCGCCCGCGGGATTCGCTCAGGGCGCCGATGGCGGCGATGCCGTCATAGGCCAGGCCGCTCAACGGATGGGGTGTTTCGCCGAAACTTGCCGTGAACCGGCTGTTGTATTGTGCCGCACGGTTCGGATCGGGCAGGGCGAACCAACTGCCCTGAACGCCGGGCAGTGTCAGGGTTTGCGGCGGCGTGTCCCAACGGGTCAGGCCGATATATTGAATGTCCTGCGGCGACAGGCCCGCCTCTGGCAGCATCTGTGCGAAAAGGGGCAGGGCGCCTGCGGTGTTCGATGTCATGAAAATGGCGTTGGCATTACCCGACGAGGCCGCTGCGGTGATTTTCGGGATCGCATCGACCACGCCGTTTTGCGAGAAATCATAACCGACGCTGCCCACGTTGCTGCCACCCGAGGCGCTTACCGCGTTGGTGATCGCCTGCTTGCCAAGCTGACCGGAGAGGTTGTTGGCATAGACGGTCAGGACACGGTTCTTGCCATTCTGGGATCCGTATCGCGCCAGCCTGCTGGCGCTGTTCTCGAAGGTCTGTCCGAGGATGAACAGGTTGCCGCCGGCTATCGTCGAGTTGTTGGAAAAGGCCAGGACGTTCACGCCCTTGTCGGCCACGGCCACGGCGACCGCGTTGGCAGATTCGGCGTGAAGCGGCCCCACGATGATCTGGGCGCCATCATCAACGGCCTTGAGGGCTTCGGCCTGCGCCTGCCCTGCATTCCCCGCGGTGCTATAGACGCGCAGGTCAATCGGCACACCGTCAAGATCGGACACGGCCAGGCGCGCAGCGTTTTCCAAATCGCGCGCCAGTTTCTGCTCCTGGGCGCTCGATGCGCCATGGGGGACGAGAAGGGCGACGGCGACACTGTTGCTCGGCACGAGGCCGGTATTGGACAGCGAGACCGGCTGACACGCGGCGAGCCAGGCAACGGAGGCAAACAGCGCGAGCCGCGCGACGGTCTTGCGGGCGGTGGACAAAACGGCAAACATGGGTAACTCACTCCCTCTGGGCGGCCTGTGCTGAAGTGCAGCCGCGTTTTGGGACACAATCATAAACGTCAAACGGGGCGGGTCCAGTGGTGAATCCGATCAACAGCAAACTGCCGCCGGGTCTCTACCTGATCGCAACGCCGATCGGCACGGCGCGCGACATCACGCTCAGGGCGCTGGATATCCTTGCCTCCGCTGATGTTCTGGCGGCCGAAGACACCCGCAGCCTGCGCAAACTTATGGAAATTCACGGGGTAGCGCTTGGCGATCGACCGCTTGTCGCCTATCACGATCATAATGGTGACAAGGCGCGGCCCCGGCTGCTTGGTGCGCTGGCAGCAGGAAAATCGGTTGCCTATGCGTCCGAGGCGGGCACGCCGATGGTTGCCGATCCCGGTTTTGACCTTGGCCGGGCGGCGGTCGAGGCGGGGCATACGCTCGTGTCGGCGCCGGGGCCATCGGCGGTCATCACCGCGCTGACACTGGCCGGGCTGCCGACCGATCAATTCCATTTCGCCGGGTTTCTGCCAAACACCGCCTCCCGGCGGAAAACGGCGCTCACGGCGCTGGCGCAGGTGCCGGGAACATTGGTTTTCTACGAATCACCCAAGCGGGTTGCGGCGATGTTGGCCGATGCGGCGGATATCCTGGGCGCGGAGCGGCACGCCGTGGTGGCCCGCGAACTGACCAAGAAATTCGAAGAAATCTTGCGTGGCACGCTTGCGGAACTGTCTGCCCTCTGCGCCGAGCGAACGCTGAAAGGTGAATGCGTCGTTCTGATCGACCGTGGCCATTCACGGGCCGTTAGCGAAGCGGATGTAGAACAGAAACTGCGCGCGGCGCTTGAGACGCTGTCGGTGCGCGATGCGGCGGACCAGGTATCTGCCGAATTGGGGATTAAACGGCGGCAGGTCTATCAACTGGCGCTCAAACTGGAGGCCGGCACATGAACACCGATGGCGACTTTCGCCAAGCAATGGCCAAACCGGCTGGGGCCCGCCGACATGCCGGTCAACGCGCCGATCTGTCGGGGCGGGCCGCCGAAGAACGCGTCACCCGCGCCTATCTCGACAAGGGTGCCCGTCTGCTGGAAACCCGCTGGCGCGGCGAAGGGGGCGAGATTGACCTGATTTTCGGCATGGGCGATCTGCTGATCTTTGTTGAGGTCAAGAAGGCACGCAGCATCGACGCGGCCATTCGTAGCCTGCGCCCGACACAGATGCGTCGCATTCATGCCGCGGCGGCGGAATACCTTGCCCAGACCCCGCAGGGACAGCTCAGCGATGTGCGCTTTGATCTGGCGGCGATGGATGGCGCGGGCCGGGTCGAGGTCATTGAAAACGCCTTTGGGCATTTCTGAATTGAACCTCTGCCGCCCTTGCCCCATGTAGAGGGAGCTTGAAACAAGGGGCAGCGCCATGAAGATCGCCTTTCAGATGGACCCGATCGGTCCGATTGATATCAACGCGGACAGCACGTTTCGCCTTGCCGAAGAGGCGCAGGCGCGGGGACATGAGCTCTTTTACTACACGCCCGACAAACTGGCCTACGATCAGGGGCGGGTCACCGCGCGGGGCTGGCCGCTCAGCGTTCAGCGGGTCGAGGGCGATCATTTTCGCTTGGGCGACGAAACCACCGTCGATCTGGCGGATTTCGATGTGGTCTGGCTGCGCCAGGATCCGCCTTTTGACATGTTCTACATCACCACCACCCATCTGCTGGATCGCCTGACGCCGGGGACGACCGTGGTCAATGATCCGTTCTGGGTGCGCAACTTTCCGGAAAAGCTCCTGATCCTCGATTTTCCTGAGCTGATGCCACCGACAGCGATCGCCCGCGATCTCGACACAATCCGGGCGTTCAAGGAAGAACATGGCGACGTTATCCTCAAGCCGCTCTATGGCAATGGTGGCGCGGGGGTTTTCCTTTTGAAGAAAGAGGATCGCAACCTGACATCCCTGCACGAGATGTTCACCGGCTTCAGCCGCGAGCCACTGATCGTGCAAAAGTTCCTGCCTGACGTGTCCAAAGGCGACAAGCGCGTGATCCTCGTTGATGGCGAGGCGGTCGGCGCCATCAACCGGGTTCCGGCGGCGGGTGAAACCCGGTCGAACATGCATGTGGGCGGGCGCCCGGAAAAGGTCGAACTGACGGATCGCGACCGCGAGATCTGCGCCACGATCGGGCCGCTCCTGCGGGAGAAGGGACAGGTTTTCGTGGGGATCGACGTGATCGGCGACTACCTGACCGAGATCAACGTGACCTCGCCCACCGGCATCCAGGAACTGGAGCGTTTCGACGGGATCAATGTCGCCGCGAAGATCTGGGAGGCGATCGAGGCGAAGCGTTCATGAGCCTGCGCGCCCGACTGCTGAACCGGTGGCTGAAGCTGACCGAGAAACCGCATCTTGGGCGGGCGTCGCTGACCCGGGTGCGCCGGTCATTCGAAGCGAAGGCAAGGATCCTGTTCCATCCGCCGAAGGATGCAGTCTTTGAGCCGCAAGAGCTCGTTCACCGGCAATCTTCGGTCCCTGCGCTTGGGGTGGCGGGTCCACCGGACGGGCCGGTGATCCTCTATTTCCATGGCGGCGGCTATGGGTTTGGCTCGCCGCGCACCCATCGGGCGATGATCGCCTGGTTGTGCCGATACGCTGGCGCACGCGCCTTGCTGCCGCAGTACCGCCTGGCCCCGGAACACCCATTTCCCGCTGCTTTGGAAGATGCGGTTCTGGCCTACAGGGCGGTCAATGAGGCACCCGGCGGGGTCGTTTTGGGCGGAGACAGTGCAGGCGGCGGTCTCGCGCTGTCGCTTCTGGCTGAGATCAAGAGGTTGGGCCTGCCGATACCCCGCGGATGTTTTGCCTTTTCGCCGCTGACCGATCTCAGTTTCTCGTCGGATTCGGTGACCCGGAATGCGCGGTCCGAAGTCATCCTCCCGGCAGATCGCGCGGCGGAAATGGCGCGGGCCTATCTGGATGGCGCGGATGCGGCTGATCCGCGCGCCTCGCCACTGCATGCGGATTTCGAAGGCGTCTGTCCGATCTGGATCTGTGTGGGCGATACGGAAATCCTCCTGGATGATACCCGCGACATCGTGGGTCGGTTGAAAGACCAGGGCGTGCCGGTGACATGTGTGATCGAGCGAGACCTGCCACATGTCTGGCCGCTTTTCCGGGGGTTGATGCCCGAAGCGGATCAGACCTTGCGGGAGGTCGCAGAGTGGATCAGATCTCTTTCGCTCCGGTCAGCCGGTAGCTGATTGCCTCGGCGATATGCGGGTGCCGGAGGGCGGTTGAGCCATCGAGATCAGCGATGGTGCGGGCGACGCGCAGAACCCGATGATACCCCCTTGCGCTGAGCCCGAACCGTTCCGCGGCCTTGGTCAGTAACGCGCGGCCTTCGGTGTCGGGCGTTGCGATTTCCTCCAGGGCCTCGCCTTCGGCATCGGCATTCAGGCGCATGTCGGGCCGGTCGGCATAGCGCGCCTGTTGCTCCGCCCGGGCCCGTTGCACCCGGTTGGCAACCTCGGAGGAGCTGTCGCCAGACGCGGGCAGGTCGAGATCGGTAAAGGCGACGGGTGGCACTTCGACACGCAGATCAAACCGGTCCATCAGCGGGCCGGAGATACGCCCCATGTAGTCCTCGCCACAGATCGGCGCACGGGTGCAGGCACGGGCGGGATCACTCAGATAGCCGCATTTGCAGGGGTTTGCAGCCGCCACCAGCATGAAACGGCAGGGGTATTTGACGTGGGCATTGGCCCGCGCCACCATGACCTCGCCAGTCTCGATCGGTTGGCGCAGGGTTTCCAGCACCGTCCGCGGAAACTCGGGGAACTCATCCATGAAGAGAACGCCATTATGGGCAAGACTGATCTCGCCGGGGCTGGCGCGCCGTCCACCGCCCACGATCGCGGCCATCGACGCGGTGTGATGTGGTTCGCGAAAGGGGCGGGTGCGGCTGATGCCGCCTTCGTCCAGCAAGCCAGCCAGCGAGTGGATCATCGAGGTTTCCAGCGCCTCCGCCGCTGTCAGCGGCGGCAGGATGCCCGGCAGCCGTGCCGCAAGCATGGATTTGCCCGACCCTGGCGTCCCGACCATCATCAGGTGATGCCGCCCTGCCGCGGCAATCTCGAGCGCCCGCTTGGCGCGTTCTTGCCCCTTGACGTCACGCAAATCGCGCCCGGACCCGTGCAGGAGCACTTCGCCAGGCTCCGCGGGTGGAAGCGGCGACTGCCCCGTGTAATGCCGTACGACGTCCGCGAGAGAGGAGGCACCCAGCACCTGCACCGCATCGACCCACGCGGCCTCGGCGCCGGAATCCTTCGGGCAGAGCAAGGTGTGATCCTCCTCCGCCGCGGCCATCGCAGCGGGCAAGGCGCCGATCACCGGTACGAGTGAGCCGTCAAGGGAGAGTTCACCCAGTGATGTTGTACTTTCGACGGCGTCCTTGGGGATGATTTCCAACGCCGCCAATAATGACAGCGCGATCGGCAGATCGAAATGGCTGCCTTCCTTGGGCATATCGGCGGGGGACAGGTTGATGGTGATCCGCTTGGAGGGCAGTGCGATCGCCATGGAACTGAGCGCCGTCCGAACCCTGTCACGCGCCTCGCTGACGGCCTTGTCTGGCAGGCCCACGACGGAAAACGCAGGCATTCCCGGAGTGACCGCGCATTGCACCTCGACATGGCGGGCCTCAACGCCTTCGAAGGCGACCGTGTAGGCGCGTGCGACCATTCCCCTGCCTTTCGTCAATCTTGGTTAACGACCCGACATCGACGATAGGAGGAGAGGTGTTGATGAAAGGTTAACCGCGGCCCGAAGCGCATCCCAGGCGATTATCGCACAACGAGTGCCACACGCGGCGCGAGGAGAAGGCCGGAGGCCGCCGACGAGATATCCGGTGTGCGCGGTACGCGCACTCCATCTCGTTGCCTCAGCCGCGCATCGCCATGAAGGCAGCCCATGCTTCCGGATCGGCGGCGGTTTTGTCGCGGCAAAACGCATTGCAGAAACCAAAAACGCGCCCGTCCAGCGTCATCATGTGGGTCGGGGGCTTGCCCGAATAAGGACAAGCGGCGTTCTCTGGTTCGGCATCGGTCGCCTCTGCAACCAAGGCAGGCGGCCCCGGCCAAGCACTGGTCTCAAAGGGTTTTTTGTACCTATTCAACACCTCGCCATGCACCAGACCCATGGCACGCCATCGCCGGAATGCAGGGTCAGCCAGATGCGCGGCCACATATTTCTGCGCGTCCTGGGATACGTCGAGACCATAGCCCGCAATCCGTGCGGCAACCGGCGCGTAGAACGCATCGGCGATCGAATAAGCGCCACAGAGCCATGGCCCGTCCGGTGCGCAGGTTTGCCTTGCATGCGCCCAGATCAGTTCGAGCCGCCTAAGGTCCGACAGAACGGCCGCAGTCGGCTCAACCCCGGTATAGGCCAGGCGCAGGTTCATCGGACATTCCCCGCGCAGCGCCATGAACCCGGCATGCATCTCGGCCGTCAGGCTGCGCGCGGTGGCACGCGCTTTGGGATCTTCAGGCCAGAACCCGGCCTCCGGATGACGCTGGGCCAGTTCTTCGGCGATGGCCATCGAATCCGTCAGGATCGCCCCTTCGGGCGTCCGCACCGCAGGGACGGTCTTGGCAGGCGCCCAATCGGGCATCTGCTCGGGCACGCCCCCCTTCTTGAAATTCACCATCTCGGTGCGGCATGGGATGCCGAACCGGTCGAAAAGCAGCCAGCCGCGCAGCGACCAGCTTGAATAGGCGTAATCGCCGAGAATGAGATCATAGGTCATGGGCGCAGATTAGACGCCGGGCCGTCCGCGGAGAAACAAAACCTTGTGCGGATGCCCATCACGGAATGTGATTGATGCCCTCGGCGTGCCACCGGGCGCCGTCCCAATGCAGCTCGGTGACCGAGAGATTGTCGATCCGGTGGCTGAAGGCCTCATAAGCGCCCACCTGCAGGGCCTGTTGCACCTGTGTTAGGATCGCGCCGAAATGCGCCACCGCGATAATGTCGCGTCCCGGATGCGCCGCGATCAGGCGCGCAACACCGCGATCCACCCGCGCAACGACCTCGTGCCAGCTTTCACCGCCGGGGGGGCGGACATCGCCGGGCTGGTCCCAAAACGCGCGGACATGGTCCTGATCCGGGATGGTATCGAAGCCCTGCATCTCCCACGCGCCGAAATGGATTTCGCGCAGGTCGGCATCATGGCTCAGGCGGTCGCGCGTCCCTGCGATGGCATCGGCCGTGGCCGTCGCGCGGATCAGGTCCGACGATATGACGAGCGCGTCAGCCGGGAGATGCGCCGAAAGGCGGGCAATTTGCGCCGTGTCACTCAGATCCGCGGCGATGTCGGACCAGCCCACCATGGCCTTGGCGTGGGTCGGACCGTGCCGTACCCAGAAAAACCGGCTCATGGCAGCGTACCCTTGAGAACCTGCGGCAGTCCTGCCATCACGTTCACGACCAGATCGGCCCGTGACGCCAAGGATTGGTTGAGCCTTCCTTGCGCGTTCTGGAAACGCCGCGCCAGTTGATTGTCCGGCACAACTGACAGGCCGACCTCGTTGGACACAACGATAATCGGCGCTTTTGAGTCTTGAAGCGCGGCCATCAAACCCGCCTCGGCGCGGGTCAGGTCACTTTCTGCAAGCAAATGATTGCTCAACCACATCGTGGCGCAATCAAGCAAGATCACGTCATCCCCGGTCGCCGCCTCAATCGCAGGTGCCAGATCCATCGGCGCCTCATGGGTCCGCCAACCCTCGCCGCGCATCTCCTTGTGTTTTCGCACTTTTTCGCGCATCTCATCGTCAAAAACCTGCGCTGTGGCGAGGTAGATCAACCCGCGACCGGACCTTTTCGCCAGCCCTTCGGCAAAAGCGGATTTGCCCGAGGCAGCGCCTCCCAGCACCAGTGTCAGCTTTGGTAGCATGACGAATTCGCACCCTTTTTTGATCCGCTTTGATTGGGCCTGCGTACCATTGGATGAGAAACTGAAAAAGAGCGCAAATTACGCAGCCATTGAACAGGGGGCCGAAGATGCCTTTGGACGCACCATACCAGAACAACTTTTCGCGCACGGCGATGAAGGCCGAGATGCTGGATGCCGAAACTGAACGTGAACTTGCCTATGCCTGGCGCGACCACAAGGATGAGGCCGCTCTTCACCGCCTGATAAACGCCTACATGCGGCTTGCAATTTCGATGGCATCGAAATTTCGGCGGTATGGCGCGCCGATGAATGATCTCATCCAGGAGGCCGGGCTTGGCCTGATGAAAGCCGCCGACAAGTTCGATCCCGACCGCGGGGTTCGCTTCTCGACCTACGCGGTGTGGTGGATCAAGGCGTCGATCCAGGAATACGTGATGCGCAACTGGTCGATGGTGCGCACCGGCAGCACCTCCAGCCAGAAGTCGCTATTTTTCAACATGCGCCGGGTTCAGGCCCGGATCGAGCGCGAGGCGATGGCCAAGGGTGAAGAGCTTGATGGCCATCAGCTGCGGGAGATGATCGCGCATGAGGTCGGTGTGCCGCTTCGCGACGTCGAAATGATGCAAGGTCGGCTGGCGGGCTCCGACTTTTCCCTGAACGCGACACAATCCACCGAGGATGAAGGCCGCGAATGGATGGACACGATCGAGGATGAAGGCCCCCGTGCCGAACATCTGGTCGAGGCCGAGCATGACCAGGCGGCTCTGCGCACCTGGTTGACGCAGGCGATGGGGACGCTGAATGACCGCGAAAGGTTCATTGTCCGTGAACGCAAGCTGCGCGAACAGCCCCGCACGCTGGAAAGCCTCGGCCAGGAACTGAACCTGAGCAAGGAGCGGGTTCGGCAGCTTGAGGCCGCCGCCTTCGTCAAGATGCGGAAACAGCTTGAACGCCACGGGTCCGAGGTTCATAACCTCTTGGTATGAAACCCCTTATCGCTACTGTCGGCCTCTTTGTAGGCCTGTTTCCTGTGCGCTTGTCGGCGCAGGACGCGCTGATCCTTGGTGAGATACATGACAACCCGGCTCACCACGTGGTGCAGGCGGACCGCGTGGCGGAATTTGACCCCAAGGCACTTGTTTTTGAGATGCTCACCGCCGAGCAGGCGGCTCGGGTCACGCCTGATCTGTTGCAGGACGCGGCGGCACTTGAAGCGGCATTAGGCTGGTCCGAGAGTGGATGGCCGGATTTTTCGATGTATTACCCGATTTTCGTGGCCTCGGATGCGCAGATCTTTGGTGCCGCGGTTCCCCGGGAGGCGGCGCGGCAGTCGATGTCATCCGGTCTGGCCGCTGCCTTCGGCGAGGATGCAGACCGCTTCGGGCTGACCCGGCCCTTGCCCCCAGCCGAGCAGGCGGCGCGTGAGAAGTTGCAAGCCGCGGCCCATTGCGACGCGCTGCCCCAGGACATGCTGGCGCCGATGGTGGATATCCAACGTCTGCGCGATGCCACCCTTGCCCGCGAGGTCATCCGCGCCCTGGCGGAGACCGGCGGACCGGTGGCGGTGATCACCGGCAACGGACATGCCCGCAAGGATTGGGGCGTCCCGGCCATCCTGGCGCAGGTGGCGCCCGATCTGGATGTGCAAGTTCTGGGTCAGACGGAGGATGGCGCGCCGCTTGAGGGCGGATTTGACGAGGTGCATTCAAGCCCCGCACATCCCCGTCCCGATCCCTGCCTCGCCTTTCAGTAGCGTCGGTCACTGCCGCGCGGCCCGCTCTTGTCACTGTTCATATCCCGCAATACTGTCGCGCAAGACCCAAAAGGAATATGGCCCATGTTGGTGTCCAAACGTATCCTCCTGATCATTGGCGGCGGCATTGCGGCCTTCAAATCGCTGGATCTGATTCGGCGGTTGCGCGAACGCGGGGCCTCTGTGACACCGGTCCTGACGCGGGCGGGGGCGGAATTCGTCACGCCACTTTCGGTGTCGGCGCTGGCGGGCCGAAAGGTGTTTCAGGACCTCTTTGATCTGACCGACGAGGCCGAGATGGGTCATATCGAGTTGAGCCGCAGCGCCGACCTGATCGTGGTAGCGCCCGCAACAGCCGATTTGATGGCCAAGATGGCGCAGGGCCAGGCGGATGACCTGGCCTCGACCCTGCTGCTGGCGACCGATACGCCGGTTCTTGTGGCGCCAGCGATGAATGTCCGCATGTGGGAGCACCGCGCCACCCGGCGCAATCGCGCCACGCTGGAGGATGACGGGATCATGTTTGTGGGCCCGAACGCGGGCGACATGGCCTGCGGCGAATATGGTCCGGGACGGATGGCGGAACCCCTTGAGATCGTCGCAGCGATTGAGGCCGCCCTCGCCGACGGGCCGTTGAATGGCAAGCGTGTGCTGGTCACTTCCGGTCCCACCCACGAGCCGATCGACCCGGTGCGGTACATTGCCAACCGGTCGTCGGGGGCGCAGGGGACGGCGATTGCACGGGCGCTTTCGGCCTTGGGGGCGGAGGTGGTGTTTGTCACCGGACCTGCCGATGTGCCGCCGCCCGATGGCGTGCAGGTGATCCGCGTGCAAACCGCGCAGGAGATGATGGACGCCGCACAGTCGGCGCTGCCCGCGGATGCCGCCGTCTTTGCCGCCGCAGTGGCCGATTGGCGCGTTGCCAAGGCCAGTGACAGCAAGATGAAAAAGACCAAGGGCGGGTTGCCGACGCTCGATTTTGCCGAAAATCCGGACATCCTCGCCACGGTCAGTCAGATGAAAGAGGGCCGGCCCGGTCTGGTGGTGGGCTTTGCCGCAGAGACCGATGATGTGGTCGAAAACGCCACCGCGAAACGGGCGCGCAAGGGTTGTGATTGGATCGTGGCCAATGACGTGAGTGCGGGTACCGGAATTATGGGGGGCGTTGAAAACGACATCACCCTGATTTCAGACGCGGGTGCCGAAGATTGGCCGCGCATGGCCAAGGATCAGGTGGCGGCACGGTTGGCGGAGCGGATTGCCAAGGCGTTGAGCTGAGGTATTTTGAGTATTTCCGGCAAGATGAAAGGGCAGGGGATGGTGACGGTCAGGCTGATCTGGGACGAAGGCGCTGACCGGTCTCTGGGCTTGCCTGCCTATGAAACGGGGGGTGCGGCGGGTGCTGATCTGCGGGCGAATTTTCCCGAGGCGGATCGTGATGGCGTGGTGATTGCGCCGGGCGCGCGGGCGCTGGTGCCGACGGGGTTGAGGGTGGCCATTCCCGTGGGGTTCGAGGCGCAGTTGCGCCCGCGGTCGGGGTTGGCGCTGAAGCATGGCATCACGCTGCCCAATACGCCTGGAACGATCGACAGCGATTATCGCGGGCCTTTGGGCGTGATCGTGATGAATGCGGGCGCCGAGGCGTTTCATGTCACCCACGGGATGCGGATTGCGCAGATGATTGTCGCCCCGGTGGTGCAGGCGGCGTTTGAACTGGTTGAGGCTCTCGATGATACCGCGCGCGGGGCGGGCGGGTTTGGATCGACGGGGCGGGTCTGATGGTGCTGGTTCTTGGTCTGGCGGTGGCGCTTTGGGGGCTTGGGGCCGCGATGGGAACGCCGAGGTCGCTGCGATGGGGGATGATCGGATGTCTCTGGGTTGGGGTGGTTTTCCTGCACCTGATCCTGCCATCCGGCAACCCGCTTCGGCTTGCCACCGGTGAAACGGCCGCGCCCTGGCTTTTGCTTGGGGGTGCGGCGGCGATTGTGCTGGCCTATCGGGAAGGGCTGCGACTGCTGCGTGCCCGGGCCAATCCGTTACCGACCGCGCCCGCCAGCACACCGGGTCAGTTCACTGAGGCTCAACTGGAACGCTACGCGCGCCATATCGTCCTGCGTGAAATCGGCGGGCCGGGGCAGAAGGCGCTGCGCGAGGCGCGGGTCCTGGTCATCGGCGCGGGCGGGCTTGGCTCTCCGGTTCTGCTCTATCTCGCGGCGGCGGGTGTGGGGACCATCGGGGTGATCGACGACGATGTGGTCGACAACTCCAACCTGCAACGGCAGGTCATTCATCGCGATGCGGATATCGGCATGCCCAAGGTACAGTCCGCCCAGGCCGCGATGCAGGCGCAAAACCCGTCGGTCACCGTGCGTCCCTATCAACGCCGCCTGACCGAGGAGATCGCCGCGACGCTTTTTGCCGAGTATGATGTGATCCTCGACGGCACCGATAATTTTGCCACCCGGTACCTGGCCAACAAGATCGCGGTTCAAGCGGGTAAGCCGTTGATCTCCGGGGCTTTGTCGCAATGGGAAGGGCAGTTGAGCGTGTTTGATCCCGCCCATGGCACGCCCTGCTATCAATGTATCTTCCCAGAGGCACCCGCGCCCGAACTTGCGCCGTCCTGTGCCGAGGCGGGCGTGTTGGGGCCGCTGCCCGGTGTTCTTGGATCGATGATGGCGGTGGAGGCGATCAAACTTGTCACCGGGGCGGGTACGCCTTTGTGCGGTGAAATGCTGATCTATGACGCGCTTTATGGCGAAAGCCGCAAATTCACCCTCAAACCCCGCGCGGATTGCCCTATCTGCCATGGAAAAGGAGCTTCGGATGACAAACCCCTTGCTGGCTGATTGGAACACACCTTTCGAAATTGCGCCGTTCGACCGGATTTCCGATGCAGATTTCGAAGAGGCGTTCGATATCGCCCTGGCGCAGGGCCGCACGGAGATCGCCGCAATCGCCGGCGCGCCGGAGACCGCGACATTTGCCAACACTATCGAGGCGTTAGAGACATCCGGGAAGGCACTCGACAAGGTGTTGTCGGTATTCTTTTCCCTGGCCGGGGCCGACAGCAATCCGAAGCGCCAGGAATTGCAGCGGGTCTTCAGCCCGAAATTGGCGGCGTACAGTTCGGAAGTGCATGGGAACAAGGCACTTTTTGCGCGGATTGACAGGCTTTGGCAGACGCGCGAGACGCTTGGCCTTGGTGCGGAACAGGAGCGTCTTTTGTATCTGACCCGGCGTGGGTTCGTCCGTGCGGGCGCGGCCCTGACCGGTGATGAGGATGCGCGCATGCGCGAGATTATGGCCCGGCTGGCGGAACTGGGCACTGCGTTCACGCAGAACCTGCTGGCGGATGAGGCCGCCTGGCACATGGAACTGGCCGAAGAAGATTTGGACGGGTTGCCGGACTTCCTTGTTGGTGCCGCGCGGGCGGCGGGGGCCGAGAAGGGTCTTGTTTGTCCGGTCATCACGTTGTCACGGTCGCTGATCGTGCCTTTCCTGCAATTCTCTACCCGGCGCGACCTGCGCGAGATTGCGTTCAATGCCTGGGTGGCCCGCGGAGCGAATGGTGGCGACACCGACAATCGTGGGATCGCTGCGGAGACGCTGGCCCTACGGCAGGAGCGCGCGGCCCTTCTTGGGTATGACAGCTTTGCCGACTTCAAGTTGGAAACAGAGATGGCCAAGACACCCCAGGCGGTGCGGCAACTCCTGATGGATGTGTGGGAGCCGGCGAAGGCGCGCGCAGAGGCGGATGCCGAAGTGTTGACCGCGATGATGCAGGCTGATGGCGTCAATGGTCCGCTGGAGCCGTGGGACTGGCGGTACTATGCGGAGAAACGCCGGAAGGCCGAGCATGATCTGGATGAGGCGGCGCTCAAGCCCTATCTGCAGCTTGACCGGATGATCGAGGCGGCCTTTGCCTGCGCCAAGCGGTTGTTCAACCTCGATTTCAAACCGCTCGACGTGGCCCTTTATCATCCGGATTGCCGCGCATGGGAGGTGACCCGAGATGGCGGCCATGTGGCGGTTTTCATTGGGGATTACTTCGCGCGGGGGTCAAAACGCTCTGGTGCTTGGTGCTCGGCAATGCGGGGGCAGGCCAGGTTCCCCGATGTGCAGGGGCCCGTGGTCATCAACGTCTGCAACTTTGCCAAGGGTGACCCGGCGCTTCTGAGCTATGACGATGCGCGCACGCTTTTTCACGAGTTCGGCCATGCCCTGCATCAGATGTTGTCGAACGTGACCTACGAGAGCCTTTCCGGCACCAATGTGGCGCGTGATTTTGTCGAACTGCCGAGCCAGCTATACGAACACTGGCTGGAGGTTCCCGCGGTGCTGGCCGAGTTTGCCACCCATGCTGAAACCGGCGCGGCGATGCCGCAGGATATGCTCGACAAGGTGCTGGGTGCTGCCAATTTCGACATGGGTTTCCAGACCGTGGAATATGTCGCCTCGGCGCTGGTGGACCTAGCTTTTCACGAAGGTGCCGCACCGGCCGATCCGATGGCGAAACAGGCCGACGTGCTGGCGGAAATCGGCATGCCGCGGGCGATCACCATGCGCCATGCCACGCCGCAATTCGCCCATGTGTTTGCCGGCGACGGGTATAGCTCGGGTTACTATAGCTACATGTGGTCCGAGGTGATGGATGCCGATGCCTTCGCCGCTTTCGAGGAGGCGGGCGATGCGTTTGATGCGGAGCGTGCCGGTGCGCTTGAAGTAAATATCCTTTCAACCGGCGGATCGCGGGATGCGGAGGAGCTTTACCTGGCGTTCCGCGGTCGCCTTCCCGGCGTCGAGGCTTTGCTCAAGGGGCGCGGGCTGGCGGCGTGACGCACTCAGACGTGTTGCGCGCCATTCACTTCGAGTTCGGCACCCGAGATGTACGAACTCGCCTCGGAGCATAGAAAAAAGATTGCGGACGCGACCTCTTCCGGTTGGCCAAGGCGGCGCATCGGCAGGGCATCCACCAACTTTTCCGTGCCGGGGCTGAGGATCGCGGTCTCGACCTCGCCGGGGGCGATGGCATTGACGCGCACGCCCATCGGCCCGAAATCATGCGCCATCTCCCGCGTCAGCGCCGCCAGCGCCGCTTTGGACGTGGCATAGGCGGCCCCGGCAAAGGGATGCACCCGGGATCCGGCGATCGAGGTCACGTTGACCACGCTGCCCTTGGCGGCGGCCAACTCGTCCTTGAGGCCACGGGCCAGAACCACCGAGGCGAAGAAATTGACGTGAAAAACCCGACCCCAGGTTTGCAGATCTGTGTCGATCGTGTTCAGGCGCTCTCCCTCCGGCCCCTTGGGAGAAATACCCGCATTGTTGACGAGGGCGTCGAGGGAGCCATCCAGCCGTTCGCGAATGGTCTCAATGGCGCGGATCGTCGTGTTCGGATCGGAAAGGTCCACCTGGATATGGTTGTCGCCACCGCTCCACGGGCAGTTGTCGTCGAAGGGTTGGCGCGAACATGAAATGACCCGCCATCCGGCCTGATCGAAATGGCGCACCGTGGCATGTCCGATCCCGCGGCTTGCGCCGGTCAGCAGCAGTGTTTTTTGACGCTCGCCCATATCTCTCGGTTCCTTTCAAACGATGCCATCTCCGACGGCCGCCGCATGGAACGGGCACTGGCGGGAGGCCCGCCTGGCCCCGGGGTTCAGATCGTCTGGTCGTAATCGCCGACGGATGGCTCCGTCCGGATCACCGCGTCAATATCGGCGAAGATGGCGCGCATTTCATCGTCGCTTTCGCTGCTTTCGCAGACCACGACGAGGTTTGGCGTGTTCGACGACGCCCGCACCAGCCCCCAACTGCCGTTATCGAGGATAACCCGCGCGCCGTTGACGGTGACCACTTCCTTGATGGGACGTCCGGCGATTTTTTCACCGGCTTCGTGCTTGGCAACAAGCTTCTGCACCAGCCGCTCCAACACGTCGTATTTCTCGGTATCCGCGCACCAGGGCGACATCGTGGGCGTCGAATAGGTGACCGGCAGCGCCTTGCGCAAGTCCGACATGCTCATGTCGGGGTTGCGGTCCATCAGCTTGCAGATCTCGACCGCGACGCGCATCCCGCAATCGTAACCACGCCCCACCGGCTCGGCCAGGAAGTAATGCCCGGATTTCTCGAACCCCGCCAGCGCGCCGATCTCCTTGACCCTGCGTTTCATGTGGCTGTGGCCGGTTTTCCAGTAATCCGCCTTGACGCCATTGGCCTGAAGCTCGGGGTCCGAGGCGAAAAGCCCGGTGGATTTCACGTCCGCCACGAAGGTGCTGCCGGGGTGCAGTTTGCTGAGATCCCGCGCCATGATGACGCCCACCTTGTCGGCAAAAATCTCTTCGCCCTCGTCATCCACCACGCCGCACCGGTCGCCATCGCCATCAAAGCCAAGGGCAAAGTCCGCGCCGCTGGCCTTCACCGATGCGCTCATGTCATGCAGCATTTCCATCGCTTCGGGGTTCGGGTTGTAGTTCGGGAAGGTATAATCCAACTCGTTATGCGAGGGGACAACCTCAACCCCCAGCCGTTCGAAGAGTTCAGGCGCAAAGGCGCAGGCGGTGCCGTTGCCGGTCGCACAGACGACCTTCAACTTGCGGCTCATTTTGAAATCACCGACGAGGTCATCGAGGTACGCCTCGCGCACACCGTCCACGAATTCATAGGCGCCGCCCGGGCGTGGCTCTCCCCGTCCTTCCAGCACGATATCGCGAAGTTCGGACATCTCGTCGGGGCCATGCGTTAGCGGGCGGTCAAAACCCATCTTCACGCCGGTCCAGCCATTGGGGTTGTGGCTTGCCGTCACCATGGCCACCGCCGGCACGTCCAGGTGGAACTGGCTGAAATAGGCCATGGGGCTGAGGCAGGGGCCGATATCCTTGACGGTGATCCCGGCGCGCATCAACCCGAGGATCAGAGCGTTTTTGATGGAAAGCGAATAGTCGCGATAGTCGTTGCCAACCGCGATCACCGGGTCAATGCCACGCGCGTGCATCTGCGTGCCAAGGCCCAGGCCGAGCGCGGTGATGCCGGGCAGGTTGATCTCATCGGGGTATTTCCAACGCGCGTCATACTCGCGGAAACCCGTGGGTGTGATCATCGCATCGCGGAGGAATTCCCAGGTATTGGGGGTGACGGTCGGCTGGGGTTTGGTCACTGTCAAAACTCTTTCTTCAGATCGAAATCGGATTCTCTTTTGCCAGCGCGTCAAAGCGCATCAATGTGTCAACAAGATGGGGCATTGCGGCCAAATGGATCATATTTGGCCCGTCCGAGGGGGCATTATCGGGGTCTTCATGGGTTTCGATGAATACCGCCGCGACACCAAGGCTAACCGCGGCGCGTGCCATGACCGGTGCAAACTCGCGCTGTCCGCCGCTTGATCCGCCTTTGCCGCCCGGTTGTTGTACCGAATGGGTGGCATCCATCACCACCGGATATCCCGTTGCGGCCATCTGCGACAGGGATCGCATATCTGCCACAAGCGTGTTATACCCGAAACTCGTGCCGCGCTCGGTCAGCATGAGGCGCGTATTGCCGGTGCTTTCCAGCTTGGTCACGATGTTGGGCATTTCCCAGGGGGCGAGGAACTGCCCCTTCTTGATGTTGATTGCAGCCCCGGTCTCGCCTGCGGCCAGCAAAAGGTCGGTCTGCCGGCATAGGAAGGCCGGGATTTGTAGCACGTCACAAACCGCAGCCACCGGTGAGCATTGATCGGGCAGGTGGACATCGGTCAGCACCGGCACGCCAAGCGTTTCCTTGACGGATTGCATCACCTTTAGGCCCTTATCAACCCCCAACCCGCGCTTGCCCGAAAGCGATGTGCGGTTGGCCTTGTCGAAGGAGCCCTTGAAGATGAATTGCGCGCCGGCGGCTTTGCAGGCCTCGGCCATCTGCCCGGCGATCATCTGCGCATGGTCGGTGCTTTCCAGCTGACAGGGCCCGGCGATGATGGTCAGCGGCTGGTCATTGCCCACATTCAGTCCGGCGATCTCTACCTGTTTCATGTGCTGCAACGTCCTCACGCAATGCGATCCGGCTGCGCCTAAGACGAAACCTGCTCTTTCAGGATCGAGGCGGTCAGCGATATCATCAGGTAAATACCGGCAAAGATCAGGAAGGCAAGGATCGTGTTCTCGAACGCCCGCGGATAGGAGGGATCCTGCGAGGCGACCGGGCGTACACTGACCGTCAGGTAACGCACCTGCTTATTGGCCTCGATCTCACTCAACCGCTTCGATTCCAGGGCCGATTGCAGGATGATGTCGGCGGTCGCGAGGTCCTGCTGCGCCATCTGGATGTCAGAGGTTTGCGACGCCAGGGAGCTTTCGCCCTCCGTGGCCTGGTTGAGCCGTGCCTTCTGCTTGCTGAGTTCCGCGCTCAGAACTTCGATCTCGCTGGTGAGCGCATCGACCTTGGCCTGGTTGGGCCTGGCATTGTTGAGCTGAATATCCAGCGCCAGTTGTTTCTCCTGCAACTGCAGTTCCACCGTGCTGACCAGCTGCCGGATGCCGGCGATCTCGCCTTCGGGGTCGAGGATCGTTCCCTCCTGCAGCTGCACAAGGCGCTCCTGCGCCGCGCGGCGTTGGGCCTTGGCATCTTCCAGGCCCCGGTTCGCGGTTTCAACCGCATCTGTTCGTTTCTCGCTGCTGAGCTGATCGACATTCTCCTCGGCATATTCGATCAGTCTTTGGGAAAAGAGCGCGCTGACCTCCGGGTCGGCGGTGGAAAGCTCCATCTTGATGACGCCCTCGGTGGGGTCGTAGCCGAGCTTGATGTATTTTTTGTAGAGCTTGTAGGCCTCTTCGTTACTGGCATCCGGGTCAAGCCGCTGGATCGGGTCGATATGCTCCTGGCTGAAATGCGCGCGGAAACCCAGTTCCCGGTCAAGCCGCAACATCGCATCCTTCGATTGGAGATAGGATTGGGTCGCGATCGAGTCCTGGCCGGTGGCAAAGGATGTGCCGCTGAACAGACCGGCAGGCGCGCTGCCGCCGCTGCCATCGGCGGTCAGGATAAGGAATTCGGATTTGGTGGCGTACATCGGCGTGGCCACGGCGTAGTAGTAATAGCCGGCGATCAGGGTAGGTAGAAAGACGAAGGCCGTGAGCCGCGACAGCAGCAGGAGGAGCTTGCGTCGCCGCCGCTTGGCAATGTCGCGCTGGATGCCCATGATTTCGGCAGCGCGCTGTTCGGACGGGCTGAGATCGGTCGAGGGCAGGGTCTGCTGATCCGCGGGGATCGTCTGGGGCAGTTGCACACGTTTCTGGGCCGTGTCCGGCCGGGTTTCGGGTTTCGCGGCATCCTCTCCGGCGACGACCTCGAGGATGTTGATGCGCTGAAACGGATCGATACCTTTCTGCCGAAGCAGCCGGACGGCGTCAAAATCCGACACCGGCGCCAGCCCGTGTTTCTGCGCCATGCGGCGCGCCATGCGCAACTGGCGCCCCGTCAGCCCCTCTTTGCGGATTTCGTCGATATCCTGCGACGTCGCCGTCTCCCGCGCCGAGCTGACCTGCCCGCTTTGCCCCTGCGTGGCCTGCTCTTGCTGGTCCGCGTCCGGGGACGCCTCGGGACGTGCGGCGTCCGCCTCTGGCGCTGCGGCATCAGGGGCGGGTGCATTGCGGCGAATGCGGAATTTCCTAGCCTTGGGTTTCGTAGTCATAAAGCCGTTTTGCCTCTTCCAAGGTGTCGAACATATGCAGTTTGCCGCCCATGAGGACAGCGGCCTCGCGGGCGAATTTTTCCAGGGTGTTGGGCTGGTGTGATACGATGATCACGGTTGTTGTGCGCAGCCGTTCGCGCAGGATTTCGCCCGCTTTCTTGTTGAACTCGACATCGGTCGAACTCGGCATGCCCTCGTCGATCAGGTACATGTCAAAATCCAGCGCCAGCATCAGCGAAAATGTAAAGCGCGCCTTCATCCCCGAGGAATAGGTGCCGAGCGGCTGATCGAAATATTCGCCAAGATTGCACATCCAGCGGCAGAACGCTTCGATATAGTCCGGATCAAGCCCGTATAGCCGGGCGATGTAGCGGCTGTTTTCCATGGCCGAAATCTTGTTGACCACACCACCCATGAAGCCAAGGGGAAAGCTGATCCGGCAATCGCGTCGGATGCTGCCTTCGTCTGGCTTTTCGAGGCCTGCCATCATGTTCACAAGTGTCGTTTTGCCCGTACCGTTAGGGGCCAGAATGCCAAGCGACCGGCCAAGCTCCACCCGGAAGGAGACCTTTTCAAGGATCACCTTGCGCTGTGTGCCCGTCCAGAAGGACTTGCTGACATTCTCGAACTCGAGCATCCAAGGGCTCCGGTACTGCTTCGGCCTGCCCTCTTGTAGCGGGGCATTGTTAAGGCTTGTTTAGCCAATCTTTGCGCCATTATGTCGGATTTTTGCCGATCATGACAACAAAGCCGGTGCGTTTTATGGGGTTTGATGCAAAAAAACCGGCCCGCGGGCAGCGCGCGGCCGGTTCTTTTGACGTATGGTATCCGCCTCAGGCGACGGCTTGCCAGGCCATCCCGGCCAGAACCGCGCCGACCATCGCATAGCCGATATAGGCCGCAAAGACCCGCGGTTTGACCAAAGCCCAGACCGCGATAGCGGCGGGGATGCAGCTGACGCCGCCGGCGATCACGAAGCTCATCGCGGCGCCTTGCGTCATACCTTGGGCCAGCAGCGCATCGACCAGTGGCACGGCGGCATAGCCGTTCAAGTAGGCCGGTGCACCCACCAACGCGCCGAGGATAATCGGCCAGAGGCCTTCGCCGCCCAGAACCCTCGCCACCATTTCGGCAGGGATGTATTGCAGCATCACGGCTTCGATCACATAGGCCAGCGCCAGCCATTTCAGCAGGAAATGCGCGTTGTCGAGTGCCGTCTTGCGGAAGGTGTCGCGGCGCGGCGCCTCGGACCAGAATTTCCAGACCGGTTTGCCCTCGAACGGTTTGCTGCTGCTGCAACACCCGCCGCAGCCCTGTTTTGCCTCGCGTAGCGGGTTGGCAAAGACTGGGCTGTTGGCCATGAGCATCGTGGCGAAGCCGCCCAGGAGGCCGATACTGACCGCCGATACGGTTTTGGCGACCGCGAAGTCCCAACCCAACGTGCCGGAGGTGATGAGGAACATGGCCGGGTCCATCAGCGGCGAGGCCAGCCAGAATGCCATCACCGCGCCCAGGGGTGCCCCAAGCGCCAACATGGCAGCGATAAACGGGATCACCTCGCAGGAACAGAAGGGCGATAACCCGCCCAGAAGTGCTGCCAGCACGATCATCTTGGCCTGTCGTCCCTCGAACGCCTTGGCGAGCAGGGTCTCCGCGCCGCTGGCCTTCATATAAGCGACGGCCAGCACGGCGAAGGTGATGAAGGGCGCGGTGTGCCAGAGCGCACCCACCGCAAAGGTGATCGTCGGCCAGAACTGCGCCCAGTCCAGCACGGCGACCAGCGCCAGGATAACAATCAGCGCGGCCCAGGCCTTGTCGATGCGCCATTTGGGGCTTTGGGACGGGACGGTTGTCTCAGCCATGGGTATGTCCTTCATGGGGGTGGTCACTGTCGGCGCAGCATTCGCGCAACAGGAATTCCGAGATGGATTTCAATTCGTCATAGGCGACGGCCGCGCAGATGATGCTGCGCCCGCGTTTCTCCTGCCTGACCAACCCGGCCTGTGTCAGGATTTTCATGTGATGTGTCAGGGTCGATCCGGTTACGCCGGTGCGTTCGCCCAACTCCCCGATGCTCAGCCCTTCGGGGCCCGCGCGCACAAGGCTGCGCAGCACCGCAAGCCGTTGCTCACTGCCAAGCGCGGCAAAGGTAGAGGCCGCAAGGGCAAGGTCGAGATCGGGAATCGCTGTCTGTTTCATAATTCTAGAATTATCGAAATAAAAAATGACGCGCAACCGTTATTTCGAGTTTTGTCGAAATAGAATGACTGCGGTCTCGGCGTGATCCAATCACTCGGTGCAGCATCGTTCAAATTACCTGGCTGATCGTTTGTTTTTGACCTTCTATTCACAGGCGCCGTGCAAATCTGCCGTTTTTCACCTAGGTAATCTCAGACTCTCCTGGGATCACCATGACCGAGCTTACCGATCAAATATCCGCCTGCCGCCTCTGTGCCGACCGTTTTGCCGCGACCCATACGGCGCATGAACCCCGACCTGTGGCCTGGTTTCGCCCTTCCGCGCGATTGCTGATCGCGGGGCAGGCGCCGGGGATGCGGGTGCATAAATCCGGCAAACCGTTCGATGATCCATCTGGGGACCGACTGCGTGACTGGCTGGGGCTTTCGGTCGATGAATTCTACGACCAATCCCGCGTGGCGATCGTGCCGATGGCGTTTTGTTTTCCGGGGTATGACGCCAAGGGGTCCGATCTGCCGCCACCCCGGATCTGCGGCGAGACATGGCACGAAGAGGTGATGCAAACCCTTGCCGGGATCGACATGACGGTGTTGGTGGGCGGCTATGCGCACAAGTACCACATGGGCGTCAAAAGCGGCGTGACAGAGACCGTCAAAGGATGGCAGGCGCATGCGCCAAACCTCTTTCCCTTGCCTCATCCGTCCTGGCGCAATACAGGCTGGATCAAGAAAAACCCGTGGTTCGAGACAGACCTTCTGCCGGAATTGCGCACCCGGGTTCGCGAGGTCCTTGATGGTTGAAACACTTCTCGATGCGGCTTTTGCGGCGATGCAGGCCGAGGATGCGGATGATGAGGCGCGCCGCCGCTTCTATGAGCGTCTGACCGGGACCGAGCTCTTTCTGCTGCTCGACGCCGAGCCGGTGGATGACAAGATCTCGCCGCACGTGTTCGACCTCTCCGATCATTCCTTCGTGCTGGCTTTCGACCAGGAACACCGGCTGAGCCAGTTTACCGGCATCACCTCCCCCTACGCGGCGCTTTCCGGGCGGGTGATTTGCCAGATGCTGGCGCCGCAGGGGCTGGGCATGGGGTTCAATCTCGACGTGGCGCCATCCTCGATCCTGTTGCCCCCCGAAGCCGTGCAATGGCTGGCCGAGATGGATGCCACGCCCGAAGAAATCACCGCCAAGGTGCAGGCATTCGCCGCGCCCACCGGGCTGCCCGAGGCTTTTTTGCAGATCCTTGATACCCGTCTTGCCGCTGCCGAAGGCTTGGCCGACCTGGCCTACCTGGTGCAGGCAACCTACGAAAACGGCGCGACGGGCCACATGCTGGGCATCATCAATGCGCGTCCGAGCGCGGAAGAGGCGCTGGCGCATACGGTCGCGCAGGCGCTGGTGTTTTCCGGGCTGGAGGCGGGGTCCATTGATGTGGGGTTCTTCCAGGCAAGTGACCCGACTGCTGCCAGTCTTGCCCGTTGTGGGTTGCGGTTTGATTTGCCACAGGCCGAGGTCACGCTCCGCGCGGCACCGGGATCAAATCCGGACAAGCCGCCTATTCTGCGATAATCAATACCCCAAGTCACGATCTACCAGGTGCAAGAACGGCTCCCCGGCTTCACCCCGGCGGATGTTTTCGGCAATGACCTCTGCGGCGGTCTCCGCGCGGGTTTCCGAGGCGATATGCGGTGTCACGGTGACGTTTGGATGCGCCCAGTAAGGGTGATCCACAGGCAGCGGCTCCACCCGGAACACATCAAGCGTGGCATGGCCGATCTGCCCACTATCTAGCGCCTCTAGCAGCGCCGCGTCGTCGATGAGCGGACCGCGTCCGGGGTTGATGATGATGGCACCCTTGGGCATTTGCGCCAGTGTCTCTGCGTTCAGGGTATTTTCGGTCTCGGGAGTGAAGGGCAGGAGTAGCACGACGATTTCCGCTTGGCGCAGCGCCTTGGTCAACCCCTCCGCGCCAGAGAGACAGGCGATCCCGGCCACATCCTTGGGCGACCGGCTCCACCCGGTCACGTCGAAACCCAGATTGGCCAGCGCCGTGGCGCAGGCAGACCCAAGCGCGCCGAGGCCCAGCACCGTCACGCGACGGTCGCCTGCCAGCGGCGGCACGTATCGACGCCATTCGCCGTCCTGTCCGTGCACATGCAGATCGGTGTTCAAGTGATGGCGCAGGACATGGCCCGTCACCCATTCCACCATGCCCTGCGTCAGCCCGTGATCGACCATCCGCGCCAGCGGGATTTTGAGCGTTTCATTCCCCACCACATCCTCGACCCCGGCCCAGAGGTTCAGCACCGCCTTGGCGCGGGTAAAGGGGGTGAAATCCTGCACGTCGCTATTGGGTGCATAGACGATGTAATCGACTTCACCGGGTGGCAGATCAAGCGTAAGGTTGGCCTCGACCCCCGCAGCGGTGAGCGCGTTTTTCAGGGGTGTCTCGTAGGTTTCCCACCGCTCCGGGAGGGCGGCGAAGAGGACATTGACGGGCATCAACTCTACCTCGGTTTATGGATATGGGCGCTCTGGATCAGGCCGAAGCCCAGAAGCAGGATCAGCATGGCCGAGCCGCCATAGCTTACAAGGGGCAGGGGGACGCCGACGACCGGGGCCAGCCCCATGACCATCGACATGTTGACCGCGAAAAAGAGGAAAAACGTCGTCGCGATCCCGAGGATCAGCAGCGATGAATAGCGGTCGCGGTTCGACAGGGCCGCGATGATGCAGAAAAAGACGATCAACGCATAGAGCGACAGAAGCGAAAACGCGCCGACAAAGCCGAATTCCTCGGCCAGTGTGGTGAAGATGAAATCGGTGTGTTTCTCCGGCAGGAAGTTCAGCCGCGATTGCGTTCCCTGCATGAAACCCCGCCCGGTCCAGCCGCCGGAGCCGAGCGAGATCTTGGACTGCGTAATGTGATAGCCCGCGCCAAGCGGGTCACTCGCCGGATCGAGGAAGGTGTCGATACGTCGGAACTGATAGTCCTTGAGCAATTGCCAGGTTGTCCCCCGGCTTTGGAACACCGCCGTCACCAATCCCACGACCGCCGCCGTGACGACAGCAAAATATCCCCAATGCACGCCCGCGAGGAACATCACCAGCGCGCCTGCGGTGATAAGCAGGATCGACGTGCCGAGGTCGGGTTGTTTCAGGACCAGCGCCACCGGGATCAGGATCAGGATGACCGGGATCACCACCCAGATAAACCGCGATGTTTTCTTGAGCGGGAGCCAATCGTAATAGGCCGCAAGCACCATGACGAGGGCGATTTTCATCAGCTCAGACGGTTGCAGGCGCATGAAACCGAGGTTGATCCAGCGTTGCGCGCCCTTGCCTTCGACGCCCACAAGCTCCACCGCGACCAGGAGCAGCAGCGAGACGATATAGGCCACGACCGACATGTTGCGCCAGAACCAGATCGGCACCATGGCCACGAACATCATCAGCACGATGCCTAGAGCGAAGCGTTTCATCTGCGGCGCGGCCCAGGGCGAAAACGACCCGCCCGCGACGGAATAGAGCATCAGGAACCCGGCGGACGCCACGGCGATCAGCAGGATGATGAGCGGCCAGTTGAGGTAGAGCACCTTGCGCAACCCCGTGGGCGTCGTCTTGACCGTATATTCAAGATAACTCATGCGCGGTCACTCTTGTCTTTCTTGCGTTCGGGCCGGGCCTTGCGCAGTTTTTCCTGCTGCGTTTTGATCCGGGCGCGATCGGCGGCGGGGTAGGCTTCGAGTGGAGGTTCGCCGCCATAAAGCGTCTGCAAGGTCACGTCGCGGGCAATCGGCGCTGCCGCAGTCGAGCCGCCGCCGCCATGTTCGACCACAACCGCAACGGCGATCTTCGGGTTGTCGTAGGGCGCGAAGTTGACATAGAGCGCGTGGTCGCGCCGTTCCCAGGGCAGGTCGCGGTTGCGGGTCACGCCGCGCGCGCGTTCGGCCTTGGTGATGTTACGGACCTGGCTGGTACCGGTCTTGCCCGCCATCTTGAAGGCGTCTTCGATGATACGGCTGCGATAGGCCGTGCCGCGCCGGTTGTTCGACACCGCGTACATGGCCTTGCGCACCAGCCGCAGCAGGTTCTCGTTGATGCCCAGATCCTCGGCGGGCGCAACGGGCTCATCCACACCGTTCACGGATTTCACCAGCCGCGGTTTGACCATCTTGCCGGTCGCCAGGCGGGCGGTCATCACGGCCAGTTGCAGCGGCGAGGCCAGCACATAGCCCTGACCGATCGCGATATTGACCGTATCGCCCCGCAACCACTCGCTGCCCTTGCTTTCGAGCTTCCACGCCTTTGTCGGCGCCAGCCCTTGCGACACGCTGGTCATCGGCAGGTCGTGCACGACGCCAAGGCCCAGTTTCCGCGCCATCGCGCTGATCCGCTCGACACCCGTGCGTTGGGCGATGTCGTAATAGTAGACGTCGCAACTGTTGCGCAGCGACTTGTGCAGATCGACATTGCCATGCCCGCCGCGTTTCCAGCAATGGAAACGCCGCCCGCCCACCCGGAGGTGCCCGGGGCAGTAGACCGTTTCGCCGGGATCCACGAAACCGCCATCAAGCGCGGCCAGTGCGGTGACCATCTTGAAGGTCGAGCCGGGCGGGTAGACCCCTTGCACCGCCTTGTTGGGCAGGGGCCGGTATTTATTGTCGAGAAGCGCCTTGTAATCCGCGCTCGAAATGCCGCGCACAAAGAGGTTGGGATCGTAATTCGGCGCAGAAGCGCAGGCCAACAGGTCGCCGGTTTGGCAATCCATCACGACAACGGCGGCACTTTCGCCATCAAGGCGATCGTTCACATAGGCCTGGAGCTTGTTGTCGATGGTGATCTGTATGTCCTGCCCGGCCTCGCCCTCCTTGCGGTCAAGCTCGCGCATCACGCGGCCCGCGGCGTTAACCTCGACCCGCTTGGTGCCGGCGGTGCCGCGCAGGGTCTCTTCCATCTTGACCTCAAGCCCGATCTTGCCGATCTGGAACCGCGGGATCAGAAGCAGCGCATCGGGCGCGTCGATCTTTTCCAGGTCGCGATCACTGACCGCGCCGACATAGCCCACGATATGCCCGTAATCACCGCCACCGGGGTAATGCCGCGACAGGCCGACCTCGGGGGTGACGCCGGGCAGGGCGGGGGCGTTGACAGCGACGCGGCTGATATCTTCCCAACTGACCCGGTCGGCCACGGTGACCTGCGTGTCGCCGCGCAGCTCCCTGAGCTCGCGCCGGGCGCGTTTGAGTAGATCTTCGTCCAATTCGACCAGCCGCGACAGGCGGGTGATGACCTCTTCGACATCGCCCGCGTCCTCGCGCACCATCGTGATCCGGTAGGCCGGGGCGTTTTCGGCCACGATCGCGCCGGTGCGGTCAAAGATGCGGCCCCGCGCGGGCGGGATGAGGCGGATGTTGATCCGGTTCTCCTCGGCCAGCAGGCGGAACTGATCAGCCTGTTCGACCTGCATGTAGCGCATCCTGAGCGCCAGGAGCCCCATGAACCCGGCTTGCGCGCCGCCCAGGATGAGGCCGCGCCGGGTGATGACGCGCAGGCTGTCGGCGGTATCCTTGGTCGGGCGTCTCATATGTGCTGCCTTCCCGCGTCGACATCACCGGGGGCCATCTTGCGCACGCCAAAGACCGTCTGCGTGACAAGGACCACGAGCGGATACGCGATGAGCGTCATCACCAGTTGGATCAAGCTGAGGCCCAGGGGCGCCTGATCGACCACAGTGATGCCAAGGATGATGCGATAGCCGAGTGTCATGATGACCAATGTGGTCGAAACGGTGAGCCATTCCACCGGAAAGGTCAGATCGCGCAGGCCCGGCGCGCGGTTGCGTAGGGTTTCACTGCCCAGAAGCACCAGCGCCGCCCAGAGACCCGGGGGCCGCTGCACCAGAAGGTCCGCCAGCAGGAAAATCAGCGCAATCAGGATGGGGGGCGCATATTCGGGCCGCCGCAGCACCCAGGCGAAGGTCACCACCACGACCAGTTCCGGCGCGGCCCAGACCTTGGGCACCGTGTCGAGCGGCAAAAGCTGCACGAAAAGAAGCGCCATGCAGACGATGAAAAAGAGGCAGCGCATGAACCATGGGCGACGAGTGCTAGCCATTACCACCCTCCGCCGTTGCGTCAGTCGCGGTCTCCGGTGTCTCGGTCGGGTCGGTCAGGACCTTGGGGGCAATGAGGCGACCGGGATCGGTGATGCCCTCGTTGCCGTAATCGCGCAGCACGCGCAGGAACTTGAGGCGTTCATAGTCGGCTGCAAGGCGCGCGCGCATCCGCCCGCCGGGATCTTCGGCCACTTGCCCCACGAGAAGCCCTGCCGGGAAGACACCACCATCGCCCGAGGACATGATCCTGTCGCCCGGGCGCACCTGATCGGCGTCTTCGATGAAGTCGATCACCGGCGCGGCAGTGTTGTCCCCGATGAGCAATGCCTGCTGTCCCGAGGGTTGGATCGTGACCGGCACGCGGCTCGACGTATCGGTCAGCAGGATCACCCGCGCGGTCTTGTTGCCCACGCCTGAGATCCGCCCGACAAGGCCCAGCCCGTCCATCGCGGCCCAGCCATCGACGATCCCGTCGCGCCCCCCGACATTGAGCAGGACGGACTGGCGGAAGGGCGATCCGCTATCGGCCAGGACAACCCCAGTCACGAAGGTCAGGCGCGGATCAAGCTGCACATTGTTCAGGTCGAGCAGCCGTGCGTTTTCCTGTTCAAGCTGCAACGCGGCCTCTTTCCACGCTTTCATTTGTTGAAGTTCGCGGCGAAGCTCTTGGTTTTGTTGGTAAATGCGTGTGTAGCTTTGGAAATCCCGCAGGATGTTGACCGTGCCGGTGACCGGCGCCATGGCCCAGTCGAAATTGGGCACAAGCGTATCGGTGACCTGCGCGCGGAAACGTTCCACGCGGGGGCTGTCGATCCGCCAGAGCAGGAAGATGCCGAGCAGGCACAGAAGAATCACACCGAAAAGCAGGCGCTTTAGCGGGCCGGTGTATTCGCCAGTGTGTCCTCGGTCTTTTGCCAATGGCTCTCCCTTTGATTAAAAGGTGGTCGCCTCAGCTGTCGTAGTCAATCGCGTGGCGGAGTTGTTTCTCGAACTCCAGCGCCTTGCCGGTGCCAAGCGCGACGCAGTTCAGGCTGTCATCTGCGATGGAAACCGCCAGCCCGGTCTGCTCGCGCAGCGCCAGGTCCAGATCGCCCAGAAGCGCACCGCCCCCGGTCAGCATCACGCCGCGATCAACGATATCGGCGGCCAGATCGGGCGGGGTCGCCTCAAGCGCGGTCATCACCGCCTCGCAAATGGCTTGCACCGGCTCGGCCAAGGCTTCGGCAACCTGTGCCTGGCTGATCTCGGTTTCTTTCGGGACGCCGTTCAGGAGGTCGCGGCCCCGGATCTGCATCGAACTGCCGCGCCCGTCATCGGGCATCCGTGCGGTACCGATCGAGGTCTTGACCCGCTCGGCGGTGCTTTCGCCTACCAGCAGGTTCTGCTGACGGCGGAGATAGTTGATGATCGCCTCGTCCATGCGGTCACCGCCGACCCGGACGGAGCGGGCGTAAACGATGTCGCCCAGCGACAGGACCGCAACTTCGGTGGTGCCGCCGCCGATATCGACGACCATGTTGCCGGTCGGATCGGTAATTGGCATGCCGGCGCCGATGGCCGCCGCGATCGGCTCTGCAATGAGACCCGCGCGGCGCGCGCCGGCGCTCAGCACCGATTGGCGGATCGCACGTTTTTCGACCGGCGTCGCGCCGTGGGGCACGCAGACGATGATCTTGGGCTTGGAGAAGGACGACCGGCGGTGCACCTTGCGTATGAAATGCTTGATCATCGCCTCTGCGGTATCGAAATCGGCAATCACCCCTTCGCGCATCGGGCGGATCGCCTCGATACTGCCCGGTGTACGGCCCAGCATCAGCTTGGCATCCTCGCCCACGGCCAGGACTTTCTTGACGCCATCCTTGACGTGATAGGCAACCACCGAGGGTTCCGACAGGATCACGCCGCGCCCCTTGACATAAACAAGGGTATTGGCTGTCCCCAGGTCAATGGCCATATCCTGCGAGAACAGCCCCGGAATTCTGTGCAATATCGACATTTTACGCGTCGTCCTGTGGTTTTAATGCTCAATAGGCCCGCATTTGAGTGCGGTGCGTTGTCTGACCTTATAGAGGCCATAGGGAACAGGCGAAAGGCCTTGTTTGCAAGCTCTCAGCATGTAGTTGCCGGAATGTCAGGCAACGGATGAGGCGCCATCATCTGTCCGCAGCCATTCCCGCATCTGATCGAGGTTCATGGGGCGTGCGAAATGGTATCCCTGCAGCCGGTCTGCTCCAAGGCCGGTCACGGCTTTGGCCTGGTCCTCGTTTTCGATCCCCTCGACAACGGTTTCGGCGCCAAACCTCCTGGCCAGTTCGACCAGTGTTTTCACCAGCTTGGCACGTTCGACGTGCTTTTCGACATCCGTTACGAACATCCGGTCTATCTTGAGCGCGTCGGGGCGCAGCGCAAGGATACTGGCGAGCGAGGCGTGCCCGGTGCCGAAATCGTCCACTTCGATCGCAATGCCCATGGCCTTGATCTCGGCAACGGTGACGGCCAGATCGGCGTCAAGCTCGTCGATATGAGCGGTTTCGAGGATCTCGAAGCAGAGCCCCTTGGGTAGCTCGGGGAGCTGACGCAGCTCTTTGAGAAGAAACGGATCTGCCAGGCGTTTTGCCGAAACATTCACAGAGATTGATTGCAGCGACGGGCACACGGCGGCGAGGTCGCGATAGGCGTTGAGCGCCTGCGTCAGGATCAACCTGTCCAGTTCCGCGGTCATCTCCAGCTCATCCGCCAGCGACAGGAAATGCCCGGGGCCCACGGTGCCGCGTTCCGGATGGTCCCAGCGTGCCAATGCTTCGCACCCGACAACCGCATGGCTCCGGGCATCTACCTGCGGCTGGAACACCGTGAAGATCTGGTTCCCGGCGATCGCGTTCTTGAAAAGAGCGAGTTCGTCGACATGTGCGGTGTAGATAGAGCCGATATCCTGCGAATACTGCACGGCGACGCCACGTCCCGCCTTTTTTGCCTCGTAAAGGGCCATATCCGCTTGCTTGAGACTGGACCTGATATCGCCGCCAGTCTCCTGCACGAAGAAACCGATGCTGCATCCAGGTTCGAGGTCGATGTTGCCAAAGGGGACAGGCTGACTGAGGTCGGCAACAATCGTGTCGCAGAAATCCTGCGCCTTTGCGGAAACATCCGTCCATTCCATGAACAGGATGAATTCGTCGCCACCGATGCGGAAGGCGAAATCGCGGTTTTCGCGCGTCAGCGTTCCGAGCCGTTCGGCGGCGGCCTTGAGCACCGCGTCGCCGGCATTGTGCCCATACCTGTCATTGATCGCTTTGAACCGGTCCAGGTCCACCGCGATCACAAGATAGGGATCTGACGCGGCATCGGCGGACCCGATCATCTCGTCCAGCAACATCCGGTTGCCAAGGCCTGTCAAAAGGTCATGGCGTGCCGCGTGGGCGTTTTCCTTTTGCGCTTTGTGCAGCGCGTCGTAGGAGTTTTCGACCATCTCGCGCATCATCCGCTCACTGCGCACGGCGGTCATTCGCGCCTCGATCTCCTCTTCGGCGCGCTCGAGAACCTTGTTGTAACTTCGTGCCAGAAGGCCGACATCGGTCGAGGGGTCGACCTTGACCCGGGTAGAAAACTGACCGCTGATCTGATGGGCGCGCATATGATTGATGAGATCAAGCAGCGCGTTGCCGATGTTGTGTTCCGAATTGTCGAGGCCCACCACCTCGTCGCGGGGACGGACGCGCAGGGGCGTCACGGTGCTCAGGACCCTCAGAAACAGCCAGGTGGCGCCAACGGTCCAGGCGGCGCAGGCCAAAACACCCAGGCTCTGAATGCCAAGCTGCGCCAACACGCTTCCGGCTGGTAAATCGGCCACCGGTCCAAGGAACGGCACCGCCAATGTGCCGACAATGCCCGGTGCCAGGTGAACCGATACGGCATCGACAACATCGTCAATCTGAACAATTCGCATGGCGCCGCTGGCAAAGATCATGGCGCTGGCGCCGAGTGCGCCCAGCATGAGCGCGCCGGCACCGGAACTGAGGTGAATACCGGCAGTACCCGCAACCAGGCCGGCAAGTACGCCATTCAGGGTCAGTGGCGCCGAGGCATGGCGAAGAAAGAGGAAGGAGAACAGCAACGCCGTGGCCCCACCCGCCGCCGCACCAAGCAAGGTCCGTATGATGATCGGTGCCACCGCTTCGTTATAGGCCATCGCCGATCCGGCGTTGAAGCCGGTCCACCCGATCCAGAGCAGAACAACACCGAGAGCGGCCTGCGAAATCGAGCTTGCTTCGAACCGCCGTTTGCCCTTTCCGAAGCGGCCCCGGCGGGCGCCCAGCAAGATGCAGTAAACCAGAGCAGCCCATCCCCCGACCGAATGAACAACGGTGGCACCCGCGAAGTCGACAAACCCCAATGCCTGAAGCCAGCCTTGCTGATCGGTCAAAACGCCGCCGCCCCAGGCCGCGTGGCCGACCATTGGATAAATCAGGCCCGCCAGGACCACGCTCATCGCGACATAGGCCGGAAAACTCGCCCGTTCGGCAACCGCACCAGAGATGATCGTCACCGCGGTCGCAGCAAATGCCATCTGGAAGAAAAGGAACGGCGCGATCTGCGTCAGGGCCGTCTCTTCGCTGAGTGCAAAGAACGAGGTGCCAAAGATCCCGCCAGAGGTCGCACCGAACATCAGGCCGAAGCCAACTCCCCAAAAGGCCAGCGTTGCCAGGCAAATGTCGCTGACGTTTTTCATGGCGACATTTGATGCGTTCTTGGCACGGGCCATGCCCGCCTCAAGACACAAGAAGCCCGCTTGCATATCCAGGACCATAAATCCGCATAACAGGATCCAAAGCCCGCTGACCACGTCCATGCGCCGTCTCCACTAACACTGTACCGGGCGGGGCATATCGGACAGCAATCAAGATTTGGCTAATGACAGCGTGGAGTTTCTTCAAACTTTAGCAAACCCGCCCGCCGCATGCAGATGCGGGCCCGAAGGTGCGTGGATGAACAGTTTGGAAAGACGGTGTCGGATGGTGCTGCTGGGGAGCATTGAAATACTATATCATGTGGTGTCATGCTGTGTCAGAAATCTAATGAATCCAAAATATTACTGCAATTTAATGTTTCAAACCGTTTCATCCTATCTCACGCTATACTATATCTAGGGGTGGACATTAGGGTGGATAGAAATAATGAGAGCATTGAGCAAACTAACCACCGCCAAGATTAAGAGCGTCGCTCCAGGCAAGTATTCGGATGGTGGTGGGCTATGGTTACATATTCGTCCAGATGGCGGCGGTCAGTGGTTTCTTCGTGTGACGGTACATGGCCGTCGCCGAGAGATGGGATTGGGGCGTTACGACAGCAAGGGCTTGAATGGCGTATCCCTTAAGGAAGCGCGGGATCAAGCAGAGAAGTGGCGCGCTTTGGTACGGAAGGGCAAAGATCCGATAAAGGAACGGGAGCGCGAACGCCGCGAGACCGCAAAGGCTGACCACACGCTTGAGACAGTTGCCGAGGAGGCATTCGAAGCGCGGAAAGCGCAGTTGCGTGACGACGGGAAAGCTGGCCGTTGGTTTACTCCACTCAAGCTATATGTGTTGCCAAAACTTGGAAAAGTCCCCATCGAGGATATTGACCAGCGAGATATCAAGAATGCTCTAGGGCCAATCTGGCACGAGAAAGCTGACACCGCCCAGAAGGCGCTCAACCGTCTGCGGATAACAATGCGCTACGCTGCTGCGATGGGTTTGGATGTGGATATTCAGGCAACGGAAAAAGCCAAAGCGTTGCTAGGTAAAACTAGACATGTGATCCAAAACATACCTTCCATGCCCTGGAGTGAAGTACCAGCGTTCTACGAGAGCCTTAGCGATGGCACGATAACTCACCTTGCTTTGAAACTACTCATCCTGACCAATCTCAGGTCAAAGCCGATCCGGTTCTGCCGGTTGGATGAAATTGAAGACGATGTGTGGATTGTACCTGCGAAAAACATGAAGGCACTCAAGGGCCATGAGGCCGAGTTCAGAGTTCCTCTCTCAGCGGAAGCCCTGTCAGTGATCGAGCAGGCAATACCGCTTGCGCGAGATGGCTATCTCTTCCCAAGCCAGCGAAAGGGTGTGATTTCCGATGCCACCATGAGTAGGCTGATGGAGCGTCGGGGGTTTGAGTTCCGCCCTCACGGGTTCCGGTCCAGCTTCAGAACATGGTGTGCCGAAGCGACCGACGTATCGGAGGAAGTTGCCGAGGCTGCACTCGCGCATGTTACTGGCAGCAAAGTCGCACGAGCATATCGTCGGACGGATTTCCTGGAACAGCGCCGCGCATTGATGGAACGCTGGGCCGATCATGTGACCGGTGGTTCTGATGAAGTTGTGAGGATGGTGCGGTGAGTGACCGTTGGAAAGGGGGCGCTTTCCAGAAAGTGATTGATGAACACTTCCCCGGGAATTCTCTTAGTGAATGGGAGTTGTTATTAGTCAATTCAGATGACTTAACCGACCTCGACACCATCGATGTCGTCAACAAGGCTGAGCAGTCAAAACACCTAAGTGAATTAGATAATGCTATCAGAACCGCTTGGAGTGCTTTCGGCGCATTGCACCCAGTGCTCAAGCGAAATCTCGAAACGTCGTTTTCAGAGAATTCTAAGAAATCTCCTGCGATGAGAGGTTTGAAACCTTTTAGCCTTGAGCCCGAGATTGAGCCGCTTGTGGTTCCCGATCCGTTTTTTCTTCACCTCCAGACTCTCGTTGGCCACTATCTTGGACAAGACCCAGATCAAATCAGTTTAGACCAGAGTTCTCTTGGTGGCCGCCAGAACTGCGCGTCGGTTGCAGAAGAATTTCTTAGCGGGTTGACACCTTCAAGCGCACAACAGCGCTCCAACGAAACATTGGAGAAGTTGGTGCTCATCGCGAATGCGAGAAGATTGTGGATGCGATTGGCGAAGAAAATTCCCCCTAAACAACCGAGCCCAGGCAGCTCGTTCTTTGAATTTGTAGCGGATTTGATCGATGCAACCGAACGAGGTTGGGATACTGAAAGCTGCTTTAAGGCATGGGTGAGTTGCCTCAATAAGCGTGAAGATGAAAAAGAAACCTGGATGCCAGATTTATAGCCTAGATATCCGTGAATTAGTTTAGCTGGCATCTCATTCTCTCAACATGTCGCAACCAACCGCGAGGTGTTGAAAATGGCCCTACAGTCTTTTGACAGACTAGTTTCAGTAAAGGACACGGCAGCCGCCTATGGCTGCAGCGTAGCCACAGTTTGGCGTCGTGTATCTGACGGAACCATCCCCCAGCCCGTAAAAATCGGCGGCATGACCAGATGGTCCATGTCAGAAATTGCCGACGCAATCGAAGATGCAAAAGCTAAGCGTGAAGCTGCGTAAATGAAAACCCCTATCCGACGAGCGAACAGGGGCGTATTCTTAGGGTGTGTGGTGCACCTAGAATACAGTTTCTGCGCTCGTCCTGCAAGAAGGATCGAGCAGGATGACAAACACCAAAACAAAACCAGCAACCAAGACGGCCCGTACCACGCGGGCCTCAAACGTGCCGCAACGTATCGGCAGTTTCATCCCCATCGGGGAACTGGCGACGCGTATCCTGACCAACTTCCCGGAACGCAAAGGGGAGGGTTTGAAGTGAGCAACCAGTATCTTTCAGACGCCAACAAGCGCGCCGTCCGCTGCATGGCCTTTGCCCTTACCATCGGCGGGCATGACGCCTGGGAGGGCGCCTCCGCTGTCTGGTCAGCACGTCTGACCGATGAGGAACGCGCAGCCTTGAGTTTCGCCGCCCTCAAATCCCTCGACCCAGATCAGGCTGCAATGGTTGTGGAGGCTGTGTTCCCGACAGGTGGCACACCAATGCCGCCGCTGCTGTCCTCGGCTGACGAGGCGGCACATTGGGCCTCATGGGCAGAGTATCCCGACATCAAGGCCTGCACCCTAGCCGGGTTCAACCGGCTCTCGGCAAATGACCAGTCTGCTTTTCTCAACCATGTGCAACGGAGAGCGGCATGAACTCCTTTGCACAGATAGATCAGGCCTGCCGGGAGAGCGGAATGACCTTTGGATTGAATGGGCATAACATCCCGGCAGAAGACCCAACGCCCCTGATCCATGAGATACCCCTGGGCGATCCGTTCCCGGTTGCAGCCATGGGTCCGCTTATGGATGCCACACTGGCTATTCAGGACAAGACGCAGGCCCCGGTTGCCATCGGGGCGCAGTCGCTCTTGTCGGCCACATCGCTCGCAGCACAGGCGCTCTTTGATGTTCAAACACTGGGTGGCATCCGCCCGCTGTCCCTCTTCGCTCTGACCATCGCAAAATCAGGTGAGCGCAAGTCCAGTTGCGATGCTCTGGCCATGGAGCCGGTTCGGATGTTCGAGCGGGCGCTGGCAGATGCCTACCGGGAAGACAATGCCAGCCATAAGGACAACCTGGAAATCTGGGAGCAGACCCGCACCAAGCTTATCCGTGAAGCCAGCGGGCGAGATGACATCAAGGCGGCAGGGGCCAAGGCAGACCTGGCGGCGCTTGAGGCACAGCCAGAAGAACCGCTCTTACCTTTTGTCACGGCCACTGACCCTACCTTTGAGGGTCTGACCAAGAACCTCGCACTGTCCCGCCCGTCTCTGGGCATCTTCAGCGATGAGGCCGGACAGTTTCTTGGGGGTCACGCGATGAACAGCGAAAACCGCATGAAGACCGTCGCGGGTCTGTCCAAGTTCTGGGACGGCGCACCCATCAATCGCACACGTGCGGGGGACGGCGCTGCAACCTTCTATGGTCGCAGGCTCAGTGCTCACCTGATGGTTCAGCCAATCATCGCAGATACGCTTCTCAGCGATCCCACCGCACGCGATCAGGGCTTCCTGGCCCGGTTCCTGCTGTGTCATCCCCCCAGTACGATTGGCACGCGGTTGCGCGAGGCGCATTCGGTTCAGTCCGACGCCGCATTGGCTGTCTACACAAGCCGTCTGGGTGAACTGCTGCGTGCAGAGCTTCCCCTGGCCGAAGGCAGCCGCAACGAGTTGGACCTGCCGGTTCTTCAATTGGAGCCTGAAGCCGAGCGGGTACTGAGGAAGTTCGCAAACGAATTGGAGCGCAAGCAGGCACCTGGCTGCGAGCTGTCGGAGGATACGGCCTTTGCCTCTAAAGCAGCAGAACAAGCGGCACGCATTGCTGGCGTGCTAGCCGTTTATGCAGGTGACACGCAGATCACGTCAGAACGGATCACCAACGGTATTGAACTGGCCGACTGATATCTCTCTGAGGCTGCCAGGCTCAAGAACGGCGCGTCGATATCAGCAGATGTGCGCAAAGCCGAGAAGCTGCGTCTCTGGTTGATGGAACGTTGGCCTGAGGACCACATAACGCCGTCGGCAATCGTTCATGCCGGTGCGGCCAATATCAAGACGGCCAAGGAAGCGCGCGCCATCATTCCGCATCTCGAAAAGAACGGATGGCTCCTGCCACTGGAAGGCGGCGCGATGGTTCAGGGAAAACACCGAAAGGAAGCTTGGAAGATAGTTCGGAGGGCAGATTGATGGCTCGGTATTTTGATGCACAGGCGGCTTTAGCTGAGATCAAGGGCAGCCCGATTCATCCGATTCACCCGATTCAAGAAGGGGATGAGGCCAGGAATCGGACAAATCGGGTGAATCGGGTTCCCCCTGATCCGGAGATTTTTGAGGAACGCGCCGCAATCATCGAATTTGATGCCGGGCTATCGCGCGACCGGGCGGAAGACATGGCAGCGAAGGCGCAGGGCTACGGCAACGTCGTTGAGTTCCGGGCGGCGGTGCAATCAATGCAGGAGGGCAGCAAATGACACGTAAAAACGTTGAGACAACGTACACAGACGAGACAGGCAAGTTTGCCGAGGGCAATCCTGGCAGGCCCAAAGGCGCCCGCCATAAGACCACCTTGGCGATCGAGGAATTACTGCAAGGCGAGGCAGAGGGCCTGACTCGCAAGGCGATTGAGCTGGGCCTCGAAGGCGACATGGCGGCACTACGTCTCTGCCTAGAGAGGATAGCGCCACCTCGGAAAGACACGCCGGTCAAGTTTGACCTGCCTTCTATGCAATCTGCCAGTGAGGCCGCAGATGCTGCCCAGGCGGTTCTACACGCAGTCTCAGGAGGAGAGCTAACCCCACTGGAGGCAGCAAGCGTAATGGGTCTTGTCGAAAGCTACCGGCGCACGCTGGAAACGTCGGCATTGGAGAAACGGATTGAGGCTCTGGAGGGAAAGAAATGAATACATCACTCACACGTCGGTTGGAGAAGTTGGAAGGACTTCACGGTAAGGACGGTCCTGCCTGGCCGGATATCGTTTTTCTAGTGTCGTTGATGCCTGATGGCGCAGAGCATTCCGGCGAGGCCGAGGAAGGGCCGTTTGTAGCCTTTGTCAAAGGTGGCCCATTCCACGGTATTGGCAGTGAAGAGGGTGAGACACTCGACGACTTTCGGCGGCGATTGCAAGCTGAATACCCACACTTGAGTGCCTCACAAGCTGACCACCGTATTCAAAACTCCAAAGGAGAGTAACCAATGCGCATAAAAACGAGAATCAAGAAATTAGAAGAGCGCTCAAACAGCGGGTTCTTAGTTGTAACGCCTGAGGTTGAATATCAAGGCGAGCAGTGTGGTAGCGCTGTCGCGTGTGTGGATGACATGCCCGTTTATCAGACTGAACGGCTTGCGGACGAGAGTACTGACAAATTCAAGCTCCGATTTGTGCGTGAATACAGAGAATCCATCGAAGAGCAGTTATCGCTAGCTGGCAACACGGTAGTTGTGTTGAGCGCAGATGTTCGAGACCTTTGAACACCTCAGTCGAAACCGGCGCGCGGAGCCGCGTTAAATCATATCTGCTTCGCATTAGAAATGGCGGTCTACAGCATCCTGATGGAATACGAGGAAGGATTGGGTTTGCCCACACGGGTCATGCCTAAGCCGGATGGCAAGGGTGGCATTGAGCCGGAGGCCGTGGTGCCGGAGGGGTGGCGAGTATGAATGGTATTGTCTTCAACACATTCTACAGAATTCAACCGATTGAGCGATTCAAACAAGCTAAGGCCATGGTTGGAGGTGAAGGATGATAAAGGCCCTTGCACTAAGTTGCATTGTTTTGCTTCCCCACATGGGCGGTTTGTGTCATGTAAATTACGCCCCTCCCCATTTCATCTTGTTTGAAACCGGATATCCAAAATTTAACATCAAATTCTGTGTGTCTGATATCCTTCGAAAATCCGTCTTCGTATTCGACAAGCCCGTAAACCTCGGCGACACCCTCTTGAGACAGGAGTCTTTCGCTCTCCTTATCCAAGAAGAATATCTGATGTCCTCTAATCATCTGCTCCGGTCCAACTATGCCTTGATTTGTCGTGAAAAGGTCATCTGGACGCATGAAGATGCGAGATTCAGTTCCGTCTTCCCAGCGCCAAGTAGTATAAACGGTCAAAATTTTTGCTGGATACTTACCAGTATTCTTCCAAATTGGCGTGAAAGAATATCCCGCCTTGTATTCGCCCCGAGTTGCATGTTTGCCGCTACCCATTGGATGCGCGTCGTAGTTGTCGAAACACATCCAAGCCCGCTGGGTTTCAACCATTCTCATCGCGGCTTTATTGGCCTGACGAGTCAGGGAAAGAGTGACCGCGAGCATGAAAGTACCGATGGCGACCAATACTGTGGAATAGAGCGCGTAATCCCTCATGTCGCGCGTAGCGGCATCAATCGATTGTGTGGTCGCGTTCATTTCCTTTTGGATGACAAGGTAATCTATCTCCCTTTGGCGGGTTTCCTCTTCGCTATTCTTGCGGGCCTCGGCGGCGGCCTCATCCTCGACGATTTCAATCGGGATAGGAATAGGAAGTGTCTGGGTTGGTTGCTCATTTCTTTCAGCTTCCCTTCCGGTGCCGCCTGCCTGTTCCTGGGCCTGCCCTGAGAGTGTTAAGAGTCCAAGTGCAATTGTAAATATCCAACAACGTACAAGCATCGTTTAAAAGAACACCGCTGCCACTCTCGGATAGCAACTTGCGGACGTTCACCCCTATCCATGTGATTCCAATGCTTTCCAGCATTTAGATTTGTTGGCTGTGAGTCACGCCCTATTGTCAGCGTGTTTCGCGGTGTCATTCTTAAACCGGTTCCTGCAACGTCTCACCAACGACAGGGCGCGTCAGATCCTCGTGGATGCCATCGAGGACCCGGAATTGATGAAGGTACTCCTCGGCAGGCCACTTAGCCTCAATGCGCCGAAGAACGAGCGGATACTGTCGCGGTATCTCGCAGGGACCGTGGGGGCGATGGCGCAAGGTGACTAAAATCCGTTCGCATCGGGTGTCGTTAGCTGGTTTTGAAATCCAGCAGAATCATTCAAAGTTTCCCTTACGTAAGCGAGATAGCGCCGAGATTCTCCCGTTTCGGGTAACGTTAAGAAATCATTAGTATTTTGTTAAGAAATTGATTCCATTGCTCGACAAATTACTAAGAAATCAGGAGTGAATCATGGATATTCAACGACTGCTGGTACGAACCTCGAATGCTGCCAAGCGTGCACGAGAACAAGGTTGTGAAGACACCGCCGATGCCTTTGATGAAATCGTAGAAAAGCTACTGGAGTACATGAATGCGCACGTTCAATCTCCAGGCGAGAAACGCCCGAACTCTCGCTCTAGTGTGATGCATATTCACTAGTGAGAGAAGACCTATACCTTTGATAAAGAGCTAGTTCATACTTTATTAACCAATCCCGTCAAGGTTGTGTTTCTGCCGCTCGAATGTTTTTGGGGAACACACAAAATGACGATTTATAGACGCTGTGAAGTCATACTTAATGACTGCGAGACCTACTCAAAGAAGCATCATTTCCCCGAGATTGATGACCTAATTTGGAGAGCTCGGCAGGCAATGAAGAAAGACCTGCTCAAACATCTGGAGCTGCCACATCGAAAACGCTCCACAGACTTGAACGCCCTGCACTAGCTGGTTGAGCTGATCCCATCCTTGGGTTCGACCGCCAGCTATGGGAGATAGATGAAAACCTGATCCGGTCGGAACTGACGCCAACACAACAGGCCGAACACCTTTCTAAGCGCAAGGAACTTTGGGAGGCGCGCAAGTTAGCTGGTGCAACTTGCACCACCAAGAAGCCACAGCACGAAAAACGATTTGCGGCTGAAACCGCCGATGCGACAGGCGTCAATAAGTCCACGATTACCCGCGCCGTATCCCGTGCAGAGGGCGTCACAGAAGCCGCCCGAGACGCTATCAGGGGTACTAATCTAGAAAACTGGGTCTTTAAGCACAAATCTCGTCTTTGAGCTAGTTCAAAGGCTCGTTCGTTATCTTCAAGGCCATAAGAGCAGATTTGATGCCAGCAACCATCTGACCAGGTAAGAACGGCCCATAACTGTTCCCGCCAACGACAAAGGTCACTTCAATCAATTCACCAGGAACGCTGTTGTATTCCAAGTGAAACAATTCCGTCTGATGGCTTAGTGTTTTAGTAATGATTTCGCTGAATTGCGCTTGGCTCATTGGGCCATTCCAATCGACACCCCATCCAATCTGGACGTCGATACTACTAAAGCCGTGGCCATCCAGTACGTCTTCGACTGTGGTAGGGACTTCCTTTGATGGAGCCAAAGGTTTGAGGTGAGGGACCTTATAGTAGTAGCTAGCAAAACTGATGAGCATGGCTGGTGTCGCCAAGACAAGAGCGGCTACCAATATGCGTGCTAGATTACCCATTTCATCATCAGTTTTTTCCAATGGAGATTTCTGTCAGATAAAGACTGAATTTGAGTTAACGGGTCCGGCACGAGCAGGCGAGAACGCTTGAGCGAGCGCCCTTTAGCCTCTTTCAACCCGTGCGACGCTACGCGCCCAAGGGGCAAGTTCGACAACAATCGTATAACCTTCAGGTAGGCGCGCATTTGCTTCCTTGAGGATTTCGCCAGCGATACCACCATCTTGTGCCATCAGCGGTTCATAGTTGTTCGCCAGCGCGAAGGTCACTTTGGTTTCAGCAACCGCACCAGAGGTTGCAAACAGAAGGCAAACGAAGGCAACCAATCTCATCCGTGGATTTCCTCATTTAGTTTGATGGTGATTTTGCCACCAAGACCTTTCGAAAAAGCAAAACCCCCAAAAAACCCTGCCGAATGGCCGGTATGGGCTCAAACCGGACATTGATACATCATCAGAGAGGAGCCGATGTTGGCTACTCGGAATTAGGATTACTCTGCTGCCGCAAGAACAAGATTACCTGAGCCCTTGCTTGAACTAGAGCAGCTTTAGCCTTCTTGGCTCTACGAGGAGTTTTTGGCATTCGCACATAGCGCTTCGTTGGCCGAGTGTTCAATTCGTCGTGGCAGCGGAAAACGAACTCATCAGTCGAATCTTCCGTCATAAGGCCTGACGGAGATTGAATCTCCGAATTGGCGTTTTCAGATTTGGACATGCGCCACAACTAAGCGGCGTAGGTAAACATCCTCTTGAGATGCCATAAATATTGGAGCTATGCCAACACAGCAGGCGGAGCACCTGGCTAAGCGTAAGGATCTCTGGGAGACGCGCAAAGAAAGTGGGTCAACTTGTCCCACTTTAACCGGGCGCGGCAATAAGCAGTTCGCAGCAGATACGGAAGACACCACCGGCGTTCCGAAGTGCGCCATCAACCGCGCCGTATCCCGTGCAGAGGGCGTCCGAGACGCCATCAGAGGCACAGACCTGGATAAGGGCGTAGTGTTGGATGAACTTAAGCAGGTCGCCCCATGGGAGTGCTATTTTCCGCCGGTTGACCGAAACTTGTCCCTAGCCAGTTCTTCTTGATTTGTTGGTTCGTCAATGGCCGCTTCAGGGCTTGGCTCGAATGACAGATCTGGAAATGGCCCCATCGACTGATTGGGAACCATCACCAGTTTTGCAATAGCTTCCACTGCCTTGTCTGCAAATACGGCAGTCACTCTGTCGCTCTCTTTCTTGGCTTCAAGTGCTCGAACAGTTTCATTCAAGTGTCTATGGTATCCACCAAGCACTGTACCCAAAAAGAAGCTTGTGACGAATGCAACTGACGCCACACCTGCGAAAACGACGGCGACCCTTTCCTGGATGTAGCTCAGCGCAAAAAGGGCTCCGAAACCACCCAGCAACACGGGGCCAAAGTCGCCTACTGCTGAAGACCGAGAGTTTGTTGCGTAGTGTCCGGCAAGAAACGCGATAAAGGTCAATACGCCTACCGCTCCGAGTATCTCAAAAAAGCGTAAGCCGGGGCTTCGGAGCTTTGCGAATGAAGCGCCTGCGACAGCTATAACTGACGCAGCAGTCAATGATAAAGCAAGCGTAGTAGAGCTACCCAAAAGGGTTGCGGACATGTCTCCCCAATACGCTTCCCAGAATTCTTTCATTTGCTATCAAATCAACTTTCAGAAGAACGCTACGTTACCAGCAAGCGCCAGAATTGTTAATAGCAGTCGGTTGGAAGCGAGTGTCTGGCCAATGTGCGACACGACCTTTTGCGGGCATGTCCGGAAGCTTGGACTAGGCTAAAATTCATCTTCCCGGACGCCTACGCCCTCCAGTACAACTCGCATTTTCTCTGCAGGGTATGGCTTGAGCAGTGCAAGAGCATCGTCCACCGAGCCGTGCAGCCATGCCTCGTAGTTCTCAGGGTTCAGAATGACCGGCATTCGGTCGGCATGGACCGGCTTGACGATTTCATTAGCAGTCGTGGTGATAATGGTGTGGGTAAGCTGCTGCTCTATCTCACCGTCTAGTCCAGGCTGAAACCCGCGCCACATGCCTGCGAAGGCGAACGGTGGCCGTGGCTCATCGCCTTTCAGGGCAAACCAGAAATCTGTCGCAGGATTGCGCCCCTTGGCTTCTCTGAAACTGGACGCCGGAACCAGGCAGCGCCGCTCTTGAAAGCTTTGTTTCCAGAGGCCGTTGCTCACGACCTTATCGGCGCGGGCGTTATTCCAGGCAGAGGGAAAGAGGGGTTTGCCAGTCGTCTTCGATACCTTTGGTGTGAGAAACCCCCATCTCATGTAGAGCATCTCCCTGTCACCATCATCTGTAAGGCGAACCACTGGTGCTTCGTATTTGGGCCAGATAGCGGCCTGAGGTTTTGCATTTCCCAAGTGGTCGCGGTCGGCATCGACCTTGAATAGCTGCCGCATGGCTTGCTGCGCGGTCGTGCTGGAGTATAGGTTGCACATGCAATTCAGGCTTTCTCGTTACGCCAGATCCACTTGGAAACCTGCTTTACGGGACGCCTCACCGTCAAGGTCTGTAGCTCGGAAGTTGCTGGTACGGTCCATCTGACATGGATGTATTCGGCAGTCTTGCAGCGTGAGCACGGAAAGGGTGGTATATAAACCTGGTGAAGTGGCCCCACGACCTTCATCAAATCAACCGCCCAATAGTTTGCGGAGCAATGACACAGGCCGCAACGCAGCTTTATCAGCATGCCGTCCCGGGCGGCATCCCGCATCAATCGGTTTCTTGTACGACTGCCAGAGGGTCTTTGAGCGGGCAATGCGGCGTTCCAAACTCACAACATGAACTGGGAACATATCAAGAACATTTAGTGAGTCGATACCTCGAATTGTGACAGGGTACTTATGCCCACGCTTCAATCGGACCCGGCAGATATTGAAGGAGCCTGACTAGACTTCCGCCATTGCCTCGCGCACGGCACCGATGGCCCAACCCTCTTGCACGAGGCTTTGATGAACGTCCTGATTTGTTCGACCCTGGGAACGCAGGCGCTCAATACGCAGGATCAACTCGGCGACAACTTTTCGCTTATTCACTGGTAAATCTCCGAAACTACTAACGGGCGAAGAGTACCAGAAATGACGCGCGGGATTGAGGGCAGGTTTGGAAACAGTCTGGTCACAGGTACGCCAAGTCAGTAGCTGGACGGCGTTAAGGAAGTGCTGCTTTCAGTCTCGGAGAAATCGTGCATGGGCGTAACCGAAAATTAACGTCTGCTATGCAAATCGTTAATCTTCATGAATAGAATGAAACGAGGCCGACCGTGTTTATTGTAGCGTCCACAGTTGTCATTGGTCTGGTAATGTCCTGTGACAGTTCAAAACTGCTCCGACGTCGTAGGAAACCGTGTGAAGAATTAAATGAAGACCAAGAGTTCTGTGTGGACGTTGCCTCCCTATGGATGAATTGCAAGGGGCCAGGCCATTTGATTGATATGTGGTTACTAGCGGCATGCAGCCCCAAGACCGCAAAGCAAATGCGATACGTGCTTTCGAGGGCCAAACTATTGGATCAGGTAGACCTGTGATGACTTGAGCGGTTTTCGAACAGGAGGGAACATGCCGCCTAGGTCTTTCTCCAAAGCCATCCTGGCCTTTGCAATCAGGTTTTCGGCTTCAGGAAACCTGTGAGTTTCGGCGAATTCTTCGAGGTCGTTCATCAGAACAAGTGCATCTTTGTAGTTCGTCATTCTTTTGCATCCCTAAGGCGTGTTCATGAGTGATTCCCACCACACAACACAACCTTGGGGATTATGATTAACAGGAGATAAATTTCCGCTTCGGGATAGTGAACTTCCAAAACTGCTCTTAGTGAAGATGGAGGAAATCCGGACCGATGTTTGCTTGCTTCTCACCCATTGATTGGGTTCTTGAATTCAATAATTCCAGCAAGCTTTCCACTATTTCATCAAGAGCACTGGCAGTATTGTCAAAACCTCTTTCGCGGGCCTCTTTGGCGGCATTCATGGTTCGTACGAGCAGCTCATTCGTGTCCATGTTTTACTCCTGATTTTACAATTTCTTTAGCTTTAATGAGTCAACATTATTAATAGAAAGCTAACGAACTCCAAACCTAGAAACACGCCATGTAAACTCGGCGTTATCCCGCTCAAGTTATGTGAATCTCGCACGAATTTCTTTGAAATCGTCAATGAGGGTCAACTTTGTTTCCTGCAAACGACAACCGCAAACCTTCCACCCTCCAAAGTTTGGACGGTTAGTAATTTTGTCCGCAGGTTTTGCGTTTCTCGCCGTCTTGTTTCGAAGTTTCGTGCTGTCAGTGGTTAACTTGGTCTGACAACAGCTCTTGTGAACAAACCCGTCATCTGACGTAAGAGCACGCGCTTGAAGGTTTCCGGCACGCTTGCGTACCACGCCTAGGCAATCACACGTATTTACTCCGATGCGACGTCGGCCAAGGATGAGGTTGTGGGTAATGGTACGATTTCCGAATGTTTCTCGATGTACTGGGGGTAAAGAGTGATTGAAGGCCTGGGTGTGATTGTTATCGTGTCTCGCATCCCCAATTAACCGCGCACACGTCACGAACCCTGGCTGATTTATTATAGCGTTGCAGCATGCTCTCCACAGGCAAGTTGCAGCGCTATTTTCGGCAGTGAAGGGTGGATGAGGAAGTGGAATCTAATCCATTTGTGTCGGATGACTGCTTTGAGCCCAATGCGGACCTGTAGCCTAAGCCAGCGGACGCACTCCCTATTTTTTCAACCTCACCCCGAGTCCACCACCGTTTTCGCGATACGGGAATCCCCGAATAGCCGGGGGAATAGTACGGCTTTACAAAGTGGCATCTATTCAAACGATGGTTTTCGATTATGTCCAAATCTAAGAATTCCCGAATTACGCATTTGAACGCGCTTACCCGTCAGTTGTCTTCTAGACCTGTCGAGAATGAAGGGTGGGTAGACCGCTCACTCGATTGCCCCGACATGTTGCAAGAGTTTGAAGAGACCGTCCTGGAGCTGTTTGCTCCCACTCAAGATAAGAGAACGAGACTAAACTGACATCATGATTTCGGACGGCAATTGCTCGCTTGTCGTTTGGTCTCATTTGGCAAGGCTCTGCTCATTACTGATGTTTTTGCGCATCATTCCACTAAGTCAATTAAGCTTGTCACTTTCACCAGCCATCCAATCTCGGATTAAGAACAGGTCACCATTATACTTTGATCTATTGTTCGGGGGTGGAGCTATGAATGGCAAAGAGTACGTGGACGGCAATCGAACATGGGCGCGAGAGGACGGTGAAACATCAGCCTCTTTCTTTGTCCGAGTACTTACGGCAATTGTCTTTGGATTGTCGGTCTGTCTGTTCGTCTTACTTCTATGTGCACTGGGTGCAGCAGCTATTACTGGCAATGAGAGCTTAGTCGTTGAAGCCCGAAACCTTCTGCTCTGGGCAGGTTCGGCTGTTTTGGCCGCTCTTGTGGTGACTGCCGCGTCCTAGGCAACTTTGATGATCAAAGTAATAGCTAGGCAATCACGCGCATTTACGAAGTCATGTTCTTCGCAAAGAGTCTGGCCGTGAGTACTGAGAGAGCAGCAGATATCATTGCAAAAGGCCTAACAGGTGACGAAGCAGAGCTTCTTATGTTCTTTGGACGCGAGAACGTGATGGCTCCGGAAGAGTTCACCGACGCTTTCCGCTCTTTGTTGTCGCTTCGACTAATTGAAGGGATTGCAGGCGGTCCAAAGGTGATAATCACCCTCTTTGGACGGGAGGTTTTGGCGCAGGTAAATCCGCCAGATAGGCGCTGCTGATGCGCTTTCAATTCAAGGTCTGAACCTCAATTGAACCTTTCAGCAGTTGGGTGGTTCAGCACTCGTTCATTAGAATTGGCGAACATTTTGAACTCGGTTTCAGCCTTTAGGCGCGCTTCGCCTAACAGGCACTTCAATGAATCTAACTCATTGCTTGCAGCATACGTTTCCAGGTCTTCTAATACATCAATAATCCATTTGTGATCGGTCATGAATTCTGCTCCCCAAGAAAAACTGTTTTTGCAATTAGTAGACCAGATGCTCAACTTTAAGGGGAATAATCTAAACGTTTGCTCATCTTAAAGATAACCGTTGCCTTTAAGATACTTCAGGCTTGCCATCTACTTCTTCAACCTGACACCTGGTCCGCCGCCGTTTTCGGGGATGAATTCGATGCCAGCCGCTTCGAGAGTTAGCTGCACCAGTTTGCTGGTCGAGTCTTTTCCTTCACCCTTATCAAGCTTGTTGAGTGTATTCCGGTGAAGGCCAGTCATTTCTGCTAACTCAGGATTGCTTAGACCAAGTGCCGCTTTGGCCATTTTGAACTGCTCGGGCGTCATTTGCCACCTTTGTGTGCTGTCAGCATATTTAAGGTGTTGACAGCATATGCTATCGACACTATTTATATGCTAACAGCATACGAAAGGCTGCGCAATGACCCAAGTTATGAACCGATCAGAAGTTTTTTCCTTTGCCTGGAGCCTTGCCCGTCAGGAACTGTTCAGCCGCCGTTTGCCTTCCTCCAAACTCCGCGAAGTGTTTCCCGATGCCCTGCGCCGAGCATGGGCTGAGATGAAACGCCGGGCGGTCATCGCAGCCGAGCGCGCCAAGCAAGTCCTGCGCCCATCCGCTGAGTTGTGGGAAGAAATCCAAAATCTGGAGAACCGCACCACCTTAGGTCACGAGGGGCTGGCCCGACTGTCAGAGTTGCGCAGTGCCTACGACGCCTCGAAAGAACGCGAGGCCGAAGAGCAGGCCAAGGCTGAGATGGAAGCCAAGCGCCGGATGATTGCTGCCGCCAAGGGCCGGTTTGTCTCCGTCACCTTCACCAAGAAGGACGGAACCGAGCGCGTGATGCGCGTACAGCCCGCCACGCTCAAGTATCACCTCAGGGGCGACAGTGCCTCGGAGAGCGCCCGTAAGGCCGCGCAGACCCGCGCTGAGCGTCATCCGCATCTCATGCCTGTCTGGGACGCTGACAAGGCCGCTGCGCGCTCTGTGAACCTCGCCACCATCTCCCGCATCGCCATTGATGGCGCGGTGCATGAATACGCCATCCACTAGCCAGCAAGAGAGGCACGCTGATGACAGCCCCCAAACCCCTTGACGACATCAAGGTAGATGCCGTGTTCCTTTACGGCCTCTGCCAGGGCGTCGGCATCCTCTACGACGAAACCGAGAAGTTCTGCAGCCCCGCCAGCAACGCAACCCATGCGTTGATTTGTGAGGTCATCGAAAAGGCAGAGCGCCTCGCTGACGACATCGACGCGGCTGAGACCCAGGCCCGGAAGATGGAACGTGCGCTGCGCCGGGCGGAGTTCAAGCTTCAAAACCATAACGCCAAAGAAGAGGGAGCGATTTCATGAGCATCAGCGACAACATTGATGACGCACACGGAGCCATCAACGACGCCGAAAACCTCATCTATGCGCTGCAGATTGTCGTGTGGGACATCGTGCAATCAGACCGCAAAGAGAGAGGCACCGAGCCGCAGATCAGGGCATTGCTAGGCCTTGGTCATGCTCTTGGCCGAGTGTTCAGGGACGACAACCAGACAACAGCTCAAGCAGGAGGGTAAAATGGGTAAGTTCGACCACCCCGAAGAGATTGCCTCGACCATGGCCACTGATGTTGGCGGCGATGACTCGGAAGAGTACAAACGCGGGTACCAGGACGCGATCCGGCGCACTCATGAGTTACTTGGTGCATTCCAGGAAATGGAAGCGGTCAAAGCCAAATCAGACCCCCATGTTGCCTGGCTCGAAGAATGGAAAGTTGCCCGTGCAACCTGGTGCAAGGCCGCATCCGGACATGAGGAAGACTGGGACAAACCCGTTGTCAAAGCGATGGAGGCTGAGGAAGCAAGGCTTTCCGCGCTCATCGGCCAGACGGTTGCGAAGACCCGCGAAGGCATGATCGCGCAGCTCGACTACTGGATCGCTGATTGGGGCGATTGTCATTCCGAGGAAGATCCCTCCAGCGCGGTTGTCTACAGCGTCAGGCAGACACTCGCAGAAGGGCAAGTCGCATGAGTGACCACATCTACGACCGCGAAATCGACGGCGACCCCTTCATGAGCGCAAGCCATATCTTGTCTCTGGCTCGCGTAGGCGTTGCCGCCTCGGAAAGCATCATGAACGTCAATCTACAACGTGACGGCTATCAGAACCTTCTTGAGGTCATTGGTGACATTGCGGGCAGGCTAACGGAAGAAATCTTGGAGCTGCAGCGGCAGAACGAAATTCTGTCGAAAGCCAGTCAGACATCGCAGGAAAGGGGGTGAGATGACTTGCGGTGTCTGTCATCCCGAAGCCTTCCGTGAGGATAACAAGCGGGTGTTTGGCTATGTCGCTGAACCCCGCAATGGACCAGCGGACATCAACGTGCGCCGGGCCTATTACGTGGGCGCCGAGCTCGTGATGACAGACATTCGGGAAGGCCGTGTGATGGACCGTCCCGGTTACAAGTTGCTGTGCAAGATCATGCGACCGGGTGACAAGCTCATCCTGGCAGATGAAAGGGCACTTGGCACCAAGCCTGCCTATGTCTCTGCGAACCTGGAAGCACTGGAGGCCCAGGGCGTTGAGGTCGCGGTCATTTGCGAGGACTTCTTTTGAGAGAATGGAAGCCCCTGTGAGCAGATTAGATGGGGCTCCCAAACTCTATACCCCTATCGAGGCAATGTTGGCACCTAACGAGAAGATTATGAAGTTTGTATTACGCTGATTGGGAAATTCTGTGGGGAAAGAAAGAAGCCCCGCCGGGTATGAGTGGCGAGGCTTCTAACACAGTGCGAATGTCAGATATGACATCGCCAATTAACAACAGAAATATGAATTTAAAGTTACCCTTTTCGGAGAAAGCCACATGCCACTGACGATGGATGAATACGAATACCTGCGTGAGACGATGGAACAGGTGCAGGGCCTGGCTGGATTGGCCAGCGAGAGAGCCAATGCCGAAACCGAGGCGCCGCAGCCGGGCGATGGTTTGCCTGTTCTGTTGCTGGCTCTGGGCCGCGCCTGTGATGATGCTATTGCGGTCGCCGAGGGCATGGTGGAGGTGCCGCAGCCAAAGTGACGTTAGTGAGTAACTACCCCCTGTAGGGGACATTTGAGATATGAACATTTATCAAACCAACCGTAATTGGTCCGACCAGTTCTTGCCGCAGATCAAGCGTATCGTCGGGAGCCATCTGCTGGAAACCTCACCGGATCCGCTGGACTGGCACCAGGCAACCGATTTGCTCATGCTGGACGCTCGTGACATGCGGATAGCCGCAAGGGTGCGCAGACCGGGATACGCCACCCAATACCCGCATCAGTTCACCATCCGCTCTCGCGTCGCCTCAGGGGCGGAGACTGAGCTGTCCAAGATAGTGAACGGCAAGGGTGACTGGCTGTTCTACGGCCATGCCAACGCTTCTCAGACGGCAATTGATAGCTGGTATCTGATTGACCTGCGCGCGTTCCGGGCGGGATTGATACGACAGGGATCAGATGGACTGGTGTGGGGCAATAAGACCAACGCAGACGGTACACGGTTCACCTGGTTTGATATCAGGAGCTTTCCCAAGGAGCCAAGGTTGGTGGTGGCGAGGTCGGGTTGAGAAGTGTAATCCAGTTTGCCTACCTCAGCTCTGAGCCCGAAGTCACCATTTGAGTAGAGTTTTCGATTTTTGGAACTAGAGAGGTATGGCTTGGCGGTCTAGATAATCACACTGATACTTCTGAGTGAGCGTTCTTCTTAATGACTCAACCTGCCATTTCAGTTTGGCTTGCAGTACCCTAGACTAAACGAAGTCTGATTCTGGAACTCGCGCGAGCTAAGGCAGAAACGAGTTCCGAACGTTAAGTAGCTTCGTCTACAGGGAAAGAATCTTCAAACTGCTTCGCGATTTCAAGCAGTGAGACCGAAGCCCTTGAATTCCGGTGTCGAGCTACCTCAAAGGCGGAGTATTCGATGAGCATTGCCACAGACTTTTTGACGCATTCGAGGTCACCTGAGGATGCTTTTTGCATCAGCTGATCACAGAGTTCAGCGGTCAAGTTTTCTATATTGGACACTGTGTTTGATCTCAGCTGCAAGAAGAAAGTTAGATACTCAAAAAATGGAGACTAAGGAGAATGCAGAGTTACGATTGGTCAGGGGAATTCGCAACATGTTCCAAAGGATAGAACAGCAAAAAAAGAATGAAGCAAATCGAGCCATACATCCGCCCTTTCTACAGAACCGTCATTCGGTGCGGCCACAGGCAGTCCCATGCAAGAACCCGTCTAGTTCCAGCAACAACATTAGGTTTTCGGAGCAGTCCTTTGAGCTTAGACGGGCATCGAGCTTGTCGAGGTCGTCCATAACACTAAAGTCGTGTGTTTCGCGGCTCTCTGGAAGCTTGCTACGGACCAGCCATCCCGCCTGCCGGGTTAATTCGGTAAACCAGCTAAGCGCGCCAATTTTTCTAAGGAGTTGCGATATGTTTCAAGCCAATAGCTTCTAAGTCAGAACGCCAACCCGTAACCAGGCAGGCCGTCCCTTAGTTTTTGCTCCGCAGTCTCGGGGTCTCTGGCAGCACATAGCCACACTTCAATTTTGTAGTCAGGTGCGCCACTTTGCAGAAGGCGAGTGGCCTCTTCCATGCAGTGACGTTGTGCGTCAGCCTCTTTGTTTCTTCCTGCTAGAGAACTGCGGCGAAAGACGGAGGCCTCAGGCAGAAGAAAAACTCCAGCAATCATTGCGATCATGGAAAAACCGATGAGAAAACTCATTGCAGACCCCCAAACAACATCCTCAATGAATTACATCAAGATATTAAGAAATCACTATGGGGCTTCCACGTCTTTTCAGAATGCTAGTTGTTGGAACCACTATTTAACTGGCCGCTCTTTAAGCAAATTTGTTTGGTCTTGTTCTTGCTTTGGCGCGCGAACCGTTCGTGCAAGAGGACTAAAACCAAGAACAACAACAAGGCAGCGGCGGCGGCAGTTATCGAACCAAAGAAAATTGAGAATGCCATTCTCTAAATCCCATTAGTGGAGATTAACAATTTGCCACTAAGAAGTTAAGAAAACGCTACTTCGCTTGATCTGCTATCAGCCCGCACTTGAGCAATTGGTAGTGCCAATGTCAGAAAGTCGGGAATTTTGGTTTAATTAACCGTTAAGTAACCAAACTCGTATCTTGTTAAACTTGTAGTAATTAAGCTTATGCGGGAGTTAATTATGGCTGTCATCATCTTCGTCGCGATGTTCCTGGGCTCGTTGCTCGCTGCAATAGTCGCATTTTCGGGCTGGCCACTGTGGTTCGCATTCACGGCATACCTCTTATGTGGATTGACTGGGCTTGGGCTAATCGTGTTGTCAGGTGTTTTCCATTCGACACTCTCACGGGGAATGGCAAGAATAAAGCCGTCATTTCACAAGTTTAGGTTCTGGAAGAAACAAGCCGGTGATTGCCTCGAACCACAGCACGTACCTGATCTGTCTGAATACCTGTTCTCGTCAACTCGGAATAGACGCTAGTGGTCGACATCGCCCTACGAATCTTCCAGGCTCGGAACGCATCGAAACCAAACCAATTGTCCCCCAGAGCGTAATGAGCCCAGCCTATTTTAGGCTAACCAGCGAATTTCAAGTTTTCCGATCATGAAGGTGGTTAATAGGGTGGATAGAAATTACCATACATAGTGTAAGATATTGAAATATATATATTTTATGGTATTCAATGGTGCTGCTGGGGAGGATTGAACTCCCGACCTCACCCTTACCAAGGGTGCGCTCTACCACTGAGCTACAGCAGCACGTCGTGGCGCGCTGATTAGACGCTTATTGGATATGGTGCAAGGGTTATCTGGACGCTAATTGTCGGCTGATGTAGAGAGTTAACATGGACAAAAAAGCGCCGACCAAAAAACCGAAACAAACGGGCGAAACGCGCGAAGACCGGCTGAAACAGGCGTTGAAAGCCAATCTGGCGCGGCGTAAGGCGCAGACGCGGGCACGTAGTGCGGCACAGGCAGGCAAGAGCGAAGGCGAAGGGTAGAGCAGATGGATTCGATTGTGGTGACGGGCAATGGCCCGCTGGACGGGCAAATTCCGATTGCCGGGGCCAAGAACGCCTGTCTCACGCTGATGCCGGCGACGATCCTGAGCGATGAGCCGCTGACCCTGACCAATGCGCCGCGCCTCTCGGATATCAAGACCATGACCGCTTTGCTGGCCTCGCTCGGCTGCGAGGTGTCGAGCCTGCAGGACGGGCAGGTCCTGGTGATGTCGAGCCATAACCTCGACAACCATGTGGCCGACTATGACATCGTGCGGAAAATGCGCGCCTCGAACCTCGTGCTGGGGCCGATGCTGGCGCGGCTCGGGCACGCGGTTGTGTCGCTGCCGGGCGGTTGTGCCATCGGGGCGCGGCCGATGGATCTGCATATCCAGGGGCTTGAGGCATTGGGGGCCGAGATCGAGCTGCGCGATGGCTATCTGCATGCCAAGGCGCCGAAGGGGTTGAAGGGCGCGAAAGTAACCTTCGGGTTTGCGTCGGTCGGGGCCACGGAAAACGTGCTCATGGCGGCCACCTTGGCGAAGGGCACGACGGTTCTGGAAAACGCCGCGCGCGAGCCTGAGATCGTCGATCTGGCGACCTGCCTGCGCCGCATGGGCGCGCAGATCGAGGGCGATGGCACCAGCACGATCACCATTCAGGGCGTCGACCGGTTGGGCGGGGCAACCCATCCGGTGGTGACCGACCGGATCGAATTGGGCACCTATATGCTGGCCCCGGCGATCTGCGGCGGTGAGGTGGAATGCCTCGGCGGACGGATCGACCTCGTGGGGGCGTTTTGCGAAAAACTCGATGCGGCTGGGATATCGGTCAGCGAGACCGAGAAGGGCCTGAAAGTCGCGCGCAAGAATGGCCGGGTTCGCGCCGTTGACGTCACGACCGAGCCGTTCCCGGGCTTCCCCACGGATTTGCAGGCGCAGATGATGGCGCTGATGTGTACCGCCGAGGGGACCAGCGTGTTGGAAGAGAAGATTTTTGAAAACCGTTTCATGCACGCGCCGGAACTGACCCGGATGGGCGCGCAGATCGAGGTGCATGGTGGGACGGCCACCGTGACCGGTGTTGAACGCCTCAAGGGCGCGCCGGTGATGGCGACGGATTTGCGCGCCAGTGTCTCGCTGATCCTCGCGGGGCTCGCGGCCGAAGGCGAAACCGTGGTCAGCCGGGTTTATCACCTCGATCGCGGTTACGAACATGTGGTACGCAAGTTCGAGGGCGTGGGCGCCAAGATCGAGCGGGTGCCGAACCGATGAGCCAGGACGCGAAATTCGAAGACGGACGCGAGGCGCCGCTGAACCTTGGCGCGCTGGATGCGGATGACCTCGAGGTGGTCTCGTCCCTGGTGCAGGACGCGGTTTTCCCGATCACCGAGATGACATGGCAGGCAGGCCGCCGCCGCTTTGCCATCCTGCTGAACCGGTTTCGGTGGGAGGATGATGGCCGCGACCGGCACGGACCGGAACGGGTGCGCAGCCTTCTGGTGGTGGACAACGTCCTGCGCGTCGCCAGCCAGGGGATCGACCGGGGGGACAAGGGTTTGATCCTGTCCCTGCTGACCGTCGCATATGAGCCGGGGGCGGATGGCGCGGGCGAGGTCCTGCTGACGTTGGCGGGCGACGGGGCGATCCGGCTGGCGGTTGAGGCTCTCGAAGTGACGCTCAAGGATGTGACGCAGCCCTATGCCGCGCCGTCAAAGAAAGCCCCGGATCACGGCGCCTGAGGGCATGATCTTTGCTGCAAGGCTTGAGCCTCGGCGCGGATCGACGTAAGGCACAGGCCGACGAAGGAGCCCACGCCATGCCGGTATTTCTGAACGCCAATGACGCTGATTTCGAGACGGCTTTTGCGACCCTGCTCGGGGCCAAGCGAGAGGACAGCCCGGATGTGGATGATGTCGTGGCAGGCATTATCGCGGATGTTCGGGCGCGGGGCGATGCCGCCGTGCTGGAGCTGACGGAACGGTTTGACCGGATGACGCTCGACGCCGACCAATTGCGGTTTTCCGAAGCGGAGATTGACGCGCTCATAGCGCAGGTGCCGGAGGCCGAGCGTGCGGCCTTGGCGCTCGCGGCCGAGCGTATCCGGGCCTATCACGCGCGGCAGATGCCTGCCGACGAAAGCTGGACCGATGCGCAGGGCGCGATGCTGGGCTGGCGTTGGACGCCGGTGAGTGCGGCGGGGCTCTACGTACCGGGTGGTCTGGCCTCTTATCCGTCTTCGGTCCTGATGAACGCGATCCCGGCCAAGGTGGCGGGGGTTGAGCGACTGGCCATCACCGTGCCAACGCCGGACGACGAAGCAAACCCGTTGGTCCTTCTGGCGGCGCGTCTGGCGGGCGTCGATGAGGTCTATCGCATCGGCGGCGCGCAGGCGATTGCGGCGCTGGCCTATGGCACCGAAACGATTGCGCCGGTGGACAAGATCACCGGCCCGGGCAACGCCTTTGTCGCCGCCGCCAAGCGGCGGGTTTTTGGCAAGGTTGGCATCGACATGATTGCCGGGCCGTCGGAAATCCTTGTCATCGCCGATGCGGACAACAATCCCGATTGGATTGCGCTCGATATGCTGAGCCAGGCGGAACATGACGAAAGCGCGCAGTCCATCCTCGTGACCGACAGCGCCGATTTCGCGCAAAAGGTCAGCGCCGCGATCGACCGGCGGCTTGAGACGCTGGAACGGCGGGAGATTGCCGGGGCGAGCTGGCGTGACTTTGGCGCGATCATCGTGGTGCCGGATCTCGACACGGCGGCGGTACTGTCGAACCGTGTGGCGCCCGAACACCTGGAGCTTTGCGTGGCCGATGTGGATGCGCTGGCCTGCAAGATCACCCATGCGGGCGCGATTTTCCTGGGTGCCTGGACGCCCGAGGCGATTGGCGACTATGTGGGCGGGCCGAACCACGTTTTGCCCACGGCCCGCTCCGCGCGGTTTTCCAGCGGGTTAAGCGTGATGGATTTCCTCAAGCGCACCACCCTGGCGCGGATGACGCCCGAGGCCCTCAAAGCCATCGGACCGGCGGCGGAAACACTGGCGCAATCCGAGAGCCTCGAGGCACATGGCCTGTCGGTGCGCGCCCGGCTCGACCACCTCAACGACTGACCCGTAGGCTTGCCTAACCGCGCGGAGCAGCCTTAGACTTGGCCCATGCCCCGCGACATGCCCAACATCCCCGGCGAGATGATCGCCAATTGGCAACGGATCATTGATCTCATCGCCAAGCTCTCGGATGTGCCTGCAGGTCTTGTCATGCGCACCGATGCGCCGCACCATTCGGTTCTGGTGACCAGTCAGACAGAGGGAAACCCCTACGAGGTCGGTCGTGAGTTCCGCCTGCATGAGAAGCTCTATTGTCAGGGCGTTTTCGACAATGACGGCGAGTTGATCGTCCAAGACGCCACTTGCGAGCCGCGGTGGTGCGACAACGAAGACCTCGAAGAGGGGATGAGTTTCTACATCGGGTATCCGCTGAAATGGCCGGATGGCACGGTGTTCGGCACGATCTGCGTGCTGGACCGGCGACGAAACAAGCGGGCGCTGCTCTTCCGCGACGGGTTGAAGGAGTTTGCCCGGGTGATCGAGGCGGACCTGGTGCTGCTGACCGAAATCGACATGCGCAGCCGGTTGGAGTTGCAGTTGCAGGAGACGCTGGACCAGCTTGAAAAACGAGTGAGCGAACGGACCCACGAATTGGAAGAGGCCAACACCGCGCTGCGGGTTCTGTTGGCGAATGTCGAGCAATCGAGGCAGGAATACGACCAGCAATTCCTGCGCCAGATCAAGGGGTTGGTCATGCCTCATGTGTCGCGTTTGCGGTTGCGGCTGAACGGGGATCCGGTGGCGCTGACCTATCTGGAGCTGATGGAAAACAGCCTCAAGGCGATCTCGGCCTCGTATTCCAGCAAACTGGCCACGGCGTTCGAATCCCTGACGCCAGCGGAGCTTGAGATCGCGCAGATGGTGATGCGCGGCCAGACCACCAAGGAAATCGCGCAGACCCTCGCCCGCGAGACCAGCACGGTTGATTTCCACCGCAACAACATCCGCCGCAAACTGGGCATCCACGGCAAGGGGCAGAACCTGCGCAGCCTTCTTTTGTCGATCCAATAATATGGGGGAATCCCCCATATTATCCCCGCTATTTTTCCGTACTCTCGCAATCCGTCCGACTTGTTAGCCTGCTTCCATCCGAAAGACCGGGTGAGAAAACAGACAACAGGGACGACAGATATGAAAAAAGAGGATTTGAAACCGGCGCTGCTGAACGGCGCGCGGGATGAATTGGCCCCCGGGCTCTCGCGCCGCTCCTTCTTCATGGCGGCGGGGGCGACGGGTGTTGGCGCCGCGGCGACAATGCTGGGCAGCACCTCGGCCAAGGCCCATTCGACCGACTGGCTGCAGCCGGGCAACAACAATCACGTCATCGACCTGCAAGGAACGACCGGGAGTGCGGTCGAAGGCGCGGTCGGCGTCGATTTCTTTGGTCATTGCGCGATCAAGATCACATCGCCGGGCGGGGCGTCGGTGCTTTTTGATCCGTGGCGCGACGATCCGTCCGGCGCATGGGGTCTGTGGTTCAAGAACGAGTTCCCGGAAACGCAGGTCGATATCTGCATGTCCACGCACACGCATTTCGACCACGACGCCATCGACCGGCCGGTCTCGACCATGGTGCTGGATCGGATGGTGGGCAATTTCGAGTTCGCAGACCTCAAGATCACTGGCTTTGCCGACAAGCACGCCTGCGTCGCGCCGGGCTGGTATAGCTGGACCGATGCGCTGGCTGAGTTTGGCGTCAATGCCTGTCCGCCGGACAATGTGGGCCATATGGACATGGTCGTCTATCTTGTCGAGACGGGCGGTATCCGCACGTTGATCTGGGGCGACAACCGCCACAACCCGCCGGAAGAATTCTGGAACGCGATTGGCCAGGTCGATGTGCTGACCCTGCCGGTGGACGGCTCGCAGCACATCCTGTCCTACGAGATGGGTAACGATATCGTGGAGCGGCTTAAGCCCAAGGTGGTAATCCCCACCCATTACCTCAATGAAACCACAAGCTACACGCTGACCACGCTGCAAAACGCCGATGAATGGGTGAAGGCGCAGCAGAGCTACCAGATGGTGGATGGCGCCAGCCTGTCATTGAACGCGCGCGAGGTCGCGCAGATGGACCGGGAATTCATGTACTTCGGCCATAACGCGCATACGGCCTGACAAGGGTCGTGGCCGGGGCGGCCTGACATCCCAAGATTGCCGCCCTGGCCGAAACTTCGCGCTGGAACGCTGAGCGTAGTGGTGTAGCTTTCCGGCAAAGGCACCATGCGGATGTTGGGATGTACAAGAAATACAGTTGGCCCGAGGGGCATTGGAACTGGCCCGTTGCCCTGAGTCATCAACATGGGGTGCGCGCGGGGCAGATGATCTTTACCGGTGGGCAGGTGGATCTTGATGCCGCCGGTGCCGTCCGAAACCCCGGGCAGGTTCACCCGCAATGCGACGCTGCGATGGGGTATGTCGCCGAGGTCCTTCGGGATCTTGGCGCTGACCTGGAGGATCTCGTCCGGATCGTGGTGTACTTTGTCGGCGATGCGGTCACGGAGCGGCAATTGCTGGACCAGATCGCGGGCATTCTGGGCGGCTGTGCGCGGCCCGTCATCAACCTCATCGCGCTGCCCGAGCTTTGCTATCCCGACATGATGATCGAAATCGAAGGCGTCGCCATGAAGGCGGCGGATGGCGCAACGCTGCAACGCGAGTGCCTGCATCTGCCCGGTATGCCGCAACTGCCCGAGGCATTTTCTCATGTGGTGATCTGTGGCGACATGATCCTCACGGGCGACATGTCGGCCATGACACCGGAGGGTGATGTGACTTCGCCGGGCAGCGTCACCGGCCAGACCGAGATCATGATGGATCGGTTGCAGCAGGCTCTGGCGGCGGCTAGTGCAGCGATGGCGGATGTGGTCAAGCTCAACGTCTTCTACGTGGGCGGCGGGACGGCGGAGGACTGGGAAGCCCCCGCCCGCATCCGCGCCGCGCGGTTTCCCGATCCTGGACCGGCCCCCACGGGCATGCCGGTCCCGTCGTTTCCGCATCCGGACCTGATGACCAAGATCTATGTCACCGCCATGCGGGGCGAAAAAACCCATGCCTGGCCCGAGGGGCATTGGGATTGGACCACACCCTTGCCCTACAAGCACGGCAATCGGTGTGGCCGGATGATCCATGTGGGCGGGCAGGTGTCGTTGGACAGCGACGCCACCGTGATCGACCCCGGTGACATGGTCGCGCAAACGCGGCGTGCCATGGCGAATGTCGAGGCCGTTCTGGCCGATCTCGGCGCTGGTCTGGACGATGTGGTCAAGGTCACGACCTATTACCAGGGCAATGCTTGCGCCGAGGTGCTGCATGAAAACCTGCTGATCCGGTCGAACGCCTATACCCCGCCCGGTCCCGCCACGACCGGCATTCCGATGCCCGCGCTGGTTTACCCCGACATGGTGATCGAGATCGAGGTTACCGCCATGGTGGACGATGCCAAAATGCACCCCGTGAGCGACGATTCAGCCCAAGGTTCGGAACCCGGATTGCCCAATAATGCATCGTGCGATAGTGGTTCGGATGGTTCTCAAGTGAAAGATGGTGAAATGAGTCGTATCAGCCATATCGAATTGGATGACGCCAATCTGCCCCCGCCTACGCCCGAGATCGAGCAGGAGCGGAAAGTGGCGATGTTTGACCTGATCGAAGGCAATGTCTTTGATCTGCCCAAGCGCGATGACCGGGTGGTGCCGCCTGGTCCCTATCGGGTGCAGCTATCTATCCGGGAAAAACGGCTGGTGTTCGATATCCGCACCGAGGCCGAGGAACCGGCGGCGGAGTTTCACCTGTCGCTCAGCCCGTTCCGCCAGGTGGTCAAGGATTACTGGGCCATCTGCGAAAGCTATTTCGATGCGGTCAAGAACATGCCACCGAGCCAGATCGAGACGATCGACATGGCCCGCCGGGGCATCCATAACGAGGGTGCGCGCATCCTCGAAGAACGCCTGGACGGCAAGGCCCAGATCGACAATGACACCGCCCGCCGCCTCTTCACGCTGATCTGCGTGCTGCATTTCGGGGCCTGATCTGCATGGTCGAGGAGCTGCCTCAGTCGGTTCTGTTCTGTTGTGACCATAACGCCGTGCGTTCGCCCATGGCCGAAGGGATCATGAAGAAATTCTATGGTACGGACACCTATGTGCAATCCGCAGGTGTCAAAAGTGACATGGATATCGACGGGTTCAGCATTTCGGTCTGTGGCGAGATCGGCGTCGAGCTTGATCGCCACCGCACGCGCAGTTTCGACGAGATGGAGCAATGGGGCGACGACCTGTCATCCTTTGACCTCGTGGTCTCGCTCAGCCCGGCAAGTCAGCGGCGCGCCCTGGAGCTCACGCGGGTGTTTCACCTCGAAGTGATTTATTGGCCGATCATGGACCCGACCGGCCTTGGCGAAACCCGGGAGGCCAAGCTGGACGCCTATCGGCAAACCCGCGATCAGATCATCAATCACCTGACCGAGCGTTGGGGCCCGCCAAAGGAAGACCCATGAACACGACCGTGCGAGACTATTTCGATGCCTTCAACAAGGGGGATGTTCCGGGCATGCTGGCCTGTCTTTCCGACGATGTGGAGCATTACGTGAACGAGGGGCAGGTGCGGCAGGGCAAGGACCTTTTCAAGTCCTTTTGCGAGCACATGAACCGCTGCTACCGCGAAGAGCTGACCGAGATCGTGACCTTCGAGGCCGAACGCGGCACCCGTGCGGCGGCTGAATTCGTTGTGAATGGCACCTATCTTGAGACCGATGAGGGTCTGCCCGAGGCGACCGGTCAGAAATACTGTCTGCCGGCGGGGTCGTTCTTCAGCCTGGAGGACGGTCAGATCACCCGCGTCGTGACCTATTACAACCTGGCTGACTGGAAACGACAGGTGTCATGATCCGCGTCGAACGTCTGACCGGAGAGGCGCTTGGCGCGGCACTGGACGATGTGGCGCGGCTGCGGATCGAGGTGTTTCGCGCCTATCCCTATCTCTATGACGGCGACGCCGCATATGAACGCGCCTATCTGCAGACCTATCGCGAGAGCAGCAACGCCATCCTTGTCGGTGCCTTTGACGGGCCACGGCTTGTGGGGGCGTCGACGGGCACCCCGATGGAGGATCACGCCGAGTTTGCCGCTGCTTTTGCTGGGCGCGACATTGCGCTGACCGACATCTTCTATTGTGCGGAAAGCGTCCTTCTGCCCGACTATCGCGGGCAGGGTATTGGCCACCGGTTTTTCGACCAGCGGGAGGCGCATGGGCGCGACCTGGGTCGTAGCTATTCCGCGTTCTGCGCGGTGGTGCGGAACACGGATCACCCGCTCCGGCCCATGGAATATGCGCCGCTTGACCCGTTCTGGCGCAAACGCGGCTATGCGCCGGTGGACGGCGCCATTGCGCATTACCGTTGGAAAGATCTGGATCAGGACGCGGAGACGGATCATCCGCTGCAATTCTGGATGCGGTCGCTTTGATCCGAAGGGCCGGGGGATGGTGCGGAAATAGGCCGTGCGGCAGTGATCGAGGCACCCGCGACCATAAGAGGTCATTGCCGCGTGAACGAACCCTGTTGACTCTACGCTGCGGCGCAGTATAAGCGCGCATTCATTGGTGTTGGTGGCCCCCGTAAGGGGATGCCTGTCAGGCGCAAGCCAGAGGACAACGCCCTTTTGCAACGGCACGACGCCCAAGTCTGGGCTGGTTTGCACGACGGGTTCGGCGGAGACGCTATTTCGGCCCGAAAAGTGGGAACCGGTTTTCGGATCAAGCCGAAATGCCAATAAAAGGAGATCAGCCGTGACCAAACGCACGTCTGCCAAGTACAAAATCGACCGCCGGATGGGCGAAAACATCTGGGGTCGTCCGAAATCCCCGGTCAACCGCCGCGAATACGGCCCCGGCCAGCATGGCCAGCGCCGCAAAGGCAAAATCAGCGACTTCGGCCTGCAATTGCGCGCCAAGCAGAAGCTGAAAGGCTACTATGGCGACCTGACCGAAAAGCAGTTCAAGCGCATCTATTCCGAAGCGGCCCGTGTGAAAGGCGACACCGGCGAGAACCTCATCGGTCTGCTGGAGCGCCGCCTGGACGCTGTCGTCTACCGCGCCAAGTTCGTGGCCACCATGTTCGCCGCGCGTCAGTTCGTGAACCACGGCCATGTCCGCGTGAACGGCAAGAAGGTCAACATCCCCTCCTACCGCGTGAAAGAGGGTGACGTGATCGAAGTGCGTGACCGTTCCAAGCAAATGACCGTTCTTCTCGAAGCCGTGCAACTGGCCGAGCGTGACGTGCCGGATTACATCGACGCCGACCATTCGAAGATGACTGCAACTTTCGTCCGCACACCGGGTCTGAGCGACGTGCCTTATCCGGTGATGATGGAGCCGAACCTCGTCATCGAATTCTACGCGCAGAACTAAGCATAGCTACCTTCTGCCAGGGGCCGCGACGGGAAACCGCCGCGGCCCTTTTCGTTTGGTGCTGGTCAAGTTCTGGCACCGCCGTTAGAAAACGCCACGGGAGGCGGATACATGACGATCATCACACCCCAGCCGGGGATCATGGACATCGAGCTATACCAGGGTGGCGCGGCGCATATCGACGGCGTCAGCAACGTGGTCAAGCTCAGCTCGAACGAGAACCCCTTTGGGCCGTCCGATGCGGCCAAGGAAGCCTTCCGCAAGATGGCGTTCGATCTGCACCGGTATCCGTCCACCGATCACACCGCGTTGCGCGCAGCCATTGGCGAGGTCCACGGCGTCGAGGCGTCCCGTGTGGTTTGCGGCGTTGGCAGTGACGAAATCATCGCCTTTCTCTGTCAGGCTTATGCCGGTCCCGGCGACGAGGTGATCCATACCGAGCACGGCTTTGCCATGTACCGGATCTCCACGCTGGCCAATGGCGGCACGCCGGTCGAGGTGCCCGAGAGGGGCCGTGTCACCGATGTGGATGCGATCCTGTCGGCCTGCACCGAGCGCACCCGGCTGGTCTTCATCGCCAACCCCAACAACCCGACCGGCACGATGATTGGCGAGGCCGAGATAGCGCGCTTGGCCGATGGCCTGCCGCCGCAGGCGCTTCTGGTGATCGACGGGGCCTATGCGGAATATGTCGAAGGGTATGATGGCGGTGCGGGGCTGGTCGACAGCCGCGAGAACGTCGTGATGACGCGGACGTTTTCCAAGCTCTACGGGCTTGGTGGGTTGCGCGTGGGCTGGGGATATGGGCCGCAGCATGTGGTCGATGTGCTCAACCGTATGCGGGGGCCGTTCAACCTCTCGAATGCTGCTCTGGCCGCCGCCGAGGCCGCGGTGCGCGATACCGCCTGGGCCGACAAATGCCGAGACGAGAATACAAGGCTGCGCCATTGGCTGGCCGAGGCGCTGGCGGGTCACGGTGTCATCTCGGACACCTCGCTTGCCAATTTCATCCTCGCGCGTTTCGCCGACCAGGCCGAGGCTGAGGCCTGCGATGCGCATCTGAAATCCCAGGGGCTCATCGTGCGCAAGGTGGCGGGGTACAACCTGCCCCATTGCCTCCGGATCACCGTGGGGGACGAGCCAAGCTGCCGCCGCGTGGCCCATGCGGTGGGTCAGTTCATGGGGGATGAGGCATGAGCCAGATTTACGACCGGGTGGCGTTGATCGGGCTGGGCCTGATCGCGTCGTCGATGTTCTGGGCGATGAAACGCAGCGGGCTTGCGGGCGAGGTCACGGGCTATGCGCGTTCTGCCGAAACCCGCGCGACGGCGCGCGAAATCGGGTTGTGTGATCGTGTCTGCGAGAGTGCCGCCGAGGCGGTGGAGGGGGCCGATCTGGTGGTTCTCTGCGTGCCGGTAGGCGCCATGGGGGCCGTCGCCAAAGAGATCGCCCCGGCCCTGAAACCCGGCGCCACAGTCAGCGATGTGGGCTCGGTCAAGAAGGCCGTCATCAGCGCCGTCGCGCCCCACCTGCCGCAGGGCGTTCACTTCGTGCCTGCGCACCCGATGGCCGGGACGGAACATTCCGGCCCCACCTCGGGGTTTGCGGAGCTATTTGACAACAAGTACTGCCTGATTGTGCCAGTGCCCGGCAGCGACCGCGATGCCGTGGATCGGCTCGAAAGCCTCTGGCATGCGCTTGGGTCGAAAACCGATGAGATGGATGCCGATCACCATGATCTGGTCTGTGCTGTCACCAGCCACGCGCCCCACCTGATCGCCTATACGATGGTGGGCGTTGCCGATGATATCCGCCGGGTCACCGATAGCGAGGTCATCAAGTATTCCGCCGCGGGTTTCCGGGATTTCACCCGCATCGCCGCCAGCGACCCCACCATGTGGCGCGACGTGTTCCTATCGAACAAGGACGCCACGCTGGAAATTCTCGGGCGCTTCACCGAAGAGCTTTTCGCCCTGCAAAAGGCCATTCGCGATGGCGATGGCGATCACCTGCATCACTACTTCACCCGCACAAGGGCGATCCGCAAGGGGATCATCGACGCGGGGCAGGATACGGATGCGCCGGATTTCGGACGCGGGAAGGTCTAAGCGATGCGTGTGTTGTTGGTGATTGTTCTGGTTCTCACATCTTCTGCCGCCTGGGCCAAAGCCCCCGACAGTTCGCTGCGCCCCGTGGCCCGCCCCGGATCGGCCACCGACGTTCAGAATGCCGGTCTTCTGGATGTGCTCCGGCCGAAATCCCGCCAGCGGCAGACCCGCAAGGAACGACGCCTGGCCAAGAAAGGCGCGGTATGCGGCGATATCGACATCCAGGGCGTTGCCGTCGGGCGCGTCCCCGGCAAGATCCGGGGGTGTGGTGTTGATGATGCGGTCAAGGTCCGGTCGGTCAGCGGGGTCATCCTGAGCCAGCAAGCGGTGATGGATTGTGGCACGGCCAGGGCGTTGAAACAGTGGATCGACCAGGGTGTGAAACCCGCCGTCGGCAAACGTGGCGGCGGTATCGTGCAACTGCGCGTGGCGGCGCATTACGCTTGCCGGACGCGCAACAATCGCAAGGGCGCCCGGATCTCGGAACATGGCAAGGGTCGCGCGATTGACATCTCGGCGCTGACCCTGCGTGACGGCAACGAGATCTCGGTCCTGAAACATTGGGGACGCGGCAAGAACGGCCGTATTCTCAAGAAGGTCCACCGGGCTGCCTGCGGGCCGTTTGGCACGGTTCTTGGACCAAGTGCCGACCGGTATCACCGTGATCATTTCCATTTCGACACAGCACGGTATCGCAGCGGCACTTACTGCCGTTAAGGCGTCAGCGGATCACCAGCACTGGCGCGGGGCCGATGGGAACCGGCCCCAAAAACATCCGCCCGCTGCGGAAATCCAGCGGGATATCGAGCGTGTTGGGGTTGCCCGAAAGCCCGGCCATTAGGCCAAAGGCATCCTCCAGCGTTGGGCGTAACCCTTCGGGCAGCGCACCGGACGCCACCGCCAGGTCCAGCATCTCGCGCCAATTCCTGGCCTTGACGGTAATCTGACCCCTGGGTTGCCCGCCGTCATCCACATCCACGGCACCGGCCAGTTGCAGATCAAGCTGCCCCCACCGGGCCTGCGCCAGCTTGAGGTCGATTTTGCGCGGCTGCGGCCGGGCCACCTCGATGGCGGCGCGGTCCCACGGCTTGTCGAACGTGACCGTCAGGTCGGCCTTCAGCGTCTGCAGCGTCTCGGGCAAACGCCCCTGCGGATCAACCGTCTTGAGCCATGGCGCAGAGGGCGTGACATTGTCCGCAGCCAGTCCAAGACGATAGGTGGCGTCTGATCCCTCGCTCCGCTCCGCCGCCAGCGTCAAAGCGCCAACCTTGGCGGTCTCGGGCGGGTTCGTGGCCGCAACGACAACATTTCCGGCGGTCAGCGTGCTCCGCTCCAGGGCCAGTTGCGTGTTGGGCTGCAAGGTCAGGCTGGCGCGCATGTCATCGCTTGAGAGCTGATACTTGCCCTGGGGCGTCGCGAGCACCTGCTCCTTCGGCCAGACGGCAATGACGCTGTTGGGCTGATAGCTGAGCGCAAGGACCTGGAAAAACGGCGCGGTCCAGGCCAACCCCGTGTCGGGATCGGCGAGCGACAAATCGGTGAAGGTGGCATCGAACCGGTTGGGAAACCCCTGAACGTCCAGCGCGGCATAATCCGCGACCCACCCTTCCGCGCGGCGCGCCTCGATCCAGCCTTCGAACGCGGCCTTGGATCCGGTTGCGCCGACAAACCAATAGCCCGACCAGCCGATGGCGGCCAGCAGGATGAGGGTGAGAAGAAATCTCATTTTCCGATGCCTCTTTCATGCCTCTTGGCTTTGGTGTTTATAGGGTAAAAAGCGCGAGGGACAACTCTATGGCATTGTGGGTTTTCGGCTATGGTTCGCTGGTGTGGAACCCCGGTTTCGACGTGCGCGAAAAGGTGATAGCTACCTTGCCGAACTATCATCGCAGTTTCTGCATGCGGTCGGTTCACCATCGTGGCACCCACGAGAACCCCGGCCTTGTGCTGGCGCTCGATGAAGAGGCCGGTGCGACCTGCCAGGGCGTCGGTTTGGCCGTCGTGGACGGGACAGAGGATGCCACGCTGGAATATTTGCGTGAACGCGAGTTGATCTCTTCTGCCTATCTCGAGAAATTCCTCGAAATCCGCCTCGCCGATGGCCGCCATGTTGAGGCCGTGACCTACGTCGTGGACCCGCATCACGTGCAATATTGCGGCGGGATGCCGCTTGAAGAGCAGGCTGGCATCATCGCGCAGGCCCATGGCGGGCGCGGGCCGAATGACGAATACCTCTACAACACCGCCGCCCACCTGAGCGAGCTTGGGATTCATGATGACGATCTTGAGTGGTTGACCGCTCGCGTTCGCCGGCTCACCGCATAAATCCTTGGCACGATTGCCGCATCCGCGTAGGGTGCAGGCCAAGAAGAACAAGTGTCGGGGGCGTCCAGATGGACCAGCCGGACCGCGAGGTCGAGCCGCAATTCTCACATCCCGTGCGCCAGATCATGCTGATGCTGGTGGTGCTAGGCCTGACCGGCGCGGGCGCATTTTTGGCGCTGCCGCGGGTCTTGCCGGTGTTTCAAGCGAACCCCTGGCTGAACGGCTTCATCATCTTCGTCTTTGTGATCGGCGTGCTCGCCTGTTTCTGGCAGGTGTTTCAATTGATCGGCTCGGTCAGATGGATCGAAGGTTTCGCGGCGCAACGGCCCGGTCATGAATTCATCCAGGCGCCACAATTGCTGGCGCCGCTGGCCACGTTGCTGCGCCAGCGCGGCAAGCGGATGCAGGTTGCGTCCTCCTCCGCCCGGTCGATCCTCGATTCCGTCGCGCAACGCATCGACGAGGCGCGAGAAATCACGCGCTACATTGTCAACATGTTGATTTTCCTTGGTCTTCTGGGGACGTTTTATGGCCTCGCAACCACGGTTCCGGCGGTGGTGGACACGATCCGCTCCCTCGCCCCGCAAGAGGGTGAAGGCGGCGTCGAGGTGTTCAACCGTTTGATGACGGGGCTTGAGACGCAGTTGGGTGGCATGGGTGTGGCCTTTGCCTCGTCGCTTCTGGGCCTTGCCGGATCGCTGGTCGTGGGGCTTCTGGAGCTTTTTGCAGGCCATGGTCAGAACCGGTTCTACCGCGAGTTGGAAGAATGGATGTCCACCATCACCCGCGTCGGGTTTTCCGCCGGGGACGGGGATGGCAGCCCCGAGCAGAACATGGTCGCCGTCGTCGTCGATCACATGGGCGAGCAGATGGAATCGCTTCAGATGATGCTCACCCAATCGGACATCAGCCGTGCGGCGGTCGATGAGAGGCTCGGTGCGCTGACCGACAGTGTTCAGCGCCTTGCCGACCGGATCGAAGGGGGAGGCAATGGCGCCGCCGATACCGCGCTTCTTCGGCTTGCCGAAAGCCAGGAACGGCTGATCGAAAAGCTGGAGGCGCGCGGCGATGAGGGGATCGACGCCGAGAGCCGGATGCGGCTCAGGTCGATCGACGTGCAGATGTTGCGCATCCTCGAAGAGATCAGCGCCGGTCGCCAGGAAAGCATGACCGAGTTGCGCACCGACCTGGCCGCGTTGACCCGGGTTCTGGAACAAACCGCGCGGCGCGATAGCGGGTCGGATGGCGGTCAGGGCAGTACCTGGGGGGACGGGTAGGCCATGGCCCTGTCGCGACGCACCGGCGCGCGGTTTCAGGCCTCGATCTGGCCGGGTTTTGTGGATGCGATGACCGGCCTGTTGCTGGTCCTGATGTTCGTTCTGACCATCTTCATGATCGTCCAGTTCGTTCTGCGGGAAACCATCAGCGGGCAGGAATCCAAGCTCGATGCCCTGTCGGCCGAGGTTGCCGCGCTGGCGCAGGCGCTCGGGCTTGAACAGGACCGCAGCACATCACTTGAGGCGCGGGTTGGGGAGCTTTCGGCGACCTTGACCGATACGTTGCAGCGTGAGGCGGACCAGGCCGCGCGGATCGCCTCTTTCGAGGAGCAGGTGGCGGGCCTTCTGGCGCAGCGCGATGCCGCCCTGGGCCGCGTGGGCGAGCTGGAAAGCGAGCGCGATACTTTGATTTCCGAACAGGAGGCATTGCAACTGGCGCTGGCCGGTCTGCGCGAAGAGGTCGATGCGCAGGCCGAGGCGGCGCGATTGGCGGCTGCGCGTCGTGCGGCTCTTGATGCGTTGGTGGCGGATTTGCGGCGGCGCAACGCCGAAGCAGAGGAAACACTTGGCGCGCAGGTCACGGAGCTTGAGACGCAACTGAGCGAGGAAGAGGCGGCGCGTCTGGCCGAGGCGGCGGCAGCGGAGGCATTGCGAGACAGGTTGCGGAATTCGGAAGCCGAACTGACCGCGATGACGCTGGCGCTGGAAGAGGAACGTCGCAAGGCCGAGGAGACCTTGGCAATGCTCGCAGCGGCACGGACAGCGGGCGAAGACCTCGACATCCAACTGGCGGCAGCACTTCTGGCGCAGGAAAACGCCCAGACGTCGCTGACCGCCTTGCAGGAAGTATTGACCGCGCGCGACGCCGAGGTGGCGCGGTTGCAGGGACAACTGAACGCGCTGGAGGCGGAGATTGATGAAGCCGGGTCGGCCCAGAGTGCCGCCCTTGCAGAAGCCACGGAAAAAGACGCGCGGATTGCCGAGTTGGAAGCACAATTGGCCACGTCGGTGGCAGAGTTGAAGGCAACACAAAGGCAGTTGGCCGAGGCCATGGCCGCACAGCAATCTCTGCAAACCGACGCACTCAGCGCCGAAGAGGTGCGCCAGCAGCTTGCCGCGGCATTGGCGGCAAAACTGGCGGCTGAAAGTGAGGCCGCTGCGAATTTGAGCGAAGCAGAACAGCGCGCGGCCCTCTTGGCGCAGACGCAGGCCGCGCTTTCCCAGCAACAGGAATTGACCAGCGAGGCGCAGCAGCAGCAAGCCTTGCTGAACCGGCAGATCGCGGCGCTGCGTGAGCAACTTTCCGGGCTTCAGGCCCTGTTGGATGAGGCCAAGACGCGGGAAGCCACGGCCGATATCCAGCTGCAGAACCTGGGGCGTGATCTGAACACCGCTCTGGCGCGGGTCGCTGCGGAAGAACGCCGCGCCCGTGAGTTGGAAGAAGAAAAGCGCAAATTGCAGGAAGAGCGGTTGAAGCTCTTGGAGGCCGAAAAACAGGATCTTGAACGCTATCGTTCCGAGTTTTTTGGCCGGTTGCGGGACGTCTTGGGCGCGCAGGAAGGTGTCCGCATCGTTGGCGATCGGTTTGTTTTTTCGTCGGAGGTGTTGTTTGCGCCGGGTGAGGCGAGGTTGTCACCGGAGGGACGGGGGGAGATTGCCAAGATCACGGACATTCTGGGCAACGTGGCCAATGAGATCCCCGACGAGATTAACTGGGTCCTGCAGGTGGATGGGCACACGGATGATATCCCGGTGATCGGATCGGCGCGTTTTGCCGACAACTGGGAACTTAGCCAGGCGCGGGCGTTGTCGGTCGTGCGCTACATGATTGATGTTCTGGGGATGCCGCCGGACCGGCTTTCGGCCAACGGCTTTGGTCAGTACCAGCCGATCAATCCGGATGACACGGCGGAAGCGCGGGCGCAAAACCGGCGTATCGAGCTCAAGTTTACCGGCAAGTGACCTGATGTGCGAAAAGCTGGCTAGGAACCCAGACGCGTCTGCCAACGGACCCTCGGCGACCTTCTTCGACAGGGTTGAGGCGATTGGTGGCGAGTAACAATTTTCCCCCGTCGTCATGACGGGGGAAAAGGTGTTTAGGCCCAATCGCTCAAGCAGACCTGACCTAGCGCGTCGATTGAAGCCTCGCTCGAGCCCGGCCGCATACCGGGATCAACAGGTGCTAATCCCAAGGATCAGTCAGCCGTCAGGAGCGGTGGTTTTTTGCCGGCAAGGCGGGGACGATCGGGTCCTTCGATTTTGAGGTCTATCTGCCCGGCCTTGACGCCGACCTTGACGATGCCACCCTTAGCCAGCTTGCCAAACAGCAACTCTTCGGCCAGCGGTTTCTTGATGTGCTCCTGAATGACGCGGCCAAGCGGACGCGCACCCATCTTGTCGTCATAGCCCTTGTCGGCGAGCCATTCCGCGGCTGGCGTTGTCAATTCGATGGTCACGTTGCGATCCATGAGTTGCGCCTCAAGCTGAAGCACGAACTTCTCGACCACTTGCAGGATGACCTCCTTGCCAAGCGGCGCAAAGGAGATGACCGCATCAAGCCGGTTGCGGAACTCTGGTGTGAAGGTCCGCTCGATCGCCGCGGTGTCTTCGCCCTCCCGACGGTCACGGCCAAAGCCGATTGCCGATTTGGCCAGTTCCGATGCGCCTGCATTCGAGGTCATGATAAGGACGACATTCCGGAAATCGACCGTCCGGCCGTTATGGTCGGTGAGGCTGCCGTGATCCATGACCTGTAGCAGGATGTTGAACACATCCGGGTGGGCCTTTTCCAACTCGTCGAGTAGCAGGACGCAATGTGGATGCTGATCTACGCCATCGGTCAACAGGCCGCCCTGATCGAAACCGACATATCCCGGAGGCGCGCCGATCAGGCGCGAAACGGCGTGTTTCTCCATGTATTCCGACATGTCGAACCGCAACAATTCCACGCCAAGCGTATCCGCCAATTGCTTCGCAACTTCGGTTTTGCCGACACCCGTAGGACCAGCGAAGAGATAATTGCCAATGGGCTTCTCTGGTTCGCGCAAACCTGCACGAGCCAGCTTGATTGACGAGCTGAGCGCCTCGATCGCGTTGTCCTGGCCGAACACGACACGTTTGAGCGACTTTTCAAGATCTTTAAGCACCTCGGCATCGTCTTTGGAGACGTTTTTCGGTGGAATGCGGGCAATCTTGGCGACCACTTCTTCGATCTCCTTGGCGCCGATATTCTTGCGCCGTTTAGATGCGGTAAGAAGATGTTGCGCCGCCCCGGCCTCGTCGATCACGTCGATGGCTTTATCCGGCAGTTTGCGGTCATTGATGTACCGCGCCGATAGTTCCACCGCGCTCTTGATCGCGTCGGTCGTGTATTTCACGCTGTGGTGTTCTTCGAAATAGGGTTTCAGGCCTTTCAGGATCTTCACGGTATCTTCGACCGTCGGTTCCACCACGTCGATTTTCTGGAACCGGCGGCTCAGCGCGCGGTCCTTCTCGAAATGCTGGCGGAATTCCTTGAAGGTGGTCGACCCCATGCAGCGCAGCTTACCACCCTGCAATGCAGGTTTCAGCAGGTTCGAGGCGTCCATGGCCCCGCCTGATGTAGCGCCTGCACCAATGACGGTGTGAATTTCGTCGATGAAAAGAACTGCATCCGGGTGATCTTCGAGCTCGGTCACAACTGCTTTGAGGCGCTCTTCGAAATCGCCCCGATACCGTGTACCGGCTAGAAGCGCGCCCATATCGAGCGAGAAAATCGTGGTGCGCGACAGGACCTCGGGCGTTTCACCCTGCACAACCTTGTGGGCAAGTCCTTCGGCGATGGCGGTTTTCCCGACGCCGGGATCGCCCACCAGCAGCGGGTTGTTCTTACGGCGGCGGCAGAGCACCTGAATGCAGCGTTCGACCTCATGTGAGCGGCCGATCAGGGGATCGACATCCCCGCGGCGGGATTTCTCGTTCAGATCAACGCAGTACTTGGCCAGTGCGGATTCACCGGCCTCAACGGCATCGGTCTCATTCGAGGATTGCGTGTTTTCCTGATCGTCATCGGACGCACCGGAAACGGGCCGGGTCTCGCCATATGCGGGGTCTTTGGCGACGCCGTGGGCGATGAAATTAACCGCATCGTAACGGGTCATGTCCTGCGCCTGCAGGAAATAGGCCGCGTTCGACTCGCGTTCCGCGAAGATGGCCACAAGCACGTTGGCACCGGTGACTTCGGTCCGGCCAGAGGATTGCACATGGATGGCCGCGCGTTGGATCACACGTTGAAACGCCGCGGTCGGCACTGCCTCGGAGCCTTCGATGTCCGTCACGAGATTTGACAGGTCATCGTCAATGAATTCCACGAGTGTGCCGCGCAAATCCTCGGTATCGACGCTGCAGGCCTTGAGGACGCGGGTCGCATCGGGTTCATCAATCAGGGCCAGAAGCAGGTGTTCCAGTGTCGCAAATTCGTGCTGCCGGGCATTGGCCAAGGCCAAAGCCGCATGAATTGCCTGTTCCAGCGTGTTCGAGAATGAAGGCACGTTTGGTGCTCCTTCTGATCTGGGTCGGGTCCTCTGAACCCAACCATGGCCTCATAACATTAAAGTTTGGTCGATATCGTGTGCGCTTCAAGGCTTTTTTGGCACTCTGTGGTCACTTTTCCTGACATTGTTGAGGAATTACGCAGGGTTGTTTTGTCAAAAACAATCTTTGCGTGTGCGGATTTCTGCGAAGACATCGGCCGGGTCGGCGCCTTGCATGCCAAGGTTGCGCTGGATTTCGGGATCGGTCGCGCGAAGGAACGGGTTTGTGGCCAATTCTTCTGCGAGAGTTGAAGGAACCGTGGGTTGACCCTTGTCGCGGGCCGTATCCACTGCGGATGCCCTAGATTTAAGTTCTTGGTTGCCGGGATCAATGGTCAGGGCGAATTTTGCGTTGGACTGGGTGTATTCATGGCCGGAATAGACCACGGTCTCCGGTGGCAGGGACGCGAGTTTTTGCAGGCTGTCCCACATCTGCGGCTTGGTCCCCTCAAAAACTCGGCCGCATCCAAGCGCCATCAGGCTGTCGGCGGTAAAAACCGCGTTACTTCGGGGAAAATGGATCGCAATATGACCAATCGTATGGCCCGAGACATCAATAACCTGGCCTTCGTCATCGCCGATGGTGATCGTGTCCCCCTCTTTCACCGCGACATCAAGTGCGGGTAGGCGATGCGCATCCGCCGCGGCGCCAATCACCGTTGCGGGCGCGGCAGCAAGCAGTTCGGGCAGCCCGTCGACATGATCGGCATGGTGGTGGGTGATGAGGACGTGGCTGAGGGTCCAGCCGGTGCTTTGCAGGGCCTGGATGATCGGATCCGCCTCAGGCACGTCGACAGCCGCGGTCTGTCCTGTGGCAGGATCATGCGCAAGGTAGGCATAATTGTCGGACAGGCAGGGGATCGTCAGGATTTCGAGTGTCATGGTATTTTCCCTTTTGACGAATATGTTAACGTCAGATTGACCGATCACGGACCGGGCCGCAATGCACCTTGATGTACAGGATCTACGTAATTTCTATTATCGCAGTGCGCTTGGGCGCGCGGCGCAGAAGACCATTCGGTCCGAGGTAGCGCAGATCTGGCCCGAGGCGAAAGGCCAGACCGTTGCCGGATACGGGTTTGCCGTGCCGTTCCTGCGGCCCTATCTGGCCGATGCGCGCCGGGTCGTCGCCCTGATGCCCGCGCCGCAGGGTGTGATCGGCTGGCCCTCGGACGGCGATAACGTGTCGGTGCTGTGCGAGGAGACCTGGTGGCCGCTCGAGACGGGTCATGTGGACAAGCTGATGGTGACGCACGGGCTGGAAGCAAGTGAACAGCCGGCCGCATTGCTCAAGGAATGCTGGCGCGTGCTGGGGCCGGGCGGATCGGCGCTATTTGTCGTGCCAAACCGAGCGGGACTGTGGTCGCGCAGCGATCGTACGCCTTTCGGTTTTGGTCGCCCCTATAGCCAGGGGCAGTTGGAGAGCCAGTTGAAATCCCATGAGTTCATGCCGGTCAGACACGCGCATGCGCTCTACCAACCGCCCTCCGAGCGGCGATTCTGGCGCAAGACGGCGGGGATGTGGGAAAGCCTTGGCGGCAAATTGTCGGTCGTTGCCGCCGGTGGCGTCCTGCTGGTCGAAGCCACCAAGCGCGTTCAAGCCTCCAGCGGATCGGGCCTGCGCGAAAAGGTGCGAAAGCCGCTTGAAGTTCTCAGTCCCAAGCCGGAGGCAAAACCGGTCTGAAACTTGTTTCAGAGGTGGCTTTTAGACGTATGGATGCGCTGAGCCCAACGCGGACGTTTCGAGTATCTGCCCGCGCGGAATCAAGGCCGAAGGCCGCCGCGCGATCGCCAGACCGCCCGCAAGGGCTGGCGATTTGGAGAACTCGAAGATCGCTCTGAGGTTTTTCGGACTTGGCTGAGATAAAGCGCCATTGACGGCGGTTGATCGCCATCCCGCGGTCTGGCAATCCCGCGGCTCGTTATCGGATGTTCGGTTGGTCCGCAAAGCAGCCGCTGGAATGCACTACGGATCTATTGCAGGTCGGCGAACGCGTTTTGCAACCGTTCGACGGCCTCGGTCACCTGGGCGCGGGGGGTGCCGATGTTGAAACGCAGGAAGTTCTCTCCGCCGGCGCCAAACTCTGCGCCAATGGACGGGGCGATGCGGGCGTCTTCGCGGACGCGGCGGATGACCTCAGACATCTCCATGCCAGTATTGGTGAAATCGACCCAGGTCAGGTAGGTCGATTGCATCGGCATCGGCGCCACGCCGGGGATCTGGCCCATCCCGTCCAGGAAAACGCGGCTGTTCTCGGCCAGGTAGGTGCGCAACTGTTCGACCCATTCTGCCCCGCGCTGGGAATAGGCCGCCTCGGTCTGGACCAGCCCCAGCAGGTTCGGTTGGATGTTCAGGCTGTCGAGCCAATCGCCGAAACGTTTGCGCAGCGCCTCGTCGGGGATCGAAACGGTGCCCAGCCTTGTGCCCGCGATGTTGAAGGTTTTTGACGCCGAGGTCAGCATGATGAGCCGATCAGCGGCTTCGGGGGCGGCGACGGGCAGGGGGACATACGCCGTACCCGGATAGGTCAGATCGTGGTGGATATCGTCCGAAATCAAAAGCAGATCATGGCGCGCGCAAAACGCGGCGAGCGCCTTTAGTTCATCCGCGGTCCAGATCCGCCCCGCAGGGTTGTGTGGTGAGCAGAAGATCAGCAGCTTTTCGCGACCCGTCATCGACGCCTCGAGCGCCTCGAGATCCATGTGGTAGACACCGTCGCGGATCACGAGCGGGCTTTCCTTGACGGCCCGCCCGGCGCGCCTAATCTTCGCAGAAAACTCGTGATAGACCGGGGTGAAGATAATCACCTCGTCCTCGGGTTGCGTATAGGCGTGCAGACAGATCGCGATTGCGTTGCCAAGACCGTAAGTCGAGAACATCTCGGACGGATCGACCGACCAGCCATGGCGGGTTTTCATCCACCGGGAGATCTGTTGTTTCATCTCCGGCTCACCGATGAAATAGCCGTAATTCGCCTTCTCAATCAGCTTTTGCGTGGCCTCCTGCAGGAAGTCAGGCGCGGCGAAATCCATGTCCGCGATCCACATGGCCAGACCATCCTTGGCGGGAACACCGATCGACGGGGCGCCCATCATGTCCCATTTGGTGCAATTGGTGCCGCGGCGGTCGATGATCTGATCGAAACTCATGGGGGTCTCCTTGGCCATTTGGGCGCACGCTAGCGGATTGAGCTTCAAGCGCAAGGGGCGTTGCAGAACGCGGGCGCATGGCCTAAATCAAGCCGCATGAAGATGCCCATTCTCATCCATCCCGATCCGCGGCTGAAAAAGGTCTGCGCGCCTGTCGATGACCTGTCCGACGAATTGCGCACGCTGGCCGAAGATATGCTGGAGACCATGTATGACGCGCCAGGGGTCGGCCTTGCGGCGCCCCAGGTGGGTGTGCTGAGCCGCCTGATCGTGCTTGATTGCGTCAAGGATGAAAACGACGAGCCGCGCCCGATTGCCATGTTCAACCCCGAGGTCATCGCGTCGTCGGACGAAAAGAACGTCTACGAGGAAGGGTGCCTGTCGATCCCTGACCAATATGCCGAGGTCAAGCGGCCCAAGGTCGTTGACGTGCGGTGGATCGACATGGACGGCAAGGAGCAGACCGAGACATTCGATGATCTCTGGGCCACCTGCGTGCAGCACGAGATCGACCACCTGAACGGTAAGCTCTTCATCGATTATCTGGGTGCCATGAAAAGGCAGCTCATCACTCGCAAAATGCAGAAGCTCAAGCGCGAAAAGGCCCGCGTGTGACTGTACGGGCCTGCTTGCCTTGGCCCGACAAACGGCTGCGGACGCGGGCGGCCCCGGTTGAGGCAATCACCGACGAGATCCGCGCCACCTGGACCGACATGATCGACACGATGGAGGCGATGCCGGGTGTCGGCCTTGCCGCGGTGCAGATCGGCGTGATGCAAAGCCTCGCGGTCGTAGATGCCAGCGACAAGCGTGGCGAGGCCGTGCGCATGGCCAACCCGGAGGTGCTCCATGCCAGCATCGAGCTGCGCGAGCATACCGAGGCCAGTCCCAACCTGCCGGGCGTTTCCGCGCGGATCAAGCGCCCCCGCGCCGTGACGGTTCGGTTCCTGAATGCCGAGGGTGAGGTCGAAGAGCGGGATTTCGTCGGCCTCTGGGCCACCAGCGTACAGCATCAGATCGACCACCTTGCGGGCCGGATGTACTTCGACCGCCTCAGCAAGATCAAACGCGACATGCTGCTGCGCAAGGCGCGGAAGGGCTGAAGCGATGCGCGTTGTCTTCATGGGCAGTCCCGAATTCTCAGTCCCGGTGCTGGACGCGCTGGTGGATGCGGGGCATGAGATTGCCTGCGTCTATTGTCAGCCGCCCCGCCCCGCCGGGCGCGGCAAGAAAGACCGGCCGACACCGGTGCAGGCCCGTGCCGAGGCGTTGGGCTTGGAGGTTCGCCATCCGGTCAACCTCAAAAGCGCCGAGGAGCAGGCGGCCTTTGCCGCGCTGAACGCGGATGTGGCCGTGGTTGTCGCCTATGGCCTTATCCTGCCGCAACCGGTGCTGGACGCGCCCCGGCGGGGGTGCCTGAACATCCACGCCTCGCTTCTGCCACGCTGGCGCGGTGCGGCCCCGATACATCGCGCGATCATGGCGGGCGATGCGGAAACGGGTATCTGCATAATGCAGATGGAAGCGGGTCTTGATACCGGGCCGGTGCTTCTGCGCGAGGCGGTCGCCATCGGTGCCGAGGAAACCACAGGTCAGTTGCATGACCGGCTGTCGGCCCTGGGCGCAACTGCGATCATCCGAGCACTGTCACATCTCGATGACCTGACGCCGGACCCTCAACCGGACGACGGCGTGACTTATGCCGCCAAGATCGACAAGGCAGAGGCCCGCGTTGACTGGGCCTGGACCGCGGCGGAGGTGGATCGGCATATCCGCGGATTGTCGCCCTTCCCCGGTGCTTGGACCGAGGTCGCAGGACAGCGTGTCAAGCTTCTTGCCTCCCGCCTGGGGCAGGGGTGCGGCGCACCAGGTCAGGTGTTGGATGATGCGCTGACCATCGCCTGCGGACGCGGGGCAGTCGAGGTTTTGCGCTTGCAACGTGCCGGCAAGGCCGCGCAGGATAGGGACGAGTTTTTGCGCGGAATGCCCTTGCCCAAGGGCACCAAGCTCTAGGAGTAGACACATGTTTCCCATGTTGATCGGAACCGTCGTGATCGGGGGCATCGTGGGCTATGCCAGCGAGAAGTCCGGCTTCACCCATAACGGCTATGTCCAGTCGATCATCATCTGCGTGGGCGGTGCATTCCTGTTCTATTTCGTGCGGATCATGTTCGGGATCAAATTCGGCCCCCCGGGTATTGATGCGATCCTGTCGTCCATCGGTGCGCTTATCATCGTGCCGACACATTGGCGCGGACGCAGGTAGGGGGAGCGGCAGATGGGGATCATCTGGCTTGTCATCATCGGTGCCGCGGCGGGGTTTCTGGCAACCCGGTTGATGCGGATGGAGACGGATATCATCACCACCGTTGCTATCGGGATCGGCGGTGCGCTGGTTGGGGGCGTGTTGTTGAACCTGCTTCTCAAGGCACTTGGCGCGGCGTCGGGGCTGATCGGGGCGGTTCTGGGGGCACTCCTGCTGATCTGGATCTGGAAGACCTACCTTCGGCGCTAACGGACCCTCCCGCGCCATCCCGTACCCTATCCGCCGCGCGGCTTCTCTGACCATCCCCATGTGGGAATGCTTCCATCGCCGTCAATCAGGACACGGGCCTCACTGCTTCGGCGGACGGCTCTTGTAGACCGGCAGTTGCCAACCGAAGAGGATGGAACCGGCCCGGAGCACCCAGGTCGTGATGGCGCAGGTCACCAGCACGGGCATGGTCAAATGGGTCACCTCCATCGCCACCAGACCGGCCAGCGCACCGCCCAAAGCCGCCGTCACGTAGAGTTCGCCCTGTTTGAGGACCAGCGGCACCTCGTTGGCCACCACATCGCGCAGCAGCCCGCCAAGGCAACCCGTCAACACGCCCATCAGGACAAGCACAGGTCCGGGCTGCAGCATCACCATCGCCGCGGCCATGCCCGCAGGGACGGCAACAGCCAGTGCAAAACTGTCCAACCAGACCAACCAGCGATAGCGGCTTTCCACGAGATGAGCGGTGAAGTAGATGAAGACCGCGGCGGCCAGCGCGATGAAAATGTAGGTCGGATTTCCGATCCAGAAGACCGGGTTGCGATCCAGAAGCACGTCACGCACGGTGCCACCACCGACCGCCGTGATGCTGGCCATGAAGGCGAAACCCACGATATCAAGCTGCGCGCGGCTGGCCACCAGGGCGCCGGTCAGCGCGAAGATCAGCACCGCGGCATAGTCAAGCAGCGTCAGCGCGGTCATTCACCGGCCTTTGTTGTCTTGGCGGGTTTGAACGGTGCCATCCCGGCACGGGCAAGCTCATCCGCGCGTTCGTTTTCCGGATGGCCGGCATGGCCCTTGACCCATTCCCAGGTCACGTCGTGGCGGGCCTGTGCCGTGTCCAGACGTTGCCAAAGCTCGACATTTTTGACGGGCTTCTTGTTGGATGTCTTCCAACCGTTGCGCTTCCAGCCATGGATCCAGCCGGTGACGCCATTCTTGACATAGGAACTGTCGGTTACGACCGTGATCGCGCTGGCCCGTTCCAGGGTTTCGAGCGCGTGTATCGCCGCCAAAAGCTCCATCCGGTTATTCGTGGTCTCGGCCTCGCCGCCCTGCAACTCGCGCTCCTTGACGACCTTGTCGCCCTCCATCGCGCGCATCAGCACACCCCAGCCGCCCGGGCCGGGATTGCCCGAACAGGCCCCGTCGGTATAGGCAAAAAGCTTAGCCATGGGCGGTGATCGTGACCCACGCGGCCATCACACCATCAAGGCCCTTGTCCTGGCCTGTCCTGCTGGAGAACGGCGTGAACCCGGCATCCTGCAACAGGCCGGTCAGTTCCTCGGCGGTGTAATAGGTATAGAGCCGCCCGAGCGGATCACGTTTCTCGCCGGTGCCGGTTTTCATGCCAATATGGAACATGCCACCGGGGCGCAGCAACTCGCGCAGCGTGCCGAGATGCCGTGGCATGGTCCCGCGCGGCGCGTGAAGCAGGCTGAAATTGGCCCAGATGCCATCGTAGAGATTGGTGCCGGTCAGGTCATCGAACGTGGCAACCCACGCCTTCACGCCGGGATGCCGCCCGGCCAAGTTTACCATCGCCTCCGCGGCGTCTGTTGCATCGACGGTCAGGCCCGCCTGCGCCATCTTGGCCGCGGCATTCCCCGGCCCGCAGCCCAGATCCAGAACATGGGCGGACTTGGGAAGGGCGCTGATGAACGTGTCCAGGGCAGGATCCTTGTCGGCCCCGGACGTCAGTGCGGCATAGTCATCCGCCATGTCGCCATAGACCTTGAGGGTTTCTCTGTCGCTGCTCATAAGAACACTCCGATTGCAAGGCACACCAGCACGATAGAGGTCAGCAGGATGCGCAAACGCATCCACCACGCCGGGGTGACGCCGTAGTGCCAGAAAAGCCAGTCAAGGCCAAGTATCCCTGCAAAACCAACCATCAGGGACAGGCCCGCATTGGTGGCCCCGCCGCCGGTCATGAAAAACGCCCAGAGCGCCGGAAGAACAGAGAGGGCATATCCGAACGCTGCTGCCCGTCCGGGCAGCTTGGTCGCAAATCCCCAGAGGACGCCGGACATGAACGATAGGATGATCGCCCCGTAGAACAGCATCACGTAAGGACCCGCGAAGCGGGGGCCGACCGTTTGCGCCGTCCAGAGCGCCAGGTCCGGGGTCAGAACGGTGATCGCCCCCCAGATGAACGGGATCAGCCCCGCGAGACCCAACAGAAGAGGCGCGCGGGGGATCATGTATTTCATGTTTTTTCCAGTGCGAGGCGCAGGCCGAGCGCGGCGAAGAGGGCCGCGAAACTGCGGTTGAGCCATCGCATCGCCGCTTCGGAGGACAAGACCCGGGTCCGGACCGTGGCGGCAAAGACGCCATAGGCCACGAAGACGGCAAGTGTCATTGCCATGAAGATCGCGCCCAGCATCAGCATTTCGGTTGTGGCACTGGCCGGATCACCGGAGAGGAACGGCGGCAGCAGGGCGAGAAAGAAGATCGAGAGTTTCGGGTTCAGGATGTTGATGAGCGCGCCGCGACGGGCAATGCGCCACCCCGATTGCAGGGTCGGGTTGGCCTCGACCGACAAGGCCCCGCCCGATTTGACCGCCTGCCAGGTGAGGTAAAGCAGATAGGCAACGCCCGCGAATTTCACCACCTGAAACAGAAGCGCCGATGTGTGCAGCAGGGCCGCGAGCCCAAGTGTGGCCGCGAGGATATGCGGCACAATCCCGAACGTGCAGCCCAGGGCGGCATAGATGCTCGCGCGCCGCCCCTGGCCAAGCGCGATGGCCAGCGTGTAGATCACACCGGTTCCCGGGATCAGCACAACGATGAGCGCCGTCAGGAGGAATTGCAGTGTCATGCGGTGACCCTCGTTGTTTTTCGCCCGCTCCAGTGGGGCCATAGCCGTGATGCCGTGTCAACCCGTGGGAGAGTCTACGCGGCGGCCCATTTGATCGAACACCCCATGGACGGGACCTGATCTTCGGGGCCCTTGCCGGTTTCGGCCACCTGCCGCATCGCCTCGAAAAGATCGCGCCTGAGATTCGTAGCTCCGGCAGAGGCGCGTGAGGCATCCAGACGACCGCGATACTGCAGGCTAAGATCCGCGTTGAAACCAAAGAAATCCGGGGTGCAGACCGCCCCATAGTCCCGCGCGACGGTCTGCTCCGCGTCGTGCAGATAGGGTAAGGGAAATTCATGCTTGCGGGCCATCGCCTGCATGTTCTCGAAATTGTCCGCCGGGTAGTAGGCCGCATCATTGGAGCAGATCGCCGCGACACCGACGCCAAGCCCTTGTAGGTCCCGCGCATCCCGGATGATCCGGTCAAGGATCGCCAGTACATAGGGGCAGTGGTTGCAAATGAACATCACGAGCGTGCCATTCTCACCGGCGATATCGCCCAGGCGATAGGTTCGCCCATCTGTCGCAGGTAGCGAGAAATCAGGCGCAGGCCAGTTGAAATCACAGATCGGAGGTGTGGCGGCCATGGCGGTTCTCCTCTTGTTGTCATCGCTAAGTTAATGCCGTGGGCGGATAAGGCCAGCCGTATTCCGAGGTCGATTCTGCGCCCCGCTCAGGCGCCCCCGGCGGAAAGGACACAGAAAAACACTGTTTCCCGGTAGCAGGCGCGCCGGAATTGACAATTCCCCGCGCGCCGCCTAGGTCAGGATTAGCACAAGGAGGTCTTGTGCCAGATATCTATAACGCGGAGGTCGCGCTATGACACAGGTCACGCTTTCGGTGATCATTGGACGGTTTCAGCCTTTCCATAAAGGCCATCGCAAACTGTTCGACCATGCATCCAACATCTCAGATCAAACACTCGTCCTGATCGGATCGGCTTTTCGGCCGCGTTCCGAGAAAAATGCGTTCAAATGGAGCGAACGGGCGGAGTTTATTGCGGCGGCGATGAAGGCCGCGGGAAGCGATATGCAGATCACCTGCCTGCCGCTTGTGGATACGCTTTATGATGACAAGACCTGGGCCGGGAATGTCCGGACGGCGATTGATCTTCACCTGCGGAACCAGGGCATTGCCCGCCGGGATGTAAAGATCATCCTTGTGGGCCATGACAAGGATGAAAGCAGCCGTTACCTCAGGTGGTTCCCGGAATTCGACGCCGCCTCGGTCGAGGCTGAACGCAATGGCACGGCCGTGTTGAACGCCACAGACATGCGGGCGGCGTTTTTTCTGAATGCCAGGCCCATGGGGCAGGTCCGCGAGACATTTGGGAGTTTTGAAACCGATCAGGTCATCGCCTGGATGGAAAACCATCCCGCAGAGGTCGCGCGGATCAGGGCCGAAGCCGAGTATAACCAGGCCTATCGTGAGAACTATGAGAAGGCCGTCGCCGCCTTCGGCTATGAAATCCCCGCGGATTGCGCCGATGCCGTGGTGGTCCAGAACGGTCATATCCTGCTGGTTGAGCGTGCCAATGCGCCCGGCAAGAGCCTCTTCGCCCTTCCCGGCGGGCATTTGCAGAAGGAAACCGCGCTCGAGGCGGCCATTCGCGAGTTGATCGAGGAAACCCGCCTGAACATCCCGCGCAAGCTCCTTGAAGGGCGCCTCGCCGCGCGTCAGGTGTTTGACCACCCGGATCGTTCCGAGCGGGGCTGGGTACGGACCGAGGCGTTCAGGTTCGAGTTGATCGACGGCAAGGCGCAGGAAAAGGTCAAAGGTGCCGACGATGCCAAACGCGCCTTCTGGATGCCGATCAACCAACTCACGCCGGATGTGATGTTCGAAGACCATTTCGACATCATCCAGGCCTTGGTGCCCAATGTGCCCTTTGCCTATTCCTCGGTTCTGATGAGCCAGATCCACTGATTTCGCGGGCCTTGAGGGGCCCCCGATCCCCAGCCCGCCGGGAGGTCCGGTGCGGCTTAACATATCCACTCCAAGGAGGACTGGACCATGATGATGCAAACATCTCTTTTTGCAAACGCCGTCGATGCGGGCAATTTCCTGCTCGATACCGACAGCTACAAGTACAGCCACCCGAAACAATTCCCCGACGGCACCGAAAAGGTCTTTGCCTATATCGAGCCGCGCCGGGCCGATGGCGAGATTGACGAGGTCCTGTTCTTTGGCTTGCAGGCCGAGCTGGCCAAGTTGGCCGGTCAGGTTGTCACCCAGGATATGCTGGACGAGGCCGCGCCCTTTATCGCGGCGCATGGTCTGTCGCCTTATGTCGAGATGTTCCAGCACATCATCGACGTTCACGATGGCCGCTTGCCGGTGCAGATCGACGCCTTGCCCGAAGGGACCATCGCGCCGGTGTCGGTGCCGCAGGTGCGGATCGTGAATACCGATCCGAAATGCTGGGCCTTACCGGGGTTCCTTGAAACCCGCCTTTTGCGGGCGGTCTGGTACCCGAGCACTGTTGCGACCATTTCGAACCACATCATGCGCAAGATCCGTGATCGGTTGATCCGGACCGATGGCAGCGATGAGGGGCTGGCCTTCAAGCTGCATGACTTCGGCGCTCGGGGGGCGACCAGCGGTGAAAGTGCGGCCCTTGGCGGTGCGGCGCACCTCGTGAACTCGATGGGAACCGACACGATTGCTGGCGTGGTCCTGGCGCGCAATGTCTACGGGGCGGATACCGCCGGGTTCTCCATCCCCGCGACCGAGCATAGTACCGTGACCTCCTTCGGGCCGGAGGGCGAGTTGCGGTTCATGCGGCGTTTTCTGCGCGATCACCCGACCGGGATCATCGCCTGTGTCTCGGACAGCTATGACCTGATGCGGGCGGTGCGTGACTATTGGGGGACCGAGTTGCGCGATGCGGTTCTTGCCCGCGACGGCGTTCTGGTGGTCCGGCCAGACAGCGGCGACCCGTTGCAGATCGTGCCGGAGGTGATCGAAGCCCTGATGGAACGGTTTGGCCACGGCGTCACCGCCAATGGATACCGCCTCCTGCCCGATCAGGTGCGCGTGATTCAGGGCGACGGTGTCGACAAGAAGTCGATCGTCGAGATCATGGATGCGATGATCGACCGGGGTCTTGCCATCGGCAACATCGCCTTTGGTATGGGCGGCGGGCTCTTGCAGAAGCTGGATCGCGATACGTTCTCGTATTCGATGAAGACTTCGGCCATCTGCATCAATGGCAAGTGGCGGGATGTCTTCAAGGACCCGGTCACCGCCAAAGGGTCCAAGACCTCGAAGAAGGGCCGGATGGGTGTGATGCGGACCGATCACGGCAGGTACGTCACCCGGCCACAGGCCAACATCCCGCCGGGTCATGACGCGCTCGAGACCGTGTTCCGGGACGGACGGATCGTCCGGCATCAGAGCTTTGATGATATCCGCGCCCGGGTCGGCCTGATTGCATGACCGCCTAAACACAAGCCGCTCCTTCCGGGGGGCGGCTTTCTTGCGGTGGATGGCGTGTCAGTCTCGTGCAGTACGGAACGTGGTCACGGCGGCGTAGGCGGCAAGGCAGATGATGAAAACCAATGCCAATGTGCCGGGGATCTTGGGATAGATTGCCGTTTGCGCGGTGCGCGGTGGCACGACGACCTGAAAGAGGCTGCGGTTCAAAGCCGCTTCGCGCCCGGCTTCGGCCTGGGCCTCGATGGCCGTTTTCACCGCTTCGCGCGCCAGTTCCACCTCGAGATTGGCAAGCTCGTATTCCATCAGCAGATTGTTCAGTGGGACGGATCCGGACCCTTCGGAGGCGACCAGTTGTGCGCGCTGCTGGGTGATCTCGTTACGGATATGGTCGCGCAGGGCCACGAGCTTTTCGGTTTGCAGGCTGTCGCCCACGCCCGCGATCTGGGCCTTATGGATCTCCTGGTTGAGCCGCTGAACCTCGTCTTCCTGCTCCTTGATCCGGGCATAGATGTTTTCAACGCGGTTCTTTGGATCGACCTCCTGATACCGGAACTGCAATTCGACCAACGCGGCCTGCGCATCAGCGGCCTGTTTCTCGGCACTTTCGCGAACCCCGGCGGCGTGGGATTGCCGGTTGTCAAAGAGGATCTGCCCGAGTTTCGAGACCTGGATTTCGGCGTTGCGCAGGATGGATTGCGACACGCCAATGGCCTGGTCCTCGCTGGGCGCCCGGACGTAAAGCGTCAGCAGGCCGCTTTGCACGTCAATCGACGACTCGACGAAACGGTCGAACTGCATGTGCTTGCTGAGCGACAGGAAGGGGATCGTGCGCAACCGCCGGACCGGATCAATCGCCGGGCCGCTGAATTCGGTGACAAGGCCAAGCTCGGCCTCAAGCGAATCCATCAGGGCCTGGCTTTTGATATAGGTGTCGGCGCGAAAAACCTCGGGAAGGTTGGACGGCTTGTCCATGCTTCCCAGAAGGCCGCTGCGCGAACTGGAGCCCGCGTCGGAGGATTTGGTGATCGCAATGACCGCCTGTGCCTCGTAGAGCGGCGTGGCTACCGCCAACAGATAGAAGGCGACCGCAAGGACGGGGGCGATGACCATACCGGTGAAAAGTGAGAGGTTTCGCACCCTCGCGAGCCCCCGGCCGAGCCTTGACCGGGTTTTGGGCGGCGCGGGTGGCGTTTCCGGTGCAGGGCCATCGTCAGAGGGGACGGATTTGAGGAAACTGATCGCGGCTGTCTGCCGGTCTTCCTTAGCCGCGTTTGCAGCTTCGGCCAACTCGTTCTTGCGCTGCTGAACCCGCGCGGCCTTGTCCGCGGCGGCGATGCGGGCGCGCTCGGCTTTCCAGGCTTTGATCCGTGCCTCTTCGGAGGCTTCGTTCTTGGACATGCTACGACCTCAACTGCGCCTGTTCCCGTTTGGTCGAGAATTCCAGCGCCTCCTGAGCGACCTCAAGATTGCTGCATTCTACCAACCGGCGATTGATCAGAACAAGAAAACGGTCGCAATAGGCCTTTAATTGCCTGACGTTGCGTGACAAAAAAACCAAACCGCCCTGCACCAACCGGTCCGAGAGCAACTCGTCACACCGCGTACGATCTGCGGGCTCACCGACCGTGATCACCTCATCCGCGATCCACATCGCCGGGCCGGGGACCGAGAGCGCGCAGGCGTACCCAAGGATCGCGCGCTGCGTCGGGGTCAGGTCCTGCATCATGCGGCGGTTGAGGTCTTCAAGACCGTCGAAACCTTCGCAGAATTCAAGGACAGCCTCGGGTTTCATGCCCATGAGGCGGGCGAAAATGTCGATGTTGTCACGGACACTCAGATGGGGGTGCAGGAAACCGGCGAACCCGATGGGCCAACTGACCCGCGTATCCGCACGAACGCGACCATGGTCCGGGCGGTCGATGCCCGACAGAAGCCGCGCGATCGAGGATTTGCCGGTGCTGGGCGCGGCCAGGATGCCCACACGTTCGCCCATGCCAAAGACCGCGTTTGCCTCGATCAGGATCGGGTCGCGGTTACGGAAGCCGGGCTTCAGGATGCTGACATTATCAAGCGCGATCATAGCCGGCCTCGCATGATGCGGCGACGCTCTGCAAAGCGTTCGAGCGGGATCGAGGCCAGGAAAAAGAGCGCGGCGATGGCAATCGGGTACCAGGCGGATGCGAATTGCGAGGTGAAGCCCAGGAAATAGCCCTGCCGCACAATTTCGGTGACATGCAGGAAGGGGCTGTACCACAGGATATCCTGCACCTTGGCGGGCAGTTCGGCAGCGGTGTAGAAAATCCCGGAGAGCCAGAAAAGCGGGCGCAGGGCCAGCGGGACCGCCCGCGCGAACGTGTCGCTGAGCTGTCCACCGATGGCGACGAAGCGACCGATGCCACATCCCAGCATCCAGGCAAGGCACAACCCGAAGAGCGCGCCCGGCACCGATGCGGGGAGTTGGCTTCCGAAGATGATCGTGACGGCCCCGAAGATCAGCACCGCGGAAACCAGAAGGTTGAACCCTTCGAGCAGTTTCGAAGCCCATAGGATGTCGTCCTGCGTCACCGACGAGAAATACCGCATGTAGCGATGGGCGCTCAGGGTCCGGCTGAGCGAGGTGACCGTTTGCCGGAAGAAGACGTAAGGCAAGACGCCCGTTGCCACGAAAATCTCAAGACCGACGTTGATCGGCGGTCTGCGATCAAGGAATATGAACAGCCCGACAATCAGCGCGATCCAAACGCTCGGGATGATATAGGCCCACAGATACCCAAGCACCCCACCAGCAAAGCGGGTTTTACGCTCGCGCTCCAGCAGGACCATGATCCTGCCGAAGGCCGAAGGGGGCGTGATATGGGGCTGCGCGATCATCATTCAGACCCGGAAATACGCGCGGTACCAGTTGACGAAGTTCCGGATGCCGACATCGACACCCGTATTGGGCCGATACCCAGTCAGCGCCTCCAGAAGGTTGGTATTGGCCCAGGTGGCGGGCACATCGCCTTTCTGCATTTCCATCATGTTCTTCTTGATCGGCTGGCCAAGCGCCTTTTCGATCTCAGTGATGAAGGTCATCAAAGGCACGGATTTGCCGTTGCCAATGTTGATCGTCCGGAAGGGGGCGACGGGGCTTTGACTGTCGCCGGGGATCTCGGTGTCGCGCGCATCAGGCTTGGTGGGGGCCGCGTCGATCAGCAGGCGGATCGCGTGCACCAGGTCATCCACATAGGTGAAGTCGCGGGCCATTTCACCGTGATTGTAGACGTCGATCGCCTCCCCCGCGAGGGCGGCGCGGACGAATTTGAACAATGCCAGATCGGGGCGGCCATAGGGGCCGTAGACGGTGAAGAACCGGAACATCGTCGTCGGGATGTGCCACAGATGCGCATAGGAATGGGCCATCGCCTCGTTGGCCTTCTTGGTGGCCGCGTAGAGCGTGAGCGGCAATTCGGTTTTCTGCACCTCGTCAAAGGGCATTTCGGTGTTGCCGCCATAAACCGAGGAGGTCGAGGCCATCAGCAGGTGATCGACTTCCGCCTCGCGCGCGGCTTCCATCAGGTTGAATGTGCCCGTCAGGTTGGTATCGACATAGGCGCGGGGGTTTTCCAGGCTGTAGCGTACCCCGGCCTGGGCCGCGAGGTGGACGATCACATCGGGCTTGGCGTCGGCCACGATGCGCGAAAGAAGCGCGTGATCTTCGAGCATGCCGATATGGGCGGTGAAGTTCGGGTTCGCGCCGAGAATTTCGTGCCGCTTCTTCTTGAGCGTGACGTCGTAGTAATCGGTGAGGCCGTCAAAGCCCACGACCGCAAACCCCTCGTCCAGAAGGTGCCTGGCGAGGTGAAAGCCAATAAACCCGGCGGTGCCGGTGACGAAAACCGTTCTCATTCCTTATGTGTCCTGCTCGATTGTGTTGAAAAGATCCGTTGTGGTCCGGAGGATCGTGTCGACGGAAAACCGTTCGCCGGATTCCGCCATCGCGGCGGCACCCAGCCGGGCCAAGCCGTCCTGATCCGAAAGCAGCGCCTCAAGCTGCGTATCAAGCTCCTCTTCCGGAAGCTCATCGGCCTGCGACAGGATGATGCCCGTCACGCCATTATTCACGACCTCGTCGGTGCCGCCCGCGGGTGTGGCCAGCACCGGCGTGCCGGCCAGTTGCGCCTCGATCAGCACGTTGGGTAGGCCTTCCATCTGCGCGAGGTGCATCAGCAGATCAGCACGGTGCATGTAAAAGCCCACATTGCTGCGGATACCGGCAAGAAAGATGCGGTTGGTCAGGCCAAGCTCTTCGATCCGGGCCTGGCAATCCGCGGCCAGTGCGCCATTGCCCAGCATGATGAACCGCGTGTCGTCATGGGTCTCCAGATAGCGCGCGGCGGCGTTGACCCAATGGAGGGGCCGTTTGTTGTCATCGAAGCGGAACACACCGAGGACGGTTTTGCTGCAGGTCTCGGAGTCGGCCACCGTGTCGAACCAGAAGGCCTGATCCGTGCGGTCGCCATCGGGCAGCACGGCGGGGATCGCGTTGGGGATCACGATCACGGTGCCGGGCGGCAGCGAGAGCCAGTCCTCATAGGCCTGCGCGGTCTTGCGGCTGTTGGCGGTAAAGCTGACATGCGGCAACCGGGCCAGCGCCTTGTAAAGCACGGGCAGTTCGTCGCGATAGAAATTCTTGCGCAGGTTGGGCGGCAACCCGCGGAAAGAGGTGACGATCCGCGGGACACCGGCCAGAACCGCCGCGATGGCCGATTGCACGATGCCGCCATCCTGCCAGAGATAGGCCACATCGGTCTTGTGCTCGCGAAACATCCCGATGAGTTGGCAGGTGTGGCGATGGATATCCGGCGCCAGAAGGTCGGTCAGATCTTTCAATGGTTGGGGCAAGGTGTCCAGCGCATCGGTCGGGATGCTCTGAGCCTCGGCCAGGACCGATGTGGGAACGCCGGCGTCGTGCAACATCGGCAGGTAGAAATCGGCACCGGTGGCGGCATTGGCGTGTTTGACCCAGACCTGCGGTGCCGGGGCACCTGCCACGCCATCCACGTGACGTTGCTGATAGGCGCAGGCGATGCGCGTCATTTGCCGCTCCGCCCCGCCGGTGCCAAGCTGACCGCTGAAAAACACGACCCGCTCGGCGGCGGTGAAAGCCCGCGGCGTATCAGCCTGGGCGATGATATGTTCGATGGCATCGGCGGCCTGCGTCATGCCGTGGCTTTGCATGGTCAGGGCGTTGTGGTCGATCAGCGTCAGGAGGTCCTGCGACGCGGTTCCCATCCTGTCGCGATCATGAACATGCCGCGCGATCTGCGCCGCCTCGATGTACCGCGACTGTTCGTTCAGCGCCTTGAGGTAGGTCATCCGGATCGCCCGGTCATGGGAATGAAAGACCAGGATCGTTTCCATGAGCCGGTCGATCTCGGCCCAGGCCTTGAGTTCGCCAAGACCCAGCAGGGCCTTCTTGGCCTGCGAAAGGCTGTACCAGCCGCCGGGATAAAGCCCCTTGATGTGTTCAATGCCATCCTCCGTGCGTCCGTCCCGGCGATACCACCGCATCAGCATCCGCAGGGCGGTCATATCGTCGGGGTAAAGGCTCTGCAGGTCGTCCCACAGGGGGCGCATGCTGCCATCGCCGCGCTGTTTCTCGAAGAGCAGCCCGCAGGTGATCGCCATCGTCTGATCGGCGCGGTATTTCTCAAGCACCGGGCGCAGTTGGTTATAGACCTGCTTGGCCGTGTCCGGGTTGTCGATGTTGCGGCACATTTCGTGGATCTCGTCCGAGAACCCTTCGGGCAGGGGGGCGGCATCGGCGGAGAAGTTGAGCTGTTCTGAAAGACGCTGCATGTCTCTACGCCCCCACGGTTCGGGCGTTCAAGACCGCCTCGGCTTCGGATTTGAGTTTCTGCGTCTTGCCGCAGGCCAGTGCGACGACCTTGCTCGCGAATTCCGACGCCTTTGCGGCGTTTTTGGTCTGCACCGCGGCGCGCATCAGAAGGACCCAGACATTGATCGTCTCGGGCATGTGGACTGCGGCCGACTGACCCAGTTCCACGACATCCTCGTATTCACCGCAGTCGAATTTGAGGCGCGCGCGCCAGAGGTCATATTCCGGCAGCGGCATCGGGAGGGCCTCGACCTCGTCCCGGAGGGCGTCGAGCCGGGCCGTGTCACCGTTGCGGCCCGCGTCTCGCAGCCGGTGCACCAGATCGACACGGGCGTCGCGCATTGCGTTGCGCAGGCCGGGGTGGCGGGGGTCGGCGACCATGATGGTCGCCAGAAGGCTGATCCGATCAACAGCATCGGGCAGGTCGAGCGCCGCCTCGACCCAGGTATCCAGCAGGGCCACGATACCTTTGTCCCGGATACGGTCCAATTCCCGTTGGGTGCGCCAGAAGGCAATGACCTCTGCCGCCTGCTCGACGTCCTGATGCTCGGCCAGGTGTGCGGCAATACCGATCACGTCTTGCGCATCGGTACTGGCGGATATCGCGTCAGTGGGCGCCGCGCCATTCAGGCTCAGAAGTTGCAGTTTCTGCACCGGCGCCAGATGCGAGAGTATGCCCGCCAACTGATCCGCGGTGAGTTCCGACAGAAGGTCAATCTCGTCATTGATCGCCAGATCCGCCAACATGCTGCTGGCGCGCGTCAATGCGGGGTTCTTGCAATAGGCGGCGAGGGCGAATTCGAAGGCATTGTCCGTGTCGCCCGCCTCTGCGGCGCGAAGCCCGGCTTTTATCAACACCTGCGCGGGTAAGGCCCTGAGGCCGCCCTCGGGTTGTGTGGCAAAGCGCAGGGCCAACTCGAAAAGACCAAGGCTTGCGGCCTGATCAACAAGCTCTCCGCGCGCCTCATCCTCCAACGTGCCGTCCGCCTTGCCAGCGTTTTCCTCGATGAAGCTCTTCTGGGCGTCTTCCTGGGTTTCGATGAACGCATCCAGCATTGGCCGAATAGTGTCGAGCGCAGAAGAAAGCGCCTCAAGCCGGCTGCGCCCATCGGCCAGGCGACCCTGCTGCGCGGCGGCGGTGATTTGCGGACCCAATGCGCCATCGACCCCGTGCAGGACCGCGTCATCGGTCATCGGCGCGATGACATCGCGCATCCAGTCGTCCATGACAGCATGGCTGAAGCCGGTGGTAAAATGGGCCAGGCTCGTGCTGTCGTCTTCGATTGCAGCGGCCTGTCCGAACTCGGTCATCAGGTCCGTTGGGTTGTAAAACTTCAAGCCAGCCCGCTCGACCTCTTCGCCTACCAGCCGGATGAAGTCCGACCGCGATCCGATCACGCGGCCATCGGGTTTGCGAGCATCGACATGTGAGACAAAGAGAACATCCGGCAGAAGCCGGGCTAGCGCGTCGATATCCTGCCGCAGGCTCTGGCGCGTCACGTATTGCAGGCGGATCCGCGAAAGGGTCTCTGCTTCGGTGCGTTGCTCCCGGGTGAGCGACCATTCCTGCTCCAGAAATGCCGCCATCGCGTCTTCGGCACCGGTCTCCGCCAGGGCCCAAAATTGTTGCGCGCGCTCCGGTTCGGCAAAGAAGTCCTTGTAACTGGAGTTGAGGTAATTGAGCTGGATCGACACGCCATCGAATGTCAGTTCCTTGGCTGAGGCCAGTTCGATCACGTAGAGATCGGAGGCCGCGTGATCCTGGGCCGAGATCTCTTCAAGCTGATGCGATCGCGACACTAGCGGCCAGGCCTCGTGCGGGATGTTCACCTCGCCTTGCATGAACCGGGCGAGTTGCACCGCTTCGGCAGGGGAATGGCAATACCCATAGCACCGCGCCAGGTTGAGGTTGATGCCATAGGCGGCCCGGCCATGACGCAACGGCGTCGTGATGCGGCAGGATCCTATCGGTGTGACGTTGAACATTCTCTCGAGCCCCCTCGATTGCGTGCCGTTAAAGCGACCAGTATTTCAGTGCTTTGCTCTTTTCCGAATTGCGGTAGGCGCCCCGGACATCCATCAGGATGCCGTCGTTGCGGATGCGGTTCAGAAAGCGCGGATCACTGATGTACTTCTTGTGCGGTGTCGCGAGGATCATCAGATCAAGATTGGTGAATTCAGCCGAGTGGCAGAGGTCGAAACCAAGCGCCTTGGCCTCCTTACGATCGCAATGCGGATCATGCACGAGCGGCTCGATGCTGTAATCCCGCAGCAGGTTGACCAGTTCCAGTGATTTGGAGTTGCGGATGTCCGGCACGTCTTCCTTGAAGGTGATGCCACAGACACCGACGCGCATGTCACGCACCGAGCCGCCGCGTTCGATCATCAGGCGCAGCGCGGCATTGGCGACATGGCGCACCATGCCGTCATTGGTGCGGCGCCCGGCCAGGATCACCTGCGGGTGGTGGCCGATCTTTTCCGACAGCGTGGCAAGGTAATAGGGGTCGACACCGATGCAATGGCCGCCGACAAGACCCGGGGTGAAGGGCAGAAAGTTCCACTTGGTCGATGCGGCGTCGATCACGTCATTTGTGCTGATGTCGATCTTGTCGCAGATCAGCGACATTTCGTTCATCAGGGCGATGTTGATATCGCGCTGTGTGTTCTCCAGCACCTTTGCGGCTTCGGCCACCTTGATGTTGGGCGCGGCATGCAGCCCCGCGTCGATGACCATGTCATAGACGGCCTGGACCCGCTCCAGCGTCTTCGGGGTATCCCCCGAGATCACCTTGACCACGTTTTCGATCGTGTTGACCTTGTCGCCCGGATTGATGCGCTCGGGACTGTAGCCCAGGCCAAAATCCTCGCTCGCCTTGAGGCCGGAAATCCGCTCGAGGATCGGCGCGCAAAACTCTTCGGTCACACCCGGGTAAACGGTCGATTCAAAGACAACCACATCGCCTTTCTTGAGGTAGGGACCAACCATTTCGCAGGCCGAGGCCAGCGGGGAAAGATCAGGCTGCCGCGCGTCGTTGATCGGGGTCGGGACCGTTACGATGTAAAACGATGCGTCAGCGACTTCGGCGAGGTTTTCGCTTGCCTGCAGGCTGGAGCCACGCAGTTCCATCTGGCCGATCTCGTGGGTGGCGTCGAACCCCTTGTTAATCTCCGCAATACGCTGCGCCGAAATGTCGAAACCGGCGACATGAGCAAACTTTTCCGCGAGACGCACCGCGAGGGGCAGGCCCACATATCCCAGGCCGATCACCGCAATATTTTCGAAACGTGCCTTGGCCGGGGCATTGTCCAAAACAAGGTGGATCGGGCGTTCAACACGCTTTGCATCCACCAGATTGCCCAACTCAGCATTCAACAACATATTCACAGCCATGGTCCCTCCACGTTCTTCACTTGAGAAACAGGCTAGTGGCCAAATGTGGCTCTAATTTGAGTAAAACTTGATAGAGTGGAATTCGCGGGAGATTAGGTGAAATTCGTTCAAAGTGTTGATAATAAATAATAAAGTAAATCTCTTTCGAGTGTGAATTCTCCCAAATTTGGCGGGTTTAGCAAGTTTTGTCCTTATTCTGGGCCGCAGGCTTGGTGCTGTCGAGGTGCCATCACCATGGCGCCACCCACGGCCCGGATAGGTTCGAAAACTACTTGGGATCAGGGCGTTAAGCCAAAAAATGACCGCGCCTCTTATCAAAGCGCGGCTGTATTTGATCCGGGGGTGTGAGCCACGCCTCGCGATCAGTCGCAAGGCGCGGCGCAGGACCATCAGAAGACGAAGAAATCGGTCTCGTCGATGGTCGGCAGGTTGGTGAGCGTCGCAAAAACGATGCCTTCCCCGGCGCCATTGCCATCGCTGTCGAAATAGAGATGACCGGTATCGGTTTCGTAGATGATCCGTTGTGCGGCGTCATCGGCAAGCCCGGTATCGTTGATGAGGAACGCGCTTGCATTCAGAGCGCCACCGATCAGGCCAGTGAAGATGCTGCTGGCCAGGTGAATAGTGTCCGCCACCGAACTGAAGTCCAGGATACGGTCCACGTTACCCGCGCTCAGAGCGGTGGAGAAGATGAACGTATCCGAACCGTTGCCGCCGCGCAGGGCGTCCTTGCCGTCGCCGCCGTCGATGGTGTCATCGCCGTCATACCCATAGAGGATGTTGCGGTCGTCGCTACCGGTCAGGGTGTCGGCGAAATTCGTTGCATAGACATGCTCGAACCCCGAGATAACATCGCCCTGGGCATCGCCGCCTGACGCCGATTGGAACCCGGCACCGTCGGCACGGAGGTCAACGGTGATCCCGGCGCTCGAGCCATTATACTGCAGCAGGTCCGCATCGGCTCCGCCATCAAGCGTGTCGGCACCTTCACCGCCGCGAATGGTGTCGCTACCGGCACCGCCGGCGATATTGTCGTCGCCCGCATAGCCGATGATGTAGTTCTTGTCGTCATTGCCGGTGATCATGTCACCCGCATCCGAGCCCTGGACGTTCTCGAACCCGGAAATGACGTCACCTTCGGCATCCCCGTCCGATGCGGATTGGAACCCGGCGCTATCCTCGGTCAGGTCAACGGTCACGCCGTCAACCGACCCCTGATACCGCAGCCAGTCAACACCGTCGCCGCCATCCATCGTATCGGCACCTTCGCCGCCACGGATGACGTCATCGCCGCCATTGCCCTGGATATTGTCGTCCCCGGCATAGCCGAAGAGGATGTTCTTGTCGTCGTTGCCGATGATCGTGTCCGCCTCGTCCGAACCATAGACATGTTCGAACCCGGAGATGACGTCGCCTTCGGCGTCACCACCCGAAGCGGATTGCTGACCCGAGGCATCGGCATTCAGATCGACGGTCACGCCGGCGGTGGACCCTGCGTATTGCAACACGTCGTCATCGTCGCCGCCTTCAAGCGTGTCCGCGCCGCCGCCACCGAGGATGGTGTCATTGCCCGCACCGCCGGTGATCGAATCCGCCCCATCGAGGCCGCTGAGGTAGTCTCCCGCGCCCAAGCCGGTAAGCGTATTCACGCCATCATCGCCGATCAGCGTGTCGGCTGCGGAGGTTCCCATCTGATCGTCCGGCACATCTTCGATATCGACATTGATCGAGCCGAGGGTGACCGATTGACCCTTGGCCGTAGCGGTCAGGGTCAGCGTCGCGGCGTTGTCGCCGAAATCATCCTGCGCCCCGGCGTAGGAGATCGCTTCGTCATTCTTGAGGTATTTTCGGATATGTTTGAGCTTGCCGGTGAGGATCAGCGTATCTGTACCCGCGCCGGTGATTGTCACCTTCTTGCCGGAGACCGCGTCGAAAGTCCCCTCGCTGGCGTTCAGTTCGATGGTGACGACATCTCTTTTCTTGCCGAACTTCCGGAACTTCACGTCTGACAGATCAAGGAACGCCTGGCTGTCTTCCTGCATCTTGAGTTCAAGCGGAAGGTTCTTGACGGTCGGCAGTTTTGCCGGAGCAGGAGAAGGGGCCGGCGGGTTGTTTGCGACCGGCTGCGCGTTCGAAAAGATGTCCGACCAATCGAATTTCTTCCAGTTCCAGATGGAGAACTTGTTCGATTGCCAGAAGTCCGGCTTCCCGTCGCCGTCCTTGTCGAGATACCCCCAAATCTTCTTATAGAAATTGTCGGAGCGATTGGGGGCGTAATACTTGTAGAACTTGTACTGTCTCATACCGGCAGGGTCCTGTTTCGTTGCGGAGACGAGGATGGTTTCCGCAAGTGCCGGACAGGAATGAGCAAAGACTTCCTGGCTTTCGTGAGGGCAGCATCACGTCGACCGTCGCATCCGCAGGGGGTGGATAACTAGGGTTGTTAAAATTTTAATGATCGGAAATCGCGGTTAACGAATGGCGGGGTCGGGGCTTCTGTGGGGCCGAAATAAGGATTTAATTTGGCAAGCTGGCCCTCGGATCGCCGCTCATTATCTGTTGCACTGTTGCGGCGTGTTTCGAGGTGATCGACCAAGGCGTGCGCGGGTTTTTGGGCGTGGGGAAACCGCCCCGATGCGACGAAGCTCCACGGTGTGCGGGTGTCATTCGGATCGTCTCAAAGTGACCAACTGCGACCAGCTTTCTTCGTCAAACCGTCATAAAACTCCTGTTCAAGGACCCGGTCACCGGATGCTCGATTCATCTTGCCCATACCGGCGCGCAAGATTCTCTTTGTTAATCCGGCAAATCAACTCTAGCCTTGTCTCGAATGGGAGGAGAAAAAAATGAATCTACTGTCAAAACTGCTGTCCGGTGCTGCCTGCGCCCTTTGCCTGTCACTCGCCGCCGGGCCCGTCGCGGCGCAGGATTGCCCGCGTGGCGATCTTGATGAACGCTTTTGCGATGCCGATGGTGATCTGATCGCCGACATCCCAAGCGACGCAAGCCAGCTTATCGATCCCGATACGTTGATCTTTGCCTACACGCCGGTCGAAGATCCCGCGGTTTACAAGGAGGCATGGGCCGATTTCCTGGCGCATCTGGAGGCCGAGACCGGCAAAAGCGTCGTCTTCTTCCCGGTGCAGAATAACGCGGCCCAGATCGAGGCCATGCGCTCGGGCCGGCTCCATATCGCGGGGTTCAATACCGGGTCGAACCCGCTCGCCGTGAACTGCGCGGGTTTCCGGCCGTTCACCATCATGGCCGGTGAAGATGGCAGTTTCGGCTACGAGATGGAAATCCTGACTTTCCCGGGATCGGGCATCGAAAAGGTCGAGGATATCAAGGGCGGCCAACTGGCCTTCACCTCGCCCACGTCGAATTCGGGCTTCAAGGCCCCGTCGGCGATCCTGAAGGCGGATTACGACATGCTTCCCGAGCGGGATTTCGAACCCGTCTATTCCGGCAAGCATGACAACTCGATCCTGGGTGTCGCCAACAAGGACTATCCGGCGGCGTCGATTGCCAATTCGGTTCTGGCGCGGATGCTGAGCCGTGATGTGGTTACCGAAGATCAACTGGTTTCGATCTACAAATCGCAAACCTTCCCGACCACCGGCTATGGCGTCGTTAACAACCTGACGCCCGAATTGCAGGACAAGATCCGCAATGCGTTCTTCAGCTTCGACTGGGCCGGAACCAGCCTTGAAGAAGAGTTCGGCAAAAACGGCGAGGCGCAGTTCATCGAGATCACCTACAAGGAATATTGGGAAGTCATCCGCAAGATCGACTCGGCAAACGACGTCAGCTACGCGTGCCAGTAAACCCATCCAAAGACGCGAAAGGGGCGGCGGAAACAGGCCGCCCTTTTCCATAGTATTGCAATCGGTGGGAGGGCTTTCATGCTGCGGCTTGAAAAGCTGGTGAAGACCTACAAGACCGGGGATCAGGCGCTCAAGGCTGTCGACCTCGAGGTGCCGGAGGGCCAGGTGTTGGCGCTAATCGGACCGTCGGGGGCGGGGAAGTCGACCCTGATCCGGTGCATCAACCGGCTGGTGGAGCCGACCTCGGGCAAGGTCTATCTGGGTGATGTGGACCTGACCGGGCTTTCATCCGGTGCGCTGCGCCGGGAACGCCGCCGCATGGGGATGATCTTTCAGGAATACGCCCTGGTCGAGCGCCTGACCGTCATGGAAAACGTCCTCTCTGGCCGGTTGGGCTATGTCGGGTTCTGGCGCAGCTTCATGCGCAAATACCCGCAGGCCGATGTGGACGAGGCGTTTCGCCTGCTGGATCGGGTGGGGCTTCTCGACATGGCGGACAAGCGCGCCGATGAGTTGTCCGGCGGGCAACGGCAGCGCGTGGGCATCTGCCGCGCGCTCATTCAGGACCCGGCGCTTTTGCTCGTGGATGAACCCACGGCCTCGCTCGACCCCAAGACCTCGCGGCAGATCATGCGGCTCATCTGCGAGCTCTGCAAGGAACGCGGGCTGGCGGCGATCATCAACATCCATGACGTGGCGCTGGCGCAGATGTTCGTGCAACGGGTGATCGGCCTGCGCTTCGGCGCGATTGAATTCGACGGCCCGCCCGAGGCGCTGACGCCGGACGTCCTGACCAAGATCTATGGCGAAGAGGATTGGGAAGCGACCATCGAGAAGGTCGAGGATGACGACGATATCGAGGCCGCCGAATGAGCCGCAGCCTTGAAAGCGTGGTTGGCCGCCCCTGGAAAAAACCGCCCTTGGTGCAGCGCCCCTGGTTGCGCTGGCTGCTGATCGTTGGATTTGCTTGCTACCTGGTGGCGTCCTTCATGACGATCGAGGTCAACTGGTCCCGTGTCTACGAGGGGCTTGAACGCGGCAAGCAATTCATCCTGGCCTTCACCAGCCCGGATTTCACCTCCCGCTCCGGCGATATCTGGGACGGGATGATGGAGAGCATCATCATGACCATCGCGGCCTCGGTCGTGGGCATCGGCATATCCATCCCCATCGCACTCGGGGCCGCCCGTAACGTGGCCCCGTTGCCGATCTACCTCGTCTGTCGCGGGATCATCGCGATCAGCCGCGCGTTGCAGGAGATCATCGTTGCGATCCTCCTGGTCGCGATCTTCGGGTTTGGCCCATTGGCGGGTTTCCTGACGCTGAGCTTTGCCACGATTGGGTTCCTGTCCAAGCTGCTGGCCGAAGACATTGAAAGCATGGACCGGGTGCAGGCCGAGGCGATCAAGGCCTCGGGGGCAAGCTGGATGCAATGGATCAATTACGGGGTGCAGCCGCAAGTCATGCCGCGCATCATCGGCCTTTCGATGTACCGGATCGACATCAATTTCCGCGAAAGCGCGATCCTGGGCCTCGTGGGTGCGGGTGGGATCGGTGCGACGCTCAACACCTCGTTCGACCGCTATGAATATGACACGGCGGCAGCGATCCTGCTTATCATCATCGGTATTGTCATGGCGCTGGAATACCTCTCTGGGATCATTCGCGAGAGGGTGCAGTAATGCCGGTGCGCGACGTGACGGGGCAAAAGATCTGGCAACGCAGGACGGGGCGGGAATCGCTCTTTCACTGGCTGCTCTGGCTGATCGGCATTGCGGCATTCGCCTATTGCTGGCAGCAGATTTCCAACGCCACTACATGGTTCTTCGTCTGGGACGCGCCCAATATCGCCGGGGACATCTGGCGCCGGGCAACCCCGCCCAAATGGGAATACATCACCCAACTGGGCAAACCGATCTGGGACACGCTCAACATCGCGACGTTGGGTACGATCATCGCGCTGTTTCTGGCGGTCCCCGTGGCGTTCCTGGCGGCGCGCAACACCACGCCGTCGGCGCTTTTCATCCGGCCGATTGCCCTTTTGATCATCGTTTCGACCCGTTCGATCAATTCGCTGATCTGGGCGCTGTTGCTGATTGCGATCATCGGCCCGGGCGTCTTTGCCGGTGTCGTGGCTATTGCCATCCGGTCGATCGGCTTCTGCGCCAAGCTGCTCTACGAGGCGATAGAGGAGATCGACACCACCCAGGTCGAGGCAATCACCGCCACCGGCGCGTCGCGTTGGCAGGTGATGGCCTATGGGATCGTTCCGCAGGTCTTGCCCGCCTTTGCCGGGATCGCGGTCTTTCGCTGGGACATCAATATCCGCGAATCCACGGTTCTGGGCTTGGTGGGCGCGGGCGGGATCGGCCTTCAATTGTCCGCCTCGCTCAACGTGCTGGCCTGGCCGCAGGTGGCGTTGATCCTGCTGGTCATCCTGCTGGCGGTGGTCATTTCGGAATGGGTCTCGGCCAAAGTGCGCGGTGCGATCATCTGATGCTGCGCGGCGGGCTTTGATCGTGTCGGCCTGAAGATTTTCCCAGTATTTGACTTAAGGCTGGAATGGCGTTCCGCTGCTCTTGGAGTGGTGGCGGAAAAAATTCAATTGTCTGACATTTGATTCTGTGCCAGTTTTTCCCTGGACGCCCTCATAAAACCAAACCAATTCCGGCTTCCTGGGAGGAGATGACATATGAATTTGAGACCAGACCCAACATTCCACGCCACGCCCGAGCTCGCCATGCAGGCACCCGCTGAGACGCTGGCGTTCACCCTGATGCTGAGCCCCGATGGCTCGCAGCCCGATGGCCTTGCGGTGGTGGATGTTGACCCCAAATCGAAAACCTATGGCGAGATCGTGCACAGCCTCTTCATGCCCAACAAGGGCGACGAATTTCACCATTTCGGCTGGAATGCCTGCTCCTCGGCGCTATCGCCGCTGACCGGTCATGCGTTTCTGGAGCGCCGTTACCTCATCATCCCGGGCATCCGGTCGAGCCGCATCTACATCATCGACGTCAAGGAGCCGCTCAAGGCCAAGATCCACAAGATCATCGAGCCCGAGGAACTGATGGCCAAGACCGGCTATTCCCGCCCCCACACGATCCATTGTGGCCCCGAAGGCATCTATGTCTCGACCCTGGGCGGCGGTGGCGAGGATGGCACCGATGGCCCTCCCGGCATCTTCATCATGGATTGCGAGACCTTCGATATCCTCGGCCGTTACGAGATGGACCGGGGCGCGCAGGACAAGCATTACGATTTCTGGTGGAACCTGCCGCGCGACTACATGGTCAGCTCCGAATGGGGGCTGCCGCCGCAGTTTGAAGGCGGCCTGGTGCCCGAGGACCTGCTTTCCAACAAATACGGTCATTCGATTCATTTCTGGGATTTGCGGGGCCGCAAGAACATGCAGACCATTGACCTTGGTGAAAACCATCAGATGGCGCTGGAAATCCGCCCGGCCCATGACCCGGCCAAGGAATACGGCTTCTGCGGGGTGGTGGTGGATACGACCAACCTGCAAGGGTCGATCTTCACTTGGTGGCGCAAGGAAGATGGCACATTCGAAGCCAAGAAGACGATCACCATTGATCCGGTTCCCGCCGCCAAGGAAGACCTGCCGCCGCTATTGCAGGGATTCGAGGCGGTGCCGCCGCTGGTCACAGACATTGACCTCAGCCTCGATGACAAGTTCCTCTATGTCGCCTGCTGGGGCCTCGGCGAGATGCACCAGTATGACGTCTCGGACCCAATGAACCCGAAACTGGCGGGCAAGGTTGAAATTGGCGGGATCGTCGCCAAGACCAAGCACCCCAATGGCAAGGACTTTGGCTATGGTCCTCAGATGGTCGAGATCAGCCGCGATGGCAAGCGCGTCTACTGGACCAACTCGCTTTACTCCACCTGGGACGATCAGTTCTACCCGGGTGACCGGGGCGCGGCGATGGTCATGGCGAATGTGGGCGAGGATGGCGGGTTGACCCTCGACAAGGATTTCTGGGTCGATTTCCCCGAGGGCTATCGCAGCCACCAGATCCGCCTGGAAGGCGGCGATTGCTCCACCGACAGCTTCTGCTACCCGTCCGTCTGAGGCGTGGCAGATTTGAACACGACGGCGGCCCTTTGGTGGGCCGTTGTTGCCTCTGGCATCTACCACGGGATCAATCCCGGCATGGGCTGGCCGCTCGCGGTCTCCTCCGCGTTGATGGAGCGGAAATACGGTAATCTCTACAAGGCGCTGCTGGCGCTGGCCCTGGGGCATTTCATGGCCATGGCCGCCATTCTGTTCCCGTTCACCACCCTGTTATGGCTGGTCGAGTGGCAGCGGGAGATACAGATCGGTGCGGCAACCCTCGTGATCGCGCTTGGGGTTTATCTGCTCATCAACCGGCGCCATCCGCGGTTTCTGGCGCGCGTGCCACCGGGGCGCCTGGCCTTGTGGTCGTTCCTGGCGGCGATGGCCCATGGTGCGGGGCTGATGCTGGTGCCGATCTACCTCGGTATCTGCGGGACGCTGGACACTGATGCGGGGCATGCCGCGGCGTATGACCTAATGCAGAGCAATGCGGGTATCGCGCTGGTCGTTGCGGTGATGCACACGCTTGCCATGACGGTATCCGGGGGGGCGCTTGCGGCCGGTGTGTACCACTGGCTTGGCTTGAAATTCCTCTCAAAAGGCTGGTTCAACCTCGATCTGGTCTGGGCGCTCAGCCTCATTTTGGTGGGCGGTGTCGCGTTGCTCAGCCTGCATTGAATTGGCCCGCCGGAGGCGCCCGCTCATCGCGCTCAGGCGCGAAAAAATCGACCGATATAGGCAAATACGCGCATTCACAGTTCCGCCGAAAAGAGACAGAATAGGAATATTGTTGTGTACCGAGTTTCGAACATTATTCGAAGAAGTGTGTTTACGAGTAATATAATTGCCCCGGCGTTTATTTGGCTGCTTGTCGTGTCCCACCATCCCAAGTTCGACCACGAGCGCGTTTAACCAAGGGGCATCTTATCTGTAGCGTTGCAACATGCTTTCCCTAGGCGCGTTGCAACGCTCGTTTTTTGTCAGCCGTTTGCGTGATCTTTTTTCGCACGGGCCAGAAACTCGTGCTGGTCTGCGCCGTCTGGGTGACCGGTGACAACAAGAAATCCGAAAACCTGACAGGGCAAACCAGCGTAACCCTTTGTTAACATCCGGGGCCTTAACAAAGGGTTAATGGGATCCCGGGACCATGCCCGGATCAGCCGCCCTTGAGGCGCGCCAGAAGGACAACTTCGCTGTCGGGTTTGATCGGTGTAAACCAGCCGTCGTTATAGACCCGCCCGTCAATGGCGACGGAGACCCCCCGGTCAAGCTGGGGCTTGAGGCCGGGATACTTCCCGGCCAGCCCGTCCAGCAATTCGCGCAAGGTGGAGGCCTCGATCTCGATCTCCGTCTGATCGTCGGTCATGGCGGCAAGCGAGCCCCAAATCTTGACCTGGACCATCGCTTGCGACCTTTCCTACTTGCTGTGCAGCGCGCTCAGCACCTTGGGCGGCGACATCGGCAATTGCGTCAACCGGACGCCCGCCGCCTCGGAGACCGAGTTGGACACCGCTGCTAGCGGCGGCACGATCGACGTCTCGCCCACACCGCGCACCCCGTAAGGATGGCCCGGGTTCGGGATTTCGAGGATCACCGTGTCGATCATCGGCAGATCGGACGCTACCGGAATGCGGTAATCGAGGAAGCCCGCGTTTTGCAGGACCCCATCATCGCCATAGATATATTCCTCATTGAGCGCCCAGCCGATGCCTTGCACAGCACCCCCCTGGAACTGCCCTTCGACATAATCGGGATGCACGGCTTTGCCTGCATCCTGGAACACGGTGTAGCGCAGGATCTTGACCGCACCGGTGTCGGGGTCCACCTCGGTATCGACCATATGGGTGGCAAAGCTCACGCCCGCGCCTTCGGGGTTGGCCTCGTGATGGCCGGCAATCGGCCCACCGGTATTGGACGCCACAGCGGCAATGTCCTTGAGCGTCATGGGCGGGTGCTTCCCGGCGTTTTCCCCGGCGGGGTGGGCCGCGCCATCTTCCCATTTCACGGCGTCTTCCTCGATGCCCCAGACCATGGCCGCGCGTTTGCACATTTCGCGCTTGGCGGCGCGGGCGGCCTCGATCGTGGCTAGGCCCACGGCAAAGGTCACGCGGCTGCCGTCGGTCACCTCGTTCTGGCCCAGTGATCCGGTGTCGGCCACAATGGTGCGGACCTGCTCATAGGGGATGCCCAGCTCTTCGGCGGCCATCATCGACATGGACGCGCGCGAGCCGCCGATATCCGGGTTGCCTTCGGACACGGTCACGGTGCCGTCGGGCGTGATATTGAGCGTCACGCAGGTATCCCCGCCGAAGTTGAACCAGAAGCCGCAGGCCACGCCGCGCCCCTGGTTTTCGCCCAAGGGCGCCGTCCAGTGTGGGTGGTCCTTGGCTGCGCGCAACGTGGCCTCGAGGCCGATCGCCGGGAAGGTCGGGCCGTAGCTCGCCTTGGTGCCTTCACGCGCAGCGTTCTTGAGCCGCACTGCAAGCGGGTCAAGGTCGAACCCCTTGGCCAACTCGTCAATCGCGCTTTCGACCGCATAGGCCGCCATCGGCGCGCCCGGGGCGCGGTACGCGGCCTGTTTCGGGCGGTTCGTGACCACATCCCAGCCAACGGTTTTCACGTTTTCCAGATCATAGGGCGCAAAGGCCGACATCGACCCGAATTCAACCGGCGAGCCGGGATAGGCGCCACCCTGATAGCGCAGTTCGGCGAAGGCGGCGGTGATGCGGCCATCTTTGGTCATGCCAATGCGCACGTCGATGGAGCTCGACGCCGTCGGCCCCGTCGCGCGCAGCACTTCCGAGCGGCTCATGACCATCTTGACCGGACGCCCGGTCTTCTTGGACAGCGCCAAAGCGACCGGTTCGAGGAACACGGTTGTCTTGCCGCCGAACCCGCCGCCGATTTCCGACGCGGTGACGCGCAGCTGTCCCTGCTCCAGCCCCATGATCGTCGCGCAGGTGTTGCGGACCATGTAGTGGCCTTGGGTACAGCACCACAGATCGGCCTGCCCGTCGGGGCCCATGGACGCGAGGCAGGCATGGGGTTCGATATAGCCCTGATGCGTGGCTTCGGTCTTGTAGGTGCGTTCGATCACCCGGTCGGCCTTGGCCAGGCCGGCCTCGATATCGCCATGGCCAAACTCATAGCGCGCCAGCACGTTGGGCGACATGCCATCGGGAACGGATTCGTTGGTCCGGCCTTCGTGGAGGACAGGCGCGTCCTTGGCCATCGCCGCGTCGACATCCGTAACATGGGGCAGCAAATCGTAGTCGACCTTGATGAGCTTGAGCGCGGCCTTGGCCACCGCCGGCGAATTGGCGGCGACGGCAGCGACGGCATGACCATCATAAAGCGCCTTGTCGCCGGCCATGCAATTGTCGAGGATATCGGCGGTGAAATCATCGTCGGTGATTTCGTTGAAATCCGCACGGGTCACGACCGCATGCACCCCGGGCAGCGCCTCGGCGGCGGAGGTGTCTATGGAGTTGATCCGCGCATGGGCGTGGGGGCTGCGCAACACGCGGGCGATCAACATGCCCGGCGCGCTCATATCTGCGCCGAAACGGGCCTTGCCGGTGACCTTGTCGACACCATCGGGGCGTTTCACCCGTGTGCCGACGACCTTGAATTCGCGTGTCTGGTATTGCTGTTTGTCATCCAGTGCCATTACGACGCCTCCCGCATTTCCTGTGCCGCGTCCATGACGGCGCGGATGATCTTGTCATAGCCGGTGCAGCGGCAGAGGTTCCCCGCCAGCCAGTACCGGGCTTCTTCTTCGGTCGGGTCCGGGTGTTTCTCCAGCAGGGATTTGGCCGCGACCAGAAGGCCGGGGGTGCAGATCCCGCATTGCAGCGCCGCATGTTCGATAAACTTGCGTTGCAGCGGGTGGAGCGTATCGCCCTCGGCCATGCCTTCGATGGTGCCGATCTCGCGGCCCTCGGCCTCGGCGCCCAGCATCAGGCAGGAACAGACCAGACGGCCATCGACGGTGACGGAACACGCACCGCAATCGCCCGTGCCGCAACCCTCCTTGGAGCCGGTCATGCCCAACCGGTCGCGCAGCGCATCCAGCAGGGTTTCATCCGCCTCGCACAGAAATTCGGTCGGGTCGCCATTGACCGATGTGGTTACATGGATCTTGCTCATGCCGCACCTCCTGCGCGTTTCTTGGCGATGACGGCGGCGCGCTTGGCCAGCACACCGGCCACATGGACGCGGAAATCAACGGTGCCGCGCTTGTCATCAATTGGTTTTGCCGCGGCCGAGCAGGCCGCTGACAGCGCGTCGAGCGCCGCATCGTCAACCTTGGTGCCGATCAGGGCGTCGGCGGCTTCGGGGACGACGATCACCGTTGGGGCCACTGCGCCCAGTGCCACGCGCGCCGCCGTGCATGTGCCGTCATCGTCCAGTGTCAATGACACGCCGCAGCCGACAACCGCGATGTCCATCTCGGTCCGTGGAATGAAACGCAGGTAGGCATCGCCGCCGCGCGCACCACGTTCGGGGAGGATAATCGCATCGACCAGCTCGCCTTTTTCGAGCGAGGTCCTGCCGGGCGCGGTCGGGATCTCCTCGACCGGGACAACCCGTGTGCCGTCCGGCCCGACCACCCGCGCCACGGCCCCTGCGGCCACCATGGCCGGAACGCTGTCGGCGGCAGGCGAGGCGTTGCAGAGGTTACCAGCCATGGTGCAGCGCCCCTGAATCTGGGTCGAGCCGATGAGGTTCGTGGCCTCGACCACACCGGGCCAATCGGCAACCAGATCCGCATGTTCGCCCATCTCGGCGCCGGACACGGCGGCGCCAATCCGCCATCCGCCATCCTCGGGGGTGATCTGCTTCATCGCGTCGATCCGCTTGAGGTCGACCACCGCGTCAGGATCGGCCATATCCGACCTCATCCGCACCAGGAGGTCCGTGCCTCCGGCCAGAATTCTGCAATCGCCGGAATGTGAGGCCAGGGCGCTGACCGCTTCTTCGACTGTTGTGGGTGCAAGATACTGCATGTGTTGCCTTCAACATTGGGTTTCAAAGAAATCAGCCTGAACTACAGCCGATGCGGGGTCGGATGACAATATACATAATGAGGTATTTCAGAACTCAACAGCGTCCCGATGTCGCCATTCTGCACGTGGTGGCGAGGGCGACTGTGCCACAAGCGCGACGAACCGGTTCAAAAGCGGCATTTTTTGCTCGGGGCATCGGCATTTGGCGTTATAGCTTGATGCCACGGTTCGGCTCACTTATCTGGACCGCACGATCACGCGCCACGCGAAAAGGTACCTGATGTCAAAGCTGGAAAATATCGACCGCGCCCTGATGTCGACGATCATCACTGTCTTGATGCTGACCATCGGTATCGCGATGTGGGACAAGATCTATTTCGCGCTGAAATTCGCCGCCGAAGATGGCGTTGTCGAGTACGGGACCGCCATTGCGTTGCTGATCTCCAGCATTGTCCTTTTCCGAAACGGGCTGTCGATCAAGGGGCGGGCCGGGACGCTGGCCGTATCACTGACTTTTTTCTATTCCTTGCTTTTTTTCTTTGGCGCGGGCGAGGAAATCTCATGGGGTCAGCGCATCTTCGGCTGGGAAACCAGCGAGGCGATGAAAGCGATCAACCGTCAGGACGAAACCACCCTTCACAATATCGAATTTGGTGGGGTTGCGCTGACCAAACATCTCTTCGGTCCTGTCCTGACCATCGTGATCCTGCTCTACCTCGTCGTCTTGCCGCTGCTCTATCCCCGCGTTGGTTGGGTGCGGAAGACCGCTGATGCAATGGCGATTCCGGTCCCCGGTCTGCGTCATGCGGCCATTGCCCTAATCGGCAGCATCATCGTGGCCATCATTGATGCCTTCGATGTGGATCGGGTATGGGAGGTCTATGAATGTGTGTTTGCGCTTCTGACCGTGTCGATCTTCCTGCTGCCCACGAACCGCGACAAGGTCACCTGACCCTCGCATAAGCGACGAAAGACGCAGAATTTTCCCCGTGACCCGGGGCGTCCTCACCATGTTCAACTCCTGCCACGGAACCCGGGCTAATTCCTGCCCGATGGAGGAGACAGAACATGAAGAAGATGATTGCCGAGTTCATCGGTACATTCACCCTGGTGCTGCTGGGCTGTGGTGCCGCGGTGATCGCCGGGGGCGATATCGGCCTGATGGGGATCAGCTTTGCCTTTGGCCTCGCGCTGATCGGGATGGCCTATGGGATTGGTCACGTGTCTGGGTGTCATATCAACCCGGCGGTATCGCTGGGTGCGGTGGTTGCGGGCCGGATGCAGATGGGCGAGGCGGTGCAATATATTGCCGCGCAGGTGGCGGGCGCCATCGCCGGTGCGCTTGTCCTGCTGATGATCGCCAGCGGCAAGGCGGATTACTCGGTTGCGGAAAACGGCCTGGGACAGAATGGCTGGGGCGTGGGGTATCTTGGTGAATACGCCATGGGCGCTGCTTTCATCTTCGAACTGGTGGCGACGTTCCTCTTCGTCGTGGTTATCCTCGGCTCGACCGGGGCGGGCGCGCCCTCGGCCATGGCCGGTCTGGCCATTGGCCTGGCGCTGGTGGTGATCCATCTCGTGGGCATCAACGTGACCGGTGTGTCGGTCAATCCCGCCCGCTCCATCGGACCGGCGCTTTTTGCCGGAGCCACGGCGCTTAGTCAGCTTTGGCTTTTCATCGTTGCGCCGATTTTGGGCGGAGTGCTGGCCGGGCTGATGTTCAAATCCGGGCTTCTGGATATCGACATCGTCGAATGACAGCACAACGGGGACGGGATCAGATGATCTCGTCCTCGTCATAAAGCGGCGCGGCCTCCAGATGGGCGGTCACACCTTCGGCGGCGTCATCGGCGCGCGGCGTTTCCGCGATGTGAAACAGGGCCTCACCCTCGTAGACCACGGGCATGTTGGTGCGCCCGATCACGATCCCCTCGACATCGGCCAACACCTCGGTTTCGACCTCGCCAAACGGATCGGTGATCGCCCCCAGAACCGTTCCGGGGGCCACGATATCACCAATGGTCAGGTAGCCGCGAAAGAGCCCGCCCGCAGGTGCGCGGTACCAGCTTGACGCGCCGCAAAAGACCGGAGTGCCCCGCGTCTTCGGGACCCCTTTGGCCGGTATCATCTTGAGGTGACGCATCACGCGGAGGATCCCGCTGACGCCCGCGCGTGCGGCGAGTTCGTCAAACCGCAGCCCTTCGCCACCTTCATAGAGCAGGACATCCACACCCATCTCCTCGGCGGCCATGCGCAGGGAGCCGTCACGCAGCTTTGAATGCATCATCACCGGCGCGCCGAACGCCTGACCCAACTCCCGCAACCGGTCATTTCCCGGCGTCAGCCGCAGTTGCGGCATGTTGGTGCGGTGGATCGCCGCCGAATGCAGGTCGATGCCGACATCCGCCCGCGAAACCACTTCGGTCATGAAGATATGCGCCAGGCGGGAGGCCATCGAGCCCTCGGGCTGCCCGGGAAAGCACCGGTTCAAATCACGCCGGTCCGGCAGGTAGCGGGTGTTGTTGAGGAACCCAAACGCATTCACGATCGGCACGGCAAGAAGCGTGCCGGCCATCGTCTTGAGCGCCTCCGCCCTGAGCAGCCGCCGGACAATCTCGACCCCGATGACCTCGTCCCCGTGGATGGCGGCCGAGACGAACATCACCGGACCGGGCCTCTTGCCGTGGATGACATGTACCGACAGATGTACCGGTGTGTGATCCGACAGCGTGCTGACCGGCACATCCACCGTTTGCCGCGCGCCGGGTGCAATCTCGGTGCCGTTGATCCTGAACACGTCGCGTTTTGTCATGCCTGGCCTCATTCATCTTCGCCAACCGATAGGTAAATTTACGGGCAGTGTCCATTCTGTGGGATGTCGAAGGGATGGTTTGAGCCCGTTGTGACAGATGCTGCGAAGAGCACGAACGGCGGCTTTGCGACACGCGTCATATCGAATAGCGTAGGCGCATGAACGAATTCCGAAACGCCAAACCTTCCGATGCAGCTCGCTGCTTTGAAATAGAGACCAATGCCTACGAAGGTGACGAGGCAGCGACCCTCGAAAAAATTTCCAAAAGGATCGAGGTCTACCCTGTTGGCTTTCTAATCCTTACGGTTGGAGGCGAGATAGTTGGCTTTGTGAATTCCGGATGTGCGCATGAAGTCGAAATGTGTGATGAGGAATTCAAGGAGCTTGTCGGGCATGACCCCAACGCTCCAAATGTCGTCATCATGTCTGTCGTTGTTGATCCCGCGCATCAGGGCAAAGGTCTATCACGGGCTTTGATGGCCGAATTTGAAGAACGCATGAGAAGGATGGGTAAATGCACAATCTATCTCATGTGCAAAGAGCATCACGTCGCACTCTACGAGAGATTTGGATACGCTTATTTACGGCCATCGAATTCCGAACATGGGGGTATGACTTGGCATGAGATGTCGATGGAGCTTTGAACAACCGATTGGTTGAACACTGCGGTGCGGACATTCAAATTTTTCACCTGATCGTCCGCTTTGTCCGCTGAACCGACATTTCAGCCCATCACGCTCTGGTGACCGGCATGTCGCTGATCTTGGAAATCTCACACCCTCGCGCCATCTTGAGGCCAAGACAGAAATGGAAGAGGATTTGCCATGCCGTACACCAAAGATCCCGACGCCATTGCCCGGCTCAGTCCGGAGGAATACCGCGTGACGCAGGAATCCGGGACGGAGCGGCCCGGGACAGGGGCGCTTCTGGATAACAAGGAGCCGGGGATTTACGTCGATATCGTTTCGGGTGAACCGCTTTTCGCGTCCTCTGACAAGTATGAAAGCGGTTGTGGCTGGCCCAGTTTCACCAAACCGATCGAGCCCGCCCATATCAACGAGCTGCGCGACACCACCCATGGCATGATCCGGACCGAGGTCCGCTCGACCCATGGTGACAGCCATCTGGGCCATGTGTTTCCCGACGGGCCGCGTGACCGGGGCGGTTTGCGCTACTGCATCAACTCCGCCAGCCTGCGTTTCATCCATCGTGACGAGATGGAAGCGGAAGGGTATGGCGATTACCTGAACCAAGTGGAGGACATCTGATGACCGAACGCGCTGTACTGGCCGGGGGCTGCTTCTGGGGGATGCAGGACCTCATCCGTAAACTGCCGGGCGTGACCGCCACCCGCGTGGGCTATACCGGCGGCGACGTCCCGAATGCCACCTATCGCAACCACGGCACCCATGCCGAGGGGATCGAGATCCTGTTTGAGCCTGACAAGATCAGCTATCGCCAGCTTCTGGAGTTCTTCTTCCAGATCCACGATCCGACCACGCCCAATCAGCAGGGGAATGATAGGGGCATGTCTTATCGCTCGGCCATCTACTACGTGGACGACGCGCAGCGGGCTGTGGCCGAAGACACAATTGCCGATGTGAATGCCAGTGGGCTCTGGCCCGGCAAAGTGGTGACCGAACTGGAGCCGGTGGGTGATTTCTGGGAGGCCGAGCCAGAGCATCAGGATTATCTGGAACGCATCCCCAATGGCTACACCTGCCACTTCATCCGCCCGGGCTGGCGATTGCCCCGGCGCGACGCGGCTGAGTGAGTTTGGTGAAACCTGACAAGAGTGCCGCCGCCCGGATCGGTCTGGGCGGCGGCTGTCACTGGTGTACCGAAGCGGTTTTTGACGGGTTGCGCGGGGTGGTGCGGGTCGAGCAGGGGTTCATCCGGGCATCCGTCCCCGATGACAGTTGGTCCGAGGCAATCATCGTGCATTTCAATCCGGATATGATTCCGCTTGAGACGCTGATCGAGGTGCATCTGCGCACCCATGCCAGCACGTCCAATCACAAGATGCGCGGCAAGTATCGCAGCGCGGTCTATGCGATGGAGCCAGGTCACATCCCGCACCTCAAAGGCATCCTGCGTGAGCTTCAGGATGATTTCGAAATGCCGCTGGTGACCCGCGTTTTGGATTTTCAGGGCTTCAAACCGTCGGAGGACCGGTTCCAAAATTATCACCGCAAAAATGCCGGTGGACCCTTTTGCACCCGCTATATCGACCCGAAACTCGACCTGCTGCGACGGGATTATGCGGAATTGGTCGATCATGGCGCGTTGACGGCTACGTAAGGTCGCAACCACGGGGTGGCCTGTGGCATCACCTCTGGACGTGACATGGCAGAAGCCTTACCTCTATGGCGCGACAGGAGGCATCATGACGAAATCCCCGCTTACCCTTTATCTCGCCGCGCCGCGTGGTTTCTGCGCGGGCGTGGACCGTGCCATCAAGATCGTTGAGAAGGCGTTGGTGAAATGGGGCGCGCCGGTCTATGTGCGCCACGAGATCGTGCATAACAAGTTCGTCGTCGATGATCTGCGCGCCAAGGGGGCGGTGTTTGTTGAAGAGCTGTCGGAATGTCCGACCGACCGACCGGTGATCTTTTCCGCCCATGGGGTGCCGAAATCCGTCCCCGCCGAAGCGGCGAACCGCGAGATGATCTATGTGGATGCCACCTGCCCGCTGGTGAGCAAGGTGCATATCGAGGCGGAGCGCCATTCCGCCGCTGGCCTCCAGATCATCATGATCGGCCATGACGGGCATCCGGAAACCATTGGCACCATGGGACAACTGCCGGAAGGCGAGGTTCTGCTGGTTGAAACGCCGGATGATGTGGCTGAGGTCGAGGTCCGCGACCCCGACAAGCTGGCTTTTGTGACGCAGACGACGCTCTCGGTCGATGACACCGCCGATATCGTGGTGGCGCTTCAGGCCCGATTTCCAAACATCAAGGGGCCGCACAAGGAAGACATCTGTTACGCGACGACCAACCGTCAGGAAGCGGTCAAGGCTATGGCCGGTCAGGTCGAGGCGATGCTCGTCGTCGGCGCGCCGAATTCGTCGAATTCGCGCCGTCTGGTTGAGGTCGGCACCAAGGCGGGTTGTGCCTATTCGCAACTGGTACAGCGGGCGACCGATATCGATTGGCGCGCGCTCGGGTCGGTGTCGACCCTTGGCATCACCGCGGGGGCCTCGGCGCCGGAGGTCCTGGTAGACGAGGTGATCGAGGCGTTGCGCGCACGTTTCGACGTGACCGTGGCAGAGGTCGAGACCGCCAAGGAAAGCGTCCATTTCAAGGTACCGCGGGTCCTGCGCGAGATTGCATAAAAAAACCGGAGCGCGATGGCTCCGGTCTCTTGGGTTACTTTCCTGCGGCGTAAGCCTCTTCGCGGTCTGGCGAGGGTTCGCGCGGCGGGCGCCCGATCACATCCCGCAAGTCTTCAAGCTCGATGAAATTGTCGGCCTGGCGGCGCAGCTCGTCCGAGATCATCGGCGGCTGGCTGCGGATGGTCGATACAACCGACACGCGCACGCCTTGGCGTTGCAGACTTTCGATCAGTGGGCGGAAATCGCCATCGCCGGAAAAGAGCACGATATGATCGACGCGGGGCGCGAGCTCCATCGCATCCACGGCCAGTTCGATATCCATGTTGCCCTTGACCTTCCGGCGGCCCTGGCTGTCGGTATACTCCTTCGCGGGTTTGGTCACCATCGAGAAGCCGTTGTAGTTTAGCCAATCGACCAGCGGGCGGATCGGCGAATACTCGTCATTCTCGAGAAGGGCGGTGTAGTAAAATGCCCGCAGCAGTTTGCCACGGCGCATAAATTCCGCCCTCAGCAGTTTGTAATCGATGTCGAAACCGAGCGATTTTGCAGCGGCGTATAAATTCGAACCATCGATGAACAGCGCAAGCCGTTCGTCCTTGTAAAACATCTCAAATGTCCTTCCGAATTATCTTGCCCTGCACGTGTTGTTCTTTAGTGAGTGGTAAGGGAACGAACAGAGCTAGAGATTAAACTAAGTAGTTTACCAAGGAACGGCAAGGCCAATTGGCCGCTCAGAAGGATAGGTTCCCGTGCCGGATAATCAACAATTCCTGATTGCATTGGGCGGCAACCTGCCATCAGAGGCGGGTAAACCCGCCGATACCCTGCGCGCGGCGCTGGACCGTCTCGTGCAATCGGGGGTGGTCGTGGAGGCGGTCAGCCGGTTTTTTCGAACCCCGTGTTTCCCTGCGGGAGCTGGCCCGGATTACGTGAATGCAGCGGCGGTTTTGCGCTATCACGGCGATCCGCAGACGTTGTTGCGTGTACTGCATGAGGTCGAGGCGCATTTTGGCCGAGACCGGGAGGTGCGTTGGGCGCGCAGAACGCTGGACCTTGATCTGATTGCGGCGGGTGACGCAGTTTTGCCGAATGCAGAGGGTCACGCGGCCTGGCGTAACTTGCCGGCAGAGCAGCAGGCAATGCGGGCGCCGGACGAGTTGATCCTGCCTCACCCCCGTCTGCAGGACCGCGCCTTCGTGCTCGTCCCGCTCGCGGATGTCGCAGCGGAATGGTGCCATCCGGTTTTGAACAAGACGGTATCGCAGATGCTTGAAGCCTTGGAGCCAGACGCGGTCGACGAGGTGGTCGCCCTGTAGCGACCAAAGTACCTGGGCAGCAACGCGGACGAAGCTGATGTTGTGGCAATTGAATTACGAACCCGCGCATTGCCGACGCGCGCGGTGGCGATCCGACGTACGTGACAGGCACTTTATCCCTGCCAGACCTGAAGATCGTCTGAGTATCGCACAGACCTAATCCAATCGCCGCCGCGTGGGGGCGCGTCGGCAATGCGCAGCGAGCTTCGCCCTTGATTCCGCGCGGGGTTCGACCCCGAAGGTCCGCAATGAGCTCAAACCCGACACTCCCCAGCGGCTTGTTCCATCACCGCCGCCAATGTTTGTCTTGGTCCATACTCGGCGCTCTTATGGATCAACCCACCCAATGCGGCAGAACCGGTGCGAGACGCGGAGACAAACCGGATCGACGTTCTGGTTTCGATCGCCTTTGTTTCTATGCCATTCCGGATGATTCTCTGCTTGTAAATCCGGGCGCCACCCCTTACATACCGGGCTGCTATTGATGGCTTAACTGGAGTTCCCATGGCCCGCGTGACCACAGAAGACTGCGTTGATAAGGTCCCTAACCGGTTTGACCTTGTGATGCTGGCCGCACACCGTGCCCGCGAAATCTCGGCCGGGGCGCCCATTACCGTGGATCGTGACAACGACAAGAACCCTGTCGTGAGCCTGCGTGAGATCGCCGAAGAAACGCAATCGGCCGAAGAGTTGCGCGAGCGTCTGATCGAATCGAACCAGACCCAGATCGAGGTGGATGAGCCCGAAGAGGACTCGATGGCGCTTCTGATGGGTGGTGAGGCTGACAAGCCCGCCGATGACGACATGTCCGAGGAAAAATTGCTGCGGGCATTGATGGAAGCGCAGGGTCAGGGCTGAACCTGACCCCATAGCCCCGGGGTAGCGCCGCGTATGATCGCCCAAGAAGACCTGATCGCGCTGGTCCGCACCTACAACCCCAAGACAGACGAAAAGCTGATCGCCGCCGCCTATGATTATGGCCGCCAGATGCACGAGGGGCAGTACCGCCATTCGGGCGAGCCTTACTTTAGCCATCCGGTCGCGGTGGCCGCCGTGCTGGCGGAACAACGGCTCGATGATGCAACGATCATCACGGCACTTCTGCATGACACCATCGAAGACACTCGCGCGTCTTATGCCAGTGTGGCCGAGCGATTCGGCAATGAGATTGCGGACCTGGTCGATGGCGTCACCAAACTGACCAACCTGCAGCTTTCGAGTACTGAGACCCAGCAGGCGGAGAATTTCCGCAAGCTCTTTATGGCGATGTCCAAGGACATGCGCGTGATCCTGGTCAAGCTGGCCGACCGGTTGCACAACATGCGCACGATCAAGGCGATGCGGCCTGAAAAGCAGCTCAAGAAAGCGCGCGAGACGATGGATATCTTCGCGCCGCTCGCGGGCCGGATGGGCATGCAGTGGATGCGCGAAGAGCTTGAGGACCTGGCGTTTAAGGTGCTGAACCCCGATGCGCGCGCGTCGATCATCCGGCGTTTCATTACGTTGCAAAAAGAAACCGGCGACGTCGTCGAGAAGATCACCGGCGACATGCGCCTTGAGATCGACAAGGCGGGGATCGAGGCCGATGTGCTGGGCCGGGCCAAGAAACCCTATTCGGTCTGGCGCAAGATGCAGGAGAAGGAGCTGGGGTTCAGCCGGCTTTCGGACATCTACGGTTTCCGGATCATCACCGGGACGGAATATGACTGCTACGCCGTTCTGGGCGCGATCCACCAACGCTGGCGCGCGGTGCCGGGGCGGTTCAAGGATTACATCAGCCAACCCAAGTCGAACGGCTACCGCAGTATCCACACCACGGTCAGCGGACGTGATGGCAAGCGCGTCGAGGTGCAGATCCGGACCCGGCAGATGCATGACGTCGCCGAAACCGGCGTGGCGGCGCATTGGTCCTATCGCGACGGGGTGCGGAGCGAAAACCCCTTTGCCGTTGATCCGGTGAAATGGATCTCGGCGCTGACCGAGCAGTTCGATGCCGAAGAGGATCACGACGAGTTTCTCGAAGCGGTGAAGCTCGAGATGTATTCGGACAAGGTGTTTTGCTTCACGCCCAAGGGCGATGTGGTCAAGCTGCCGCGCGGGGCCACGCCGATTGATTTCGCCTATGCCATCCACACGCGGATCGGCCATGCCTGCGTTGGTGCCAAGATCGACGGCATGCGGGTGCCGCTCTGGACCCGGATCAAGAACGGGCAATCGGTCGATGTCATCACCGCCGAAGGTCAGGTGCCGCAGCCCACATGGCTCGATATCGCGACGACGGGCAAGGCGCGTTCAGCCATCCGCCGCGCGTTACGGGAACAGGACCGGGACCGGTTCATCAAACTTGGCCGCGAATTGGCGCGCGCCGCTTTTGAGCATGTCGGCAAGAAGGCGACGGATAAGGCCTTGGAATCCGCGGCACGGACCCTGCGCCTCAAGGAGCCCGACGAGCTGTTGGCGCGGCTTGGCAGCGCGGAGCTGACGGCGCAGACCGTGCTGAATGCGATCTATCCGGACCTGGCACCGGATGACGGGGACGAGGTCAACCTCGACCTGGCGGTGATCGGTCTGGCCGCGGATCAGAGCTTTGATCGGGCACAATGCTGCCAACCGCTTCCCGGAGAGCGGATCGTCGGCATCACCTATCGCGGGCAGGGGGTTGTTGTGCATGCGATCGACTGCGAATCGTTGCAGGCTTTCGACGATCAACCGCAACGCTGGCTTGACTTGCATTGGCACAGCGGCACTCATCCTCCGGTTTATTCCGTCACGTTGGATTTGACGATCGGGAACGACGCCGGTGTGCTTGGGCGCATTTGCACCTTGATAGGTGAGCAGAAGGCCAATATTTCAGATTTGAATTTTGTGGACCGGAAGCCGGATTTTTACCGGTTGCTGATAGATGTCGAGTTAAGAGATGCGGAACATCTGCACCGTGTGATCTCGGCGCTGGACGCCGAAAGCGATGTGGCCGCAATCGAACGACACCGCGACCCCGCCCGCACCGGCGGATCGCAGCCACTGCAAACCTAGGAGCCCTTCGTGGTCTTCAAGCGCCGAAACAAACGTCCGATCTGGCGGGCCATGGCCGAGTTTCTCTGGCCGCGGACCGGTTGGGCGCGCGCGTTTCGATATGTCAAACACCGGCTCTGGCGCCTGCCCGATCCGCCGCACCGGATCGCGCGGGGCATCTTCGCGGGCGTCTTCGTGACCTTCTCGCCGTTTTTCGGGTTGCATTTCTTTCTGGCGGCTTTCGTGGCCTTCATCCTGCGCGGCAATATCGTGGCCTCGCTTCTGGCCACGTTCTTTGGCAACCCGCTGACCTTCGTGTTCATCGGGGCCGCGTCCTTGCAGACCGGGCATTTCCTGCTGGGCAACCGTAACGCGCCCAATACCGAAGAGATCCATAGCTCCCTGGGGGAGAAATTCGTCAATGCCGGCGGCGACCTGAAGGACAACTTCATCGCGATGTTCACCGAGGACACTGCGCATTGGACGGAACTCAGGATTTTCTATGACGAGGTTTTCTTTCCCTATCTTGTCGGCGGCATCATTCCAGGGCTGATCTGCGGGCTGATCTGCTATTACTCCAGCCTGCCGGTGATCCAAGCCTATCAAAATCGCCGCAAAGGGCGCCTCAAGGCTAAATTGCTGGCCTTGAAAGAAAAAGCTGCGCACAAGGCTGACGCCAAGAAAAATCCCGAATAGGCTACCGGCTGAGTCGCAATGAATTCAGAGGGCCGGCAGATGTCGTCAGCAGAGAAACTACGCCTTGGCGTCAATATCGACCATGTGGCAACGGTGCGAAATGCACGGGGCGGCGATACGCCGGATCCGTTGCGCGCTGCCAAGATGGCCGAAGAGGCGGGGGCGGATGGGATCACCGCCCACTTGCGCGAGGACCGCCGCCACATCAGCGATGAAGATATCGACCGGCTGATGGAGACGCTGAACGTGCCGTTGAATTTCGAGATGGCCGCTACCGATGAAATGCAGGCGATTGCGCTGCGGCACAAACCCCATGCGGTCTGCATCGTGCCGGAAAAACGCGAGGAACGGACGACCGAAGGCGGGTTGGAAGTTGCGCGCGAAGAGAACAAGCTGGCGCATTTCATTGCGCCGCTGCGCGATGCGGGCTGTCGGGTGAGTATCTTCATCGCCGCCGACAAGCGCCAGATCGAGGCCGCACACCGGATTGGTGCCGAGGTGATCGAGCTGCATTCCGGCGCCTATTGCGATGCCCATCACGAGGGCCGGTTCGACGATCGCGACCGCGAATTGGAAGCGATGCGCGAGATGTCGACCTTTGCGCATTCGCTGGGGCTGGAGGTGCATGTTGGCCACGGGCTGACCTATGAGACAGTCAAGCCGGTCGCGGCGTTCCCCGAGGCGCGCGAGCTCAATATCGGGCACTTTATCATCGGCGAGGCGATCTTTCTGGGCCTGAAACCGGCGATTGCCGAGATGCGCCGCTTGATGGATGAAGGCCGCGAAGAGGCTCTGGGATGACATACAAGGTCAACTGGTCGCGCTTTGTCATGCGCTACGCGCTGATCGTGATCGGCATATCGCTGGTGCTCTACATTGCGGGCCGTTACTTCGGGTTCAACCTCCGCTCTTCCGGCGCAACGGTGATCCCCATCGTTGTGGTGTCGATTCTCGAAGGGGCGACATTCGCCCGGACCGAGGGGACGTTGCCAAAGGGCAGTTGGGCTTGGCAGATATCGGCGCTCTTCGGTCTCGTGGGGCTTGGGATCAGCATGGCATTCGCGGCGTTTTTCATGTCCGCCTTTCCGGGCGGGCTCGGGCAATTCCTGACCCCCGTCGGGTTTGCCGCGCTGAGCACGATAACGGTCCTGATGGGTGTGTTCTTTATCCTTGGTGCGCGTTTGTTTTTCTGGATGGGTGCCCGCAACGAACTGAAGCGCGAAACGCGGGGGTAGTTGGCGGTGACCGGCTGCCGATGCCGCTGCCCGATTTGATGGATCAGAGATCTTTGTGAAGGGAGACGGGATGGTTGATGCAACAACATTGATCGCAGTTGGTGTGGCATTCTGGGTGATTGCGGCGTCACCCGGACCCGCCAATATCTCGAACGCGGCCATTGCGATGCGATATGGCCGCCGCGCCAGCGTTATCTACGGGCTGGGCCTGAGCGTTGCACTGGTCTTTTGGGGGGTGTTGGCCGCGACGGGCATGGGAGCGGTTCTGCAGGCATCCGCCTGGCTGTTGGTGGTTCTCAAGCTGCTTGGCGGGGGGTATCTGCTGTGGCTCGCCTGGCAGTCGGGACGCTCTGCGCTTCGAACGCGCGATACGGCGGTTGCGGAAATCGGTGCCGGGCGGTGGTTCTGGCGCGGCGTCATCCTGAACCTGTCAAACCCGAAATCCGTCATTGCCTGGATGGCGGCGCTGTCGATGGGCCTGAACCCGAGTGACACGGTGGTCTCGGTGCTGGTGACGACGCTGGTCTGCGTGGCGGTCGCTTTTCTCAACAACCTGAGCTATTCATTGCTCTTTTCCATGGGCGGCATGATGGCGCTATACCGGCGTGGACGGCGCTGGATCGAAGGGGCCACTGCGGCGCTTTTTGCGACCGGCGGGTTGGCGCTGATCCGGTCGGCCGTATCGAGATGATCCTCGGGATCGGCACCGACCTGGCGAATATCGAACGCATTGCCGGGACGTTGGATCGGTTCGGGGATCGGTTCCGCAACCGGGTCTTCACCGAGGTTGAGCAGCTAAAGGCCGAACGGCGCGCGGATACACCGGGGACCTATGCAAAACGCTGGGCGGCGAAGGAAGCCTGTTCCAAGGCATTGGGGACAGGGCTGCGCATGGGGATTTCCTGGAAGGACATGGCGGTCAGCAACCTCAATTCGGGCCAGCCGGTCATGGCGGTCACCGGCTGGGCGGCGGAGCGGTTGGAGGCGATGACGCCAGAGGGTCACGAGGCTATCATCCATGTCACCTTGACCGATGACCACCCCTGGGCGCAGGCTTTCGTCGTGATCGAAGCCAGGCCCATCCAATAAACCGGAGGGCTTCTTACAGGAGTTCGCGTTGCTCACGCTTTTTAGTTTGCATTCAGGCCATGCAGGCCCTGGGGGACGTCCCCCAGACCCCCGGGGCGCCGCCGTTGATCTGTTGCGTCACATTCGGGGCTTGCTTCCGAGGAGGAAGCCGGAGGCGGACGACGAGATATCCTGCGCGCCGCAGGCGCACAATTTGATCCAAGTGAAAGAGGTCAGGCGTTGGAGCGGTTCTGGCTCAGGCGTTCCAACTGACCGCGCAGGTCTTCGGCTTCGCGGCGCGCCTCGCGCAAGCCGTCCATTGTCGCCGATAACTCGGCTTCGGTCTGGCTGATCTGGTTGGTCAGTTCGGCCTCGCGCTGTTGCAGATAGGTGATGGCCTGATCACGGGTTTCTTCGGCTTCATGCAGCTCCTGCGCCATCTTCTCCAGCTCGCCCACATCCGAGCCTGCCACGCGGATAAACCGGTGGATCAGCCAATTGGCGAACCACCCCAGGCAGAACGCCACAAAAAGTACAATCGCCGTGGCAATGATAAACTCAGTTCTGTTCATCGGATGTCTCTTCCTGGATTGGCTCGTCCGTCTGGTTTGCTTCTTCCATGCTTTCAAGCCCTGTCTGTCGTTCCACGATCGGTTCCGGGCGGATCAGTTTGAATTCGATCCGGCGGTTGGCCTCGCGCCCGTCTTCGGTCTTGTTGTCCGCAATGGGGGTGCTTTCGCCGTAGCCCTTTGCGGTCAGCGCAGAGGTCAGCACACGGCGGTCGCGCAGCTCGCTCAACACCGCCCGTGCTCGCGACTGGCTCAGTTGCTGGTTCATGACCTCGCGGCCCTGGCTGTCCGTGTGGCCGCCGATCTCCATTCGGATCTCACCGCATTTCTTCAAGATCTCCGCAATGTCATCCATGATCGCCGCGCCGTTTTCGTCGATGGTCGCCGAGCCCGGCTCGAAGTTGATCTTCCGCTCACTCAGGATGCCCGCGATTGCGGCCTCGCATTCGTCCGGCGTGGGGATGCTGGCCACCGGATCAAGCGCCTTTCGATAGACCACGTCGATGGAAAACTCTTCGGCCTCGCCCAGCTTGGTCGCGAGGAAGCGGGCGATCATCGCTTGCGCGTTCTTGTTGCCGCTGTTTCCGCTGAGCTCCAGAGCCTCGGGCGTCACCGTCACGGCGCCGTTCGAGAGATAGGACAAAGCCTCAAGCCCGGTCAGAATGCGCAGCGGCCAGTCCTGTGGCAGACCGGCGGCCACGCGCGCCGTATTGTGGACGCTGTCCGAGGTAAAGCGTGCCTTGGCAAAGCTGTTGACCGTATCGCGGCTTGTTTCGCTCCCCACCCGGCCGCGGATCTGGACCAACCCTTCAGGCGACAAGGTGGCGACGAATTCCGGTGTGATCTCGGGGGCTTCGTTCGGCGGTGGGGGCAGAACCGCGTGGAGTGCAAATACCTCTGGCAGAGAGGTTTCAAGCGCGCCCACGACATCGTCAAACCGGTTTTCCGGTGTGCCTTGTTCCGCGACCAGCGAGATATCCGCGTCCGAGAAGGTCACGCTGCCGCCGCCCAGTTCGGCAAGCGCCGCGATGGCCTGTGACGTCGCCTTGCCCCATTGCGGGGAGGGCACGCCAAGACCGATGGTGCAGTCACTCTCCTGCCGAAGCCCCGCGCTTGTCGCAGCTTTCAGGATAACCTGACGCGCCGCTTCGGTATCTGCTGAGCAGGCATCGAACCGGGCCTGCCCGTCCTGAATGAGAAAGCGGAGCGTGAAGGGGGTGATGACCGGCCGCGGGGCCGAGATGTTGAGCGCCAGGCGAATGTCGTCCGGCGACTTGCGGATCAGGTCGGACTCGATCTTGTTCTTCTGGTCGATGCTATCGGCCATGGCGGTGATTTCCACCTTGTCCGCCGCGATGGAGATCTTGGTGCGTGGCAGGATTTTAAGCGCGCGCACGGCAAAATCTATCGCCGCCTCCCAGGTCTCCGGTTGCGGATAGTCAGCCGCTTCGAGCAGATCCGCGACTTCGGTATCATCGGTCGCGTCGATGATGTCGTCCAAGAGATCCGCGCGGTCGGTGGAGGTGGGGATCAGCCCGATCAGTGACAGGCCGCTATCGTTGCGCAGGATTTCGATGGAAAAGTCAGGCGGTGCAATCTCGGCGCTATCGGCCACGTCCATCTGGTCGATAACCCGCGCGGCGTCCACCACGGTCGCAGCCACGGACAGGGCCTTGAACCGGAGCGCCTCCGACGGGGCGGTGCCGCCGAGGAAGACCTGAAGCCCGTTGGCATCGACTTCGGACCAGACCAGCCCATTGGCGTCGAGCGTATCGCGCACCGAATTGCGCGAATTGTCTTCGATCACCCGCACGGAGAACCCGGCAGCAACCAGGCACAGAACAGCCGCGACAACGAAACTGGCAGCAATGGCAAAGATGGCAGACAGGCGCATGGCACGTCCGGTAAATAGTTAATCCCCTATCGTGTTTAGGCGGCTCGGCCCCCGAGTTCAATCAAAGGAACAGGGCAACGGCAAAAAACGGCAGGGGCAGGAGGCCCGCATCCCGGTTCGAGCGGAAGAGCCGCAGCAGCAGGTCATTGTCCTCGATGTCCAGGTGGCGCAGCTGCCATTGCAGGTGCCAGCCGAGCGCCCAAGGCCCGCAAATCGCCACCAGAACGGCGGCAAAATGGCCCTCCAGCGTCGCCAGCATCACGGCAACCGCCATCAGCGTGACGGTCAGCACCAGAAACCGGCGCAGCCAGCGCGGAGAGTTCGCCCCAAAGAGCCGCGCGGTGGATTTCACCCCGATCAGGGCATCATCCTCGGCGTCCTGATGGGCGTAGATCGTGTCATAGAACAGTGTCCAGGCGATGCCAGCGAGGTAGAGCATGACCGCCGGCCATTGCAGCGCCCCGGTATGGGCGGTCCAGGCCAGAAGCGCACCCCAGTTGAACGCCACGCCCAGAAAGACCTGCGGCCACCAGGTGAAGCGTTTTGCGAAGGGATAGATCGCGACCGGCAGGAGCGACAGCACACCCAGCCCGATTGCCGCGATGTTGAATGTCAAAAGGATGCCGAAACTGACCAGCGCCTGCGCCACCAGCCACACCAGCGCACCCTTGACACTGACCTGACCCGACGGGATTGGTCGCGACGCCGTGCGCGCCACCGATCCGTCGATATGGCGGTCGGTGATGTCGTTCCATGTACATCCTGCGCCCCGCATCAGGAACGCCCCGATGGCGCAGCCGAAGAAGATCCATAGATCATGCAGCGTCGCGCGCCCGTCGTAAACCATCCCCAACAGGAGCCCCCACCAGCAGGGCAGCAGCAGAAGCCATGTGCCGATTGGTCGGTCGGCGCGGGAAAGCCGCAGGTAGGGCCGCGTGACCGGGGGCGCCCACCGATCGACCCAATTGCCGCGATAGGCGTCGGCCACCTGGCCCGCAGCCTCTGGCGTCTTGTCGGTCTCAGTCATATGTTGGCCCCATGACGGCTGCGAAGATCAGACTGTATGTAGATCACCCCTTGGGGCAAGGGCAATCGGTTCCTCTGAACCGCGATCAGGCGCATTACCTCTTTGGGGTAATGCGGCTTGCGGTCGGGGACGTTGTGGCGCTTTTTAACGGGCGCGACGGGGAATGGCAGGCGAGCGTTGCGGAGGCTGGCAAGCGCGGTGGTCGTTTGCAGGTCAAGAACCAATCGCAGCACCTGCGGATGCCGCCCGATCTGTGGCTGATATTTGCACCGATCAAAAAGGCGCGCACAGATTTCATCGTCGAGAAGGCTGCCGAGATGGGCGCGCGTCGCATCTGCCCGGTCGGGACGGATTTCACCAATGCCGAGCGTATTCGCCAGGACCGCTTGCAGGCCCATGCGGTCGAGGCGGCCGAGCAATGCGGCGGCACGTTTGTGCCTGAGGTCGCTGATCTGCAGAAACTGTCCCGGATGTTGGACAAGTGGCCCGAGGATCGGCAACTGATGTTCTGCGATGAGGCATTGGCAGGGGTGGCTGAAACTCTTGGTGCGGCGGGCGGCAACAAATGGGCCATACTGATCGGACCCGAAGGCGGGTTTTCGGATGCTGAACGTGACAGGCTTCATGCCATGCCCACCGCCCATGCGGTCAGCCTCGGCCCCCGCATCCTGCGCGCCGATACCGCGGCTGTCGTGGCGCTGACGGTCTGGCAGCAGGCCTTGGGGGATTGGGGATGAGTTTCGTGCGACCCGAGGCAAAAGAGGCCATCTGGCGCTGGCGGGAGGTACTGGTGGCGCTTGGGGTGCTGATCCTCGGGGCCTATTGGGCTTTTGGCACCGGCGCCTTGCTGCATTGGCTGGGCTATTTCGTGCTGGCCGCAGGGGCGGTTCTTCTGGTGACCGGTCTGCAACGCGGGCGCTTTCGCGGCAATCGGGGTGGCCCGGGCGTGGTCCATGTGGATGAAGGCGCCGTCGCCTATTTCGGCCCGCTGACCGGTGGGGCAGTGGCGCTCCGCGAGATGACCATGCTGAGGCTAGATCCGACGGGCAAGCCGGCACATTGGGTGTTGAGCCAGCCGGGGCAGGGTGATCTGCATATTCCGCTGAACGCCGAAGGAGCCGAGACGCTCTTTGACGCCTTCGCGACCCTGCCGGGGATCAGAACCGAAAGGATGCTTGCAGAGATGAAACGCGCCCGGGGCGCGCCCACCGTGATCTGGCAAAAGCCCGGCTTTACCACGCCGCCGTCCCTGCGGGCGGATGCTAACTCGTGAGCATGCCTTCGCGTGGCGACCAGATCCATTTGTTCAACAGCTTTTTGCGGCGCTTCCTTCGTTCTATTTTCGCGGCCCGCTGTTGATTCCGACCGTCGCTGTCAAACAGAATGTCCTCAAGGTTTCTGGGTAAGTCGAGCCTTTTGATATCTCGTTCCGAGATGTCTTCGACGTATTTCTTCCAGCCCCTCAGCGCCTCTTTCCGCTCTTTCACCGTGTTTTTCTTGGCGAGATCACCAATCAGGATATCGACAAAAAGCATGTCGTTATTCAGCGCGGTCTCAAAGAGAAGTCGCGAAAACCGCGGAGAGAACCCTTGAACCCGCGCCTCCTGTCCAGCGTCGATCTGGCTGATCAGCGTCCGCAGTCCCTTCTTCGTGAGCCGTCGGAATTTTGACTGAGTGATCAGAATTGGTTTGGATTTATCAAGCGTCTTCTTGGCTTTCGGTTTCTTGCTGGATGAGCCAGAGCTGTTGGTGTTCTGGTTGGCCTCGCCGCCGCCGCCGCCACGCGCCAGGGCGGGTGTGCCGACAAGGCCGCTCAGAATAGTTGCGGCGACTGCGCCAAGGGCTGCGCGGCGTGAAAAGGAATTGGGCAGTTGTCGATGATGCAAAATGAAACCTCCAAAATTTTACCGAGTTTAAGGCAGGTCGGCGGCCAGCGCCAATAGTGTTTTGCTGCTGGATCGGCGCCGGGCAAAGCGCGGGATGATCGGGCCGAAAGGCTGCATTGACACTTGTCACCGAAGTCGCCACAGCTAGGCTTCGTGCGGCCATGAAAACCAGGAGGCTCCGACATGTCCATTCCCCAATCCGGCGGCGGGCCGATCGAAAGCCATGACCAGTTGGCCGGGTACCTGGAAAGCGGCTGCAAGCCCAAGGATGCCTGGCGCATCGGGACGGAGCATGAGAAATTCGGTTATTGCCGCGATACGCTGAAACCGATCCCCTATGACGGAGAGCGCAGCGTTCTGGCTGTGCTTGAGGGGCTGCGTGACGGCCATGGCTGGGCGCCCGTGGAAGAGGGCGGCAAGCTGATCGGGCTTGAGAAGGACGGCGCGAACGTATCGCTTGAACCCGGTGGGCAATTGGAGCTTTCCGGTGCGGCGGTCGAGACCATTCACGAAACCTGCGACGAGGTGAACGCTCATCTGCGCGACGTCAAGGACATCGCCGACAAGGTGGGTGTCGGCTTCATCGGCCTGGGGGCCGCGCCGCAATGGTCGCACGAAGAAATGCCGATGATGCCCAAGGGCCGCTACAAGCTGATGGATGCCTATATGCAGAAGGTGGGCACCATGGGCCGCTCGATGATGCGGCGGACCTGCACGGTGCAGGTGAACCTCGATTTCGCGTCCGAAGCGGACATGGTGCAGAAATTCCGTGTGGCGCTGGCCCTGCAGCCCGTGGCGACCGCGCTTTTCGCCAACTCGCCGTTTTTCGACGGTAAACCCAATGGCCACAAAAGTTGGCGCAGCCGGGTCTGGCGCGATCTGGATGCCGACCGCACGGGGATGCTGCCCTTTGTTTTCGACGAGGGGTTCGGGTTCGAACAATATGCCGATTTTGCGCTCGATGTGCCGATGTATTTCGTCTACCGCGATGGCAAGTACATCGACGCCCTTGGCATGTCTTTCCGCGATTTCCTCAACGGTGAGTTGCCCGCGTTGCCGGGCGAAAAACCGACGCTCAGCGATTGGGCCGATCACCTGACCACGATCTTCCCCGAGGCGCGGATTAAGAAATTCATGGAGATGCGTGGTGCCGACGGTGGCCCGTGGCGCAGGCTTTGTGCGCTGCCCGCGTTCTGGGTCGGGTTGATGTATGACCAATCCTCGCTCGATGCGGCGTGGGACCTGTGCAAGGACTGGAATGCCGAGACGCGCGAGGCGCTGCGCGTGGCCGCAAGCGAGAGCGCGTTGCAGGCGCAGGTGGGTGATATCAACATGCACGAGCTGGCGCGTGAGGTTGTGGCGGTTTCCGAGGCCGGCCTGGCCGCGCGGGGCCGATCCGGTGCCGGCGGTCTGGTGCCGGACGAGACGCATTTCCTGAATGCCTTGAAGGAAAGCGTCGAAAGCGGTCAGGTTCCCGCCGACGAGTTGCTGGCGCATTACCACGGCGATTGGTCGGGCGATCTGGACCGGATCTACGCCGAGTACAGCTACTGACATTCGGGGAGTTCGAAGCGTCAGCATCCGAATTGCACCCTTGCATGGGATCGCAAACTATCGCAGAGTTTCAGGTGCTTAACACGCTTCGGAGGATAAACATTGCGTAGCTTTTTTATTGGGTCTTTTGAGATTCTGATCACCATCCTTGTGGTGGTGATGTGTGTTGGTGTGGTGATTTCTGCACTGGTGACAATGACGACGGGGGGCGGATTTTTCGCCGGGCTTGGTATCCTGATATTTGGTGGATTCTATGTGGTCGTCACCGCGGGGATGATGTACCTTTTCCTTGGTATTCACGACAATACCAAACGCACTGCAGAAGCCTTGGAGCGGATGTCCAGCCTCAAGTAGTGAGCCTTCGGGTTCACTCGGGTTTGAGGGACAGAACGAATTCCACAACTTTTTCTTCGGGCATCTCGCAGGGTTTCAGGCGACTGCCCGAAGTCAGACGATAGAGGTTGAGGCTGATGTAGTCGGCCCCGCCCAGTTCTTCGGCAACAAGTTTCTGACTGTTGCCGTCAGAGAAGTCCTGTCTGGTGACGATGTATCGGCGGCCGTTCGAGATGCCGGTAAAGGTGCCAAGCGGCAGCGCGTCGAAGGCTTGCAGGAAAGTGTCGGTCACTTCTGCCCGATTTTTGGCTCGGTTCCCGCCTTGAGGCGCCGGATATTGGCGGCATGGCGCAGGAACACAAGAAGCGTCAGGATCACGCCCAGCAGGAATGTGGAACCATCCCCCAGAAAGAGCATCCAGATCGTCGAGGATGCCGCTGCGGCGATCGCGGCCATGGACGAGATTCGCGAGATCGCGGCGACAACCAGCCATGTCAGGCAGCAGGCGATGCCCACGGGCCAGATCAGGGCCAGTAGGATGCCAAGGAAGGTCGCGACACCCTTGCCGCCCTTGAACCCCAGCCAGATCGGGAAGCAATGACCGATGAAGGCCATCAGGCCCGCGACCTGCGCGGCGTCTTCGCCCGAGATCAGGCGCGCCAGCAGGACCGCCACTGCACCCTTGCCACCATCGAAGAGCAGGGTGAGCGCGGCGGCTTTCTTGCTCCCGGTGCGCAGCACGTTGGTCGCACCGATATTGCCCGAGCCGATTTCGCGCAGATTGCCCAGGTTCATCATGCGCGCGACCAACAGGCCAAACGCCACGGAGCCGATCCCGTATCCAACGACGGCCCACAGGATCAGCATCAAAGGAGAGGTATCAAAGGGGGGCATCAGGAAGCCTCGAACACGCACTGGCCAGCGACATAAGTGGCCTTGACCTTACCCTGCATCCGCGCGCCGTCAAACGGTGTGTTCTTGGATTTGGAATTGAGTTTCCAGCGGTCGAGGACAAAGGGCGCATCCGCGTCAAACAGGATCAGATCGGCAGGCGCGCCCGGGGCCAGCCGGCCCGATGCGAGGCCCAGCCGTTTCGCCGGGTTGAGGGCCATCGCGCGGAAAAGTGTCGGCAGGTCGAGATCGCTCGCATGGTAGAGCCGGAGTGCCGCAGGCAGGAAGGTTTCCAATGCCACCGCACCGCTTGCAGCCTCTTCGAAAGGTAGGCGTTTGCTTTCTTCGTCCTGCGGGGTGTGCATCGAGCTGATCGTGTCGATCAGCCCGTCGCGCAGGGCGGCGATCACCGCCTGCCGGTCATCTTCGGACCTGAGCGGCGGTTTGACCTTGAAGAAGGTGCGGTAGTCCGCCACGTCCAATTCGTTTAGCGTCAGGTGATGGATTGATGTGCCTGCGGTGATGTCGAGCCCGTTTTTCTTGGCCCGTTCCAGAGCAGGCAGGGCGCGGGCGGTGGTGATCTGATCGGCGTGGTAACGCGCGCCGGTCATCTCCAAGAGCGCGATGTCACGGTCAAGCCCCATGCGTTCAGCCATGGGCGAAACGGCGGGAAGACCGCGCAGGGAGGCAAATTTGCCGCTGGTGGCGGCTGCCCCGGCGCTGAGCGTTGGTTCCTGCGGATGGGCGATGACCAAGGCGCCCAGGGAGCGGGCGTAGGTGAGCGCCCGGCTGAACACCTTGGTATCCGTCACCACGTGATCGCAATCGGTGAAGGCCACCGCGCCTGCGTCCAGCAAGAACCCAATCTCGGTCATCTCCCGCCCCGCACGGCCCTTGGTGAGCGCCGCCATGGGCAGGACGTTGACCGGTGCCGCCTCATTCGCGCGCCGGGCCACGAATTCCAGCGTCTCGGGACTGTCCGTGGCGGGCAGGGTATCGGGGCGGGTGACCATCGTGGTGATCCCGCCCGCCGCCGCCGCCAATCCCGCGGATTTATAGCTTTCCTTGTGCCGCTCACCGGGCTCGCAAACCTTGACACCGATATCAACGATCCCGGGTGCCAGGCATTTCCCGCCGCAATCGACCGTTTCGGCATCGTCGGTGGGTGCGTCGTCATATACGACGCTTTTGATAACCCCGTCTTCGACCCGCAACGCGCCGATGCGGTCCGTGCCGTTTTCCGGGTCGATCAGCCGGGCGTTGGTGAAATGGGTCTTCATGGCGATTGTTATCCTGCAATCCAGATCATCACCGCCACCAGCGCGGCCAGTACCAGCAACGCGATCATCGCGACCCGTCCGGACATGGCGGCGTTCGAGGGACCGGGTTTCGTGTCGGTGTTCACATTGCCCTGCGCTGCCTCCGAAGGCAGTTTTTCAAAGCTGACCGGGGGGCGATCCTCGTAGAATGTGCCGATCAGGCGCAGGGGGGCAGATGGCGTCAAAACCTGTTTCTCACCGCCAAGCGCGCGGGAAGGGACGATGAGCACGACGCCTTTCAGCGCCTCCAATTGCGGCTTCATGTCGTGCAACTGCTCGGCGGGGATGCCGTGACCCTCTTCCAGAAACCCGGTCAGGCCAAGGCCTTGCAGGTCGGCCATATCGAAAAATTCGATCTGTTCCGGATCAAGGGTATCGGCGCCAAGTGCCGCGGCCACGTCAAAACCGTCGATCTGATCCTTATTCAGGTCGGCGGCAAAGACTCGCACCGTCCCGGTTTCGCTTGCGCTGATCTCGATCCTGGTACTCATGCCATGACCTCCGCCGGCTTTGCCCGAAGGTTGCGTGCCAGCAGGTCCATTGCGGCCATGCGGACGGCCACGCCCATCTCGACCTGTTCCTGGATGACGCTGCGGTTGATGTCGTCGGCAATCTCGCCGTCGATCTCGACGCCCCGGTTCATGGGGCCGGGGTGCATGACGATGGCATCCTCCTTGGCATAGCTCAGCTTTTCGGCATCGAGCCCGTAGCGGTGATAATATTCTCGCTCGGAGGGGATGAACCCGCCATCCATCCGTTCGCGTTGCAGCCGCAGCATCATCACCACGTCCACATCGCGCAGCCCTTCGCGCATGTCCTCGTAGACTTCGACACCGAATTGGCCGATCTGGCTTGGCATCAATGTGGGCGGGCCGACGAGGCGCACGCGGTTTTCCATCTTGCCGAGCAAAAGGATGTTGGAACGCGCCACGCGGGAATGTGCAATATCGCCGCAGATCGCGATGGACAGGCGGTGCAACCGGCCCTTGGCGCGGCGGATCGTCAGCGCATCCAAAAGCGCCTGCGTCGGGTGTTCATGCCGCCCGTCACCTGCGTTCAGCACGGCGCAATTGACCTTCTGCGCCAGGAGGTCCACCGCCCCGGAATGCGGGTGGCGCACGACCAGAAGATCGGGGTGCATCGCGTTCAGCGTAAGCGCCGTGTCAATGAGTGTCTCGCCCTTCTTGATCGAACTGGCCTGCATCGCCATCGACATGACATCCGCCCCGAGCCGTTTCCCGGCAAGCTCGAAACTCGCCTGTGTCCGGGTGGAGTTTTCAAAGAACATGTTGATCTGCGTCAGGCCCGCCAGCGCATCGGAATGCTTGATGTCCCGGCGGTTCAGATCGACATATTGATCGGCCAGATCGAGGATGGCGGTAATATCGGTGGGCGAGAGGGGTTCGATCCCCAGAAGGTGGGATTGTGAATAGCTCATCCGCCGCTCCGATCTGAAATCTGCTCGCTTATAGAGAGGGTCCGGGCGTGGGGCAAGCGGACGTTTTGCAATGACCGCTTTTCCCTGTGGCGAGGGACGGATAGGTTTGCGGCTATGGAATCGGCGTCCGACTATCATCACGCGAAAGCACTGCTGGACTGGCAGATCGAACTCGGGGCGACCGAGGCGATTGGCGACCTGCCGGTCAACCGCTACGAGGTGCCGGAAAAGGCCGAAAAGCCCGTCGTGACGCAGGCGCCCGTGACGGCCCCGAAGGCGGCCAAGGTGGATGCCGTGGCCGACGCGCGGGCCTTGGCGCAGGCGGCTGGTGATCTGGAAGCGCTCCGCGCGGCGATGGCGGCATTTGAGCATTGCGAGTTGAAGCGCGGGGCGCGGAACCTCGTCTTTGCCGATGGTAACCCGGCAGCGCGGGTGATGATTATTGGCGAGGCACCGGGCCGGGATGAGGATCGTGAGGGGCGGCCTTTCGTGGGCCGGGCCGGGCAGCTATTGGACAAGATGCTGGCGGCGATCGACATGGACCGCAAGGCTGAGGATGCGGAACGTGCGGTCTATATCACAAACGTGCTGCCCTGGCGCCCGCCGCAGAACCGTGATCCGAAACCGGAAGAGATCGCCATGCTCCTGCCCTTTGTCGAACGGCACGTGGCGCTGGTCAAACCGCAGGTGGTTGTTTTGATGGGCAATATCTCTTGCCAGGCGGGGCTGGGCCGGCGCGGTATCACCAAGTTGCGCGGCACCTGGACCGAGGCCTATGGCACACCCTGTCTGCCGATGTTCCACCCCGCCTACCTGCTGCGCAGCCCGGGTGCCAAGCGCGAGGCCTGGGCCGACCTGCTGGAGCTGCAAGCGCGACTAAGAGGCGCAACATGAAAATTCTCGCGTTTTCCGACCTGCATCATTCGCGCCGCCGGGCGGAGGTGCTGGTTGAGGCCAGTGCCGAAGCCGATCTGGTGATCGGGGCAGGGGATTTCTGCAACATCCGCGAGGGACTGCCCGAGGCGATGAACCTGCTGTCGGGCATCACGGCACCCATGGTAGTGGTGCCGGGCAATGCCGAAAGTGCCGAGGAATTGCAGGAGGCCGCCCATGCGGGCACGACGGTATTGCATGGCAGTGGCGTCGAGATCGGGGGCTTGCAGCTTTTCGGGTTGGGCTATGGGGTGCCGCCGACACCGTTTGGTGCCTGGTCCTGCGATCTGACCGAAGCCTACGCGGCGGAGATGTTGGCGCGGTGCGAGGCCGCGGATATCCTGATCCTGCATTCACCGCCCAGGGGGATTGCCGATTTGACCTCGGGCGGCATCTCGGTCGGATCAACGGCGATCCTTGAGGCGATTGAACGCATTCAGCCGGCTCTGGCGGTTTGCGGTCATATCCACGATAGCTGGGGCAAGAGCGGGCAGATCGGGCGGACGAAGGTCGTCAACCTGGGTCCGACCGCCAATTGGTTTGAGGTGTGACATGGTGGAATTCTGGACATTGATGGCCTTCATTCCCGCGGGTCTGGCGCTGAACCTCAGCCCCGGCGCGGACATGATGTTCTGCCTCGGTCTGGGCCTCAGGTCGGGACCAAAGGCGGCGATTGCGGCCAGTGCGGGCATTTCGACGGGCGGCATGGTGCATGTCTTGCTGGCCGGGCTGGGCCTAGGTGCTGCAGTGGCGGCGATGCCGTGGCTCTTCGATGTGATCCGTTGGCTTGGCGTGGCTTACCTGCTCTACCTGGCTTGGGGCGCGTTGCGGGCCGGGCCGGTACGTGGCGCAAAGGTGCAGGCGACCGGGATGCGCAAGGCGTTCATGGACGGGATGATCGTCAACCTGATGAACCCCAAGGTGATCCTCTTCGTGCTGGCCTTTGTGCCGCAATTTGTCGACCCCGCGCAGGGCAGCATCCTGGGACAGTTCTTGATCTTCGGGCTTGTGCTGGCCGTGGGCGGGATGGTCATCAACGGCGGTGTTGGCGTCTTCGCTGGGACACTGGGGCAACGGCTGACCGGCCCGCGATTTGCCCGTGGCCTGGGGTGGGTCAGTGCCGGTATATTTACCGCTTTGGCCGCAAGGCTGGCAGTGTTGGAAAGGGCCTGAGCCATGTCACGGATTGACGACAGCAAGGAGTTCATCCCCGTTCGGATCGCCGTTCTGACCGTCAGCGATAGCCGTGAGATCGCGGATGACAGGTCGGGGCAGGTCCTGGTGGACCGGATTGCGGCTGCGGGGCACATCTTGGCCGACCGCAAGATCATCCGCGATGAACGGGCCGAAATTGCCACTCAATTACGTGCCTGGGTTGCTGATGAAGGGGTGGATGCGGTGATCTCCACGGGCGGCACAGGGCTGACGGGCCGCGATGTCACGGTCGAGGCGCATCGGGACGTCTACGAAAAGGAAATCGACGCTTTCGGTACGGTTTTCACCATCGTCAGCATGCAGAAGATCGGTACATCCGCGGTCCAGTCGCGCGCGACCGGCGGCGTGGCCGGGGGCACCTATTTGTTTGCGCTACCGGGCAGCCCGGGCGCCTGCAAGGATGCGTGGGATGAAATCCTGGCCTATCAGCTCGATTATCGCCACAGGCCCTGCAATTTTGTGGAAATCATGCCACGGCTGGACGAACATCAGCGCCGGAAATGACAATTCGGTGCGTAAAACCCTAAAGACTTGGCATTTCTCATGGTAGGTTTACATTAGCCCGGTACCCCTTTGGTACCTAGCAAGGGTTTGAAGTTCATGCGGTTTTTGCGTCATAGCCTGACCGGATTGTTCCTGCTGTCTCTGACACTGGGTCTTCTGACCTATGCGGGATACGCCATCTTTGCCGCGGTACAGGAACGGATCGCCAGCGAAAGTGAGGTGCCGGAGCGGCGTGAACGGGTTTTCGCGGTCAATGTGGAAACCGCGGTGGTGGAGACCATTACACCGGTTCTGAAAGCCTTCGGCGAGGTCGAAAGCCGCCGGACGCTTGAAATCCGCTCGAAATGGGGTGGAACGCTGGTCGAACTGGCCGAGGATTTTGTCGAGGGCGGGCAGGTGGCCGCCGGGCAGTTGCTGGTACGGGTTGATCCGGCGGATGCGCAATCGGCGCTCGACCGCGCGGCAAGCGATTTGCTCGATGCGCGTGACGAGGAAAGCGAGGCGGCGCGCGCACTTGTTCTGGCGCAGGACGAGTTGGTGGCTGCGGAGGATCAGGCCGAGTTGCGGGCGCGGGCCTTCCGCCGTCAACTGGATCTTGAAGAGCGCGGCGTCGGCACGGCAGCGGCGGTCGAAAACGCGGAATTGTCAGCGGCACAGGCGCGCCAGGCGGTCCTCGGTAGCCGCCAGGCATTGGCCCAGGCGGAGGCGCGCGTCGATCAGGCCGCGACCCGACTGGCGCGGGCCGAGATTGCCCAGGCCGAAGCGCAACGTCACCTTAACGATACCCGCATCACCGCCGGTTTCGCCGGAACGTTGAGCGAGGTGTCGGTGGTCGAAGGCGGTCTTGTCGCGGCAAATGAACAACTGGCCAAGCTGGTCGATGGCAACAAGTTGGAGGTCGCATTTCGGGTCTCCACGCCGCAATATCTTCGCCTGCTGAACGAGGAGGGCCTGCTGCTCCGTGCGCCGGTGACCGTCACCTTGGACGTGTTCGGCATCGATTTGCAGGCCGAAGGGATCATAAGCCGCGACAGCGCGATTGTGGGCGAGGGGCAGACCGGTCGCCTGATCTTTGCGCGGCTCACCAACGCGACCGGCATGAAGCCCGGTGATTTCGTGACCGTGACCATCGAAGAGCCGCCTTTGGACAACGTCGTCCGGTTGCCTGCGTCTTCGCTCGGGCCGGATGGCAAGGTGCTGGCGCTGGTAGGCGCGGATCGGCTTGAGGCGATCGCGGTTCGACTGCTCCGGCGGCAGGGGGACGATATCCTGGTGCGCGGTGACGATCTGGAAGGGCGCGAAATCGTCAGCCAACGCTCACCGCTTCTGGGTGCCGGGATCAAGGTGCGTCCGCTGCGCCAGGATGCCGATGATGCGCAGGGGGCGAACGAAATGCTGGAGCTGAGCGCGGACCGCCGCGCCCGGTTGGTGGCCTTTGTCGAGGGCAGCACGGACATGTCCGAGGCGGTCAAGAACCAGATCCTCGGCCAATTGTCCGAACCCAGTGTGCCCGCGCGGATGGTCAAGCGGCTGGAAGGCCGCATGGGCGGCTGACCCATGGCCCGTGGCATCCCCCAGGCTGCCGGCGGGCTGCTCTCCTATTTCACCCGGCACAAGACGGCGGCGAACCTGCTTCTGGTCGTGCTGATCGTGCTGGGCCTTGCTGCCTTGCCGCGGATGCGGGCGCAGTTCTTTCCTGACGTGATCATCGACAATGTGCGGGTGACGGTGGAATGGGAAGGCGCCGGGGCCGAGGACGTGGATGCGGCGGTGGTACAGGTGCTCGAACCGGCGCTGCTGGCGGTCGAAGGTGTGACGAGCACTGAGACGACCAGCCGCGAAGGCAATGCCAACTTCAAACTGGAGTTCGAATCCGGCTGGGACATGGCGCGCGCCGCGGATGATGTGCAGACAGCCGTCGATCTGACGACCACGCTGCCTGAAGATATTGAGGAGCCCGAAGTGCGGCGGGGGGCCTGGCGGGATCGGGTGACCGATCTGGTCATCACCGGGCCGGTTGGCACGGATCAGTTGGGTTTGCTGGCCGATGAATTGGTGGTTCGATTGTTTGACGCGGGCGTAACACGCACGACGGTCCGTGGGGTTTCGGCACCCGAGACGATCATCGAAGTGCCCTCGGCCAATCTCATCGCCTATGACGTCAGTTTTGCGGAAATCGCTGCGGCGGTCGCCGGTGAGGTCGATGCCGACCCGGCGGGCGATGTGACCGGGGCCAATACGCGGGTCCGGACCGGTATCGAGAAACGCGACCCTGAGCAGTTGGCGGCAATTGTCCTGCGCTCCAACCCGGATGGCTCGAAACTGACAGTGGGCGACGTGGCGACCGTGCGGGTTGAGGGTATCGCGCAGAAACGCAGTTATTTCGTCGGCGAGGACCCCGCCATGTCGATCCGGGTAGACCGCTCCGCCCGTGGGGACGCGATCGAGATCCAGAGCCGGGTCGAGGAGGTGACCCGCGAGATGGCCGAATCCCTGCCCGAAGGGGTCGAGGTCAAGCTCATCCGCACCCGCTCCGAGCGGATATCGAGCCGTCTCAACATGCTTATGGAAAACGGGTTGACCGGTCTGGCACTTGTAGTCGGGCTCTTGTTCCTCTTCCTCAACGCGCGCACGGCCTTCTGGGTGGCGGCGGGCATTCCGGTGGCGATGCTGGCCGCTATTGCGTTGATGTATGTCGGTGGGTTGACGATCAACATGATCTCGCTCTTCGCGCTTATCATCACGCTTGGGATCGTGGTCGATGATGCCATCGTCGTGGGTGAACATGCTGATGCGCGGGTGCGCAAATATGGCGAGGCACCGGTGGTGGCAGCGGAACGCGCGGCACGGCGCATGGCGCTGCCGGTCTTTGCCGCGACACTGACCACGCTCATCGCCTTTTTCGGTTTGACGGCAGTGAGCGGGCGCTTTGGTGACCTGATCGTGGACATTCCCTTCACGGTGATCGCGGTCCTGTTGGCCAGCCTGATGGAATGTTTCCTGATCCTGCCCAACCATATGGCCCATGCCCTGCGCAAATCGGGCGACCACAACTGGTATGACTGGCCCAGCCGGACGGTGAATGCCGGTTTTGTCTGGGTGCGGGAGCGTCTTTTCCGGCCCTTCATGGCGGGTGTGGTCTGGGCGCGTTATCCGGTCTTTGCGCTGGTATTGGTCGTGTTGGCCAGTCAGATGGTGCTCTTCATCTCGGGTGACGTGAAGTGGCGGTTCTTCAACGCGCCCGAACGGGGCAGCGTGACCGGCAATTTCGCCATGGCGCCCAGTGCTACCCGGGCCGATACGATGGCGATGATGCGCGAGATGCAGCGGGCGACCGAAGAGCTTGGTGCGGAATATGAGGCGACCCACGGCACCAATCCGTTGAAATTCGTGTTGGGGCAGGTGGGGGGTAATTCCGGCCGGGGCCTGACAGGTGCAGACACCAAGGACCCCGATCAACTGGGCGGGATTGCGATCGAACTCATTGATGCCGATCTGCGCCCCTATTCCAGTTTTGCCTTCGCCGCCGCGCTCCAGGAAAAGGTGCAGCACCACCCGCTGGTCGAAACGGTCAGCTTCAAGGGGTGGCGTTCGGGGCCGGGCGGGGATGCGCTGGATGTCGAGTTTTTCGGGGCTACCGCAGATGACCTGAAAGAAGCGTCGGAACGGCTCAAGGAAGCCTTGTTGCGCTTCCCTGAGGTGACCGGTGTCGAGGATAACCTTGCCTATGACAAGGAAGAGCTGATCCTTGAGCTGACCGCGCAGGGCAACGCATTGGGCTTTACCATCGACGGTCTGGGACGGGTGCTGCGCAACCGTTTGAACGGGATCGAGGCCGCGACCTATCCCCTCGGGCCGCGCAGCGCCGAGATCCGCGTGGAACTGCCCGAAGGCGAATTGACCGCCGATTTCATGGAGCGGATGCAACTGCGTACGCCGGATGGCACCTATGTGCCGCTTGCTGATATCGTCAGTGTCGAACGCCGCAACGGGTTCTCGACCGTGCGGCGGGAAAACGGCGTGCGGCTCATCAACGTAACCGGCGATATCTCCGAGGATGACCCGGCCCGTGCCGTCGCGGTTATGCAGGCGCTCGAGACCGAGATCCTGCCGGCGATTGCCACTGACCTACAGGTCGAATGGCAGCTTTCGGGCCTTAGCGAGCAAGAGGACGATTTCCTCGAGGATGCGCGCCTTGGCCTGACCCTGACTCTGACCGGGATCTACCTGGTGCTGGCCTGGGTTTTCTCAAGCTGGACCCGTCCCCTGGTCGTCATGGCGATCATTCCGTTCGGCCTCGTTGGGACGATTTATGGCCATTACCAATGGGATGTTCCGCTCAGCATGTTCTCGGTTGTGGGCCTTCTGGGCATGACGGGGATCATCATCAACGACTCGATTGTCCTGGTGACGACGATCGACGATTACGCCAAGGATCGCGGGTTGATCCCGTCAATCATCGACGGGGCGGCGGACAGGTTGCGGCCGGTCATGTTGACCACGCTGACCACGGTACTGGGCTTGATGCCACTTCTGTTCGAACGCTCGCAGCAGGCGCAGTTCATCAAGCCGACGGTCATCACGCTGGTCTACGGGTTGGCCTTCGGCATGGTCATGGTCCTGCTGGTCGTCCCCGCCCTCTTGGCGATGCAGCGCGACGTCAGCCGGAAATTCGACGCTTTGCGACAGGGGCTGCGGTTCCGCGACCGTCGGGTGCAGATGGCGATGATGGCGGGTGTCGGGGCTGTGGTACTGTGGCTGGGCGCGACAATGGGCCTGACCCTCATTGGCGGCGCGCTCCCGGGCCTCTGGCTGGCGGTCTGGCCGGCGCTGACGGCGCTCCCTGCCATGCTGGCCGCGCTTTGCCTGTTTGTTTCAGGCTCCGCCGTGCTGGTTTTGCTTCTCTATGCGCTGCTGGCCATCGGGCTACGCCCGCACAGGGGTCACCCGGCGGAGCAACCCTGAATATCGACCGTGTGCTTCTTGCCCAGAACGGTGATGCGCAGGCCCGAGCGGTCCACGGCAAAACTGCGTCCCTCCACGTGGTAGAGTTCGGTTTCGGCAATCAGCCGTCCACCCTCGCGCCGGGTTTTGGTCTGGGCCACCCATACCATCGGGTTGCCGGTTTCGATGATGGCCAATTCGCGCCCGCCGGTGCGGGGCAGATCAATCTCTGCGCGCAGATGCAGCCCGTCGGTCATCGGTGAGAGGCGGCAGGATACCCGCCCTACCTTGAACTCGGCCGCGGTATAGGGCCGGTCGGCCAAGGCCGCGACGATGCGGGGATCGCGCTTTGCCTGTCCCATCGGGAGTTTTTCGGACAGTTTCAGCGTGAGCGGCACACACACGTCCTTGCAGACGCCAATCGTGACTTCTCCGCTGAGCGTGATGGGTTTGCCCGCCCGGGTTGGGGTCAGGGTAAGCGGCAGGGTAAGCGTGTTTTCATACCCGATGGTCTGCACGCTGCCCTGCATGATGCGTTTCGGGGTCGGCCAGTTGATCGCGACATTGGACAGGTTGCGCGACGCGGACCAATCGAAATGCGGTGGGATGCCTGCATCACCGGGCGCGCGCCAATAGGTTTTCCACCCGTCATTGAGCTCGATATGCAGCGCGGACACGTGTTTGCCATCCGCACGCTGCCATCCGGTCAGGATGCGCGCATCAAGGATGTCCCCACCCTGCTGCGCAAAAGCCGGAGTAGAGAGCAGGGCCGAAACGGCGAAAAAGATGCCAGGCAGAAAGTTCTTCATGACCTCCACATGGGCGATAAGCGTTGAAATGCCAACTCACTTTCCAGCGAGAAATTTGTGTGTGACAGCCATCACACGCTTGCACTAGGGTTGTTGAATGCCCATTCTTTTTGGGAGGCGGATGGGATGCAAGACCCCGCAGGAGCCAATTATTGACAGAAGACATTGAACTGACCGGAAAGCTGCTCATTGCCATGCCCGGCATGCTTGATCCGCGATTTGCCCATTCGGTTGTGTTCATGTGCGCTCATTCCAACGAGGGCGCCATGGGAATCGTGGTCAACAAGCCGACAGAAGACCTAAGGTTGCGGGATTTGCTTGAGCAATTGTCGATCGACATCGGTGCAGATGCCCGCGACATGCCTGTGCATTTCGGTGGGCCGGTCGAACATGGCCGCGGCTTCGTGCTGCATGAACATGGCTATCACTCGGCGATTTCCACGATGGATGTGAACGACGAATTCGCGATGACTGCGACGCTCGATATTCTCGAAGACATGGCTGATGGCCGCGGCCCCGAGCGTGTGGTCATGGCGCTTGGATATGCCGGATGGGGGCCCGGCCAGCTTGAGGGCGAGATTGCCCAGAACGGCTGGCTCACCTGTGATGCGGATAGCGATCTGGTGTTCTCGACCGCGGATATCGAAAAGTGGGAGGCCGCCTTGTCCAAGCTGGGTATCAACCCCCTGGCGCTTTCGGCGGATGCGGGCCGCGCCTGAACGCGAGACCCGGCGACACAGAGCCGTTGACCGTACGCATATCGCGGGCAGGTGACGCAACGCAATCTTTGACAATCGGGTGACCGGAGTGGCTAAACTCCCGGGGTTGGAGGGAACATGCCGCTCACCATTCTGCTGCCGCTGGTGATATTCGGGATCGCGGGGATCGCGGTGCTTTTGCACCTGCTTGGCCTGTCGCGGACCGCCGGCTTCGAGACCGAGGCCAGCGCGCGCATAGCCTGGCTGCGCGAGTTCCCCGATGACGTGCCGCGCCGGATCACGCTGTGCCGGAACAACAGTGCCGCGCTGATCGAACTGGCGGATGGTGAGGGCGTCGTTTGGGCCATGGGGGCGGACACGACGGCAAGACACCTCAGCGGTGCGCAGATCGACCGGACCGATACCGGGGTGCGCATCACCATGCCGGACTACGCCGCCCCACGCATCCACCTGACGCTGGCCGACGATGAAGTGCCACGCTGGCTGAACCAGACGGAGTTTTGCAAATGACGGACCTCTTGACCTACCCCGAGGTGACCCATTGGGCAGTTCCGTTCTTCATCGCGGCCATCCTGATCGAACTCGCCTGGATCGTCATCAAGGGGCGCGGCGGGCGGTACGAGACGCGCGATGCGCTGACATCGCTGGTCATGGGGGCGGGCAATGTGGCGTCCTCCGTCCTGCTGGGTTTCATCGCCTACGGGTTCTTCATGACGCTCTGGGCGATCACGCCGCTTGATCTTGGGACGTCGGTTTGGGTGGTGCTTCTGTGTTTCGTGCTCGACGACCTGCGGTATTACTGGGTGCACCGCTTCGGCCACCGCATCCGGTGGGTCTGGGCCAGTCATGTCAATCACCATTCGAGCCAGCATTACAACCTCACAACGGCGCTCCGGCAGACCTGGACCGGCACGTTCACCTTCATGATGATCGTGCGCGCGCCACTCATCCTTCTGGGGTTTCACCCGGCGATGGTGCTCTTCTGCGGCGGGTTGAACCTGATCTATCAATTCTGGATACATACCGAGGCGATCGGCCGGATGCCCCGCTGGTTCGAGGCGGTGATGAACACGCCCAGCCACCACCGCGTCCATCATGGCCGTAACCCGCGCTATCTGGATGCCAACTATGCGGGCGTTTTCATCATCTGGGATAAGATCTTCGGCACCTTCGTTCCGGAACTGGAAAGCGAAAAGGTCGATTACGGGCTGGTGCGCAACCTCGGCACGTTCAACCCCATCCGCGTGGCGTTCCATGAATGGGTTGGCATTTTCCACGATCTGCGGCAACCGGGCCTGAGCTGGCGTGAGCGGCTGATGTATGCGGTTGCTCCGCCAGGGTGGAGCCATGACGGATCGCGCGACACCTCCGAGACCATAAAGCGCAAACATCTGGCGAAACACCCCGAGGATGCGGGCACACCGGGCTTTGGCGGCCCGGCCTAATAAGGCCCCCTTGGCAGCGGCGGGCAGGTGATGTTCAATGGCTGTTCAACCGCAGGCAAGGACCGGGAATGGAGTGGCGCGACCAGGGCATATTGCTGTCCAGCCGGACACATGGCGAGACCTCGGCCATCATCGAGGTCTTTACCCCCTCGCGCGGGCGTCACGCCGGGGTGGTCCGTGGTGGGACCTCGCGCAAGCTGGCGCCGGTGTTGCAACCGGGGGCGCAGCTTGACCTGGCCTGGCGGGCGCGGCTCGAAGATCACCTGGGCACGTTTCAACCAGAATTATTGCGCTCGCGCGCGGCGGCGTCGATGGGCGACCGGCTGTCGCTGGCGGGACTGAACGCGGTCACGTCGCTGCTGCTTTTTGCCCTGCCGGAACGCGAGGCGCACACGCCGCTTTATGCCCGGACCGAGGCATTGCTGGACCTTCTGGGGCAGGCGGATGTCTGGCCGCTGGCCTATCTGCAATGGGAGTTGGCCCTGCTGGATGAATTGGGCTTTGGCCTTGATCTTTCGACCTGCGCGGTGATGGGAAGTGCGGCGAACGACCTGAGTTTTGTCTCGCCCCGCACCGGGCGGGCGGTGTCGCGGGCGGGGGCCGGGGAATGGGCGGATCGGCTGCTGCCCTTGCCCGCCTGCCTCATGGGGCATGGCCCTGCGCCGGATGCGGAAATTGCGCAAGGCTTTGAGGTTACTGGATATTTCCTGCGTCATCAACTCGCGGCTGAGCTTGGCAACAAGCCTCTTCCCGAGGCGCGGCAGCGGTTTGTCGACCGCTTCCGCAAATCGGCGGGTTAGACAGGCCGCAAGTTCAGTCGAACTGGATGATCACCGCCTCGAAATCCTCGTCACTGGTGACCCGCGTATGGTGGCCCTTGCCGGTCCGGTCCTCCATGTGCCAGACGTCGCCACGTGCGATTTCTCGCATCTCGCCATCGCTCGCAGTGACCTCGACCCGGCCCGCAATGCACACGAGTTTCTGGCGCACGGGCGTCGGGTGGATCGGCTCATCCCAGCCGGCACGCAGCCTCAGGAACATCATCTGCGTGGCGGGTTCCGGCTCCGAAATCTCGATATCCTGTGCAGGTGGGGCAAAGACCCGCGGCGCAAGCGCAACCTCGACGCTTTGCCAATGGCTCTCGCCGTCTTTGTCCGCGAATAACCGGTGAAACTTCATGTATGGCCCCTCCCGCCCAAACTACGAGGATGTTACGCGGGGGCGGAGGGGGCGTCCATCGAATAGCCGGGACTATTCCGCTGCCTTGAACACCATCTCGCGGCCTGCATCATTGCTCAGGATCAACGTATCGCCGGAAACCTCTGACAAGGTCATTTCCGCTAGGGCGCTGAGATACTTGGTTTCCTGCTCCAATGCGGGGCAGGCGCGCCGGGTGGCGCCAATGTTTTCAGCTGAAAACCAGGGGTAGGGGGCCGATTGTTTGCCGAAATAGCGGTTGCAGGGGGCGTCGCCAGTGATCTGACCCTCCTGGTCGAACTGCAAAGTGGCTTTGGCGGCGAAGGGCGCACCGTCGAGCTCGGTGAGTTGCCAGGTGGCCCCCAAGGCGCCATAGCCCGCCACGGTTTCGTCCCGGCAGGCGGCAAGTGCCAGGCAAGCTAGTGCAAGAAGGACGCCCCGCCGCATCGCTACCTCAACGCCAGGATGAGATCGACGAGCGAGCCGATCGCGCGGCCATTGTCGCCCGGCGTGGGTTGCCCGAGGGCCGCCATGCCGATGCTCGCGCCATAGACAATGCGTGCCATTTCCGGGTTGTCGATATCGAGTTCCGACAGAAGTTCCTGCATGAAGGCGAGCCGCTTTGCGTCCACCCGCGCCACCGCCTGTGCGGCCATCTTTGATCCGCGCGCCCAGGCCCGGATGGATGGATCCGCTGCCGTCTCCGCGCCCGCGTCGGCGATGATCTGCGCCAAATGCCTGAGCTTGGCCACCGGGGTCTCTTCGCTGGCAATTGCCGCCACGGCCTCGCCCGTGGCCTGGGTTTCCCAGGCCGTCAGGAGCGCGGCGTGAAACGCGGGAACATCGGCAAAATGCCAGTAAAACGACCCCTTTGTCGTCCCCAGCCTGCGCGCCAGTGGTTCGGCCTTGAGCATGTCGGGACCCGCCTCGACCATCGCGGTCATTCCGGCGGCGAGCCAATCGGATTGCGTCAGTCGTTTTGCTGTTATCTGGGCCATGAGGGGTGCATAAGCCTGCGCCCGGCGGGTCGCAAGCGTACGAGATGCCGCAAGCGCGAATTCGCCCGCCTATTGCATCCCCGTCAGCGGCACCCGTTCGATTTCGCGGAACATGCCATCGCTGCCTTCGCCCATCAAGCTTAGCGATTCGATGGTGAATGGCGCTGGCAGCATCGGCGTCAGAACAGGCGCTAGAAGGTCTTTCAGCGCCGTTGCCTTGGCCTTGGGCAGTTTGCCTGTCAGGGTAAGATGAAAGCGGAAGGCCTCCATGATATAGGGATACCCCCATTTCTCCAGCAGCGCGTCCTGCTGCGGGGTCAACCGGCTTTGGCGCCGCCGCGCCAGTTCGGCGTCATCCAGGTGCGCGCGGAACCTGTCAAACTGGCGAACGGCGTCTGCAGCCAGCGCCGCCAACCCAGAGGTGTCGCCCACCGGGACGAGCGCCAGAAAACGGCCAAGCTGCGCAAGTTCCACCCCCTCAAGGCTCACCGCCGTTTGATGTGCCGCGAAGTCCCTGAGCGCCGTTTGGAGTTCCGCCTCGGTCTGCCCCGGGGCCAGCCTGAAGGGTGGTTTGATCGTGCCGTGAAAGCCGTATTTGCGCGGCCTTGCGGTGATTTCGTTCAATGGCATGGGCAGATCAGGAAGGGATGGCGGCGCGGCGGCCTCTCCGGTGCGCGCGTCCCATCCCAGCCAGGCAGCCCCGAAATCGGCCAGCGCCCCCGTGTCCGGCAGAAGGTAAATGGCATATCGCTCAAAACTCATGAGGCCGGTCTAGGGGAAATCGTGCGGATTGGCCACAAGGGCGCGAACCCGTTTTGACAGGCAATCATCGGCACCGCATAACGGGCGGGTATCATTCGAGACGGGGGTCCCATGCCAAATGATCTGATCTTTGCCGCGCCTGATCTGTCCGTGGCCGCAATCGCGGGCAGCACAAGCGGGTTTCCGGTGCGGCGTATCTTCTGCGTCGGGCGCAATTACGCGGCCCATGCGGCGGAAATGGGCAACGAGGTGGATCGCGAAGCGCCGTTTTACTTCACCAAATCCGCCCATGCCCTCTGTGCCTCCGGCAGCACGATAGCCTACCCGCCGGGCACGCAGGATTGTCATTACGAGATGGAATTCGTCGTGGCTGTTGGCCAGCCCGCTTTCAGGGTCACGAAGGGCGATGCGATGGCGGCGGTCTGGGGCTATGGCTGCGGCATCGACCTGACACGGCGCGACCTGCAAGGTGCGGCTAAGGACAAGCGCCGCCCCTGGGATCTAGGCAAGGATTTCGAGAATTCAGCGATCCTTGCGTCGCTCAGCCCGGCCGCGGATTTCGGTGAGATCGACGCGCAATCCATCAAGTTGATGCGCAATGGCGAAACGGTTCAAGCTGCGCGATTGTCCGATATGGTTTGGTCGGTGCCCGAGATCATCGCACATCTTTCGGGCTTCTATCACCTGCGGCCCGGTGATCTGATCTATACCGGTACGCCTGCGGGTGTGGGTCCGGTGCAGTCCGGGGACGTGTTGCAGGGCGCTGTCGATGACCTGACCCCGGTTGAACTTTCAATCGGAGCCAGGGAATAGTTTTTGAAACAGAAGGTTAGCCCAAGAGGCGGCGGGTGATGACCTGCGCCTGGATCTCTGCTGCGCCTTCGAAGATGTTCAGGATACGGGCGTCGCAGAGGATGCGGCTGATCTTGTACTCCATCGCGAATCCGTTGCCGCCATGGATCTGCAATCCATTGTCTGCAGCAGCCCAGGCCACCCGCGCGCCAAGCAGCTTGGCCATACCGGCCTCGAGATCGCAGCGGTGGCCGTGATCCTTTTCCCAGGCGCTGAAATAGGTCAGTTGGCGGGCGACCATGATCTCGACCGCCATCATCGCCAATTTGCTGGCCACGCGCGGGAAGTCGATCAAGGATTTGCCGAACTGCTTGCGGTCAATGGCATATTGCATCGACACATCAAGCGCCGATTGCGCGACCCCGATCGCCCGGGCTGCGGTCTGGATACGGGCGGATTCGAACGTCTCCATGAGCTGTTTGAAACCCTTGCCTTCTTCTCCTCCCAACAGGTTCTCGCCCTTGACGTGGAAATTGTCGAAGCCGAGTTCGTATTCCTTCATCCCGCGATACCCCAGAACCTCGATCTCGCCGCCGGACATGCCATCGGTCGGGAAGGGGTGCTCATCGGTGCCGGGGGTCTTTTCGGCAAGGAACATGCTGAGGCCGCGGTGATCCTTGCTATCCGGATCGGTGCGGGCCAGCAGGGTCATGACATGGGTCCGCGCCGCGTGGGTGATCCAAGTCTTGTTGCCGGTGATGCGGTAATCATCGCCGTCCTTGACCGCCCGAGTGCGCAAGCTGCCGAGGTCGGAGCCGGTGTTGGGTTCGGTAAAGACCGCCGTGGGCAGGATTTCGGCGCTGGAGAGTTTCGGGAGCCAATGGGCCTTCTGCGCGTCGGTGCCACCGCAGAGGATCAGCTCCGCAGCGATTTCACTCCGGGTGCCGAGGGAGCCCACGCCGATATAGCCGCGGCTGAGTTCTTCGGAGACCACTACCATCGACGCCTTGGAGAGGCCAAAACCGCCATGCTCTTCGGGGATGGTCAGGCCAAAGACGCCCATTTCCGCCAATTCCTCGATGATCTCCATCGGGATGAGTTCATCCTTGAGGTGCCAGTCATGGGCATGCGGCTCGACCTTGTCGATGGCAAAGCGTCGGAACTGCTCGCGGATCATCTCAAGCTCTTCGTCGAGGCCACTGGCACCCACCGTGATGTTGGCCGACTGCTCCTGCATCAACGCGACAAGGCGCATCCGCGCAGCCTGCGTATTGCCATTCTGCGTCAGCGTCATCACCGCCGGTTCCATCAGAGCGCGCATGTCGTCCTGATCGAGGCCGATATCCTGAAGGCGGATGATTTCCCCCTGGTTCATCTGGATGCCGCCGTAGATCTGCCAGAGGTATTCGCCAAAGGCGATCTGGTGGATCAGCTGTTCGACCTCGCCAAAACTGCCTTGCTCGTTCAGCCGGGTGGCCCAGTTCTGCATCTGGCGCAGGGATTCGACATAGGTGGCCAGCCAGGCCAGGCCATGCGCCGCGCATTGATGTTCTTCGATCGCAGCGCCCGAGACGCGGCCATCGCGGCTGACCTCTGCGCGCAGCTTGTCCGTCGCGGTGGCAAGCACGGCCTCCGCCGGTGCCGCGGCAGCGCCCGTCAATGCCAGCAGATCATCGAGAATTACCGGTTCCGCCATCGTGATATCCTGTCCGTCATGCGCCATGAATCATATCCCTTCTCAACCGTCGCCTTTCCTAGCCATTTTGCAGGTGCAGCGCAACATTAATACCTTTTGATGCTGCATTTTGACGCAAAATTACGCTAGGAAATATTGCAGTGCGGCGATGCGTCAAGCTGTTAAAAGGACGTATGGACATGTTTTTCGGCATCGCCTCTCCGGGGATCCTGGTTTTTGCGTTTCTCATCAGCTTCCTGGCGGGCGTGATCAAGGGCGTGGTTGGGTTTGCGCTGCCGACGGTGCTGATGTCGGGCCTGGGGTCGGTGGTAAGTGCCGAGGTTGCCCTGGCGGGGATGATCCTGCCCACCCTGGTCACGAACGGCTGGCAGGCATTGCGGCAAGGTGTGGGCGCGGCACTCGATACGGTCCGCAAGTTCAAGGCTTTCCTCGCGGCGGGGTTCATCGTGATGATGCTCAGTGCGCAGCTTGTCCCCCTGGTCCCCGGCGCAGCTCTGCTATTGGGCATTGGCCTGTTGATCACCTTGTTCGTGGCGTTGCAGCTATTTGGGGTGCAGCCCCGTCTGCCAGGTCATCCGGGGCCGAAGGTGCAGGCGGCCATTGGCGGAGTTACCGGCTTCATGGGCGGGGTTTCGGGGGTCTGGGGGCCGCCCACCGTGGCGATGCTGACGGCGCTTGATACCCAAAAACGGGACCAGATCCGTATCCAGGGTGTGATCTATGGCCTTGGATCGCTGACGCTCGTTGCCGGGCATCTGACCTCGGGCGTGTTGCGGGCCGAGACCCTGCCGCTCTCCATGGCGCTGATCCCGACGGCGCTTTTGGGCATGGCAATCGGTTTTGCGATCCAGGACCGGATCGACCAGACGGCCTTTCGCAGTGCAACGCTGGTTGTCTTGCTGATCGGCGGTCTGAACCTGATCCGGCGCGGAATGATGGGGTGATCGCGCTGTGCCGGGGAGCGGCAAGACGGAAAAGCTCTCCCTAGTCGAAGAGCTCATCGCCGGTCGGCTCCACATGCGCGACATTGTTCATACGCTGCCTGAACCGGGCGAGTTCCTGGTACATCCGCCGGCGGGCGCGGCTTTGGTTGCCCAAGGGGCGGTGTTCGGGCAGCGAATGCCACGGGTTGATCCGCATCTTGCGGGCAAAGGCCATTTGCGCGGGGGTGTCGAAATCCTGCATCGGGATATGGATGCGCGCGACGGGAACCCAGGGTGACAGCGCCTCGGGCCAAAGCACCGAGGCATCTTCGAGCGGCATCAGGTGTGGGTCGGTCTGGATCTGCACAACCATGTCGAATTCCACGGGTTTCTCGCGCAGCGTCCTCGCCATGTTGTCGCGCAAGTAATTGGGCGGCACCCGCCCGAACGGCACACCGGGGATCTCCATCGGCACGTCGGTGCGCGGCATGTAGGAATAAAGCATCGCCTGGCCTTCCCCCATCAGGTATGGCACACAGCTAAAATACCGATGCCCGAGCGGATTATACTGCGTCTCGTTCCACAAGCCCTGCATCAGGAAATCGAGCAGGTGGCTGTCCTTCGGGTTGAGGAAGTACCAAAGCGGCTCGTCAACGGTGCTCCAATATTGCAGCTTGGCATTTTCGCGGGCATCGGGCGTGACAAAGGTGGGGGTCACGACCGCGGGCCAATCCTGCGTGAATTTCTCTTCGTCCATCAGCTTCGGCCCCGGCACATCCATGACCTTCACGGACATCGACCCGAAACCCACATCGCGGATGTCTTCCGGCACGTCCGGCCCGGGACCGGCATAGCGGATATAGGCGGGGTAGTCGCGCTCGGTCGCAAACACCCCGTGGCGCAGGTGATCGGGAAGGTCGGGCAGCACGGTGAAGGTGGCCTTCAAGAGCCCGTGGGTCTTGGTATTGCCGCCACGCTCATAAGCGCCGGGTTGGAAATGCAGGTTCATCTGCTCGCGCATCTCGTCGATGATGGTCTGCAACGCCTCCTCTTCCCAATCGAAGATCTTCTCCTCGGCCAGGCCCAGCCCGAGATCTTCGCGTTTGCGGTTCTTGAGCCGCTGGATCAGCCGTGCGAGCGGCGCGCGGACCAGCCCGTTGAGGCGGCGGCGAAAGAACGGCTCCAGCCGTCGTTCGATATGCAGCCCCGCCTGCGTGGCGCGGTGAATGAGGCGGCGGATCGGGATCAGGATCGAGCGCATCTATGCCTCCTTGCTGCCGTGACGGGCGATGAATTGCAGGGCACGCAACCCGGGCAGGAAGAAATACCCGCCGCCCTTCACGGACACGAATTGCGGCAGGTTGGGATGCTGCTCCTCGATCCCGTCGGCCTTCTGAATGGAAAAACCATCACTTGCCACGCCGCTCATCGGGGCGCGCCCGCCGATCAACGGATCGGCCTCGCCGGACAGCCCGTTGAACGTAGGTGATGCCATCCAGGCGTTCTGGACAAACTCGAACTGCCGCACCAGATCGGCACAAAGACAGATGAACAAAAGCCCGCGCTCGCCGGTTTTCGCGCCCTTCTTCAAGGCCTGTTCCGGTGTCATCCTGGTGCCATAGACCCGACCGCGCCGCACGAGACGGTGAAACCGGGTGGAGGCCACAAGATCATGGCGGCCCGGCAGCTTGTCGCGCCTCCGCAGGAAGCCAAGCGTGCTCAGAACCCAACGGAGGCGCCCCTCCACATGGTGCGGTTGATCGCCCGTCCGGGGGTTGGCGCGGCGGATATGTGCGCCAATCGGGCAGGAGACGCCGTTCACGTCGCCCTCAAAAGTAAAATCATTTGCCTGCCGCGATCCTTCGATATCGCGCCGGTCGTGGATCAGAGGCGTGCCGTCCATCTCGCGCCCGACCATCTTGGCGGCAAGCGCCTGACGGCGGTCGGCGTCGCCATCGGTGGCGCCATCCATGTAACGCCAGAAGCCGGGAACATCCTGCGCGAGCTGTCGGAACACGAGATAGCTGCCGTTGCGCCCGAGGTCGCGCAGACCCTCCGCGTCCGGCGCGTCAGGCAGAACGTCCCCCTCCGCCACGCCAGCTTCGAGTTTGGGCGAGGCCGCCCGTGCATTATATTCATTGCGGTGCCCCAGAATGACCTCTCCGGGGGAGATCAGGTTGCTGTAATCCTCGCGCCCGTGTTTCGATGGTGGATGGGCGTTTTGCCAGTCGATCTTCGGCTCGGAAATCCCGTCGCGGAAGCCGAAAGGCTCGAACCCCTCATTGGGCCGGGTGGGGAAGCTCTGGATCAATCCGAAACCCGCCTTGAACCCCGCATTCAGCACCTCGTCTTTCCATGCGTCCAGACCCCCCTCGCGGGCGTAGAGCATAACCAGAAGATGCGCTTCACCGCCGTCCCAATCCCAGTTTTTCGGGGCGTTCTGCCCGGTATCGCCAAGTCTGCGGGACCGGCTGTCCTCGCCGGCCATGCCCGTGAGGAACGGATGCGAGAAGCCGGAGGTCTCAGCGTTGGACAACCCGAATGCCTCAAGGCCCGAGGCGGTGAAGGCGAGTTGCAATGCGGTCTCAGGCGGGGCGTCCAGTGTCGCCGCAGAGGTCACCGGAGCATCGCGGAGCCACTCCCGGGCGGGCTCGACATCATCGACCATGCACAGCAGAAACTCGGCCTCGACCAGCCTGCCATGGCCAAAGCGGATCAACCCCTGCATGTCGTCAAACTCGACCGGGTCGTTGGGGATATCGGGGCCAAAGCTCATATCTTGGACAACCAGTTGCGCAGGGCTTTCGCGCCATTGGGGCGCTTTTCAAGGCCTTTGCGGATTTCACCGTGCCGCGCCAGATCGCGCGCGGTCAGGCCGGGATAGGCCTTGTACCATACCTGCGTCGGCAGTTGACGGTTGCGCAGGTAGCGTTTGAACTTGGCCTCCTGCTCCGCCCCGCGTTTGATGAGGAAGCGGGTCGAGGGATAGCCAACGCCATTCGAGAAAACGAGGTTCAGGCCCCAGGCCACCTTGTTCACGAAATCATCCATATAGCTTTCCAGCGCGCCGTCATAATTCGAGCAGAACATCACCCGCCGTTTGCCATCGACAAAGACCCACCGGGCAAAATGAATGGTCTGCACCCGGGTCAGATACCCGCGCCCGAATATGTGTCGCGCCGAGTAGTTCAGCAGATAGAGCGCCACGGTCGTGACCACCCGCCGGAAAAGGCCCGGTTTGACGTCCCCGAAGGCGGAAAACGGGTTGGTGACGTCGTGGTCTTCGTACCGGCCCAGATCGGTGATGCGCTTGTCATCTGGGCGGGGGAGGATTTCGGGGTCGGACCGCTCGAGCATCCGCAGCCAGATCAGGAAAAAGGGCAGGGCCAGAAGCACCAGCGGCGAGATCAGCAGGAGGATCAGCGGGACGCTGATGAGCTCCATCGCGTTGGTGATCCGTCGCAGCAGGCCCGGACGCTCGGGCGCGGTCAGGTGGAGCGACCCGTTGGCCTTTTCATGGTTCACAAACTCGGCCAGTTGACGGTGGAGTTTGAACGGGTCGGCCGATCCTTGTGTCTTCACGATATTGGCGAGCTTGCCCCGCAGGACCGTGGCAAGGGTAGCCTCTTCATGGACCTGCCGGACGGTGCGGCCGCGGGTGTTGACGTAATTCGCGGCCTCTTCGACATTGTGCCGCTCCATCCAGCGCAAGAGGCTGCCGGACCCGGCCCCTTCGCAATGGCTGAAGATTTCGTTGAGCCCATCAGGGCATTCCTGCGCCAATTCCTTGAGAAAGCTCTGCCGATCCCCGTCCACATCGCCGAGGAAGGCCAGATGCAGCGGGTAGGGCCGCGGCTCCTGACCATAGACCTCGATATCACGCCAGGTATTTGCCTCGACCAGGAAAAACCGCGCCACATGCAACCGATCGAAACGACCGAAGGGGACGAGGCCGTTGTCGGGATCGGCAAGGCCCGGTTTGAGTGTCATGCGCTCAAGCAGGGACATGAGTTCATCCGCCCGGTCCTCAAGGACCGGGGCGAGAATGAAGAATGTGTCCTGCTGCGTCATCTGGGGGGTTAGGTCTCGGCGTTGAAATCCAGCGCGAAGTCGATCAGGCGCGTGTCGTCCCAATAGACCTTGCCCAGGTACATGCCGGGCCCGATCTGCCGGATTTCATCGCGGATCCATTGGGCGACGAAGGACGTGTCGGAATAGTCGAGCACGATGCATTCCTTGCCGTCGAGCCAGCTTTTGTCCTTGTAGACCTTGGCCAGGATGGCGTTTAGGCCAAAGGGCAGGATGCTGTTCTTGAGCACGCCCTTGTCGCTGTCAAAGACCTTGCCCTGCCAGGCGAAGGCGTTGATGAAGCGCGAAATTATCGGGGTGAACTTGGTGCCGGGTGCGATGATCGCGGTGCCTTCGGCCTCGCCATCAGGGATGGGGCCCGCTTCGACGCTGGAAAACAGCGCGTCGAGTGCCTCCTGCTCCATGTCCATCAATGAATCAATGCTATGTGCCATATAATTTGCCCTCATTTTGTGGTTGAGACTGCGCATCCTGCAGCACCATATCGGCGGCCTTTTCGCCGATCATGTAGACGGCGGATGCGATGAAAAATCCGGGGATTTTCGGGAAAACCGAAGCGTCGGCGATCCGCAAGCCCGCGGTGCCGTGGATCCGCAGCCTGCTGTCCAGAACGCCGCCTTGATCCACCGGCCCGATGGGACAGGAGCAGGAGGCGTGGTGGCCCCAGCAATTGTCGCGCACGAATTGCGCGATCTCTTCGTCGGTCTGTATCTCGGGGCCGGGGATTTCTTCGGCGGCGATGCGTCCGCGTTCGTGTAACGGTTTGCAGAGCTTTCGGACGAATTTGACACCTTCGACCACGGCGGCAAGGTCCGCGTCGCCGCCTTCGGCGAAGTAGTTGAAATCAATGATCGGGCGGTCGCGTGGATCGGCTGACGCCAGGCGCACCTGTCCCGCGCGGTTGAGCGTATGCGCCTTGAGGATGGCCCAGCTCAGGTGATTGCGGCTCTGGGCCAGATCGGCGGCATAACCGGGGAAATACCCACTGAACTTGCCCAGAAGCGCCATGCAGAAGAGGTCCGGCACAGGCTGCGTGGATGACGAACGCCGAATGACGGCCAATGCCGCGCCGTTGGTGGCATAAAGCCCGTCGCCGTCCCGTTTCCACTGCTGCCAGAGCGGATCGCCGACCTCGTACCGGCACTCGGTCATGCTTTCCCAGGCGTCGAAATTCATCCGGTTGACCACAGCCACCTCGTAGCGGTCCTGCAAGGACCGGCCCACCCCGGGCAAGGTCACCTTGGGCGTGATCCCGTGGGGCGTCAGTTCGGCCGGATCACCGATCCCCGAGAGCATCAGAAGCTGCGGCGTGTTGAAGGCCCCACCGGCCAGTATGACCTCGCGCGCGGCATGGGCCTCCTGCCGTTCACCGGGTGCGGTGTTGGGCGCCGCATGGGCGCGATAGAGGCGCGCGCCTTTGAGGTATTCGATGCCGTAGGCGCGGTTGTCCGCGTCGAGCAGAACCTTTGTCGCCAGCGCGTCCAACTCGACGGTCAGCCGGTCGGGAAAACGCCCCGACACATCGAGAACCCTTTCGCGCGACCCGACACGAACACCATCTCGCGTGGTCAGCGGTGTGTAGACAATCCCGTCCGCGTCATCGTCGATCCGGTCGCGGTCATTCGGGTCGGCGGCGCTATTGGCAAACCACCGCAGCCGCCTAAGAAAATCGCCGCCGGCCCCGATCTGCTCGCGCAGGGATTTGCGCACGACCTCCATGATGTCGTCGTCCCGGAGCGCCGCGCGCGGAATGGCCTTTTCGGTCCTGAGCCAGCCATCGAACCCGTGCCCGGTTCGGTCGATGCCGATGGCGTTCAAGGTGCGTTGCAGCGGCCGGTGGTGGCAGTTTTCCAGCTTCTGAAAGACGCTGTGCATCGCCTTGGGCGCCCAGCCATCATCGCCGGTCAGATCCGCGATATGCTGCCAATCGTCGTGATGCGGATAGACGAAGATCATCGCGTTATGCGCGGTGCAGCCGCCCAATGTCCCGGCCCGCGGATAGAGCACACCCTCGGGGCCGGCCTTGGGATCGCGGGCCTGCACCTCGGAGTCCGTGTAGTGGCTGACGTGGAAATCCCACCGGAGCGCCGCATTCTCGGAGGCGAAAGGGTGGAAGGCAGGAACGTCGTAATCATCCGGCAGGCGGTTTTCGCTCTCGTCCATGTCGCGCACACCGCCTTTGAGGGAACGCGGATCGCCCCCGGCCTCCAGGAGCAGGACACGCATCCCCTCTTCGGCCAGCCGTGCGGCAAGGGTGCCGCCGCCGGCCCCGGAGCCGACGACGATGTAGTCATAGGTGGGCGTCACCATCCGGCCCCTCAGAAATGCTTGAGAAAGGCGATCAGCGCGCGTTTATCCGCGTCCTCGAGTTTGGTGCCGAAGTAGTGCCCGCGATTGACCACGTAGTCGGGGCATTTGCTCAGCTCGAGCAGTGGCTCCACCAGATCGGCAAAGATCGCGCGGGCCTGTTCGTCGCTCGCGTTTTCGGGCAATTCCTTGAGGTCACGCTTGATCCGGACGATCAGCTTGACCAGTTCGAGATCATGAGCAAGCCGCTCCAGCACATCCGCCTGATCGAGCCGCAGGTTGAGGTTGGCCAGCAATCCGATCGGTGTCCCGGCGGGGATCGGCCCAAGCTCGATATCGCCATCGAGATTGAAGAGCCAGGGCAGATCATCCCGCAACGGTGACAGCAGCTTGACAAGCACCTCGGGCTGGAACCCTTTCGGGATAATCAGATAACTCTGCTCGGTCGTCCGGTCGATCAGCCCGGGCACCTTGTCACCCAGAACCGGATCTTTGAGCCGTTTTTCAGGCCAGAGCATCTTTTCAATGCCATCCTCAAACCCGGCCATCCGGCCTTCGACCGACGGATCCTGATTATAGTAACCGACCGTATTGTTCAGAAGGTACGGCGCGGTGGACCAGAGGCTGATGAGCGACGGGACGCGGGTATAGCCACGTCCGCCTGCAGGCATCTCGTAATCATATTCCTCGCCGGTTTTCGGGTGATGCACCTTGATCGTACCGACCGAGGGCAGGGCCTTGTAGCTCGACGATGAGAAGTTGTCCCAGATGTTGCCCGCAATCGCGTTGGTGGCGAGCGGGCTGCAGGCGTTTGTCTCAAGCAGGGTCACCGGGATGCGCAATTCATTCGACAGGTAATTTCCGTCTAGGAAATCATCCGCCTTCACGATGTCGAGCATTTCGGCCTTGAAAGCATCGGTTTTCACCAGATCGCGATAGTTCTGGAAACAGGCCATGTAATTCGGCCCGGAGCACCCGCCAGGCATCGCCTCATACGCACTTTCGGGCAGTTTCGATGAATGGCACCCGGCGCAATTCTCCGCGAAGACCTCTTTGCCCCGGTCCACGGTCGCGTCATCCTCGGTCAGATGCGCTTCTCCGCCCGGTGCATCCTTGAGCAGATCGGGTCGTCCGGCCTTGAGGAAGTAGAGCGCGGTCAAGGGGGTCTGATCCTCGGTCGCGCGCCAATAGGCCGAGTTTTTCTGCGCGGTTTCGATCTTGATCGGCGTGATGTCCTTGCCGCCCACGATCGGGTTGAAATGGCGGGTCCATTCCTCGCTGAAGAGCCCGATATTCAGATAGACGCGATTGAGCGCCCCAAGCGCACCGACGGAATCCGCGCCATCCTTGAGAACGCGGGGAGAGAAGCTGAGGTCTGGTTCTTCGAAAAACTCGGTCAGCGGACCCTCTCCGATATAGTCCTGGAACTGCTTGTTGTCGCGCTCGCCCCCGCGGAGCCGTTCCTCGCCAAAGCGCCGTGCGACGGCCAGGCGTTCTTCGAGCAGGTAGATCGCATTCATCGTGCGCGGGTTGTTGATGTAATCGGGTGAGACCAGCGAGGTGTCGATGGTCCCGGGCCGTGCGGTGTGGATCAATTGCACCATGTATTGGCGATCATCCGGCTGCCAGGCAAAGACCCGGTCAAACCAGAAATATTGCGCCCCGACAGTGGCATTGAGATTATGCATCGCCGGGTTTTCGGGGTCTTCCGGCGGGTCAATCGGGCTTGGACCCACATGGCAGAACGCGCAGGACATGCCAACGCGGTAGGGTCGCACGAGATCGTCGTCATTGTAGTAATCGGGGTCGGTGTAGTAACGTACTGGATCCCAGCGGCGCTCCGCACGCCGGTCAAACTCGGGGTTCGGGAAGAGGCGCAGGCCAAGCACGCCGGTGGGCTCACCATAGTACGACCAGACCGGCATGTTGCGGCCCCGCGCGCCGATCTCGACACCGGGGTATTTCTCGGCATTGGCAAAGGGGTCCGGGGCGCAATCGTCCCGCCGGATATCGAGCCAAAGCCCATGGCGATCCTCGACTGGGCCGGTCGCCTCGTCAAAGCAGGGTTCGTTGATTAGGCCCAGTTGTTCGAACCGGTTGCTGCGCTGCGCGGGAAGGCTCGGGTGGGACGACAAGGTTTTGAGCAGATCGAACTGTCCGAACGTGTCGTTGGTCAGCGTATCCCACAGAAGGTCATTGCCGCCGGTCCAGACCATCCACATGTTCCGGCCCTTGATTTCATCGGGGCTGAGCGCGACGCCATTGTCCAATTCGGCAAAGTAATCTTCGTCTGCCGGGGGAAAGCTGGCCTCATCACGGCCGACCAGTTGCGCTTCATCCTTTGGTCCCGAAAAAAGCTGCGCCGACGCGGAAAACGGGACCAGAACAACGAGTGCACAGAACAAAAAAACACGGAGTAACATAGGACAACTCCTCAGTATGACTTGGGTAAAAGAATCAATCAGTAGTTTAAATACGTGAGCTTATTGTCAGCCCAGATTGCAATCATTGCAATAGTTCAGGGGTTTGCGGTCGGTTTCCCGCCAACGAAAAAGGTGAAAATTCGTGGCACCGCGTGCTCTCCGCGGTGCCACAAGAGGTTCAGCCAGGGGTTGTTTCCTCCGCGATGTTATTGCGCTCGTTACACTCCTTGACCTCGTCGAGGTTGTCCGCCGCGACGGTGATGGTGCAATCGGGATCGTAGCAATTCCCTCCTCTGGGCGTGGTGACCGGCACGGTCACGGATTGCCCAGGCAACAGCGATTCCAGCATCGCGGGAACCGAGACCGATTGCTGCGGATCGAGGATTGCGCGGGTGGAAAACGGCCCGCTTGCGGCGTTGCCGATGTTCTCGATCGTGTAATCGGTTCGCGTGACGCAGCTTCCACTGCCCTCGGGGCAGTTCACGTCCGGCTCACCAATATCGCGCACCCTGAGGTCGGGGCACATCTCGACCGGTGGTTTCTTGGCTTCGATGACATGCTCGCGGATCTGTTCGATCTCAAGCGTGGTCGACAGGGCCGGTGCACCGGGGCATCCACCACCGCCACAGCATTTGCGCGGTTGGCCACACATGTGATCGCCACACCCGCCACCATGCTGCTCGCAAGGCGGTGCCTCCTCGACATCACGGCTGGTGTAGACACCGGTCACGTCAAGCCGCGAGGCGCTTTCGATGGTCACGTAGCCTTCGATATACGACGCGGGCAGCCCGTTCGGGAACACCCGCCGCTCGACATCGGCGCAATCGACCTTGAGCGCCTCATTCGGCCCCAGTATGTCGGTTGCAATCTCGGCCACCCTGCCGGGGCGCTGCTCTTCCGGTGGGTAGGTCAGCGACAAGGTCTTGGTCAGCTTGGCTTTCCGATCGCCGAGGTTGAGCACGTTGATCGTTGTCGCATAGTGGCCCTTGACCAGCCTGCCGTCACTGGGCAGCGGTTGATGACCGCAGACCAGCTTGGCCGCGTATTTGTACCGCGTCGGTTCAGCCTCGTCGCACACACCGTTGCCATTGTCGTCAGAACAGGTGCCGGTGTCGATGTCGATCGCGTCATCCACGCCATTGCCGTTCAGATCCGGGATCTTGCCGGTGAACTGGATAAAGATCCGGTTCGACAGCGGGCCGGTGACCATGGTGCCGGTATCGCGGTCGAAATAGCGCGCATTCGGGTCGGTCACGGTCGCCTCGACATAGACCCGCGCCGAGGGGAAGAGCCCCAGAACCGGGCCTTCTTCGCAGTAGTGCACGTGAAGGAACGGATGATCCGGGATCGGCTGTGGCGCGGGGAGGGAGCCGCAATCGGGCTCGGCCTGACGGAAAGTATCGAGCGCGCGTGGCTCTGCCAGGTTGGCCACCGGCAATTCCTCGGCGCTGCCGACTTCGACATTGGCGCCATCGCGCTCCTGCCAGGGCACGATGCTGCGCCCGTCGACACCGATCATTGCACCACCGGTGATCATCTCGTTGATGGCCAGTGTGCGCGGCAGGTGGCGGATCCGCACATCGGATACGATCAGGGGGCCGTTCTCGGGATCAGGCACCGACAGGGTCAGGTGGTAATCCCCGGTCTCGGGGTTGAACGAGCCGTCGGGCGTGTAGCCCACCACGCGCGGATGCAACTCCATCGCACTGCCGCCCGACAGAAGCATGACATCGTTCACGATGTAGTTTGTCGTGAGGCCGACACCGACGTGAAATTCGGCACCTTCGGGGATCTCGCCCACGTCACCATTGTTCCAGTTCTGCGGATCGGTGAACGTGATCTGATAGCGGTCATAGGTCGTGCCCTGGAAAGTCAGGGAACCGTTCGCCGCGATATCCGCATCGCCCCAGGGGCTCAGGCCACCATCATAAACCGACCCGATTTCAGGCGTGTCGTCATCATCGACCAGCACGGTGATCCGCAGGCCGTCCGCGGCGGAGATGTTCGGGTTGATGAAATCCCAGTTGCTGAGTGTCTGTTCGTATAGCCCGACCGCCCCGGCAATCGCCTCATAACTCGTGTCGCTGAAATGCCGGTCCTCGATCCTGTCCGCCCCCGAGGGGGTTGCCATGATATGGTTCTGCCGCGCGTCCTCGGTGGGGCGCGGATCCGCGGAAGCGTGACCAGGATTGCCCAGTCGCGAGCTGTGGCCGGGTTCGTGCGAGGTCGTCCCCGCGATGGCATTGGCCCATCGGTTCAGGGTCCCGTCACCGGGTGTCAGCAGCCCGTCGAAGGAGCCACCCGGCTGCGAGTTGTCTTCGAACTCGCCGGCCCAGACACGCGCCATGCCGCTATTGCAGCAGACCCCGTAGAACCCGGTGCCGGTATCGCTGCCAATGCCGACGACGAACCAGCTATCGTCCGTGGGTGTCGGGTTCGTGGTGCCGTTGGCGCTGGTGGTTTGCACGACGCGCACGTCAAATTCGCAGTAATCTGTCTTGACCCGCTCCGTGATCGCATCGCGGTATTCTGCGGTGCTGCCAAGGGCGGGATCAAGGTCCGCCGCATCGAAAGGTTCCAGCGGCGTCACCACCTCCTCAAACATCGGAGATGGAAAATCCGTGTCCTGTGAGGTGGGAAAGTAGAGATAGAGCACCAACCCATCTCCGGAGCGATCCGCCTGGCAATCCACGGTGGCGGCGTGACTTATCGTGACCCCCGAAACTGTCAGGAAAAGGATCGCAAATATTTGAAAAATATATATAAAAATTCGATTTAAGAGTATCATGTTAATATCCTCTTTTCTCAAAGTGACTGTTCAGTTCTCTCCTTCTGGTAGTCTGTCGGCGATGCCTGAAATATGGGCTGCCAGCCAGGAAAGCTGGCGATAGTCCTGCAAAGCCAAGTCGTCACAAAGGCGGGCGATCCGCCCCCGGTCCGTGGGTCGATAGCAATCGAAGAAACCAGCGATGGCATCCTGGAACGTGTCGGCCTCGACCCGGTAGTAGGCCCTTGATCCACCCAGATAGGTGGCGCGGGTCATATCCGCCGGTGGACGCGATAGCGCCGTGGGATGGACCATCTGCGCCACCACCGGCAATTCGCCTTCTCCCGCGGCCCCGAGGGGGGCCACGGTGGCGCTTTCGGTATCGGAAACTTGGGCAAAGAGCACCACCTGCTGCCCGCGCGCGTAATCCGCCCAACGATCGCCAAGCCGAAGCAAATCGACTCGTTCGACCGTCAATATGTCTTGGGAACCGGCATTGCGGAATGCCTGAACGACATCCAGCTCATAGGTATCGTCAGACACCTCCTGGACCGTACCAGACACGACGATTTCTGCCCTGGTGAGCAACTGGAACAGGGTCATCTGCGCGTAATCAGCCTTCGCCGGCGATACCGGCGCGATCAGCAATGCAACAAACAAAATACCTATCGACGCTAAATTGCCCATTGGCTCCTCGTCGACTCGAAAGAATGGCGGAATTCTATCACAGATTGTGGGATTCAGGCAGTTGCGGCCCGTCGTCTGGGCGGGTTTTCGCCTTCCTTGCGGCTTGTAGCCAGGGGTTTTGGCGGCATAACCACCGGCGTGATGGCGATCACTTCACCGCGGAGATAAATCGACGCGCTTGCAGGAAACCCAATTGCGAACCGCCGCAGGACAAGAAGGAAACAAAGGCAAGAAGCGTCTGTGGGTCGAGCGCGTCGTTGACGTCTCCGGTAAAAGGAAACCGTGGTTGATATGGGAGGCAAAAAGTACCCTATCGGGTTCTGTCTTCTATGTCTGCCAGCCACTCACGCAGTGAGAGTTCCAGGTTGGTCACGTGATGATCCATGGCCTTTTCCTGCGCTATGTCCTCATCAATGTGCGCCTTCAACTCGGCATAGCGCGCGGCAAGTTCCTCGCTGGTCCGGAGGTGGCCATCATGCCATTCCTGACGGCGTTCCAGCTTCGATTTGGTCTCGAATATCTTCCGGCTGAGAGCTTCGAGCCGGGCATGCAGCCTGGCAATCCCTGACATGGTATCTCCTTGCATCACGGGGCGTTGATATGAGCGGCGACCGGTTTTTTTCCGATCGCCGCGGCTACTCAGGCTTCCTGCTCCTTGCGATCCGCCAAGACGACCTCGATGGTCATCGGCGTGCCGCCCCGGAAAATCTGGATCTCGGATGTTGCGCCGGCACGGCCCATGGCAACCGAGCTGGTCAGGTCACGCAGCTCGGCGATATCGCGGTCGCCGAATTTCAGGATGACGTCACCGCTTTCCAATCCCGCTTTTGCGGCGGGACTCTCGGCCACGACCTCTTCGATCATCACGCCTTCGCCTGGCGTGAGGCCGAGGACATGCGCGACCTCGTCGGTCACCGGTTTGATTTGAACACCAAGCCAACTGCGCTCGATTTCGCCGTCATCCTTGAGGTCCGCAACGATATCGACAACCAGGTCCGAGGGAACCGCGAAGCCGATGCCGACCGACCCGCCATCGGGCGAGTAAATCGCCGTATTCACGCCGACAACCTCACCCTCCATGTTGAACAGTGGCCCGCCCGAATTACCCCGGTTGACGGCGGCATCGGTCTGGATGAAATCGTCGAACGGTCCGGCGTTGATATTGCGCGACTTGGCCGAAATAATCCCGGACGTCACCGTCCCGCCCAGGCCAAACGGGCTGCCCACGGCGACGACTTCTTCGCCGACACGGGCCGCATCGGAGGAGCCGAAAACGACGGTCGCGTGATCGTCACCTTCGATATCGAGCAGGGCGATATCGGTCAGCGGATCCGATCCGATGACGGTCGCTTCCATCTCTGTGCCATCCTGGAGTTTGACCGAAACCGTCGCGGCGTTGTCGATGACGTGGTGATTGGTCACGATCAATCCGTCGGTCGAGATCAGGAAACCCGATCCAAGGCCTTGCCGCGGCATGTCGGATGGCGGGTTTGCAAATTGCTCGCCGAAACGCTTCATGAATTCTTCGAACATCGGGTTGTTCTGCGCCGGATCTTCGGCATCGGTTTTCTGTGTCTTCGTCGTCACTTCGACGTAGACGACGGCCGGGCTGACTTCTTCGACGAGATCGGCAAAACCATTGCCGGCGGCAGCGGCTGCGGTGCTGGGCAAAAACGCGGCCGATGCCATCAGCGCGGCGACGCCGACGCCAAGGGAAATGGCCTTATGTTTCTTGCTAGGGCGGTTCATAGTGCTCTCCTGAGTTAGTGGTGAGCTTTATCTAGGCGTGGCAGTTTGCCCCCGGTTTTGCCGAAGTTTAAATTTTCTTGAAGTCGCGCAGCGGATCAGAGAACCGGGCCGATCGTCGCGATGACATTGTTCCAGATGCGTTTGAGATAGGGCCAGGCCAGCACCGTCGGCAGGTCGGTCCGGGAGGATCGGGCGATATAGTCCTGTTGCCTGTCGGAGATCATCCGCGTGATATCGGCATCCTGCAGCAGGATGTTGTTTTCGTAGTTCAGATCGAAGCTGCGCAAATCAAGATTGGAGGACCCGATCAGGCTGATCCTGCCGTCGATCGTCAGTGTTTTCGCATGCAGAAGTCCGCCCTCAAACTCATGGATGACACACCCCGCCTCAAGCAGCCGGCGGTAGTAGCTTCGGCTGGCGGCCGCGACCACCCAGCTATCGTTCACCTTGGGGAAGATCAGGGTCACGTTCACGCCCCGGTGCGCGGCGGCGCAGAGCGCCTCGAACACGGTTGCGTCGGGTACGAAATAGGGCGTGGAAAGGGTCAGATCGTGCTGGGCACAGGCGATGAGGTTGGCGAATAGCTGCGGTGTGGCACCTCGTCTCTCGGTCGGCCCGTCGCCCATGACCTGCGCGGGGAAGCCGCCGTCGATCGGCTCCGCGATCAGGTTGAACTGGTCCAGGGATTCATCGGTGGCCTGCATCCAGTCGCTGGCAAAAAGGAGTTGGTTCTGCGCTACCACGGGCCCTTCGAAGCGCAGCATGATGTCAACCCAGGGGGCGTATTTGGCCTTGACCAGGAACTCCGGGTCCGCCGAGTTGCGGCTGCCACAATAGGTGATACGCCCGTCGATCACCGTGATCTTGCGGTGGTTGCGAAGGTCGATACGGCTGGTCAGGAGGGTGCGGACAGGGTTTTCCAACGACAGGGCCACGGCCAGTTGAACGCCCGCCTCTTTCATTTCCCGCCAGAGCGCGCCCTTGATCAGCCGGCGGGAGCCGAGACCATCAGCCATGGCGCGGCAGGTAACCCCACGCCGTGCCGCCCGCATCAGCGCCTGCGCGACGGCGGTGCCGGTGTCGTCATCAAGCCAGATATAGTAGAGCACATGCACATGGTCGGTGGCCGCATCAATATCCGCCACCAGCCGTTCCCGCGTCTCTCCACCATGGGCCATAAGCTCCGCTTTGTTGCCATCGACGGGATGGAAGCCGTTGATCGACCCGGCGTAGTGAAAGGCCGGCCGATAGATCGGGTCGATCAGCTTGGCAACGTCCTGGCCGTTGCCCATGAAATCCGCGGCTTTGGTCCTGATCTCATCGAAAATCTCCCGGTGGCGTTTGTTGGCCCTGTTGCCAAGGTCGATCTCGCCGAAGACGAAATAGAGCGCGCTGCCGAAATAGGGCAGGGCGTTCAGGATAATGAACCACGCCAGGCGCGCCGGTGGCGACAGGTCGTCGCGCAACAGGATGCGGGCCGTGAATGCCGCGACCAACAAGACGTGCAGGATCACGATAATCGTCATTGGGCGGGCTCCGTGAACGCAATTTCCATCACGATGGGCAGATGGTCCGAGGCGACCCGGGCCAGTTCGGATTTGTGCACGAAAGACGCCTCATGCGAAATCGGCCCGGCGATCACGAAACGATCAAGCGCGGCCCTCGGGCGGGCCGAATGATAGCTATGCCCGGGTGAGATCATCCGGCCGGTCTCCTTGAACACCTCGATATCGGTCTTCCATTCGTTGAAATCCCCGGCGATCACAACGGGATGCGGTGCGTTTTCGATATAGTGATTGAGAGAGGTCATTTGCTGACGTCTTTTGCCGGGGGTCAGGCCGAGATGCACGCCGATAATCTCAACGGGCGGGTCGGACAGGATTGCGGAGACCGCGCCGCGCGGCTCGATGGTGGGGATGTCGATGCGGCGGGTCCGGGCGACCGGTATATCATTGCGAAAGAGGATCGCGTTGCCGTGCCAGCCATGGCTCAACGGTCGGATCGAAAGATCGACGAGGTCGTAGCGAAGTTCATCCGCAAGCCGGTCCAGGGGCAGCACGCCGGCGCGGTTGCCGACACGGCGATCCGCCTCCTGCAGAACGACGATATCGGCATCAATTTCGGCCAGAACATCCGCAATCCGGTCGGCATCGCGCCGCCAGTCGAGGCCAACGGCCTTGCGTATGTTGTAACTGGCAATCCGCATCAGGTCTCGGTGATGTCCTGATAGTTGCCCACGCGAAGATAGGCGATTTCGCGGATGAGCTTGATGGTCGGTCGCATGCCGAAAAGGACAGAGCCGATCAGAAACAACCAGGTGCCAAGATACGTGGTGGCCTCGCTGAAGAAGAGGATGCTGCCAATCACGAACAGCGCCGCAGCCGAGAAATCGACGGCGGTGTAGGCCAATTCGCAATAGGCATAGATTTTCCTGTGCGCCGCGCTGCGGCTATGGTTCTCCGGGTTGAAAAACGTCATTCTCGTCTCCTCAGGCAAGGCCCGGTAATACGGCCTTCAATCCGGCGATAATCATCTCGACGGCAATGGCCAACAGGATCATGCCCATCAGCCGGGTCATGATCACACGCATCGTATCGCTCAGCATTTTGCCGAAGAATGACGCGAAGAAAAGCACGATGAACAGCATTGCCAGAACAATGCCCACGACGCTGCCAATCTCGAGCAGCCCTGCGAGGGTATCCGTATGACCCGCATAGATGATCAGCGTTGCAATCGTGCCCGGCCCAACGATCATCGGGAAGGTGATCGGATAGAAGGCCAGCGCCGACAGATCGGACATATGGTCCTTTTCCCGGTCCGTGCCGTGGTGGGACGCGATGTTGCCGCCGTTCAGCATGGACCAGGCGATATGTGCCAGGACCGCGCCACCGGCGATCCGGAACTGGTCGATCGTGACCCCGAAAGAACCGATGATCTTCTGCCCTGCAAAAAGGATCACCGCGCACATGATCGCCGAAAAGAAGGTGATCTTGAGTGCCAGGGTTCGCTGTTGCGCCACGGTGAAACCGGCGGTTAGCGCCAGGAAAATCGGCAGGTTCACAAACGGGTTCATGATCGCAAAGAAGGCCCCGAAGGCCTTGGTGAGTTCTGAGTAGTCCATGTCGTCCCTTGCGATACCAAGTGTTATCGTTTGGCCGGAGGCGGTTGCGGCTAGCCTCGGCAAAGAGGCTAACCCCAAATGAGGGCGCAAAAAAGTGCGCTCTGCATGACCTCCCTAAGCATGCAGAGCGCGTCCTCCGTGAGCGATGGGGTTAACCCTGGAGGATCTCGGCCAGCGGATAGCTCTGGGCGGGCAAAGCACCGGGCTTGTAGTCTTCGATCACGATTGAGGTTTCGACCGCTTTGAGCGCCATGTTGGCCTTGTGAATTTCTCCAGCTTCGATATCGGTCAGGGCCTGTTTGAGGTTGGCAATTGCGGTTTCGACGGGCAGGGCGACGACCCGGACGTCAAGTTCGATCCCGGCGCCGGTCATGACGTCAACCGCCCTGTCCACATCGCCCGAGCGGATATGAACACCGGCCTCTTCGATGACGCCACTATGGGCCTCATTGGGTTCAAAACCCTCGGCGAATTGCAGGCCGCTATCGACGGGTATGACAAACATCTTTGCATCGCTCAGCCTGATCGCGAAATTTGCCATGTGATCGTGAAACTGATCGCTGGCGCCTGAGATCATCTCTTTGGCGAGGTCGAGGTTGCCGTCGAACAATGCAAGTCTGGCACCATGCTCGCCATCGAGGATATGCGTGCCGCTTGCCGGGATACGAAGCGTGCTGGACGCGACCTCACCGGGTGTTTCGGTTTCGGAGGATGTGACGGTGGTTGTCCCTGCCTGCACGCCTTGCGCGACAACGGCAATGCCCGTTGAGGCCGCGATGAGGACGGCTAGCAAGGTGGAATTCGGTTTCATGATGGTCTCTCCTCATGACGGGCAGCGGGGCTGCGGATGACGGAGAGATAGGGCCTGTGTCTTTTCCGGGCTTGTGTCGAAGTTTAAACTTTCTTGATGTTTGGCAGCCGCAATTCGACCCTTAGGCCGGGTTTCGCGTCGCTTAGCTCCAATGCGCCACCGTGATGATCGGCAACCGCCTTGGCCAGGGCCAGACCAAGGCCGCTGCCCGGGGTGGTCCTGGCCTGGTCCAGCCGGACGAATGGCTCCAATACCTTGTTGCGATCCGCCTCGGGAATTCCAGGGCCATCGTCGCTGACCGACAGGATCGGCCCTTGCGCGTCCTGCGCCACCTCCACGACAATCGTGGCCCCTCGACCCGTATGGGTGCAGGCATTGTTGACAAGGTTCACCAACGCCTGCTGGAGCATCGCGGCATCGGCGAAGGTTGAAACCTCCTGGGCGTTCAGCCGCAGGGTCTGGCCACGTTCCTCGGCCAGGGGTTGCATGAATTCGATCACCTTGGCGGCGATGTCCCCGAGGTCGACCTGGCCGAACCGGGATGTTTCCGTTTTCGCCTGGATGCGCGAAATGCGCAGCATCGTGTCAAAGGTGGTGTTCAACGATTGCAATTCGTGCAGCGCGGCTTCGATCCTGGGGGCAGGGTCGCGTCCTGCCTCCACGGCGTCGGCCGCCTCGTTCAGCGCGATCTGCGTGTGCGACAGAGGTGTTTTGAGATCATGCGCAATGGCGGCCGCGGTGGATTTGGCGCCAGCCACCAACCGTTCAAGCCGGTCGAGATTGTGGTTCATGCGCGCAGAGACGCGATCGAACTGATCATTGCGCGCCATTACCGGCAGCCGGGCAGCCAGATCCCCCTCAGAGACCCGGAAAAGGGCCTTTTCCATGTCGCTGAGCCGAGCAAGCGATGCCCGGCTTGCCCATAGCCCAAGCATCAATGTCATGCCCGACAGCACTCCGCCAAAGAGCGCCAACCCGATGATCAGCCGCCGTCCGGCGGTGTCGATGAACCGTGCGTCGCGACCAACGATCAGTGTCATCTGCGCGAGCTTCTGCACGTTGAGAACATAGCGCCCGGCAATTTTGCCACCGGTCATCTTTTCGACTTCGCGGTGCGTCACACCCACGAAATCCGGCACGCCGGAAACCGGCCCCGTCAAGGTGATGCCATTCTCATCGAAAAGGCTGACCATGTGTTCGGGCGGGCGGACGGCTCTTTCCATGTCCCGAAGCGCGTTCAGCAGGCCCGCCTTGCCATCGCGTTGATAGATGTTCTGCAAGAGCAGGCTTTCGGCCTTGGTCTGGGCTTCGAGCTCGGTCTTGAGCGTGTTCGTGACCGCGCTCACCAGAAAGTACCCTGCGATCGCGTAGCACAGCAGGAAGACCAGAAGGACCCGCCAGGCCGCCTTGAACGGGTGCCCCGCCGTGAGGTTACCGAGGGGCACGGATGGTGTATCCCATGTTGCGCACGGTGTGGATAAGTGCCGTGTCGAAGGGTTTGTCGATCTTCTGCCTGAGCTTGCTGATATGCGTCTCGACCACGGTCGTGCCCGGATCGAATGAGAAATCCCAGATCTTTTCGAGGATCATCGTGCGGCTGATCACGCGGCCCGGCGTCTCCATCAAAAGATGCAGCAGGGCGTATTCCTTATTCAGCAATTCGATCATCTGTCCCTGCCGGGATGCGGTGCGGCTGAGCAGGTCGAGCGAAAGGTCATGGACGCTAAGCCGGGTTTCCTGCGCGGCCTGTTTCGGCCTGCGGGAGAGAACCGAGATGCGGGCCAGCAATTCGGAGAGGTGAAACGGCTTGATCATGTAGTCATCGCCGCCCGCCATTAGCCCATCGACGCGGTCCTCGACATCCGAAAGCGCCGTCAGGAAGATCACCGGCAGGTCGCATTTGGAGGCGCGTAGGGCCTTGACCAGCGACAGCCCGTCCATTCCCGGCATCATCCGGTCCACGATTGCGAGGTCGACCGGATTGTAGAGGCAATGGGTCAGTGCATCACGCCCGTCGGTCACCCAGTCAACGACATATCCCTGCTCGGTCAGGCCCTTGCGGATATATTCCGCCGATACGGTATCGTCTTCTGCCAGGAGGATCTTCATAGGAACCGGGATATGCCAATTTCCCGTTTTGCAAAAGACCCCGCCCAACCGCAGGGCTATCCTTGAACCAGCTCTTTGGTCCGCGGCGTGTCTGTTGTTTTGGGCGAGGTCGCCGTGCGGCTATTCTTCCAGGTCGCCGTGAATGGCGAATTGCTCCAACCCGGCGTCCTGCGCTTCGATCACGCGAAAGCTCTCCCTGACCCCCGCATCGGTCAGCTCGCGCATTACAGTCAGGAGCGTATTGGGCGCGTGATCTTCGCAAAGCTCGGCCATGTGGCCCAGCTCTTCGGCGGCGACGGGGAGCGCCGTGGCCACATCCGGCGCGCCGTAGATCTGTACGAAATGCTCGGCCAGCGCCTGCGCCAGCGTGTCGATCTCGGCCTGTTCGACCTGGGTGACGGCCACGAAGGTGACCCGCCCGAAGGTTTCACACCCGAGCCAGCCATTCGCAAAGGCCTGACGCGGTTTGCCGGTCAGGTCGGCCTCGGTCCAGTTGGAAAACTCGAACCCGCCCGAGATGCACCATTCGCCGGTGCGCGCGGGGGAGTGGTAGACATTCATGTCGCTTTCATCGAAATGGATCGCGCGGGCGAGTTTCATGAGGTGCTCTCCAATACGGATGTCAGCGGGATCAGATGGGTGCCGTCGCCCGCGCGGATCAGCATGCCGAAGCGTTCGTCAACACCGAGCCAGCTTCCCGAAATGCCGCTTTGCGTGATGTCTTCACCGATGCCATGGGCCAGCCCCCGCCATTCCGCGTGCAGCGGCGCCGCGCCATCGGCTTCCCACCGGGTGATCCAGACCAGCGTGTGCCGCGCCCAGCTTTCCAGCAGGTTGACCGGATCGACGTCGGCGCAGCCTTCGTCGTAAAGCGCGGTCTGGTCGGGTGTGTCGCCGGGGCGTTCCGTCACCTGCATCAGCGGCAGATCAAGGCCCACCACCAGCCAACCGGGTTCCGCCGCTGGATCTGTGCCGCCCGCGGCCACGCGCAAGCCCCCGCAGGAGGCGCCGTTGATGCGGATGCCGCCTGCCCATTCGAGGTGCACGGCAACCTCGGGCGGGGCGAGCGCGCCAAGCGCGTTCTGAAACCCAACGCCGCAGGTGGGCAACATGGCCATCGCGTCCTCAAGCGGCACTTCCGGGGCCATGACCATCGCTGCCATCAACCGGTTGGCGGTGACATTATGCACGATCAGCCCCGCGTCGCAGCCAAGCGCCGCCATGGCGCAGGCTTTTTCGAACGGGTCGATATTGCCGCTCACCGCTTGTCCGGTCATCAGGGGAGGGAAGGTGGGATCGTTCATGCCACCCCTTGGTCGATCAGTTTGCGCGCGACTTCACGGAACCCTTGCGCCTGCGGGCTGTCGGGCTGGCTCACCACGATCGGCGCGCCGCCGTCGGAGGCCAGGCGGATATCCAGATGCAGCGGGATTTCAGCCAGCAACGGTACGTTCAGCTTCGCCGCCTCCGCCGCGACGCCGCCATGACCAAATACGTGCTCCTCGTGCCCGCAGTTCGAGCAGATATGCGTGGACATGTTTTCGATCATGCCCAGCACCGGCACATGAAGCTGGTTGAACATGTCGATCCCCTTGCGCGCATCCAGAAGGGCCACATCCTGCGGTGTCGACACAACGATTGCCCCATCGACCTTGGCCTTCTGCGCAAGGGTCATCTGCACATCCCCCGTACCGGGGGGCAGGTCGACCAGAAGGCAATCCAAGGCGCCCCACTGCACCTGCATCAGCATCTGCTGCAGCGCGCCGATCAGCATCGGACCGCGCCAGACCACCGCCTGGCCCTCGTTGGTCATGAGACCAATGGACATCATGGTGACGCCATGGTTGCGCATCGGCAGAATGGTTTTGCCATCGGGACTGGCCGGTCGTCCCGACACGCCCAGCATCCGGGGCTGCGAGGGGCCATAGACGTCGGCATCCAAGAGGCCCACGCGACGGCCTTCGGCGGCCAGCGCGCAGGCGAGGTTGGACGAAACGGTGGATTTGCCCACGCCGCCCTTGCCCGAGGCGATGGCGATCAGGTGATTGACCCCGGGCACCGGTTGCGGGCCTTGCGGTTCGGCCTTGCGCTGCGGCTTGAGATCCGGCGGCGCCTTGGCGGTATGGCCGGTCAGAACCGCGCTGACCTCGCCCGCGCCCAGGGCTTTGACGGCGGTCTCCGAGGCATCGCGCACCGGGCCATAGGCCTCGGCCTTGGCCGGGTCGATCTCCAGCACGAAGCGCACGGTGTCGCCCTCGACGTTCAGACCGCGCATAATACCGGCGCTGACGATATCGCTGCCACTTACCGGATCGGCGATGGCCTTGAGCGCCTCGATGACGCTTTCACGGGTGATGCTCAAATCCGTTCTACCCTTTGATCGTGCCGGTCACGACATGTTCCACGTCCAGCCCTTCGACGGTCAGGACGACCTTCGCGGTGTATTCCTGCCCTGCGGTGGCCCCGGCGCTGCGCAGGCCTTCCTCGATCGCCTGTTGCGAGGTCACGCCGACCTGTTTGAGGAATTTGCGCATCGACATATTGGCATCGTCGCTCATGATTTTGGGCTCCTTGATTGGTGAGTCGCCAAGATTATTGACGGATTGGTCCGGGTTTTCCTACCCTTCGGGCATGCGAATTTTGCTCTCTCTCATCGTCGCGCTGGCCTCGGTGCCCCATCTGGTGGCCGCGGGCGAGCGGGATTTCCGCCTCAGCGCGCCCGAAACGCTGATCGAAAGCGGGCTGTTGAAACACCTGCTGCCACGGTTCTCGCTCAAGACCCAGATCCGCGTGGAACTGGTCGATGGGGCCGCAGAGGTGACGCTTGCGCCCGATGGCGATGGCGTCGCGGTTTTTACCGGCGCCGGGGCGACCTGGCATATGACGGTGGCGGCGGATCATCCCGGTGCCGCGCGGTTTGCCGATTGGCTGACCTCGGAGGTCGGGCATCGGACGCTGACGAGCTTTGAGGTGGATGGCGCACAGCCCTTCACCCTGCCCGAGGTTGCGGAGGCCGTGGCCACGGTCGAGACCTATGACGGTGACGCGGCCGAAGGGCTGAAACTGTCGAGCCTCCATTGCGGCCGTTGCCACGTGGTCAGTGCAGACAACCGGATGAACGCCATCGGTTCGACGCCCTCTTTTCACGTCCTGCGCAGCTTGCGGGATTGGGACAACAGGTTTCGCGCTTTCTTTGCCCTCAACCCCCATCCCGCCTTCACGCAGATCGAGGATGTGACCGAGCCGTTTCCGATCAACCGCCCGTCTCCCATCGCCCCGGTCGAGATGACGCTTGATGATCTCGACGCCATCATGGCCTATGTGAGCCGGCTCGAGCCGGCCAATCTGGGCGCGCCGATCAAACATCAGTGATCCCGGCGCTTACTGAAGTAATCTTCGGTCGTGCGTGTCTTGGGGCGCTGCCCGCCTTCGAACGGGTTGTTTTCCGAATGAAACTGCGCATCGACGCGGCAGTTATCGCACATCTGGATCATCTTCGCGGTTTCGGTCGTGGCGAACATGGAATGTTTCCCGGCCAGCTTTTCGACGATTTTCTCGACAGTGGATTTCACACCGAAAAGCGCCCCGCATTCGATGCAGGCAAAAGGCTCTTCCTCGTTGAGGACCGTTTGTGTCAGCGCGGCATCGGTCAGGTTCAGCCGCGGTTCATAGGCGATCGCGTCCTCTGGGCAGATATTGGCGCAAAGGCCGCATTGCAGGCAGGCATCCTCCTGGAACAGAAGCTGCGGCATGTCGGGGTTGTCGTTCAGTGCGCCCGATGGGCAGAGCGACACACAGCTCAGGCAGAGGGTGCAGGCATCCGTATCGACCAAGACGGCGCCATAGGGCGCACCATCGGGCAGGGGCAGGGACCCGGTATCCGGGCGCAGCGATTTGGCCGCAAGCCGGGCGACCTGCCGACGGTTGCCCATTGGCAGGATCGGGTCGGTTTGCTGTCCGGGCGAGGTTGGCATTTCATAGAGCGTGTCGCAAAGCATGTCCGGGTCCGAGAAATCCAGGACGTTGATGCGGTCCTCGCCGCCTATGGCGCGGGCCAGCGGCACCTCGTGGTCGAGCGCGTCCCGTTCCGTCGTGGGCGACAGCAGGATGGAGACCTCCGAGAAACCCGATGCCAGCGCGGCCAGCATCTCCGCATGGCCGAAACCCGCAAGCGCGGATACCTCAAGCGGGATGACATCCGCAGGCAAGCCCCGACCGAAACGCGCGGCCAGGCGGATCATCTCGGCGCCATGGGTGGCATCATGCACCAGCAGGCGCGGCGCAGTCCCGCCCGCCTTTAGATAGGTGCTGGCCAGGGTCGCGATACGCCGGAACATCAGGTCGGGGGCGGGTGCATCATAGGTGATCGCGCCGGAGGGGCAGAGCGCCGCGCAGGAACCGCACCCGGCGCAGACCATCGGGTCAATCGCCACATGGTCGCCATCAGGCGAAATCGCGCCGGTCGGGCAGACATTGAGGCAGCGGTCGCAGCCGGTCTGTTCGGCGCGGGAATGGGCGCAGATGAGCGGCTCCAGCGCGACGTAGAGCGGCTTTTCGAATGTACCGACAAGCTGGCTGGCGGTCAGGATGGCATCGGCCACGGCGGGCAGGCTGCCGGGATCGGCACGCAGGTAGCCTTCGCGTTTCTCCGGCGCGGGGAAAAGCGGTGTGTCGCCGGTCAGATCAAGGATGATATCGCAGCCGGTCCGCCCGCCGTCGCGCGGCGCATCCCAGCCGAGCTCACCGCGGCCTTTCGGATCAACCTGGCGCAGGGCATCAACGGTCAGTTCGAACTGACCAAGCGCGCCGGTCGCGTGCCTGATCCGGCCACTGATGACATCGAATGACCGGCTCGCGGGCGGATCCGAGGCATCGGTCAGCAGAACGGTCACGCTCAGTACATCGCAAAGCTTTTCGGCGGCGGGTAGCGCCACATCGCTCTTGCCGATGATCAGGCAGAGGCCCTCGGATACCACATCTACCGTCTTCTCGCCGGGATCGGCCAGCGTCGCCTCGGCGAGGAGTGCGGCCATTTTGGGCAGTTTTGGCGCCGCATCCGCCGACCATCCGGCCCGGTCGCGGAGGTCGACGAAAGGGGGCTCAGGCACCTCCAGCTCGTCCGCGATTTCCTGGAAAATTCGGGTTTCCTGTTGGCAGCAAATGATGGCGTCACCGGTGGCGATTGCCGCCTGTGTCGCGTCAAGCTGATGCGTGCAAAGCCCGGAATGCACTTTGGAGCAGGGCAGGCCCGTCGTCGCCTCCAACGCGTCCTTGTCAATTTCCTGACTGCCGGAACAGTCGCATAAAATCAGTTGCTTAGGCATGTTCTTCTTTGTCCTGATGGGCAGCTTTTCTGCTGCCTTACCCCCCTGTTCGCGGCGCAAGACTAGGCATGAAACCGCGCCCTCGTAAACAGGATTTAGTGTCGTCGCGATCAAAAACGAGCGGCGAAATTAACCTGATTGATTCTGTATGTTTTTGGGGTGTGGGCGGTGATGCGCGTGTCCTGGAATCGCGGTGTTTGGTCAATCTGTCCAATCCAATACCAGCGGCGGTCAACCCCTGCCCAAAATGTCCCCGTGTGCGGTGGGATGCCGAAAGTGCTTTGTGTGTCGGCGAAACTGATTCACTCTGTCGGGGAAGCCAAGGGGATGAGGCACCGATTGATCCGCAACCCAAATAGCTACGCAGATATGCCGTTGGGCATTGTCATCCGGCGCGCGCCGGGCGTGACCCGTTGGGTGAAATGGTCATGGAAAGCGGTTGGCGTGTTGCCCGGGGCCGCACCGGCCGAGTGGCGGGTGATGCGCGAAGAGGGTGGCGTGACCGAGTTCCACGCGGCCACATGTCAGCTTGAGTTGCACGGTGCCGAGACCGAGGCCTATCTGCACGGGCTCTCGACAAAAGTGCCTTCGATTTATGTCGTCCTGCGCGAGAGCCAGGAGGATAGCCGTCCGCTCGATGTATTGCTGGCGACCGCCTCGCCCTACGAAGCACAGGACTATGCCGATAGCGGAGAGGAGATCGTGGAGAAGGTGCCGATGCCCGAGGGGCTGATGGCGTGGATCCGCGATTTCGTCGAGGCGCATCATGAGGAAGAAGAGTTCAAGAAACGTCGCCGTGACAAGAAGGATATCGGGCAGGTTGTCGATGGCATCGGTGATCCGCGGATTGCGCAGTTGTCCGGCGTCTATCGCTCCCCCGCCCTGACCCGGAAGGGCCGGTTGCAATGAGTGAGGCAAGAGATTTCTGGTCCCGCCGCAAGGCGCGGGTGGCCGAGGAGGCCGAGGCCGAAGAGGTGGCGCTGCAAACTCGTGCGATCGAGGCCGAACAGGCCGAAAAGACCGATGATGAAATCCTGGCGGACCTTGGGCTGCCGGACCCCGACAGCCTCGACGCCGGTGACGATTTCAGCGGCTTCATGGCCCGCGCCGTGCCGGACCGCATCCGCAGTCGCGCCCTGCGCAAACTGTGGCTGACCAATCCGGTTCTGGCGAATGTCGACGGGCTGGTAGATTACGGCGAGGATTTCACCGATGCGGCCTGCGTGATCGAAAACCTTTCGACCACCTACCAGGTTGGCAAGGGCATGCAGGCCCATCTCGACGAGATGGCACGGCAGGCCGAGTTGGAATCGGCCGAAGAGGAAGAGGGCGACGTCACGGCTGACCCGTCTGATGAAGACATCGCCGAAGACGATCAACTGGCCGAAGAGCTGGCAACTGAGCCTGAACCCGATGAAGTCATACAACCCGCCGAGGCGATCGACATGGCTGATGCCGAACCGATGCCCGCCCCGCGCCGCCGGATGCGGTTCAGTTTCCAAGACGAAGAGGTGGCAGACGCATGAGTGAGGCCGTTATGACAGAAATCCCCCAGATCACCGAAGAGGACGGCCTGCGCGCTGATCTTTACGACTTTATGGGATTGCTGCTTTCGGGGCCGCCGGATCAGGTCCTTCTGGCTCAGACGGCGAAACTGGCCGGGGATGACAGCGCGTTGGGAACTGCCATCAAGGCGCTTGCGCGGATCGCGTCGCTCAGCAAGCCGAAAACCGTCGAGAGCGAGTTTAACGCGCTTTTTATCGGCTTGGGTCGCGGCGAGCTTCTGCCTTATGCCAGCTATTACCTGACCGGCTTCCTGAACGAAAAGCCGCTGGCCACGTTGCGCCGGGATATGGCGGTTCGCGGCATGACGCGGGCCGAAAATGTCTATGAGCCCGAGGATAACATCGCGTCGCTGATGGAGATGATGGGCGGGATGATCCGCGGGCGGTTCGGTGCGCCCGCATCGCTGGACGATCAAAAAACGTTCTTCGCCAAGCATATCGGCCCCTGGGCAGGGCATTTTTACACGGATTTGGAGGCCGCTCAGAATTCGGTTCTCTATGCCTCGGTCGGCGCAGTCGGCCGGGTGTTCATGGAGATCGAGGCGGAAGGCTTTCGGATGAGCGCGGGCTGATGCTCGCATCGAAGGGCGGGGCAACCCGCTACAACCAAGGGGAGGAGAAAACTCTCATGACCAAGAAAACCGAAGACGGTGCAAGCCGTCGCGATTTTCTGAAACTGGCCGGCACTGCTGCGCCTGCTGCGGTGGCCGTTGCCGCCGTCAGCGGAACGCAGGCCGAGGCGGCCGAGCCAGACCTGACATCGGAGAAGATGCAGGACACCGCGCATACGCGCGCATATCTGGAAAGTGCGCGCTTCTAGCGCCCTGAAAATGCGCCTCCGGCGCGACGATAGCGCCCGGTTCCGAGCCGGACGAGATCACCCCGAAGCCGCTGACGACTGGTAGCGATTGGCCCGACAGTCAGAGGAAACAGCAATACCTAGCAAGCCCATCGGGCACGCAAGGGAGGAGAGTAACATGCTTAGGAAAAAGACCAACGGGGTTGCGAGACGCCCCCAGCGGACAAGTATCCTGTCTGAGGTCGCCGAGAAGTCGGTCGACCGCCGCGCGTTCCTGCGCGGATCCGGACTGGCCATTGGTGGCCTCGCCGCAATCGGCGCAACAGGGGGCACCGTCACCCGCGCCACGGCCCAGACGGCCGCGACAGAGGCGGTGGATTTGGTTAAATCGGTTTGTACGCACTGCTCGGTCGGCTGCACGGTTGTGGCCGAAGTGTCGAACGGTGTCTGGGTGGGCCAGGAGCCCGGCTGGGACAGCCCGTTCAACCTCGGCGCCCATTGCGCCAAGGGTGCATCGGTCCGCGAGCACGCCCATGGCGAGCGCCGCCTGAAATATCCGATGAAAAAGGAAGGCGGAGAGTGGAAACGCATCAGCTGGGAACAGGCGATCGACGAGATTGGCGACGGCATGATGTCGATCCGCGAGGAAAGCGGTCCGGACAGCGTCTATTGGCTGGGATCGGCGAAGCATAACAACGAACAGGCCTATCTCTTCCGCAAGTTCGCCGCCTATTGGGGCACGAACAACGTGGATCACCAGGCGCGGATCTGCCACTCGACGACGGTGGCCGGTGTGGCGAATACATGGGGCTACGGCGCCATGACCAACAGCTACAACGATATCCACAACTCCAAGGCCATCTTCATCATCGGCGGCAACCCGGCCGAGGCGCACCCCGTCTCGCTGTTGCACGTTCTGCGCGCGAAAGAGCAGAACAACGCACCGCTGATCGTCTGCGACCCGCGCTTTACCCGCACGGCGGCGCATGCGGATGAATATGTCCGCTTCCGTCCCGGCACCGACGTGGCGCTGATCTGGGGCATCCTGTGGCACATCTTCGAGAACGGTTGGGAGGACAAGGAATTTATCCGCACCCGTGTCTGGGGCATGGACCAGATCAAGGAAGAAGTGGCCAAGTGGACGCCCGAAGAGGTTGAGCGCGTGACCGGCACGCCCGGTAGTCAGCTCAAGCGCGTGGCGATGACATTGGCCAATAACCGCCCCGGCACCGTGATCTGGTGCATGGGTGGCACGCAGCACACCAACGGCAACAACAACACGCGCGCCTATTGCGTGTTGCAACTGGCGCTGGGCAACATGGGTACAAGCGGGGGTGGCACAAACATCTTCCGTGGCCATGACAACGTGCAGGGCGCGACCGACCTTGGTGTTCTGAGCCACACATTGCCAGGCTATTACGGCTTGTCGGCAGGGGCCTGGGGTCACTGGGGCCGTGTCTGGGGCGAAGATGGCGATTGGCTTGCCGGTCAGTTCGACAGCATCAAGGATGCCGAGGGCAAGGACAAATCGCTCCAGAACCTCAAGGGTATCCCGGTCAGCCGCTGGATCGACGGCGTGCTGGAAGATGCCGAGAACATGGATCAGCCCAACAAGGTGCGCGCCATGGTTCTGTGGGGCCACGCGCCCAACTCGCAGACCCGGATGAAGGAAATGAAGACGGCGATGGAAAAGCTGGACATGCTGGTCGTGGTCGACCCGTATCCCACCGTTTCCGCCGTGCTGCATGACCGCACCGATGGCGTCTATCTGCTGCCGGCCTGTACGCAGTTCGAAACCCGTGGCTCGGTCACGGCATCGAACCGCTCGCTGCAATGGCGCGACCGCGTGGTCGAGCCGCTGTTCGAGAGCTTGCCGGACGAGGTCATCATGGCCAAGTTCGCCAACAAGTTCGGCTGGGCCGATCGTTTCTTCCGGAATATCGAGATGGAAGATGCCGAGACACCCAATGTTGAAAGCATCACGCGTGAGTTCAACAGCGGCCTCTGGACCATTGGCTATACCGGCCAGTCGCCCGAGCGGATCAAGCTGCACATGGCCAACCAGCACACGTTCGACAGAACGACGCTGCAGGCGGTGGGTGGTCCGGCGGACGGGGATTACTATGGTATGCCCTGGCCCTGCTGGGGAACGGCCGAGATGGGGCACCCCGGAACGCCGAACCTCTATGACATGTCCAAGCCCGTGGGTGAGGGTGGCCTGACCTTCCGTGCCCGTTTCGGTGTGGAACGCGACGGCGACAACCTGCTGGCCGAAGGGGTCTATAGTGTCGGATCAGAAATTCAGGATGGATATCCTGAGTTCACGATGCAGATGTTGATGGATCTCGGCTGGGACGGTGATTTGACCGACGAGGAACGCGCCAGCATTGACGCGGTGGCCGGACCCAAGACCAACTGGAAAACCGACCTTTCGGGCGGTATCCAGCGGGTGGCCATCGAGCATGGCTGCGCGCCCTTCGGCAATGCCAAGGCGCGTGCGGTTGTCTGGACCTTCCCGGATCCGATCCCGCTTCACCGCGAGCCGCTTTATACACCGCGGCGCGATCTGGTGGCGGATTATCCGACCTACGAGGACCGTCAGGCGTATCGCCTGCCCACGCTCTATGCGTCGATCCAGAAACAGGATTTCAGCAAGGATTACCCAATCATCCTGACATCCGGTCGTCTGGTCGAATATGAGGGCGGCGGCGACGAAACGCGGTCGAACCCGTGGCTGGCCGAGCTTCAGCAGGACATGTTCGTGGAAATCCATCCGCGCGATGCCAATAATCTTGGGGTCCGTGATGGTGAGCAGGTCTGGGTCGAAGGTGCCGAAGGTGCCAAGGTCAAGGTCATGGCAATGGTGACTGAGCGGGTGGGCGAAGGCGTGGCCTTCATGCCCTTCCATTTCGGCGGCCATTTCGAAGGGGCGGACCTAAGGGACAAATATCCCGACGGGGCCGATCCCTACGTGCTGGGCGAAAGCTCGAACACGGCACAGACCTATGGCTACGACTCGGTCACGCAGATGCAGGAGACGAAATGTACTCTCTGCAAAATCAGTGCAGCATAAGGAGATATGAGAAATGGCTAGAGCTAAATTCCTCTGCGACGCCGAACGCTGCATCGAATGCAACGCCTGCGTCACTGCCTGCAAGAACGAGCATGAGGTGCCGTGGGGCATCAACCGCCGCCGGGTTGTCACCATTCAGGATGGCAAACCGGGTGAGAGGTCGATCTCCGTGGCCTGCATGCACTGTTCCGATGCACCCTGTATGGCGGTCTGCCCCGTAGACTGCTTCTACCAGAACGAGGAAGGGGTGGTTCTGCACTCCAAGGACCTTTGCATCGGGTGTGGTTATTGCTTCTACGCGTGCCCCTTCGGCGCGCCGCAATATCCTCAGGCAGGCAACTTTGGCAGCCGCGGCAAGATGGACAAATGTACCTTCTGCGCCGGTGGCCCCGAAGAGACCCACTCGACAGCCGAGTTCCAGAAATACGGGCGCAACCGGATCGCCGAGGGCAAGCTGCCCATCTGCGCCGAGATGTGTTCGACCAAGGCACTGCTGGCGGGCGATGGTGACATCGTCTCGGCCATCTATCGCGAGCGCGTCGTGGCGCGCGGCTTTGGATCCGGTGCCTGGGGCTGGGGAACGGCCTATGAGCAGAAAGGCGGCTAACGCTGTCGATCTGATCTGAAATACCGGCGGGCGGCCC